>NZ_SCFF01000004.1:0-601415 GCF_022496745.1 Pseudomonas sp. TMW22080 | reverse complement strand
CCAAGGAGTTTTCCGTTTCGACTGCGCCGGAAGTGGGGCGAATTATAGACAGTTACAAAACTGAGTCAAGGACTAATTGAGCGACTCTATCACTTAATCCAGAAACACCCGTAATACAGCTATATAGAGGGGGCTAACGCCCCCTCTATATAGCTACACAACACCCGACCGCCTTAAAGCCTCCACCGTTGCTGCCTTCAACCCCAGTACCTGCTCCAGCACCTGCCGGGTATGCTCACCCAGCAAAGGAGGAGCATTACGATACTCCACCGGGGTTTTGGACAACCGGATAGGGCTCGCCACTTGGGGTACCAGCCCCGCCAGCGCATGGGGCAACTGCATCGCCAACCCCCTGGCCTGAACCTGAGGATCAGCAAACACCTGCGCCAGGTCATTGATGGGCCCACAAGGCACGCCGACAGCCTCCAACTGTGCAACCCACTGAGCGGTGGTTTTAAACACCGTTGCCTGCCTGATAAGCGGTACCAGCTCCGACCGGTTCGCCACACGCAACTTGTTGGTAGCAAAACGTGGATCATCGACCCACTCGGGTCGGCCAGCTACTTCAGCAAACTTGCGGAATTGACTGTCATTTCCCACAGTAAGAATGAAGTCACCATCTGCCGTCGGAAAATCCTGATAAGGCACGATGTTCGGATGGGCATTACCCAGGCGTTGCGGAGCCACACCTGTAGTCAAATAGTTCATCGCCTGATTAGCCAAACAAGCGACCTGCACGTCCAGCAACGCCATATCTATATGCTGCCCGCCACCATCATGCTGACGATGGGCAAGGGCTGCCAGGATCGCAACCGTCGAGTAGAGCCCGGTCAAGATATCTGTCAGCGCAACACCCACCTTCACCGGCCCCGCACCCTCCTCACCCTCAGGCCGCCCGGTCAGGCTCATCAACCCACCCAGCCCCTGAACCATAAAGTCATAGCCGGCCCGCTTGGCATAAGGGCCAGTCTGGCCGAACCCCGTAATCGAGCAGTAGATCAAGTCCGGATTCAATACCTTGAGCGACGCGTAGTCCAAGCCATACGCCTCCAGGCCACCCACCTTGAAGTTCTCGATCAGGATGTCGGATTTGGCTGCCAGCTCGCGAACCAGTTGCTGGCCTTGCGGCTTGGTGAAGTCAATAGTTACCGATTGCTTGTTGCGGTTGGCTGACAAGTAATAGGCAGCCTCCCCCGTACTCTCACCATAAGCATCTTTAAGGAAGGGGGGCCCCCAGGCCCGGGTGTCATCACCATTGCCCGGGCGCTCAACCTTGATTACCTCAGCCCCCAGGTCAGCCAGTATCTGCCCCGCCCACGGCCCCGCCAGCACACGAGACAAATCCAACACCCGCAAATGCGATAAAGCACCCATGAGCCGAGCTCCTGTTAATAGAACGCCTGAAGACCGGTCTGCGCACGCCCAAGGATCAAGGCATGCACATCATGCGTACCTTCATAGGTGTTCACGACTTCCAGGTTGACCAGATGGCGCGCCACGCCGAACTCATCGGAGATTCCGTTGCCACCCAGCATGTCGCGAGCCATGCGTGCGATATCCAGGGATTTGCCACACGAGTTGCGCTTCATGATCGAAGTGATCTCAACCGCCGCGGTACCTTCATCCTTCATCCGCCCCAGACGCAGGCAACCCTGCAGGGCCAGCGTAATCTCGGTCTGCATGTCAGCCAGTTTTTTCTGGATCAGCTGGGTCGCAGCCAAAGGCCGGCCAAACTGATGACGGTCAAGGGTGTACTGGCGCGCGGTGTGCCAGCAGAACTCGGCTGCGCCCAGCGCCCCCCAGGAGATGCCGTAACGAGCCGAATTAAGACAAGTAAAAGGACCTTTCAGGCCGCGCACATCCGGAAAGATGTTCTCTTGCGGCACAAATACGTTGTCCATGACGATTTCGCCGGTAATGGACGCACGCAAACCGACCTTGCCGTGAATCGCAGGTGTAGTCAGACCCTTCCAGCCTTTTTCAAGAACAAAGCCACGAATGTCGCCTTCATCGTCCTTCGCCCACACTACAAACACATCGGCGATAGGGCTGTTGGTGATCCACATCTTGCTGCCCGTCAGGCTGTAGCCACCCTCTACCGAACGCGCACGGGTAATCATCGCACCAGGGTCAGAGCCGTGGTTTGGCTCAGTCAGACCGAAGCAGCCAATCCACTCGCCAGATGCCAGCTTGGGCAGGTACTTCTGCTTCTGCGCTTCGGTACCGAACTCATTGATCGGCACCATTACCAGGGAGGACTGCACGCTCATCATTGAACGGTAGCCCGAGTCGACACGCTCCACTTCGCGGGCAATCAGGCCGTAGCTGACGTAGTTAAGGCCACTGCCGCCGTACTGCTCAGGGATCATCGCGCCCAGCAAACCGGTCTCACCCATCTCACGGAAAATTGCAGGGTCGGTCTTCTCATTGCGGAAAGCCTCAAGTACACGCGGCGCCAGTTTGTCCCGAGCAAACTGCTCGGCACTGTCGCGCACCATGCGCTCTTCTTCAGTGAGCTGCTGATCCAGCAACAGTGGATCAATCCAGTTGAAGCTTGCTTTACCCGCCATGAGAGAACCCTCGCGTAATAGATCAAATATCGTGCACTGATCCTAGGCTCCCTCTATATAGAAGGACAAACGAGGATTCGACACGATGCTGTGATAATTTCTCACTCCGTGAACCACATGAAAGCCATTTCTGACTGTATTTAGTGAGGAAGCCGTACATGCGCCGCAAGATCCCCAGCACAACCGCCCTGATCAGCTTCGAAGCGGCTGCGCGCCATGAAAGCTTTACCAAGGCCGCACAAGAGCTTTCCATCACTCAAGGGGCTATTTGCCGACAGATCGCCAGCCTGGAAGAGTTTCTGAGTGTAGAACTGTTCCGACGCTCCAAGCGTGGCGTAAAACTGACAGAAGCCGGCATCTCCTACAGTAGGCGCATTGCAATCCAACTGGATGCTGTAGAACGGGACACGCTGTCCGTCATGGGCCAACAAGGCGCCAACGTGATCGAACTGGCCGTGGTGCCCACCTTCGGCACGCAATGGCTGCTGCCCCGGCTCAAGGACTTCCAGCAACAGCACCCGGATGTCACGGTCAACCTGACCAACCGCACACGCCCTTTTCTGTTCGCAGATACCGACTTCGATGCTGCCATCTACTTCGGTGATGCTGACTGGTCCGGCACTTCGTCCTACCGCCTGATGGGAGAAAACCCGGTACCCGTGTGTAGTCCTAACCTGCTGGGCCCGCATAAGAGCCTCTCCCCGCACACCCTCGCCGAACTCCCCCTACTGCAGCAAACCACCCGCCCCTACGCCTGGCGCCAATGGTTCAACGCCCAGGACATGAATGTGCCACGCGACATGAGCGGCCCACGTTATGAGCTTTTTTCAATGCTGGCTCAGGCCGCCATGCATGAAATGGGGGTCGCCCTGATTCCGCCCTTTTTGATTCAGCGCGAATTGGCCGAAAAACGCCTGGTGATTGCCAATGACAGCAGTCTGCCCAGCACCAGGGCTTACTACCTGATGATCCCCGAACGCAAAATTGAGTCGGCTTCATTGCAGGCCTTTCGAGACTGGCTGATCAAGCAGGCCGAGGGCTACAGCCTGATTTAAAGGATCGCATCGTCCGCACCAATTATGTAGCGCAGCATAAAAAGTCACTACATATATAAGTAAATGTCGCGTTTTGACACTCGGGACTTTGGTCTAACTGGACAAACCTGCAGGCCAGTAACCACGCGGCCTACAGGGTATTTCTCAAAGTTATGCAGCGATAACTAAAAGAAATCTGAAAAAAACTCAAAAAAACGTCAAATCTTCTGTAAGCCACGTATTTAAAGGCATGCAGCCGACCATTGCGACATTCGGTCACTGCATGACTTGTAGTTTGTATCTCGTCATCCTCCATAAGTCCTTGAAGGGCAAAAAAATTGCCAGCAGAATGCCCCGCCCCACCCATACTTTTGGTGGGATCGTGCTGATCGGCCGCCCCAGTCGCACCATCCGTAGTGCGCTGGCTTTCTTATAAAAGATCACGCAGGAGATATGACGTGCACATTGGTGTTCCTCTCGAAACCCATACGGGTGAAACGCGGGTTGCTGCAACCCCGGAAACCATCAAGAAGCTGATCGGCCAAGGCCATAAAGTGACTGTTCAAAGCGGCGCCGGCGTTAATGCCAGCGTTATCGACAGTGCTTATGAAGCCGCCGGCGCAACTATTGGCAACGCTACAGATGCTTTCGGCGCAGAGCTGATTCTCAAGGTTGTCGCCCCCAGCGACAGCGAACTGGCCCTGATCAAAACCGGCACCGTGCTGATTGGCATGCTTAACCCGTTCAGCAATGAAACCATTGCCAAACTGGCCGAGCGCGGGATCACCGCCTTCTCTCTCGAAGCTGCTCCACGAACCTCTCGTGCGCAAAGTCTTGATGTGCTGTCATCCCAAGCCAATATCGCCGGCTATAAAGCCGTCCTGATCGCCGCTCACCACTATCCGCGGTTTATGCCGATGCTGATGACCGCCGCCGGTACCGTCAAAGCCGCTCGCGTGCTTATTTTGGGTGCCGGTGTTGCAGGTTTGCAGGCCATTGCCACCGCCAAGCGCCTGGGTGCCGTAATCGAAGCCAGCGATGTGCGACCTGCGGTTAAAGAGCAGATCGAATCGCTTGGAGCCAAGTTTGTCGACGTGCCTTATGAGACCGACGAAGAACGCGAGTGCGCCGTTGGCGTAGGCGGCTACGCCCGCCCGATGCCTGCCAGCTGGATGCAGCGCCAGGCACTGGCCGTGCATGAGCGCGCCAAGCAGGCTGACATCGTGATCACCACAGCCCTGATCCCGGGCCGTAAAGCCCCGGTGCTGCTAAGCGCAGAAACCGTAGCCCAGATGAAGCCGGGCTCAGTGGTCATCGATCTGGCTGCAGCCCAGGGCGGTAACTGCCCGCTGACCGTCGCCGATCAGGTCGTGGTTGAACACGGCGTAACCATCGTCGGCCACACCAACCTGCCCGCCATGGTTGCTGCGGACGCCTCGGCACTCTACGCCCGCAACCTGCTGGACTTCCTCAAGCTGGTCTTCACCTCCGAAGGGCAGTTCCAGATCAACCTTGAAGACGACATCGTCGCCGCGTGCCTGATGTGCCGCGACGGTCAAGTCGTGCGCAAAAACGGCTGAGGACAATAATAATGGAAGAGCTCATCTCCCCCGGTATCTACAACCTGATCATCTTCGTGCTGGCCATCTATGTGGGCTATCACGTGGTCTGGAACGTTACACCTGCGCTGCACACCCCGCTGATGGCCGTTACCAACGCCATCTCGGCGATCGTGATTGTAGGCGCCATGCTCGCCGCCGCGCTGACCGTTACCCCCCTGGGTAAAACCATGGGCACCCTGGCAGTCGCGCTGGCTGCCGTAAACGTATTCGGTGGATTTTTGGTCACCCGGCGCATGCTGGAAATGTTCAAGAAGAAAGCACCTAAAGCCAAAGAAGAGGTGCGCAAGCCATGAGCATGAACCTGGTTACTGTTCTGTATCTGGTTGCGTCGATCTGCTTCATTCAGGCCCTCAAAGGCCTGTCGCACCCCACCACCTCTCGTCGCGGGAACCTGTTCGGCATGCTCGGCATGGGTCTGGCGATCATTACCACGGTTGGCCTGATCTACAAGCTGGGCGCCGAGATTGCCACCGCTGGTATCGGCTACGTCATTGTTGGCCTGTTGGTCGGCGGTACAGCAGGCTCGATCATGGCCAAGCGTGTCGAGATGACCAAAATGCCTGAGCTGGTTGCCTTCATGCACAGCATGATCGGCCTCGCGGCGGTATTTATTGCCATTGCAGCCGTGGTCGAACCGCAATCGCTGGGCATCGTCAAACACCTGGGCGACGCCATCCCGGCGGGCAACCGTCTGGAGCTGTTCCTGGGCGCGGCCATTGGTGCAATCACCTTCTCCGGTTCGGTGATCGCTTTCGGCAAACTCTCGGGCAAGTACAAGTTCCGCCTGTTCCAGGGTGCACCGGTACAATTCGGCGGCCAGCACAAGCTCAATCTGGTACTGGGCCTGGCCACGCTGGGCCTGGGCATCACGTTTATGCTGACCGGCAACCTCAATGCTTTCGCGCTGATGCTGGCTCTGGCGTTCGTGCTGGGTGTGCTGATCATTATCCCGATTGGCGGCGCCGACATGCCGGTGGTGGTGTCGATGCTTAATAGCTACTCGGGGTGGGCGGCTGCCGGTATCGGTTTCTCGCTGAACAACTCGATGCTGATCATTGCCGGTTCGCTGGTAGGTTCTTCGGGCGCGATCCTGTCGTACATCATGTGCAAGGCGATGAACCGTTCGTTCTTCAACGTGATCCTCGGCGGCTTTGGCGGTGCAACCGACGTCGGTGGCCCGGCCGGTGCGCAAGAAGCCCGCCCGGTGAAATCCGGCTCGGCGGACGACGCCACCTTCCTGTTGACCAACGCCGACACCGTGATCATCGTCCCGGGTTACGGCCTGGCCGTGGCACGGGCACAACACGCACTTAAAGAGCTGACGGAAAAGCTGACTCACCGCGGCGTGACCGTGAAGTACGCGATTCACCCGGTTGCGGGCCGCATGCCAGGCCATATGAACGTACTGCTGGCCGAGGCCGAAGTGCCTTACGACCAGGTGTTCGAGATGGAAGATATCAACTCCGAGTTCGGCCAGGCCGACGTGGTGCTCGTACTGGGCGCCAACGACGTGGTCAACCCGGCGGCCAAGAACGATCCAAAATCGCCGATTGCCGGCATGCCGATCCTCGAAGCCTATAAAGCCAAGACTGTCATCGTGAACAAGCGCTCAATGGCCAGCGGCTATGCCGGTCTGGATAACGAGTTGTTTTACCTGGATAAAACCATGATGGTCTTCGGTGACGCCAAGAAAGTTATTGAAGATATGGTTAAAGCTGTCGAGTAACATCGCGCACCAACGCAACATCGAGAACCCCGGCGCTCTATTGGCCGGGGTTTTTCTTTTTCCAAGGAACCCGACCAAAGGCTCTAAATCGGCCGCTGGCATTCGACCATGGTAGCGGGACGCAAGGCTCTGAAAATGAATAGACTGCGCCTCTTGCTTCCGTTGCCCGAGATAACAATCCATGTACCGTGAACGTATTCGCCTGAACTCCCTGCACGATAAGGTCATGAGCGCCGAAGAAGCCGCCGCCCTTATCCAAGACGGCATGACTGTCGGCATGAGCGGTTTTACCCGTGCCGGCGAAGCCAAAGCCGTCCCCCAGGCCCTGGCCGAGCGGGCCAAGAAGTCGCCGCTGAAAATCACCCTGATGACCGGCGCCAGCCTGGGCAACGACCTCGACAAGCAACTGACGGAAGCCGGCGTATTGGCCCGTCGCATGCCGTTCCAGGTAGACAGCACTCTGCGCAAGGCGATCAACGCCGGTGAAGTGATGTTTATCGACCAGCATTTGTCCGAAACCGTTGAGCAGTTGCGCAACAATCAGCTCAAGCTGCCGGACATTGCAGTTATTGAAGCAGTGGCCATTACCGAACAAGGTCATATTGTTCCGACGACATCCGTGGGCAACTCCGCCAGCTTCGCGATTTTCGCCAAGCAAGTGATCGTCGAGATCAACCTGGCGCACAACCCGAACCTGGAAGGTCTGCACGACATCTATATTCCGACCTACCGTCCGACGCGTACACCGATCCCGCTGGTGAAGGTCGACGATCGTATCGGCAGCACCGCAATCCCGATCCCGGCGGAAAAAATCGTCGCCATCGTGATCACCAACAAGCCGGACTCGCCATCCACCGTGTCCGAGCCGGACAGCGAAACCGACGGTATCGCCTTTCATCTGATCAACTTCCTTAAAGCCGAAGTTGAAGCCGGGCGCATGACCAACAAGCTCGGCCCGCTGCAAGCCGGTATCGGCAACATCGCCAACGCGGTGATGTGCGGCCTGATCGACTCGCCGTTCGAAGACCTGACCATGTACTCCGAAGTACTGCAGGATTCGACCTTCGACCTGATCGACGCGGGCAAGATGAGCTTCGCTTCGGGCAGCTCCATCACCCTGTCGGAGCGTCGCAACTCGGACGTATTTGGCAATCTGGAGCGCTACAAGGACAAACTGGTCCTGCGCCCGCAGGAGATTTCCAACCACCCTGAAGTGGTTCGTCGCCTGGGTATCATCGGCATCAACACCGCCCTGGAGTTCGACATCTACGGCAACGTCAACTCCACTCACGTGTGCGGCACGCGGATGATGAACGGCATTGGCGGTTCGGGTGACTTTGCCCGCAACGCGCACCTGGCGATCTTCGTGACCAAATCCATTGCCAAGGCGGGTGCGATCTCCAGCGTGGTGCCAATGGTCAGCCACGTTGACCACACCGAACATGACGTCGACATCCTGGTTACCGAACAGGGTCTGGCCGACCTGCGTGGCCTGGCGCCGCGTGAGCGCGCACGGGTCATTATCGACAACTGTGTGCACCCGGACTTCCGTGAAGCTCTCAATGACTACTTCGCCAAGGCCTGTGCGATTGGCGGCCACACCCCGCACATCCTGCGCGAAGCCCTGAGCTGGCATATCAACCTGGAAGAAACCGGGAAAATGCTGCCGTAACCCGCGAGCTAGACAGCCGCTGACGTAAATACTGTTACGTCAGCGGCTTTTTTATGCCTTATATTTCAAAAACTGTACTGCTGTACTGGTCATTTCCCACCCGTAACACTCACTTTGACTCACCTTCGGGCCAATTTCGCACCACTTAGGTGCGGACAGGTACAGTTGAGTCTATTTGTGCCCGTACAGCGTGCATAAACAGTTAACTGGCCCATCGCAATACAGCCGAACTGTATCTAGAGACCCTGGACAAAGAGGAGGATCATTGGCATCAGTTAAACCACTAGCCAATGCCGCCACAAGCGGAAGGATGTCACCATGGAACGTACACTCAGTTCCGAACTGTTCAGCGAAAGCAGCACTGTAAACTCCCAGGCTTCCATGCCTTTGCGCGTACTTGCCAACCTGATGTTGTGGCAGCGCCGCATCTCCAGCCGCCATCAACTGGCTCGCCTGGACTCGCGTCTTCTGGCTGATGCCGGGATTAGCGAAGCACAGCGTTACGAAGAGCTGAGCAAGCCGTTCTGGCGCTGATTAGCGCTCGCTGGCCCTGACCACCGGTCCACCGCCAGCAACCTGAATTGAAAAAACAAAGCCCGTCGCGGATTACCGCTGACGGGTTTTGTCGTTTTAGGGCCGAGTTTTGCCCACTTGCAAAGTGACAAGTACAGTTTTAAATTAATTGAAATACCACAGGTACAGTTTGCCTGATACCTGATTCAGAGCACCCTGATACGCGCTTCGGACAAAACAACCTTTGCCTGAAGCAACCCTGAGCCTACTATTCGGCCCATAACCGTCTATTTTCATTAGTTCATGTTCAGGAGTATTACCATGCCCACTCTTCGCCTACTTAGTGCCGCAGTTCTGCTGGCTGTTGCTGCAAGCGCCAACGCCACGAGCTTCATCGCCACCACCGATGGCATCGTGGGTACGCTCAAAGCCACCACCGACCTGACATCGGATGCTACCGGCTCGTTTCGTGACAACAAGATCGTGCGCGCAGCCCGTGACGACGCTGCCAGCTTTGTGGCCAGCGAAGGCGCCATCCGTGGCGTGAAACTGGAAAGCGCCTTCGATGCCATCCGCCAGCAAGCACCACAGCTGCAGGCCACCGATGCACAGCTGGCCCAGGCGATCCTGACGATCTGATCGGGGTCAGCACTCTGTGAGAGCGGGCTGGCTCACGATTCAGGCGCCCTGATTTCTCAGGTAAACCGCGCCGATACAATCGCGAGCAAGCCCGCTCCCACATATACCGTGCAGGCATGAAAAAAATTTCAACAACGCCCCCACGCTGGCCCTGCCCCGGCCATTACGCTAGCCTTGGCGCTCATTCAAACAGCCTCGAGACCCATGCGTTTTTCCTTATTAGCTCTGCTTGCACTCTGCTGGACTCAATCAGCCAACGCCTTCGACCTGACCACGCAAAATGTGGTGCTCAGTGGTTATGTCACCAGTAAAGTGACGTCCGCGCCTTTTGATCACAAACTGATACGTGCCGCCCAGGATGATGCCGCCGTCTTTATTGCCAGTGATGGCCAGACGCGAGGCGCACAGCTGGAGTCTGCCCTGCGTTATCTGCGCCAGAACCAGCCAAAATTGAGTGCCAGCGACCTTGAACTGGCACAGACAATTCTCGTCCAATAAATACCCGCTTTTTCTGGAGAAAATTCATGCGTAGCCCTTTGATTGTCGCCACTCTTGGCCTTTTGCTGCTTGCCGATGTGGCACAGGCACAGACCGTCGTGCAGACCAGTAACATCATCGTGCGTGCTTTTGGCCGCACCATCGATTTTACGTCCGATACAACTACCTCCATCCGTGACTCTAAAGTAGTGCGCGAAGCCCACGACGACGCCGCCACTTTCGTTGCCAGCCAAGGCGATATTCGCGGCGTACAACTGGAAGCGGCCTTCAGCACCTTGCGCGACCGCGTGCCTGAAGCCCGTAACGCCAGCGATCAAGACCTCGCCGAAGCCATACTCGCACTGTGAGGCCGTTAACGCGCTGGTTCGCCGCCTGTGGCCTGCTGCTGATTGCCAGCAGCGCCCAGGCCGCGCTGCATCTGCAACTCAAGACCGAGGGCCTGAGCCCGGCCGAGCAACAGGCCAGCCAAGCCCTGCTTGATGAAGCCATGCAGAGACTGCCACCGCGTTTTATCGAACAACTGGACCGGCAAGTCCTGGTGGGGTGGACCGATGACATGCCCGCCAACGCTTACGGCCAGGCTTCGCTGACCTCCGAGCTGGACCTTAATCGCAAGCTGCTGGCCGGGCTGACCGATGGTTCCGCTGCCCGCCTGCAGACCAACCGCCCCCACGGCACTGTGCGCCGGGAGATGCTCGCCACCGTCTTGCACGAACTGACACACCTATATGACCGTGCCCGCCTCTGGCCCGCGGACGAGCGCACGCTGATACGCCGCTGCACCCGCCAAAACAGCAACACGGGGCTGATTGGCCTGCCCGACCAATGCCGCGGGCAAGCCGGACGCCGCTTCACCCTCAGCGATGACCCGCGTCTGCTTGATCTGGCCGGCTGGCAGCAATACGTGGGGCGCCGGGGCGAGCGCGAGCAAGACAATCATCAGGTGGTGCGCAGCCCGGACCTGTACGAAGTCAGCAGCCCCAAGGAATTTGTCGCAGTCAACATGGAGTATTTCCTCCTCGACCCGGCTTACGCCTGCCGCCGCCCGGCACTGTATCGCTACTACCAGCAGCATTTCGGCTGGGCGCCTGCCGCCAGAGACGAATGCCCGAAGGGTTTTGCCTTCCTCAATGCCGGCAACGATTTCGCCAAACAGCCACTGGGTACCGTCGATCCCGAGCGGGTCTACGCCGTCGACTACCTGCTGGCTGAGGCCAATCAGGAATGGGCCAGCCGCTGGGGCCATAGCATGTTGCGCCTGGTGATCTGTGCCCCGGGCCGCCCACGCGGGCCGGACTGCCGACTCGACCTGCAAGAACACTTAGTGTTGTCCTACCGGGCATTCGTCAATGACGTACAGCTCTCAAGCTGGGACGGCCTGACAGGCGCTTACCCATCGCGCCTTTTCGTATTGCCGCTGGCCCAGGTAATTGACGAATACACTAAAACCGAACTGCGCAGCCTGGCTTCCGTGCCGCTCAAACTGAGCCGCCCTGAAATCGAAGAAGTGGTTGAACACGCCGCCGAGATGCACTGGAGCTATGACGGCGACTACTACTTCATCTCCAATAACTGTGCGGTTGAAACCCTCAAACTGCTGCGCAGCGGTAGCGACAATGCCCGGCTCAAAGGCCTGGACAGCATTGTGCCCAATGGTTTGCTCGAAGTGCTCAAGGCTCGCGGTCTGGCCGATACCAGCGTGCTGGAGGATCCCAAAGAGGCGTTGCGCCTGGGTTATCGCTTTGACTCCTACCGTGATCGCTACCAGGCGATGTTTGATGTTCTCAAAACCCGCTTGCCGATCAAGCAAACCACAGTCGAAGACTGGCTGGCCCTTGATGCAGCAGAACGCCGCCCATGGCTTGAGCAAGCCGATCTGCGCGCCAGTGCGGCATTGTTGCTGCTGGAACAAGCCAGCTTTCGTCGGCAACTGCTGTTGGCACAGGATGAGGTCAAGCAAAAGTACCTGGGCGCACGCCAGCTCAAGGATGGCGGTATGGACAAAGCCAACAAGACCCTGCAGGAAATTCTTGCCAGCAGCGGTTTTCTCAGCCGCCCGGCAGAATTGCTCGGCAGCGACGGCTACGGCTTGCCGCAAACCAGGGAGTGGGAAAAGCTCGAATCAGAAAGCAGTCAGCGCCAGCAGCAGCTACTGCGTCTGACCACTGATCTGGACAAGGAGGTGCGCAGCCTGCTGGAACCTGCCCGTGCAGCCGAAATTGCAGCCACCGAAGCCAACGTCAAACTGATCGGCGAACATCTACGGACAATCCACAAGGCATCCGGCGGTTTGCAGCTGCCCTGACCGAACTAAAGTTCGGTTGACAAGCCCTATCATTCTGCCACTATTCCGCGATGGAAAGTGGCACCGCGCCATTATTCGGCACTGATCAATGCCGTTGGCCACACCATCGTTTGAGTCACACCCTCTCATTTGTGAAGTGCTTGCCATAACCCCGGCAGGGACTGGCATGCACCGTTTACAGGTATCGGCAGGATTATATGGAGATAGCCAGAAACGACCGCACCTCTGTCTGGACGCTAGGCGACCAGGAGTGGCTGCAAGCAGATGACGGTACATTCTCTCTGCACCAGGTCGCTGGTACCAAGCCCCCGGCCGAGCTGGTTGATCTGGATTATCTGGTCGGGGCAACACCCGCGCCTGATACCTCTCCCGGCAACTACCTGCCTGCTGCGTTCGCGTTTTGCCCCAGCACAGGCAAAGAACTGCCGAAGGTCGCCTACCAGACAACTACCCGCTGGCTACCGCCTTATGGCGATGGCAGTGGCTCTCGCGTGATCAATGAGCGCTGCAAACTGTCCTCGTCCGAGGAGATCAGCTCGCGCTTGTACAGCCAGTTGCTCGATACCCGCCAGGGTGACCTGAACAGTCGCAAGCTGATTATTGAGTTGCCTCGCAAGAACGGCCTCAACTTCCTCGCCGCCAACCTCGGCGGGCATCGCGAAGCCCTGTACGCACTAAGCCGCGAAGGCAGCTTGTTCCTGTGGCAAAGAGGCTCGGGCAAGTGGCTTGAGTTACTGCCAAAGAGCGAACCCATCGGTCGCTCTCGCCTGGAAAGCTGGGCCTGGTCAGTCGCCCTTCACGTGGACGAAAACCAGCAGCACCTGTTGCTCTCCAGCGATAGCGGAGCGACGTTAGTCAGTGTCGACCCACTCACACTGCGTTACCAAACCTTGCGCGACGACGGCAGCCCGCTGGCCGGCCCTGGCACACTGGAAGGCCAGTCTTATTTGCCTCAGCTCAAGAGCGGCCACGTTTGCATCGTCAACCCTGCCAGCCTCTACGGGTGGGACCGTTGCCTGGTTGAAGGCGCTGACCATGAGCGCATGACCCGGCTCTCGGCGCCGATTCTCGACGCAGCCTCCCGCCGCCTGTTGTGGATCGGTGAACACGGCTACCTCAGCCTGACCCAAGGCAGCGAACTCAAGGCCCAATGGCATCCGTGGCCCAACAACGCCACCGCCCATCCCGAGCAAGGGCCACCGTTTCTGGACGGCAGGGGCCTGTGGCAGCTGATCTTCGATGCCGACGGTCAGCATTACCTGCAACTGGATCCGGGTGCTACCGACCTGCCGATGCCCATCAAGGGGTATCGCCTGAGCACCGGGCATTTGAGCTTTAAATACAACATCCGGCTTGAGTTGCCCTGGGGCGAACACGACGAGAATATCGAGCCCACCACCCGTGAAGTGGTGCAGCCCTTCATCGAATTCGCCACGCAAAAGCGACTTCTCTCAATGCGGGCCCAGCAGTCCAGTACGCTGGAAACCTTTTTCGAAAGCCGCCAGCCAATGGACGTTGATTATTGCTTCGAGCAGATTGGTGATCAGCGCTTTTCGATCAGTGCCCGCGCCAGCGAACCCTGGAATGCCCAGTGGTTCTTTTTTGATAACGCAATGTGGCTGTATATCGACTCATGCGGAGCGCTTTACCGATGGAATGCTTGACCTTCTGGCTGCGCCGCTGCCTGTTGCTCTCCCTCGTACTTGCCAGCAGCGTGGCCAGCGCAGAGCCTCTGCGCCAGGTATTCCTGGTACAAAATTCAGGTTGGATGGAGCCGTTCTACAGCGACCCGTCATCGCCGTTCAAGTCGATGGTCACCCAACTGGTGGGCACTGCTGCCGGCAGCGCAGAAGTCGTCATTGGCGGGTTCAACCAGGCTGACAGTCAGCACCCTTCGCCCGAGTGGATCTATCGCGGCCCGGCCAACCACGCTGCACTGCCCAACTACGTCAATGGCTTGAAGCTGGAGCGCAAAGCCAGCGGTGCCTATGCCGACACGGACTTCAAAGAGGCTTTGCTGGCCTCAATCACCACCGGGCTGGAAGGTCGCGAGGGTATTGTCTGGATCATCACCAACAATAAAAACAGCCCGAACAACAGCAGCGAAACCCAGGCCAAAAACCGCGAATTCTACGACCTGTTGCATAGCGAAGCAGCTATCACCCGGATTGCCGCCTTCCCGCAGAAAATGCCGGTCAAAGGCCCCAACTACGAAGCCAACGGGTTGATGATCTACGCTCTGGCCTATGGTCAAAAAGCCGGTGTCGCACTGGAGCAGGTGCTCAATCAGCCTGCCCTCGCCAGCTTGCTTAAAGATGACCGGGTACGGCTAAAGCCGTTGACCCAGGCTGCCGTGCGCTTTATTCCTACCGGTGTTGAAGACACTCGGGATGTGAGTGCCGAACTGGCCCCCGACCAGCAAACGGTCATCCTCAATATCAACGTCGACAGCTCGCCGAAAACGGCAGTGCTGCTGGGCAAATTCGAAAACCAGTTCAATCCTTACCAGATTCATGACGCGAAAATAGGCATGACCCTGGACATGCCGGGCGAAGCCCTGAACTCGAATATATCGCTGGACCGCCTGACAGACCTCGAGCCCGGCGCCCGCTCCGACGAGCTGAAGATCAGCCTGCAACTGCCGCCCCTGCCATCGCAATGGTCCAGCGATGTGATCTTTTCCAGCGGTTACCAACGCGCCGGCAGCATCAGCATCAACCTCAGCGAGCAACAACTGCGTATCTCCCAGGGGTTCATTGCGCGCATGAATGAACTGTTCCCCGGTGACGCCCTGCCTGACGTATTTATCCCCTCCGGTGAAGCCACTACTTCCGAGACCCGTCTGCCGGTTGTGCTGAAAATCAGCTACCCGCTCGGTCCGGTACTCATGCTGCTGGGGCTGTTTGTTCTGCTCTTGATTGGCGCCCTGCTGGCTGCCTTGCTGATTGCAGGCAAAAAGACCCTGACCGTGATCGTCGAAGGTGTGCCCCAGTCTTATCCGCTCAAGCCCTTCAGCAGTGCCGGCGTATACGATTCAAACCAGAACAGGGTCGCGACCCTCAAGCGCGGCCTGTTTGGTGCCCGCCTGGAAAATATCCAGCCCGATACCGCCGTACGACTCAAGTAACCCCACACGCATAGCAAGGAAGTTTTATACATGGCACAGACCAGCACATTGCCAGCACCTATCGAAAGCGAAAGCCCTGCACCTGCGCCGTCGCCCACGACCACGACCACCACTCTGGCCGCGCCGCAACCGCTGGGTCTTGACCTCGGGGCGAAGAAAGTCGACAGCCGCGATGCCCTGATTGGCGTCGCCGTGCTGGTGGTACTGGCCATCCTGTTTTTCGTGATCAAAAACGCCTATGCCAACTGGCGCGTACGTGAGCGTGTCGCACCGAGCCGGGCAAACGCCTCGGGCTGGTTCCTGTTTCTGGGCCTGTTGATGATCGCCATCATGGCCGTGCTCGCCGTACTCAACTCGGGGCAGTTCCTTGCGCCGCTCTACATCGCACCGTTGGGTGGCGTAGCTGCCATCTCGCTGGTGGCATGGCTGATGACGTTTTCGGCCAAACGCTAAACCCTAACGCCGGGGGGAACAACCCGCCCCTGGCCCGCTTTACCTGATTTGTGGATCAACACGCCGAGATCATCGGTTAGCCCCAAGGGCTCATGGAGTTTTAGATGGACAAGAGTGCACAACCTTCCGGCCCGGCAACCCCTCCGGTCAGTGAAAAGATTCACCCCACCTTGTTTATCGCCCTGGGCGGCACCGGCATGAAGGTCAACATCCGCCTGCGCCGGCGCATCCTCAATGCCATTTGGGGAGGAAACAATCAGGTACAGCACATTTCGGATTTTCCGCTGGTGCAGTTCATCAACTTCGACCTCGACTCCGGCGAAGTGACCCAGGATGGCAAATCGGTCAAAACTGACGTACTTGCCGAGCAGGTGGCCTTCACCTCCGAAGAAAAAGTCATTGAACCTCTGCACCTGAGCAAGTACACCCACTCCATTGATGAGCTCAATCGTCACCGTGAGGTGGCCGAGTGGTTCCCGTTGACACCGGACAAGATCAAATCCCTGGGGATTGACCCTTCCAAAGGGGCCGGACAGATTCGCGCGTTGTCCCGCCTGTATTTTTTCGACAAATACCCCACCATTCGCGACAAATTGCGCGACAAGGTCGGGCGCTTGCTCAACAACATCGGCACTCAGGCTGACAAGCTGAAAAAACTCGGCCTGGAAATTGACCCCGGCAAAATCCGCATCGTCATCACCGGCTCTGCAGCGGGCGGCACAGGTTCAGGGTCATTTCTGGACATGGGCTACCTGGCCAAGGCAATCCTTAAAGAAAACAATATCTCCGGCAAGGTCGACCTGTTTTTTGTTTTGCCAGGCGGCTTCAATGCCTTCAATACCGAGCGGGTACAGGCAAACGGCTACGCCGCCTTGATGGAACTGGAAACCTGCATGCGCGGCAACCCGTTGCTCAAGCACTGGGACGCCACCGACAACCTGTTTATCGAATCACGTCCCTACGATGATGTGTTCATCCTCGACAACGGCAATGTCGCGCAAGCCAGAACCGAAAACCAGGAAGACATCTACGAGATGGTCTCCGATGTGTTGTTCACCGACTTCACCTCGCAAGACTTCGCGAACAAAAAGCGCTCGGTGGCCGTCAACCAGAACCAGTTCAAGATCCGTAGCTTTGACGTCAGCCTGCCGCAAGATTACGGCAGCGACACCAAGCTGCGCTTCCCGCGCGCTTACTCCTCCGTAGGGCAGGCGGTGCTCGACACCCAGATCGATGCCCGCCAGAACGTACGCCTTAACCAGCAAGTGCAACACATGCTCAAGGCATTCTTTGGTGTGGCCAACGCGGAAGTCACGGGCAATCGCCCGACCGATAAAGAGCGCGACGAGTTCCTCAAGGAACAGCTGACAATCACTGCGCGCACGTTCACAGATCTACCCGAGTTTCTGTCTCGCGTAGAGCTGACCCAGGCTACGGGTGAGTTCACTCACTACCAGATTGCCGATGACCTGCTGCAGGTCGAGGGTGACAACAGCGTCATTGCCCAGATCGAACAAAAGGTCGAGGTCTTGTTCGAGCGCCTGCAGAACGGCGGCGCCGATAAGGATCAATGGCTGACACTGGTACGCGAAATTCAGCAGCAACTGGAACGTGATACCAAAGGCAGTTCCATCGACAGCGCCGAGCGCAACCATGAGGTGCGCATCAAGGAAAACCGGCTCAAGCGTTTCGCTCAATGGACACGTGAAGACAGCTTGCCCGAGCAGCTGTTCCGTCGTCTCGACGACGACGAGCGCGGTGGGCTGGATTACACCCTGGCGCTGGTCGAAATGATCAAGGACCGTCTTGAAAACGATAACGGCATCATTCCCGCACTGGAAAAAAACGCCGGGCGTTTCAAGGAACTGTCTGAAAAGCTCGAGTCGTCAGAGCTTGCCCGGGAATTCGAGCGTCTGAAAGAAACCACGGGCAAAGGCCTGCTGGCCCGCCTGAGCGGTAAAGAAAAACAAGCCGACACCGTGATCAGCCAAGTCAAAGACACACTGCGCGACAGCCTGCTGTTCTATGTGCGCTCGGTCGCTGCCCGCGAGGCTGCACAATTGCTGCGCGACATTTCCGAATGGTTGGGGCGCAAGGAATCGGTCGACAACAACGGCCGCCCACTCTGGAGTGGCTTTGTCGGCCGCCTGCAGGATGGCCGCAACGCAGTCGATAACTTGCTCAAAGGTATCGATGCCAATATCGCCAAAATCAAGGCGAGCATCCACACCCAACACGCCACGCTGATCCCGCTGCAACTGGTGAAAAACGACGACGAACAACCCGTCGACAGCCAGCAAGTACGTGAGTGGGCCAAGGATGCATTCAAGGACTTCGGCGGCTCGAAAACCTTGTTTGGCAAACTGCAGACTCAAGAAGGCCAGGAAGAGTTGCTGCTCAAGCTACGCAACAAGGCCGTACAGCAGTTGCCGAAGAATCTGCCGGGCGTCGACCCGTTGATGACGGCCCTGGCTGCGCTGACCCCGGATGAACAGCGCGAGAAATTCCGCCTGCTGCTGCAGCGGGCCATGCCCTGGGTGCCACTGAACCTCAATGGCGACTTTGATATTCACAAAGACCTTTACACCTGTCTGATTGGCGTACAAAACGCCAGTGAGTTCAGCCGCACTTATGGCGCCCAACTGGCCCAGTGTCTGCCGCAAGGCACGGGGATGACCGCCGGGCAAATTCAGTTTGTGGAGTCCGGTATGCCCGGCAAACTGATTTGCTACACCGAATTAAGCGGTTTCCCGATCCCGGCGTTGACCCAGCTGTCGACTTACCTGGCCAGCTATCGCAAAGAAAGTGCAATCATCCCGTTGCATGTGCACAAACGCATCAGCCAGTTCGTGCAGCCCATCCAGTTCAACCAGGAGCAATACCGCCAGTTTGCCGAAGACTTCAAACTCTTTCTGCACGCTATTGCACTGGGCATCCTGGAGCGTCTGAACAATGGCTTGTACGAGTTCCTCATCGCCAAGGACAACTTCACCATTGGTGATGAGTTCTCCATTCGTCAAAGCGGCTTCCACAGTATTCATCGCACCGACATTACTGCGCAGGTCAAGGAGAAGTCCTTGCGCCTGGATAACGCTCAAGTGGCGGCGCTGGTAGAAGTGTTCGAAGATTTAAGTACCAGCGCCTACAAAGCGCAGAAACGCACGAACGAGAAAGGTGTATCCAGCAATTTTGAAGCATTTCCGTTCAAGATCGCCGAGTTGTTGAAGAACGAATATCTGGCTCGACTGAACCGTCAGGCTCCAGCTGACGCGAAAAAGCTGCGTACGCTTGCCGAGCAATACAAAGGGCAATGGGGCCGTCATATCGAAGGCTCCCTGGCTGATGTGTACAAAGAAGAAGTGGATGCCCTCCACAGCGAAAAACTCACCGTGGTTAAAGAGTTCTTTAACGAAGGCTGGCTGGAAAATCTGTTCAACCAGGCCAGTGCAGCCCCGCCAGCAGGTATGGCTCCACCACCGCCAGCAGCAGGTAACGGCGCACCACCACCGTTCGCCGCACCACAGCACAGCTACCACCTGAGTGTCAGCGGGACCAATTACGGCCCTTACAACACCCAGCAACTGCAGCAATATGTGCAGTCCGGGCAAATCACCCGCGACAGCCTGCTGTGGCGTGAAGGCATGCCTGCCTGGCAGACGGCCGGGCAAATCATGGAGCTTGCGCACCTGTTTGCGCCAGCCGTGGGCGGCCCTCCTCTGACAGCCCCGGCTCCACCGCCAGCACCTTGAGCGCACACGAGAAGACCATGTCCGCATCGTCAGCCAAAGCCTCTGCATTCCCGACCTCATGCGCCAACAGCGCCTGCGGTCAGGGGCTCTGCGGCCCAGTTAAATACTGCCCGTTCTGCGGCGCCCCGCTTCAGCAGGCGCCCGCAGCGGTTACCCCGGTACCGGCAGCTGAACCCAAGGCTCGGCCAGCCACCCCTGCACCCAAAGCAACCGTCACACCTGCCAGTGCTCCACCACCCCGGGACATACCTGCTGCAGCGCCAACACCTGTACCAGGTCCGGCGTCTCCCCCACCTGCGCCGCCTGCCGCAACACCAGCGCCCACCAACAGAAAACCGGCCCTGATAATGGCAGTTGTAACTCTGGCAGTGGTGGTGGGCGGCTACGTTGCAATCAAGATGATGGCCGGGCAAAGCCAGCAAAAGCTCGATGGCTTTTTGCAAACCGGTCAGAGCTGTTTTGACACCAGGGACTTTGCTTGCGCGCTGGACAATGCCGGGCTCGCCTTGCAACAGGACAGCAATGACCCTCGCGCCTTGAGTCTGCTGCAGCGTGCGCAGGCCGCGCAGGCCGCCCAGGTGCGCCAGCAACAATTGCAGGATGCGGCGCAAAAACAGCAGTTGCTCAAAGCCCAGTCTGCCGAGGCGGCGCGACAAGCCGATGCCTTGCGCGAACAGCAAGCTCTTGAGCGCCAGCGCCAGGAAGCGGCCGATCGCCAGGTGCGTGACCAACAGCAGCAACAGGCTGCCAAAGCTGTTAATGCCTCCCTGCAACAAGCGCAAAACGCGCTCAATGCCGGGGAGTACCAGTCTGCAATTGCCGTGGCCAGGGTCGTGCTGGGTATGGACCCAAACAATAGTCGGGCGCGCAACATCATCCGCCAGGCTGAACAACAACTCAAAGAAGCACTGAATCGAACCCGGATCGAATAATCAGGGTGTATGAGTTTTCCCCTCTCTTACTTGGAAGTTACTGATGAAATTGCCCTCCAACTCTTTGGATAAACGCTTGCTGGCCTTGGGCCTGGCTTCGCTACTGGGTCTGCAAGGCTGCGCCAATATCGACTCTGCCAGCATCAACCCGACCAACTGGAGTGGCAGCGACTGGATGAAGTGCGGGCTGGCAATTGCAGCAGGTGCGGCAGCGGGTGCTGCTGTGAGCGGTGCCAACGATAAAGGCGCAGGCGTATTGATTGGCGGGGTTGCCGGCATGGCCGCCTGTTTCGCGATCAATGCCAAGTCGGTACAGACCAAAACCGCTCAAGAAGTTGAACAACAATATAAAACCTCGGGCAAGAAACAACCGGCACAGCCAGAACTGGTTAGCTACGACACCAGTATCCAGCCCGGTATGACCATCAAACGGGGTCAACCGATTACCGTGGTTTCCAATATTGTTGCGATCAACGGCGCGACCCAGCCGATCAGCGAAATCAAGGAAGAGATCCGCCTGTTTGCGCCCAACGAGGCCAAGCCGTTGAAAGAAGGCAGCAAGATCGCGAACACCAAAGGCGGCAGTGGCGGTTACGAGAACACCTTCACCATCACCCTCGATGAGCGTGCGCCGCAGGGTATCTACCGGATCGAAACATCGGTGGCCGTCAACGGCAAGCCGGCCAACACCCGAATCAACAATGTGCAGCTGGTGATGATTGATCGCGAGACCTATCAGCTGGCATTTCTGGATCGATAGCTGGCGGGTTGCATCGCCCTGTAGCCGCTGCTGAAGAAACCAGGCAGCGGCTACACAGGCTCCTGTCATCACGCACCCGGCACAAAATGCTTCTGCGCCGTGCCGTGGGCGATCAGCCGCGAGAGATAGTTCATTTTGTCGGCGTCCTGATCGACAAAGCGAAAGGTCAGTTGCAACCACGCACTGTCCGGTTTTGGCTCGAATGCCACGATGGCATGCAGATAACCGTTCAAACGCGCCACCTCGGCGTTCTCGCCCTGCTCAAGGTCGAGTACGGCACTGTCCAGTACCTGAGGCAGCACTTCGCCACGACGCACCACCAGCAGCGCCTCCTTGAGGCTCAACGCCTTGATCACGCAGGTTTGGGTACCGCTGGGCAAACGCAGTTGCCCCTGACCACGGCTGGTCAGCGCCGGTGCCGCGACAGGTGCCGGCCGTGGTGCCGGGGCAACCGGGGCAGATGTCACCGACGTCGGGGTCACGACCTGCGCCTTGCCACCGGTCAATGCATTCAGCGAGTCATTGCCAAAGGCCGAATTAACCCGCGTCGGGGTGCTGGCCATCACGGCGCTCAGCAATCCCGCCTTGGTGAACGCCTTCTTCACCTTCGACAGTAGCTGCTCATTGGTGAAGGGTTTGCTGACGAAATCCGAAACTCCGGCCTGAATGGCCTGGATCACGTTCTCTTTGTCACCACGGCTGGTGACCATGATAAAGGGCAGCGTTTTCAGACGGTCTTGCTCGCGGCACCAGGTCAACAGCTCAAGGCCGGACATCTCCGGCATTTCCCAGTCGCACAGCACCAGATCGAAGGCTTCACGGGACAGCAAGGCCTGGGCTTTGCGGCCGTTGACCGCGTCTTCGATCCTGATGCCCGGGAAGTAGTTACGCAGGCAATTTTTAACCAGATCACGAATAAACGACGCGTCATCTACCACCAGCACACTAACCTTGCTCATCGACTGCTCCTTGGATATGAACGCCCGAAAACCAAAACGCCCGGCATTGAGCCGGGCGTTTTTTAGATCGGGCTGCCTTATTTATCGTCAGGCGACGACGCAACATTAGCGTTATCGGCACCCGTGCCCTGAACTTCTTCGCGCATGCGCTTGAGACCCATGTGCCGCACGTCTGTACCGCGTACCAGATAAATCACCAGCTCCGAGATATTGCGGGCGTGGTCGCCGATACGTTCCAGTGAGCGCAGCACCCAGATGATGCTCAACACACGCGTGATCGAACGCGGATCTTCCATCATGTAAGTGGCCAGCTCACGCAGCGCGGTCTTGTACTCACGGTCGATGATTTTGTCGTACTGCGCCACAGACAGGGCAAGATCGGCATCAAAGCGGGCAAACGCATCCAGTGCATCACGCACCATATTGCGCACCTGGTCACCGATATGGCGCACTTCAACGTATCCGCGCGGCGCCTCACCTTCTTCGCACAACTGAATGGCCCGACGGGCGATCTTGGTCGCTTCGTCACCAATGCGTTCCAGGTCGATCACCGACTTGGAAATGCTGATGATCAATCGCAAGTCAGACGCCGCAGGCTGACGACGGGCCAGAATGCGCAGGCACTCCTCGTCGATATTGCGCTCCATCTGGTTGATCTGTTCATCGATCTCACGCACCTGTTGCGCCAGGCCCGAGTCGGCCTCGATCAGTGCGGTCACCGCATCGTTGACCTGCTTCTCGACCAGGCCGCCCATCGCCAGCAGGTGGCTGCGCACGTCTTCGAGTTCCGCGTTGAACTGCGCGGAAATGTGATGGGTGAGGCCATCCTTTGAAATCATGGTTCTGCTCCGCAAAAGCTGTGAGCTGCACGCGGTTAGCGGCCAGCCGAATTATCGTGACATAGAACGGGCAATGCCGCTCAAACTAGCCATAGCGCCCGGTAATGTAGTCTTCGGTCTGCTTTTTGGCCGGGTTGGTGAACAGCGTGTCAGTGTCACCATATTCAACCATCTTGCCCATGTACATGAACGCCGTGTAATCCGAGACACGGGCTGCCTGTTGCATGTTGTGGGTTACGATCACGATGGTGAACTTGGACTTGAGCTCGTAGATCAGTTCTTCGACTTTCAACGTCGAGATCGGGTCGAGTGCCGAGCATGGCTCATCGAGCAGCAACACTTCGGGCTCTACCGCGATGGTACGGGCAATCACCAGACGCTGTTGCTGGCCACCGGACAAACCCAGTGCCGAGTCGTGCAGGCGGTCTTTGACTTCGTCCCACAACGCCGCGCCCTTGAGCGCCCATTCGACGGCTTCATCGAGCACACGCTTTTTATTGATGCCCTGGATGCGCAGGCCGTAAACCACGTTCTCGTAAATGGTTTTGGGGAACGGATTGGGCTTCTGGAATACCATGCCGACGCGGCGACGCAGTTCGGCTACATCCTCGCCCTTGCGGTAGATGTTGTTGCCGTACAGGTTGATCTCGCCTTCTACGCGGCAACCGTCCACCAGGTCGTTCATGCGATTGAAGGTACGCAGCAGCGTCGACTTGCCACATCCGGACGGACCGATAAACGCCGTGACCCGTTGTTTCGGGATATTCAGGCTGACGTCGTACAGGGCCTGTTTTTCACCGTAGTAAAGATTCAGGCCCGGGACTTCAATGGCGACTTCTTCGTTTGCCAGGTTCAAGCTTTGTTTGGTGCGACCCAAGGCGGACATGTTGATGCCGTGGGTTGAGGATTCATGCTGCATGGGTTGCTCCATACGCTAAAAATTCGTTTCGGTTTTTCAGTAACCGGGTTTCTTCTGGAGAGCGGGCTTGCTCGCGATTCAGGCACCTCGGTTTCACGCTGAAACCTTACCGATACCATCGCGGGCAAGCCCGCTCCCACAGGTCATGTGTCTATCAGCTATCCAGCGCCTTGTACTTCTCGCGCAGGTGGTTACGAATCCACACTGCGGACAGGTTCAGGGTCGCGATCACCAGCACCAGCAGCAGCGCCGTGGCGTATACCAGCGGTCGGGCGGCTTCGACGTTCGGGCTCTGGAAGCCGACGTCATAAATATGGAAGCCCAAGTGCATGATCTTCTGGTCAAGGTGCAGGTACGGGTAGTTGCCGTCCAGCGGCAGCGACGGCGCCAGTTTGACCACGCCCACCAGCATCAGCGGTGCCACTTCACCGGCGGCACGGGCCACGGCGAGGATCATGCCGGTCATCATGGCCGGGCTGGCCATCGGCAGCACGATTTTCCACAGGGTTTCCGATTTGGTTGCACCCAGCGCCAGCGAGCCTTCGCGCACTGTACGCGGAATCCGCGCCAGCCCTTCTTCGGTGGCCACGATCACTACCGGCACGGCCAGCAGCGCCAGGGTCAGCGAAGCCCACATCAGGCCAGGTGTACCAAAGGTCGGCGCAGGCAATGCTTCTGCGAAGAACAGGCGGTCAACCGAGCCGCCCAGCACGTACACAAAGAAGCCCAGGCCGAATACGCCGTAAACGATGGCCGGTACGCCTGCCAGGTTGTTCACCGCGATACGGATGATCCGGGTCAGGGTGTTTTGCTTGGCATATTCACGCAGGTAAACCGCCGCCAGTACGCCAAACGGCGTCACAATCACCGCCATGATCAGGGTCATCATTACCGTGCCGAAAATGGCCGGGAAGATCCCGCCCTCGGTGTTGGCTTCACGTGGATCCTGGCTCAGGAATTCCCAGATATTGCTGAAGTACATGGCCAGTTTCTGCCAGCTGTTCATCGCGTTCGGCTGGTACACCTTGACCACCTTGCCGATACCGATTTCCAGCTCTTTGCCGTTGGCATCCCGGGCCGTGAGGCTGTCGCGGTTGAACTGTGCATGCAACTCGCCCAAGCGGTCCTCGATGGCCTTGTAGCGTGCATTCAGCTCGGCGCGCTCGGTTTCCATGTCAGCCTGCGCCTGCGGTGTCAGCTTGCCTTCCAGCTCCAGCTTGCGACCGTGCAGGCGGATGCGCTCCAGACCGTAGTTGATCGCGCCGATATCTTTCTTCTCAAGCTGGCTCAGTTGCGCGGCCAGGTCATTGACACGCTTGACCCGCGCTTGCAGCTCCGGCCAGGCCGCGGCACCTTCTGCCACCACCTTGCCGTTTTCCTTGACGTTAACCAGGTAGCCGTAGAAGTTGCCCCACTCGCGACGCTCGATGGCCATCAACTCGGGCGGCGTGCTCTGGTTCGTCAACCACTCGCCGACCACCCAGGTAAAATCATTGCCGTTCAGGTCACGGTTGCCGACCTTGATCAGCTCCCGGGTCATGAACTCCGGGCCTTGTTCCGGCACCGGCAGGCCCGCACTTTTCAGGCGCTCGCGGGGCACTTCTTCCTTTTGCACCACTTCGCCGATCACCAGGTGATTGGCATCACCCGGCACGTTGTATTCAGCGTGGATCAGGTCGGCCGGCCAGAAGTGGCCCAGGCCACGAACGGCAATCACCGAGAGCAGGCCGATGGTCATGATGACGGCGATGGACACTGCGCCACCGCTGATCCAGACGCCTGGAGCGCCGCTCTTGAACCAGCCTTTGAGGGAGTTCTGTTTCACAGACTTCTACCTTCCTTAAAGCGACGAATATTTCTTGCGCAGACGCTGACGAATCAGTTCGGCAAGAGTGTTCATGATGAAGGTGAACAACAGCAGCACCAGCGCCGAGAGGAACAGCACGCGGTAATGGCTACCGCCCACTTCCGACTCCGGCATTTCCACCGCCACGTTCGCCGCCAGGGTACGCAGGCCTTCGAACAGGTTCATTTCCATGACCGGGGTGTTACCGGTGGCCATCAACACAATCATCGTCTCGCCGACCGCACGGCCCATACCGATCATCAGTGCCGAGAAGATCCCCGGGCTGGCCGTCAGGATGACCACGCGGGTCATGGTTTGCCACGGTGTGGCACCCAGCGCCAGCGAACCCAGGGTCAGACCGCGAGGCACACTGAACACGGCATCTTCAGCAATCGAGTAGATGTTGGGGATCACCGCGAAGCCCATTGCCAGACCCACAACCAGAGCATTGCGCTGGTCGTAAGTAATGCCCAGGTCGTGGGAGATCCACAGGCGCATATCGCCACCGAAGAACCAGGCTTCCATGAACGGGCTCATGTACAGCGACAGGCCGCATACAAACAGAATCACCGGGATCAGGATCAGGCTTTCCCAACCGTCAGGCACACGCAGGCGGATCGACTCGGGCAGGCGGCTCCAGGTGAAGCCCGCCACCAGAATGCCGATCGGCATCAGCACCAGCAGGCTGAAAATCCCCGGCAAGTGGCCTTCCACATACGGCGCCAGGAACAGACCGGCGAAGAAACCCAGAATCACCGTCGGCATCGCTTCCATCAGCTCGATCACCGGCTTGACCTTGCGGCGCAGGCTTGGTGCCATGAAGTAAGCGGTGTAGATGGCTGCGGCAACGGCCAGAGGTGCCGCCAGCAACATCGCGTAGAACGCTGCTTTCAAGGTACCGAAGGTCAATGGCGCCAGGCTCATTTTCGGTTCGAAGTCAGTGTTGGCGGCTGTCGATTGCCAGACGTATTTAGGCTCGTCGTAGTTCTCGTACCAGACCTTGCTCCACAGCGCGCTCCAGGACACTTCCGGGTGCGGGTTCTTCAGGGTCAGTGGCAGCAGCTTGCCGCCCTCTTCCACGATGATGCGGTTGGCACGCGGCGACAACGCCATGACGCCCGGACCTTCTGCCACTTTCTCGACCAGCAGGGTACGATGCGCGGTGCTGTGGAACACACCGATCTCGCCGGCCGCGTCCAGAGCCAGGAAGCCCTTGCGGCGTTGCTCGGCAGTGATTTCAACAATCGGCGACGTGCCCATCTGGAAGCTGCGGATATGTTTGAAACGCTGCTCGCCATCCGGGTCGCGAGCCATGAACCACTGGCTCAGGCCGCCCTTGGAATCACCAAAAATCAGCGAAATACCGCCCACCAGTTGTGTGCTGGCGGTGATCTCGGTGGTTGCGTCATCCACCAGCTTGTAGCGACCGTTGAGGCTTTTGTCGCGCAGGCTGAAGACATCGGCCTGGGCGCGATCATTGATCACATACAACCACTGCTGACGCGGGTCGATATACAGCGCTTTGACCTTCGCGGTCATCTGCGGCAGGTCGATACGGGTCTCGGTGTTGGTGACCTCGTCGGTCATCATGTTTTCTTCGCGGGCCAGTGACAGCACGTTCAGTTGCGCGCCCGAGGAACCGGCCAGCACCAGCGTTGAATCGTTGACGCTGAGGTTGACGTGATCCAGTGCACCACCCTGCGGGTCGAGGACGATTGGCGTTTCGCCATACGGGTATTCGATTGCCGGGGTGATGGTCTTCTTGCCATCCGGGTAGCTGACTTTATAGCTGTGCCGGAACACCAGCGCCTGACCGTTGGACAGGCCCAGCACCGCCACCGGATTACCCGGCTGGTCTTCACCCAGAGAAGTCACTTGAGTGCCGGCCGGCAACGGCAGGTTGACCCGCGAGAGCTCTTCGCCGTTCTTCGCATTGAAGAACAACACCATGCCCTTGTCGGACACCCGCATACCGACCTGATTCTGCTCTTCGATGGAGATCATCAGCGGCTTGCCGGCGTCCTGCATCCACACCGGCGTAATCGCCTGTTTGGCGTTCAGGTCGGCACCCTGGAACAGTGGATAAACCACATAGCCCAGGAAGAAGAAGATCAGAGTGATTGCGCCAAGCACGGCAAGACCGCCGATAAATACATACCAGCGGGTCAGGTGATCTTTAAACGCGCGGATACGGCGCTTGCGTTGCAGTTCAGGCGTATTGAAATCAATGCGCTTGGGAGCGGATGTCGTAGTCATTGGGGAATTGGCCAGATCATTCATGCGCACACCCTAGCGGTCCTGTATGACAGAAAGATGACAAAGCAGTGACGCAAAAAATCCGCCGCCCAACGGTGCTGGCAGCGGAATGGAAAATTTGGTGAAGCGGTTGCGAGGCAGACCTGCAGGAGCGGGCTCGCTCGCGATGGCGTCAACTCAATAGGTCTGATGTACCAAGTTGCCTGCATCGCGAGCAAGCCCGCTCCCACATGGCGTCTGCTTATGCGCCTTCTTTCAGGCCCAGGTCAGCCAATGCTTTGGCAGCGACTTTGGCTGGCAGAGGGATATAGCCATCCTTCACGACCACTTCCTGACCTTGCTTGGACAGGACCAGCTTGATGAACTCGGCTTCCAGCGGGTTCAGCGGCTTGTTCGGCGCCTTGTTCACGTACACGTAGAGGAAACGCGACAGCGGGTATTTGCCGTTCAGTGCGTTTTCTTCGGTGTCTTCGACAAACTCGGTGCTGCCTTTTTTAGCCAAAGGCACGGTCTTCACGCTGGCGGTTTTGTAACCGATGCCCGAGTAACCGACGCCGTTCAGCGAGCTGCTGATCGACTGCACAACCGAAGCCGAGCCCGGCTGTTCGTTCACGTTAGGCTTGTAGTCGCCTTTGCACAGGGCTTCTTCCTTGAAGTAGCCGTAAGTGCCGGATACCGAGTTACGACCGAACAGTTGAACCGGCTTGTTGGCCAGGTCGCCGGTCACACCCAGGTCGCCCCAGGTTTTAACGTCGGCTTTGGCGCCGCACAGGCGGGTCGAAGAGAAGATTGCATCAACCTGTTCCATGGTCAGGTGCTTGATCGGGTTGTCCTTGTGCACGAACACGGCCAGGGCATCCACTGCCACCGGGATGGCGGTAGGCTTGTAGCCGTACTTCTGCTCGAAGGCAGCCAGTTCGTTGTCTTTCATTTTGCGGCTCATCGGGCCCAGGTTAGCGGTGCCTTCAGTAATCGCAGGCGGCGCGGTCGAAGAACCGGCAGCTTGAATCTGGATGTTTACGTTCGGGTATTCTTTTTTGTACGCCTCAGCCCACAAGGTCATCAAGTTCGCCAGGGTGTCGGAACCAACGCTGGACAGGTTGCCCGACACACCAGTGGTCTTCACGTAGGGCTGAATAGCCGGGTCAACACCAGCGGCAACCGCATTGGCAGTTGCAACGCCTGCGGCGACAAAAGTCAGGGCCGCCATCACACGCTTCAGTTTCATGCCTTACTCCTAGCAAACGGGGTTAGATGAATCGGGGGCCAGTATCTGCAGGCCATGTGACTACTCTATGAACCGATTGTGACAATTAGATGAAAGGCCATCATTCGTTACAAATGATGGCCTTCGGGGAGAGGCTAGCGAAGTGTCATGGCCACTGAGCGATGTCTCAGCGGCCCTTTTTCCACAAATAAGCACCGACCACCAGGCCCATCGTGCAGATAATGGCCACGTAATACGCCGGCCCCATCGGGCTTTCCTTGAGCAACAGGGTCACGGCCATTGGGGTCAGACCGCCAAAGATGGCGTAGGCCAGGTTGTAGGAAAACGACAGGCCACTGAAACGCACCACTGGCGGAAAAGCTTTAACCATCACATAAGGGACGGCACCGATGGTGCCGACAAACAGACCGCTCAGGGAATACAGCGGGAACAGCCAGTCCGGATGCTGCAGCAGGCTGTGATAGAAGGTCCACGACGTGATCAGCAACCCGGCGCAACCCACCACAAACACCTTGCCCGCACCAAAGCGGTCAGCCAGGGCGCCCGAAGCGATGCAACCCAAACTCAAAAAGACGATCGCCAGGCTATTGGCTTGCAACGAGGTGGTCGCTGAAAAACCATAAATGGTTTGCAGCACCGTGGGCGTCATCAGAATGACCACGATGATCCCGGCAGACAGTAACCAGGTCAGCAGCATCGAGACCACAATCGCCCCGCGATGGTCGCGCAGCACGGTCTTGAGCGGGACTTCCGCAGCCAGCGCCTTGCGCAGCTGCAACTCGGCAAATACCGGTGTCTCGTGCAACCAGCGACGCAGGTACACCGAGAACAGGCCGAACACGCCGCCCATCAGGAATGGAATCCGCCAGGCAAAGTCAGACACTTCAGCCGGCGTATAGATCGTATTGATCGCCGTGGCCATCAGGGAACCCAGCAAGATGCCCGCGGTCAACCCGCAGGTCAGGGTGCCGCAGGCGTAGCCCACATGCCGTGGCGGCACATGCTCGGCCACGAACACCCAGGCCCCGGGCACTTCACCACCAATGGCCGCGCCCTGGATCACGCGCATCAGCAGCAACAGAATCGGTGCCCACATGCCAATCTGCGCATAGGTCGGCAGCAAGCCCATGATCAAAGTCGGTACAGCCATCATGAAGATGCTCAACGTGAACATCTTTTTGCGCCCCAGCAAATCACCAAAGTGCGCCATGACAATGCCGCCCAAAGGACGCGCCAGATAACCCGCAGCGAAAATACCGAAGGTTTGCATCAGACGTAGCCACTCGGGCATGTCCGCCGGAAAGAACAGTTTCCCGACCACGGTGGCAAAAAATACAAAAATAATGAAATCGTAAAACTCCAGCGCACCACCCAAGGCAGACAGCGACAAGGTTTTATAGTCATTACGGGTTAACGGCCGCGAAGGCGGTGCAGCACTGGAAGGCTCTGTGATCATGGGGTATTGCTTCTCTTATTAGGCACGGCAAAAAGCTGCAACTTCGCCGGCAGGGGCTGGGCAGGTTTTGAAAGATAACAAATTGTTTACAAAAGCACAGAGCTAGACGTGCAGCGCACCCAAAAAGCAGAATCAGGAGGTCGTCGGCCAGGCTGTCCCCCGATATACTCATGCTGTAAGAAACACTTGGTAACTTCTGAGGTTGCTGTGCGAAAACGTCCGCTGGCCACTTCAGCCGATTTCGCAGAGTTTCCCCTTGGTGCGGCTTATGAAGAACGTGACGAACGTAGTATGTTCGGGCTGAATCGTTTTTCTAAAGACGCTTTTTCACCCGCAGTACTTATGATGAATCACGGGTCAGAGGCCCTTAGGCATGCTAGAGCTCGAACAAGAAGATCCAATTCCGCAAGGCGATCTGGCCTTGCAAATCACCGCCCTGCCGCGCGAGACCAATGGTTTCGGCGATATTTTTGGCGGCTGGCTGGTCTCCCAAATGGACCTGGCCGGTACCGCAATGGCCAGCAAGGTTGCCGGTGGCCGTGTAGCCACTGTCGCTATTGATCGTATGGCATTTCTGGTACCCGTGGCCGTGGGCGCACAATTGTCGTTCTACACCCAGGCACTTGAGATCGGCCGCAGCTCGATCCAGATGATGGTTGAAGTGTGGAGTGACGACCCGTTGTCCAGCGAATGGCGTAAAGTGACCGAAGCGGTCTTTGTCTTTGTCGCCATCGATGGCAGCGGCCGCACCCGCTCCGTTCCGCCACGTCGTTAAACCTATAAATAGAGAACCTGCCATGCACCACATTGAGTCAGTCACCCTGGATGAACTGGAGTGCTGGCACTTCCAGCATGGCCAGGCCCAACTGCTGGTCGCCAAACAGGGCGCGCAGGTTCTCAGTTATCAGGTAGGTGATGAGCCGCCGATCATCTGGCTCAACGAAAAAGCCCAATTCAAGCAAGGCCATGGCATCCGCACGGGCGTGCCGGTGTGCTGGCCCTGGTTTGGCAACCTGGCACTCAACCCGCAAAGCGTGCAGGCCATGCGCCACAGCGATGAACCCGCCACGGCCCACGGCCTGGTACGTACGCGCGAATGGGAAGTGCTGGAGATCGATGACGCCGGTGAGGCGCTGCATATAGCGCTGGGCTTGCCCCACATCGAAGGCGGCCTGCCCGGCTGGCCCCACGACGTGGCGCTGACCCTGAACATCCGCCTCGACAGCCAACTGCATATCAGCCTCACCAGCCATAACCGCAGCAGCATCCCGGTGAGCATCAGCCAGGCCCTGCACAGTTACTTTGCGGTCAGCGACGTGCGCAAGGTTGAGGTCAAAGGAGTCGACGGCCTGACCTACATCGACACACTCGACGACTGGAAACGTGTTGCGCAAGCGGGCGATTTGACCTTCAGCGGCGAAACCGATCGTATCTACCTCGATACCCCGCAGCAGTTGAGCATCGTCGACCCGGACTGGTCGCGCACGCTCGAGCTGACCAGCCGCGGCTCGCGCTCGGCGGTAATCTGGAATCCCTGGATCGACAAGACCGCCACGCTCGGCGATATGGCCGCAGATGGCTGGCAACGCATGCTGTGCATCGAAACCGCCAATGTGATGGATGACATCATCACATTGGCACCGGGCGCCAGCCATACGCTGGGTGTGAGTATTGGCAGTGAGCGCCTGAAAACCTGATACAAACAAAACCTGTGGGAGCGAGCAGGCTCGCTCCCACAATTGGTCTGATCCCTACAAGTCTTCCTCAACCACTACCCGCACCTTGCTCGCATCCAGCGCATAGGCCGCATCGGCCAGGTCATTGCTGACCTTCTCGACCTTCAGCGAGCCCATCACCCACAACGGCGTGTAGATGTCATCCAGCTTCAAGCCTTTTGGATAGCGCACCAACACCAACTGATTGGGCGGCGGAGGCGGCACATGAATGCAGGCGCCCGGGTACGGCACCAGGAAAAACAGCGTGCTGCGACCCTTGGCGTCTGTTTCCAGAGGCACGGGGTAGCCACCCAAACGGATATTTTTGCCGTTCATGCTGGCCACTGTCTTGCTGGAGTACATCACCGCGGGCAGGCCCTTGCTCTGCTTCAAACCACCCTTGTCGGTAAACGTACCATTGGCCTCGGGCGAGTCATGGTCAATTTCGGGCATTTGCTCAAGGGCTATTTGATCCGACTTGGGCATCAGTTCAAGCCAGTCGGTTTCGGGCAACTCTGCCGCATGTGCCAGGCCTGAACCCAGCAAAAGAAAAGTCAGTAGAAGACGGCGCATGCAAGGCTCGATAAAAGAAGGATTGAACGCGCGCAGTTTAACCCTCTCTGCGGCTGGCGCAGAGAGAGCCAAAGCGTTTAATCAGGACTTTTTCGACACCAGGCCGTAGATCACCAGCAAGATCACGGCACCCACCACGGCACCTATAAAGCCGGCACCCTCGCCTGCCTTGTAGATACCAATCGCCTGACCACCATAGGTAGCCGCCAGCGAACCGCCGATACCCAGCAGGATGGTCATGATCCAGCCCATGCTGTCGTCACCCGGTTTCAGGAAACGAGCCAGCAGGCCAACGATCAAGCCGATAAAAATGGTTCCGATGATGCCCATGGACGCTCCCTCAAAATTAAATGGCGTTACAACCAAAGCCTAGTCAGCACTTTGGCATCACGCCATCAGAGAGCAGCGACAACCCAATGGTTCCGTACAAAGCGATTTACGCTTCGTCGATCAGGGCTTCAACCTTGAGGATTTGCGCTTGCAACGTCGCCATGTCAGCGCAGCGCAGGTTGGCGTGACCGACTTTGCGGCCGACCTTGAACGCCTTGCCATAGTGATGCAGATGGCAATCAGCAATCGCAATCACCTTCTCAACCGGCGGCACGCTGCCGATGAAGTTGAGCATGGCGCTTTCACCCACTTTGGCTGTCGAACCCAGCGGCAGGCCGGCGATGGCGCGCAAGTGGTTTTCGAACTGGCTGCACTCGGCACCTTCGGTGGTCCAATGCCCGGAGTTATGGACACGCGGGGCGATTTCGTTGGCCTTGAGGCCACCGTCGACTTCAAAGAATTCGAATGCCATCACCCCAACGTAATCCAGCTGCTTGAGCACACGGCTGGAGTAGTCTTCAGCCAGGGCTTGCAACGGGTGATCGGTACTGGCAACCGACAGCTTGAGAATGCCGCTGTCGTGAGTGTTGTGTACCAATGGGTAGAACTTCGTTTCGCCATCACGGCCGCGTACGGCAATCAGCGACACTTCGCCGGTGAACGGCACAAACCCTTCCAGCAGGCACGCCACACTGCCCAGTTCAGCAAACGTATCCACGACATCGGCAGGGGTGCGCAGCACTTTCTGGCCCTTGCCGTCATAACCCAGGGTGCGGGTCTTGAGCACGGCAGGCAGGCCAATGGTGGCCACTGCTGCGTCCAGATCAGCCTGGGACTGGATGTCGGCAAATGCCGGCGTCGGAATGCCCAGATCCTTGAACATGCTCTTTTCGAACCAGCGATCGCGGGCAATGCGCAACGCTTCGGCGCTCGGGTATACCGGGACGAATTGCGACAGGAAAGCCACGGTTTCAGCGGGAACGCTTTCGAACTCGAACGTCACCAGGTCGACTTCGTCAGCCAACTGGCGCAAATGGTCCGGGTCGCTGTAGTCCGCACGCAGGTGTTCACCCAGCGAGGCGGCACAGGCATCAGGAGCCGGATCCAGGAAAGCGAAGTTCATCCCCAGCGGAGTGCCCGCCAGAGCCAGCATGCGGCCCAATTGACCGCCACCGATTACACCGATTTTCATCGTCAGAAACCTCAGGCTACGCGCGGGTCTGGATTGTCCAGCACGCTGTCTGTCTGTTCAGCACGGAATGCTTTCAAAACGGTATGGAACTGCGGATGCTTGGCGCCCAGGATGCTCGCCGACAACAGGGCAGCGTTGATCGCGCCCGCTTTGCCGATGGCCAGGGTTGCAACCGGGATGCCCGCCGGCATTTGCACGATCGACAGCAGCGAGTCTACGCCCGACAGCATGGCCGACTGGACCGGTACACCGAGTACTGGCAAATGGGTTTTGGCTGCACACATGCCTGGCAGGTGGGCTGCGCCACCGGCACCCGCGATGATGACCTCGATCCCGCGGCCTTCGGCCTCTTCGGCATACTGGAACAGCAGATCCGGAGTGCGGTGGGCAGAGACCACTTTCACTTCGTAAGGAATGCCGAGTTTTTCCAGCATATCGGCGGTGTGGCTGAGGGTGGACCAATCGGACTTGGAGCCCATGATCACGCCTACCAGTGCACTCATCGTCGCGCCTCTTCTCTTGGGCGCCCGCAGGCGCGTCAAAAAACAACAAGCCACGTGGAGGATCCGACGTGGCTTGTTATAGGAATTAAGGCCGGTCAAGCCAGCCGAAGGCCGCGCAGTATACCCCAAACATGTGCCTTGAAAGCACCTTTGACGACCATCTGTCATGCACATCGGATAATCCTGAATCCCCCGGTTTTATTGACCTGCAGGTCAACGCACTCCTCCTCGGCTACGGCCTCTGATCATCGGGTGCCACGCCTACATCGCACAGAGATAGAAACGACATAACTCGACGAATTCCAGCCACGGCGAAGCCTGGAATTAACGTCTTCACTTAAATTCAAACCGGTAACAGCAAAAACGTAAACAGTCCTGCAAGGATTGCAGGCTCCTTATTAAAAGGATATTTCCCATGCAACCGATCACACTTTATATTTTTATCCACAACGATGTCCCGCACCGCGCCATCAACACATTGGGGCGTGCATACTTCAAAGAGTTTACCGACGAAATCACGGCAATTACAAAACGATCTTTTATATTCAAGGACATACGTAACGTGCAGGGCATGACTGACTTCAACTATAAAAGTCAGTCCATAGACGATGTTCTTCATCGATGGGAATTGGCGGCCATCCGATACAAAAACCAACACGGGCTAAAGTGGGGTAAAACCGAACGCTACATTCTGGTTACGCACTCCCCGCTCAACGAAACCACCCTGGGCTGCGCTTACCCCGGACAACCCGCCGTCATTGCCAGCCTTAAACACTATCAAGTGATCGCCCATGAAGTAGGCCACAGTTTCAATGCATCCCACAACAATGCAGCACTCGGCCACAATCCATGGGGAAGCGTGTGTGAAACGTTCATGTTTCCCAACGCTTCAACTTTTCGAAGTAATTGTTACCGTTTCACGCCGGAAAACAGAGATAACATAAGAGCGTTCTTAAGTGATGCCCCCTAAGACCGGAGTCTCTAACAGACTTGTCAGTCATCACCTGAATGAAGGGCTAAAAATGCGACCGATCAATATATATACATTTGTTCATGACACTGTTCTTCAGAAAAACGATCGCCACCTAAAATATTTATTTTTCGATATTTTTACGCCCCAGCTATCAAAGATGACTGGCCGTTCGGTTAACGTTGTATTTCTGCGGAATATTCCCGACATCACAAATTTTGACTACCTGTCCTTCTCAGATAACCGTCTGGATATTGATCCAGTTATTGAAGCGCTGAGCACGGCCATTAAAGCCGTCTTTGCTGCATACATGGCTGAACATCGGCGGGCCGGAAAACCTGCCGATTTATACCTGATCCTGATTGATGGACTCCTCATGCCCTCGTTGGGGGTGGAGGGCCTGGCTATTCCAGAGGCCAACATCGCAATCGCCACAACACTTGGACGAACGGTGGTGGCCCATGAAATAGGGCACTGCCTCGGCGCTACCCATGAGGATGTTGCCTTGTATCGTGAGCCCGAACGTAATGATCCTTCTCACTGTGCAACCTTTATGGCAACGGGCCGCGAGGAGGGTGCTTGCTCTATCTTCAGCTTTAGCAGTGAAAATTACGCCAACATAAAGCAGCACCTAAAAAAAGCCCCTTAAAACCCGTAACAAAAAACCCATTCACTCCGGTTGAGTTCCACTTTCCAGCTTGCGCCACAACAACCGTACGTTGGCCTTGCGTACCAGGGCACACCGGTACAGGCGAATCTCCAGCGGCACATGCCATTGCGGGCCACCGCACACCACCAGCTCGCCCCGCGCCAGCTCGGCACGCACGCTCAAATGCGGCACCCAGGCGATGCCCAACCCTTCGAGCGCCATGCTTTTAAGGCTGTCGGCCATCGCGGTCTCATAAATAGTGGTAAAGCGCAGGCTGCGCTGGCGTAGCAGCAAATTCACCGAGCGGCCCAAAAATGCGCCAGCGCTATAGGCCAGCAATGGCACGCTGACATCGCCTTCCAGATCGAAAAGCGGCTTGCCGTCGGCATCGGCAGCACATACCGGGAGCATTTCGGTATTACCCAGGTGCAAGGACGGGAAAATTTCAGGATCCATCTGCAAGGCCGCATCCGGATCGTAAAAAGCCAGCATCAAATCGCAGCCACCTTCGCGCAAAGCATGCACCGCGTCTCCGACGTTAGTCGCAACCAGTCGTGTCGCGATGTTCAGCCCTTCATTGCGCAACTGGGCGATCCAGCGCGGGAAAAAACCCAGGGCCAGGGAGTGAGCGGCAGCCACTTGCATGACCTCACCCTGCCCGCCTTCGAGGTGATGAAGGTGACGCAGCACCTCACCCAACTGTTCGACGACCGTACGTGCGGTAACCAAAAACAGCTGACCGGCCGCAGTCAACTCCACCGGGGTGCGGGAACGATTCACCAAGGTCAGCCCAAGCGCCGCTTCAAGGCTGCGAATTCGCCGACTAAAGGCCGGCTGAGTGACGAAACGGCGCTCTGCTGCCTGGGAAAAACTGCGGGTAGCAGCCAGGGCACTGAAGTCCTCTAACCATTTACTTTCGAGATTCATCGAGTCCTCCCGGACGCGCACCAAAATGGGTCACACGCTCGACGCGCCTGCCGCGTCACGTCGCTATTATGCCGTTTATGCATAGGTTAGTGTTTAAAGGCATTGGCCCAAAATAGTCTGCAGGCCTAGGATTCGCAGCGTTCCGGCCCAGACCGGGTTCATATCGAGATGATTTCTATCATGTCCTCCGCTGCATCTTTCCGTACCGAAAAAGACCTGCTTGGCGTACTCGAAGTACCCGCTCAAGCGTATTACGGCATCCAGACCCTGCGAGCGGTGAACAACTTCCGTCTCTCCGGCGTTCCGATCTCGCATTACCCGAAGCTGGTTGTGGGCCTGGCCATGGTTAAACAAGCCGCTGCTGACGCCAACCGCGAGTTGGGTCATCTGAGCGACGCCAAGCACGCTGCCATCAGCGAAGCGTGTGCACGTCTGATCCGCGGCGATTTCCACGAAGAGTTCGTGGTGGACATGATTCAAGGCGGCGCTGGCACTTCAACCAACATGAATGCCAACGAAGTGATCGCCAACATCGCGCTGGAGGCCATGGGCCATCAGAAAGGCGAATACCAATACCTGCACCCGAACAACGACGTCAACATGGCGCAGTCGACCAACGACGCCTACCCGACGGCCATTCGTCTGGGCTTGTTGTTGGGTCACGACGCGCTGCTGGCCAGCCTCGACAGCCTGATCCAGTCGTTTGCAGCCAAAGGCGCCGAGTTCAGCCACGTCCTGAAAATGGGCCGTACCCAGCTGCAAGACGCCGTGCCAATGACCCTGGGTCAAGAGTTCCGCGCTTTCGCCACTACATTGAGTGAAGACCTGGCTCGCCTGAAAACCCTGGCACCAGAGCTGCTGACTGAAGTGAACCTGGGTGGCACCGCCATCGGTACCGGCATCAACGCCGACCCGCGTTACCAGATGCTGGCCGTGAACCGCCTGGCCACCATCAGCGGTCACCCGCTGGTACCGGCGGCCGACCTGATCGAAGCCACCTCCGACATGGGCGCCTTCGTACTGTTCTCCGGCATGCTCAAGCGTACCGCGGTCAAGCTGTCGAAGATCTGCAACGACTTGCGCCTGCTGTCCAGCGGCCCACGTACCGGCATCAACGAAATCAACCTGCCAGCACGTCAGCCAGGCAGTTCGATCATGCCAGGCAAGGTCAACCCGGTTATCCCGGAAGCCGTGAACCAAGTGGCATTCCAGATCATCGGTAACGACCTGGCCCTGACCATCGCTGCCGAAGGTGGCCAGCTGCAACTGAACGTTATGGAGCCGCTGATCGCGTTCAAGATCTTCGACTCGATTCGTCTGCTGCAACGCGCCATGGACATGCTGCGCGAACACTGCATCACCGGCATCACGGCCAACGAAGCGCGCTGCCGTGAACTGGTCGAGCACTCGATTGGTCTGGTGACTGCACTTAACCCGTACATCGGTTATGAAAACGCCACCCGTATCGCCCGTATCGCTCTTGAAAGCGGCCGCGGCGTACTGGAACTGGTGCGCGAAGAAGGCTTGCTCGACGACGCCATGCTCGACGACATCCTGCGCCCGGAAAACATGATTGCTCCGCGTCTGGTGCCACTCAAGGCCTGATGCTGTAACACGCTCAACGCTCACCAGGTCGAGGGACTAGACACCTCTCACCTTTTGAGGGCTTGCAGATACGTCTGCAGGCCCTTTTTTTTGGCCCTGGGATTTTGAAACCCCTCCCCCCTCTCCCAGAGGGAGAGAAGACTAAAGGCAAAAGCAGATCAGATTAACGCCACAAATCGAGCCCTTTGACCCTCAGGGAGAGGGCTGGGGTGAGGGCAATTTGACAATAAACAAAGCCATATCGGACAACTCACACATGAAAATTCAGTCACTTATGCAGACGCTTCCTGCGCTCCTAGGTATAGTGCCGCCCCTCTTCCTGTGCCCGGCCCCAGCACCAGCGGCCATCGTCAGCACGGAAACAGCATCGTAAACCAAGCAGCAACATGGCCAGGGTCACACTGATCGCCTACGTTTATGCCTTGCTCAAGCAGGTGTAACGCGATATTTCGATCCGGCCGTGTTGCCATCAGATAAAAACAGCGAGGAATAATCCATGCTTGAAGTCATCAATGACTTCCTCTCAGGGAAAGTGCTAATCGTGCTCATGGTCGGGCTCGGTGGCTACTTCACGATCCGCTCGCGTTTCGTTCAGTTTCGTTACTTTCTGCACATGTTTTCGGTTTTCAAGGACAGCCTGCGCAGCAGCGCCGGTGAGCTGAGCTCATTTCAGGCATTGATGCTGAGCCTGGCCGGCCGTGTCGGCGCGGGCAACATTGCCGGCGTCGGTATTGCCGTTACCCTGGGTGGCCCCGGTGCCGTGTTCTGGATGTGGGTGACCGCCCTGGTCGGCATGTCCAGCAGCCTGATCGAATGCTCCCTGGGCCAGCTGTACAAGCGTCGTGATTCGGAAGGCCAACTGCGCGGCGGCCCGTCCTTCTATATGAAGTACGGCCTGGGCAAAGTGTGGATGGGCAAACTGATGGCCGTGCTGTTGCTGATCACCTTCGGTTTTGCCTTCATGGGCCTGCAAGCCCATGCCGTGACCCACTCGCTGCAAGACGCCTTCGGCTTCAAGGTCAACTACTCGGGGCTGGCTATCGCCATCCTGCTGGGCCTGGTGTTTATCGGCGGGATCAAGCGTATCGCTTCGGTGGCCGACCTGCTGGTACCGGTCAAGACCCTGGCCTATATTGCGGTCACCCTGTATGTGATCGTACTGCAGTTCGACCACGTACCCGCCATGCTGGGCCATATCGTCAAGAGCGCCTTCGGCCTGGACCCTGTGTTCGGTGGCCTGATCGGCAGCGCAATCGTGATGGGCGTCAAACGTGGCGTCTTCGCCAACGAAGCCGGTCTGGGCAGCGCCCCGAACGTGGCTGCCGTGGCCGATGTTGAGCACCCGATCGCCCAAGGCGTGGTGCAGGCATTCAGCGTATTCCTCGACACCTTTGTGATCTGCACCTGTACGGCTTTGCTGATTCTGTTGTCGGGCTTCTACACCCCAGGTTTTGAAGGCGACGGCATTGCCCTGACCCAGAACTCCCTGGCAGCCGTGGTCGGCGAATGGGGTCGTGTCTTTATCAGCGTGGCCCTGGCGCTGTTCGTATTCACCTCGATGCTCTACAACTACTACCTGGGCGAGAACAACCTGCGCTTTTTGGTTGGAGAGAGCCGCAAAGCACTGATGGGTTATCGCGCACTGGTACTGGTGCTGATCTTTTGGGGGTCGATCGAAAACCTGCAAACGGTTTTCGCTTTCGCCGACATTGCCATGACCATGCTCGCCTTCGTTAACCTGGTTGCGCTGGCGATGCTGTTCAAGATCTGCATGCGCGTGCTCAAGGACTACGATGACCAGCGCCGCGCGGGGATCAAGACACCTGTCTTCGATTCCAGTAAATTCCCGGATCTGGATCTCGATCTAAAGGCCTGGCCGCCAAAGCCGGCCGCCCAGGTCGACGAAACAAAACGCTGATACTTGACGCGGCGGTTCTCCAGAACCGCCGCGTTTTTGCTTATGGAGACTCAATAATGACCGCAGCCACTCATCACACCTGCCAACACGTCATGGTGCTCTACACCGGCGGCACCATCGGCATGCAGGCCAGCGCCAGCGGTCTGGCACCAGCCTCGGGTTTTGAGGCACGCATGCGCGAGCACCTGGCCAGCCAACCGCAGCTGCAAGTACCGCAATGGGCCTTTCGCGAAATGAGCCCGCTGATCGACAGCGCCAACATGACGCCTGCCTACTGGCTACGCCTGCGCAGCGCGATCATCGAAGCGGTCGAGCAGGATGGCTGCGATGCTGTACTGGTCCTACATGGCACTGACACGCTGGCCTACAGCGCTGCGGCGATGTGCTTTCAACTGCTGGGCTTGCCTGCACCGGTACTCTTCACCGGCTCCATGCTGCCAGCGGGCGTACCTGACAGCGATGCCTGGGAAAACATCAGCGGTGCCTTGCAGGCGCTGGGCCAGGGCCAGCCTAACGGCGTGCAGTTGTACTTCCACGGCAAGCTGATGGCTCCAACTCGCTGCGCCAAAGTGCGCAGCTTTGGCCGTAACCCGTTTGTGACGCTGACACGCAACGGCGGCGGGACCAGGGCCAGCACCCTCCCGGCAGAACTGGCCTACAGCTACCCCAAACACCAGGCCAGCGTAGGCGTGCTGCCACTGGTGCCAGGGATTGGCGCCGCCCAGCTCGATGCCTTGCTCAACAGCGGGATCGAAGCCCTGGTACTGGAGTGTTTCGGCAGTGGCACCGGCCCTGGCGACAACCCGGACTTTCTCGCCAGTCTGCAACGGGCACAGGAAAATGGCATTGTGATCGTGGCCATTACCCAATGCCATGAAGGCGGTGTAGAACTGGACGTGTACGAAGCTGGCAGCCGCTTGCGTGAGGCGGGTGTGCTGTCAGGTGGCGGAATGACCCGCGAGGCCGTGTTCGGCAAACTGCATGCCTTGCTTGGCGCTGACCTGCCGCTGGCCGAGGTGCGCCGCCTGATCGAACTGGATGTGTGCGGGGAGCTGGCCTAAAAGCCCATAACCCGGCCTATGTAGCCGCTCTAGCAGGCTGTGATGGACTGTGCACCAGACCCGCCTTGATTGAAGGTCCTGCGGCCCTTATCGCAGCCTGCGGCAGCGGCTACAGGTTCGGTGTACATCCCCCGGCACACAACTTGCTCGCTTCCTGCACCTCCCAGGCAGGAAACGAGCATGCTCCACTCCCATCTCACAACGCTCAACGCCGTATCCCTGGTGCTCAGCACCTTCAACGCAGAAGGCTTGCCCAGCGAGATGCTGCTGGCCGGCAGCGGCATTCGGGCGGCGGACCTGAGCCGTGCAGACACTCGCATCACCACCAATCAGGAAATGCGCGTGTGCGCCAATGCCGTGGCTCTGCGCCGCGAAATCGGCCTTGAACTAGGGCGACGCATGCATGTGTCGTCCTACGGCATACTCGGTTACGCCCTACTCACCAGTGCCACCTTAGGTGACGCATTGCGTCTAGCTTTACGCTACCCGGCGCTGCTGGGAACACTTTTTGAGCTGAGCCTGGAGGTCGAGGGCGAACAGGTCCGGTTCTGTGCCAATGGCTATGCCGAGAGCCCGCAAATGGCGGTGTTCAATACCGAGCTATGCCTGGTTTCGCTCAAGGTTATATGCGAAGACTTGCTAGGCCAATCGCTGCCGCTATTGGGTGCACGCTTTATCCACAGCGCACCCGACTACCACGCCAGCTACGGGCAAAGCTTCGATTGCCCGCGTCAGTTCGATGCCGACAGCAATGCTTTCGCCTTCGCCAAGCGATGGCTCGACCAGCCTTTGCCACTGGCCGATGCGGTGACCCATCAAGCGATGGCCGAGCGTTGCCGCAAACAGAATCTGGAGTTCACCGGGAGACAAACCTGGCTGGAACGCATCCGCCAGTTGCTGGCCGCACAACTGCATGCAGCCCCCGGCCTCGAAGGGCTGGCCGAGCACATGAACTGCTCGCCGCGCACCCTGCGCCGCCACTTGCACGATATGGGTTGCAGCTACCAGACGCTGCTCGATGACCTGCGTTTTGAGCGCGCCAAGCTGCTGCTCAACGAAACCGAATGGCCCATTTACAAGATTGCCGAGACCCTGGGTTTCAGTGAAACCGCGAGCTTCCGCCATGCCTTCGTGCGCTGGAGCGGGGTTGCACCCAGCCAGTTCCGGGCCTGATTCAGAGGGGATGGGCAGGGGCCAATTACGGTCAACCATTTTGGCCACATACATCTCCTTTTGGCCGCTCCTGCCGTTCTCTCAAACCCCCGGCGCCGCAAGACTGTAGCCAACCGCTCATGCCCTGGGAGAACAAGACAATGCTGACGATCTATTCGGACGATCACCACCTGCATCATGGCCGTTGTGAGTTGATGGACGGGCAACTGTTGCCCTGCTTTGAAATGCCATCACGGGCCGACCATATTTTGCAACGTGTACAAACCCGTGAACTCGGCCCAGTGAGCGCCCCGCAAGACTTCGGCCGCGGGCCTATCGAGCGGATTCACAGTGCGGCCTACCTGGACTTTTTCCAGGGTGCCTGGGACCGCTGGGCCCAACATGGCCGCGACGGTGACTTGCTGCCTTATACCTGGCCTGCCCGTACTTTACGTGCCGTTCTGCCCACCAGCCTGCATGGCCAGCTTGGGTATTACAGCTTCGACGGCGGAGCGCCGATTACTGCGGGCACATGGCAAGCGGCTTACAGTGCAGCGCAAGTAGCCCTGACTGCCCAAGCCGAAATTCAAAACGGCGCCCACAGTGCTTTCGCACTTTGCCGGCCACCGGGGCATCACGCCGCCAGCGACTTGATGGGCGGTTACTGCTACCTGAATAACGCCGCCATAGCAGCCCAGGCCTTTCTCGATCAAGGCCACAGCAAGGTGGCTATCCTCGACGTTGATTACCATCACGGTAATGGTACGCAGTCGATTTTCTATGAACGTAACGACGTGCTGTTTACCTCGATTCACGGCCATCCTGAGGCCGAGTTTCCGTTCTTTTTAGGGTATGAAGATGAACTGGGCGAAGGGCCCGGGGAAGGCTTTAACTTCAACTACCCGCTGGCTGCGGGTTCGGCCTGGGATCGCTGGAGCGCGGCGCTGGAATTGGCCTGCGCTGAAATCGAGCGCTATGACGCTGGCGTAATCGTGGTTTCTCTGGGTGTGGATACATTCAAGAACGATCCAATCTCCCAATTCAAACTCGACAGCCCGGACTACCTGCGCATGGGTGAGCGTATTGCGCGGCTGGGCAAACCGACACTATTTGTGATGGAAGGTGGTTACGCCGTAGAGGAAATCGGCGTGAATGCGGTGAATGTGCTGGAGGGGTTTGAAAGCGCACAATGATCAAGCCCTTCCTGTGGGAGCGGGCTTGCTCGCAATTCAGCCGGTGCGGTCTGTCTGAATTAATGCGGTGCCCCCCTCGCGAGCAAGCCCGCTCCCACAGGTTCAACGGCTGCCATTCCACACCTTGCCCAGGCGCTCCAGCGCCGCTTTGATCTCCACTTCGGGTACCGCTGCAAACCCCAGCACCAATCCCGCGCGGTTATCCACAGGCTCACTCGAATCCTGCAACCAATAACTGCTCAGCCCGTTGATCTCCACGTCCACTGCCCGGGCCTGCGCCAGCAGTTGCTGCTCACGCGCCAAACTCGCCACCGGCACCGCCACATGCAAGCCCGCCGCGATACCCGGCATGGCCCCAACCTCCGCCAACCCCTGTGGCCAGTTGGCCAGCAACACATCACGGCGACTCAAAGCCGCGCGACGCATCCGCCGTATATGCCGCTGAAAATGCCCCGCCGCCATAAACTCGGCCATCACCGCCTGAGTGCCGACCTCCGAATGGCGCATATCCAGCGAGCGCCGGCGGGCAAACGGCTCGATCAGCCCCTTGGGCAGCACCAGATACCCCAGGCGCAACGCCGGAAACGCCACCTTGCCGAAGGTACCGACATAAATCACCCGCCCGCTGCGGTCCAGTGCTGCCAGCGGGGCCAGCGGCGCACCGCTATAGCGGTACTCGCCATCGTAGTCGTCTTCGACAATCCAGCCCTCTGTACGCTCGGCCCAGGCCAGCAGTTCCAGGCGCCGGGCCAGGCTCATGGTGACCCCGCTGGGGTATTGATGGGAGGGCGTGACATAGGCCAGCCGGCAGTTGCTCAAATGCGCCAGCGCCGAACAGTCCATACCGTCCTGATCCACCGCCACGCCCTGCACATTCGCCCCGGCAATCGCAAAGGCATAGGCAGCTGCGCGATAGCCGGGGTTTTCCACAGCCACCCCTTCGCCCGGCTCCACCAGCAGCTGTGCACAAAGGCTAATTCCTTGCTGCGCGCCACTGGTGATCAAAATTTGCTCAGCCGTACACGATAAACCTCGTGAAGTACGCAAATAAGCCGCAATCAATGCACGCAGACGCTCATCACCTGCAGGATCGCCGTAGCACAGGTGCTGCAACTCCGGCTTACGCCAAAAAGCCGCCTGCAGCTTGCTCCATACCTCGAAAGGGAATAAGTCGAACGCCGGAACACCCACCCGAAATGCGCGGGGAACACCACTGGGTGGCAGGTCCAATGCATGGGTTGCAACCCTGCTCAGAGCCGTGCTGTGGATAACTTTACTGGATGTAATTACAGGTATTTCAGGCTGTTTTGTGGATAACCCTGGGGATAAGCCTGTTGAAAAGCCTGTGGATAAGTTGGTGGACAACTTTTTTAGCGGCAGGGCTTTTTCTGGCAATTTGGCCACATAGGTACCGTCCCCAACTCTCCCCTCAATAAATCCTTCGGCATACAACTGGTCATAGGCCCGCATCACACTATTGCGGGAAATCCCCAAGGCACCGGCCATGTCACGGCTGGCGGGCAAGCGCGAGCCGCCATTCAAACGACCATCCAGCACACGTTGGCGCAATGCCAGATACAGCTGGCGGCTCAGACCCTTTTTGGGATCAAGCTCGATCCCGGCGGGGTTGAAGGCGATGGAAAGAACTGAATCCTTCATGGATTGGACCTATGAAATTGACCATTAATGGCTCTTACAACCAACCAATAGCCTGCCTAGGATAAAGCCAATCGCCAAGGATAATTTCCATGTACGTACCCCGCGCCTTCGCCGTAGACGACATTAAAATCCTGCACCAGCAGATGCAGGCCTCCCCCCTGCCCGTGCTGGTCACACATGCCAGCCAGGGCCTGCTCGCCAGTCATGTGCCTATGCTGTTGAACCCCGACGAAGGCCCGTGCGGCACATTGTACGGGCACCTGGCCCGGGCCAATCCACACTGGCAGGACCTGGCCCAAGGCACGGAAGCACTGGTGATCTTTGCCGGCGAACAGGCCTATATCAGCCCGACCTTTTACCCAGGCAAGGCCGACCACGGAAAAGCCGTACCCACCTGGAATTACCTGGCCGTACACGCTTATGGCATGGCCGAGGTGTTCGATGATGCCGAACGTTTGCTGGCACTGGTCAGCCGCCTGAGCGACAGGCAGGAAGCCAATCGCCCCGCGCCCTGGGCTGTCAGCGACGCCCCCGCCGACTATGTCGACAGCATGCTCAAGGCCATTGTGGGCTTTCGCCTGCCTATCACCCGCCTGCAAGGCAAACGCAAACTCAGCCAGAACCGCGACGCCCGCGACCAGGCTGGTGTACGCCAGGGCCTGCTGGCCAACCCCAACCCGCAAGACCACGCACTCGCTCATTTAATGGTTAAGGAATAACTGAAAATGGCTCAAATCCAGATCAAACCTGCCACCGCCACCGATCGCGAACAGTGGCTACCACTTTGGCAAGCTTACTTGCGCTTCTACAAAACCGAGCTGTCCGACGAAATCAGCCAATCCACCTGGGCGCGTTTTCTCGACCCGGCAGAACGGACCACCCTGGCCCTGGCCTGGCAAGACGACAAAGCGGTGGGCATGGTGCAGTGCGTTTATCACCGCACCAACTGGAGCATCAAAGACGCCTGCTATCTTCAAGACCTGTTTGTCAGTCCCGATGTGCGCGGCAAGGGGGTGGGTCGTCAGTTAATCGAGCATGTATACGCAGCCGCCCGCGCCAAGGACTGCTGCAAAGTGCATTGGCTCACCCAGGAAACCAACGCCACGGCTATTCAGTTGTATGAGCGCATTGGCGAGCGCCCCGGCTTTATTCAGTTTCGCAAAACCTTGTCATAAATAAGGAACGCGCAATGCCCGACTCTCTAGAACGTTGGCTGGCGGCTAAAACCCCGGATACCCGCACCCTCGAAGGGCGATTCATTCGTCTGGAAAAGCTCGACCCCGAACGTCATGGCGATGAACTATGGCTAGCCTTACAAGGGCCGCAGGCCGATCCCAAGCTGTGGGACTACCTGCCCTACGGTCCATTTAACGAGCGTCCGACCTTTGACGCTTGGCTGCAAAAGCATGCAGATAGCCGTGATCCACATTTCTATGCCGTTATCGACAAGCCCAGCGGTGAGGCACAAGGCTTGCTTAGCCTGATGTGCATCGTCCCGGAGCACGGGCGTATCGAGATCGGCCACGTCGCCTTTGGCGCACCCATGCAACGCTCACCGAAAAGCACGGAGGCGGTCTACCTGCTCGCCAAGGAAGCCTTCGCCCTGGGCAACCGGCGTCTGGAATGGAAGTGCAACAACGATAACGCAAGATCAAAGCGTACTGCAGTACGATTGGGGTACACATACGAAGGCGTTTTCCGCCAGCATATGGTGGTTAAAGGTAAAAACCGTGATACCACGTGGTACAGCATTATTAGTACGGAATGGCCCCCACTAGCGGCAGGTTTCGAAAAATGGCTGGCATTGGATAACCAACCAGAAAGCGGCCAAATAAAGACCCTGGAAGAATGCAGAGCCACAGTTGTATAAAATTTGATCAATACGCCCAGCAAGGACTGCTGGGCGTTTTTGTGCTTGGAATAAACACATTTGCGCTACGCGACCGCTTGATACCCCTGTTGCACAGGGAGAAGCGCAAACACTCGTAGCAGCGCGATGCACCTGAAACACCATGGCTCAGCGACCTATGTCTAACGCCTCGTACGGGCACACCACACCTCGCCCTACTTGCTAGGCGCTACAGGCGCTTTTCCAGCCTTGTCGTCGCCAGACTCCTTGAATCGAACCTGCGAAAAAGCCTCAATTCAAGAGCAAAAAAAAGGGGAGCACATGCCCCCCCGAGGTTTAAAGCGTTTACATCAAAGACAGTATCAGGCTTCGATTTCGATCAGAATTTCACCCGGATTAACGCGATCGCCCTTGATTACATGGATGGTGACGATTTTGCCTGCGATGCCGGCCTGGACTTCAGTTTCCATTTTCATCGCTTCGGTGATCAGTACCGACTGACCCGCCTTGACCACATCGCCTACAGCGACCAGTACATCAACGATGTTGCCTGGCATTGCCGTGCTCACATGGCCTGGCTCGCTGGCCTGCTTGCGCTTGCTTGAGGTGCCACCAACAAATTCGTTGAGGGGTTCGAACACCACCTCTTCCGGCATGCCATCGATGGACAGGTAGAAGTGACGCTTGCCTTCAGCCTTGACGCCCACACCGGTGATGTCAACGCGATAGCTCTCACCGTGCACGTCGATCACGAACTCGGTCGGCACGCCCTCACCGCTCGCCTTGGTGACACCGCCAGCCTCAGGGATAGGCAGCAGCACTTCTGGGGTCAGAGTGCCTGCAGCGCGCTCCTCAAGGAACTTGCGACCGATATCCGGGAACATGGCGAAGGTCAGTACGTCTTCTTCCGACTGGGCCAGGGCACCAATTTCAGCACGCAGCTTGACCATTTCGGGCTTTAGCAGGTCCGCAGGGCGTACGTCGATCAGCTCTTCGTTGCCAATGGCCTGACGACGCAGTTGCTCGTTGACCACGCCCGGCGCCTTGCCGTAGCCGCCTTGCAGGTAGAGCTTCACTTCGTTGGTGATGGTTTTGTAACGCTCACCCGCCAATACGTTGAAGAATGCCTGAGTACCCACAATTTGCGACGTCGGTGTTACCAGCGGCGGGTAACCGAGGTCTTCACGCACACGCGGGATTTCGGCCAGCACTTCGCTCATGCGGTTCAGCGCACCCTGCTCTTTGAGCTGGTTGGCAAGGTTGGAAATCATCCCGCCCGGCACCTGGTTAACCTGAACACGGGTATCAACAGCGGTGAATTCGCTTTCAAACTGGTGATACTTCTTACGCACTGCGTAGAAGTACATACCAATTTCCTGCAGCAGCGACAGATCGAGACCGGTGTCGTATTCACTGCCTTTGAGCGCGGCAACCATCGACTCGGTGCCCGGGTGGCTGGTGCCCCACGCAAAGCTGGAGATCGCGGTATCAATGTGGTCTGCGCCATTCTCGATAGCCTTGAGCTGGCACATGGCAGCCAGACCGGCGGTGTCATGGGAGTGAATAAAGATCGGCAGAGTGATTTCGGCTTTCAGCGCCTTGACCAGTTCGCCCGTGGCGTACGGCGTCAGCAGGCCAGCCATGTCTTTGATGGCGACCGAGTCGCAGCCCATGGCTTCCATCTGCTTGGCCTGCGCCACAAACGCCTCGGTGGTATGTACCGGACTGGTGGTATAGGCGATGGTGCCCTGGGCATGCTTGCCGGCAGCTTTGACCGCCTCGATGGCCACACGCAGGTTACGCACGTCGTTCATGGCGTCGAAGATGCGGAACACGTCGATACCGTTGACTGCTGCTTTGGCGACGAAGGCTTTGACCACGTCGTCGCTGTAATGGCGATAGCCCAGCAGGTTCTGGCCGCGCAGCAACATTTGCAGACGCGTGTTGGGCAAGGCGGCACGCAGTTGGCGCAGACGCTCCCACGGATCTTCCTTGAGGAAACGCACGCAGGCATCAAAGGTCGCGCCGCCCCAGACTTCAAGCGACCAGTAGCCGACTTTGTCGAGCTTGTCGCAGATCGGCAGCATGTCTTCAGTGCGCATGCGGGTGGCCAGCAGCGACTGGTGGGCGTCACGCAGGATGGTGTCAGTTACGAAAATCTTCTTGCTCATTATTCTTTTCCTCACAGGCCTGCGTGGGCGGCGATGGCGGCAGCGATGGCCAGGGCCAACTCTTCGGGTTTGCGCTTGATCGAATAGTTGGTCAGCTCAGGGTGGCTTTCTACGAAGCTGGTGTTGAACTGACCACTACGGAATTCCGGGTTACGCAGGATTTCCTGGTAATACGCGGCGGTGGTTTTGACCCCTTGCAGACGCATGTCGTCGAGGGCGCGCAAACCACGGTCCATCGCTTCTTCCCAGGTCAGGGCCCACACCACCAGTTTCAGACACATGGAGTCGTAATACGGCGGGATGGTATAGCCGGTGTAGATCGCCGTGTCGGTACGTACACCGGGGCCGCCGGGCGCGTAGTAACGGGTGATCTTGCCGAAACTGGGCAGGAAGTTGTTTTTCGGGTCTTCGGCGTTGATCCGGAACTGCAGGGCAAAGCCGCGATGCTGCACGTCTTCCTGCTTGATCGAGAGCGGCAGGCCAGAGGCGATACGAATCTGTTCACGAACAATGTCGATGCCGGTAATTTCTTCGGTGATGGTGTGCTCCACCTGCACCCGAGTGTTCATCTCCATGAAGTACACCTCGCCCTCGGCGAGCAGGAACTCCACGGTACCGGCGTTCTCGTAACCCACGGCCTTGGCTGCGCGCACAGACAGGTCGCCGATATAGGCACGCTGTTCCGGGGTCAGCTGCGGGCTCGGGGCGATTTCGATCAGCTTTTGGTTGCGACGCTGGATCGAGCAGTCGCGCTCAAACAGATGCACCACGTTGCCAAAGCTGTCGCCGAGAATTTGCGCCTCGATATGCTTGGGGTTGACGATGCATTTTTCGAGGAACACTTCGGCCGAACCAAAGGCCTTGGTCGCTTCCGAGATCACCCGCGGGAAGGCTTGCTCGAGTTCTTCACGGCTGTTGCAGCGACGAATGCCGCGACCGCCACCACCCGAGGTGGCCTTGAGCATCACCGGGTAGCCAATGCGTTCGCCTTCAATCAAGGCTTCGTGGATGTCGGCAACGTTGCCTTCAGTGCCCGGCGTGACCGGCACACCGGCCTTGATCATGCTGCGACGCGCTTCAGTCTTGTCGCCCATACGGCGAATGACTTCAGCGGCCGGACCGATGAACTTGATCCCGCGCTCGGCGCAGATATCAGCCAACTCAGCGTTTTCTGACAAAAAACCGTAACCGGGATGCAGAGCATCACAACCGGTTTCAACCGCCAGGTTCACCAGCTTGCGCGGATTCAAATAACCGGCCAGCGGGTCTTCGCCGATATTGTGTGCTTCGTCGGCGCGCTTGACGTGCAAGGCATGCCGATCAGCTTCGGAATAGACCGCTACAGAGCGAATCCCCATCTCGGCGCAGGCACGCACGATGCGGACGGCGATTTCTCCGCGGTTGGCGATCAGGATCTTTTTTATCACTTGGATTTTCCCTAAAGCCTATGGAACAAACGACCTGCTAGACCAGGTCGGCACGTGTCCAAATGTGTCTGAACCGTTGTGTCGTCACACTAGACCCACGCAGTGATAAACAAAAATCAATAATTCTTGGGTCGTGCATAAGTAACAACTTATAGTCAGATCACTTGTCGCTTCGGATAATTTTATAAAAATGCGTAAGTCATTGATGCGTATCACTTTTCGCCAATTACAGGTGTTTAACGAAGTCTGTGATTTGCGTTCTTACAGCCGCGCAGCAGAAGAAATGTCGCTGACGCAACCCGCCGTAAGTCTACAAATTCGTCAGCTTGAAGAGCTGGTTGGCCAACCATTGTTCGAGTACGTCGGCAAAAAGCTGTACATGACCGAAGCCGCTGAAGCGCTTCAGTTGGCCAGTCGGGATATTTTCGGCCGGCTGGAAAACCTCGACATGCAACTTTCCGACATGCTCGGGTCATTGCAAGGCCAGTTGAAACTGGCCGTAGAGTCGAGCGCGAAATATTTTGTGCCGCATCTGTTTGCGGCCTTCAAGCGCCAGCATCCGGAAGTCAATTTGCAACTGACGGTGGTCAACCGGGCGCAGGCCGTTCGTCGGCTGTCAGATAACCGCGATGATCTGGTGATCATGTCGATGGTGCCCCAGGACATGGGCCTGGAATTCTTGCCGTTTCTGAACAACCCGATTGTGGCCGTGGCTCCCGCTGATCATCCGTTGTGCAACCGGGGTCCGCTGCATTTGCAGGATCTGGAGCCTTATACCTTGCTGATGCGCGAGCAGGGTTCGGGCACGCGCATGGCGTGTGAGGAGTATTTCAAGGAAAAGCGCGTGCACTTCAATCAGACGCTGGAAGTGTCGTCCAACGAGTCGCAGCGCGAGTGCGCGGTAGCCGGGTTGGGCGTGGCGTTATTGACCCGCCACGCCGTCAGCCTGGAGCTGGCGACCGGCCTGCTGTGCGAACTGCCGGTCGAGGAGTTGCCGCTGTATCGCAGCTGGTGCGTGGTGCAGGCCAAGGCCAAGCGCCTGTCACCGGTGGCGCATGCATTTCTGGGGTTTATTCGCAGTGAGCGCCTGCAAATCAGCGCGTTGGTTGAGCGCTTCGACGGTCACTTGCCGACGCAGACTGCCAGTAGTTGATCGACCCCAGGTCAGGGTAATCAGAGGTTTCCAGACGCAGTTGGCGCTGGCTCGTATGGTCTTCAATCGCGCGACGGAAGGCCATGCGGCGCTGGTCTTCTTGCTGACGGCGGGTTTTGACGGCGCTATTGCGTTCTTCGTAAGGCTGAGCCATTTCGAGTCTCCCAAGGCGTGTACGGGAGCTTTACGATGCACCTTGTTTATGACGACTTGGCGAAGGTGGGATGACAGGGGGATGAACGCTGAATGTGAGCTCTGCGTGGGAGCGGGCTTGCTCGCGATTCAGGCGCTGCGGTGTGTCTGTCACACGGCGGCATTCCCTATCGCGAGCAAGCCCGCTCCCACAGAAGATGTTGTGCGCTTTTAATCTTCGTGGCTTTTCAGTGATTTAGGCGACAGGCGCAAGCTGCGCAGGCTGCGCTTGACGCTCTTGAGGTGGTTGACCAGGCTCGGGCCTCGGGCCATGGCAACACCCATTGCCAACACGTCAATCACTACCAGGTGGGCAATACGCGAGGTCAGCGGGGTATAGATTTCGGTGTCTTCATGCACATCGATCGCCAGATTGACGGTTGCCAGCTCCGCCAGCGGCGTCTGGCTCGGGCACAAGGTAATCAGGGTCGCGCCGCTTTCACGCACCAGGTTGGCGGTGATCAGCAAGTCTTTGGAACGGCCCGACTGGGAAATGCAGATCGCCACGTCGGTAGGCTTCAAGGTCACGGCCGACATCGCTTGCATATGCGGGTCGGAATAGGCCGCCGCGGTCAGCAACAGACGGAAAAACTTGTGCTGGGCATCCGCCGCAACCGCGCCCGAGGCACCAAACCCATAAAACTCGACACGTTGCGCTTGCGACATGGCCGTCACGGCACGCTGCAGCGCTATCGGATCGAGCTTCTCGCGCACGTCCATCAAGGTATGCAGCGTGGTGTCGAAAATTTTCAGGCTGTAGTCCGCTACCGAATCGTCTTCATGGATCGCGAACTGACCAAAACTGGCACCGGCCGCCAGGCTTTGCGCCAGCTTGAGCTTCAGGTCCTGAAACCCGGAACAGCCTATCGCCCGGCAAAAACGCACGATGGTCGGCTCGCTGATTCCGACACTGTGGGCAAGGTCGGCCATGGAACTGTGCATTACAGCCGCAGGATCAAGCAGCACGTGATCGGCGACCTTGAGTTCCGATTTACGTAACAGGTGGCGTGACTGGGCAATATGTTGCAGCAGGTTCAAAGGGCAGGACTCGGTCTGTAAGCGGCGGGCGCCGGGGATGTAGCAATCTTGTAGTTATACTACAAGAATTCGTTTTCTGCCCAGCCAATACGCCATCAACTATCCAGTTATCTCCCTTGATTCAAGCCGCCTGAGGGCCATGTAGCCCTTTTTGGCACTACAAAACCACTACACCGTTACGCAGTAAATCGCTGAATTGCACTGCGTTTATCGGACGACTGATCAAATAGCCCTGCACTTCGTCGCACTGGCGAGTCTTGAGAAATGCCAGCTGCGCCTCGTTTTCAACGCCTTCTGCCACCACTTTAAGGCCCAGACTGTGGGCCATGGCAATAATTGCGAGGGTGATGGCCTCGTCTTCGCTGCAACGACCCACGCCGTGAATAAACGTTTTATCGATTTTTACGTAATCCACCGCAAATCGCTTGAGGTAACTGAGCGATGAATAGCCGGTGCCAAAATCATCGATTGCCAGCTTCACCCCCAGTTCATGCAATTGCTGGAAGGTAGCGATGACGTATTCAACATTGTCGAGCAACTGGCTTTCTGTCAGTTCCAGTTCCAGGCAGTGCGGCGCCAGCCCGGTTTCTTCAAGTACCTGGCGCACCAGGCTGACCAGCTTGCCCTGGCGCAACTGATGCCCCGACAAGTTCACCGATACCCGTATTGGCGCCAGCCCTGCTCGTTGCCATTCACACGCTTGCCGGCAGGCTTCGCGCAGTACAAATTCACCGATGGCGCTGATCAGGCCGGTCTCTTCGGCAAGGACAATAAAGTTGCCTGGCGGCACATTACCCAGTTGCGGGTGATCCCAGCGCACCAACGCTTCGGCGGCGTGCAGACGCCCTGTGGCCAGGCACAGCTTGGGTTGATAGAACACGTTGAGCTGGCGTTCGCTAATGGCTTTGCGCAGTTGGTTTTCCAGCTGCAGCCGTTCAAGGGAGCTGCCATGCAGGCTGTCACTGTAGAACTGAAACCTGCCGCCGCCCAGGTGCTTGGCCTGCTGCATGGCCTTGTTGGCATGATGGACCAGGCTGGCAATATCGCGCGCGCTGTCGGGCAACATGCTGATGCCCATTGACACACTGATGACCAACTCATGGCCATCCACCACCAGCGGCCGACCGAGCTTGTCCAGCAGCCGGGTCGCGACCCGCGCCAGGCTGGTCAGGCTGTTATAGGCATCAAACAGCACTGCAAATTCATCACCCGACAGGCGCGCAATGGTGTCGGCCTCAGGCAAGGCCTTGGTGATGCGTTCGGCCATTTTTTGCAGCACATGGTCCGCCAGCTCATGCCCGAAATTGTCATTGAGCAATTTGAAACGATCGAGATTGATGTGCAGCAACGTCAGGTTGCACGAGCCCTGGCGTACACGCTGGCTAGCCTCCTCCAGGCGTTCCTTGAACAGAAGGCGGTTGGCCAGCCCGGTCAGCTCATCAAAACGGGTCAGGTGGCGCACCCGCGCTTCGCTCAAACGGCGTTGCTCGACCTCATAGGCAAGCTCGGTATTGAGTTGCTCACTACGGACATTGGCTTGCTGCAAATCTTCGCGCAAACCTTGATGCCGCAAGCGGCGCACCATGCGCCGTTGCCTGATCCGCTTGACCTGCCATCCCAGACCGCCCGCCAGCAGGAAAAAACCGATGCCTATGCCGAAAAAAACACCCGGCGAATTTAAACTCTGAACCATCGGCGAAATTCTTATCAGTAGATGAGCCAAAAAGTCGCCCGAGCATACACAAGCAATGCCCGTGACCAAACGCACAGGCGCTATTAAATGAATGAAATCAGCCAGGCACATTTATTGTCCGGCTTTTTGACCGCTCGGCCCAAGGCGGCCACGCAGCTAGCAATGAAACACCAACAGCCCCTAAAATGCCCCGATGCGCGATGATCTCTCTCTCTTGTTAAATTCTCTCAACGATGCCCAACGTCAGGCCGTCACGGCCAGTGTCGGGCGTCAGTTGGTCCTGGCCGGCGCTGGTTCCGGCAAAACCCGTGTGCTGGTGCACCGTATCGCCTGGCTGATCCAGGTCGAAAACGCGTCCCCGCACTCCGTGCTGTCGGTGACGTTCACCAACAAGGCCGCTGCCGAGATGCGCCACCGCATCGAGCAGTTGATGGGTATCAACCCGGCAGGCATGTGGGTCGGCACCTTCCACGGCCTGGCTCACCGTCTGCTGCGGGCTCACTGGCAAGAAGCCGGCCTTAGCCAGACATTCCAGATCCTCGACAGCGACGACCAGCAACGCCTGGTCAAGCGTGTGATCCGTGAGCTGGGGCTGGATGAACAGCGCTGGCCCGTACGTCAGGCCCAGTGGTTTATCAACGGTCAAAAAGACGAAGGCCTTCGCCCCAAACATATCCAGGCCAGCGGCGACTTGTTCCTGGCCACCATGCGCAATATTTACGAGGCCTATGAGGTCGCGTGCCAACGCGCCGGTGTGATCGATTTTTCCGAGCTGCTGCTGCGTGCCCTTGATTTGTGGCGCGACAACCCGGGCTTGCTGGCGCATTACCAGAAACGCTTCCGGCACATCCTGGTAGACGAATTCCAGGATACCAACGCCGTGCAATATGCCTGGCTGCGGTTGCTGGCCCAGGGCGGCGACAGCCTGATGGTGGTCGGTGATGACGACCAGTCGATCTACGGCTGGCGCGGCGCAAAAATCGAAAACATCTATCAGTACTCAACCGACTTCCCGGATGCCGAGACCATTCGTCTGGAGCAAAATTACCGCTCCACGGCGGGCATCCTCAAAGCGGCCAATGCCCTGATTGCCAACAACACCGGGCGCATGGGCAAAGAGCTGTGGACTGACGGCGGCGAAGGCGAAGCCATCAATCTGTACGCCGCGTTCAACGAACATGACGAAGCGCGCTACGTGGTCGAAACCATCGAAAGCGCTCTGAAAACCGGCATCGCCCATAGCGATATCGCCATCTTGTACCGTTCCAACGCCCAGTCGCGAGTGCTTGAAGAAGCCTTGCTGCGCGAGCGCATCCCTTACCGCATCTATGGTGGCCAGCGCTTCTTCGAACGCGCGGAAATCAAAAATGCCATGGCCTATATGCGCCTGCTCGAAGGTCGCGGCAATGATGCGGCGCTGGAGCGGGTGATTAACGTACCTGCCCGCGGCATTGGCGAAAAAACCGTCGAAGCCATTCGCGAACACGCACGTCACAGCGACGTGTCGATGTGGGAAGCAATGCGCCAGCTGATCGCCAATAAAGCCCTGCCGGGCCGTGCTTCGGGTGCCATTGCCGGCTTTATGGAACTGATCGAAAACCTCGCGGCAAAAGTCATGGACATGCCTCTGCATCTGATGACGCAAACCGTGATCGAGCAAAGCGGGCTGATTGCCTACCATCAGGCGGAAAAAGGCGAAAAAGGCCAGGCCCGGGTAGAAAACCTTGAGGAGCTGGTCAGCGCAGCACGCAACTTTGAGAACAATGACGAAGACGAAGAGCTGTCGCCATTGGCCGCCTTCCTCGGGCATGCCTCACTGGAGGCTGGCGATACCCAGGCCGAAGAGCATGAAGACGGTATTCAGCTGATGACGCTGCACAGCGCCAAAGGCCTGGAGTTCCCGTACGTGTTCCTGGTAGGCATGGAAGAAGGCCTGTTCCCGCACAAAATGAGCCTGGAAGAGCCCGGTCGCCTCGAAGAGGAACGACGCCTGGCCTACGTAGGCATTACCCGCGCCATGCAAAACCTGGTGATGACCTACGCAGAAACCCGACGCCTGTACGGCAGCGAAACCTACAATAAGGTTTCACGCTTCGTACGCGAAGTACCAAAGGGTCTGATCCAGGAAGTCCGACTATCCAACAGTGTCAGTCGTCCTTTCGGCGGCGGTCAAAAGCAGAGCGCCAGCACCCTGTTTGGTGGTTCGGAGATTCCCGAAACCGAATTCAAGCTCGGCCAGATGGTCAAGCATGCGGTCTTCGGCGAAGGCGTCATCCTCAATTTCGAGGGTGCAGGTGCCCAGGCACGGGTACAGGTCAACTTCAGCGAAGGCAGCAAATGGCTGATGATGGGCTACGCCAAACTTGAGGCGGTCTGACAGCAACCCGACAGCTTGGCGGGAATAAGGTAAGACAAACCGCTGTGGGAGCGAGCCTGCTCGCGAAGAGAGCACATCAGTCAATATTATTGTTGGCTGATACACCGCTTTCGCGAGCAGGCTCGCTCCCACATGTTCTCCTACGCAAAATAAATCCTAGCCCTACAAACAAATAAGCAAAAGCCCGAAACACTTCACCGCTAGCCAGTCACAACTCATCTGTGCAACATGGCGCGCGTGATATCCACAAATGGGAACCCCTTATGAAACGTTTTCTTAGCATCGCCATGGCGTTGTGCATCGGCTTGACGATGAGCATCGACGCGAACGCCAAGCGCTTCGGTGGCGGCAAAAGCGCGGGTGCAGCGCCTAGCCACCAAACGCGTCAAGCTGCTCCAGCTGCAGCCCCGGCGGCTGCCGGTGCCGCAGGCGCCGCAGCCAAGGCCGGCGGTGCTTCGCGCTGGCTCGGCCCTCTGGCCGGCCTCGCTGCCGGTGGCCTGCTGGCGTCCATGTTCATGGGCGGCGGCTTCCAGGGCATGCAGTTCTTCGACATCCTGATCATGGCGGTTATCGCCTTCCTGATCTTCCGCTTTATCGCGGCCCGTCGTCGCAAACAAGCTGACATGATGGCCCCTGCTGGCCACGCACCCATGCAACGCGAAGCGTTCGACGCCAAGCCTGCTGCTTCGATCTTCGGTGGTTCGGCTGCCCCTGCAGCACGTCCGGTGATCAACGCTCCAGCCTGGTTCAACGAGCAAAACTTCCTGGAAGCCGCGCGCAACCATTTCCAGTCCCTGCAACAGCACTGGGATGCCAACGAAATGGACAAGATCGCCGAGTTCGTGACCCCGCAGATGCTCGACTTCCTCAAGCGTGAACGCGCTGAGCTGGGTGATGGCTTCCAGTCCACCTACATCGACAACCTGACCGTGCAACTGGACGGCCTGGACGATCGCGCAGACAAAACCATTGCAACCCTGACCTTCAGCGGCGTGTCGAAAAACTCGCGCTTTGACCAGGGCGAAGCCTTCAGCGAAAGCTGGAACATGGAACGTCAGCAAGGCGACAACCAGCCTTGGCTGGTGGCAGGTATCCGCCAGAACGGCTAACCCTGCGAGTTACACATGCGTTTACCAAAGCCCCGGACTTGTCCGGGGCTTTGCATTTCACGATTGCACTTATAACGAGCTACTGTATAAAGCGCGTCATATAAACCGCGCCATAGAGCATGAGGATGAGGTCGTGGAAGAGATTATTGAAGAGCTACGCGAAAAAAACGAGCCTGTACCGGTTCCCCTGGAACTGCCTGAAGAAGACCAGTTGGTGGAAATCGAAGAACAGCTGTTCATCGATATTCCATTTGTCTTCAGAGAATTTCTGCTGACCGTCAGTGACGTGGTGTATGGCAGCCTGGAGCCGGTCACAGTGACCGATCCACAATCGCACACCTATCTGCCGGAAGTGGCGGCAAATGCCTGGGATGCTGGCGTTGATCGCAGCCTGATCCCTATTTGCCAGGACGGCGACGACTACTACTGCGTGGAAGAAGACGGCACCGTGGTGCTGTGGTCCGGCGAAGAAGAACTCGTCACTGAAGAAACCTGGGAATCGGTCTGGCACTGGGCGCGCGACGTCTGGCTGGAAAGCTGATACCTCCAGGGTTGGTTGACGTTTCGTTGTGAGCCACAACGAAACCTCAACAGCCCCCGGGCATCCCCGCTTTCCAGCCTTTGGTCAGCGGGCTGTCAGTGGCCCCCCTCCTTGTGGTTATCCAGCGTTTCCAGCAGTGCAACCTGCATGCGCGTGTGAATCCGGATAAACCAGCGCCACAACAGCGCCGCAACCCCCGCCGCCACCACCGCAATCACCATCAGCAACTCGTTGGTGGGCAGGATGCTTGCCGACAAGGCCGACAGCAGCAGAAAAATCACCAGCAACGACAGAATCGGGATGACTTCCGAGATCACCCGGCGCACGCGCTGCGTATGGCGCCCTGCCATTTCCGGCTTGACCCCCATCTCGGCCAGTAGCATCGAAAGCGCCTTGAGCTTGCGATACGCCGCAATCAGGAACGGCAACGACAGCAGCAAAGCAGCCCCCCAGATCATCCCTTTTTGCCAGCTCGGCTCCAGAATCCAGCCCTGCAAATAACGGCCGATGCGCGGTGCGAAATAACCGCCGGCAAAGAAAATAGCGATGACCAGGGCCAGATTGACCCCAACTTGCAGCAAGATCTTGCGAATCATGGCCGCCAACAACGCCCCTTCGCCCTGTGGCTGAATACTGCGCAGCCATTCGCCATATAACCCCAACACCCGTGACAAGCGACCAGGCACCACCTGTGCCAGCTTGAGCGAGAGCGGGTCTGCGGCGCGAATCAGGTAAGGGGTCATCAGGGTGGTCAATACGGAGACGGCCACTGCTACGGGGTACAGGAAGCTGCTGGTGACCTGCAATGTCATACCCAGCGCCGCGATAATGAAAGAAAACTCCCCAATCTGCGAAAGCCCCATTCCGACTCGCAGCGAGGTACGTCCATCATTGCCTGCGATAAAGGCCCCCAAACCGCAGGAGAGCATCTTGCCCAGTACCACGGCGATAGTGATCACCACAATTGGCAGCGCGTACTCCAGCAGGATGGCCGGGTCGAGCATCAACCCGATGGCGACAAAGAATATTGCACTGAACAAATCACGCACCGGTTCAATCAGGCGCTCGATTTTCAGTAACTGACGCGATTCGGCCATGATTGCACCGATCAAAAACGCCCCGAGCACCATGCTGTATTCCAGCTTGACCACCAGCAGGCAAAAGCCAAAACACAGGCCCAGCACAGTGATCAGCAGCATTTCATTGCTTTCGAATCGGGCTACATACGCCAGCACACGCGGCACCAGCAAAATGCCGATAACCAACGCCACGATCATAAACAATGACAATTTACCGACGGTCGAAAAAACCTCTTCGGGGCTGACGCTGCCGCTGACCGCAATGCTCGACAGCAGCGCAATAATCCCGATACCCAAAATATCTTCAACGATCAGCACGCCAAAAATCAGCTGGGCAAAGCGCTCGTTTTTCATCTTGAGGTCGTTGAGGGCCTTGACGATGATGGTGGTAGATGAAATGGCCAGGATGGCGCCCAGAAACAGCGAATCCATGGTGTTCCAGTCGAACCAGCGGCCAATTTCATAACCAATCCAGATCATCAGCGTGATTTCCATAAACGCTGCGATAAAGGCTGTGGCCCCGACCTTGAACAACTTGCGCAGGCTGAACTCCAGCCCCAGACAGAACATCAAAAAGATCACCCCCAGCTCAGCCAGGGTTTTGATCGTTTCTTCATCGTGAATCAGGCCAAACGGCGGGGTGTGCGGGCCGATAATAAAACCTGCAACGATATAGCCCAGTACCACCGGCTGTTTGAACCTGTGGAAAAGAATCGTCACCACACCTGCGACCAGCATGATGACTGCCAGATCCTGAATAAAACTGATGGCATGCATGGCGTGGCACTCCTTGTTTGATATTCACCAGGCAACATGACGACAGACACAGCCTGTCAGGCCGCGCGTATCGACTGTTTAAAATGTAGGAAGTATCCGACTAACGGACTTTTGCAGGTTAACACCGCGACTTGCGACAGAAAGGCGGTGCAATATATGGAAACAGATAGAGATAAGCGTGACGGCAGCCAACACGGCAGCGTCCCGTTAATCACTGTTTCAAAAATCGACAAGTATCCACAGAGATACCCATTTCACTGCTGCAACACAACCACGAGCCTGCTGCTATGGAACCCGGAAACTCCCAACTGTCGATGACGGTCTTGATGACCCCGGACATGGCCAATTTTTCTGGCAATGTTCACGGCGGAACCCTGCTCAAGTACCTCGATGAAGTCGCCTATGCCTGCGCCAGCCGCTATGCGGGGCGGTATGTGGTCACCTTGTCGGTGGATCAGGTGATTTTTCGCGAGCCGATTCATGTCGGTGAACTGGTGACCTTCCTCGCCTCGGTCAACTACACCGGCAACACCTCGATGGAAGTTGGCATCAAGGTCGTTACCGAAAATATCCGCGAGCGCTCGGTGCGCCACACCAACAGCTGCTTCTTCACCATGGTAGCCGTGGACGACGACCGTAAGCCGGCCGCTGTTCCTCCGTTGCAGCCAGTGAACAGCGAAGACAAGCGCCGCTTTATCCAGGGCAAGCAACGCCGCCAGATCCGTCAGGAGCTGGAGCAGCGCTACCGCGAGCTAAAAGACGAAACACTGTAAGCCCGCTCCCACAGGTTTTGTTCAGTTTGCTTACAAACTGATCGGCACTGCCTCAAACCGCACACGCGGATGGGCAATGCGGTCCTGGGCCCGTACCAGCTGCAATTCATAGCTGGTGCAGGCCTGGGTTTCCAGCAACACCTCATGCACCGCCGCAGCGGTAAATTCAAACGCAGCCACCAGGCTGTCGCCCAGCAGCACTCTCGCCAGGAACAAACCTGAGGTCAGGTCGCCTACGCCCACTGGCTGGCGCGGGAAGGCAAGCAGCGGCCGACGCAAGTGCCAGTTGCCCTCTGCCGTGACCAGCAGCATCTCGAAACTTTCAGGCGGTTTGCCCGGATACGACAAATGCTTCACCAGCACCGCTTTCGCGCCGCGGGTCAGCAAGCTGCGGGCCATGGCCAGGCAGTCAAACAACGATTGCGGATGACGGCCGCAAAAACTGTCCAGTTCGAGCTGGTTGGGGCACAAAAAATCGGCCATAGCGGCAGCTTCTTCAAGCAGAAAGTCACTGACTTCCTGAGGCACGATACAACCTTTCTCCGGGTGCCCCATTACCGGGTCGCACAGGTACAGTGCATGGGGATTAACAGCCTTGATACGCGCCACCCCGCTTAAAATGGCCCGCCCCTGCGCCGCACTGCCCAGGTAACCGGACAAGACCGCATCACAGCTGCCCAGCTCGCCGATGGCGGCGATTCCGTCGACCAGCGAAGGAATTTGCTCGGGAGCCAACACTTCCCCCGTCCACTGGCCATACTGAGTGTGATTGGAGAATTGCACCGTGTTCAGAGGCCAGACATTCACCCCGACGCGCTGCATGGGAAAAACCGCTGCGCTGTTGCCGGCATGGCCGAAAACCACGTGGGATTGGATGGCGAGTAAATGAGGTGTACGTTTCATGCCGGATTCCAGACTACGGGTGGATTCAAGCCACGCAGTATGCGACCAAACGCGGCCTGTACGACAGGTTGAAGACGCAGTTAAGCTGAGCACAATCTGTTGGAGCACATGTAATGCTGACCCTGGGAAATATGTTCGTCCTCATGCTGCTAGCTGCAGGCGCTGCCTGGCTGTGGCACAACCATGGGCTGCGCGAGCGGGCGCTGGAGCGGGTCAAGCAACACTGCAAAAACCTCGATATCGAACTGCTCGATGAAAACGTGGCGCTTAAAAAAATCGGTCTGATCCCCGACGCCAACGGCCATAAACGCCTGGCCCGTGTGTATAACTTTGAATTCACGGTGACCGGTGATCAGCGTCATACCGGAACCATCACCCAGTTCGGCGCCCACAGCGTAAAAATCGAGCTGCCGCCCTACCCGTTCCAGACCGAAGCCGAGCCAAGTGTCATTCCCAGCGCTCAGGTGATCGAACTCAGCCAGTGGCGCCAGGAACACAGCAAGACCCGCCACTGAGCCCTGCCTTTCAGCGCCTGCATGCCGGGCGCCTGTGGATAACTTTCCGCGCAACCTCGCTAAAACCATTGAGATAGACACCTCCGTGAGGTTTTAACGGTGCAAATCTCCTGCGCACACTTCAAGTTGTAGGACAATTTTACCAGCACAGAACCCGCTAAAACCCTGGGTTTTGTGCCTCGCAACACGGGCCTGCTACCTAAAAAACCTCCTTGAGTAGACAACTTTCCAGCCCCGAGCAAAGCAAATCCAGATCCTGGGGCTGAGCAAAAATCAATTCGAGGCGTGAATCCTTGCGCCACTCACTCGATCTCCATTGCGCGATCGAGTTATCCACAGAATTGTTCGAAAACCAGCCCGCCGAACCATGAATAACCAGCTTTGCACGCTGCCAATCCAGGCTTTCGAGCCACTGTTGCAACAGATCCAGGTCAAATTGCCGAGAGGGGTGCCAGCGCCAACCTGCGCTCCATCCTTCGGGCTGATGTTGAGTCATCACCATCGGCGTACGCGGGTCGGAAAACACACTGCCAATATGATTAAAATCCTTATAAATCAATGAGTTATCCACAGCATGAGCGATATTCATATGGGCTACAGGCAGCGTATTTAAAGGGATGCGGCCATGCTCGACCCATAAAACAGGGCACTTTGGCAGGCTGCATGCAATCTGCTCACGTTGCTCATTTGGGACACTATTAGATTTATTCATGACCAGTAAACCGGCACTTTTCAGGGCCTCTTGCTGGGTTTTTGGCAAAGGTTTGCCCTGAGCCATCGCTTGCGCATCGAGCACCATGACGCACGGCTGGAGTGCCAAAACCCCCAGCCAGGGCGCTTCACCGAGCTGCTTTAGAATCTGTGCGGGATGGCCTAAACCGGAAGGCTCGATAAACAGGCGATCGGGCCTGGACTTGCGCAAAAGGCGACTCAAACCGATCTGAAAAGGTGCGCCATTGACGCAGCACACACAGCCACCCGCCACTTCGGTGATAGCAATGTCATCGCTTCCCTGGCTCATCAGGGCCGCATCCAGGCCGATCTGACCGAACTCATTGACCAGCACCGCCCAGCGTTCGTGTGGCGGTTTGTGCGCCATCAGGTGCTGAATCAGACTGGTTTTGCCGGCGCCAAGCGGCCCGGCAATCACGTGGGTAGGTATGTTTTGCAACATGAGGCCAGCTTCTGTACGGATTGAAGCAAGCAATATGCCTCAGGCCAGCCAATCGAGGGTCAAAATCAGCCTGCGCTCGCCCGGTGCCAGTGCCGGCGAACGATGGATCAACCCCGCTCCCTCGTTACCCTGCCACTTCTCCCCCTTGAGCAAGGCAACTTCACCGGCGTTTATTTGCTGAATCAACTCTGCACGGGCGGGTTCGGCCTGCACCTGCCCTAACTGACGACGCTCCATTACGCCTTCCTGCAGCCACTGGCTACCAATCCCTGCATAAGTGGTAATAAGACGTACAGGTACATGATCCACATGAAAGCGGGGGCACATGGCTTTATCCAGGGCTCTGAGACGCAGCCCAATGCGTTTTGCGCCCAACAGGCACGCGTAGGCACTCACCAGCCAGGAAACGTCTGCAATAAAGCCTGCATAGCCTTCCAGATCATTAAACCTGGCAGCCAGGCCTGTCAGGTTGGGGTGAGCCTTTTCGTTGGGCATATCTATCACGATGGCGTCAGCCAATGGCTCGTCCAGCGAAAGCAATAAAGCCCCGAAATCGACGATATGCACAGGTAACTGACGCTGCCAGATGGCCAGGTTGACGTCTTCATCCAGAATTCGGGTCATGATTTCAGGCGTCTGCCCACGAACCTGATCGATCAACGGCTGAGCGGTAAAGGCAAATGCATTCTTCATGCAGCCACCTCTTCATACCAGTCGCCAAAAGGATCGCTCAGCAATTTCCAGCTCGCTTCGCCCAAGGCCATTTCAGCATCGTTGAGCAAGCAGGCATCGAGTTCAGCCGTCAGCCGGGCGAAGTCGATGTGCTGACCGATAAACACCAATTCCTGGCGGCAATCTCCCGTATCCGGCAGCCATTTTTGCAATATTTCTGCCTTGGCTTGCGGCTCCTGCGGCCATTGGTCGCGGGGCACAAAGCGCCACCAGCGACCGGCAAACCCATAGCGCATCAGACCGCCAGCCTGAGACCAACTGCCCGCCTCCTGAAATTTACTGGCCAGCCAGAAAAAACCTTTGGAGCGCAGCAGTTTGCCATTGGTCCAGGGCCGCTCGATAAAATTGAAAAAACGTTCGGGATGAAAAGGCCGGCGCGCACGATAGGCACTGGAGGCGATGCCATATTCTTCGGTTTCGGGCACATGCTCACCGCGTAACTCTTGCAACCAGCCCGGTGCCTGCGCAGCACGGTCAAAGTCAAACCGGCCGGTATCGAGAATTTTATGCAGCGCAATTTCACCCATGACCATAGGCATTATTTCGGCCTGAGCGTTGAGGCGTCGCAGAATGGCCATTAATTCTTGCCGTTCGTCGGAACTTATTAAATCAATTTTGCTGATTAAAATGACGTCAGCGAACTCAACTTGTTCGATCAATAAATCAGTAATTGACCGTTCGTCTGATTCTCCAAGGGTTTCACCCCGTGAATCCAGGCTCTCTGCGGCTTGATAATCCTGAAGAAAATTCAGCCCGTCGACCACTGTAACCATCGTATCCAGGCGCGCAATATCGGCCAGGCTTTGTCCTGATTCATCACGAAACGTAAAAGTTTCTGCCACAGGCAGCGGTTCTGAAATACCGGTCGACTCGATCAATAAATAATCAAATCGACCCTCCCTGGCCAGTGCGCTGACCTCTTCAAGCAAGTCTTCACGCAGGGTGCAACAGATGCAGCCGTTGCTCATTTCGACCAGCTTTTCTTCAGCCCGGTTCAAGGTCACATCGCGCTGTACTTCACCGCCATCAATATTTATTTCGCTCATATCGTTAACGATCACGGCCACGCGCAAGTTGTCGCGGTTGCGCAAAATATAATTGAGCAGCGTGCTTTTACCTGCACCTAAAAAGCCTGAGAGAACAGTTACAGGAAGACGATTCGACATCTGGATATTTCCTCATCAGGGCTGCAGGTCAAAACGCCCGCTTGGCAGTCAATCCGATACCGGATCAATAAATGATACATTATAACAATACATTTAAGACAACCCTGAAGTGACGAACGTACTGTTTTTCTGTTCGTTAACCCACGCCATATGGCTGCTGGCGGGCGGATTTTTCTGAAAATAAGCGATTAATCCGTTAAATAAACCCTCGGCTACCGCCTGTTGATGACGCGCGGTGATCAAGCGCTCGCTGTCGCGGGGGTTGGACATAAAGCCCGTCTCTACCAGAATCGACGGAATATCCGGCGACTTGAGCACGGCAAAACCGGCCTGTTCCACGCGTTTTTGATGCAGTGAGGTGATGCCCGAAAGGCTGCCCAGAATGGTGTTGCCCAACTGCAAACTGGCCGCGATGGTGGCATTCATGGACATATCGAGGATCACGCCTGCGAGCATCGGGTCTTTGTCTTTAAGGTTCAAAAGGCGGGTGGCACCGAGCAAATCCACACCATTTTCACGCTGTGCCATATACCGCGCCGTGGCCGATGTAGCCCCACCCTCCGAGAGCGCGTACACCGACGCTCCAGACGCCGTAAGACGCGGCGCTGCGTCTGCATGCACCGAAATAAACAGGTCTGCATTGTGCTTGTGAGCGACTTCTACCCGCTTGCGCAGGGGGACAAAGAAATCATCATTGCGCACCAGCCGTGCATCAAAGCCTTTTTCACGCTTGAGGCGCTTGGCCAGCAGCTGGGCGATGGACAAAACAACATCCTTTTCACGATGGCCTTTGGCGCTCGTCGCACCCGGATCCTTACCCCCGTGCCCGGGGTCAATCACCACAATAATGTCGCGTTTGGGGTGTGTGTTGCTTGGCGTTGCCGCTGCCACACCCAGTTTGGCGACCGCACTTTTGGCCAGGTCTAGCACCAGCCTGTGACCTTGCCCGCCCTGGGGTGGCAGCAGAAAACTGCTGAGCTGAACCGGCTCATCCAGGTCCAGCACGATGCGCGTATCACCCTGGCCGTAATGCCCGGAGCGAATCGAACGCAGGCCCGTATTGGCCAGTACCAACTCACTGAAATCCCCCTTCAGGCTGGCACCACTCACATCAATAATCAGCCGATCGGGAGCCGTTAATGAGAAGGTTTTGTACTGCACCGGCCCACTCAGATCCAGAACCAGACGCAGGGTATTCCCGGTGCGCCATAGCCTGGCGTGCTGAATTTGGGCAGCTGAAATTCCCAGCGGCAATGTGAATACGGAACTGGCAAGCAGCCAGTTGAGCAGTTGACGTCTGTGCATGGCCTGTACCGCAGATAAGGGAGCATCCGTACTCAAGATTGCTGTGTGTATGCCCCAGCAAAAAAGCATCGTCGACTTTATAGTTATAATATAACATGTCAAAACACTCTGCGACGGATCTCACTTTATGAATGCGCTGACTTTGCCAGATATCGCCGCGCAGTCATCCCAGCAAGCAATAGCGCTTGAATGGGTCGGTATGTGCGGCATTGCTTCCCCGGTATTAATCAACGGCCAACGCCTCAGCGCGAAAATAGATGCCGGCGTCAATCTCGTAGATGCCACTGCACGGGGCATTCACATGTCTCGCCTGTATCTGGCGTTGGATCAGCTGGAAACGGAAAACCTTACGCCTGCCCTGCTCAGGCAACTATTGCAGTGCTTTCTCGACAGCCACGAAGGTTTATCGAACAAAGCCTATGTGCGAATTCACAGCGATGTACTGCTCAAACGCTCGGCCTTAGTCAGCCCATTGGCAGGCTGGAAAAGCTATCCAACAAGCATTGAAGCGAGTTTGAAAAACGGAATGTTCCACGTGGAACTAAAAATTCTCGTGAGTTACTCCTCCACATGCCCCTGCTCAGCGGCGCTCGCACGGCAATTAATACAGCGACAATTCATCGATGATTTCGCCAACACATCACTGCAACACGCAGATGTTCTTGCTTGGCTCGGTAGTTCAAAAGGTATCGTGGCCACACCACACAGCCAGCGAAGCGCTGCACATCTAACGATTCGTTTGGAACATCAGTTCCCACAACTGCCTCTGGAAACAATCATCAATAATGCCGAAGGCGCATTAGGGACTGCCGTTCAAACAGCGGTAAAACGCGCCGACGAACAAGCCTTCGCACTGGCCAACGGTCAAAACTTGATGTTCTGCGAAGACGCGGCCCGAAGGCTCAACACGGTGTTGCAGAAAAGTTCTGGCGTGGAGGCGTTCAAACTTAAAGTTGTTCACGCAGAAAGTTTGCACAGCCATGACGCCGTGGCCGAAAGCTTTTGGAATTGGGAGGCGTGATGATCGGTTGTCAGCATCTGACTTGGGGCGTTCCGGGTCAGCCCCTCACTCCAGCGCTAAATATGAACCTGGTCAAAGGCAGCCTCACAGCCGTAATAGGCGCCAATGGTTGCGGCAAAAGCAGTTTGCTCAAAGTGATTGCGGGGCTGCAAAAGCCGCTCTCGGGAAAAGTTGTGCTGGATGTTCCACGCCAAGGCAACGTGGCCTTTATGCCTCAACAACAATTTATGGATCGGCAATTCCCCATCAGTTTGCAAGAGTTGGTGGCTGCGGGATTTTGGGGCAAGAAGCAAACGGCCCAACAACGAAACGACCGGTTGAACGCTGTCTTGGCAGACTGGCATTTAGACGGCCTGGAACACCGACCGCTTATGGCCCTGTCGGGCGGTGAATTGCAACGCTCGCTTCTGGCCCGCTTATGCCTTGCCGATGCCTCGGTGTTGCTACTGGATGAACCCCATGCAGCTCTCGATGAACTGGGGCAAGAACTGCTCTGGCAACATATCCAGAGATGGCAAACCGAAGGCCGAACGTTGCTGGTTGTGTGCCATGACCTTAACGCCGTTCGCAAACATATCCCCCAAACATTATTGATTAAAAGCAGCGGCAACTTACTGGCGCCGACCGAGCAACTGATCAACCCGCCGCAGGTCGCCTGATGGTTATCGCCAGCCAGTTATGGCAACCGTTCCAGGAATTTGTCTTTATGCGCCGAGCCTTATTTGGCGGTCTGGTACTGGCATGTAGCACGGCCCCCCTGGGCGTTTTTTTGATCTTGCGGCGCATGAGTTTGATTGGTGATGCAGTCGCACACGGCATTCTCCCCGGAGCTGCGCTGGGTTTTTGGTTTGCCGGGCTGAGCCTGCCTGCTTTGACATTGGGGGGGTTGGGGGCGGGTTTGAGCATGGCCGGAGTGTCAGCCTGGATCACTCGGCGCACCGGCTTGCGTGAAGATGCCAGCCTCGCGGCGATTTACCCGATCTCATTGGCCAGCGGCATATTGATCCTTGGCATCGCCGGTAAACGTCTTGATCTGCTCCATCTGTTGTTTGGTTCAGCCTTGGCCGTCGACAGCCAGACGCTCACGGGCATGCTCTGGGTAACCGGCTTCAGCATGCTGCTGATGGCAGCCATCTACCGCCCATTGTTGCTCGACACCCTGGATCCTCTATTCCTTCGCAGTGTCAGTCGGCTGGGGCCATTGGCTCACGGGCTATTCCTGACATTGGTGGTGTTGAATCTGGTGATCGGCTTTCAGGCTATCGGCGCACTGATGGTGGTTGGCCTGATGATGTTGCCGGCTATTGCCTCGCGCTTCTGGAGCCGTCGACTGCCTGTGCTGATCCTGATCTCGGCTGCGATTGGCTGCGTTTCGGTTTGGCTGGGCCTTTTGCTGTCGTTTTATTACTCACTGCCCAGCGGCCCGGCCATCGTGCTGATAGCGGGTTGCAGCTATGCGTTGTCTGTCATTTTTGGTCCGGTACACGGTTTGCTGCGCCGACCGCCTTTGCTGTCATCCCGATGAGGTGCAACACGATGCGTGCTCTAACCATGATATTCAGTATGTGCGTGGCGATGGGCTTGTCCCTTGGCGTCGCGGCTCAGACACCGAAAATACCTGTCGTTGCCAGCTTCAGCATTCTCGGCGACATGACCCGGGCAATCGGCGGCGAACATGTGCACGTCAGCGCGCTGGTCGGCCCTGATGAGGATGCACATACCTATGAGCCCACCCCGGACGATGCCAAGGCACTGCTCAATGCCAAGATCATTATCAAAAATGGCCTGGGGTTCGAGCCCTGGCTTGATCGCCTGGTGAGCAGTACCGAAACCCCGGGGGCTATCGTGACTGCCAGCAAAGGAGTGGCTGCTCACACGATGGAGGAAGACGGCGAAACCATCCCCGACCCTCACGCCTGGCACAACCTGACAAACGCAAAACTGTATGTGAACAACATCACTCAAGCGCTGATCAAGGCCGACCCGGCCGATGAGGCGTACTACAACCGCAACCTTGCGGCTTATCTGAAAAAGCTGGATCGACTGCAAGCCGAGGCCATAACTGAGCTGGGCAACCTGCCCGCCGGCAATCGCCGTATCGTGACCTCCCATGATGCCTTCGGCTATCTGGGCCAGGCCTATGGCATCGACTTTATGGCACCTCAGGGCTTGTCCACTGAGCGCGAACCTTCGGCCGCTGAAGTCGCTTCGCTGATTCGTCAGATACGGGCCGACAAGGTGAGGGCCGTATTTATGGAGAACATTAAAGACTCGCGTCTGTTGCAGCAGATTGCCGATGAAAGTGGCGCACAAATTGGTGGCACGCTGTACTCCGATGCCCTGGCCAGTGAAGGTCCGGCCAGCACTTTTCTTGGCCTTTTCGAATACAACCTCACCACCCTGCACAACGCATTGAGCACACCATGATCCGAAAAAATCCATCAGGCGACTTGCCACAAATCGCCGAGTCCGCCTATGTCGACAGAACGGCCATCATTTGCGGCAAAGTAGTGATCGGCGAAAACGTATTTGTCGGACCGTACGCCGTGATCCGCGCCGATGAAGTCGACAAGGACGGCGGCATGCAACCGATCAGCATCGGCGCTAATTCAAATATTCAGGACGGCGTGGTCATTCACTCAAAGTCCGGCGCGGCGGTCATCATTGGTGAAAACACTTCGATAGCACATCGTTCCATCGTTCACGGGCCATGCCGTGTTGGCGATAGGGTATTTATCGGTTTCAACAGTGTGCTGTTCAATTGCGAGTTGGGTGATGGCTGTGTGGTGCGGCATAACTCGGTCGTGGATGGCCGCGACCTGCCGGATAACTTCTATGTGCCGTCCACGACCCGAATCGGACCAAACACGGACCTGAGCCAATTTGCGCCAGTGAGTGTTAGCGCATCGGAGTTTTCAGAAGATGTAGCGCGCACCAATGTGGATTTGGTGCGCGGCTATAAAGCGCTGCAAAACGAGTTCTGATCAAGTACGCGGTTTGACGGTTCCACAGTTTTGTCCCAACCAGACAGCACGGGTATCCATGCTGCCCTTCTGCTGTATCCCGGTCGCATTGAAGGTGCCATTTACTTGGGTGGTGAACTCCCGATCACTGGCAAACGTTGCCACACCTGCGCCCTGGGCTTTTGGACAACTAAAGCGAAACTTCCACTGATTTCCACTACGCTCAGTGATCTGCTGGGTACACCCAGACTTGGGGTCAGTCAGCGGAATGTTGTCTGACTTCACTTGCTCGGGCGTCAGGCACACCCGCACACCTTTGCCCGCCATGGTCAGCCCCTGGCTTTCCAGTTGGGCTTTTTGTTCCGGGGTCAGCATATTCTGTAATTGGCCTAACATTACCTGCAGTTCAGGCAGCTGTTGGCCATCTACCTGCATATTGCTGGAGCTGAGTTCCCAAAGCCCCGGTTGCAGCATCTGGGCCTGAGCCACAGGAATCGACAAACCACAGGCCATGAACAGCCCAAGCAGACGAACATTCATCAAGCAACTCCTACGCGATTGTCAGCGTTAGACGTCAAAAAAGGGCAAGTGTTGCGCCCGCAAACAAATAGGACATTCATAACAGATCATGGTCTGTTAGTACTGGCATTGGACATTTTGGAGTAAGGATACGCATGGATTATCTAGGCCCGCACGTACTTGGTTATCTGATTTTATTAATCCACAGCTTAGGCCTGATTGCCGCCGTGCATGCAGTGCTGACGGTCAGGACTGCGCAGGGCTCGATTGCCTGGGCTATGTCGCTGTTCTTTATTCCTTACTTCACCCTGATCCCGTATCTGATCTTTGGCCGTAGTACTTTTGACGATTACATTCGAGCCCGTCGCGATGCCAACCAGGAAATGCGTGAAGCCATCACCCATCTGAGCTGGCGCCCATGGGTCGAAGAAGCACTGGCCGCACGCAGCTCAAAAGCCTACGCCTCGCTGCGCGCAATGCCCAGACTGGGTCGCATGCCATGCCTGGCCAACAACAGCGTGCGCCTGTTGATCAATGGCACGGCGACATTTGACGCCATTTTCGATGCCATTCGCTCAGCCAGAGAAGTGGTGCTGGTGCAGTTTTTTATCATCCACGACGATGACCTGGGCATGAAACTGCATGCACTGCTGCTCGAAAAAGCCGCGCAAGGGGTCGCGGTGCATCTGCTGTATGACAGTATCGGCAGCCATGCCTTGCCAAAAGTTTATGCCGAGACCCTGCGCGCAGGTGGCGTGCAAACTTATGCGTTTGCCACCCGTGGCGGCTGGATCAGTCGTTTCCAGGTCAACTTCCGTAACCATCGCAAAGTGGTGGTCGTGGATGGCGTGCGCGGTTTTGTCGGCGGCCATAACGTTGGCGATGAGTATCTGGGTGCCAAGCCCCCGCTGTCGCCGTGGCGCGATACCCATGTGGAAGTCACCGGCCCTGTTGTGGCCTGCCTGCAGGAGTCGTTTGCCGAGGACTGGTTCTGGGCCGCACGCAAACTGCCGCCCCTGATCCTGCCACAAAGCTACCCGGACGGTGGCGTGCTCTGCCAGTTCCTGGCCAGCGGCCCGGCAGATCCATACGAAACCTGTTCGCTGTTTTTCGTTGAAGCTATCCATGCCGCCAATCAACGGGTGTGGATTACCAGCCCTTACTTTGTACCTGACGAAGCGGTGTTTTCCGCGCTCAGGCTCGCCGTGCTGCGCGGCGTGGATGTACGCATCCTGATACCTTCACGCCCGGACCACAAAGTCGTGTACGCCGCATCCAGCCTGTATGCCTTCGAGGCAGTACGCGCAGGCGTACGGATCTTCCGTTACCAGCCCGGTTTTGTGCATCAAAAAGTAGTACTGGTCGATGACGAGATCAGCGCCATTGGCAGCGCCAATATGGACAACCGCTCGTTCCGTCTCAACTTTGAAGTCATGCTGCTGACCGTCGACCAAGACTTCGCCAGGCAAGTCGAGCATATGCTGCTTGATGACTTCGCACTGGCCCGTGAAATCACTGATGCCGATATCAAAGCCACACACCGTTTGCAGCAACTGGGCATGCGAATAGCCAGACTGGTTTCACCGGTTTTATAGCTGTGTAGGACGGATCTGAATTACTCAGGGCAGGCAAAAGCGTCAAGCAGGATTCCATAAACTGAATGGCCCGGAATAACCCGGGCCGTTCAGTTTAAGGAATAAAAATAATGAGATTCTCGTTAATGGGTGTGCTCTTCACTATCAGCACGCTTGCTTCAGCTCAGGCCAAAGACACCCCTCACACCCCGCCGCTAATCAACGTAGAAGTGGGCCAGCCAACGTTTATCCACCGGCTGCACTACAAGAAGATGTATAGCGAAAAGCCCTTTGAAGAAGCGGTGTTGTACTACTACGACAATGGCCTCTACAAAATCATCTCCCCGGGAGAGAACCATTACGGCGTGTATGTGGTGGAGGGAGATTTTACTGACGACCAGTACCGCATCAGTTACATCTCCCTCCCCTCACCGGACTGGGGCGGCAATGTCGCCCGCCACGACCTTGTTTTCAACAAAAGCTCACTGACGTTTGAGCAAAAAGCCCTGGCCAAGGTTGATCAAAATATCGGGCTCCAGAATGGGCGCTTCGTCCTGGACAGAAACCTGATACAAGACCCGCAACCCATCACCTGGGAAACCCACGCTCAGCGGTAAATATCCGCCCTGGTCGGTGGTAACTCCAACGAGCCATCGGCATGGGGCTTGGTCGCCAGAATCTGGTCGATGTTGATCCAGCCATGGGCAAAGGCGTAGGCACAACCGGCCAGATACAAACGCCAGATCCGCAGGGCCTGCTCCGGTACCTGCTTGGCGGCAGCATCCAGTTTTTGCTCCAGGCGCTGGCTCCAATGCTCCAGCGTACGCGCGTAATGCAGGCGCAAACTTTCAACATCGACCACTTCCAACCCGGCCTCGCTGATTTCGGCAGTCATCATCGACAGATGCGGCAACTCGCCATTGGGGAACACATAACGATCGATAAAATCCCCTGCACCCCGACCAACCTGGCGGCCATCGGTGTGCTTGGAAGTGATCCCGTGGTTCATCACCAACCCGCCTTCGCGCACCGCTCTGGAGAGAATTTCGCAGTATTCGCGCAGATTGGCGTGCCCGACGTGTTCAAACATCCCGACGCTGACGATTTTGTCGAACCGGCCATCCTGCGGCAGATCGCGATAATCGAGCAGTTGCAGATCAACCTTGTCTTGCAAACCTTCAGCGTTGACGCGCTCACGGGCAAGTTTGAGTTGTTCCTTGCTGAGGGTAATCCCGAATACCTTGACCCCATATTCGCGTGCGGCAAACCGCGCCAGCCCGCCCCAACCGCAGCCTACATCCAGCAAGTATTCGCCGGGCTTGAGTCGCAGCTTGCGGCATAACAGACGAAACTTGGCTTGCTGGGCTTCGTCCAGACTCTCTTCCCCGGTTTCAAAATAACCACAGGAATACGCCATGTCGCGATCAAGCCACAGCTGGTAGAAGTCATTGGACAGGTCGTAGTGATAAGAGATGGACTCGGCGTCAGTCGCCTTGTCGTGATAAACCCGGGGTGGCGGGGCGTAGTCATCATCATCTACCAGCGCCTGGCTCAACTCATCGCATACCCGAATCGCTTCGCTGATAGAGCCTTCCAGTTCAAGCCGACCCTCAACGAAGGCACTGCCCAGCAAGTCGAGGCTGGGGTGGGTAAATTGAGCCACCAGGGTCGGGTCCTTGACCACGATCGTGACGCTGGGCGTCGGGCCGAAATTGAACTCGTGCCCGTCCCACAGCCTCAGGCGTAATGGAAGTTGAAGTTTCTGTAAGGCCGGTGGAAGTTGCGCGAGCATCTGTAATCCTCCTTCATTTCAGATATCAAAACTATAGGTTAGACGAATAACGAAAACTGTCAGCTTCGCGGACAGGAGGTCGACGCTAGAGCGGGCGCGACCGTTTATCCGAATCACTTTCAAGCCAACTTCAACGGCTGCAGGGGTTCATGAAACCGCAGCAAACGCCCGGCATTGCCCAGCACCAGCAATGTGCTGAGGTTATGCAACACCGCGGCGATCATCGCGCCGGCGGCCCCCAGCCAGCCAAACGCCGCCGCCGCGACAATCGCCAGGGTCCAGCCCAGGCCGATGATCACATTGACCTGCAAAGTATGCCGGCACTCACGGCTCAGGCGCACGCAGGTGCCCAGCCGACGCAAATCGCTGCCGATCAACACGATATCCGATGACGCCAGCGCGATATCCGCGCCACCGGCGCCCATGGCAACCCCCACCACACCGGCCTTGAGCGCCAGCGAATCGTTGATACCATCGCCCACCACCATAGGCCGAAAGCCGTTGCCGATTTCACTCAGCACACGTTCGAGCTTGTCTTCGGGCAGTGCCTGCGCCTGAACTTCGTTGATGCCCACAGTGTGCGCCAAATGCTCGGCCACGCTCTGGCGGTCGCCGGTCAGCAGCACCTGGCGCCCAAGCCCCAGTTCACGTAATTCACTTAACGCCTGTCGGGCTTCGGGTTTTACGCTATCTGCCAGCAACAGCCAGCCCAGGAAATTGCCATTGAGGGAAAGCCCGGCAATGGGGCCATCGTGGTCAGGCACGGCACTGGTGGTGATGTTCAATTGACTGAACAATTCAGGACGGCCCAACGCTGCTTCACCCTGCCCGGTGCTGGCCACAATGCCCAACCCTTGTCGCTCGCGCACATCATTGAGGGTGAGCATCTGCTCGTGGCTCACCAACCCGGCCAGCGCCCGGCTCACCGGGTGGCTGCTGGCGGCGCCCAAACTGGCGGCCAGTTGCAGCAGCGGTTGCTCGTGCAGCACATCGGTTTCGATCGCTTGCAGGCGCAAAGTGCCGTAGGTCAGGGTGCCGGTTTTATCCACAACCAATGAGCTGAGGTCTGCCAGCTCTTCCAGAAACGCCGAACTACGGATCAAGATCCCGTGGCGCGCCGCCACGGCAATCCCGGCAATCGCCGTCGCCGGTGCCGACAACACCAGCGCACAAGGGCACGCAGCCACGAGCACTGCCAGCATGGCCTGGGCATCGTTGGTGATAAACCAGGTCACTGCTGCAATCATCAACACCAACACCATATAACTGCCAGCATAGCGTTCAAGCAAACGGGTGATCGGCGGCTTGGCGCGCTCGGCGCTTTGCATCAGGGCGATGACTTTACCTAATGTCGATTCTTCACCGGTGCGGGTAACCTGTACCCGCAGTAAACCATCGAGGTTGATGGCCCCACCAAAGACCGGCATGCCGCTACCGACTTCCAGCGGCACTGACTCACCGGTAATAGAGGCCGTATCCAGGCTGGCCTGCCCTGCCAGTACCAGACCATCGGCGGGCACCCGATCTCCAGCGCGCACCTCTACCTGATCGCCGCTTTTAAGGGTGGCGTTGTCGACTTCCAGCAAACTGCCGTCAGCCTGAAATAAACGCGCCTGGCTGCGGGTCAGTTTGCCCAGGGCATGGATCGCTTCCTGGGAGCCAATCACACTGCGCTCTTCCAGCACATGGCCAAAAATCATGATGATCGGCAGCAAAGCCGCCGTCAGCAAATCGCCGGTGGCCCAGGCGCCGAGCATGGCCAAGGCAATTAACTGGTCGGTAATCCCGTGCAGGCTCGGGTAGCGCAGGCTGTACCAGGCCGAACGCATGACCGGCACGGCCACCAATATTGAAGCAAAACCCAGCAGCAACTGACTGACGCCGATTTGCGCGGGCATCAGCCAGCGCCATACCAGCCCCAAACCCAACAAGCCCAGCGCCAGCATGGCCAGTGTCAGTTGGCGCGCTGCGCGACGTTGTTCGGGACCGGTCAACAGGCTCACGGCGGGTTGAGTGGCAGACGCATTCATTGTTCGGCTCCCTGAATAATCAGGCGGGAATCATCGTTGGGATCGACGCTGGTGACAGAACCGGCCTGCCCCAGAATCCTGGGCATGCGTTCGCGGTACAGGCGCAACATCAAGCCAGAATCATTGCCGGCCTGCTGTACCTTGGCCAGGTTGATGATGGTAGACGTATCTGCCTGAGCCTTGGCCAGACGCTCGCTGGCCTGGGCCTGGGCCTGCTCGACACTGCGATCAGCCTGCTGGGTGGCCGATTGGGTGACTTTGGCCGCTTCATTGCGCGCTGCAGCCACCGCTTGCTCCGCATGCTGGCTGGCCGTCAGTACCGCATTGAAGGCATTCACCGCAGGGCCCGGCAAACTCGATTGCACATCCACCCGTACCACTTGCAAACCAATACCCTGCCCGGTGGCACTCAGGGATGCGAGTTGTTGGTTGATGCCTTGCACCAGATCACCGCGCAGGCGCTCACGGCGTTCAGCTGCCTGGCTGTCGCTGCCGATCAGTTCCGGGCGCGCCACCAGAATCGTGTCCAGATCGCGGGCGGCGCTCAGCGCAACGGCGCTACGTGTCACCAACCGGTCCAGCGCAGGCAGTACATGCTCACCTTGCAGCACAAACGCATAGGGCTCGGTGACGTTGTAAAACACCCGTACATCCAGTTGCACCACGCCAGCATCACCGGTCAGCAAATACCCGGAACCGGCCAGCGCATCGCTGACCGGCGTGGCGAACGAAGCTTTTCGATCGGCCTGCAACGCCACATCCGAGCGCAGCAGATTTTCAATCCGGCGTTCACTCACGCGGTCTGCTGCGGGGACGATCACCACTTGCTCGAAAGGCTTTGGCCACGCCCACAACAAGCCGGCATTCTGGATACGGTCCAACGCGCCCATGCGCAATACCACGGCACGATTTTGCGGATCGATCTGACGCACATTGGAAAACCCCCAGGCAACCGCCGCGAATACAGTCACCGCGTACAGGCCCAAAAATGCCAGTCGCCCCGCCTGTTGCCATGGGCTGCTGACACCTTTGATTTCATCAGGTGCCTGGCTCATGGCTGCGATCCAGCCTTGGCATCCAGCTTCGGCGGGCCATCGACCAGTACCCGGAAGGGTGCGGCATCGGTGCGCAAAATAATTTTTGTGCCGGGATTAACCATTGTTCCCAGCGTATCGAGCGCGCGCAGTTCGTTGTACAGCGCGGGCGAACTGGCATAGGCACGACCATAAATCTGCGCGGCTTCTACCCGCGACTGCGCTTCGATATCCGCGGCCTTGATGCTCGCATCGGCCTGCAGGATGCGCGCATCGCGTTCGGCAGCGGAGCGGATTTGCGCCGCTTCGCGCTTGCCTGCGGCGGTGCGCTCCGTGGCGATGGTTTCGCGCTCGGCACGCATGCGGTCAACCGTCGCCGTGAGCGTGACCGATGGCAAAGTCAGGCGCTCCACGCCCACTTGCAGCACACGCACACCATAGGTGTTGAGCAATTGCTGTTCGATCTGCTGACGCAATTGCGCTTCAAAGTCGGCAATTTTGACCTGGCTGGCATCGGTGTTCACCAGGCTTGAAAGATCAAAACTGGCAGCCGTCGTTTCCAGTGCCGACCCCACAAATGTACGGATCTGCCGCGCCGCTTCGTCAGGCTGATTTTGTACGGCGCGCATAAAGCGCTGCACATTCTCGGCATCGGGCTGCACCTGCCAGGCCACATAGGCCTGCACAATAATCCGCAGACCATCGCGAGTGCCCACGTCCTGCAGGCCGCTGGAGGTGGTGCGCAAACGCAGATCCACCGGCACGCTGACTTCAAATGGCGCCGGCCAGCGCCAGCCCAGACCGGGCTCCAGCAGCACCCGGGCCGGGTTGCCAAAGCGGGTAATTACCGTGGCTTCGCCGGAACGTACTTGCACCAGGCTCGCCGCGGCGATGGCAAACAGCACCAGCAATGCCGCCCAGCCCATGCGTCGCCACGGGAAGGGGCTTGGCTCAAGGGTATCGTCATGATGGTGATGGCCGTGGTGGGAACAGCCATGATGATGGCTGCTGTGATCGTGGGATTGAGACAAGAGAAGACTCCTTACTGAGCAGCTTTACGCGGCGCGACAGGATCGGCCGGCAGCGTGAAAGAACGCAGGTCGAGGGTCGGCGCACTGCTGCCCCCAAGGCGATGGTCGAGGATCAGCAATCGGGCATTGTTCAGCCCCTGGCTTAACTGGCTCAGGTACTGTTCCAAAAGGAACGCATGACCGGCACTGGCGTAGGCTTTTTGCTCGGCGCCAAAGCGCAGATCAGCTGTCAGTGCGGTGGCATTTATTTCACGCGCCAGCGCATGGGCTTGATCCAGGGCAACGCTGGCCTGCAATTGCGCCACATTGGCTTGTTCACTGGCCGCGCCCCGTTCGCGGGCAATCAGGGCCTGCGCGCTGATCTGTGCTGCCTGCACACCGTGATAGGCATTGGCGGCCCCGGCAGGTGGGTGGATGGCTTCAACCACGGTGGCAAGAATTTCTACCCCGCTGTCCAGGCCATCCAGATCAGCCTGCACGGCGTGGCCTATATCATCGGCCAGCGCACTGCGCTGCTCACCGAGCACACCATCAAGCGTCCGAGAGGCAAAGTCGTGTACCAGAATGCGGCTGGCGGTAGTGCGAATCAGCGTCGGTACATCAGCACTGTGATAAGTGGCGGCAATGGCGGCGTGGTCGCTCAGGCCAATGCGATAGACAAAACGCACGTCCATATTGACGATCTGAAAGCCCTGTTTGTCGCCACTGTCGCTGGCAATCACCTGGGACTTGTCATTCACATGGGTGGCATCCCACAGGCGATTGGCGGTAAGCGGTGGTAAACCATCGGCAGGCGTGAGTAGCGGATCGACAGTCGATTCTGTGCTAGTGGCCAACTCATGTACCACACCGTTTTCCACCGCCAGGACTCGCCCAAAAGGCCATGGCAGGCCCACGTGCAAACCCGGGCCCAACACTTCAACCGGCTCACCAAAGCGCTCATAAATCCCTCGACCTTGCAGCGGGATTTCACTCACACCGCTCAGCACCCAGCCGACAGCAGCAACCACCGCCAGCACCGGGAAAAACGCTTTGCGCATAAAGGTAAAAGCCCAGATTTGGCGCAGGTCGATGCCGAACCGGTTATGCAATTCGCTCTGCAGCGTCAGCAATGGCTGAGGCGGCCAACGCAACATACCAGCGACAAAGCTTTGCCCGATCATGCGCGGTTCTAGTTTGTCGCGGCGCGGGATGAACAGTGCAGCCAGCGCCCTCAGAATCAGCTCAATAGCCACGGCAGCAGGTAGCAACCCGGTCAGCACCGCGAGGCGGGCAGGCCACACCGCATCGTCGCTGCTGAAAATCAGGCACACGGCGCTCAGGAGCAAAGTGAGGATGGGCACGCGAACCAACGGTGCCAGCAAACGCGCCTCCGGCCATTGGCCAGGGTGTTGCTGCGCCAGGAAACGTTCGAACACTAACAGTGCAAACGCGCACAGCACCGCAATGCCAGCCGCGACACTGCCCCAGGTTCCCAGAGCCAAACCGGGTAAAGCCAGGTTCCAGGTGTGCTGGGCGCTCCACCAGGCGACACCGCTCACGCCTGCCAGCCACAAAACGGGCGCGCCGATGGTGGCCAACACCTGTTTTGCCCCGGCATCAATCCGCTGGTTAAAACGTTCAATGCCACGCAACTGTTCGTCGGGCGCGACCTCAGCCACCTGTGGTGCGGGGTTGAGTGCGTCATTGCGCCAATCCGCCACCCAGTAAGCCGATTGAACGCCTGCGGCCAGCACCAGCATGGCTGCTGCGTTATTGCCCAGCAGCACCGGCCACAGCGATTCCGATGAAAACAGACCTATAAAAAATGCCAGCACCCACGCCAGCAACGCCAGGACTGCCAGCACTACCCCCAGTAGATAGAGCTGACGAGCCTGTGCGCTGGCGCTTTGGAAACGAGGCAAAGACTCGAGCCGGCCCTCCTCTGCCTCTAAATCGACACGCATGGAAACACTCACTTATGAAATATCTAGTTACGATATCGCAGAAATGATGAAACTTTTGTCGAGCTTACGGATTCTTCATCTTGGTTTAAAAACGGCGAAACGCCGCTATGGGAGCCGGTCAAGCACGACTCCCAGCGTTTTTTGGCGCTATCAGTCCGGGTGAGTCATCAACTGTTTGGCCAGGGCTTCAAATGCAGGAATAGTCACCGGATCGTTAGCCGAGTTGCTGGCAACCGGGTTGGAGGCATAACGCACAATAACCATTTCGGCTTTCGGGTCAATGTAGGTGCGCTGACCGTAAACACCGCGCGCCATAAAGGCACCATCCGCGTTGTGCGTCACCCACCACATGTCGCGATAGCTGGCGCCCTTGAGCAAGTCATAACCGGCTTTGGCAAAGGCCGCTTTATCGCCGCCACCACGAATGTCATCGACAACCGCCTTGGGTACGATTTGCTTGCCGAGATACTGACCATTGTTACGGATCATTTCTCCAAAGCGGGCCATGTCCCGTAGCCCTGTATTCAAACCACCCCCCGCAAACGGGGTACCGATTGAATCCACGGTGAAATAGGCCGATTGTTCAGCGCCAATGCGCTGCCAGATTTTTTCCGAGAGCAATTGCGCAACGTTACGCCCTGTCACTCGTGCAATGACCCAGCCCAGCACATCGGTGTTCACGGTTTTATAAGCGAAGGCCTCGCCGTGCTCCCCCTCCGGCTCGACCGTCTGCAAATATTCCATATAACTTTGCGGGCCGGTGTAGTCCTTGGGTTTGGGTAGCGGGTTACCGGCCTGTGCATGCTTCCAGACTTCAGCATTGGGGTCGGCATAATCTTCGCTGTATTTAAGCCCCGTGGTCATGTCCAGCACCTGGCGCAGGGTGGCGTTGCCAAAGGCCGACTTGGCCAGCTCGGGGACATACTCAGCAATTTTTTTATTGGCATCCAACGTGCCATCAGCCACCAGCATCGCGCCCATAGTACCCACCACGGACTTGGTCATCGACATGGCGCCGTGCTGGCCTTCGGGGGTCAGCACACCAAAGTAACGCTCATAAACAATTTTGCCGCGGTGCAGCACCACAATGCCGTCGGTGTAGTTCGCCGCCAGCGACTGTTCCCAGGTCATCGGCTCCTTGCTGCCCAGTGGCACGAAGGTCAAGGCGTCGATATCCGTGCGCAAGGCTCTGGCCAGCGGCACGGGCGCACCCAGGCCACGGGAGACATTGGTGGTAGGCATCAATTGACGGAAGTTGGAAACACTCCAGCGCATGGCGGGAAACTGGAAATAACTGCCGTCGGCAAAGCGCACGATGCGATCCGGCGGGGGCGGTGCACCGACCATCCAGCCCAGCTTCGCCGGGTCGCTGGCAGCGGCGTCCGGGTAACTGGTTTTATCGCTGGCACAGGCGATGGAAGCCGCCAGGCAAGTCACTAGAAAAACCGCACCGGTGCGGGCGGGTTTGATAAATTGCTTGATCATCGAAAATTCCTTTTCAGTTCATGGCCGTGCCCTACCCTGCGGGATAAGCAGTGGGAATGTATAGCGCACACCAGCACCCGCAGGCGATTTTGCGCACCTGAAATTTATTTTTTTATTTTTTCGATCAACCCTTCCAGCTCATGAAAGTCGCTGTGGATGGTTCGTTCACGGCTCCAGATCATGTCCAGAGTGAAAGTCGGAAAACCGGGCGGCGGTTGGAGAACTTTAATGTTTGGCGGCACATTCAACGTCGCCACTATTTTTTTCGGGATCACGATCAGTGCCGGCACCGCCAATAAAACATTGACCCCGGCGTGATAGGAGTTGGCCCGGGTAAAAATACTTCTACGCCGCGACTGTTTTTCCAGCCAGCCATCCACCATGTTTTTTTCCGACAGCCACGGCGTTGGAAATATGTGCGGCGTGTCACAAAATTCATCAATATCCAAAAAAGATTTAGCCTGATGTTTTGCCACGCTGGACAGGCACACAAAAGAATCTTCAGTAAGGCTGCGATAGCCCAGCAACGGATGCCGTTGGTGATAGCCCGGGCCGAAGCCAAAGCAAACGTCGGTGTCAGAAGCCAATAACTCACTGATGGGCAAATCCTGGCCCAGGCGGCTCACACTCAACGCCCAGTTGCGCCCGGTTGAACGCACCTGCTGCAACACTGCAGGCAACATGAGAATTTCAAAATATTCCGGGGCAGTGATATTCCACTGACGCAGCGCGGTGCCCTGCCCTGCTCCTTCCTTGGCGCACTGATTGATGCACTGCAGGATGTTTTGCAGATAGGGCTTGATCGCCAGCACCCGTGCCGTGGGTTGCATGGCGCCGTCGGTGTTCTCGAAGAGTTTGTCGTCGAAACAGTGGCGGAGTTTTTTCAGGCTGTAACTGATGCTTGATTGGCTGAGATTCAACATTTCTGCCACACGCTTGGCGCTGCGATTTTCGATCAACAGCAAGACAATCGAAATATCCTGCATATCCAATTGTTTCAGCGCATTGGTGTAAAGCATGCCAGCTCCTTGCTGAAGTTATCCACAACCCAGAAGCCACAAGACATCCACGTACATTTGCTGGCGCTGCTTGCGGCGAGGCTCTGGGTCGGACCAAAGGGTAAACGAAGATATCCCCGAACTCTCCCGACCATTCGGCATTACTTGCGTTATGTCTTAAAATAGCCGGTTGCCGAAAGAACCGTCATGGCCGTAGCCATGAAGGGCTTTCATCCCTTGAAAATAAGTGTGGTGAAGATGAACAAGCCTTTCATTTCGCTGTGCCCGGAAGTTACTCGGGCGCATGCGTTGACGTTGATGGATTGGTTGGAAGATGAGCGCGTCACCTGTTATCTGAGCGATTCACGTCATGTCTCCCGCTCCATCGAGCAAGCCATTGATAGAACCCAATTGCCAATCCTGACCCATCTGTTCAACCAGGGCGGCCGATTCTTCATGGCTTATGACCGGCATGACGCCCCGGTAGGCTTTGTCCGTCTGATCAAGACCGGCTCAAATTGCGAGATAGTCCTGGTCATCGGAGACAGCGACAAATGGGGCCGAAACCTTGGCGCCCGCACGATCCGCGAAGGCATGAAACTGGCCTTCCTCGACATGCGGGCCAAGAAGCTCATCGCCAAGATCCACCCGGACAACACGCGCTCGGTAAAAGCCTTTCTGCGCAGCGGCTTTGTGCTTGAAAGCGAAACGCCCACATTGAAGTCATTTTCCATGGCAGCGGGGCGCTATCTCCAGCTCTTGCGCGAAGGTACCGTTGGCGACTCCACCAGGATCTACATCACTGAAATCGACAAGGCCAGGCTAGAGAGTCTCATCGCTCTGGAGCAAGGTCCGACGGTTGTTGAGCTCGAACATGAGCTTGAACGAGCCATTGTCGTCAAGCCGCAGCAGGTGGCGGGCAATGTCGTCACGATGAACTCCAGGGCTTTAGTGCAACTGGACGACGAAGAGATCGAAGTGGCCCTGGTCTACCCGGAAGACGCGGACAGCAACGCAGGGAAGCATTCCGTGTATTCCGACATTGGCGCCGCAATTTTGGGCTATCAGGAGGGGGACGCCATTGACTGGCGAATTTCTGATCGGACCCGCCGAATTGAGATCAGGAAAGTGCTTTACCAGCCAGAGGCTGCGGGCCATTTCCACCTGTAATTGAGTGTTTCCCTCAGTGTTGGTCAAGCAACCTGGAAGAAGGGGATCTGTCGAAGAAGGGAGCCCGTAAGTGGCTCCCTTCATTCGCGACAGTTTTAATTCTCTAAAACCACCACTGAGTAGTGCCGCAGCTGTGATTTATTCCACAGTCACGGATTTAGCCAGGTTACGCGGCTGGTCCACGTCAGTGCCTTTAAGCACGGCCACGTAGTACGACAGCAATTGCAGCGGGATGGTGTAGAGGATCGGCGCCAGCACATCGTGGATATGCGGCATGTTGATCACATGGGTGCCTTCGCCGTTGCTCATACCGGCTTGTTCATCAGCAAACACAATCAGCTCGCCACCGCGGGCACGCACTTCTTGCAGGTTGGATTTAAGTTTCTCCAACAGCTCATTGTTCGGAGCAACGGTCACTACCGGCATATCGTTATCCACAAGTGCCAGAGGGCCGTGCTTCAACTCGCCCGCCGGGTACGCTTCAGCGTGGATGTACGAAATTTCTTTGAGCTTGAGTGCACCTTCCATTGCCACCGGGAACTGAGCGCCACGGCCCAGGAACAGGGTGTGATGTTTATCGGCAAACAATTCAGCCACTTTTTCAACCACCGAATCCATCGCCAGGGCTTCGCCCAGACGCGCTGGCAAACGACGCAGTTCTTCTACCAGCTGTGCTTCAACGCCCTCTTCCAGGGTGCCGCGCACCTGGCCCAGAGACAGGGTCAGCAGCAACAGGCCTACCAGCTGGGTGGTAAATGCCTTGGTGGAAGCCACACCGATTTCGCGACCTGCTTGGGTTAGCAGCGTCAGATCAGACTCACGAACCAGCGAGCTGATACCTACGTTGCAAATCGCCAGGCTACCGAGGAAGCCCAATTCTTTTGCATTGCGCAGTGCTGCCAGGGTGTCAGCGGTTTCGCCCGATTGCGAGATCGAAACAAACAGGGTGTCCGGTTGCACCACAACTTTGCGGTAGCGGAACTCGCTGGCCACTTCAACCTGGCACGGAATGCCTGCCAGGCTTTCGAGCCAGTAACGGGCAACCATGCCGGCGTGGTAGCTGGTACCACAGGCGACGATCTGAACATTGCGAACCTTGGCGAACAATTCCTTCGCTTGTGGACCGAAAGCTTGAACCAGTACATGGTCAGCACCCAGGCGGTTTTCCAGGGTGCGTTGAACTACAGCTGGTTGCTCGTGGATTTCCTTGAGCATGTAGTGGCGATACTCGCCCTTGTCGGCCGCTTCGGCGCCATCGCTGTATTGCACGGCTTCGCGTTGAACGCTCTGACCGTTTACGTCCCAGATCTGCACGCTGTCACGACGGATTTCAGCGATATCGCCTTCTTCCAGGTACATGAAACGGTCAGTGACCTGACGCAGTGCCAATTGGTCGGAGGCCAGGAAGTTTTCACCCAGGCCCAGGCCAATCACCAGCGGGCTGCCGCTGCGGGCTGCAACCAGACGATCCGGTTGCTTGGCGCTGATCACAGCCAGGCCGTAGGCACCGTGCAACTCTTTAACGGTGGCCTTGAGGGCCTCGGTCAGGTCGCTGTGATCTTTGAGTTTGTGGTTTAGCAGGTGGGCAATGACTTCGGTGTCAGTGTCCGAGGTAAACACATAGCCCAAGCCTTTGAGCTGCTCACGCAGGGCTTCATGGTTTTCGATGATGCCGTTATGTACTACAGCCAGATCGGAACCGGAGAAATGCGGGTGAGCGTTACGCTCGCACGGCGCACCGTGGGTGGCCCAACGGGTATGGGCAATGCCCAGACGACCGGCCAATGGCTCACCGGCCAGAGCTTGTTCCAGCTCGGCCACTTTGCCGTTGCGGCGCATGCGTTCCAGGGTGCCGTTGTTGGTGAAAACAGCCACACCTGCGCTGTCGTAACCACGGTATTCAAGACGTTTCAGGCCTTCCAGCAGAATGGCCGTGATATTACGTTCAGCGACTGCGCCAACGATGCCACACATAAAGTTCTCCTAGCTTAGGGCCGCGCATAACAATGTTATGCCCCGGGCCTGAATCTGTTCGCGTGCCTCAAGGGGCAGGCGATCATCGGTAATAAGGGTATGGACGCTGCTCCAGGGCAGTTCCAGGTTGGGTATTTTTCGACCAATCTTGTCCGACTCGACCATCACGATCACTTCACGCGCGACGTCAGCCATGACCCGGCTCAGACCCAACAACTCGTTAAAAGTTGTCGTGCCGCGCTGCAGGTCTATGCCGTCAGCACCGATGAACAGTTGATCGAAGTCGTATGAGCGCAACACCTGTTCGGCAACCTGTCCCTGAAAGGACTCGGAGTGCGGATCCCAGGTGCCCCCGGTCATCAGCAATACAGGCTCATGTTCCAGTTCACTGAGTGCATTGGCGACGTGCAGGGAGTTGGTCATCACTACCAGGCCAGGTTGCAGGCCCAGTTGTGGAATCATCGAGGCCGTGGTGCTGCCGCTGTCGATGATGATGCGCGCATGCTCTTTAATCAGACCAACCGCTGCACGGGCAATGGCTTGCTTATAAAGAGAAACTGGCTGAGGGACATCACTGACCAGTTCTTGCGGCATGGTGATCGCGCCGCCATAACGACGCAATAAAAGCCCGTTACTTTCGAGTGCAGCCAGATCCTTGCGAATCGTAACCTCAGAGGTTTCGAAGCGCTTGGCCAGTTCATCCACACTGACTTCGCCCTGCTCGGCAAGCATGGCCAGGATGTTGTGTCTGCGTTGTGGCGTATTACGTTTGGACATAACGGCTTAAGTTTCGTTTCGAAAGATAACGAAAGCAATGAAACCGTATCTCGAAACCTTCGTCAAGAAAATGTTGTGGGCTATTTTCTATGAATAAGTCGATATGGGCCTGTGTTCATTGGCCAAAACGCTTATTTAAGCCCGCAAAAAACAAAGCCTTATCCACAGGGCGTGAATAAGGCTTCAGGTAACTTATTGATTTAAAACAGTTATAGGATGACTTGTTAATAACCTTAAATCATCATCGCCTATCTGTGGATAACTTTAAATCAAGGCTTTGGCTGTTTAACCGGACGCTTCCAGCCATCAATGTTGCGCTGGCGCGCACGACCAACGGCCAGTTGCTCCGCGGCAACATCCTGATTGATGGTCGAGCCTGCAGCAGTGGTAGCACCGTTGGAGATATCCACAGGTGCAACCAACGAGTTGTTCGAACCAATAAATACATCAGCGCCCAACACGGTCTTCCACTTGTTGGCGCCATCGTAGTTGCAGGTGATGGTGCCAGCACCGATATTGGTGCGCGGGCCGACCTCGGCATCGCCCAGATAAGTCAGGTGACCGCATTTGGCGTCTTCACCCAAGTGGGCGTTTTTCAATTCGACAAAGTTACCCACATGGGCACGGGCATCCAGCACACTGCCCGGGCGCAGACGAGCGAACGGACCGGCATCACTGTTCTCGCCCATCACGGCACCGTCGAGATGGCTATTGGCCTTGACCACAACACCTTTGCGCAAGGTGCTGTCCTTGATTACGCAATTCGGGCCGATGACCACGTCGTCCTCAATAACCACGCGACCTTCAAGAATCACGTTGATATCGATCAGCACATCACGACCCACGGTGACTTCACCGCGCACATCGAAACGCGCCGGGTCACGCAAGGTCACACCCAAGGCCATCAGGCGACGGGCTTCGCGCAACTGGTAATGACGTTCCAGCTCACTGAGTTGTTTACGATCGTTGGCGCCCTGCACTTCCATCGGGTCAAGGGCATGCTCGGTGGCCACGACCAAACCATCGCTAACCGCCATGGAGATAACGTCGGTCAGATAGTATTCGCCCTGTGCGTTGTTGTTCGACAGACGGCTCATCCAGTCAGCCAGGCGACGGGTCGGCAAGGCGAGGATCCCGGTGTTGCCTTCGGTAATTGTACGTTCGGCTTCGGTTGCGTCCTTGTGCTCAACAATCGCACACACCTTGCCATCCGCATCACGCACGATACGACCATAACCAGTCGGGTCGGCCAGGTTGACGGTCAGCAGGCCCAGTTGCTCGGGGCCAACTTGCTTGAGCAGACGTTGCAGGGTCTCAACCTCGATCAGCGGTACATCGCCGTACAGGATCAACACGTTTTCTGCGGTCAGAAATGGTAGCGCCTGAGCCACGGCATGGCCGGTACCCAGTTGCTTGTCTTGCAGCACAAAGTTCAGGTCATCAGCAGCCAGACGTTCACGCACCAGTTCGGCTCCGTGACCAATGACGACGTGGATGCGGGTCGGTTCAAGCTGACGAGCGCTGTGGATAACATGGCCAAGCATGGAGTTGCCTGCCACGGGGTGCAGAACCTTGGGAAGGGCAGAACGCATGCGGGTGCCCTGACCTGCGGCGAGAATAACGATATCGAGAGACATGACTGGCTACCAATCCTGGGTGGTCAGCGGTTGCGACCAAAAAGTATTTCGCGGAAAAAGAAAAAGGGTAGCCGAGGCTACCCTTTTTAATCAATCACACAATAAGACAGGAGGCTTAGCCGCCAAACTTCTTGCGGATTTGCTGGACGGTGCGCAGCTGAGCTGCGGCTTCGGCCAGACGTGCAGCAGCAGACCCGTAATCGAAATCTGCGCCTTTTTCGTTCAGTGCCTTCTCGGCAGCCTTTACGGCTTCCTGAGCGGAGGCTTCATCCAGGTCGGCAGCACGTTGCACGGTGTCGGCAAGAACCTTGACCATGTTCGGCTGAACCTCGAGGTAACCACCGGAGATGTAAAACACCTCCGATTCCCCGCCCAGCTTGATCAGGCGGATCGGACCTGGCTTGAGTTCAGTGATCAGCGGAGCGTGACCCAGAGCGATACCAAGATCACCCAGGCTGCCGTGCGCAATCACCATCTCGACCTGACCGGAAAAGATTTCTCCTTCCGCACTGACGATATCGCAATGGACTGTCATCATATTAGCCATCTGATTGCCTCAACCTGATTAGCGCCCGTTGCCGGGCGCTGGAATTACAGTTTCTTGGCTTTCTCGATCGCTTCTTCGATGCCGCCGACCATGTAGAACGCTTGTTCTGGCAGGTGGTCGTAGTCACCGTTGAGGATGCCTTTGAAGCCAGCAATGGTGTCTTTCAGGGAAACGTATTTACCCGAAGCGCCAGTGAAGACTTCAGCCACGAAGAACGGCTGAGACAAGAAACGCTGGATCTTACGAGCGCGGGATACCAACTGCTTGTCGGTTTCCGACAGCTCGTCCATACCCAGGATCGCAATGATGTCCTTCAGTTCTTTGTAACGCTGCAACACGTACTGAACGCCGCGAGCGGTGTCGTAGTGTTCCTGGCCAATTACGTTCGGGTCCAGCTGGCGCGAAGTCGAATCCAGTGGATCTACTGCTGGGTAGATACCCAGGGAAGCGATGTCACGGGACAGAACGACGGTAGCGTCCAAGTGGGCAAACGTGGTCGCAGGCGACGGGTCAGTCAAGTCATCCGCAGGTACGTATACCGCTTGGATCGAAGTGATCGAACCGTTTTTGGTCGAAGTGATGCGCTCTTGCAGAGTACCCATCTCTTCAGCCAGAGTCGGCTGGTAACCTACTGCCGAAGGCATACGGCCCAGCAGTGCGGATACTTCAGTACCGGCCAAGGTGTAACGGTAGATGTTGTCAACGAACAACAGTACGTCGTTACCTTCGTCACGGAACTTCTCGGCCATGGTCAGGCCGGTCAGTGCTACGCGCAGACGGTTACCCGGCGGCTCGTTCATCTGACCGTAAACCAGTGCCACTTTGTCCAGTACGCTGGAATCCTTCATCTCGTGGTAGAAGTCGTTACCCTCACGGGTACGCTCGCCCACACCAGCAAACACAGAGTAACCGCTGTGTTCCATGGCGATGTTACGGATCAGTTCCATCATGTTTACGGTTTTGCCTACACCGGCACCACCGAACAGACCAACCTTACCGCCTTTTGCAAACGGGCAGATCAGGTCGATAACCTTGATACCAGTTTCCAGCAGGTCGTTGCCGCCAGCTTGCTCAGCGAAGGACGGTGCTGGGCGGTGAATGCCCCAACGCTCTTCGGTGTCAATCGGGCCAGCTTCGTCGATCGGGTTGCCCAGAACGTCCATGATCCGGCCCAGGGTAGCTTTACCTACTGGAACGGAGATGGCTGCGCCAGAGTCGGTGACTTCCAGACCGCGCTTCAAGCCCTCGGTGGAACCCATCGCAATGGTACGAACCACGCCGTCGCCCAGCTGTTGCTGAACTTCCAGAGTGGTTCCGGCCGCGCTTTGTACTTTCAGCGCGTTGTAGATGCTCGGTACGTTTTCGCGTGGAAATTCCACGTCGATCACGGCGCCGATGATTTGAACGATACGTCCGCTACTCATAGCTGGATCCTCTGAATATTTGAACCGTTAAACCGCGGCAGCGCCGCCGACGATTTCCGAGATCTCTTGGGTGATCGCAGCCTGACGCGCCTTGTTGTAGATCAGCTGCAAATCGCTGATCAAGTCACCGGCGTTATCAGTGGCGTTCTTCATTGCGATCATCCGCGCAGCTTGTTCAGCTGCACTGTTCTCGACCACCGCCTGGTACACCTGCGACTCCACGTAACGCACCATCAAGCCGTCTAGCAGCTCTTTGGCATCCGGTTCGTAGAGATAGTCCCAGTGGTGCTTGAGTTCTTGATCCGGGGTCGCCACCAGTGGAATCAATTGCTCCACAGTAGGCTGTTGCGTCATGGTGTTGATGAACTTGTTGGATACCACGGACAGGCGGTCAATACGGCCTTCCAGGTAAGCATCCAGCATCACCTTAACGCTGCCGATCAAATCATTGATCGACGGTTCTTCACCCAGATGGCTGATAGCAGCGACGACGTTACCGCCGAAGTTACGGAAAAATGCCGCACCTTTGCTGCCGACCACGCACAGATCAATCTCGACGCCGTTTTCACGGTTTACCGCCATGTCCTTGACCAAAGCCTTGAACAGGTTGGTATTCAAACCACCGCACAAACCACGGTCACTGCTCACAACCACATAACCCACACGCTTAACTTCGCGGTCGATCATGAACGGGTGGCGGTATTCCGGGTTGGCGTTGGCCAAATGCCCAATAACCTGGCGGATACGCTCCGCATAAGGACGGCTAGCAGCCATGCGCATTTGTGCCTTGCGCATTTTGCTGACCGCCACTTTTTCCATGGCGCTGGTAATCTTTTGCGTGCTTTTGATGCTCGCAATCTTACTGCGAATCTCTTTTGCGCCTGCCATGTAACACCTATCAGGTTAGCAAGCGGGAGCCTTGCGGCTCCCGCTGCGGCTTACCAGGTTTGGGTGGCCTTGAACTTCTCGATACCGGCTTTGATGCCAGCGTCGATTTCGTCATTGAAGTCACCTTTAACGTTGATCTTCGCCATAAGCTCGGCGTGATCGCGGTTGAAGTAAGCAATCAGCGCTTGTTCAAAGCTACCGACCTTGGTGATTTCGACGTCAGTCAGGAACCCACGCTCAGCGGCATACAGCGACAGCGCCATGTCAGCGATCGACATTGGTGCGTATTGCTTCTGCTTCATCAGCTCGGTAACGCGCTGACCATGCTCAAGTTGCTTACGGGTCGCTTCGTCCAGGTCAGAAGCGAACTGGGCAAATGCTGCCAGTTCACGGTACTGAGCCAGAGCGGTACGGATACCACCGGACAGCTTCTTGATGATCTTGGTCTGAGCGGCACCACCCACACGGGATACCGAAACACCGGCGTTCACTGCAGGACGGATCCCGGAGTTGAACATGGCCGATTCCAGGAAGATCTGACCGTCGGTGATGGAAATCACGTTGGTCGGAACGAACGCGGAAACGTCGCCAGCCTGGGTTTCGATGATCGGCAGTGCGGTCAGGGAACCGGTTTTGCCGGTCACTGCGCCGTTGGTGAACTTCTCTACGTATTCTTCGGATACGCGGGATGCGCGCTCCAGAAGACGGGAGTGGAGATAGAACACGTCGCCTGGGTAAGCTTCACGGCCTGGTGGACGGCGCAGCAGCAGGGAAATCTGGCGGTAAGCCACTGCTTGCTTGGACAGATCGTCATAAACGATCAGCGCGTCTTCACCGCGGTCGCGGAAGTATTCGCCCATGGTGCAACCGGAGTACGGTGCCAGGAACTGCAGCGCTGCGGATTCGGAAGCACTGGCAGCAACGACGATGGTGTTAGCCAGCGCGCCGTTTTCTTCCAGCTTGCGAACCACGTTGGCGATGGTCGATTGCTTCTGACCGATCGCTACGTATACACAGAAAATGCCGCTGTTCTTCTGGTTGATGATCGCGTCGATCGCCAGAGCGGTTTTACCGATCTGACGGTCACCGATGATCAGCTCACGCTGGCCACGGCCGACAGGGATCATGGCATCGACAGCCTTGTAGCCAGTCTGTACAGGCTGGTCTACCGACTTACGCCAGATCACGCCTGGAGCAACTTTCTCGACTGCATCAGTCTCGGTGTTGCCCAGTGGACCTTTGCCATCAACTGGGTTACCCAGTGCGTCGACAACGCGACCCAGCAGTTCCTTACCAACCGGAACTTCCAGGATACGGCCAGTGCACTTGGCGCTCATGCCTTCAGCCAGAGTCGTGTATGCGCCCAGTACTACGGCACCTACAGAGTCTTGCTCGAGGTTGAGAGCCATACCGAAGACGCTGCCCGGAAACTCGATCATCTCGCCGTACATTACGTCGGCCAGACCGTGAATCCGCACAATACCGTCAGATACGCTGACGACAGTGCCTTCGTTACGGGCTTGGGAGGTCACATCGAGTTTTTCGATGCGGCCCTTGATAATTTCACTTATTTCGGAAGGATTGAGTTGCTGCATTGCTCTGCTGCCCCTTCAAACTCAAGATTTCAATGCTTCGGCAAGGCTTGCGAGTTTCCCGCGAACCGAGCCATCGATAACCAGGTCGCCGGCGCGGATGATGACACCACCTATAAGGCTGGCATCCTCCGCAACTTGCAGGCGCACTTCCCGGTCGAGTCGTGCACTGAGAACCTTGGCGAGTTTGTCTTGCTGTTCTTGGTTCAATGCAAAAGCACTGGTGACTTCAACGTCTACCGACTTCTCTTGTTCGGCCTTGTACAGGTCAAACAGAGCGGCGATCTCCGGCAACAGCGGGAGACGGTCGTTTTCGGCAACGACGTTGATGAAGTTCTGTGCTTCTACAGTGAACTTGTCGCCGCACACGTCAATAAACGTGGCGGCCTTTTCTGCGCTCGTCAGTCGCGGGGCCTTGAGCACGCGCTGCATAGTGTCGTCTTGCGACACTGCTGCAGCCAGGCCGAGCATGGCTGACCAAGAGGCCAGTTGCTGGTGGGCCTGGGCGTGCTCGAAGGCTGCCTTAGCGTAAGGTCGGGCCAACGTGGTCAATTCTGCCATGATCGCCCTCGCTTAAATTTCAGCAGCCAGTTTAGTAACCAGCTCCGCGTGCGCGTTTTGATCGATTGTGGCACCCAGGATCTTCTCTGCGCCTTCAACAGCCAGGGTACCCAGTTGGGCACGCAGGGCGTCTTTGACGCTGTTCAGTTCCTGTTCGATCTCGGCCTGAGCCTGAGCCTTCACACGGTCAGCTTCAACGCGAGCCTGTTCACGGGCTTCGTCTACGATCTGAGTACCGCGTTTCTTGGCTTGCTCAATGATTTCAGCTGCTTGAGCCTTAGCTTCGCGCAGTTGTTGACCCGCTTTATCTTGGGCCAACTCCAGGTCGCGAGCTGCTCGGTTAGCAGCGTCCAGTCCAGCCGCAATCTTCTTCTGACGTTCTTGCAATGCCGCGATGACCGGAGGCCACACGAACTTCATGCAAAACAGTACAAAAATGAAGAACGCAACGGACTGGCCAATCAGGGTTGCATTAATGTTCACGCCAACACCTCGCTCGTTCGTTGTCCATCACTCTAATCAACTCGAAAATTCGAGTGATTAGCCAGCGAGTTGACCAACGAAAGGATTAGCGAAGGTGAAGAACAGTGCGATACCAACACCGATCATGGTTACGGCGTCGAGCAGACCGGCAACGATGAACATTTTAACTTGCAGCATTGGAACCATTTCTGGTTGACGCGCTGCGCCTTCCAGGAACTTGCCACCCAACAGGCCGAAACCAATTGCGGTACCCAGTGCGCCCAGGCCGATCAACAGTGCAACAGCGATAGCGGTTAGACCAACTACAGTTTCCATCTTTCCTCCCGACTTTTACGTCGTATGGTTTAGGTTTTTAGATTAAAGCGGTAAAACAAAATCATTTTGCGACGCCCTCTCACCCGAAGGTGAGAGGAGCACCAGATTCGCCGAAGCGGATCTTAGTGATTATCTTCGTGTGCCATCGACAGGTAGACGATGGTCAACATCATGAAGATGAACGCTTGCAAGGTGATGATCAGGATGTGGAATACAGCCCACGCCCATTGCAGCACCACGCCCAGACCGCTAAGCCAAAGCAGGCCGCTGCCGAACATCACGGCGATCAGGATAAACACCAGCTCGCCAGCGTACATGTTGCCGAACAGACGCAGAGCCAACGAAATAGGCTTGGCAATCAACGTCACGAATTCGAGCAGGAAGTTCACCGGAATCAGCAGCGCCTGAACAAAAATGTTCTTGCTGCCGAATGGGTGCAGGGTCAGTTCACCGATAAAGCCACCGATGCCCTTGATCTTGATGCTGTAGAAGATGATCAGTGCAAACACCGACAGGGCCATGCCCATGGTCGCGTTTGGATCAGTCGTCGGTACGGCACGGAACGGGAAGTGTTCATCGCCAGTGATCAAGATGGCCAACTGAGGAATCCAGTCAACCGGGATCAAGTCGATGGCGTTCATCAGGAACACCCACACGAAAATGGTCAGCGCCAGCGGTGCGATTACTGCACTGCGACCGTGGAAACTGTCTTTTACGCTGCCATCAACGAATTCCACCAGTACTTCAACGAAGTTCTGCAGTGCGCCTGGCTGACCGGAAGTTGCCTTCTTGGCCGCCATGCGGAATACGAGGATGAAAATCAGACCAACAAACAGCGACCAGCCGAGGGTATCGACGTGGAACGCCCAAAAGCCCATTGCTTTAGCTTCTGCAACGGTGTGGGCAAAGCCCCAGCCGCCATCAGGTAGCTGCCCAAAGGTCAGGTTCTGTAAGTGGTGCTGGATATAGCCCGAAGCGGTTGTTTCTGCCATGGTTGCCTCAAACGCCCTAAGGTCTCGAAAGTGTTGTTCTCATTAGCAGGGGAGCGAACCAACTGACCAGTTGGGTCAGCACGAAGACACCGAATACTGCTAACGGCGCCAATGGCTTCACACCTGCAAACGTCAGCGCGAACAGCACTGCCGTCAAAATTAACTTGCCTGCCTCACCGGCGTAAAACGACCGGACGATGGCTTGCGCTGCTCGGGCGCCGGAAAACCGAAAAGCCCTGTGAGCAAAATACACATTGGGTAGCAAAGCTATCAGGCCTCCGCAGAGTCCTGAATATCCGGCGACGACTCCATGCCATTGCCAGAGCCCCAGAGCAGCCAGCAATAAAACGACAAATTGAGCCAGCAAAACCGGAAAAACCGCCAAGCGATGGAACGGCAAGCGGTTTGGCGTGCGGGTTTCCATCACAACTGCTCCTCAAAGGTCGGCTACCAAAAACAGAAAACTTGGCATAATTTGTGCCGACAAAATGCGCGCAGAGTATAGGGGCGACGAAGCCCCTATTCAACTGTCAGGTAGTGATTTCCGACTGCGCGCTACATGAGGAATTGTTTCAGCGGATGTGAGCAAGCACTCCTTGCAGCTCATCCAGGGAATTGTAACCAATCACTAACTGGCCTTTTCCCTTCTTTCCGTGGCGGATCTGCACCGCAGAGCCCAGCCGCTCAGCCAGACGCTGTTCGAGTCTGGCAATGTCCGGATCGGTTTTAACCGGTTCCGCGGGTTCCTGTTTGCCACTCAACCACTGGCGAACCAGGGCTTCAGTCTGACGTACCGTCAGGCCTCGTGCGACAACGTGTCGCGCCCCTTCAACCTGCTGAGCATCAGGCAAACCGAGCAATGCCCGCGCATGACCCATTTCCAGGTCACCGTGGGACAGCATGGTTTTGATCACTTCCGGCAACGAAATCAATCGCAACAAGTTAGCCACAGACACCCGGGACTTACCCACAGCGTCGGCGACTTGCTGTTGAGTCAGCTGGAACTCTTGCTGCAAACGCTGCAAGGCGACAGCTTCCTCGATCGGATTGAGGTCTTCACGCTGAATGTTCTCGATCAACGCCATCGCAATGGCGGTTTCGTCCGGCACGTCTTTGACCATCGCCGGGATCGTGTCCTTGCCGGCCTGTTGGCTGGCGCGCCAGCGACGTTCACCGGCGATGATCTCAAAGCGGTTACCTTCGATCGGGCGCACCACGATCGGTTGCATCACGCCCTGGGTGCGGATCGAGCTGGCCAGTTCTTCAAGCGCCTGCGGATCCATGTCGCGACGAGGCTGGTACTTGCCGCGCTGGATCAGGTCCAGGGGCAGGTGCTGCAGTTCGCTTTGATCAACCTTGACCGCTTGCTCTTCCAGCGAGCTGACCGTAGGACCACTCAGGAGTGCATCCAGTCCGCGTCCGAGACCTCGTTTCTTGACGGCCATGGAAATTCCTTAAGTTGGCTGAGGCGTGCGGGTAGAACGACGTTGACGACGAACCAGCTCGCCCGCCAGGGCAAGGTAAGCAATCGCGCCACGGGAATTTTTGTCATACGCCAGCGCTGGCATGCCATAGCTTGGCGCTTCGGCCAGGCGGATGTTGCGCGGAATCACGGTGTCGTAGAGCTGCTCGCCGAAGTGTTCCTTGAGCTGCGCCGAAACATCGTTCATCAGGCTCAGGCGCGGGTCGTACATGGTGCGCAGCAGGCCTTCGATCTTCAGGTTCGGATTGAGCAGCTCGGCGATGCGCTTGATGTTATCCACAAGGTCGCTCAGGCCTTCGAGTGCAAAGTACTCGCACTGCATGGGGATAATCACCCCATCGGCCGCCACCAGGGCATTCAAGGTCAGCATCGACAACGACGGCGGGCAATCGATCAGGATGTAATCGTAGCTTTCGCGAACCGGGGCCAGCGCTGTACGCAGACGGCTTTCCTTCATCTGCATTTCGAGCAGCACGACTTCAGCCGCGGTCAAATCGCGGTTGGCGGGAAGCAACTGGTAACCACCGTGCTCGGAGATGTGCATGGCCTGGGCCAGGTCGCATTCACCGATCAACAGGTCGTAGACCGAATTCTCAAGACCGTGTTTATCCACACCGCTACCCATGGTGGCGTTGCCCTGTGGATCAAGGTCAATGAGCAGCACGCGGCGCTTGGTCGCGACCAGCGATGCTGCGAGGTTGATACAGGTGGTGGTTTTACCCACACCACCTTTTTGGTTCGCTATTGCGAATACCTTAGCCATTCTTGCTTGCGTTCCCAATCATGCCGTGCGGCGCAGTATCAGCAGATGGCGTTGGCCTTGGCAACCCGGAACGGTCAAGGCGTGTTCGCCATCGAGACGAAAATCAGACGGCAATGCTACCAGCTCATCGGCCGGATGAACGCCCTTCATTGCCAACCAGCGGGTTTCGCTGTTGCCAAGGTGGCGCGTCCAGTTGCTGAAGTTCTCCATGCTGCTGAAAGCCCTGGAAACAATTCCGTTGAAAGGCTGCTCAGGCTGGAATTCTTCGACGCGACTGTGGATAACTTGCAGGTTATCCAGCTTCAGCTCGAGTTTTACCTGGGTCAGGAAACGGGTTTTCTTGCCGTTGCTGTCCAGGCAGGTCACTTGCGACTCGGGAAACAGGATCGCCAGGGGAATACCCGGCATGCCGCCGCCACTGCCCACATCCAGCCAACGGCCATTTTCGATGAAGGGCATCACGCTCAGACTGTCGAGCAAATGACGCGACACCATCTCGTCCGGGTTACGCACAGCCGTGAGGTTGTAGGCCTTGTTCCATTTGATCAACAGGGCCAGATAACCCAGCAATTGCTGATGCTGATGCTCGGTCAGTGCGACGCCCAGCTGGCGTGCACCTGTGGATAACTCTTCGGCGTGTTGTGCGGTTACCAGCGAACTCAAGCGTTTTGCTCCAACGTGCGGCCAGCGCCGCGCTTTTTCAGGTGAATCATCAACAGGGAAATTGCCGCAGGGGTCACACCCGGGATACGCGAAGCCTGGCCCAGGGTCTCGGGACGTGTTGCGCCCAACTTGCTCTGAATCTCTTTCGACAGACCGGAGATGGTCGTGTAATCGATATCCACAGGCAGCTTGGTATTTTCACTGGCACGCAGACGGGCAATTTCGTCTTGTTGACGATCGATATAACCGGCGTACTTGGTTTTGATCTCAACCTGCTCGGCAACCAGCGGGTCTTCTGCCCCCTGCCCGGTCACTTCAACCAGGCCGGCGTAATCAATTTCGGGGCGGGTCAGCAGGTTGAGCAAATTGTATTCATGGGTCAGCGGTGTGCCGAACTTGGCAGCAATGGCATCACCCTGCTCGGTACCCGGACGAACCCAGGTACTTTTGAGGCGTTGTTCTTCCTGCGCGATGCTTTCGCGCTTGGTGCAGAAAGCCGCCCAACGAGCGTCGTCGACCAGGCCCAGTTCGCGGCCTTTTTCAGTCAAGCGCATGTCGGCGTTGTCTTCGCGCAGGATCAGGCGGTATTCGGCGCGGGAAGTGAACATCCGGTACGGTTCTTGAGTACCCAGGGTAATCAGGTCGTCGACCAATACGCCGATGTACGCCTCATCCCGGCGCGGGCACCAGCTTTCCTTGCCCTGTGCGAGCAATGCCGCGTTGGCGCCAGCCAGCAAACCCTGGGCGCCGGCTTCTTCGTAACCGGTGGTGCCGTTGATTTGCCCGGCAAAGAACAAGCCGCCAATCACCTTGGTTTCGAGGCTGTACTTCAGGTCGCGTGGATCGAAGTAATCGTACTCGATGGCATAGCCCGGGCGCACGATATGGGCGTTTTCCATACCGCGAATCGATTGCACGATCTGGATTTGCACGTCGAACGGCAAGGAGGTGGAAATCCCGTTCGGGTACAGCTCGTGCGTGGTCAAACCTTCCGGCTCGATAAAGACCTGATGGCTTTCCTTGTCGGCAAAGCGATGGATCTTGTCTTCGATCGACGGGCAGTAACGCGGGCCAATACCTTCGATCACGCCTGAATACATCGGCGAACGATCAAGGTTGGAGGCAATGATTTCGTGAGTGCGGGCGTTGGTATGGGTAATCCAGCAGCTGACCTGGGCCGGGTGCTGTTCCTTGTTGCCCATGAACGACATGACAGGAATCGGTGTATCACCCGGTTGCTCGGTCATCACCGAGAAATCCACAGAACGGCCATCGATACGCGGTGGCGTCCCGGTTTTCAGGCGACCGACTCGCAGGGGCAGTTCACGCAGACGGTGTGCCAGGGCAATCGAAGGTGGATCACCGGCCCGACCGCCCGAGTAATTCTGCATGCCGATGTGGATAAGTCCACCGAGGAAAGTGCCTGTGGTCAGAACCACGGCATCAGCCATAAAACGCAGGCCCATCTGGGTCACTACGCCACGGACTTGATCCTGTTCAACGATCAGGTCATCAGCGGCCTGTTGAAATATCCACAGGTTGGGCTGGTTTTCCAGGATTTCGCGTACGGCGGCCTTGTACAGGATGCGGTCGGCCTGTGCACGGGTGGCCCGTACTGCCGGGCCTTTGCGTCCGTTGAGTACGCGGAACTGAATACCGCCTTTATCGGTGGCTATCGCCATCGCGCCGCCAAGGGCATCGATTTCTTTAACCAGATGGCTTTTACCAATCCCGCCAATTGCAGGATTGCAGCTCATTTGCCCGAGGGTTTCCACGTTGTGGGTCAACAGCAGGGTTTTCACACCCATACGTGCTGAAGCAAGTGCAGCCTCGGTTCCGGCGTGACCGCCGCCGATGACGATCACTGCAAAACGGGAAGGGAAATTCACCACGCACCTCGTGCCTGTTACTAGGGGTTTTTTGGATAGACCGCGAAGTATAGGGACTTCGCCCTTCTTAAAGAACCCTTTGCACAAAATTTAACCAGCTGTGGATAAGGGCAAGATAGATAAATAAATAGAGAAGAAATTTATAAAGCTTTGTTTTTATGTTTATTTCTACTGAGGCACCTTTCTGTGGATAGATTGCTACAGGCTATATTTTACGTACTGTACAGAGGATCAAAAGTCTGTGGTTATGCACTGATGAGGGGTTGGGATAAGTGCTTTAAGCCTGTGGGTAAAACAGGTGCTTATCCACAGGTGTGGTTATCTTCAGTTTTCAGACCTACTTACCCACTGACCTGAGGGCCAGTTATGCACAGGGCTTATTCCCGTGTTTGGGTGCTTTCGAGCCAATAAACAGGCAGCCGAAAAACGCTTGAAGGTGCAATCCGGCAAGCGGTCGGACGTTCGGTCAATGATTAATGTGATAAACGGTAGCCAACAGCCCCGTTAGACGGGGCAAAGCAGCCAGCCTGTGGGTGAGGCCATGAGCCTGTGGGTAATTCCGATTGCGGCCAGAAACACATCATCGTGTGAGGTAACGATCAGAGTGCCCGGGTAATGCTTGAGCATGCTCTCCAGGGCTTGAACGGAAGGCAGATCCAGGTGATTGGCCGGTTCATCGAGCAGTAACAGCTGTGGTGGGGATTGTGTATAAAACACGCAGGCCATCGCCGCTTTCAAGCGTTCACCGCCACTGAGCCGATGGGATGGCAGGTTGATACGATCGGCATTGAGGCCCAATTGCGCCAGCCGGGTACGTAATTCTCCTTCACTCAGTTGCCGGTTAAGTGACTGCAACTGCTCAAGAACTGACCGAGCCGGTTCCAAAACGCCCAGGTGCTGGTCGAGGTAAGTGCTGGTGACCAGGGTCCTGGCCTGACCGGAAACAACTGTTAGTTGCCCGGCCAATACCTTGAGCAAGGTCGACTTGCCGCAGCCGTTCGGGCCGGTCAAGGCAATGCGCTGGCCTCGCGTAACGGCAAGATTGATCCTGCGCAGTTGTTGCGCCCCATAAGGCAGGCGGGCCTCTATCAACCCGGCAATTTGAGCCGGCGAGCCAGAGCAAGGCTGCGGCGCAGAGATAAAGATGGCCTGCTGCTCTTCTACCTGATTCGCAGCCTGACGGACCTGCACAGATAATTGCTCGCGAGCCGCATCCTGCTGTACCCGCAACTTACCGCTGCTGGCCTGGCTGCGCTCCTTTTGCCGGCCCAGCAAAATCTTCGCCTGATTGGCGTCAGCGGCCTGTTTCCGGCCACGGGATTGTTTGCGCTCAAGACTTTCTCTTTGCTCACGCAGGGTCTGTTCCTGACGCTTGCGCTCCAGCCGGTATGCCGCCAGCTGTTGTTGCGCCGCTTGCAGTTGCCCGGTTTTGGCCTGTGCATAAAACGAGTAACCGCCGCCGTAACTGGTGAGGCCCTGTGGTGACAGCTCAACGATGCGCTCCATATTTTCCAGCAAGGCGCGATCATGGCTGATAACAAGTAATCCTTCTGGCCACTGCTGCAACTGTTCATGCAGGGCAAGTCGATGCTGGTAATCCAAATGATTGGTGGGCTCATCCAGGATCAACAGGTCGGCTTTCGACAAAAAGGCGCCCAGCAGAGCCACGCGCATGGTTTCACCACCGCTGAGTGCTGATGCAGGAGTCGAAAGGGTCAGGTGTGCAAGCTTGTTGCGGCTTAGCTGATCGAGCAGTTGCTGGCGGATATTCCAGCGTTCGCCCACACAGTCAAAGTCCGCTTGGGCGCTGCTGCCCCGCTCTATTCGCTCAAGGGCGCTAATGACTGGTTGCACGCCAGCAAGCTCGGCAAGGGTGTGATTGGGGTCATGGCTGACGTGCTGCGTCAGGTAATACACCGTGCCATTACGGATGCAGTGGCCGGTTGAGGGCAAGAGATCCCCTGCCATGATGCGCGCCAATATGCTCTTGCCCACACCATTGCGCCCTACCAGGCCGGTGCGGCGCTGGTCGAGATGCAGATCAATATCTGAAAACAGGGAACTGCCATCGGGCAGATGATAAGAAACGCCTTGCAGCGTTACAGAGGTAACGTTAGCCATACGCACTCCAGAGATGCACAGATCTACCCCCTGTTGCAGGGGAATCAAGAACTGGCCGCAAGCATCGCGGCGGCATCAATGGCGCATCGGACTAATACCTCGTGTGAATGTGGATAACTGTAGCAGCTGCCGTAGGAACGATGCTGCGTTCGGCGACGTAGTCGTCGTAAATCCTGAGCTCCGGTTTTAACTGGCACACCACAGTGTCTGATTTTACGACGGCTGTGCCGCCGGACGCAGCCTCGTTCCTACGGCAGCTGCTACGAGGGTCATTTACCGATACAGAAGCTGGAGAAGATCCGCCCCAGCAGGTCATCCGAACTGAATGCCCCGGTAATTTCGCCAAGGGAATGCTGTGCCTGGCGCAAATCTTCGGCCAATAGCTCCCCGGCGCCCGCCAGGGTCAGTTGTGCCCTGCCATGCTCAAGTGCCTTGCTGGCGTGCTGCAATGCCTCCAGATGGCGGCGGCGTGCGCTGAAGCTGCTCTCCGAGGTCTGCTCATAGCCCATGCAGGCCTTGAGGTGTTCCCGCAGCAGGTCCAGGCCTTCTGTAGATCTGGCACTCAGGCTGATGGTGACATGGCCATCTTCACTGACTTCAAGGGCTACATTCTCACCGCTTAGATCCGCCTTGTTGCGGATCAAGGTCACCTTCGCCGGATCCGGGCGTTGTTCAAGAAACTCTGGCCACAGGGCAAACGGGTCATCAGCTTCCGGTGCCGTGGCATCAACCACCAGCAATACCCTATCAGCTTCACCAATGGCCTTGAGTGCGCGCTGCACGCCAATTTTCTCAACCTGGTCATCGGTGTCGCGCAGACCTGCGGTGTCGACAACGTGCAATGGCATGCCATCGATGTGGATGTGTTCGCGTAACACATCACGGGTAGTACCCGCGATTTCGGTCACGATCGCCGCTTCACGCCCGGCCAGGGCATTGAGCAGGCTCGATTTTCCAGCATTGGGCCGCCCGGCAATCACCACGGTCATGCCGTCGCGCAGCAAAGCACCCTGGCCGGCTTCGCGCTGTACGGTGGATAACTCTTCACGAACCTTGTCGAGCATACCGAGCACATGGCCATCGGCGAGGAAGTCGATTTCTTCTTCCGGGAAATCAATCGCTGCTTCGACATAGATACGCAAACCGATCAATTGCTCGGTCAAGTTATGCACACGTTGAGAGAAAGCACCCTGCAAGGAACGTAATGCGTTACGCGCAGCCTGTGCAGAACTTGCCTCGATCAGGTCGGCAATCGCCTCGGCCTGGGCCAGGTCGAGCTTGTCATTCAAAAAGGCCCGCTCGCTGAACTCCCCCGGACGGGCCAAACGGCAGCCCAACTGGATGCAGCGCTGCAGCAGCATATCCAGAACAATCGGACCGCCGTGGCCCTGCAGTTCAAGGACGTCTTCGCCGGTAAAGGAGTTGGGCCCGGGGAAGTAGAGTGCTATGCCTTCATCCAGCACTTCGCGGTTGTCGCCGTAAAAAGGGCCGTAATGGGCATAGCGCGGTTTTAGTTCGCGTTCGCTGAACGCTTTGGCCGCAACACGGGCGAGTGGGCCGGAAATACGTACGATCCCCACACCACCTCGGCCTTGGGCGGTCGCTACTGCAGCAATAGTCTCTGCCGGAACACTCATAAAACAGGCCTCAAAACAAAAGTGACGGATAGCAAAACGCCCCACTAGGGGGCGTTTTGAGTGGTGCGTATCAGAGTAAGTTACTCAGCGACTTTTTTGGTAGCCGCTTCGACTTTACGCGTGATGTACCACTGTTGAGCGATGGACAGGCAGTTGTTCACAACCCAGTACAGCACCAGACCAGCCGGGAACCACAGGAAGAAGAAGGTGAAGATGATTGGCATCAGCTTCATCACCTTGGCCTGCATCGGATCCGGCGGAGTCGGGTTCAGACGCTGCTGGATGAACATGGTTGCGCCCATGATGATCGGCAGAATGAAGAACGGGTCTTTGATCGACAGGTCGGTAATCCAGAGCATGAACGGCGCCTGGCGCATTTCAACACTTTCCAGAAGTACCCAGTACAAGGACAGGAAGACCGGCATCTGCACCAGAATCGGCAAGCAGCCGCCCAGTGGATTGATCTTCTCTTTCTTGTACAGCTCCATCATCGCTTGCGACATTTTCTGGCGGTCATCACCGAACTGCTCTTTCAGAGCGGCCAGTTTTGGTGCCACAGCGCGCATGCGGGCCATCGACTTGTAGCTGGCGGCCGACAGAGGGAAGAAGATCCCTTTGATCAGCATGGTCAGGAAGATGATCGACCAGCCCCAGTTACCGACCAGGCTGTGGATATGTTGCAGCAGCCAGAAGATAGGCTGGGCAATGAACCACAGGATGCCGTAGTCAACCGTCAGTTCCAGGCCTGGGGACAACTCTTTGAGTACACCCTGGCTTTTCGGACCGGCGTACAACGTAGCGCTGGTTTCAGCGGTTTTGCCCGGCTCAACAGTCAATGTTGGGCCAGTGAAACCGATGATGTAGTTGCCTTGGTTGTCTTTGCGGGTCTGAACGACGTTGTTATCGCCTTTCTGAGGGATCCACGCGGTCACAAAGTAGTGCTGCAACCAGGCAACCCAGCCGCCTTGTACGGTTTCTTTCAGCTGAGCCTTGTCGATATCTTTCATCGACACTTTTTTGTACGGCTCTGCACTTGTCCACAGGGCAGCGCCCAGGTAAGTCGCAGTACCGGTGGCGGTGCTGGAAGAAGGATCGGAGCTGGCATCACGCTTCAATTGCGCGAACAGGTTGCCGTTCCACGGCTTGCCGCTCTCGTTATCAATCAGATAGCTGACTTGTACATCGTACAAACCACGCTTGAGCGTGAAGCGTTTGATGTAGTTGATGCCGTTTTCGCTGAATTTCAGATCAACAACCAGTTGATCCTGACCTGGGGCCAGTTCGTAGGTCTTTTTCTCGGTGCTGAAAACAGGACGACCTGACGGACGGGCGTCCGGGCCATCAACGCCTGTCAGGCCACTTTGGGCCAGATAGGTGCGTTCGTTGCCGTTATCGAACAACTGGAAAGGAACATCCGGGTGATCCTGGCGACGTGGATAAAGCGGCAGACGCAGCTGGGCAATATCACCACCCTGTGGATCAATCGCGATATCCAGAACATCCGTTTTTACGTGGATGAGGTCTTTGCTTGCAGCCACCGGGGTTTCAGTCGGTGTGCTGGTATCGGTATTGGCGCTGGGTACATCGGCACTGTTTGCAACGTTGTTACCTGAAACCGTATCGGGCAAAGCCGGTGCGGTGGTGCTGGCGGCAACATTCTGAGTCGGCAGGGCAGCTTGGCCGTAGTCCTGGTTCCATTTCAGAACCATAACGTAGGACACGACTGCGAGAGCGACGATCAGGATCGTGCGTTTAATATCCATGATTACTCGGCCATCAAGAAGAACGGGAGGTAGGGATAGGTGGAACCGGGTCGTAACCACCGGGATTCCACGGGTGACAGCGACCTAAACGACGAAAGGTCAGCCAGCCGCCGCGCAGAAGGCCATGATTTTCGATGGCTTCCAACGCGTAGCAGGAACAACTGGGGTAGAAACGGCAGTGGCTGGCCATCAAAGGACTAATGGCATAACGATAAAACTGGATCGGAACGAGTGCCAGTTTACGCATCAGGACTGCCTACCCCTACAGTTTCGGTTTTAACCGCTGGAACTGGCGTGTTACGGGCCAGACGCTTCCAGAGTTTGCCGAAATGCTGAATCAATTCGGGGTTCTCTACGTCACCCAAACCTTTGCGCGCGACGATAACGATATCCCAACCAACCAGTAAATCCTGGTGGAGACGAAACGATTCACGCATCAAACGCTTAAGGCGATTGCGCTCAACGGAGAGCTTTACGCTCTTTTTCCCGATCACTAACCCCAGGCGGGGGTGATCAAGATCGTTGCTACGCGCAAGGAGCAGGAGATTTTTCCCCGGAACCTTGCCGGTGGGGGAGTCAAAGACTGCCTTGAAATGTCGGGGAGTGAGTAACCGCTTTTCCCGACTGAAGTCCTGACTCACCACCATTGTCTGATTATCAAACTGCCAGACGTGCACGGCCTTTGGCGCGGCGACGCGACAGGACTGCACGGCCGTTTTTAGTAGCCATGCGAGCACGGAAACCGTGAGTGCGGGCGCGTTTGATAGTGCTTGGTTGGAAAGTACGTTTCATGTCGTGCTACCTGGTTCGTCCACAACGGGCCGGAATGGCCCCCGTTTTAAGAGACCGGCGATTCTAGAGAATGCAAGCCGATAGGTCAATTTCCAACCAACGTTTACTGCTAAATAGATGTTTGCCGTTTTGCACCAGTCTTGTGCCTGCCAACTATAGAAATAAAAAAACGAAGTATTTAAAGCTCTTTTAAAGAACTTACTACTCTTATAGAGCCGTTCTGCTGTGGATAACTCTATGTAGCCCTTGTAGAGCAAGGTTTTCAGAGAACAGAAAGGTTGTCCACAAGCGGTGCTTTGCCTGTGCTGCACCCTCGGAAAAGCTGTGCATGAAAGGGCTACTTATCCACAGCCGTGTTATGCACAGAGTTTTACCCCCACTTGTGCAACGAGCTCAGGCCCGCTTATCCACAGACCTTATGCACATACCATTTGTCGCTTTGTTCACAGTAAAAAGCCTGTCAACGCCTTATATGCAGGTCAGCTACATGTGGATAAGTGGGGCGGCGGTCGCTACAATGGCGCCTGTTTTTGCCTCACCGGCTTTCAACTTAGGGGATATCCGTGTCAGTGGAACTTTGGCAGCAGTGCGTGGAGCTTTTGCGCGATGAGCTGCCTGCCCAGCAATTCAACACCTGGATCCGTCCACTACAGGTCGAAGCCGAAGGCGACGAGTTGCGTGTGTATGCACCCAACCGATTCGTTCTCGACTGGGTTAACGAAAAATACCTGAGCCGTTTGCTTGAACTGTTGAATGAGCACAGCAATGGCATGGCGCCAGCGTTGTCCTTGTTAATAGGCAGCAAACGCAGCTCGGCGCCTCGTGCTGCCCCCAATGCGCCCTTGGCTGCATCGGCTTCTCAACAAGCCCCGGCGCCGAGCGCGCCTACGCCTGCAGTCTCTGCACCCGCGCCCAAGCAGTCCGAGCCCGCCAGCGAAGAGCCTTCGCGTGCCAGCTTCGACCCGATGGCAGGCGCCAGCTCGCAGCAAGCACCCGTGCGCGCCGAACAGCGCACCGTTCAGGTTGAAGGTGCCCTGAAGCACACCAGCTACCTGAACCGCACCTTTACCTTTGAAAACTTCGTCGAGGGCAAGTCCAACCAACTGGCCCGCGCTGCGGCGTGGCAAGTGGCGGATAACCCCAAGCATGGTTACAACCCGCTCTTCCTTTATGGCGGCGTAGGTCTGGGTAAAACTCACTTGATGCACGCGGTGGGTAACCACCTGTTAAAGAAGAACCCGAATGCCAAGGTCGTATACCTGCATTCCGAGCGTTTTGTAGCTGATATGGTTAAAGCCCTGCAGCTCAATGCCATCAACGAGTTCAAGCGCTTCTACCGATCGGTCGATGCCTTGCTTATCGATGACATTCAATTCTTTGCGCGCAAGGAACGGTCCCAGGAAGAGTTCTTCCACACCTTCAACGCCCTGCTTGAAGGCGGTCAGCAAGTGATTCTGACCAGTGACCGTTACCCGAAAGAAATCGAAGGCCTCGAAGAGCGTCTGAAGTCGCGCTTTGGCTGGGGACTGACGGTTGCCGTCGAGCCGCCGGAGCTAGAGACCCGCGTAGCGATCCTGATGAAGAAGGCCGATCAGGCCAAGGTTGATCTGCCCCATGATGCAGCCTTCTTTATTGCCCAGCGCATTCGCTCCAACGTGCGTGAGCTCGAAGGCGCGCTCAAGCGCGTTATCGCTCACTCGCACTTTATGGGCCGCGACATCACCATCGAGCTGATTCGCGAGTCCCTAAAAGACTTGCTGGCGCTGCAAGACAAACTCGTCTCTGTGGATAACATCCAGCGCACCGTGGCCGAGTACTACAAGATCAAGATCTCGGACTTATTGTCCAAGCGCCGTTCGCGCTCGGTAGCGCGACCACGCCAGGTCGCCATGGCACTGTCCAAGGAACTGACCAACCACAGCCTGCCGGAAATCGGCGATGTGTTTGGCGGTCGCGATCACACCACGGTTTTGCACGCATGCCGCAAGATCAACGAACTCAAGGAATCCGACGCGGACATCCGCGAGGACTACAAGAACCTGCTGCGAACTCTGACAACCTGATGACACCAGCGCAGCTTATTAAGGCAAGGGACTAGACCATGCATTTCACCATTCAACGCGAAGCCCTGTTGAAACCCCTGCAACTGGTCGCCGGCGTAGTAGAACGCCGCCAGACCTTGCCGGTATTGTCCAACGTGCTGTTGGTTGTCGAAGGCCAGCAACTGTCGCTGACCGGTACTGACCTTGAAGTCGAGCTGGTCGGTCGGGTGCAACTTGAAGAGCCGGCCGAGCCAGGCGAAATCACCGTGCCTGCGCGCAAGCTGATGGATATCTGCAAAAGCCTGCCCAACGATGCACTGATCGACATCAAACTTGATGACAACAAACTGGTGGTCAAGGCAGGCCGTAGCCGCTTTACCCTGTCGACGTTGCCGGCCAACGATTTCCCGACGGTTGAAGAAGGTCCGGGTTCGCTGACCTGCAGCCTGCAGCAGAGCAAGTTGCGTCGTCTGATCGAGCGCACCAGCTTTGCCATGGCCCAGCAGGACGTTCGTTACTACCTCAACGGTATGCTGCTGGAAGTGTCGGCCGGGATCATCCGTGCCGTAGCTACCGACGGTCACCGTTTGGCCATGTGCTCGATGAAAGCCGATATCGGCCAACCAGACCGTCACCAGGTGATCGTACCGCGCAAGGGTATCCTCGAGCTGGCGCGCCTGCTGACCGAGCCAGACGGCGAAGTGAGCATCGTTCTGGGTGCACACCATATCCGTGCGACCACCGGCGAGTTCACCTTTACCTCCAAGCTGGTAGACGGCAAGTTCCCGGACTACGAGCGCGTTCTGCCTAAAGGCGGTGACAAGGTGGTGATCGGTGACCGTCAGGCACTGCGTGAAGCGTTCAGCCGTACTGCGATCCTGTCCAACGAAAAGTACCGCGGTATTCGCCTTCAACTGGCCAATGGCCAGCTGAAAATCCAGGCCAATAACCCGGAGCAGGAAGAAGCGGAAGAAGAAGTTGGCGTTGATTACAACGGCGGCTCCCTGGAGATCGGCTTCAACGTGAGCTACCTGCTGGACGTACTGGGCGTCATGACCACTGAGCAAGTGCGTCTGATCCTGTCGGACTCCAACAGCAGCGCCCTGGTCCAGGAGTCGGACAACGACGACTCGGCCTACGTTGTCATGCCGATGCGCCTGTAACTTATGCACAGCCCACGCTAGATGTCCCTCAGTCGTGTCACAGTCACCGCGGTGCGTAACCTGCACCCGGTGACCTTCTCCCCCTCCCCCCGCATCAATATTCTGTACGGCGCCAACGGCAGCGGCAAAACCAGCGTGCTGGAAGCTATCCACCTGCTAGGGTTGGCGCGGTCGTTTCGCAGTGTGCGGCTGAACCCCGTTATCCAGCATGAGCAGCAGAGCTGTACAGTTTTTGGTCAGGTAGAACTGGCAGAAGGTGGACACAGTGCACTGGGTGTCTCGCGGGATCGTCAGGGGGAGTTCCAGATTCGTATCGACGGCCAGAATGCGCGCAGTGCTGCGCAATTGGCCGAGATACTTCCGCTGCAATTGATCAACCCTGACAGCTTCCGACTTCTTGAAGGGGCCCCAAAGATCCGCAGGCAATTTCTCGACTGGGGCGTGTTCCATGTTGAACCGCGGTTCATGTCGACCTGGCAGCGGCTACAGAAGGCCCTGCGGCAGCGGAACTCATGGCTGCGGCATGGTACACTCGACGCCGTTTCACAAGCGGCCTGGGACCGGGAACTGTGCCTGGCCAGTGCTGAAATTGATGAATACCGCCGCGCCTACATCAAAGCCTTGAAACCAGTCTTTGAGCAGACCCTGAGCGAGCTGCTGGATCTCCAGGGGTTAACGCTGAGCTATTACCGTGGTTGGGATAAAGACCGTGAGCTGAGTGCTGTACTCGCCGCGTCTGTCCACCGGGACCAGCAAATGGGGCATACCCAGGCGGGGCCACAACGTGCTGATTTGCGCCTTAAGCTGGGTGCAAATAACGCCGCAGATATTTTGTCGCGGGGGCAGCAGAAGTTGGTGGTCTGCGCGCTGCGCATCGCTCAGGGGCACTTGGTCAGCCAGGCCCGGCGAGGCCAATGTATTTATCTGGTGGATGACTTGCCGTCCGAACTGGACGAGCAGCATCGCAACGCACTGTGTCGCTTGTTGGAAGACTTACGCTGCCAGGTATTCATTACCTGTGTAGACCACGAATTATTGAGGGAAGGCTGGCAGACGGAAACGCCAGTTGCCCTGTTCCACGTGGAACAGGGCTGTATCACCCAGACCCACGACCATCGGGAGTGAAGGCATTGAGCGAAGAAAACACGTACGACTCAACGAGCATTAAAGTGCTGAAAGGCCTTGATGCCGTACGCAAACGTCCCGGTATGTACATTGGTGATACTGACGATGGCAGCGGTCTGCACCACATGGTGTTCGAAGTAGTCGACAACTCCATCGACGAAGCGCTGGCTGGCCATTGCGACGACATCACCATCACGATCCACCCGGACGAGTCCATCACCGTGCGCGATAACGGCCGCGGTATTCCGGTTGACGTGCATAAAGAAGAAGGCGTATCTGCAGCCGAGGTCATCATGACCGTGCTGCACGCCGGCGGTAAGTTCGATGACAACTCCTACAAAGTATCCGGCGGCTTGCACGGTGTAGGTGTTTCGGTGGTAAACGCCCTGTCCGAACTGCTGGTCCTGACTGTACGCCGCAGTGGCAAGATCTGGGAACAGACCTACGTCCACGGTGTTCCTCAGGCGCCTATGGCTATTGTGGGTGAAAGCGAAACCACGGGTACGCAGATCCACTTCAAGCCTTCGGCTGAAACCTTCAAGAATATCCACTTTAGCTGGGACATCCTGGCCAAGCGGATTCGTGAACTGTCCTTCCTGAACTCCGGTGTGGGTATCGTCCTCAAGGACGAGCGCAGCGGCAAGGAGGAGCTGTTCAAGTACGAAGGTGGCCTGCGTGCATTCGTTGATTACCTGAACACCAACAAGAACCCTGTGAACCAGGTGTTCCACTTCAATGTTCAGCGTGAAGACGGCATCGGCGTAGAAATCGCCCTGCAGTGGAACGACAGCTTCAACGAGAACCTGTTGTGCTTCACCAACAACATTCCACAGCGCGATGGTGGCACGCACTTGGTGGGCTTCCGCTCTGCCCTGACGCGTAACCTCAACACGTACATCGAAGCTGAAGGCCTGGCCAAGAAGCACAAGGTCGCCACCACCGGTGATGACGCCCGTGAAGGCTTGACCGCGATCATCTCGGTGAAAGTGCCGGATCCAAAGTTCAGCTCGCAGACTAAAGACAAGCTGGTGTCTTCCGAAGTGAAGACCGCTGTTGAACAGGAAATGGGCAAGTTCTTCTCCGACTTCCTGCTGGAACACCCGAACGAAGCCAAGTTGATTGTCGGCAAGATGATCGACGCAGCCCGTGCTCGTGAAGCTGCACGTAAAGCCCGTGAGATGACCCGTCGTAAAGGCGCGTTGGACATCGCGGGCCTGCCGGGCAAGCTGGCTGACTGCCAGGAAAAAGACCCTGCTCTGTCCGAACTGTACCTGGTGGAAGGTGACTCTGCTGGCGGCTCCGCCAAGCAGGGTCGCAACCGTCGTACCCAAGCCATCCTGCCGTTGAAAGGTAAAATCCTCAACGTCGAGAAAGCCCGTTTTGACAAGATGATCTCTTCGCAAGAAGTCGGCACCTTGATCACTGCGCTGGGCTGTGGCATCGGCCGCGAAGAGTACAACATCGACAAACTGCGCTATCACAACATCATCATCATGACCGATGCTGACGTTGACGGTTCGCACATCCGTACCCTGCTGCTGACCTTCTTCTTCCGTCAGTTGCCGGAGCTGATCGAGCGTGGCTACATCTACATCGCCCAGCCACCGTTGTACAAAGTGAAAAAGGGCAAGCAAGAGCAGTACATTAAAGACGACGAGGCCATGGAAGAGTACATGACCCAGTCGGCTCTTGAAGATGCCAGCCTGCACTTGAACGAAGATGCCCCTGGCATCTCCGGTGAGGCACTGGAGCGTCTGGTGTACGACTTCCGCATGGTGATGAAGACCCTCAAGCGTTTGTCGCGCCTGTACCCTCAGGAGCTGACCGAGCACTTCATCTACCTGCCGGCTGTAAGCCTTGAGCAGTTGGGTGACCACGCTGCCATGCAGGACTGGATGGCCAAGTTTGAAGAGCGTCTGCGTCTGGTCGAGAAATCGGGCCTGGTCTACAAAGCCAGCCTGCGTGAAGACCGTGAGCGTAATGTCTGGTTGCCAGAGGTCGAACTGATCTCCCACGGCCACTCGACGTTCATCACCTTCAACCGCGACTTCTTCGGCAGCAACGATTACAAAACCGTTGTGACCCTGGGCGCTCAACTGAGCACCCTGCTGGATGAAGGCGCCTATATCCAGCGTGGCGAACGTCGCAAGCAAGTGACCGAGTTCAAGGAAGCACTGGACTGGTTGATGGCTGAAAGTACCAAACGTCACACCATCCAGCGCTACAAAGGTCTGGGTGAAATGAACCCGGATCAGCTCTGGGAAACCACGATGGACCCAAGCGTACGTCGCATGCTGAAAGTCACCATCGAAGACGCGATCGGCGCCGATCAGATCTTCAACACCTTGATGGGCGATGCTGTAGAACCACGTCGTGAATTCATCGAGAGCAACGCACTGGCAGTGTCCAACCTGGATTTCTGATCCTGTTTTGACCCGCAGTACCCAAAAAGGCCAACGCTCAGCGTTGGCCTTTTTTAATGGCTAAAAAATGACTATGGCGCCAGCAGCACCGCCCTCTCCTCGCGGCACAACTCCAGTAAAAAATCCCACACCACCCTCAACCTTACGGATTTGTGCAGTTCCCGGCGGGTGCTGATCCAGTAACTGCGTTGCACAGACTCGCCCGGCAATACACGCACCAGGTCGGGGTCGTCAGCGGCCATGTAGTTGGGCAATACGGCGATACCCAGGCCGGCGCGAGCGGCTTGTTGCTGGGCAATGACGCTGGTGCTGCGAAAGGTCACGGTCGGGGTGCGGCAGAAGGTATTGAGGAACAGCAGCTCCTGACTGAACAACAGGTCGTCGACGTAGCCGATCCAGTAGTGGTTGGCCAGATCGTCGCGGCTGTTCAGAGGCGGCGCCTTGTCCAGATAAAGGCGGCTGGCATAGAGCGCGAGCCGGTAGTCAGTGAGTTTGCGAGTTATCAACAGGTCGGCGTTGGGACGCTCCAGATGAATACTGATTTCTGCTTCGCGGTTGAGGATGCTGACGAAGCGCGGTACTGCGACCAGTTCCACCTCCAGACCTGGATAACGCTCAAACAAACCCCGCAGTCGCGAGGTGATAAACATGATGCCAATGCCCTCGGTGACACCCAGACGGATTTTGCCCAAGGGGGTGAGGGACTGGTTGATTTCTTCCTGGGCCAGCAGTGCGACGTTTTCCATCGCTTCGGCATGTTTGAGCAAGGCTTGCCCGGCCGGGGTCAGTTCGTACCCCTGGGCATATTGCACAAATAAAGCCGCGCCCAAGTGTTGCTCGATGCTCTCAATATGCCGTGCAACGGTGCTATGGGTGGTGTTCAGGCGCTTGGCGGCGGTGAGTAAACGTCCGCTGCGCTGCAACTCCAGGAAGTACCGCATGTCATTCCAGTCGAACATGATCAACCCCCAGAGCGCTACATCAGATGTGGCTTACGGATGACTGTGCAAAAACGCACAAGCCATGGGTGAAATCTCGCGTTTGCAACACGAAAATAATCAATAGGATGGTGTAGGACAAGAACAATAAATAAAAGGCGCGAGGTGATACATGCCATCAGCCAACAAGGTGTACGACTACATCATCGTGGGTGCCGGGCCTGCAGGTTCAGTGCTGGCCAATCGGCTGTCTGCCGATCCTCGCCACAACGTGTTGCTGCTCGAAGCGGGCGGGCAAGATAACTACCCCTGGATCCATATTCCTGTGGGTTACCTGTATTGCATCGGTAACCCGCGCACCGACTGGTGTTTCAAGACCGAAACCCAGGCCGGTTTGCAAGGTCGCAGCCTGAGCTACCCACGGGGTAAGGTCTTGGGCGGCAGCTCGTCCATCAACGGCATGATTTATATGCGCGGCCAGGCGGGTGATTACAACCGCTGGGCCGAGTTGGGCAATTCGGGCTGGGGCTGGGATGACGTATTGCCATTGTTCAAACGCAGCGAAAAGCACTTTGCCGGCAATTCTGAGCTGCATGGCAGTGAAGGTGAGTGGCGGGTTGAGCAGCAGCGCTATTCATGGCCGATTCTCGACGCGTTTCGTGACGCCGCCGCGCAAAGCGGAATTGCCAGCGTCAGCGATTTCAACGGTGGCGATAACCAGGGCTGTGGATACTTTCAAGTCAACCAGCGCTCCGGTGTGCGCTGGAATGCCTCAAAGGCTTTTCTGCGGCCAATACTCAAGCGCCCCAACCTGACGGTTTTGACCGACGTGCAAGTCGACAAAGTGCTGCTTGAAAACGGCCGGGCCACCCAGGTCAGTGCGCGCTGGCAAGGCGCACAGCATACCTTCACGGCCGGTTGCGAGATTATCCTTTGCGCCGGTTCGATTGGCTCTCCTGGCATCTTGCAGCGCTCGGGTATTGGCCCGCGGCCTTTGCTCGAAAGCCTGGGGATAACTGTGCTGCATGAGCTGCCCGGGGTGGGGGGGAATTTGCAGGACCACTTGCAGTTACGCTTGATCTTCAAACTGACCAAGGCCCGAACCCTCAACCAGGTCGTCAATAGCGTGTGGGGTAAAGTCGGCATGGGCCTGCGATATGCCTACGACCGCAGTGGTCCTTTGGCGATGGCCCCCAGTCAGCTGGGGGCGTTCGTCAAATCCGACCCTGATCAGTTATCTGCCAACTTGCAATACCACGTCCAGCCGCTGTCCCTTGAGCGTTTTGGCGAGCCGCTGCACACCTTCCCGGCCTTTACCGCCTCGGTGTGCAACTTGCGACCAAAAAGCCGGGGGCGCGTGGATATCCGTTCGGCAAACCCGGATGACGCACCGCTGATCGACCCCAATTACCTGAGCCACCCTGATGATCTCAAGGTAGCAGCCGATGCCATACGCCTGACTCGGCGTATCGTGGCCAGCGCAGCTCTGCAGGCCTTTACCCCTGAGGAATATCTGCCAGGCAAGGACTTGCAGACCGAACAAGAGCTGTACGACGCAGCTGCCCGTATTGGTACGACGATTTTTCACCCCGTGGGCACTTGCCGCATGGGCCAGGACGCCGAGGCAGTGGTCGATGCCCAATTGCGCGTTCATGGGGTACCGGGTTTGAGGGTGGCAGACGCTTCGATCATGCCCAGCATCGTGTCGGGTAATACCTGTTCTCCGACCCTGATGATTGGCGAAAAAGCCGCGCAGCTGATTTTGCAGGCTTCGCTTGAAACACCGCAGTACACAGCAGGCGTTAACCGCACGGCAGCTATACCGGTCGCCTGAAGGCGATCGTGGTTTCGGGCGCAGTCATCCGGAACCGGCAGTGGACAACAACAATAATCACTGTGGCCCATAGGGCCGAGGACTTTGCACATGTCAGACGCACTTGCACAACAGGCGGCTACCGTCAAAGGAACGACCGGGCGCGAAGAGCGCAAGATCATTTTTGCGTCATCCCTCGGGACCGTTTTCGAGTGGTATGACTTTTTCTTGTATGGCGCTTTGGCCACCGTGCTCAGCAAGCAGTTCTTTGCTGGGGTCAACGACACCACGGCGTTTATTTTTGCCTTGATGGCCTTCGCCGCAGGCTTTTTGGTGAGACCCTTCGGGGCACTGGTGTTCGGTCGATTGGGTGACATGATCGGGCGTAAATACACCTTCCTCATGACCATCATCTTGATGGGTTTATCGACCTTCGCTGTCGGCCTGTTGCCGACCTACGCCAGCATCGGTATCGCTGCCCCGATCATGCTCGTGGTATTGCGCATGCTCCAGGGGCTGGCGCTGGGCGGTGAATACGGCGGTGCAGCCACTTACGTGGCTGAACACGCCGCACCGGGCAAGCGTGGCTTCAACACCAGCTGGATTCAATCGACTGCCACCTTGGGTTTGTTGTTGTCGCTGCTGGTGGTGCTGAGTTGCCGGTACCTGACCGGTGACCAGTTTGAAGTCTGGGGCTGGCGCCTGCCGTTTCTGCTGTCCATCGTGCTGCTGGGCATCTCGACCTGGATTCGCATGAGCATGCACGAGTCGCCAGCGTTCGTGAAAATGAAAGCCGAAGGTAAAACCAGCAAGTCGCCGATCCGCGAATCGTTCGGTAAATGGGAAAACCTCAAGATCGTGCTGATTGCCCTGTTCGGTATCAACGCTGGCCAGGCGGTAACCTTCTATACCGCGCAGTTCTATGTGCTGTTTTTCCTGACACAGATGCTCAAGATGGACCCGGCCCAGGCCAATCTCTTACTGATTATCAGCGTAGTAATCGGGGCACCGTTCTTTATATTCTTCGGCTGGCTGTCTGACCGTGTGGGGCGCAAGCCGATCCTGATGCTTGGCCTGTTATTGGCCACAGTCCTGTACTTTCCGCTGTTCAAAGCATTGAGCCATTACGCCAACCCGCAGATTGATACCGCCAGCCGTCAATCACCGATTGTGGTCATGGCCGACCCGGGCACCTGCACCTTCCAGTTTGACCCGGTAGGCAAGGCACGTTTTGACAGCCCGTGCGACAAGGTTAAAACCTTCCTGGTGAAGCAGGGCTTGCCGTATACCTCACAGTCGGCTGCACCGGGCGCTGAAGTTCAAGTGTCGGTAGGTGAACAGAAAATCAGCGGTTTTGACGAAGCGGCCATGCGCGCAGCGATAACCGAAGCGGGTTACCCGGCCAAGGCTGATCCAGGCGCGGTCAACCAGCCAATGGTTGTACTGGTGATGGTACTACTGACACTCATTGCCACCATGACCTACGGCCCACTGGCAGCCGTGATGGTAGAGCTGTTCCCGACTCGCATCCGCTACACCTCAATGTCCCTGCCCTACCATATCGGCAACGGCTGGTTCGGTGGTTTTCTGCCCACCGTGTCGTTTGCACTGGTGGTCTACACCGGGGATATCTTCTATGGCCTGTGGTACCCGGTGGTGATCACCGGGGTCAGCCTGGTGGTGGGCATGCTGTGCCTCAAGGAAACGAGGAATGTGAATATCGACAAGGTCTAAGTAACCCGCCTTCCCTTTGAGCGAGCGGTGGAGCGAAGAGCCCCACCGCCTTCCACATTCCCGAACTTGAACGTGGCAATAAAGCCCCATTCAATAACCTGCCCCTCTGTTGTTGTGGTCGGGTCGTCCAAAGCTTTGGACAAGGGCTCATACAAAGTCTCTGGAACCCGCTTTGCTGATAATCCTACTTATAGCCTAGAACGATCATCAGCGAATAAGGAACTCTGTATGTTGCAACTTATCTCACTCTCTCCTAGGGCATTCGACGGTCCATTGGAAAGCTTCGAACCTGTCCAACATCGACTGGACTCAAAGAGTAATTACTTTATCCATGACTATTTAAAGTTGCACGGCGAGAATATTGGCCGACATGCTGATCTTTCCAAAGTACTGACCTATCACTGCGACTCGGATTCTTTTTCAATCAGCAATGAGTACAAGGAACGCTTGATTGCCGATATGGTGGGCCTCGCCAAGGACGTTTCACGAAAGCTTCCCAACGCCGTTTTTATAGAAAAACTGTGCGATTGGTATAGAAACGCGACAACGATCAATAAACAATCCGTTGCGACTGATGTCACTGCTCACCTCAGCAGAAAGGGTAATGACATCGCCACTATGATCATGGAGGTGAATCCAGATTTGGGCCGCGGTTCGAACAAGCTCAAGGTTTTGGATATCGGCGGAAATGACGGCAAGCTGACGTCCTATGTATCCGCCAGTCTGGCCGAGGCCAGCGGCATATATGTCGAGCCCTATGTCCTGGAAGTCGATACTGAAACAGGATGGGACGAAAACAGCAAAACGGTGCAACTCGAGAGTCGCAAGAATTGTGCATCCGTTAAAAAGATCATTTATGACGGCACTAGCATGAGCAGCGGCAAAGTGGCAGGGAGCGATTGTGCAAACCCATTAGTGGAAGGTGGAAAGTTTGATTGCGTCATGTATCAGCATTCACTGCATCACTTCCCCTCCGACGGGGTGCAACAATACAGTATCAAACAAGCCGCCGATCTGCTCAAGGAGGGGGGCGTACTGAGCATCACCGAGCACTCCAGTCGCCTGAGCGGAGATGATATCGACCTGATGCATGTGGTCATTGAGTTGTATAAGAAGCTCCATGAAAACCCGGATATATCGCCCGCACAACTGGAGCGAACCTACAATCAATATATGGAAGCTGAAACACCTGCCAATTATATGTCCCAAGAAAGACTGATCGCCATGGCCACCAATGCTGGATTTACCCCGGTGACGGTCACCCCTACGAGTCCGGGCCCAGACAATGCGTATTCGATAAACTTCGTCAAAGGTGATCAAAAGATGATCGAAAAAACCAGACAGCTGGAAAATCTGGTGTATCCGGCGTCAACCCTCAAGGCCGATCAGTTGAAGTACCAGACCACGTTCATCCCGCATCTGACACGCAGCAATAGCTTTTCCTGACAGCAATGTTGGTTAGGTTGCGATGAATCCAGATATCTTGAATTTACCAAGGTGCAGGATGGCCGCGCGGTAGAAGCAATGAATCGACAGGCACAAAAAACCGGCTGATATAAGCCGGTTTTTTTTGCGCTTAGAAAAACTTATGCACGTATTTAGGTGAAAACTTACAGTCTGAAATAAGCATGAAAATCATAGGCTTACGTCTGTTTTTTCACAAAAAAAGAAAACTTGTGCACAAGTTATCCACAATTTGCTTAGTTCACAATCGTTTCAGAAGGTTTAGCTATAGGAGGCAACGAACCCATGTCGCGCTGAGCCTGCTCGTTCCAGGCCTGTACCCGGTCGTTCAGCTCGGCAATGGCCCGTGGACCGCTGCCGTTGGCGTACATCGGTTCACCGATGACCAGCTCGATGGTGCCAGCCTTTTTCGCCCAGCCCGTCTTGGGCCAGAACTTGCCCGCGTTGTGGGCAATCGGTAGTACCGGTAGTTCGGCGTTGACCGCCAGGGCCGTGCCTCCCCGGGAAAATTTTCCCACCTGGCCAAACGGCACGCGGGTGCCTTCCGGGAAGATCAGCACCCAAATGTTGTCCTTGAGCAGCTCATCACCCTTTTTTGCAATGTGCTTGAGCGCAGCCTTGGGGTTGTCACGGTCGATGGCAATCGGGCGCAGCATCGCCATCGCCCAGCCAAAAAACGGCACATACAGCAATTCGCGTTTGAGTACCTGGCTCAACGGCTGAAAGTAGGCCGAGAGAAAAAACGTCTCCCAGGTACTTTGGTGGTTGGCCAGAATCACGCACGGTCGTTGCGGGATGTTTTCTGCGCCCGTAACCCGAACGTCAATTTTCAAGAACACCCGTGTCAGCCACAGCGCGCAGCGGCACCAGTAAACATTGATAAACCGATAGCGCGCACGGAATGGCAAAAACGGAGCGACAAAAAAGCTCAGCGAGCACCACAGCAGAGAGCTGGTGCCCAGCAGCAGGTAAAAGAAGAAGGTTCTGATGGCCTGCAGTATCGACATAGCGGCTTTTACCGTTGCGGATAAAGCATAAGGGAACAGGCCAGCGCATAACGTGCAGGCCAGTGTTCGAACATGCTTTATTTGTGGATAAGTTCTGCGGCGACTGCCGCCAGATCGTCAAATACTAGAGTATTAACCGGTAACTCTTTGGCCAATGTCTGTAGGCCCTTTCCGGTTTTTACCAAAACTGGCTGAGAATCGACGGCTTGCGCAGCCTGCAAGTCACCCAAACTGTCACCGACGAACCAACATTGGGCCAAATCAACGCCGTAATGGTTGGCAATCGTTTGCAACATGCCAGGTTTGGGCTTACGGCAAGCGCAACCCGCGTCAGGTCCGTGTGGGCAATAGACAATCAATCCGACCTCGCCACCCTGCTCTGCCACCAGCGCCCGCAAGCGGGCGTGCATGGCGTCCAGCGTGGCAACATCATAGTAGCCGCGGGCAATGCCGGACTGGTTGGTCGCGATGGCGACTGTCCAGCCGGCCTTGCTCAACTGCGCAATGGCCTCGATCGCGCCGGGCAGTGGTTGCCACTCCTCGACTGACTTGATGTAAGCGTCGGAGTCGTAATTGATTACTCCGTCCCGATCGAGAATCAGCAGTTTCAACGGCAACCCCTCAGCCCAGCAGTGAAATATCGGCAACACCCAGGAACAGGCCACGCAGACGGGCCAGCAAGGCGTAGCGGTTAGCCCGCACGCTCGGGTCTTCTGCGTTGATCATCACCGCTTCGAAGAACGCATCCACCGGCTCGCGCAACGAGGCCAGACGGGTCAGGGCTTCGTTGTACTGACGGGCAGCAGCCATTGGCTGTACGGCCTCGTCGGCCTTCTGGATGGCCGAGAACAGCGAGAACTCACAAGCATTGTCGAAATAGCGGGCTTCAACGTGGGTCGAAACCGTGCCTTCAACCTTGCTCAGCAGGTTCGAAACGCGTTTGTTCACGGCGGCCAGTGCAGCGGCTTCCGGCAACTGGCGGAACGCTTGTACGGCTTGCACGCGCTGATCGAAGTCCAGCGCCGACGTTGGGTTGAGGGCACGTACCGACAGGTAAGTGGCCACGTCCACGCCTTCGTCTTCGTAACGCGCACGCAGGCGGTCGAAGATGAATTCCAGAACCTGATCTGCCAGACCGGCCGACTTGATCTTGGCCCCGAAAGCGCTGACAGCGAATTTCACTGCTTCAGTCAGGTCGAGGTCGAGTTTCTTGTCGATCAGGATGCGCAGGATACCCAGCGCTGCACGACGCAGTGCGTACGGGTCTTTGCTGCCTGTAGGCAACATGCCAATGCCGAAAATACCCACCAGGGTGTCGAGCTTGTCGGCGATGGCCACTGCAGCACCGGTCAGGGTGCTCGGCAACTCGGCGCCCGCGCCACGCGGCATGTACTGCTCGTTCAACGCCAGGGCGACGTCTTCAGGCTCGCCGTCATTCAGCGCGTAGTAGTAACCGGCAATGCCTTGCATCTCCGGGAACTCGCCGACCATTTCCGTGGCCAGGTCGCACTTGGACAGCAAACCGGCACGGGCGGCACGCGGTGCGTCACCGCCAATGCGCGGGGCAATGAATGCCGCCAGTTTCGAAACACGCTCAGCCTTGTCGTAAACACTGCCCAGTTGGGCCTGGAATACCACGTTTTGCAGACGCAGGTTGAAGCTCTCGAGTTTTTGCTTCTTGTCTTGCTTGAAGAAGAACTCGGCATCGGTCAGGCGCGGGCGAACCACTTTCTCGTTACCCGAGATGATCTGCTGCGGGTCTTTGCTCTCGATGTTGGCCACGGTAATAAAGCGCGGGAGCAATTTGCCATCGACGTCCAGCAGGCAGAAGTACTTCTGGTTGTCCTGCATGGTGGTGATCAGGGCTTCTTGCGGGACGTCCAGGAAGCGCTCTTCAAACGAGCACACCAGCGGCACCGGCCATTCAACCAGCGCGGTCACTTCGTCGAGCAGGGCCGGCGGCACGATAGCGCTGCCTTCCTGCATCGTCGCCAGCTCGGCCACACGCTTGGAAATCAGCTCGCGACGCTCAAAGAAATCGGCCAGCACGTAGGCTTTGCGCAGGTCTTCGGCGTAGTTGGCCGGGGCGCTGATGCGCACGTTTTCCGGGTGATGGAAGCGGTGGCCACGGGACTCACGACCGGCTTTTTGCGCAAGGATCGTGCAATCGATGACCTCGTCGCCCAGCAGCATGACCAGCCACTGGGTTGGACGTACGAACTCGACCTTGCGCGCGCCCCAGCGCATACGCTTGGGGATCGGCAAGTCATTGAGCGAGTCTTCAACGATGGTCGGCAGCAGGCTGGCGGTCGGCTTGCCGACGATCACCTGGCTGAAACGCAGTTTTGGGCCGCTCTGGTCGATTTCGCTCAGCTCAACGCCGCATTTTTTGGCAAAGCCAAGGGCTGCCTGGGTCGGGTTGCCTTCGGCATCGAAAGCAGCTTGACGTGGCGGGCCGTCGATATTGATGCTGCGGTCAGGCTGCTGGGTTTCCAGCTGGGTCAGCAGAACGGCCAGGCGGCGCGGTGCGGCGTAGACTTTTTTCGCGCTGAATTTCAGACCGGCTGTTTGCAGGCCTTTTTCAATCCCGGCGAGAAATGCATCAGCCAGGGTATTGAGGGCTTTTGGTGGCAGTTCTTCAGTGCCCAGTTCAACCAGAAAATCTTGAGCACTCATTGTGCTGCCTCCAACTTAGCCAACACTTCATCACGTAAATCCGGCGGAGCCATCGGGAAGCCCAGCTTGGCGCGAGCTTCAAGGTAGGCCTGAGCCACCGAACGCGCCAGGGTACGCACACGCAGGATGTATTGCTGACGCGCGGTCACGGAAATGGCGCGGCGGGCATCCAGCAGGTTGAACGTGTGGGATGCCTTGAGCACCATTTCGTAGCTTGGCAACGGCAAAGGCTGGTCGAGTTCGATCAGGCGCTTGGCTTCGCTTTCATAGAAATCGAACAGTTCGAACAGTTTGTCGACGTTGGCGTGTTCGAAGTTGTAAGTCGACTGCTCGACTTCGTTCTGATGGAACACGTCGCCGTAGGTCACTTTGCCGAACGGGCCGTCAGTCCATACCAGGTCGTAGACAGAATCCACGCCCTGCAGGTACATAGCCAAACGCTCAAGGCCGTAGGTGATTTCGCCGGTAACCGGGTAGCACTCAATGCCGCCTACTTGCTGGAAGTAGGTGAACTGGGTGACTTCCATACCGTTGAGCCAGATTTCCCAGCCCAGACCCCAGGCGCCCAGTGTTGGCGATTCCCAGTTGTCTTCTACGAAACGGATATCGTGGACCAGTGGGTCCAGGCCGATATGTTTCAGCGAACCCAGGTACAGCTCCTGGAAGTTTGGCGGGTTTGGCTTCAAAACCACCTGGAACTGGTAGTAGTGCTGCAAACGGTTCGGGTTTTCGCCGTAGCGGCCGTCAGTCGGACGACGACTGGGCTGCACATAAGCGGCGTTCCAGGTTTCCGGGCCCAGAGAGCGCAAAAACGTGGCGGTATGGAATGTGCCGGCGCCCACTTCCATATCGTAGGGCTGAAGCACCACACAACCTTGCTCGGCCCAGTATTGCTGGAGGGCGAGGATCAAGTCTTGGAAGGTACGCACTGCTGGCGTAGGCTGGCTCACAAATTCACCTGTTTCTTGGGCTGCGATTTAAAGAGCGGGAGTATACCCGATTCGGTCGCCCCTCCACCCCCTGGAGCCTATATGCCACGTTGCTTCTGGTGTTCAGAAGATCCGCTGTATGCCGCTTATCACGATCAAGAGTGGGGCGTGCCGTTGCGCGATGCGCATGGGCTGTTCGAGTTGTTATTGCTCGAAGGGTTCCAGGCAGGTTTGTCATGGATCACGGTTTTGAAGAAGCGCGAGCACTATCGCAAGGTCATGTTTGGCTTTGATGTGCAGCGTTTGGCAGTTATGACGGACACTGAAATCGAGGTTTTGTTGCAGGATCCGGGGATTATCCGCAACCGTCTCAAGGTGGCCGGAGCACGACGCAATGCCCGGGCCTGGCTGGCTCTGGACAACCCGGTGGAGTTTTTATGGTCGTTTGTGGGTGGTAAACCGAAGATCAACCACTTTACTGAACGCCATGAATTCCCTGCGGTGACGCCAGAGGCCGAAGCCATGAGCAAAGGCCTGAAAAAAGCCGGTTTTACGTTCGTCGGCCCGACCATTTGCTACGCCTTTATGCAGGCCAGCGGCATGGTTATGGACCATGCCACGTATTGCGACCGTTACGCGGAACTGGCCAACGGCGGTTAGAATGTCTTTTTTCGCCACACGCATAACCCGTAGCAGCTGCCGAAGGCTGCGTCCGGCGGCGCAGCCGTCGTGAAGTCAGGCCCTGCGATGTGTCAGTAAAATCAAGCACTCAGCATTTACGATTGCTTCGCAATCGGACGCAGCCTTCGGCAGCTGCTACGAGTGCTTTCGAGAGATTATTCTGTGGAAAAGTTTAAAGGCGCCTTGCTGGTCGGGGCTTTGCGATTGTTTGCCATGCTCCCGTGGAGCGCGGTGCAACGCGTGGGCTCGGCCATTGGCTGGTTGATGTGGAAACTGCCTAATCGTTCGCGCGATGTGGTGCGGATCAACCTGGCCAAATGCTTCCCCGAAATGGACCCGGTCGCCCGTGAGCAACTCGTGGGCCAGAGCCTCAAGGACATCGGTAAAAGCCTGACCGAGAGCGCGTGCGCCTGGATCTGGCCGGCCCAGCGTTCGATTGACCTGGTGCGTGAAGTCGAAGGTCTGGACGTGCTCAAGGACGCCCTGGCCTCAGGCAAGGGCGTGGTAGGCATCACCAGCCATCTGGGCAACTGGGAAGTGCTCAACCACTTCTATTGCAGCCAGTGCAAGCCGATCATTTTTTACCGCCCGCCCAAGCTCAAGGCTGTGGATGAATTGCTGCAAAAGCAACGCGTTCAGCTGGGCAACCGCGTGGCGGCATCGACCAAAGAAGGCATCCTGAGCGTGATCAAGGAGGTGCGCAAAGGTGGTCAGGTGGGCATTCCGGCAGATCCGGAGCCCGCTGAGTCAGCCGGAATTTTTGTGCCGTTCCTCGGCACGATGGCCCTGACCAGCAAGTTTGTGCCCAATATGCTGGCGGGCGGCAAAGCGGTGGGCGTGTTCCTCCACGCATTGCGCTTGCCCGACGGTTCGGGTTTCAAAGTGATTCTGGAAGCGGCGCCCGAAGAGATGTACAGCACCGATACGGCGACCTCGTGCGCGGCCATGAGCAAGGTGGTCGAGAAGTATGTGCGGGCGTACCCGAGCCAGTACATGTGGAGCATGAAGCGCTTCAAGAAGCGTCCGCCGGGTGAGGCGCGCTGGTACTGACCAGACATGCATCCCGTGGGAGCGAGCCTGCTCGCGAAGGTTTCACAAGCGCCGCGATTATCTAACGATCTTCGCGAGCAGGCTCGCTCCCACATCAAGTACCCAATATGAAGCTGGATGAATTACTGCGACTTATCCAGCTTCTTCAAAAACACCGTCATTTCTTTCTCGGCCTGCTTGTCGCCATGGGCCTGAGCCGCTGCAATCCCCTGCTCCCATGCCGCCCGCGCTGCCGCACGATCCCCCGCCGCCAGCTGCGCCTTGCCCAGCAGCTTCCAGGCCGCCGAATACTTGGGGTCAAAGCCGACGCAACGCTGCAGATGCTCCGCCGCTTTCAAGTTATCCCCAAGGTCCAGATAGCCCTTGCCCAGGCCAAAGCGCAGCAATGAGTTATCCACACCCTTGGCGAGCATCTTTTCCAGTGATTCCAGCATCCCTGACTCCTTAGAAAAAACTCAAGCCCACATGAAACAGCTTCTCTACGTCGCGAATATGCTTTTTATCCACAAGGAACAGGATGACATGGTCGCCGGCATTGATGACGGTAGAGTCGTGGGCGATCAGCACTTCTTCGTCGCGAATGATCGCGCCAATCGTGGTCCCCGGTGGCAAGTTGATTTCACCGATGCTGCGGCCAATCACCTTGCTCGACTTGGAGTCACCGTGGGCGATGGCTTCGATGGCCTCCGCCGCACCGCGGCGCAGTGAGTGCACACTGACGATATCGCCACGGCGTACGTGGGCCAGCAAGGTGCCGATGGTGGCCAGCTGCGGACTGATGGCGATATCGATTTCGCCACCCTGGATCAGGTCCACATAGGCCGGGTTGTTGATGATGGTCATCACCTTCTTCGCGCCCAGGCGCTTGGCCAGCAGCGAGGACATGATATTGGCCTCGTCATCGTTGGTCAGGGCCAGGAACACGTCGGCATCGGCGATGTTCTCTTCGAGCATCAAGTCGCGGTCCGAGGCGCTACCTTGCAGCACAACTGTACTGTCGAGCGTGTCGGACAAATAGCGGCAACGTGCAGGATTCATCTCTATGATTTTGACCTGGTAACGGCTTTCAATGGCCTCGGCCAGGCGCTCGCCGATCTGTCCGCCGCCAGCAATGACAATACGCTTGTAGCTTTCGTCAAGGCGGCGCATTTCGCTCATTACTGCGCGAATATTGGCTCTGGCGGCGATGAAAAATACTTCGTCGTCAGCCTCGATGATGGTATCGCCACGGGGTGTAATTGGCCGATCGCGTCGGAAAATCGCCGCGACTCGTGTATCCACATTCGGCATGTGCTCGCGTAGCTGGCGCAATTGCTGGCCAATCAGCGGGCCACCGTAATACGCCTTGACCGCGACCAACTGCGCCTTGCCCTCGGCAAAGTCGATCACCTGCAAAGCACCGGGGTGTTCGATCAGGCGCTTGATGTAGTTGGTGACCACCTGCTCGGGGCTGATCAGCACGTCGACCGGGATGGCGTCGTTATCAAACAACTCCTCGCCGCGTGTCAGATAAGCCGCTTCTCGTACACGGGCGATTTTGGTCGGGGTGTGAAACAGCGTGTAGGCCACCTGGCACGCGACCATATTGGTCTCGTCGCTGTTGGTCACGGCCACCAGCATGTCGGCGTCATCTGCACCCGCCTGGCGCAGCACATTGGGCAGCGAGGCGCGGCCCTGCACGGTGCGGATGTCGAGGCGGTCACCCAGGTCGCGCAGGCGTTCGCCATCGGTGTCGACCACGGTGATGTCGTTGGCTTCGCTGGCCAGATGTTCTGCCAGCGTACCGCCGACCTGGCCTGCGCCGAGGATGATGATTTTCATGCCGTCATTTCCTGGAACCGTTAGCTGCGTGCGGCAGCGATCTTGATCAGTTTGGCGTAATAGAAACCGTCATGCCCACCTTCTTGCGCCAGCAACTGGCGGCCGTGGGGTTGTTTGATACCGAACTGACCGGCGATATCCAGCTCGCGGGCACCCGGTGTCCGGGCCAGAAACGCTTCGATCACCTCGGTGTTTTCGGTCGGCAGCGTCGAACAGGTGGCGTAAAGCAAGATGCCACCGACTTCCAGGGTTGGCCACATCGCGTCCAGCAGTTCGCCTTGCAGGGTGGCGAGTGCGGCGATGTCGTCCGGTTGGCGGGTCAGCTTGATGTCTGGATGACGGCGGATAACACCCGTTGCTGAGCAAGGCGCATCCAGCAAAATGCGCTGGAATGGTTTGCCGTCCCACCAGGTTGCGGTATCGCGGCCGTCAGCCGCAATCAACTCGGCACTCAGGCCCAGACGTTCAAGGTTCTCGCGAACGCGCACCAGGCGCTTGGCTTCCAGGTCCACGGCTACCACGCCGGCGAGCTTGGGCTCGACTTCCAGGATGTGGCAGGTCTTGCCGCCGGGGGCGCAGCAGGCGTCGAGTACACGCTGGCCCGGGGCCAGATCGAGCAAATCGGCAGCCAGCTGGGCGGCTTCGTCCTGGACACTGATCCAGCCTTCGGCAAAGCCTGGCAGATTGCGTACATCGCAGGCCGCAGCCAGCACGATGCCGTCCTGGCTAAAGGTGCAAGGTTGAGCTTCGATCCCTGCCTCGACCAGCAACTGCAGATACGCATCACGACTGTGATGGCGACGGTTGACCCGCAAGATCATCGGCGGGTGCGCATTGTTGGCTGCACAGATGGCTTCCCATTGCTCAGGCCAAAAAGCCTTCAGGGATTTTTGCAGCCAGCGTGGGTGCGCAGTACGCACCACCGGGTCACGCTCCAGCTCAGCCAGTAAGGCTTCGCTTTCTCGCTGTGCATTGCGCAATACGGCGTTAAGCAGGGCTTTGGCCCACGGCTTTTTCAGTTTATCGGCGCAACCTACGGTTTCGCCGATGGCGGCGTGGGCCGGAATGCGGGTGTAGAGCAGTTGATACAAACCGACCAGCAGCAATGCCTCGACGTCAGCGTCGGCGGCCTTGAACGGTTTTTGCAGCAGCTTGTTGGCCAGCGCCGACAGACGTGGCTGCCAGCGCGCGGTGCCGAAGGCCAGATCCTGGGTCAGACCGCGGTCACGTACCTCAACCTTGTCCAGTTGCAGCGGCAACGAACTGTTGAGCGATGCCTTGCCGTTGAGCACGGCAGTCAGGGCTTTGGCGGCGGCCAGACGAGGATTCATTGTGCGGCACCCAAAACTGTACCGACGGCGAATTTCTCACGGCGGCTGTTGAAAAAATCACTGAAGTTCAGCGCTTTGCCACCAGGCAATTGCAGGCGTGTGAGGCACAAGGCGCCTTCACCGCAACCCACGATCAGGCCGTCCTTGCTGGCGGCGAGAATCTGTCCCGGTGCACCTTGAGCGTCAGCCAGGTTTGCGGCCAGTACTTTGAGGGCTTCGCCATTGAGCGTGCTGTGGCAGATCGGCCACGGGTTGAAGGCGCGGATCAGGCGCTCCAGCTCAACGGCCGGGCGGCTCCAGTCGATGCGCGCTTCGTCCTTGTTCAACTTGTGGGCGTAGGTCGCCAGGCTGTCATCCTGGACTTCACCTTGCAGCGTCCCCGCCGCCAGACCGGCAATGGCCTGGATCACGGCCGGTGGGCCCAGTTCGGCCAGGCGGTCGTGCAGGCTGCCGCCGGTGTCATCGGCGGTGATTGCGGTCACGGACTTGAGCAGCATGGGGCCGGTGTCCAGACCCGCCTCCATACGCATTACGGTCACTCCGCTTTCACTGTCGCCGGCTTCGATGGCGCGCTGGATCGGCGCTGCTCCGCGCCAGCGTGGCAGCAAGGAGGCGTGGCTGTTGATGCAGCCCAGGCGCGGAATATCCAGCACCACTTGCGGCAGGATCAGGCCGTAGGCCACCACCACCAGCAGGTCCGGCTTGAGTGCAGCCAGTTCGGCCTGGGCCTCAGGGGCACGCAGGGTGGGTGGCTGCATCACTGTGATGTTGTGCTCCAGCGCCAGCTGTTTGACCGGGCTTGGCATCAGCTTTTGCCCGCGCCCTGCCGGACGGTCCGGCTGGGTGTAGACCGCGACGATCTCGTAAGGCGTGTCTAGCAGTGCCTTGAGGTGTTCGGCGGCGAATTCTGGGGTGCCGGCAAAGACGATGCGCAGTGGCTCAGTCATGGAATACTCACTTGGAATAGGGGGGCGCGGGAACTGACGGCAATGAGCCAGCGAACGGACCGGCTGGCTCATTTTCATGTGGGAGCGGGCTTGCTCGCGATGAGGGCTACCCGGTGTATCAGCAGAACCGTGTTGGCCCGATCGCGAGCAAGCCCGCTCCCACATCGGGTCCCTGCCAGTTCGGGAGTGTTGTGCGTTTTATGCCGATCAAGCGTTCTGGCGGTGCAGTTTTTCCAGTTTCTTCTTGATCCGGTCGCGCTTGAGCGTAGACAGGTAGTCGACGAAGAGCTTGCCGTTGAGGTGGTCGCACTCATGCTGAATGCACACCGCCAACAGGCCTTCAGCGATCATTTCAAAAGGTTTGCCGTCACGGTCCAGCGCCTTGATCTTGACGCGCTGCGGGCGATCAACGTTCTCGTAGTAACCCGGTACCGACAGGCAGCCTTCCTGGTATTGGCCCATCTCGTCGGACAGGATCTCGAACTCGGGGTTGATAAACACCATCGGTTCGCTGCGGTCTTCGCTCAGATCCATGACCACGATGCGTTTGTGCACGTTGACCTGGGTCGCGGCCAGGCCGATACCTGGCGCCTCGTACATGGTTTCAAACATGTCATCGATCAACTGACGGACTTCGTCGTCCACAACCGCCACGGGTTTGGCGATGGTACGCAGACGCGAGTCTGGGAATTCGAGGATGTTCAAAATAGCCATAAGTTTGTTTGGTGCACTGTGTGAAAGATTCAAAAACGGTTGTCAGGTGGGTCCTGGGGACTCGAGCAACCTGTGCAAAACGTCTCCTTCAGAGAGAGCCCGCTCGGGCTCAGGCGTTTCACGCGAGAGCACATAATAAAGGGATTCACCCACGGATGAAACGACTAGCTGCCGGGCTGCACCTGTGCATGTCTCAATTTGAAACCAACCTGCCCGGCCTCCAGGCGACGTTCAACTAATGTTGGGTTTCCCATTGGCGTTTCAAGTTCTGCCAAGGGGCTCAACCCGGTACTTTTCATCGTTAGCCAAACAACTTGTCAACAGAGTTATCCACAGCTTGTTCCTTACAGCCAGATGGAATAACCGATCAAGGATGATCCTATGCCACCCTCAGAAATATCCCCAGCAGAGTTGGAGGCCCGCTTGCGTTTGCACCGTTTGCCCGACGTTGGGCCACGGCGTTATTACAGCCTGTTCAGAGCCTTTGGTTCGGCCAGTTCGGCGCTCAGCGCACCTGCCAGCGCCTGGCGTGCCCTGGGGCTGCCCGAGGGGTGTGCCCAGGCGCGGCGCAGCCCTGAAGTCCGTGAGGGTGCCAGCGCTGCATTGCGCTGGCTTGAGCGCTCCAGACACCATGTGCTGCTGCATGATCAGGCCGATTACCCGGCGCTGTTAAGCGAATTGAGCGATGCCCCGCCGCTGTTATTCGTGGCGGGAGAGCCGTCAACTCTGGAAAAACCGCAGTTGGCGATGGTCGGTAGCCGACGCGCTTCGCGGCCAGGGCTGGACACCGCGACCGCCTTTTCCCGCAGCCTGGCTGGCGCCGGTTTTGTGATTACCAGCGGGCTGGCGCTGGGGATTGATGGCGCAGCGCATCAGGCTGCTCTGGACGTTGGCGGGCAGACAGTGGGGGTTTTGGGGACGGGCCTGGAAAAACTTTATCCACAGCGCCATCGGGCATTGGCAGACGCAATGATTTGCAACGGTAGCGCCGTGGTATCGGAGTTTCCTCTGGACGCCGGGCCCCAAGCCGCCAACTTCCCGCGGCGTAACCGCATTATCAGCGGTTTGTCCCTTGGCGTGCTGGTGGTCGAGGCCAGCGTGTCCAGCGGCTCGCTGATTACTGCCCGTCTCGCCGCAGAGCAGGGGCGCGAGGTGTACGCCATGCCCGGTTCCATCCACCACCCTGGGGCGCGTGGCTGCCATCAGTTGATCCGTGATGGCGCTACGCTTGTCGAGACCGTTGAGCACATTCTCGAAGGCCTGCGTGGCTGGCGCTCGATGCCGTTGCCCACAACAGAAATGTTTACTCCAAGCTGTCATCCATTAGTGCAATTGTTGCAGGCAGCGCCCTATACCAGCGAAGCATTGGCCAATATCAGCGGTTGGGATTTGCCCCGATTGCTGGCTACTCTGACCGAGCTTGAACTGGCGGGGCATGTTGTACTCGAGGGTGGGCGTTGGTTTGCTCGCGCCAGCTAAGTACACTGCGCGCAGCACATATCTGGAGACATTCAATGATCAGCACCTGGCGCGTCCAACAAGCTGCAAGAGCCATTCGCGCAGGCGCGGTGATTGCCTATCCGACCGAGGCGGTCTGGGGCTTGGGCTGCGACCCATGGGATGAAGACGCGGTCGAGCGGCTGCTGGCGATCAAATCGCGGCCTGTGGATAAAGGTCTGATTGTGGTGGCAGACAACATTCACCAGTTCGACTTCCTGTTTGAAGACTTCCCCCAGGAGTGGATCGACCGCATGGCCAGTACCTGGCCAGGGCCGAACACCTGGCTGGTGCCGCATCAGGGCTTGCTGCCCGAGTGGATCACCGGGGTACACGATACGGTGGCGCTGCGCGTGAGCGATCACCCGCTGGTGCGCGAACTGTGCGCGCTGGTGGGGCCGATTGTCTCGACTTCAGCCAACCCGGCAGGTTTGCCGGCAGCGCGTACTCGCTTGAAAGTGGAGCAGTATTTCCGTGGGCAAATCGACCATGTGTTGGGTGGCAACTTGGGTGGACGTAAAAACCCGAGCCTGATCCGCGACCTGGCTAGCGGCAAAATCGTACGCCCGGCGTAATGAGTTGCAGCCCAACCGATCTTGTAGCAGCTGCCGAAGGAACGAGGCTGCGTCCGGTTGCGAAGCAATCGTAAAACCTGAGTCCGAGATTTTTCTGAACGACCACAGTGTCTGGTTTTACGACGGCTGCGCCGCCGAACGCAGCCTCGTTCCTTCGGCAGCTGCTACGAATTTGTTTTAAGGCAACAAAATCGTCGATCCCGTGGTTCGGCGCGCCGACAGTTCCGTCTGCGCCTTGGCCGCATCAGCCAACGCAAAACGCTGGCTGAAATCAACCTTGATTGCACCGCTGCGGATCATCGCAAACAGCTCATCGGCCATCGCTTGCAGGTTTTCGGCGCTATTGGCGTAGGACGCCAACGTCGGTCGAGTGACATACAGCGAGCCCTTCTGCGACAAGATCCCCAGGTTGACCCCCGTTACCGCGCCTGAAGCATTGCCAAAGCTGACCATAAGCCCACGTGGTGCTACGCAGTCCAGTGACGTTAGCCAGGTGTCCTTGCCTACACCGTCGTAAACCACCGGGCACTTCTTGCCGTCGGTCAATTCCAGTACACGCTTGGCAACATCCTCGTGGCTGTAGTCGATGGTTTCCCACGCGCCCAGAGCTTTGGCGTGGGCGGCTTTTTCGGCCGAACTGACCGTGCCGATCAATTTCACGCCCAAGGCTTTCGCCCATTGGCAGGCAATCGAACCTACCCCGCCTGCAGCAGCGTGGAACAGGATGGTTTCACCCCCTTTGAGTTCGTAGGTCTGACGCAGCAGGTACTGGGTTGTCAGGCCCTTGAGCATCACGGCGGCGGCTTGTTCAAAGGAAATATCCTCGGGCAGTTTCACTACATTGGCTGCAGGCAAAACGTGCAGTTCACTGTATGCCCCCAGCGGCCCGGTGCCGTAAGCGACGCGATCGCCGACGTTCACGTTGCGCACGTCACTGCCCACCGCATCAACGATCCCCGCACCTTCATTGCCCAGCCCGGACGGCAGTTCAGCCAGCGGGTACAAGCCACCCCGGTAATAGGTATCGATGAAATTCAGACCGATGGCCTGATTGCGCACCCGAACTTGCTGCGGGCCCGGCTCGGCGGGTTGGTAATCGACATACTCAAGCACTTCAGGGCCGCCGTGGGCCCGAAACTGGATACGCTTTGCCATCTGCACTGTCCTCGCTCATTTCACGAAGCCACCATCCAACGCTGAAGCGTGATCTTCGTCAACTGCGGTGAGCCGGAGTGCGGTGTTATGCTAGCCCCCCTTTGCCGCCGGCCCCGCACGCCGCGTCGCTTTGCCCGATTTAAGGTGATGTCATGACTACTCGCACCGAGGCTGTAAAAGCCTACCTGCTCGACCTTCAAGACCGCATTTGCAACGCATTGCAAACGGAAGACGGCGGCACCCAGTTCGTTGAAGACGCCTGGGAGCGCCCGGCGGGTGGTGGCGGTCGTACCCGTGTAATCGAAAACGGCCACGTCATCGAGAAAGGCGGCGTCAACTTTTCCCATGTGTTCGGCAGCGGCCTGCCACCGTCGGCCAGTGCTCATCGCCCTGAACTTGCGGGCCGTGGCTTTGAAGCCCTCGGTGTGTCGCTGGTGATCCACCCGCACAACCCGCATGTACCAACGTCCCACGCCAACGTGCGTTTTTTTATCGCTGAGAAAGAAGGCGAAGAACCGGTCTGGTGGTTCGGTGGCGGCTTTGACCTCACCCCTTACTATGGCGTTGAAGAAGACTGCGTGCACTGGCACCGCGTGGCCGAGCAGGCCTGTGCGCCATTTGGTGCCGATGTGTACCCGCGCTACAAGGCGTGGTGCGACACCTACTTCCATATCAAGCATCGCAATGAGCCCCGTGGTATTGGCGGCCTGTTTTTTGATGACCTGAACGAGTGGGATTTCGACACCTGTTTCGCTTTTATTCGCGCCATTGGTGATGCCTATATCGACGCCTACCTGCCGATCGTTCAGCGCCGCAAAAACGACGAATACACTGCCCAGCAGCGTGAGTTCCAGGAATTCCGCCGTGGACGCTATGTGGAATTCAACCTGGTCTATGACCGTGGCACCCTGTTTGGCCTGCAATCGGGCGGTCGCACCGAGTCGATCCTGATGTCCCTGCCACCGCAAGTGCGCTGGGCTTATGACTGGAAAGCGGAACCGGAAAGCCCGGAAGCGCGCCTGACGGATTACTTCCTGCAAGACCGCGACTGGTTGGCCAACGCCTGACACTGCCCGAGGAGCTTGCCTGATGGACCGTTACGTTGTTTTTGGTAACCCGATTGCCCACAGCAAATCCCCGGTGCTGCATCGCCTGTTTGCCGAGCAAACTGGCCAGGCCATGCAGTACGACACCTTGCTGGCACCACTGGATGATTTTGCTGGCTGCGCAACGGAGTTCTTCCTGCATGGGCGTGGCGCCAATGTGACAGTGCCCTTCAAAGAAGACGCCTACCGCCTGGCGGATCAACTGACAGCTCGGGCCCAGCGAGCAGGAGCGGTCAACACCCTGAGCAAATTGGCCGATGGCGTTTTGCTGGGGGACAACACCGATGGTGCAGGGCTGGTGCGCGACCTGACGGTCAATGCCGGTTTCAGCCTCAAGGGTAAGCGCATCCTGATCCTGGGAGCAGGCGGTGCGGTGCGGGGTGCGCTGGAGCCGTTGCTGGCTGAAGGGCCGGCCTCGGTCACCATCGCCAACCGCACCGTTGAAAAAGCCGAGTTGCTGGCCGAGTTGTTCAGTGACCTGGGCCCGGTGGCTGCAAGCGGTTTTGACTGGCTGCACGAGCCGGTCGACCTGATCATCAATGCCACCTCGGCCAGCCTGAGCGGCGAACTGCCCCCCATTGCCAGCAGCCTGATCGAGCCGGGTAAAACCCTGTGCTACGACATGATGTATGGCAAGGAGCCGACGCCGTTTTGCGTGTGGGCCAGCGGGCATGGCGCGGGTCAGGTGATGGATGGTTTGGGCATGCTGGCCGAACAGGCCGCCGAGGCGTTTAATCTGTGGCGCGGGGTGCGTCCGGATACTGCACCGGCGCTGGCTGAATTGCGCCGGTTGCTGGCGCTTTAAAGCAGCCCCTCTCCCTCCGGGAGAGGGCGGGGTGAGGGCAAGAGGTACTTATGCAGCGAATCAAGGGCTACCACGCCCATGTCTACTTCGACGCTTCGACCATCGATCAGGCGCGCGCCTTGGGCGAAGAGGCCAGGCGACTGTTTGGCGTCACCATGGGCCGCGTCCACGAACGCCCGGTTGGCCCGCACCCGGACTGGAGCTGCCAGCTGGCTTTCGGCCCTGAACTGATCGGCATCGTCCTGCCGTGGCTGGCGCTCTACCGGCACGGTCTGGTGGTGTTTTTGCATCCCGATACCGGCAACGACCTGCTGGACCACACCGACCATGCTATCTGGATGGGCGCGATTCGGCCGCTGGACTTGTCTGTTTTTTAAACGGGGGCGCGCAGTTCTGCGCCCGGTTTAACCCTCTCCTACATACTATTTTTAGTTACGGAAATATCCGACATTAAGAACGGCGGCTTCGCTGTGGTCATATTTTGGTACCAGGCCTAAAGTTTTCAGGGCGTTAAGGTTTTTAATCTCGCTCTTGGATGGGGTATGGAAATGACACGTCCAAAAACCATGTTCCGCGCTGAGCTATGAAGATTGAATTTTGTTGGTCGCTATATTTATTACTCCTGTGGAAATGGCGATACATCAGTAATATTGGAGGCTGGTAGTGCGTAGATATCTTCAAGGTGGGCTTATATCACTGGTGTTTGCTTGGGGCTCAATGCCCGCCCATGCAGCTTGCACGTTTGTTAATGAAAAAACGAATATCAGTGTTTTTTCCTTTGATGTTTCGGATAAGGATTGCGAGCTTATTGATTTTAACGGTGAAAGCGTGGTCACTCTTCGTGTTGAGTATCCATCCATGAAGTTGGTTGATTATAAAAATAAATCTAACAATGTAATGGTGTTAGTTTTATTTCCTATATCCGTTCCTCCGTTTGATATAAATCGAGCCACCCGAACATTAAAAACCATTGCGTCTTTTGATGGGGTTGAACTGTTAGAGGATAGTGAAAAGACTTATAGAGTTGCGGGCCGTGATGGAAGCAATGCATATATATATGAGTGGGACCTGATTTATATGGGAAAAAGAGCGTACAAAAGTACTTTTGGGATTGACTATTTGTTTAGCCGTGAGATTTCCAACCTTAAAGAAGCCGATGTTTTTGTGTTGAATTTTCTGGATCGTTTTTTAATTAATTAAGGAGGCGCCAATATGGTGCAAATACCTCTGGCACCCGCGGATATCAAATACCTGGAACATAGACTCGCCGTGAAAGACTACGCGGGAGGATACCATTACTTATATAATGTTGCTCAAAAAGCTATTGCCAACCAGGCCGATGGCGAAGTGAGAGACCAGATGTTGATGACGGCTAACTGGCTTATGGCTGCAAAATCTATCAATAATATTGACGGAAGCTTTGCAAGCGAACTGGTTTCCAATTCCATGCGATATGCAGTTGAGCGCTCCGGAAGGAAATTCACTTCGCGTATGTATAAAAATGCTTCTGACAGATTAGCCCACCAAGTTATTGCGGATTTTATTCACGCTAAAGGCATTTTGCCAATTAAAGATGTGATCAAAAGAGACGTGCAAGCCGCAGTAAAATACTTAGGTTTGGAACCATGGCAATGGGCCGGGACGCTCGGTGATGAGTTTCCTGTGTGGGGGGGTGGACTAGGGCATAATTACGTTGAGATTCCGGGCCGTAACTTTTTAGAGCAAATGGAAAATTATGCCACGGTATTTATACAAAATGCCGCTGCTATTGGGATGATTTTCGAAAAGTATTTTGGCAATGCCTCAATGATTATACCTATTGTCATAAAGATAGTATTTGAAGATTTATTAGTAAAAGGTGTAGAAGTTGATATTTCACTGCCTGTGATTCCAGGTGGCGGTATAAGTAACGGTACGGCTGGTAGTCTTGACAGTGGCGGAAGTGGGGGGGCAGGTGGCGCTACTTCTGCATCGAACGGCTACAGCACAGGCGGAGGGGTACCTGTGACAAATATCGAAAGGCCAGCTGCTAATGTTGATATTTCTTTGGAAAGTGTTGGAGGTCTCAACTATATAACGCCAGAACAAATTGCAAGAATGAAATGCGCCTTAGAAAACAAAGTAGACCCTTTGATTTTGGATCTGGGTGGGGCCGGAGCAAAACTCACCAACCCTCATGCCTCTCCTGTTCATTTCGACATGAACAACGACGGCGAGAAGGTGCAAACGGGGTGGAGCAGCCCTGACGAAGGTATGGTTGTTTTGGACCTTGATGGAAACGGAAAAATTGATAATGTCTCGGAGTTGATGTCAGAGTATTTTGGTGCCGAACAAGGAAGCCGAGATTCTCCGAGTAAAAAGAACTTTGATAATGCATTTGATGCACTGCGCAGCCTGGATAGCAACAAAGACCTTAAATTTGATAACCAGGATGAACGCTGGGGCGATGTGAGGGTTTGGGTTGATGCCAATCATGATGGCCAAAGCAGGATTGAGTCGACTGGTACAAGCGAGTTACATTCGCTGGACGAGTTAAGTATTTCACAGATTGATCTGAACTATACAAGGCCATTAGCAGATGCTCGAAATGGTAATGATATTGTAGGTGTCAGTGGTTTTACTCAAAAGGGTGAAATTAAAGAAGCAGTGGCCGTTAATTTCTCGACGATAACTCCCGATGAGCCATCGGCAGAGACATTGAAAAGTTAAATTGATATAAATATCCGTTGAAAGAAAGCATGATTTATCTGTCGATTGATTTTTATCTAGGTTCTATTGTTAACTTCGATGTATGAAAGAGAGTGTTTGTAGTCTTAAATTTTTGATAACTGTAATCGGGTAACATTATCAGGTGTTCTTTGTGAATCTCTGTTTGTTCGTATTGGTGCTTGTAGATTGCGGGCGCCAATGCGAGATAAGTCTCTGGGACCACTTCAATCAATAGGGTCCCCCCCTCTGCTGTAAATTCGTCGGTACTTTCCTCCTGAGGCACTACTGATCGGCGTCTAAATCAGTCTATTTTTTGATCACTGCGCTTCTGCGAACATTTTTTTTGGATTTTTTTTCAGCGCCCGAAATTCCCGTTTTCTTTTGCCGCCTCTCCCCCCTGATAGCCCCACGCTATAAAGGCTGAACGATGATCATGGCCATGTGTCATACCTTGCCATGAGCTAACGTATCAGGCGTGCAGCTGCGGGCAGCGATTAGTGCTGAAAGGCCATCCATGTTTAACTTGAATGCTTGTTCAAGTTAAACCGGTGGTCCGCTGCCCGCTCACAACAGGAGGCTAACCCTTGCCGAATCCGCTCTTTTTGATCCCGTTTTACCTCTATAAGGTGCACATCCAATGAGTGTACCGATCACGTCCGAGACGTCCTCGATCCGCATGAACCCGCCGGTGTTCTACTTTGCCGCCGCGTTTATCCTGATCTTCGGTGTGGTGGTCATCGCCATGCCTGCCGCTGCCGGCGAATGGCTGCTGGCCGCACAAAACTGGGCGGCCAACACGGTCGGCTGGTACTACATGTTAGCGATGACCCTGTATCTGATCTTCGTGGTCGTCACCGCCTTGTCCGGCTACGGCAAGATCAAGCTCGGTGCCGACCACGACGAACCCGAGTTCAGTTACCTGTCCTGGGCGGGCATGTTGTTCGCCGCCGGGATCAGCATCACGCTATTTTTCTTCTGTGTGTCCGAACCCCTCACCCATATGCTCAACCCGCCGCAGGGCCCGGCCGGCAATGCCGAGGCTGCGCGCCAGGGCATGCAGCTGCTGTTCCTGCACTGGGGCCTGCACGGCTGGGGGGTGTTCGCGTTCGTCGGCATGGCACTGGCCTACTTCGCCTACCGGCATAACCTGCCGCTGGCGCTGCGCTCGGCGCTCTACCCGCTGATCGGCAAGCGCATCAACGGCCCCATCGGTTATGCGGTGGATGGTTTCGGCATTATCGCCACGGTGTTCGGTCTGGGCGCCGACATGGGCTTTGGGGTGCTGCACCTCAATTCCGGCCTCGACTACCTGTTCGGCATGCCCCATACCCAATGGGTGCAAGTGGGCCTGATCACGTTGATGATGGGCGCCGCGATTCTGGTGGCCATTGCCGGTGTCGACAAGGGCGTACGGGTGATGTCCGACATCAACATGCTGCTGGCCTGTGCCCTGCTGCTGTTTGTGTTGTTCGCCGGCCCCACCCAGCACTTGCTCAACACTCTGGTGCAGAACATCGGTGACTACCTGGGTGCACTGCCCACCAAGAGTTTCGATGTGTATGCCTACGACAAGCCAAGTGACTGGTTGGGCGGCTGGACCGTGTTCTATTGGGCCTGGTGGATCGCATGGTCGCCCTTTGTAGGCCTGTTTATTGCGCGTATTTCCCGTGGCCGGACCATCCGCGAGTTCGTGTTCGGCGTGCTGCTGATTCCACTGGGCTTCACCCTGGCGTGGATGTCTATTTTCGGCAACAGCGCCATCGACCAGGTGCTCAACCACGGTATGGTTGCCCTCGGCCAGTCGGCTATCGATGACCCGTCGCGTACGCTGTACCTGCTGCTTGAGACCTACCCGTGGAGCAAGACCGTTATCGCGGTGACGGTGTTTATCAGCTTCGTGTTCTTCGTGACCTCGGCTGACTCCGGTACTGTGGTGCTGTCCACCCTCTCGGCCCGTGGCAATAACGCGGACGAAGACGGCCCGAAATGGCTGCGGGTGTTCTGGGGCGCGATGACTGCGCTGGTGACCAGTGCGCTGCTGTTCTCAGGCAGTATCGATGCGCTCAAGTCAGCGGTAGTACTGACCTCGTTACCGTTCTCGCTGATTTTGCTGCTGATGATGTGGGGCCTGCACAAGGCGTTCTACCTTGAGTCGCAGAAGAAGATTGCGCAGACCCACTCCCTGGCACCCGTTTCGCACTCGCGTCGTGGTGGCTGGCGCCAGCGCTTGAGCCAGGCCGTGCACTTCCCGTCGCGGGACGAGGTGTACCGCTTTATGGACACCACCGTGCGCCCGGCGATTGAAGAAGTGAGCGCTGTGTTCCGGGAGAAAGGCCTTAACGTTGTCACCCAGCCAGACCCGGCCAACGACAACGTGAGCCTGGAAATCGGTCATGGGGATGAACATCCGTTTATCTACCAGGTGCAGATGCGTGGCTACTTCACGCCGTCCTTCGCCCGGGGTGGCTTCGGCAAAAAGGAGCAACTGCGTAATCGCCGTTACTACCGTGCTGAAGTGCATCTGGCCGAAGGCAGCCAGGACTACGACCTGACGGGCTACACCAAAGAGCAGATCATCAACGACATCCTCGACCAGTACGAACGCCATCTGCAGTTCTTGCATTTGGTGCGCTGATTGGTTTGGTGGTGATTCAGGCTGCTGTGATGGCCTGAGTCACCGGGCTGATGCCATCGCGAGCAAGCCCGCTCCCACAGGTTTTGGGTGTTCTCACCATGTGTGGATGCTCGTCAAACCTGTGGGAGCGGGCTTGCTCGCGATGCAGGCGCTGCGATTTCTACAGACCTTTCGCGCACTTATGTGGGATCGGGCTTTCACCCGCGTTACCCCATTGTGATGCCCCAAGCGGGCTGCCTATAGTCCGCTCCATCGCTGAACATCAGCGATCAGGCGTGCAAGCCTGACTCTCAGATTTCCAACTTTTCATTTCGCTTGGTAGGCTCTGCGCCTGCAATCGGCGTTATGGCGGTTGTGCGCGGGAGATCTTCGGGTCTGCCGGGTTATCTGGGACCGGTCTTGCACACCCGAGCACAATTGCTAGCCTCTTTCTGCGTGCAAGCTGATTGAGGTGGCTCCTTTTCTTAGGAGTTAAAGCATGTCCCAGTACGTTCCCCAAGCCGACAATCCCGTCGGTTCCCACGTTTTATTGATCGATCCCCGCGCCTCTGTATCTGCCCTGCTGGCCTGTGCCGAGCAGCGCATTCAGGCGGCCAAGAATTTGTTGCGCTGTTTATCGCTGATGAGCGGCCACAGCCATGACCCCCAGGATTTGAGCGCGATTTTCAGGCACAAAAAACCCCGAAGGGCTTACGCCGTTCGGGGCTGTGAATCACCCATGATTTACAACTTGGCGATGGACACTTCAGTGGACTTTACGAACGCGATCACTTCGCTACCGACCACCAGCTCCAGCTCCTTCACCGAGCGGGTGGTGATCACCGAAGTCACGATGCCCGACGCCGTTTGTACGTCGATTTCCGACAGCACGTCGCCCAGTACGATTTCCTTGATGTGGCCTTTGAACTGGTTGCGAACGTTGATGGCTTTAATGGTCATGGTGTCGATTCCTGTCTTGGGATAGAAAGTGGGTTTATTGCGCCCAGCGCAGTTGCGTAGGCAGCGGTGCAACGGGTTCCGGCTCAGGTGGCGAGCCAGGCAGTGCAAGAACACGGTTCAGTACTTCGGTTTCCAGTGCCGCCAGACGATGCGAGCCGCGTAGCCGTGGGCGTTGCAGGTCGACCGTGAGGTCCAGCCCTACCTGGCCTTCTTCAATCAAAATGACACGGTCGGCAATCGCGACGGCTTCGCTCACGTCATGGGTCACCAGCAATACGGTAAAACCATGCTGGCGCCACAGGCGTTCAATCAGTTGCTGCATTTCGATGCGGGTCAGGGCATCCAGCGCGCCCAGCGGCTCGTCAAGCAGCAGCAGGCGCGGTTGGTGGATCAGGGCGCGGGCCAGGGCCACGCGCTGCTTCTGACCGCCCGAAAGTGCTGCCGGCCATTCATTGGCGCGCTCGGCCAGGCCGACTTCTTCCAGTGCCTTGAGCGCCTTTGGCCGCCAGTCGCCCTTAAGGCCCAGACCCACGTTGTCGATGACTTTTTTCCAGGGCAGTAAACGCGCTTCCTGAAACATCAGGCGCGTGTCTTCACGGGCCTCTTGCAGGGGCGCACTACCGGCCAGCAACTGGCCTGCAGTGGGCTGATCCAGGCCGGCCAGCAAACGCATCAGGGTGCTTTTGCCGCACCCGCTGCGGCCTACGATGGCGACAAACTGCCCTGCCGGGATATGCAGGTTGATATCACGTAGCACCAGGCGCTCACCGAAGGCCTTCTGCAAGCCGTTGATGGCCAGCGGTATGCCCTGGCGCAAACGTGGAGGTTGTTGAGCTGTCATGCTGCACCGCCTTTAACCACTTGATACGCCGGGTGCCAGCGCAACCAGATGCGCTCCAGCCCCCGGGCTGCGGTGTCGGCCAGTTTGCCGAGCACTGCGTACAAAACAATCGCCAGCACCACCACGTCGGTTTGCAGGAACTCCCGGGCGTTCATCGCCAGGTAGCCAATGCCGGAGCTGGCGGAGATGGTTTCGGCCACGATCAACGTCAGCCACATAAAGCCCAGGGCAAAGCGCACACCCACCAGGATCGACGGCAGCGCGCCCGGCAAGATCACCTGCCAGAACAGGCTGAAACCGGACAGGCCATAGTTGCGCGCCATTTCCACCAGCGCCGGGTCAACGTTGCGGATACCGTGGTAAGTGTTGAGGTAGATCGGGAATAAAGTCCCCAGCGCCACCAGAAAAATCTTCGCTGACTCGTCGATGCCGAACCACAGGATGACCAGCGGAATCAGCGCCAGATGCGGCACGTTGCGGATCATTTGCACCGAACTGTCGAGCAGGCGTTCACCCCATTTCGACAGGCCGGTGATAAAGCGCCAGCGCCAGACCGATGCTGCCACCGATCACAAAGCCGAGCCCGGCGCGCCAGCCGCTGATGGCCAGGTGTTTCCAGATTTCGCCACTGCGCACCAGCTCGACGCCGGCCGTGATCACGGCACTGGGGGCGGGCAGGATGCGTGTCGACAGCCAGCCCGCTGACACGGACAGCTGCCACACTGCCAGCAGCAAGACCGGCAAGGCCCAGGGCGCCAGGGTGTGACCGATATTTTTGAGGCCCGAGGCCTTGCCTGAACTCATGGCGACCTCAGCTCTGCGACGCGGCTTTAGGGAGGATGTCATTGGCGACCATTTCGCCAAACGGGCTCACGTAGCCTGCACTTTTTGGCAGTTCCGGGCGTTCGATATCCAGGTGCGGGAACAACAACTCGGCCACACGGTAGGACTCTTCCAGGTGCGGGTAACCGGAGAAAATAAAGGTGTCGATGCCCAGGTCGGCGTATTCCTGAACCCGTGCGGCCACGGTCGGACCATCCCCGACCAGCGCCGTACCAGCGCCGCCCCGTACCAGGCCCACGCCTGCCCACAGGTTAGGGCTGACTTCGAGGTTGTCGCGGCTGCCGCCGTGCAGGGCGGCCATACGCTGCTGGCCCACCGAGTCAAAGCGCGACAGCGAGGCCTGGGCACGGGCGATGGTGTCGTCGTCCAGATGCGAGATGAGTTTGTCGGCGGCCTTCCAAGCCTCCTCGTTGGTTTCACGCACAATTACGTGCAAACGAATGCCGAAACGTACGGTGCGGCCCAATTTGGCGGCCTTGGCGCGCACCTGTTCGATTTTTTCTGCAACGGCAGCCGGTGGCTCGCCCCAGGTCAGAACCATTTCCACTTGTTCGGCGGCCAGATCCTGTGCGGCTTCCGAAGACCCGCCGAAATACAGCGGTGGCCGCGGTTGCTGAATCGGCGGGTAAAGCAGCTTGGCGCCTTTGACGGTGATGTGTTCACCATCGTAGTCCACGGTTTCGCCTTCAAGCACACGGCGCCAGATGCGGGTGAACTCTACCGAGGCCTGATAGCGCTCTTCGTGGCTGAGGAACAAACCATCACCGGCCAGCTCTTCCGGGTCGCCGCCGGTGACCAGGTTGAACAGGGCGCGGCCACCGGACAAACGGTCCAGGGTCGCGGCCTGACGCGCTGCAACGGTGGGCGACACAATGCCCGGGCGCAGGGCTACGAGAAATTTCAGGCGCTGGGTTACCGGAATCAGCGAGGCCGCCACCAGCCATGAGTCTTCGCACGAACGACCTGTAGGAATCAGTACCCCGCCAAAGCCCAGGCGGTCAGCGGCTTGCGCGACTTGTTGCAGGTAACCGTAGTCAACGGCGCGGGCGCCTTCGGAGGTGCCAAGGTAATGGCCATCACCGTGGGTAGGCAGGAACCAGAAAATATTGAGGCTCATGGAGTGGTCTCCTAATTAGGGGCAGCAAGCGTTAGTTGGCTTTGGCCAGATTGGCCGGGGGCGTCCAGATCACGTCTTTCACAACCAGCGGCTTGGGGATCAGCTTGAGCTGGTAAAAACTGTCGGCGATTTTTTGCTGCGCGTTGACCACTTCCGGGGTCAGAAACTGTGCGCCGTAGCCCTGGCGTTTGACCGCCGTGAGGGTGATCTCAGGAGACAGGCCCAGCAGTGGTGCGACTTGTTTTGTCACGTCCTCGGGGTGGGCCTTGGCCCATTCGCCAATAGTGCGTACTTCATCGACCAGGGTTTCGATCACCTTGGGGTGCTGTTCGGCATAAGGCTTGGTAGCCAGATAGAACTGATGGTTGTCAGCGATGCCACTGGCGTCACGCAGGGTGCGCGCTTGCAGCTGTTGTTCGGCGGCTGCCTGGTACGGGTCCCAGATTACCCAGGCATCGACACTGCCGCGTTCAAAGGCAGCACGGGCATCGGCGGGGGGCAGGAACACGGTCTGGATATCGGTGTATTTAAGGCCGGCGTCTTCAAGGGCACGCACCAGCAGGTAGTGCACGTTGGAGCCTTTGTTGAGGACGACTTTTTTGCCTTTGAGATCTTTGACCGAGGTGATGGTCGAATCCTTGGGCACCAGAATCGCTTCGCTGGTGGGGGCTGGTGGCTCGTAGGCGACGTAGAGCAAGTCGGCGCCGGCGGCCTGGGCGAACACGGGCGGGGTTTCGCCGGTCACGCCGAAGTCGATGGAGCCCACGTTCAGGCCTTCAAGCAATTGCGGGCCACCGGGGAATTCGGTCCATTGCACGTCAACGCCCTGCTCGGCCAGGCGCTTGTCCAGCGTGCCTTTGGCCTTGAGCAGCATCAGCGTGCCGTATTTCTGATAACCGATGCGCAGGGTATCGGCTTGGGCCTGGGTAACAGCACCGAAGGACACAGCCGCAGCTAAGAGTGCGACCAGACCACGACGCAAAATGACAGGGCGCATGGCGCTCTCCTTTTTTGTTGTTCGGGATTCGGGTAGCACCTGCTGGGCCGTTAGCGGATCAGTAAGGTGGTGGAGCTTTTATCGGTGGGAAAAATGCTGTTTCAGATACTCCAGCGAGCCGTCACCAGACGCTCGTTGAGGATGCTCGGGTCCAGAGGCTTGGGGCGTCGCGCCAGGGCGCTGTAGAACTGTTCGAGTGACTCTTGCAGGCGCTGTTCCAGAATCGGCACCAGTTGCGCTTGTGCGCCGCCTTCGCCGTAAGCAATCTGGCTGTCTTCGGCAAAAATGCCCTGAAGCATTTCCTGGGCCTTGAGTGCCGACAGTACTGGCTTGAGGGCGTAGTCCACGGCCAGCATGTGGGCGATGCTGCCACCGGTGGCGATAGGCAGTACCACTTTGTGGCTCAGGGCGCGTTCGGGCAGCAGGTCGAGCACGGTTTTCAGCGCGCCGCTGAACGAGGCTTTGTACACCGGGGTGGCAATCACCAGGCCATCGGCGTTTTCGATCTGTTGCAGCAGGTCGATGATTTTCGGGCTGTCGAAGCGTGCGTGCAGCAAGTCCTCGGCCGGAAAGTCGCGTACCTGATAGCTCACCACTTCAACGCCTTGCTGGTTGAGCCAGCGTTTGGCGTGGTCCAGCAACACTCCTGAGCGGGAACGTTGGCTTGGGCTTCCTCCGAGTGTCACGACCAGCATCTAGACGTTTCCTTGAATGAATATGTGCAATTCGCTGTCAGCGTTTTCGCTTGAGTGAACAGACCATAACAGGTGATTTATATATCTATAAATCATATTTATTCATTTGTTTATTCTTAAAATGCATATGCCTTTTTGTTAAATCGAAAGCAAAAAAAAGGCCGTCGAAACGGCCAAAAACCCTGTTGAAGACACGGTTGCATGTTTGTGGGAGCAGGCTTGCTCGCGATGGGATCGGCGCGGTGTATCAGAAAAAACCGCGGCGCCATCATCGCGAGCAAGCCCGCTCCCACAGGGTATGAGGTTGGTTTTACTTGTTCGGCTGCGGCGTCAGGCGCAGGTAGGGCTTCACGGCGCGGTAGCCCTTGGGGAAGCGACGCTTGATTTCGTCTTCGTCCTTGAGCGACGGCACGATCACGACCTCGTCACCGTCCTGCCAGTTGGCCGGGGTGGCCACTTTGTGGCTGTCGGTCAGTTGCAACGAGTCGATCACCCGCAAAATTTCGTTGAAGTTGCGACCGGTGCTGGCCGGGTAGGTAATGGTCAGACGGATTTTTTTGTTCGGATCAATCACGAACAACGAGCGCACGGTCAGGGTGTCGCTGGCATTGGGGTGAATCAGGTCGTAGAGGTCAGACACCTTGCGATCGGCATCGGCCAGGATCGGGAAGTTGACCACGGTATTCTGGGTTTCGTTGATGTCTTCGATCCACTTGTGGTGTGAGTCCACCGGGTCTACCGACAGTGCGATGGCTTTGACGCCGCGCTTGGCAAACTCGTCCTTGAGCTTGGCGGTGAAGCCCAGTTCGGTGGTGCACACCGGGGTGAAGTCCGCCGGGTGCGAAAACAACACGCCCCAGCTGTCGCCCAGCCATTCATGGAAACGGATCTTGCCGGCGCTGGAATCCTGTTCGAAATCGGGGGCGATGTCGCCGAGTCTGAGGCTCATGGTGCAGCTCCTTTTTATTGGCAATGGCGGGGCGTGATGGAGCCACTCTGCCTGCCTCTGGAGCTAATTAAAAAGAATAAATATCGATTTGATTAGAACAAAAAGAGATATTAAAAACTGTTTCATTGGACGCAGCCCAGGCGTGGGGCCACTGTGGGTTCTGGTTTAGGCAAGGGGAGCGGCAGGGAGCTGCGACTATTAATGTGTTGCGAATTGACCGTTGAGGTCTTCGGTAAACACCCTGCCCGGCATTGCGCCGGGCAGGATTTTTCTTACTTTGTACTAAATCACGCTTACAGCAACGGGATCGAGTAGCTCACGATCAGACGGTTTTCGTCCTGGTCGCGCTGGCCAGCAATATCGTTGCGCCACATGGCGTTTTTCCACATGAAGCCCAGATTTTTCAGCGTGCCTTCCTGGATCACGTAAGCCACGGTGATATCGCGTTCCCACTCGGAAGAGCCATTGCTGGTTTGCACATTTTTGCTGTTGTAGGTGTCGATATTGTCGCCACGCAGGTAAACCGCGCCCGCCGTCAGGCCAGGTACGCCGACTTTGGCGAAGTCATACGAGTAACGCGCCTGCCAGGTACGCTCGCCAGCACGGGCGAACTTCGAGATCTGCATATCGGTAGGGATGTACGCCGATGCACCGTCGCCCTGGTTCAGGAACGGGAAGTCGCTGCTGCCGTTACTCACCTGATAACCGCCACCAAAGGTGTGACCTTCAACGGTGTACAGGAACAGGCCGCTGATCAGGTTGTTGTCGACCTTGCCCTTGCCGCTACCTGCAGAGCTGTTGGCGTAATCACCGGTGGTGTAATACGCAGAGTCGTGGCCGTTCTTGCCGTCGTCGGTGCTGTTGAAGTAGCGCAGGTCAGATTTCAACACGCCCGGACCGATGGACCAGTTGTGAACCAGGCCCAGGAAGTTTTGTTTGTAGAAATCTTCCAGGTTGCCGTAGTAGTACTGCAGCAACAGGTCTTTGTTGACCTTGTAGTCCACACCGCCGTAGTAGAACTTGTTAACGAACTTGCCCGTAATGGAATTGTTCGCGCCGGCAATCGACAGGCCTTCGTTGTTGCTCGAGTTACGGCCCTTGGCGTGCTCGATCTGGCCGCCGGTGAAGGTCAGGTCCTTGAATTCGCTGGAAGTGATCTGGCCACCCTGGAAGGTTTGCGGCAGCATGCGACCGTCGTTGCTAACGATAACCGGCAGTTTAGGCTGCAGGGTACCGATGCGCAGTTCGGTCTGGGACACCTTGGCTTTTGCGGTCAGGCCCAGGCTGGAGAAATCGTCTACAGCGTGGTTGCCATCGCTTGGGAACACCGAACCGCCATAGTTTGCGCCGTTAGGGTTGCCGTGTTTGCCAGCGCTGGAGTCGAGCTTGACGCCCAACAGGCCAATGGCATCAATACCGAAACCGACTGTGCCCTGGGTGAAGCCCGAAGTGAAGTCCAGCTGGAAGCCCTGGCCCCATTCTTCAGTCTTGCTTTGCGCACCGGCAGCTTTGGTGCCCGAGTCACGGTTATCGTTATTGATATAGAAGTTACGCAGCTTCAGCGTGGCCTTGCTGTCTTCGATAAAGCCGGCAGCGCTGGCTTGTTGTGCCAACAATCCTACGGCCACAGCGATGGCCAAGGTGGACTTGTGCATTGTGTTGCTCCTTTGCGTTTCTAATTTTTGTAGTTCCTCAGCCCCGGATCTGATGCCTGGGTGCTGCAGATGCGCGATTAGCGCCAGACGGTGACCGGCAAGTCAATCGCAACCCATCATGGCTACGACCTTTGTCTAATCATTCGTCGTTTGTGCGCAGATTAATGACTATTTAATAAACCTAAAAAGAATTGTTTCTGATCTTTTCAGATCAAATAGGCATATAGCAGGGTTTCTCCTACACGCGCGCGTGGGAATGCTATCGGTCTTTTGTCTAATTTCTAAACATAATTTCAGGAATCTTTTAATAGCCTTTGGTTCTTAAACATTCGACCTAATCACCCGCTGGCTAAAACGCCCTGGCAGTTAGGGCGCGGGTGCGCGCCTGTATGTTGCGTAACTACATAAGCTAATGCTTAAAAGTTATTTATTTACTGATTCTTAGATCATTTAACCTCGCATCCAGCCGATATCCGGCCACCTGCCGAGGAGCTACCTGATGAAACTGCACTCTCCCCTACGCCTTTTGGCTGCTTTGTCTCTGGCGGGTGCCAGCTTCTTCGCGCAGGCTGCCAGCTCGGATGTCACCGTGGCTTACCAAACCACCGTTGACCCGGCCAAAGTCGCCCAGGCCGACGGTGCTTACGAAAAAGCCACTGACGCCAAGATCAACTGGCGCAAATTCGATAACGGCGCAGACATCATTGCGGCCATTGCCTCGGGTGATGTGCAGATTGCCTACCTGGGTTCGAGCCCGCTCACCGCCGCCGTGACCCGTAACGTACCGGTCGAAACCTTTTTGATCGCCACTCAGTTGGGCGGTTCTGAAGCCCTGGTCGCCCGCAACGGCTCCGGTATCAACGGCCCGCAGGACCTGGTCGGCAAAAAAGTAGCCGTGCCGTTTGTGTCCACCGGTCACTACAGCCTGCTGGCTGCATTGAAGCACTGGAACATCGACCCTTCGAAAGTACAGATTCTGAATCTCGCACCGCCTGCCATTGTCGCGGCCTGGAAGCGTGGCGATATTGACGCCACCTACGTATGGGACCCGGCTTTGGGCACTGCCAAAGAGAACGGCAAAGTGCTGATCACTTCCGGTGAGCTGGGCAAGCTCGGTGCGCCGACTTTTGATGCCTGGATCGTGCGCAAGGACTACGCCGCCAAGCACCCGGAAGTCGTTAAGCAGTTCGCCAAAGTGACTCTGGATGCCTACGCCGACTACCACAAGGACCCTAAAGCCTGGCTGGCCAATCAGGGCAATATCGACAAGGTTGTGAAGCTCTCGGGCGCCAAGGCGGCCGATATCCCGCTGCTGCTGCAAGGCAACGTCTACCCGTTGGCGGCTGATCAGGTGGTATTGCTGGGCGCACCGACTACCAAAGCCCTGGCCGACACTGCTGCCTTCCTGAAAGAGCAGAAAAAAGTCGACGCTGTACTGCCGGACTACGCGCCGTCGGTCAACGCCACTTTTGTTACTCAATAATCAACGCCGCTGAGGAGTCGACCGTCATGGCCTTGTTAACACTGGAGCGCATCAGCGCACAGTACCCGGGCGCCGCTGAGCCGGTGCTGTCGGATATTTCCGTCAGCCTCGGGCCACAGCAACTGCTGGTCGCACTTGGCCCGTCGGGCAGCGGCAAGACCTCCTTGTTGAACCTGATCGCTGGCTTCGTCGAGCCCAGCGCTGGTCGAATTACCCTCGACAACGTACCCGTCCACGGCCCGAGTGCCGAGCGCGGTGTGGTGTTTCAGGATGATGTGTTGCTGCCCTGGCAAGACGTACTGGCCAACGTGGCTTTCGGCCTTGAACTGGCCGGTGTGCCACGGGACAAGCGCGAAGCCCGTGCCCGTGAAATGCTTTCGCTGGTGGATTTGTCCGGCTTTGAAAAGCGCCGCGTATGGGAGCTGTCTGGCGGTCAAAAACAGCGGGTGGGCCTGGCCCGCGCGCTGGCTGCCGACCCTCGCGTATTGCTGATGGATGAGCCCTTCGGTGCCCTCGATGCGTTCACCCGTGAGCAGATGCAGGAACTGTTGCTGCAAGTGTGCCGACGTACCGACAAGCCGGTATTTCTGATTACCCACGACATTGAAGAAGCGGTGTTTCTGGCCACTGACCTGATTTTGCTGGCGCCCAACCCCGGCCGCATTGTTGAGCGTCTGAGCCTGGATTTTGGCCAGCGCTACAACGCTGGCGAATCGGCACGTTCGATCAAGTCCGACCCTCGCTTTATTGAAACCCGTGAGCACGTGCTTGATCGCGTGTTTTCACAACGCGGTGCCGCCCAGCGGCAGGAGCGCGCATGAGCAGTTATGAAGCAGTCGCCGCCAACCCGGTTGCCGCGCCCCACACCCCACGCCCGGTCAAGCGCAGCCTGAGCACACGCTGGATCAGCGTGCTGACCCTCGTCACCCTGATCGCCGTATGGTGGGCCGTTACCGCTGCCGGGCTGATTGAACCCCTGTTTCTGCCGCCGCCCTCTGCCGTGTTGCAAAAAGGCTGGCTGCTGGCGACCACGGGCTATATGGATTCCACCCTGTGGCAGCACCTGGGCGCGAGCTTGAGCCGTATCGGCCTGGGTCTGGGCTTTGCGATTCTGACAGCAGTGCCGGTGGGCATCGCCATTGGCCACAACCGCATTGCGCGGGGGATTTTCGATCCGCTGATCGAGTTCTATCGCCCAATCCCGCCATTGGCCTATTTGCCACTGATCGTGATCTGGTGCGGTATTGGCGAGCTGTCGAAAGTGCTGCTGATTTACCTGGCGATTTTCGCCCCGATCGCGATTGCCACCGCCACCGGCGTGCGTACCGTTGACCCGGCCAAGGTCCGTGCTGCGCAGTCGTTGGGTGCGACGCGCTGGCAGTTGATTCGCCATGTGATTTTGCCGAGCGCCTTGCCGGATATCTTGACCGGTGTGCGTATCGGTCTGGGCGTGGGCTGGTCGACGCTGGTGGCCGCCGAACTGATCGCCGCCGCCAGTGGCCTGGGTTTTATGGTGCAGTCCGCCGCGCAGTTCCTGGTGACCGATGTGGTGGTACTGGGGATTCTGGTGATAGCCATCATCGCCTTTGCCATGGAAATGGGCCTGCGCGCCCTGCAACGCAAGCTGGTGCCGTGGCACGGCCAGGCTCACTAACAACAGAACTCGACGCTGATTAATCGGCGCGCTGATTAAGAGAGAGATCATGAGCCTGACCATTACCCCGATTAGCTCTGCCCTGGGCGCCCAGATTGAGGGTGTCGACCTGACTCAACCGCTGAGCCTTGAGCACCGTGATGCCATCGAGCAAGCATTGCTTGAGCATCATGTGGTGTTTTTCAAGAACCAGTCGATTACACCGCAGCAGCAGGCCCGTTTTGCCGCCAATTTTGGCGACCTGCATATTCACCCGATCTACCCCAACGTGCCTGGCCAGCCGGAAGTGCTGGTGCTGGACACCGCCGTGACCGACGTGCGTGACAACGCGGTATGGCACACCGACGTGACCTTTTTGCCAACCCCGGCCATGGGCGCGGTATTGAGTGCCAAGCAACTGCCGGCTTTTGGTGGTGACACGTTGTGGGCAGCCGGTATTGCCGCTTTTGAAGGGTTGTCGAAACCGTTGCAGGTGCTGCTCGATGGACTGACCGCAACCCACGATTTCACCAAGTCATTCCCGCTGGAGCGCTTTGGTTCGACCCCGGAAGATTTGGCACGCTGGGAACAGACCCGCAAAAATAACCCGCCGCTGTCGCACCCGGTAATCCGCACCCACCCGGTAAGCGGGCGCAAGTCGTTGTTCGTCAACGAAGGTTTCACCACGCGCATCAATGAACTGTCTGAAGCAGAGAGCGAAGCGATCCTGAAGTTGCTGTTTGCCCATGCCACCCGCCCGGAATACACCATTCGCTGGCGCTGGCAGGAGAACGATGTGGCGTTTTGGGATAACCGCGTAACCCAGCATTACGCCGTGGACGATTACCGTCCGAACCGACGTGTGATGCACCGTGCAACGATTTTGGGTGATGCTCCGTTCTGATGGGCGCGGGATGACGTGTAGCCGCTGACGAGCGCAGCGGCATGAACACTGCAACTGTGGGAGCGAGCCTGCTCGCGAAGGTCGTTCGCGAGCAGGCTCGCTCCCACAATAGGGCTTGACCTGCAACAGAGTATCTACAGGTTTACCGTCGGGCTCTTGCGTTTCGGCAAAAACGGCGGCAAATACAACCCCAGATAAGCATCCACCACGCGCATGCCTTCTTCGGCCATACGCGGGGTGATGCTGTCGTGCAGCTGGATGGAGCGTGCATACACGCGGTCGCCCAGCTCCATCGCCAGGGCAAACACGTCCACGTCCTGTGGCAGTGCTGGCAATTCAAAGTGGCGCATAAACAGCGCGTGCATCAATTGCCCCAGCTCAAGGTCGTGCTGGCGGTCGGCTTGTGTGACTTCGGTAAGGCCATGCTGGGCGAGAATTAACTGCCGGGCGGCTGCATCTTCGTTGTAGATCGTCAGCATCCGGTGTTCAACAATGTGCGAAAGATCACGCCAGTCTTTCAACGCATCATGCTCGATCTGCGCCTGCAGACAGGCGCGGAAGGCTGCGTGAATATCACCGGTCAGCGCCTCAAGGAGCGCGGGTACGCCCGCGAAAAAGTGATAGACCGACGATGGCGGGATTTGTGCGTGCTCTGCCACGTTGTAAATCGACAGGCTGGATACGCCCTGCGCCGTCAGCAGCGTGCGGGCAGCGTCAAGTATCGTGTCGATGCGGCCCTGGCTGCGAGCGCGTGGCTTTCGGGGTGTGGCGCGGCTGGACATCAGCGTCTCCTCAAGGGCAGCCGGCATTGTAGACCTGTGAGCATGAAAAAACGCCGCGGGCTGTAAGGCCGGCGGCGTTTTTCGTGGACTGCAATCGCTTACACGGTATGCAAGTACCAGTTGTATTCGAGATCGGAGATGGAGTGTTCAAACTCTTCCAGCTCGCTCTCTTTACAGGCGACAAAAATATCGATGTATTTCGGGTCGATATATTTGGCCATCACTTCGCTGTCATCCAGCTCACGCAATGCATCGCGCAGGTTGTTCGGCAGGCTTTGCTCGTTTTGCTCGTAGCTGTTGCCTTCGACGGGTGCGCCCGGTTCGATCTTGTTGGTCAGACCGTGGTGAACACCGGCCAGCACAGAGGCCATCAACAGATACGGGTTGGCATCGGCACCGGCAACCCGGTGTTCGATCCGTACCGAGTCGGCCGAGCCGGTCGGAACGCGAATGGCCACGGTACGGTTGTCCAGGCCCCAGCACGGCGAGTTGGGCACATAGAACTGTGCGCCGAAACGACGGTAGGAGTTCACGTTGGGGCAAAGGAACGCCATCTGTGCCGGTAGGGTCTCGAGCACACCGCCGATCGCGTGACGCAATGCGGCGTTCTGCTCGGGATCCTCGCTGGCAAAAATATTTTTGCCGTCTTTGTCCAGAATCGAAATATGAACGTGTAGCCCGTTGCCCGCCTGGCCCGGATAAGGCTTGGCCATGAATGTGGTGTCCATCTCATGGTCGTAGGCGATGTTTTTGATCAGACGCTTGAGCAGTACCGCGTAGTCGCAGGCCTTGATGGGGTCGGCAACGTGGTGCAGGTTCACTTCGAACTGCGCCGGGGCACTTTCTTTAACGATGGCGTCAGCCGGGATGCCTTGCTCTTTGGCACCTTCCAGAATGTCCTGGAGGCAGTCGACGTATTCATCGAGGTCGTCGATCAGGTAAACCTGAGTCGAATGCGGGCGTTTGCCGGAGATCGGCGAACGTGGCGGCTGCGGGCGACCGTTAACGTTCTCCTGGTCGATCAGGTAGAACTCCAGCTCGAAAGCGGCGCAAATGGTCAGGCCCAGTTCGTCAAATTTGGTAACAACTTGACGCAGTACTTCGCGAGGGTCGGCGAAGAAAGGTTCACCTTCAAGTTCGTGCATCGTCATCAGCAGTTGCGCGGTAGGGCGCTTTTGCCAGGGTTCGTTGCACAGGGTGTCGGGGATGGGATAACAGATTCTGTCTGCGTCACCGATATCCAGACCCAGGCCGGTGCTTTCCACCGTTGAGCCATTGATATCCAGTGCAAACAGAGAGGCAGGCAGGTTGATGCCTTTCTCGTAAACCTTGTGCAGGCTGGTGCGTTCGATGCGCTTGCCGCGCACCACACCATTCATATCCGCAATGAGAAGGTCTACGTACAGAACCTCAGGATGATCCTTAAGGAACGCGTTCGCTTCGTTAAGCTGAACGGCACGCGGGGGTACCGACATGATGCAACACCTTTGTTGTTAAAAATATCAATCATTGAGCGCTACGGGATTCAGTCAACCCGAACGGCATACCGAAGTCAAGCAGCCTCTTTTTTGCCCTGAAAAAGCGCCGGAAGGCCATTTTTGACGCTTTTTGGGGCGTATTTGTTCTGTTTTGACGGGTGGCGCCCGCAGGCTTGAGCGGGCCGTGTTGTATTTTTTACGGGGGTGTTGTGTAAAAAAATGAACAAGGCTAAGCTCGATTCAAACCCATAACAGCAATAATACCGGGGTGTTACATGTCACGCCTGCCGTTAATCGGCGTCACCGCCTGCACCAAGCAGATCGGTTTGCATCCTTATCACATCACTGGCGATAAGTACGTGCGAGCAGTTGCAGTGGCCGCCAAAGGCTTGCCCCTGATCATTCCGTCACTGGCGGAACTGATTGATCCGACCGATATTATTGACGGTCTGGACGGCCTGCTCTTTACCGGGTCGCCTTCCAATATTGAACCCCACTTGTATCACGGCCCCGCCAGCGCACCAGACACGCTGCATGATCCCGAGCGTGATCGCACCACCCTTCCGCTGATTCGTGCTGCATTGGCAGCGGGCGTTCCGGTGCTCGGCATTTGCCGCGGCTTTCAGGAGTTGAATGTAGCTCTGGGTGGCTCACTTCACCAGAAATTGCATGAAGTCGAAGGTTTTATCGAACATCGCGAAGACCCCAGTGCCCCTGTTGAGGTGCAATATGCGCCGAGCCACGCCATGCACGTCCAGCCGGGCGGAGTGTTGGCAGCTTTGGGCTTGCCCACGGAGTTCGAGGTCAACTCGATTCATACCCAGGGTATCGATCGCCTGGCCCCCGGTTTACGCGCAGAAGCCCTTGCACCGGACGGTCTGGTCGAAGCCGTGTCGGTCAAAGACGGCAAGGCTTTTGCTTTGGCGGTTCAGTGGCACCCCGAATGGCAGGTAAGCTCCAACCCGATTTACCTCGCCATCTTCCAGGCATTTGGAGATGCCTGCAGACGGCGCGCAACACAACGCGACGCAGATGCGTCAGTAAACGCCTGACTTATTCAAGTCAGGACACTCAGCCCAGAGGCATTTATGAGTAACAACCTCGACCAGCTCACCGATTGGTTGAAAGACCACAAGATCACAGAAGTCGAATGCATGATCGCCGACCTTACCGGGATTACTCGCGGCAAGATCTCGCCGACCAACAAGTTCATTGCCGAAAAGGGCATGCGCCTGCCCGAAAGCGTATTGCTGCAAACCGTAACGGGCGACTATGTCGAAGACGACATCTATTACGAACTCCTCGATCCGGCCGACATCGACATGGTCTGCCGTCCCGATCAGAACGCAGTCTTTGTGGTGCCGTGGGCAATTGAGCCAACTGCTCAGGTGATTCACGACACCTACGACAAGCAGGGCAACCCGATCGAGCTGTCGCCGCGCAACGTGCTTAAAAAGGTCCTCAAACTCTACGCCGACCATGGCTGGCAGCCGATCGTGGCGCCGGAGATGGAGTTTTACCTGACCAAGCGCAGTGACGACCCGGATTACCCGTTGCAGCCGCCTGTGGGCCGCTCCGGCCGCCCGGAAACCGGTCGTCAGTCCTTCTCCATTGAAGCGGCCAACGAATTCGACCCGTTGTTCGAAGACGTATACGACTGGTGCGAACTGCAAAAGCTGGATCTGGACACGTTGATCCACGAAGACGGCACGGCGCAGATGGAAATCAACTTCCGTCACGGCGACGCACTGTCCCTGGCCGACCAGATTCTGGTGTTCAAGCGCACCATGCGCGAAGCCGCGCTCAAGCACGATGTCGCCGCCACGTTCATGGCCAAACCCATGACCGGCGAGCCTGGCAGTGCCATGCATTTGCACCAGAGCATCATCGATATCAACACCGGCAAAAACATCTTCTCCAATGAAGATGGAACCATGAGCGACCTGTTCCTGAACCACATCGGCGGGCTGCAGAAGTTCATTCCAGAGCTGTTGCCGCTGTTTGCTCCGAATGTGAACTCGTTCCGCCGTTTCTTGCCTGATACCTCGGCGCCGGTAAACGTGGAGTGGGGCGAGGAGAACCGTACCGTGGGTTTGCGCGTACCGGATGCCGGGCCGCAGAACCGTCGTGTCGAAAACCGCCTGCCGGGCGCCGATGCCAACCCGTACCTGGCCATTGCCGCCAGCCTGCTGTGTGGCTACATCGGCATGGTCGAAGGCATCAACCCGAGTGCGCCGGTAGTGGGCCGTGGGTACGAGCGCCGCAACCTGCGCTTGCCGTTGACCATTGAAGACGCCCTGGAGCGTATGGAAAACAGCAAGACGGTCGAGAAGTACCTGGGCACCAAGTTCATCACCGGCTACGTGGCAGTCAAACGTGCCGAACATGAAAACTTCAAGCGCGTCATCAGTTCGTGGGAGCGGGAATTCCTGCTGTTCGCCGTCTGACACGCTGGAGGGGCGAGCCAGGAAGGCGCCGCCCCCTCCTCTACTGACTAAAGGAGAGCCGTATGACCAACAAGAACCCGCAAACCCTCGAATGGCAACAACTGAGCAACGATCACCACCTGGCACCGTTCAGTGACTTCAAACAGTTGAAAGAAGTCGGCCCACGCATCATCACTCACGCCAAGGGCGTGTACCTGTGGGACAGCGAAGGCCACAAGATTCTCGACGGCATGGCCGGCCTGTGGTGTGTTGCCATCGGCTATGGCCGTGACGAGCTGGCTGAAGCGGCCAGCAAGCAAATGCGTGAACTGCCGTACTACAACCTGTTTTTCATGACCGCCCACCCGCCGGTCCTTGAACTGTCCAAAGCCATCGCCGAGATCGCACCTGAAGGCATGAACCATGTGTTCTTCACCGGCTCAGGCTCTGAGGGCAACGACACCATGCTGCGCATGGTTCGCCATTACTGGGCGATCAAGGGCCAGCCGAATAAAAAGACCATCATCAGCCGCAAAAACGGCTACCACGGTTCTACCGTGGCCGGTGCCAGCCTGGGCGGCATGACCTACATGCACGAACAGGGCGATTTGCCGATTCCGGGCATTACCCACATCCCGCAACCGTACTGGTTCGGTGAAGGTGGCGATATGTCCCCGGAAGAGTTCGGCATCTGGGCGGCCAATCAGCTTGAAGAAAAAATCCTCGAACTGGGCGTCGACACTGTCGGTGCCTTTATTGCCGAGCCGATCCAGGGCGCGGGCGGTGTGATTGTGCCGCCAGCCACCTACTGGCCACGCATCAAGGAAATCCTGGCCAAGTACGACATCCTGTTCGTGGCCGATGAAGTGATTTGTGGTTTTGGTCGCACCGGCGAGTGGTTCGGCAGTGATTTCTACGACCTCAAGCCGGACATGATGACCATCGCCAAGGGCCTGACCTCGGGCTACATCCCGATGGGCGGCCTGATCGTGCGCGACGAAGTGGTGGCGGTGCTGAATGAGGGCGGCGATTTCAACCACGGCTTCACCTACTCGGGTCACCCGGTAGCTGCCGCCGTGGCACTGGAAAACATCCGCATCCTGCGCGAAGAAAAAATTGTCGAGAAGGTGCATGCCGAAACGGCACCGTATTTGCAAAAGCGTCTGCGTGAACTGAACGATCACCCGTTGGTGGGCGAAGTGCGTGGTGTGGGCATGCTGGGTGCCATTGAGCTGGTACAGGACAAAGCCACACGCAAGCGTTACGAAGGCCGTGGTGTCGGCATGATCTGCCGGCAGTTCTGTTTTGATAACGGTCTGATCATGCGTGCCGTGGGTGACACCATGATCATCTCGCCGCCATTGGTGATCAGCAAGGACGAGATCGACGAGCTGGTGACCAAGGCGCGTAAGTGCCTGGATCTGACCTTGGAAACTTTGCAAGGTTAACTGCTAGGCTTTGAGCGCAGGAGAACTGCTGTTTTAAAGCAGGCAATTGCGCTCAGAGCCTTAAGAATCAAGGCTCTTCCCTTGAAAGCCTGCCCCGGATCTTGCCAGACTAGCCGCCGGCTTTAGTCACCTTGAGATCAGGTCGCTGAATCGGTGGTTTAAAAGAACAATTGGAGCATTACAGATGAAGGCATCAGGTTTTAAAAAAGCTGGCAAGACCCTTCTCGCCCTCTCCTTGATGGGTGTGATGGCCGGGGCAGCTCAAGCAGCAGACAAGGTTCTGCACATCTACAACTGGTCCGATTACATCGCACCGGACACGGTTAAAAAATTCGAAGACCAGACTGGTATCAAGGTGGTCTATGACGTGTTCGACAGCAACGAGACCCTTGAGGCCAAGCTGCTGGCGGGCAAGTCCGGCTACGACATCGTCGTGCCTTCCAACAATTTCCTGGCCAAGCAGATCAAGGCCGGGGTTTACCAGGAGCTGGACAAGTCCAAGCTGCCCAACTGGAAAAACCTCGACCCGGCGTTGCTCAAGGCCGTTGGCGATGCCAGCGACAAAGACAACAAACATGCGTTCCCGTACATGTGGGGCACCATCGGCATCGGCTACAACCCGGAGAAGGTCAAGGCCGCGCTGGGCGTGGACACCATCGATTCCTGGGACGTGCTGTTCAAGCCGGAGAACGCTGCCAAGCTTAAAAGCTGCGGCATAAGCTTCCTCGACTCGCCGACCGAAATGATCCCGGCCGCCCTGCACTACCTGGGCTACCCGACCGATTCGCAAGACAAGAAACAACTGGCTGAAGCCGAAGCGCTGTTCCTGAAGATTCGCCCTTCGGTCGGCTACTTCCATTCCTCCAAGTACATCTCCGACCTGGCCAACGGCAACATCTGCGTGGCCGTGGGTTACTCGGGTGACCTTGAACAGTCCATTTCCCGCGCCAAAGAGGCCGGTGACAAGGTCAAGCTCAAGTACGCGATCCCTAAAGAAGGTGCCGGCAGTTTCTATGACATGGTCGCCATTCCCAAGGATGCCGAGAACGTCGACGCCGCCTATGCCTGGATGAATTATCTGATGCAGCCTGAAGTGATGGCCGAAATCACCAACAGCGTGCGTTTCCCCAACGGTAACAAGGCTGCAACGCCGCTGGTGAATAAAGATATCTCGGGCGACCCGAGCATTTACCCGTCCGATGAAGTGAAGGCCAAGCTCTACGCCATCAGCGATTTGCCGCCGACCACCCTGCGGTTGCTGACGCGCAGCTGGACCAAAATCAAGTCCGGTAAATAACGCCTCGCCCCTTGTAGCCGCTGCCGAAGGCTGCGATTGAGACCGGAGGGCTGAGGCCTTCCGGTTTCACAAAAACCGGCGCAATGGTCGGAAAAACAAGGTGTTAGGGCAATTATTCGCGGAAAACTTTGCTGTGCAGGTTTATCGAGGGTAAGTTGCGCGCCGGTTTTGTCTTTGGCGGTTCGACTGCCGTATGACGCGGGCAACTCAGGCCCAACTATTTAGAGGACCATCACGTGTCTATATCTCTGTTTCGCAAGACCTTGCTGGTCGGAGCTGGTTTGACGCTTGCCGTCAGCGTACAAGCGGCACCCACGGTGCACATTTACAACTGGTCGGACTATATCGCGCCGAACACGCTGGCTGATTTTGAAGCCGCGACCGGCATCAAGCCGATTTATGATGTCTTTGATTCCAACGAAACCCTGGAAGGCAAACTGCTGGCCGGGCGTACCGGTTATGACGTGGTCGTTCCGTCTAACCACTTCCTGGGCAAGCAGATCAAGGCGGGTGCGTTCCAGAAGCTCGACCTTGCGCAGTTGCCGAATTATTCCAACCTCGACCCGGCCCTGCTCAAGCGCCTGCAGGCCAATGACCCGGGCAATCAATATGCCGTGCCTTACCTGTGGGGCACCAACGGCATTGGCTACAACGTCGATAAAGTCAAAGAAGTGCTGGGCGTCGACAGTATCGACTCCTGGGATGCGGTGTTCAAACCCGAGAACATGAAGAAGCTCACCAAGTGCGGCGTGGCTTTCCTGGATTCGGCGGATGAAATGCTGCCTACCGTACTCAACTACCTGGGCCTGGATGCCAACAGCACCAACCCCAAGGACTACAAGAAAGCTGAAGAAGTCCTGATGTCGGTGCGTCCATACGTCACCTACTTCCACTCTTCCAAATACATCTCCGACCTGGCCAACGGCAACATCTGCGTTGCGATTGGTTTTTCCGGTGATGTATTCCAGGCCAAGGCGCGTGCCGAGGATGCAAAAAAAGGCGTGAACATCGCCTATATCGTGCCCAAGGAAGGCGGCGCCCTGTGGTTTGACATGCTGGCCATCCCCAAGGATTCCAGCAACGTCAAGGAGGCCCACACATTCATCAACTACCTGCTCAAGCCTGAAGTGATCGCTCAGGTCAGTGACTATGTCGGTTATGCCAACCCTAACCCGGCGGCCGACAAGGTGATGGATGAGTCCATTCGTACCGACGAAGCGGTTTACCCAACCCAGGCGGTGCTGGACAAGACATACGTCTCAACCGAGCTGCCCCCGAAAATACAGCGTCTGATGACGCGTACGTGGACCAAGGTCAAGACGGGCAAGTAATCTCGCCAGACCACCTATCCAAGGCCCGGCCATCAAGGCCGGGCTGCTAAATTTGTTGGGAGTTACGTAATGGCTGTTGCCTCCGGCGCCTATAAGAAAGCCCTCGAGGGCGACCAGACACCTAAGCAGGTGCTGGTCAAAATCGACCGGGTCACGAAGAAATTCGACGAGACGATTGCCGTGGACGATGTGTCCCTGGAAATCAACAAGGGCGAAATCTTCGCCCTGCTCGGCGGATCGGGATCGGGCAAATCCACTTTGCTGCGCATGCTCGCCGGTTTCGAGCGCCCAACAGAGGGTCGTATCTTCCTTGACGGTGTTGATATCACCGACCTGCCGCCCTATGAGCGGCCGATCAATATGATGTTCCAGTCCTATGCCCTGTTCCCGCATATGACCGTGGCGCAGAACATCGCCTTCGGCCTCAAGCAGGACAAGATGTCGACCGCCGAGATCGATGCCCGCGTGGGCGAGATGCTCAAGCTGGTCCACATGAGCCAGTACGCCAAGCGCAAGCCCCATCAGTTGTCCGGTGGCCAGCGCCAGCGTGTTGCCCTGGCCCGTTCGCTGGCCAAGCGCCCGAAGTTGCTGCTGCTGGATGAGCCAATGGGCGCATTGGACAAAAAACTGCGTTCGCAGATGCAGCTGGAACTGGTTGAGATCATCGAGCGCGTGGGCGTGACCTGCGTGATGGTGACCCACGACCAGGAAGAGGCCATGACCATGGCCCAGCGTATTGCGATCATGCATTTGGGCTGGATTGCCCAGATCGGCAGCCCTATCGACATTTACGAAACCCCGGTCAGCCGCCTGGTGTGTGAATTTATCGGCAACGTCAACCTGTTCGACGGTGAAGTGGTCGATGACGCCGAAGGCTATGCGCGGATCAAGTGCCCGGAGCTGGAGAACGATATCTACGTCGGTCACGGCGTGAGCACCTCGGTGGAAGACAAGCACACCACCTACGCGATTCGCCCGGAAAAAATGCTCGTCACCACCGAAAAGCCGACCTGCGAATACAACTGGTCGCGCGGCAAGGTGCATGACATCGCTTACCTGGGCGGGCACTCGGTGTTCTACGTCGAGCTGCCGAGCGGCAAGCTGGTGCAGTCGTTTGTGGCCAACGCCGAACGCCGTGGCGCCCGCCCGACCTGGGACGACGAAGTCTACGTGTGGTGGGAAGACGACAGCGGCGTGGTATTGCGCTCATGAACATGCGAAAACTCAAACGCCGACTGCAACGAATAACCCCCGGTGGCCGCCATATGGTCATCGGGATTCCATTCCTGTGGCTGTTTTTGTTCTTCATGCTGCCGTTCTTTATCGTCCTGAAGATCAGCTTTGCCGAAGCGGACGTCGCGATTCCGCCGTATACCGAGATCTATAGCTACGTTGACCAGAAAATCCAGGTACTGCTGAACCTGGGCAACTACGCCATGCTCGGCGACGATGAACTGTATATCGCCGCGTATCTGGGCTCCCTGAAGATGGCTTTCTTCAGCACCCTGCTGTGCCTGCTGATCGGTTATCCGATGGCCTATGCCATCGCCAATGCCCGTAAAGAGATGCAGACCGTGCTGGTACTGCTGATCATGATGCCGACCTGGACCGCGATCCTGATCCGCGTCTACGCGTGGATGGGCATTCTCAGCAACAACGGCCTGCTCAATGGCTTCTTGATGTCGATGGGCTGGATCAGCGAACCCCTGCAGATCCTCAACACCAATATCGCGGTGTATATCGGCATTGTGTATTCGTACCTGCCATTCATGATCCTGCCGCTGTATGCCAACCTGGTGAAACACGACACCAGCTTGCTGGAAGCCGCGTCAGACCTGGGGTCGAGCACCTTCAACAGCTTCTGGAAGATCACCGTGCCGCTGTCCAAAAACGGCATTATCGCCGGCTGCATGCTGGTGTTTATCCCGGTGGTGGGCGAGTTCGTGATCCCGGAACTGCTGGGCGGCCCGGAAACCCTGATGATCGGTAAAGTGCTGTGGCAAGAGTTCTTCAACAACCGTGACTGGCCGGTGGCGTCTGCGCTTGCCGTGGTCATGCTGGCGATCCTGATCGTGCCCATCATTCTGTTCAACCGCAGCCAGGCTAAAGAGCTGGAGGGCAAGATATGAATCGCTTCCGTTTTTCTAGCTTTATGTTGGTCGCGGGGTTGTTGTTCATCTACCTGCCGATGCTGATTCTGGTGATCTACTCGTTCAACGCCTCCAAGCTGGTGACGGTGTGGGGCGGCTGGTCGTTGAAGTGGTACGTGGGCCTGCTGGACAACACGCAACTGATGGGTTCGGTGATGCGCTCGCTGGAAATCGCCCTGTACACGGCGATTGCAGCGGTGGCACTGGGTACGTTGGCGGCGTTCGTGCTGACGCGTATCAGCCGCTTCAAGGGTCGCACGCTGTTTGGCGGCCTGGTGACGGCGCCGCTGGTCATGCCAGAGGTGATTACCGGTCTGTCGCTGTTGCTGCTGTTCGTGGCGATGGCGCAGATGATTGGCTGGCCGCAAGAACGTGGCCTGGTGACCATCTGGATCGCGCACACGACGTTCTGCTCGGCCTATGTGGCGGTGGTGGTGTCGTCGCGCTTGCGTGAGCTGGATCTGTCGATCGAAGAAGCGGCCATGGACCTGGGTGCCAAGCCGTGGAAGGTGTTCTTTTTGATCACCATTCCCATGATTGCGCCCTCCCTGGCGGCCGGCGCAATGATGTCCTTTGCCCTGTCGCTGGACGACCTGGTACTGGCCAGCTTTGTGTCGGGGCCGGGGTCGACGACCTTGCCGATGGAAGTGTTTTCGGCGGTGCGCCTGGGGGTCAAACCTGAGATCAACGCCGTGGCCAGCCTGATTTTGCTGGCCGTGTCACTGGTGACCTTTATGGTGTGGTTCTTCAGCCGCCGCGCTGAAGAGCACCGCAAAAAGGCGATTCAGCAGGCTATCGATGAGTCTGCGGCGGAATCGTGGAAGCAGCCGGACGTGCGTCGTCCGCAGTCGACCAGCGCGGTTTAAGACAGCGTCATAAAAAACCTCGCCCCCTGTGACAGGGAGGCGAGGTTTTTTTTTGCCTGAGATCAAGAGCCCCTCACCCCAGCCCTCTCCCGGAGGGAGAGGGAGCCGATCTTCAGTGAGGCGTACATCTGCTTTTGCTTTTAGTCCCCTCTTCCATTGGGAGAGGGTCAGGGTGAGGGTTTTTTTGATCTTCCTATGGCTTGGCCACCTTCCACGCCCCGTCCATTTTACCGTCACCGGTCATGTCACCGGCTTTCTTGTCCATCACGAAGGTGTACAGCGGTTTGCCGTCATAGGCCCATTGCATGTGGCCGTCATCGCGCTTGATGGCCGTCCACTTGCCCATGTCCATGGCTGTGCTCTCGGCTGCCAGCGGCGGCCAGTTGGCGGCGCACTTGTCATTGCACATCGATTTGCCGCCCGCATCCTTGGCGAAGGTGTAGAGGGTCATGCCTTTGTGGTCGACCAGCATGCCGTCCTTGGTCATCGCCGGTTCAGCCGCATACGCCAACCCGGGCAAGGTGAAGGCTACGGCCAGCAGCAATGTCTTTAGGGAAAACGAGCTAGATGTCATTGGAATCGTCCTTTTTGTGGTTGTACGATTTGAGACTAAAGCGTAGTTCACGAACCGTTAGCGCGCGCTCATCCCCAAAGCTGTCACACGACTGCAATAATTGCGTTATCTAATGCGCCACAAGACAGTTTAATGACGAGAGGATTACGGCATGGTTGGCAGGAGCATTTTGATCGTTGATGACGAGGCGCCGATCCGCGAGATGATCGCCGTGGCCCTGGAAATGGCGGGCTACGATTGCCTTGAAGCCGATAATGCCCAGGATGCCCATGCCATTATCGTGGACCGTAAACCGGACCTGATCCTGCTCGACTGGATGCTGCCCGGCGGCACGTCGGGCATTGAGCTGGCCCGACGCCTCAAGCGCGAAGAGCTGACCGGCGATATTCCCATCATCATGCTCACGGCCAAGGGTGAAGAGGACAACAAGATTCAGGGCCTGGAAGTGGGCGCGGATGACTACATCACCAAACCGTTCTCACCCCGAGAGCTGGTAGCCCGCCTCAAGGCCGTGCTGCGCCGCGCCGGCCCGGCCGATGCCGAATCGCCCATCGAGATCGGCGGTCTGCTGCTCGACCCCATCAGCCACCGCGTGACCATCGACGGCACCCCTGCCGAAATGGGCCCCACTGAATACCGCCTGCTGCAATTTTTCATGACCCACCAGGAGCGCGCCTACACCCGGGGCCAGTTGCTGGACCAGGTCTGGGGCGGCAACGTGTATGTGGAGGAGCGCACTGTGGACGTGCATATCCGCCGCTTGCGCAAAGCGCTCGGTGAGGCTTACGAAAATCTGGTACAAACCGTGCGTGGTACCGGTTACCGGTTTTCCACCAAGGCCTGATACCGGCTCTCACTGATCCAGCGGCAAGCAAGGACTCGCGCGACGTGAATCAAAACTGGCATGGCACTCTGATCCGTCATTTGTTGCTTTTGGTCACTGGCTGCCTGCTGGTCGGGCTGATCAGTGGCTATTACGGCTGGAGCCTGGCCATTGGCCTGGCGTTCTATCTGGGCTGGACCCTCAAGCAGTTGCTGCGCCTGCACGAGTGGCTGCGCCAGCACAAACCCGACGAAGCACCGCCCGATGGCTACGGTTTGTGGGGCGAGGTGTTCGACAGCATCTACCACCTGCAGCGCCGTGACCAGCGCGTACGCGGGCGACTGCAAGCGGTGATCGATCGCGTGCAAGAGTCCACGGCGGCGCTCAAGGACGCGGTGATCATGCTCGACAGTGACGGCAACCTGGAGTGGTGGAACCTCGCCGCAGAGACCCTGCTGGGTCTCAAGACGCCACAGGACAGCGGCCAGCCAGTGACCAACCTGGTACGCCACCCGCGCTTCAAGGAATACTTCGAGCAAGGTAATTATGGCGAACCGCTGGATATCCCCTCGCCGGTCAACGATCACTTGCGCATCCAGCTCTATATCACCCGCTACGGCAACAACGAACACCTGATGCTGGTGCGCGACGTGACGCGCATTCATCAACTGGAGCAGATGCGCAAAGACTTTATCGCCAACGTATCCCATGAACTGCGTACGCCGTTGACGGTGATCTGTGGCTATCTTGAAACCCTGCTCGATAACGTCGACGACGTAAACCCGCGCTGGAAGCGCCCCCTGTCGCAAATGCAGCAACAGGGTGAACGCATGCAGACCCTGCTCAACGACCTGCTGTTGCTGGCCAAGCTGGAGGCCACGGACTACCCCTCGGATAACCAGCCGGTGGCCATCGACAGCTTGCTGCGTTCGATCAAGAGCGACGCCCAGGCGTTGTCCGGTCAGCGCAACCAGACGATCACCCTGGACGTGGAAGCCGATTGCGCGCTCAAGGGCAGCGAAGCCGAATTGCGCAGCGCGTTCTCCAACCTGGTGTTCAACGCCGTCAAATACACCCCCGATGGCGGCAGCGTACGCATTCGCTGGTGGGCAGACAGCGCGGGCGCCCACTTGAGCGTGCAGGACTCGGGCGTGGGTATCGACAACAAGCATTTGCCGCGCCTGACGGAACGCTTCTACCGTGTCGACTCCAGCCGCAACGCCAGCACCGGCGGCACCGGGCTGGGCCTGGCGATCGTCAAGCATGTGTTGCTGCGCCACCGCGCGCGCCTGGAGATCAGCAGCGTATTGGGACACGGCAGCACCTTCACCTGCCATTTCGCACCGGGCCAGGTGACAAAACCCCAGCCAAAGACACTTATTGACTAGGCCCTGTAGCCCTTTCCCACTAGGCAAGGGCTACATCAGCCGTTACATTGTTTGGCCATACCTCCCTATCTGTAACGACGGAACCCGTAAAACTCCATCATGGACCCTTCCCCTGGCTTGACCCTCGCGACACTCTTCGCCGACTTCGGCATGATTCTTTTTGCTTTGATCCTGGTTTTGCTCAACGGTTTTTTCGTTGCGGCCGAATTTGCCATGGTCAAATTGCGCTCCACCCGGGTTGAGGCGATAGCCGAAGACAACGGCTGGCGCGGGCAGATCCTGCGCACCGTGCATAACCAGCTCGACGCCTACCTGTCTGCCTGCCAGCTGGGTATCACCCTGGCCTCGCTGGGCCTGGGCTGGGTCGGCGAGCCGGCGTTCGCCCATATCCTGGAGCCGCTGCTGGGCGCCATCGGCGTCTCGTCGCCTGAAGTGATCAAGGGCGTATCGTTCTTTACCGCCTTCTTTATCATTTCCTACCTGCACATCGTGGTCGGTGAGCTGGCGCCCAAGTCCTGGGCCATCCGCAAGCCAGAGACCCTGTCGCTGTGGACCGCCGTGCCGCTGTACCTGTTTTACTGGGCCATGTACCCGGCGATTTACCTGCTCAACGCCAGTGCCAACGCGATTTTGCGTATTGCCGGCCAGGGTGAGCCCGGTGCCCATCACGATCACGCTTACAGCCGTGAAGAACTCAAGCTGATCCTGCACTCCAGCCGTGGCCAGGATCCGAGCGACCAGGGCATGCGCGTGCTGGCTTCTGCCGTGGAAATGGGCGAGCTGGAAGTGGTCGACTGGGCCAACTCCCGCGAAGACCTGGTGACCCTGGATTCCAAGGCGCCGCTCAAGGACATCCTGGCGCTGTTCCGTCGCCACAAATTCAGCCGCTACCCGGTCTATGATGCCGACACCAACACCTTCGTCGGTTTGCTGCACATCAAGGATCTGCTGCTGGAACTGGCCGACCTGGACCACTTGCCCGAAACCTTCAACCTTGAAGAACTGACCCGACCGCTGGAGCGGGTGTCGCGGCATATGCCGCTGAGTCAGTTGCTTGAGCAGTTCCGCAAGGGCGGCGCGCACTTTGCCCTGGTTGAAGAAGCTGACGGCAAAGTGGTGGGCTACCTGACCATGGAGGACGTGCTGGAAGTGCTGGTGGGTGATATCCAGGACGAACACCGCAAGGCCGAGCGCGGCATTCTGTCGTATCAGCCTGGCAAGCTGCTGGTGCGCGGCGACACGCCGTTGTTCAAGATTGAACGCTTGCTGGGTGTGGACCTTGACCACGTTGAAGCCGAAACCGTCGCGGGCCTGATCTACGACACCCTCAAGCGGGTTCCGGCCGAAGAAGAACAACTGGAAGTCGAAGGCCTGCGCATCATCATCAAAAAGATGAAAGGTCCGAAAATCGTCCTGGCCAAAGTCCTCAAGCTGGATTAAATCCCGCTCTTTGTAGCAGCTGCCTCGTTCCTTCGGCAGATGCTACAAAGATTTATGCAACTCTCCCTTGTGTAAGAACTTTTGCCAGCGAAAGCTGGCTGAAAGCTTCCCTCTCTAGCATCGAGTCATTACCGGCAACAGACCGGTTGGCCTGCCACGCGTACAACCCGCGGTCAGCGCCTTACTACAACAATAAGGGTGACTTTCATGCTGACCTTCCTTGGCTTTGCCATGGTCATTACATTCATGTACCTGATCATGACCAAGCGTCTTTCCGCCCTGATCGCCCTGATTCTGGTGCCCATCCTGTTTGCCGTTTTCGGCGGTTTTGCCCCGAAAATCGGCCCGATGATGCTCGAAGGCATCACCAAGCTGGCCCCTACCGGGGTGATGCTGATGTTCGCCATCCTCTACTTTGCCCTGATGATCGACTCCGGTCTGTTTGACCCGGCAGTGCGCAAGATCCTCAAGCTGGTCAAGGGTGATCCGCTGAAAATCTCGGTGGGCACGGCGGTGCTGGCGCTGGTGGTGTCCCTGGATGGCGACGGCGCGACCACCTACATGATTTGCGTAGCGGCCATGCTGCCGCTTTACAGCCGTATCGGGATGAGCCCGCGGATCATGGCCGGCCTGATCATCCTGGCCGGCGGCGTGATGAACATGACGCCCTGGGGCGGCCCGACAGCACGGGCGGCCAGTGCGCTGCACGTCGACCCTTCGGATATTTTTGTACCGATGATCCCGGCAATGCTCGCCGGCTGCGCAGCGATCCTGGTCATCGCCTGGTTCTACGGCAAGCGCGAGCGTGCGCGTCTGGGCGAATTGCACCTGCACGGCGATGAAGTCGACCACAGCGAAATCAGCGTGTCGCAGTATCCAGATGCACGTCGACCTAAACTGATCTGGTTCAACGGTGCATTGACCCTGGCGCTGATGATCGCGCTGATTGCCGGCCTGCTGCCTCTGCCCGTGTTGTTTATGGTCGCGTTCAGTATCGCGATGATCGTCAACTATCCTTGCCTGCAACAGCAAAAAGACCGTGTAGCGGCCCATGCTGGCAGTGTCCTGGCAGTGGTTGGGCTGATTTTTGCCGCGGGTATCTTCACTGGCATCCTGTCGGGCACCGGGATGGTCGATGCCATGTCCAAAAGCCTGTTGGCCGTGATTCCGCCTGCGCTCGGGCCGTATCTGGCGGTGATCACCGCGCTGGTGAGCATGCCCTTCACCTTCTTCATGTCCAACGATGCGTTCTACTACGGGGTACTGCCTGTATTGGCCGAAGCGGCCAGCCACTACGGCATCACTGCCGCCGAAATGGCCCGTGCCTCAATTGTCGGCCAGCCAGTGCATTTGCTCAGCCCACTGGTGCCCTCGACCTACCTGCTGGTAGCTCTGGCCGGTATCGAGTTTGGCGATCACCAGCGTTTCACCCTCAAGTGGGCGATTCTGGTGTGCCTGTGCATCATGGTCGCCGCGCTGCTGCTGGGCACATTCCCGCTGTTCAGTACGCTGTAACACAGCAATCGCGTAGCAGCTGCCGAGGAACGAAGGCTGCGTTCGAGCGCGAAGCGGTCGTAAAGTCTGAGCCTATGGTGTGCCTGACACACCGCAAACGCCGATTTTACGACTGCTGCGCAGCCGGACGCAGCCTTCGTTCCTCGGCAGCTGCTACGAGGTATTAATCTTTCAACCCTGCCCCTGCTATGCGATGCTGGCGCTCTGCTCAATTGCCGACTACATCTTAAGAAACATCTGTAGGAACGGCCCGCAGCTATCTGATCCTTAGACACATCTACCACAGGGAGCCAGCATGCTGACCCTGCTCAATCTGCTTTCCGCCGTGGCCTTGCTCATCTGGGGCACGCATATCGTCCGAACCGGCATCTTGCGGGTCTACGGTACCAACCTGCGCCATGTCATCGGGCAAAACGTCTCCAGGCGCATGTTTGCCTTTGTCGCGGGGATCGTGGTTACCGCCATGGTGCAAAGCAGCAACGCCACGGCCATGCTGGTCACCTCCTTTGTCGGCCAGGGGCTGATGGCGCTCACTCCCGCGCTGGCCACCATGCTCGGTGCCGATGTCGGTACGGCCTTGATGGCGCGGGTGCTGACCTTCGACCTGTCGTGGCTATCGCCGCTGTTGATTTTTCTGGGTGTGATTTTCTTTTTGACCCGCAAGCAAACCCGTGCCGGGCAACTGGGGCGGGTGGGCATTGGCCTGGGCTTGATCATCCTGGCGTTGCAATTGATTGTCGAAGCCGCCACACCCATCACCCATGCTCAGGGCGTGAAGGTGATTTTTGCTTCGTTGACCGGCGATATTCTGCTCGATGCCCTGGTTGGCGCCCTGTTCGCCATGGTGTCTTACTCAAGCCTGGCAGCCGTGCTGCTGACCGCCACATTGGCGGGCGCGGGGGTTATCAGCCTGCATGTGGCCATCGGCCTGGTGATTGGCGCCAATATCGGCAGCGGCATACTGGCGTTTCTCAGTACCAATATGCAGAACGCAGCGGGCCGGCAGGTGGCATTGGGCAGCCTGCTGTACAAGCTGATCGGCCTGTTGTTGATCATGCCCGTGCTCGACCCGCTGGTGGCCTGGATGGACAGCCTGAGCTATAGCGCCCAGGAGTTGGTGATCGGCTTCCATCTGCTCTACAACACCGCCCGCTGTTTCTTGATGTTGCCGACAGTAGGCCTGATGGCGCGCATTTGCGCCTGGCTGCTGCCTGAGCGCGAGCAAACCAACGGTGTCGCCAAACCGCGCCACCTGGACCCCGCCGCCCTCGATACACCGAGCCTGGCGCTAGCCAATGCGGTGCGCGAAACCCTGCGTATTGGCGACCTGATCGACACCATGTTGGTCAATATGCTCGACGTTCTACGCGGCAAGCAAACGGCTATCACCGCGGAAATGCGCACGTTGAGCGATGAAGTCGAAGTGCTCTACAGCGCGGTAAAACTCTATCTGGCACAAATGCCTCGGGAGGATTTAAGCGAGCAGGACAGTCGGCGCTGGGCTGAAATCATCGAACTGGCGATCAACCTCAAACTTGCCAGTGATGTAATCGAACGCATGCTGCGCAAAGTCCAGCAGCAGAAAACCTCCCAGCGCCGGTCATTTTCAGAAACAGGGCTGGAGGAGCTGGTGGGCCTGCAAACCCAGTTGATCGATAATTTGCGTCTTGGGCTGACGGTGTTTCTCAATTCCGACCCGCAGAACGCCCGCCAATTGCTGCGTGAAAAACGCCGCTTTCGCGCCCAGGAGCGGCGTTTGGCCCACGCTCACGTAAGTCGCTTGCAGCGTAAAGTCACACAAAGTATCGAGACCAGTTCTATGCATCTGGAGCTGATCGCGGACATGAAACGCCTTAACTCGTTGTTTTGCGGCAGCGCCTACGTGGTGTTGGAGACCTCTGAAACCGGGGCCCTGGAGTTGGATGACGCAGCCGACACGCAACATTCGCCTTGAACGTTGTACGTCGGGCTGTTGTCAGCCGTTATGCAGCGACTAAGCTGCACGGGCTCAAGGATTCGAGAATTCAGGGATTTTTTATGCGTTGCCTGCTGTTTATCTGCTTGCTGCTTGGCGCTGCCCAAGGCTTTGCCGTGGATCGCTACAGCGTTGAGGGCTATCAACTGCCCAATGGTCTGCAACTGATCCTCAAACCCAACAACGATCGCGATCATGTGGCTATTCGGCTGGTGGTGGGGGTGGGTATGGATGACTTTTCCTGCGCCGATCAGCAATTGCCCCATCTGCTGGAACATTTGCTCTTCAGCGGCATCGACGACACCGGTGAAGGGGGGCTGGAGGAGCGCATGCAAGCGCTGGGGGGCGAATGGAACGCTTTTACCAGCAGCGCCGATACCACCTTTGTAATCGAGGCCCCGGCAAAAAATCAGCGCAAGATTCTCGACCTGCTGCTGGGGTTGCTGACCCGCACCCAGCTGACCGAACAACGTATCAGCGACGCCAAACAGGTGGTCGAGCGCGAAGACGGCGGCCATTATTCGCACTTGCAGCGCTGGCTGGACCGTCAGGATCTGGGCCACAGCGCCAGCAACCAGCTGGCTGTCGAATTGGGCCTGAAGTGCGCCGAGCGGGCCGAAGTGCATGACCTTACCCGCCAGCAGCTAGAGGCTGTACGCCAGAAGTGGTACGCGCCCAACAACATGACGCTGATTATCGTCGGCGACCTTGACCGTTTCTTGCCAGCTTATCTCGAGCGAGCCTACGGTGCCCTCGAGCCGGTTGACCCCAGCGAGCACCGTCCCCTGGCCGCCATCGATGCCAAGGCCGACGCAGAGCGCGAGCTGGTGCGCGGTGTGGTCGGCGATACGGCAACCCTGCACTGGTTGCTGCCCGAACCGGTTATCGAAGGGCAATCCGATGAAACCTGGACCCTGCTGCGCGATTATCTGGAGTGGGCGCTGTACAGCGAACTGCGGCTCAAGCACGGCTTGTCTTACGGCCCCTGGGCTGAGCGCGAGGTGTTTGGCGGCGTGAGTTTTCTGAGTCTGAATGCGGATCTTGAACGCGAGAACGTGCCCAGGGCCCGTGAGGTGATGCAGCAACTCACGTCACGGCTGCTCAAGGACGGGCTGGATCCGCAGGTGTTTGCCCGACTCAAGCAAACGGCCATTTCCCGTCAGGCGTGGACGGTGCAAGGCAGCAGTGCGCTGGCCGATTACTACTGGGCCTCGCTGGGAGACTACGATGAAGGCCGTTTTGCCGACCCTGCCCGGCAGTTGCAGGCCATTAACCTGGAGCAGGCAAATGCCGCACTGCGCGAGTTATTTGCCGAGCCCGGGTACATTCGCATCGAAAAGCCGCTATTCAGCTATCACGGCTTGAGCATGGCCATTTTGGGCGGGTTGCTGCTGTTGATCAGCGCCGTGGTGGGTTGGCGCCTCTGGCGCCGGCGTTAAGGCTTGATTGCCGGAGTCGCAAACGTTTTGATACCGTAAAATCATTGCCTATTCGCGGCTGGTTGATCCAGCCGCCAGCGTGCGGAGTATTCATCGTGAGTGATCGTTCCAATCCTTGGCAATTGCAGGCCATCGTCTGCCAACTGCGCGCGGCGCGAAACCAGTGGCGTACGCAAAACGGCCGCGTCAGTGGCGAACAGGGCGGTCGCGAGCTGCCGTCGCGTGCTGCAATGGCCGATATTCTTGAAGCTCTTTGCGGTGCTTTGTTTCCGATGCGTTTAGGCCCGGTGGACCTGCGTGAAGAGAGCGAAGATTTCTACGTGGGCCACACCCTGGACGTAGCCCTCAATGCGTTGCTGACCCAGGCCCGGCTGGAGTTGCGTTATGTCGCGCGTCAGGGCGGGTTGCCGGATGAGGGAGTGGATGCGACGGCGACCTTGCTGATTCAGGACTTTGCCCTGGCTTTGCCGGGTTTGCGCAGCATTCTCGATACTGACGTACTGGCCGCTTACCACGGTGACCCGGCGGCGCGCAGCGTCGATGAAGTGCTGCTGTGCTACCCGGGAATTCTGGCGGTGATTCATCACCGGTTGGCGCACCACCTGTACCGTGCCGGGCTACCGTTGCTGGCGCGGATCAGCGCAGAAATCGCCCATTCGGCCACGGGGATCGACATTCACCCCGGCGCGCAGATTGGCCGCAGTTTCTTTATCGATCACGGCACGGGCGTGGTGATTGGTGAAACTGCGATTATTGGCGAGCGTGTGCGGATTTATCAGGCGGTGACGTTGGGTGCCAAGCGGTTCCCGGCGGATGAGTCGGGACAGCTGCAAAAAGGCCATCCACGTCATCCGATCGTTGAGGATGATGTGGTGATTTATGCGGGAGCGACGATTTTGGGGCGTATCACCATTGGTCAGGGTTCGACCATTGGTGGCAACGTATGGTTGACCCGCAGCGTACCGGCAGGCAGTAACCTGACCCAGGCTAACCTGCTGCATGATGACGGGACGCAGAAGTAATACTGTGTAAGCCTCTTGCCCTCACCCCAGCCCTCTCCCGGGGGGAGAGGGAGCCGATGTGTGGTGACATCCCCCAATCAGTCCCCTCTCCCTCCGGGAGAGGGGCTCTTGATCTAGCGGGCGCTACGTACACCTTCAGCCAGCGCAGCACACAAACTCAGCACACCATCCACCGCCTGTTCAGGCGTCGCTGCATTCTCGATCTTGTCGATCAGGGCCGAGCCCACCACCACGCCATCGGCCAGGCGGGCAATTGCCGCAGCCTGTTCAGGGGTACGGATACCAAAGCCCACGCTGATCGGCAAATCAGTATGCCGACGCAGACGCTCGATAGCCGCGCTCACCTGTTCCGTGGTGGCCGAACCGGCACCGGTCACGCCCGCCACCGAAACGTAATACACAAAGCCCGAACTGCCGGCCAATACGGTCGGCAGGCGCACGTCGTCCGTGGTTGGCGTGGTCAGGCGGATAAAGTCCAGGCCTGCAGCCTGCGCCGGGTCGCACAGCTCGTTGTTGTGCTCGGGTGGCATGTCGACCACGATCAGGCCGTCTACGCCCGACTCTTTGGCTTCGGCGATAAAACGCGCCACGCCATAGTGGTGGATCGGGTTGAAATAGCCCATCAGCACCAGCGGAGTGTCGTTGTTACCGGTACGAAATTCACGAACCATCTGCAGGGTTTTTGCCAGGTTCTGCTTGGCACCCAACGCACGGATGTTGGCCAGTTGAATCGCCGGGCCGTCGGCCATCGGATCGGTGAAGGGCATGCCCAGTTCGATCACATCGGCGCCTGCTGCCGGCAGGCCCTTGAGGATGGCCAGCGAGGTGTCGTAATCCGGGTCACCGGCGGTGACAAAGGTCACCAGCGCCGCGCGGTTTTGTTCCTTGAGAGCGGTAAAGCGCGTTTGCAGGCGGCTCATCAGTGTTGCTCCTGTTGAGACTGTTCCATGTGGTGCATCACGGTTTGCATGTCTTTGTCGCCGCGACCCGAAAGGTTGACCACCATCAGGTGATCGGCCGGCAGGGTCGGTGCGCGCTTGAACACTTCGGCCAGCGCGTGGGCGCTTTCCAGGGCCGGGATGATGCCTTCAAGGCGGCAGCATTTGTGGAAGGCATCCAGCGCCTCAGCGTCGGTCACCGAGGTGTACTGGACACGACCGATATCGTGCAACCAGGCGTGTTCAGGGCCGATGCCCGGGTAGTCCAGGCCTGCGGAAATCGAATGGGCATCGATGATCTGGCCATCGTCGTCCTGCAACAGGAAGGTACGGTTGCCGTGCAGCACGCCCGGTTCGCCGCCATTGAGGCTGGCCGCGTGCTTGCCGGTTTCGATACCGTAGCCGGCGGCTTCTACGCCGATGATTTCAACGCCGGTGTCATCCAGGAACGGGTGGAACAGGCCCATGGCGTTGGAGCCACCGCCGATGCATGCCACCAGGCTGTCCGGCAGGCGGCCTTCCTGGGCTTGCATCTGGTCGCGGGTTTCCTTGCCGATCACGGCCTGGAAGTCGCGCACCATCGCCGGGTAAGGATGCGGGCCAGCCACGGTGCCGATCAGGTAAAAGGTGCTGTCAACGTTGGTCACCCAGTCACGCAAGGCTTCGTTCATTGCATCTTTGAGGGTGCCGGTGCCGGCCACCACCGGGATCACTTCGGCGCCCAGCAGCTTCATGCGGAACACGTTGGCCTGCTGGCGCTCGATGTCGGTGGTGCCCATGTAGATCACGCACTGCAGGCCAAAGCGCGCAGCCACGGTGGCAGTGGCCACGCCGTGCATGCCGGCGCCGGTCTCGGCGATGATGCGTTTTTTGCCCATGCGCCGTGCCAGCAGGATCTGGCCGATGCAGTTGTTGATCTTGTGGGCGCCGGTGTGGTTCAGCTCTTCGCGCTTGAGGTAGATCTTGGCGCCGCCACAGAACTCGGTCAGCCGCTCGGCGAAGTACAGCGGGCTTGGGCGGCCCACGTAGTCGCGTTGGAAGTAAGCCAGTTCCTTGATGAACTCAGGGTCTTTTTTCGCCAGCTCGTACTCGCGATCCAGGTCAAGGATCAGCGGCATCAGGGTTTCAGCCACATAACGGCCGCCGAATGAGCCAAACAGGCCATTGGCATCAGGGCCGGTACGCAAGGTGGATTGAGTCATGTGACGCTCCAGATAAAAAATGGCGAAGGTCTATGGGCCTGACTGTACCCGTGACAGCCCGGGATGAAAACCGATAAGATCGCCGTAACCTGTCAGGAAAACTCACAGATACCATGAGCCGCGATCTCCCCCCTCTTAATGCCCTGCGTGCCTTTGAAGCCACCGCCCGCCTGAGCAGCGTCAGCCAGGCGGCTGAGCAGCTACACGTCACCCACGGTGCCGTCAGTCGGCAATTGAAAGTGCTGGAAGAGCACCTGGGGGTGAGCCTGTTCGTCAAGGAAGGGCGCGGGCTAAAGCTGACCGAAGCCGGTATCCGCTTGCGGGATGCCAGTAGCGAAGCCTTTGAGCGCTTGAGAAATGTATGCGCTGAACTCACGCAAAGCCAGGTTGACGCTCCGTTCGTGCTCGGCTGTTCAGGCAGTTTGCTGGCGCGCTGGTTTATTCCGCGCCTGGGCCGATTGAATGCCGACTTGCCTGACTTGCGCCTGCACCTGTCGGCCGGTGAAGGCGATCTGGACCCGCGTCGCCCCGGGCTGGATGCTTTGCTGGTGTTTGCTGAGCCACCCTGGCCAGCAGACATGCAGGTTTATGAGTTAGCCAGCGAGCGCATTGGCCCGGTGGTCAGTCCCCGTTATGCGCGGTACGAACAACTGCGCCATGCCCCGGCCAGCGCCTTGCTCGACGAACCGTTGCTGCACACCACTTCGCGGCCGCAGGCATGGCCGAGCTGGGCGCAAAAAAACGCAATTGAGACGAAGGATTTGCAATACGGGCAGGGGTTTGAACACTTGTATTACTTGCTGGAAGCCGCCGTTGCGGGGCTGGGTGTAGCGATTGCTCCCGAGCCGCTGGTGGCCCAGGACCTGCAAGCAGGACGGCTGGCTGCGCCCTGGGGCTTCAATGAAACCCCGGGGCAACTGACGTTATGGTTGCCCAAGCGCGCCGCAGACGGACGCGCCAGGCAACTTGCGCAATGGCTCAAGGCAGAGCTTGCGCGCAGCGCAGATTAATTGCCGCGCTTGCACAACAGGAAGGCTGCCAGCAGACCCAGTGCGCCGATGGCAACCCCAGCGGTGGCATACGGATGCTCTTGGGCGTATTCACGGGTAGCGATCGCGGTTTCGCGGGTTTTGTCCTTCACTTCTTCCAGCGCATCGCTGAGCAGATGACGTGAATGCTTCAGCGCGTTCTCGGCGTTGTTCTTGAGGATGCCAAGGGTCTTTTTGGACTCGTCCGAAGCGTCGTGCTTGAGGCTTTCAAGAGACTTGAGCAGGCTCTCGATCTCTGCTTCCATGCTTTGCAATGAGGCTTTACGTAAAGAGTTGCTAGCCATTAGGGCTCTCCTGCATTGATGAGTGAGGTGCTTGTTAAGTCGGACTACAGGGGCGTGAGAAAGTGCAGTTAACCTGAACTTTTCCTTTTAGATTGCCTACAAAGTATTTAGCACATTCGCTGCTAGGCTTTGATTTACGACAAAGGAGAACGTTATGTCTGACCATCACACCTACAAGAAAGTCGAATTGGTAGGCTCGTCCCCGACCAGCATAGAAGACGCCATCGGTAATGCACTGGCCGAAGCCAACAAAAGCATCAAGCACCTTGAATGGTTCGAGGTGATCGACACCCGCGGCCATATCAAGGACGGCAAGGTGGCGCACTATCAGGTAACGCTCAAAATCGGCTTCAGGATTGCCAGCAGTTGATTTGAGGCAAGGTTTTGCCCCGCGGACTGGCCGTTTGCCATAAAGTCCGCTACACAGTCTGGGTGCAATGCGGCATGTTCGCATTGCACCCTTTTTGTTTTGACCGGGGAATGTGACCGATGAAAAAGCTTTTATTGGCTGTAGGTTTGCTGAGTCTGGCAGGAACGGCGTTCGCGGCGGGCAAGCCGTGCGAAGAACTGAAAAGCGAAATCGCGGCGAAGATTGAAGCTAACGGCGCCAGACATTATTCGCTGACGGTTGTGGAAAAAGGTGCTGCCGCTGACGGCAAGGTAGTGGGCTCTTGCGAAGCCGGCACCAAAGAAATTGTCTACAAGCGCGGGTAAGTCCAGCGCAGTAGTAGATCTTGTGGGAGCGGGCTTGCTCGCGATGCGCACGCTGCGGTGTTTCAGATCAATCGCGTCGATACCATCGCGAGCAAGCCCGCTCCCACACTTCCCTTTGTGTCAGGCCCCTTTCATCACCTGCGACAGCAATTCATACGAGTGAATGCGGTCTGCGTGTTCGTACAGATCACAGGTAAAAATCAACTCATCGGCCTGGGTCTGCTCGACCAGCACGTCCAGCTTGGCCTTGATCTTCTGCGGGCTGCCGACCATCGCCAGGCCCAGGAAACTCATCACCGCCTCTTTTTCGTGGGGCAGCCACAAACCGTCCATCGTCGCCACCGGCGCGCGCTGCACCAGACTCTGCCCGCGCATCAGCGCCAGGATTCGCTGGTACACCGAGGTGGCCAGGTACTCGGCCTGCTCGTCGGTATCAGCAGCCACCAGCGGCACGCCCAACATCACGTAGGGCTTGTCCAGCACGGCAGAAGGCTTGAAGTGGTTGCGATAAACGCGAATCGCTTCATGCATCAACCGTGGTGCGAAATGTGATGCAAAGGCGTAAGGCAAACCCAGTTCACCGGCCAATTGTGCACTGAACAGACTGGAGCCCAGCAGCCAGACCGGCACATTGGTGCCAGTGCCCGGCATGGCGATGATCCGTTGGTCGGGAGTACGTGGGCCCAGATAGCGCATCAGCTCGGCCACATCCTGCGGGAAATCATCGGCACTGCCCGAACGCTCACGACGCAGGGCGCGGGCGGTCATCTGATCCGAGCCGGGCGCGCGGCCAAGGCCCAGGTCAATGCGTCCCGGGTACAGGCTTTCGAGGGTGCCGAACTGCTCGGCGATAACCAGCGGCGCATGGTTGGGCAGCATCACGCCGCCCGAGCCGACACGGATGGTTGACGTACCGCCGGCGAGATAACCGATCAACACCGAGGTCGCCGAACTGGCAATCCCATCCATGTTGTGGTGTTCCGCTACCCAGAAACGGTTGTAGCCGAATTTTTCCACATGCTGTGCCAGATCCAGCGAATTACGCAACGACTGGGCTGCACTGCCGTTTTCGCGGACAGGGACCAGGTCGAGGGTCGAGAATTTGATGTCAGACAGTCGTTTCATCAGCCGGCTACTCCAGGTGGGATGCAGGTCAGGGTGCTCGCATAACCTGCCAGTACTTACAGCAATATGGGCATATACCCGAGTTTCAATGGTCGACTGGGAATTGAGCTACTAAAAATGAAGATTGGTCCGACAGGGTGAACTTTGTGGGGCGAACTACCCTCACTAGTTCATTCAAGGCGTGAAACCTTCGCGCCGTTCTTCAGGAGGCACGCATGAGTATTAAAAAGAAAGCATCGGCTCATTGGGCAGGCGACCTTAAAACCGGCATTGGCTCCATCTCCACAGAAACCGGCGTGCTGCGCGAAGCGCCTTATGGCTTCAAGGCGAGGTTCGAAGGCGGTAAGGGCACCAACCCCGAAGAGCTGATCGGCGCAGCCCATGCAGGCTGTTTCTCGATGGCCTTGTCGATGATTCTCGGTGATGCCGGCCTCAAGGCCGACAGTATCGATACCACTGCTGAAGTAACCCTGGATCAAGTGGACGGCGGCTTTGCAATTACGGCCGTGCATCTGGTGCTCAAGGCCAAGGTGCCCGGCGCCACCCAGGCGCAATTCGACGAACTGACCACCAAAGCCAAAGAGGGCTGCCCGGTGTCCAAGGTACTGAACGCCAAAATCACCCTCGACGCGACGCTGGTGAGCTGACACCACCTGTGTGCCCCGCTAACCGCTAGCGGGGCACAATCGCTACCCGGCTGCGACAGATCAGTCCTGCGCTGTGCGATATGTGATCGAATGGTCGTTACTCGCGTCAGATCATGACTTTGCGTTCTGCCTCAAGGGAGTCTCACCATGAAACGTTTTGCTCTAGCTGTAGTTTGCTGCGCCTTGGCCACCTCGGCTCTGGCGGCGCCCAAGCCGTGCGAAGAACTGAAAGCCGAAATCGAAGCCAAGATCCAGGCGAACAATGTGTCGTCCTACACCCTCGAAATCGTGAGCAATGAAGAAGTTCATGACGAGAACATGGTGGTTGGTTCGTGTGAAAGCGGCACCAAGAAAATCATCTACCAGAACAATGACCGTCAGCCTTCAAGGTAAGCAGTTGACCAGCCGCTCCTCGGCGACCACCTTGCCCGTTGCGTCGTACAGCCGGGCGTAGGCGTTGAAGCCCAGTGAGCGGGCCTGTAGCCGGTAACGCTGGCCGGGCTGGAAGTTGTCGTAATCGACGGTGACGTAACACAGGCGTTCCTGTGGGTCACTGAACATACCCATGCCGCCGACAAACACCTCGAAATCGAAGCGCACCATCAACTCGTGGCTACCTGGCGTTACTTGAAAATAGCGGCCATCGGCCTGTCGCTTGTTATCCAGACGCTCGGCCATTACCAGCTTGCCGGTTTGGGTTTCAAGGTCGACCCAGGCCATTGTGGGATCAGCCGGGGGGATTGGCGTGCTGGTACAGGCGCTGAGCAGACAAGCAGCCAGCAACCACAAAAGCGTACGCATGATGATGTCCAAAAAAAGTGTTACGCAAGCATAGCGTGCATTATGGTCACATCACTCGCCTACTGGATCGCTTTATGACCTCGCGTGTTCGCGGCTTGTTGGTCCTTGCCTTGCCGCTTCTGCTCAGCGGTTGCTCCAGTGCGGGCTACTACTCGCAATTGGTCACCGGCCAATGGAATTTATTGCAGGCCCGTGAACCCGTGAGCAAGGTGATTGTTGATCCCCGGCGCCCGACAGTGTTGCGTGAGCAATTGGCAAAAGCCCAGGCTGCGCGCTCCTTCGCCAGCGAGCATTTACACCTGCCGGACAACCAGAGCTATCGTCTGTATGCCGACCTGAAACGGCAGTACGTGGTGTGGAATGTCTTTGCCACCCCGGCGTACTCCCTCGACCCCGTCACCCATTGCTTTCCCATAGCCGGGTGCGTGGCCTACCGGGGTTATTACAGCCAGGGAGCGGCGCGAGGCGAGGCGGCCCTGCAACGCCAGCAGGGCATGGACGTGTTTGTCAGCGGCGTTGAAGCCTATTCCACCCTGGGATGGTTTGATGACCCGATCCTCAATGGCATGCTCAATTGGGGTGATGAGCGCTTGGCCACACTGATCTTTCACGAGCTGGCCCATCAGCAGTTTTATGTGAAGGACGACACTGAATTCAATGAGTCTTTTGCCAGTTTCGTGGAACAGGAAGGCACCCGCCAATGGCGCGTCGAACAAGGCTTGCCACCCTCCGACGGCAGCCATGTGCAGCAACGTGAACAATTTATCACCCTGGTGCTCGACACTCGCCAGCGCTTGAAGACCCTTTATGCACAGCCGTTGCCGGCAGCCGAAATGCAGCAGCGTAAAACCGCTGCATTCGAACGAATGCGCCGTGATTATCGTCAGTTACGGGATGAGCAATGGGCGGGAAATCCGCGCTATGACGCGTGGGTCAATGGCCCTCTCAATAACGCCAAATTGTTGCCCTTCGGTCTTTACGATCAATGGGTGCCTGCCTTCGCAGCCCTGTTCAAGCACGTGGGCGGCGACTGGCCGAGTTTTTATGCCGAAGTTGAACAGCTGGGTAAATTGCCCCCCGAACAGCGTAAGGCTGCCTTGTATAAATGGGCTGAACGCTGAGCTTTTTGAGGCTGCACTACATAGATAGCCCCCCTGAAATCCCTGTCTCAATAGGCTGAGAACCCACCGATACTCAGCCCGAAATGAAGCAGAACTTTCAAGGAATGCTGCCATGGAGCCAACCAACCCGCTGTTGAGCGCGCCCCTTCTGCCCCTTTACAGCAAGGTACGTCTAGAACATCTCAAGCCGGCAATCGAACACATTGTTGCCGACAACCTGCAGTCAATCAGCCGAATCGTCAGTGCCCAGTCCCAACCCACATGGTCGGGCCTGGTGTTGCCGATGGAAGCCCTGACGGCGCGGCTGGATGAAGCCATTGCCGTCATCACGACACTGGGGCAGGTACCAAGAGAAGTGTCATGGGAAACAGACATCGGCCAATGCTTTCTGGCTGCCTACAATTACAAGGCGCAAGTCTTGCAAAATCGCGAGCTTTATCTGGCCTGCAAGGCTTTGGCAGAAAGCCCTGAAGCCATGCAATTTGATCGCTCGCAGCAGGCTCTATTGGGCAAGATACTGCGCGACTACCGGTTGGCTGGGAGTGAGCTGTCAGCCTCTGGCAGAGGCGAACTCATCGAGCTCAACCACGAGATATCCCGACAGGAATGGGTTTTTTACGAAAACGCACGACAATCCAGAAAATCCTGGAGCAAGCTGGTTACCGATGAGTCCTTGCTTGCGGGGCTTGCGAGTGAACTCAAGGGGCAGTTGGCAGACATTGCCACGGACGCCGACCTGCAAGGCTGGCTGATAACTCTTCAGGAGCGCGCTACCTACACCGCGATCATGCGCTCATGCGAAAACAGGGCGCTGCGCGAGGAGTTGTTCACGGCCTACAACACGCGGGCTTCCGAGCAGGGCCCCGCAGGCGGGCAATATGGCAATGGCCCGGTGCTCCATGATCTGCTCAGGCTGCGTCAGCAGAAGGCGCGCCTGCTGGGGTATGACAGCCATGCCGAGCTGAGCCTGCAGGGCAAGACGGCAACCTCGGTTGATGAGGTGCTGAGTTTTCTGCGCACTCGAATTGAACGCAAGTCGGCATTTTTTTCAACTCAAACCGCAGAGCTGAATGCCCTGGCGTCGGCCATGCAATACGACGGACTCAAACCATGGGATCTGTTGTTTCTGGCGCAAAAACGCGCTCTGCAACTAAGCCCGCTGGCGGGCGATCAATTGAAATCATATTTTGCGTTCACACGTGTTTTTGAAGGCATCGTGTTACTCGTCAAGCGCCTCTTCGCGGTCGATCTGGTCGAACAGGTATCGTTTGATACCTGGCACCCGGACGTTCGTTTGTTTGAGGTGGTCGAGTCAGGTGTTCGGGTGGGGCATCTTTATCTCGACCCTTACCTTCGTGAATCCAAGCCGAATATGTGCTGGATGCAGTCGGCACGTAACCGCAGAATCAATCAGCAAGGGGACCTGACCACCCCGGTGGCCATTCTCTATGGCAACTTCTCACCCGAATCCCCTGGCTCCCCATCACTGCTGACGCCGCAGCAGTTAACCCTGCTTTTCCATGAGTTGGGTTGTTGCATGAAGCAACTGCTGACCCGCAGTCCCTACGGTACATTTTCCCGCGTGGATGTACTGAATGCTGAGGCGTCCGGGTTTTCAGGCAAATGCGCTGAAAAGTGGTGCTGGTCACGGGACGGTCTGCGCTGGTTGGCCAGGCATGCCCAGCATGACAGTGAGCTGACCTATGAGCAGATAGACCAAGTACTTGAAGCGCGCAGTGCCGAGCGTTGGCTTGAAACGGCCCGCGAGCTTGGGCTTGCGCTGTTTGATTTTGAACTGCACCGCACCTGGGGCGATGGCCGCAGCGTGGAAGAGATCTGGCGCAGTGCACACAATGAACTCCAGCCGTTACCGTTGGCGCAGAACGACCGATCTGCCAACACTTTCGATGCGATCGTCTCGGGCCATGATGGCGCTTATTTCGTCAATGAATGGGCCGAAGCGATGGCTGAGCAGGTTTTTGCAAGGTTTGAACAGCAAGGTGTGTTTAACCCGCAAACGGGCTTGGCCTATCGCGAAGCCTTCCATGCACCGGGCATCGAACGCCCGCTGCATGAGTCTTTCGAGGAGTTTATGGGCCAGCCGCCCGCGAGCGTGTAGGTATCTTCAGGACTTGAGCCAGTTCTTCACCACGCATGAAGCAAAAGGGCTGGTACTGCATGCGCCGCTGCTCAGGGCTGCGCGCAACTGTGGGATATCCGCCTTCATCATGTAGCTCTCGCCATCTTTGTGGTGCGAGTTTTCGCCAAAGCCGCCCTGGGTCATTTCTTTCAGGGCGTCTTCCTTGCTCCAGTCCTGCACGACCACGCGGTACATCGCCGCCATCAGCCCGGTACGGTCCGAACCGTGCTTGCAGTGCATCAATACAGGGCCCTGTGCTTGTGCCGTCTGGATGGCACGCAGCGCGGCCAGCACATCGGTGTCATCTACATGGTTGGTGCGATAAGGCAGTTGGACTTGAGCGACGCCTGGAGTCTTGAGCCAGGAACTGTCGGCATCAGGCAAGAAGTTGATGACGGTGGTTATCTGTAATTTTTCCAGCAGCGGCTGCGCGGCACTGTCAGGCAGTGCGCTGCGGTACAGGGTCGGGGACATTTGATAGAGGTTGTATTGCGTGGCAATGGGCTGTGCCCACTGTACAGGCCGGGCCTGGGCTGTTTCGTCGGCCAGGGCCTGAGGCACAGAAAACGCTGCCAGCAAGGTCAGGCACAGAGCAGGAAAAAACCGGGCTTTGGGCATATCAGTTCGACCATTAACAAAGAATTTGGAAGTTGAAACGCTAGATTGAGGGATGACTTATCAAAACTGTGTCAGGCATTTGTCAAAAAAGCGTGAGGGCGCAGCCAGTGATGGCCTGATGCTATTGGTGCGGCAAATTTACGCATGAAACGATTCATCTGGTCGCCTGGCCTGTTAGTATTTGTAACCAAACTTTGCCTGCGTTTTTTTTCTCAGGTCGATTTCGACCCGTATCGCTGCCAAAACGAAAAGCTGCCCATGAGCGGCTGTAATCCGTGAATGCCTGATGAGGTGCCCCGCATGTCTGAGCAAGACAACCCCCGGCGTGAGTTTTTGCGCAAAACCCTGACCCTGATTCCAGTGGTCACTGTTGCGAGCACGGGCCTGGGTGGTTCCGTTCTGATGGCTACGCCAGACGCTCAAGCCGCACCGGTCGCTGCGCCGCCCGTTGCCGCATCAGGCCCGGCCTATGAACCAACGTACTTCACGGCTGAAGAGTGGGCGTTCGTTAACGCCGCCGTCGCGCGTCTGATCCCGGCTGACGAGCAAGGCCCGGGGGCGCTCGAAGCTGGCGTTCCGGAATATATCGACCGTCAGATGAACACGCCTTACGCCAGCGGCGCGCTGTGGTTTATGCAGGGGCCGTTCAATGCCGACGCTGCGCCGGAAATGGGCTGGCAGAGCAAACTGGTGCCAAAACAGATCTATCGCCTGGGCATTGCTGCCACGGAGGAGCTCTGCAAAAAAGCCTATAACTCAACATTTGCTGGGCTAGACAGCGCTACCCGAGACGAAGTGCTCAAACAGCTGGAAGCCGGCACGCCTAAATTCGATAGCGTCCCGGCCAAGATGTTTTTCAGCTTTTTGCTGCAAAACACCAAGGAAGGCTTCTTTTGCGACCCTATTCACGGTGGCAACAAAGGCATGATCGGCTGGACCATGATCGGCTTCCCCGGCGCGCGCGCTGATTTCATGGACTGGGTAGAACGCAACGAGCAATACCCCTTCCCGGCAGTTTCCATTCGCGGCGAGAGGGCTTGAGCATGTCGACCGTTATGAAAAAAGTTGATGCAGTAATCGTTGGTTTCGGTTGGACCGGCGCGATCATGGCCAAAGAGCTGACCGAAGCCGGCCTGAATGTTGTGGCCCTGGAGCGCGGTCCGATGCAGGACACCTATCCAGACGGCAACTATCCACAGGTCATCGACGAACTTACCTACAGCGTGCGCAAAAAGCTGTTCCAGGACGTCTCCAAAGAAACCGTCACCATTCGCCATAGCGTCAATGACGTGGCCCTGCCCAACCGCCAGTTGGGCGCTTTCCTGCCGGGTAACGGTGTGGGCGGTGCAGGCTTGCACTGGTCGGGTGTGCACTTTCGGGTCGACCCGATCGAACTGCGCATGCGCAGCCATTACGAAGAGCGTTACGGCAAGAACTTTATCCCCAAGGACATGACCATCCAGGACTTCGGCGTCAGCTACGAAGAGCTGGAGCCGTTCTTCGACTATGCCGAAAAGGTTTTTGGTACGTCGGGTCAGGCCTGGACCGTCAATGGCCAACGGGTCGGTGAAGGCAAGGGCGGCAACCCTTATGCGCCGGACCGTTCGGACCACTTTCCGTTGGTGTCGCAGAAGAACACCTACTCCGCACAGCTGTTTCAGAAAGCGGCCAATGAGGTTGGCTACAAGCCTTATAACCTGCCGTCGGCAAACACCTCCGGGCCATACACCAACCCCTATGGCGCGCAGATGGGGCCGTGCAACTTCTGCGGTTTTTGCAGCGGTTATGTCTGCTACATGTATTCCAAGGCATCGCCCAACGTAAACATTCTTCCTGCCCTGAAGCCGTTGCCGAACTTCGAGCTGCGCCCGAATGCCCATGTGATCCGGGTCAACCTGGACAGCAGCAAAACCAAGGCTACCGGCGTGACCTATATCGATGCCCTGGGCCGAGAAATCGAGCAGCAGGCCGATCTGGTGATCCTGGGCGCGTTCCAGTTCCACAATGTGCGTCTGATGTTGTTGTCGGGCATTGGCAAGCCGTATGACCCGAAAACCGGCGAAGGTGTTGTCGGTAAAAACTTTGCTTACCAGAACATGGGCACCATCAAGGCCTACTTCGACAAAGACGTGCACACCAATAACTTTATCGGTGCAGGCGGCAATGGCGTGGCAATTGATGATTTCAACGCCGACAACTTCGACCACGGGCCGCACGGTTTTGTCGGTGGCTCGCCGATGTGGGTCAACCAGGCCGGTAGCCGGCCGATTGCAGGCACGTCCAACCCGCCGGGTACGCCGGCCTGGGGCAGCGCGTGGAAGCGTGCAACCGCCGATTACTACACTCACCAAGTGTCGATGGACGCCCACGGTGCGCATCAGTCCTACCGTGGCAACTACCTCGATCTGGACCCGGTGTATCGCGATGCCTACGGCCAGCCGTTGCTACGCATGACGTTCGACTGGCAAGAAAACGACATCAAGATGAACCGTTTCATGATGGAAAAAATGGGCAAGATCGCCGAAGCGATGAACCCCAAGGCCATTGCGCGTATCGGCAAACAAGTGGGTGACCACTTCAATACGTCGTCGTACCAGACCACCCACCTTAACGGTGGAGCGATCATGGGGACCAACCCGAAAACCAGTGCACTGAACCGTTACCTGCAAAGCTGGGACGTGCACAACGTGTTTGTGCCGGGTGCATCGGCTTTCCCACAAGGTTTGGGCTACAACCCTACGGGGCTGGTGGCTGCATTGACCTATTGGTCGGCGCGGGCAATCCGTGAGCAGTATCTGAAGAACCCCGGCCCACTGGTTCAGGCATAAGGAGCGATGACCATGAAAGCACTTGTTATCGCAACCCTGAGCCTGCTCGCCAGCTTTTCGGCGGTGGCCGCTGAAAGCGACCCGCAGGCGTTGATCAAACAAGGTGAATATCTCGCCCGTGCCGGTGACTGCGTGGCGTGCCATACGGCCAAGGGCGGCAAGCCGTTCGCCGGTGGCCTGGCGATGGAGACGCCGATCGGCACCATTTATTCGACTAACATCACGCCAGACAAAAACGGCATTGGCACTTACAGCTTTGAAGATTTCGACAAAGCCGTGCGTCACGGTGTTGCTCAGAACGGCAGCACCTTGTATCCGGCCATGCCGTATCCGTCCTATGCACGGGTCAACGAGGCCGATATGCGGGCGTTGTATGCCTACTTCATGAAGGGCGTTAAACCTGTCGAGCAAGCGAACCAGGAAGCCGATATCCCGTGGCCGTTGAGCATGCGCTGGCCGCTGGCGATCTGGCGCTGGCTGTTTGCCCCTGCGGTTGAAGATTTCAAGCCGCAAGCCGGGCAGGACGCGGTAGTTAGTCGTGGGGCGTATCTGGTGGAAGGCTTGGGCCACTGCGGTGCATGCCATACGCCACGGGCCCTGACCATGCAGGAAAAAGCCTTGAGTGCCAGTGATAGCCCGGCATTTCTGTCAGGCAGTGCACCGCTGGAAGGCTGGATCGCGAAGAACCTGCGCGGTGATCACAAGGACGGTCTGGGCAGCTGGAGCGAAGACCAGCTGGTGCAGTTCCTCAAGACCGGTCGCAGTGATCGCAGTGCGGTATTTGGCGGCATGAGCGATGTGATCGTACACAGCATGCAGTACATGTCCGACGCTGATCTGACGGCCATTGCCCGTTACCTGAAGTCGTTGCCAGCGGTGAATCCGGCTGACAAACCGCATCAGTACAACCCGGCAGTGGCGGATGCCCTGTGGAACGGTGATGACAGCAAGCGTGGCGCTGCGGTGTACATCGACAACTGTGCGGCTTGCCATCGTACCGACGGTCACGGCTATACCCGTGTGTTCCCTGCCCTGGCGGGCAACCCGGTATTGCAGTCGGCCGACCCGACGTCGTTGATACATATCGTGCTTAAGGGGGGGACGTTGCCTGCAACGCATACAGCGCCATCAACGTTCACCATGCCCGCTTTCGACTGGCGTTTGTCGGATCAGGAAGTGGCCGATGTGGTCAATTTCATCCGCACCAGTTGGGGCAACCAGGCGGCTGAGGTGAAGGCCGGGGATGTGAAGGCGATTCGTTAACCCTGAGTATTCGGTGGGAGCGGGCTTGCTCGCGATGCAGACAACTCGGTATGCCTGACTTACCGAGTCGCTCCCATCGCGGGCAAGCCTGCTCCCACATTGGGTATTCAGGGCTGTCTTGCAGACATCCCGAACCACTTCTGCGACAACGCCTCCAGCCTCCCGTCTGCCTTGATCCGCTGCAAGGCCTTGTCCAGGCTGGCCTGGAACGCCGGGTTGCCTTTCTGGAAGGGGATTACCAGGGCAACTTCCTCATCTGTGACCGGCGTTTTCTGCGCCACCGTGACCAATGGCCCACGTTCGACAAACCCATTGCCCTGAGCTACGCCTAAAGTCTGGCCTTGAAACATTGCAAGGCTGTTGAGTGAGCGCGGCTGCTCTTGCCGGGCAATCGTCTGCGCTGGCAGATGGCTGTAAGGTTCGCTGAAATCGAACCGATCCTGGAGTTCCTGGGTCAAAGCCACATGATTGATCGCGACATCGTATTTACCGCTCTCAACCCCTGACAGCAAGTCAGCGTTATCGGTGACCAGAATGGAGGAATGTACTTCCAGTTCCTGAGCCAGCAACTCGGCCAGTTCAACGTCAAAGCCGGTCAGACGCCCGTCCTGCTTGAAGCTGAACGGTGCCATGTCGGCTTCCAGGGCTATGCGCAGTTCACCACGGTCATTGATGTCGTCGATCAGTTCGGCCTGAGCAAAAGGGCTCGCCAGTGGCAGTAAAAGCATCAGGCCCGGCAATAAACGCATGGTCACTCCTTTGGTTGGGATGCAAGCGAATCGCATTTAACGTTCGCTTTGCTTTATGTTGGTCACTTGCGGGGTTGGACAACGGTTTGGCTCTAAGTTGTCAGGCACCGAAGAATTTTGCAAAAAACCGGAGAAAAAAATGAAAGCTCTACTGTCTCGTGTTGCGCTGGCTTCTGTATTGATGGGCGCTTCGGTCATGGCCACAGCGGCTGGCCTGGAATCGGAGCCTGCACCAAAAGGCGCCAAAGTGTTTATCGTCGAACCTAAAGACGGTGCCACAGTTGATCAAACTTTCACCGTTAAATTCGGTATTGAAGGCATGCCTCTGGCGCCTATCACCGAGGCCACGCCGCATGCGGGCCATCACCACCTGCTGATCGATGTCGACCAGTTGCCGGCCGAGAACGCACCGATCCCGGCCGATGCCAACCATATCCATTTCGGCAAGGCCCAGACCGAAACCCAGGTCACCCTGCCACCTGGCAAGCACACCCTGCAACTGGTGCTGGGTAACCAGGTTCATGTGCCGTTCAAGCCAAGCATCGTGTCGGAAAAAATCACGGTTAATGTGAAATAAGCTTTTTCGACGCATAAAAAAGGGAGACCCGAGGGTCTCCCTTTTTAGTGAGAGGCGTTTAGAACAACACGCGGCAGCGAATAGTGCCGTTGATGGTCTGCAGCTTCTCTTGCGCCAGGTCCGAAGACTCGGCGTCGACGTCGATCACTACATAGCCAACTTTCTCGTTGGTTTGCAGGAATTGGCCGGAGATGTTGATCCCGTTTTCGGCGAAGATCTTGTTGATCTCGCTCATCACGCCCGGGATGTTCTGGTGGATGTGCAGCAGGCGGTGCTTGCCAGGGTGGGCCGGCAGGGCCACTTCCGGGAAGTTCACGGACGATACCGAGGTACCGTTGTCGCTGTACTTGACCAGTTTTTCTGCCACTTCCAGACCGATGTTGGCTTGCGCTTCAGCGGTAGAACCGCCGATGTGCGGGGTCAGGATCACGTTGTCCAGGCCACGCAGCGGGCTTTCGAACACGTCGTCGTTGGAGCGCGGCTCAACCGGGAACACGTCGATGGCGGCGCCGATCAGGTGCTTGTCCTTGATTGCGTCAGCCAGGGCGTCCAGCTCAACCACGGTGCCGCGAGCGGCGTTGATCAGAATGCCGCCCTTTTTGATGGCACGGATTTCTTTCTCGCCGATCATCCACTGGGTGGCTGCGGTTTCCGGTACGTGCAAGGTGACGATGTCGGACATGCCCAACAGTTCGTGCAGATTGCCGACCTGGGTGGCGTTGCCCAATGGCAGCTTGGTCACGGTGTCGTAGAAGAACACCTGCATGCCCAGACCTTCAGCCAGAACCGACAGCTGGGTACCGATCGAGCCGTAACCCACGATACCCAGCTTTTTGCCGCGGATTTCGAAGGAGTTGGCTGCGCTTTTGATCCAGCCGCCACGGTGGCAGGAAGCGTTTTTCTCAGGGATGCCACGCAACAACAGGATCGCTTCAGCCAGCACCAACTCGGCCACCGAACGGGTGTTGGAGTAAGGGGCGTTGAAAACAGCGATACCGCGTTCGCGAGCAGCGTTGAGGTCGACCTGGTTGGTGCCGATGCAGAAACAACCAACAGCGACCAGTTTCTTGGCGCAATCGAACACTTCTTCGGTCAGCTGGGTACGAGAACGGATGCCGATAAAGTGGGCATCAGCGATCTTTTCCTTCAGCTGGGCTTCAGGCAAGGAACTGGTGATGTACTCAATGCTGGTGTACCCGGCGGATTTGAGCACTTCAACAGCGGATTGGTGGACGCCTTCCAAAAGAAGGAACTTGATCTTGCTCTTATCGAGAGAAGTCTTGCTCATCTGCGTAAACCTGTGTCCCAGAGAAAAAATGGCAGGGAATGGACAGCGAGAGCTGACCTGGCCGGCGTGAAAACCGGCCCCGAGAATCGTCCTGTGGCTCGATTCTGCGAGGGGGTCGTATGCTAGCATAAGCGCCCCGCTAAACACCCATTCCTGCGACGTGAAGCGTTCTCAGGATGACCATGAATTGTTCGAGAGTTCTGTTGATGACCCATCCTGCCTTGATTGATGAGCTGAAGACCCTGGTAGAGCCTGGCAAGGTTTTGACCGACGCTGACTCCCTTAATGCTTACGGCAAGGACTGGACCAAGCATTTCGCTCCCGCCCCGTTGGCCATTGTGTTCCCGAAAACCACCGAGCAGGTGCAGGCCATCGTGCTGTGGGCCAACGCCCATGACGTGGCACTGGTGCCGTCGGGTGGCCGTACCGGCCTGTCCGCTGCTGCAGTGGCCGCCAATGGCGAAGTAGTGGTGTCGTTCGACTACATGAATCAGGTGCTGGACATCAACCTGACCGACCGCACCGTGGTCTGCCAGCCTGGGGTGGTCACCGAGCATCTGCAGAACCTGGCCGAAGAAAACGGCCTGTACTATCCGGTGGACTTCGCTTCGGCTGGCTCCAGCCAGATTGGCGGCAATATCGGCACCAATGCCGGCGGAATCAAGGTGATTCGCTACGGCATGACCCGTAACTGGGTGGCCGGCATGAAAGTGGTCACCGGCAAGGGCGATGTGCTGGAGCTCAACAAGGACCTGATCAAGAACGCCACCGGCTATGACATGCGCCAGCTGTTTATCGGTGCCGAAGGCACCCTGGGCTTTGTGGTGGAAGCCACCATGCGCCTGGACCGTGCGCCGAAAAATCTGACGGCGATGGTGTTGGGCACGGCAGATTTCGATTCGATCATGCCGGTACTGCACGCCTTCCAGAACAAGCTCGATCTGACGGCTTTCGAGTTCTTCTCCGACAAGGCGCTGGCCAAGGTCATGGGTCGTGGCGACGTGCCTTCCCCGTTTGAAACCGACTGTCCGTTCTATGCGCTGCTGGAATTCGAGGCGACCACTGAAGAGGTTGCCAATGCGGCACTGGAAACCTTCGAGCACTGCATGGAAGAAGGCTGGGTACTTGATGGCGTGATGAGCCAGAGCGAAACCCAACTGCAGAACCTGTGGAAACTGCGCGAGTACATCTCGGAGACCATTTCCCACTGGACGCCATACAAAAACGACATTTCGGTCACCGTGTCGAAAGTCCCGGCATTTTTGAAAGAAATTGACGCGATCGTCGGCGAACACTACCCGGATTTCGAAATTGTCTGGTTCGGCCACATTGGCGACGGCAACCTGCATCTAAACATCCTCAAGCCCGAAAACCTGAGCAAGGATGAGTTCTTCGCCAAGTGCGCGACGGTGAACAAGTGGGTGTTTGAAACCGTTGAGAAATACAACGGCTCGATCTCTGCCGAGCATGGCGTGGGCATGACCAAGCGTGACTACCTGACCTACAGCCGTTCGCCGGTTGAGATCGAGTACATGAAAGCGCTCAAGGCCGTGTTCGACCCTAAAGGCATCATGAACCCCGGCAAGATTTTTGCGGTTTAAAGTTAACGGTATTCAATAGCGGAGTCTGTCCATGAGCTATCAGCACCAGTATGTCGACGGTACCCGGATCCACTTTCCCATCGGTAAAGTGGTGTGCATCGGCCGCAACTATGCCGAGCACGCCAAAGAGCTGGACAACCCGATCCCGACCGAGCCCCTGCTCTTCATCAAACCGGGCAGTTGTGTCGTGCCACTGGAAGGCGGCTTTGCGATCCCCACCGAGCGCGGTTCGGTGCATTACGAAGCCGAAATTTCGGTACTGATCGGCAAGCCCCTGTCGAACAACCCGAGCGCCGAAGAAGTGCTGGATGCGATCTCCGGTTTTGCCCCTGGCCTGGACCTGACCCTGCGCGACAAACAGGCCGAGCTCAAAGGCAAAGGCCTGCCGTGGGAAATTGCCAAGTCGTTCGATGGCGCCTGTGTGCTGGCTCCTTTCGTACAGAGCAGCACTTTTGCTGACCTGGCCGATATCGGCATTCGTTTGACCATCAATGGCGAAGTGCGTCAGGACGGAAATAGCGCCCTGATGCTCAACCCGATCGTACCGATGATCCAGCACATGGCTGCGTGCTTCTCGCTACAAGCCGGTGATGTGATCATGACTGGCACACCGGTGGGCGTCGGCCCACTGAATGTGGGCGATGAGCTGGTGCTGGAGCTGACGGGCGTTAGCCGCTTCGAGAGCAGCGTTCGTTAGTCCGGGCCTGGCAATTGAAACAGCCTGTGGCAACGGCCACAGGCTTTGGCATTACACCGCCATCGGCGCGGTCATTGGCGCGTGGTGCTGGTAGCCTTCGAGGCTGAAGTCGCCCGGCTCGATCATGCCCAGCCACTCCGGCTGGTACACGCCGGTCTTGGCGAATTCCGGTACGCGGTCCGAGATTACCAGTTTGGGCATCGGGAACGGCTCGCGGGTGAGCTGCTCGTTAAGCATGTCCAGGTGGTTTTCGTACACGTGGGCATCGCCGATAAAGTAGGTGAACCAGCGTGGTGTATAGCCGGTCAGGCGGCCGATCAGGCTCAGCAGCGCAGCGCCTTCGGTCAGGTTGAACGGTGTCCCCAGGCCCAGGTCGTTGGAGCGGATGTAGAGGGTCAGGGAAATCTCCCTGGTCTCGACATTCGGGTGGAACTGGTACAGCAGGTGGCACGGTGGCAGGGCCATTTCGTCGAGCTGGGCGCAGTTCCAGCCGTGGAACAGGATACGGCGGCTGCCCGGGTCATTGATGATGGTGTCGACGCACTGGCGTACCTGGTCGATGGCCTTGTACAGCACCACATAGGCCTGGCCGTCTTCTTCGCCTTCGGCAATCTGGCGATAACCCTGGCTCAGGCACAACTCGATAGCGGCCACATTGCTGCGATCAACTTGCTTGTAGGCCGGCCATTTGCGCCATTGCACACCGTAGATCTCGCCAAGGTCGTCTTCGCCCTGACGGAACGGGTTGGCCAGCCACTGGGCGTTTTCGTTGGCGTTCTGGTCCCACACCTTGCAGCCCAATGCGCGGAAGTCTGCAGCGCTATTGACCGGGCGCAAGAAACCGCACATCTCGCCAATGGCCGATTTGAACGCCATACGCCGGGTGGTGATGGCCGGGAAGCCTTCCTTGAGGTCATAGCGCAGCATGGCGCCGGGCAGGCTGATGGTTTTTACGCCGGTACGGTTGGCTTGCAGGGTGCCGTTTTTAATGACGTTGGCAACGAGGTCGAGATATTGCTTCATGGTTTTCCTACCGTTTGAATGCGGGGCTCTATAAGCCCCGCCATCCGAATGTATTACGCAGCTTTTTGAGCCGCTGGATCGCGGTGGTAAGCCCACCAGATCAGGAACAGGCCGCCCGCGATCATCGGGATACAGAGAATTTGCCCCATCGTCACCCAGCCGAACGCGAGATAACCCAATTGGGCATCCGGCACACGGACGAATTCGACGATAAAGCGGAAGATGCCGTAGAACAGGGCGAACATCCCGGAAACCGCCATGGTTGGACGGGGTTTGCGCGAGTACAGCCAAAGAATCAGGAAGAGTGCCACACCTTCGAGGGCGAACTGGTAAAGCTGCGACGGATGACGCGCCAGTTGTTGTGGGTCGGTAGGGAAGATCATCGCCCACGGCACATCGCTGGCCTTGCCCCACAGTTCGGCGTTGATAAAGTTGCCGATGCGCCCTGCACCCAGGCCAATGGGCACTACAGGGGCGATAAAGTCCATGATCTGGAAGAATGACTTGCCGTTGCGCTTGCCAAAACCCCACACCGCCAGCATCACGCCGATCAGGCCGCCGTGGAACGCCATGCCGCCTTTCCACACTTCAAAAATCAGCAGCGGGTTGGCGATATAGGCGCTCAGGTCGTAAAACAGCACATAGCCCAGGCGCCCGCCGACAATCACGCCCATGGCCACCCAGAACACCAGGTCGGAGAGTTTCTCCTTGGTCCAGGTCGGGTCGAAGCGGTTGAGGCGGCGTGACAGGATCAGCCAGGCAGCGCCAATGCCGATCAGGTACATCAAGCCGTACCAATGGATTTTCAGCGGGCCGATGGCCAGTGCCACCGGATCAATCTGCGGGTAAGGCAGCATTGCGACTCCTTGTTAGATCAGGAAACTCAAGCCGACACAGAACAACAGTGCGGCAAACAGCCGTTTCAGCAGGCGTGGCGAGAGCTTGTGGGCCAGTCGCGCACCGAAACGGGCGAAAAACATGCTGGTCAGGGCGATCCCGAGCAGCGCGGGCAGGTAGACAAAACCGAGACTATGCGCGGGCAGGTCGGGGTTGTGCCAGCCAATGATCATGAAACTTGCTGCACCTGCCAGTGCAATCGGCAGCCCGCAGGCTGACGACGTGGCCACGGCCTGCTGCATCGGCACGCTACGCCAGCTCAGAAATGGTACGGTCAGCGAGCCGCCGCCGATGCCGAAAATCGCCGAAGCCCAGCCAATCACCGTACCGGCCAGGGTCAGCCCGACCTTGCCAGGTACCGTGCCAGTGGCCTTGGGTTGCAAGCCCAGGGCCATCTGAATGGCGATCACCACGGCGAACACACCGATGATTTTCTGCAAGTGGGGGCCGGCAATGGCTTCTGCGGTCAACGCACCGATGCCCGCACCGATCAGGATGCCCAGCGTCATCCAGAGCACCAGAGGCCAGCGCACGGCGCCTTTTCGATGGTGCTCGCGAATCGAGTTGATCGAGGTAAAAATGATCGTGGCCAGTGACGTGCCAACGGCCAGATGGGTCAGCACCTCGCTGTCAAAACCCTGCAAGGTGAAGCTGAACACCAGCACCGGCACGATGATCAACCCGCCGCCGACCCCGAACAGCCCGGCCAGCACCCCCGCAAAACCTCCCAGTACCAGATAGAGCAGAAATTCCATGACGCCCCCCCCAAATTTGATCCGCATGGTAACGGAGCAAGGGCTTTGGCTCCACTGCGCTGCACGGTATGGCGCGAGCCGCCCGAGCAATCTATAAGTAGTGTGGTTAAAAAAACATTAAGGACTGCCCATGTGTCTGATTGTCTTCGCCTGGCGCCCCGGCCATGCACAGCCTTTGGTCGTTGCGGCCAACCGCGATGAATTCTATGCCCGCCCCGCCAAACCCCTGGCGCAGTGGGCCAATGCGCCACAGGTATATGCCGGGCGCGACCTTGAAGCGGGAGGAACCTGGCTGGGCATCGGCGCCGATGGACGCTTTGCGGCCCTGACCAATATCCGCGAACCGCACAAGCCGCCTTCACGGCGCTCACGGGGCGAGCTGGTGGCAGACTTTCTCACCGGCCACCAGTCAATTGCCGAGTATTTCACCCAGGTAGGCCGACGTTCTGTCGACTATGCCGGTTTTAATCTGCTGTTGGGCACCGCAGATCAGCTCTGGCATTTCAATTCCGGGGAACTGGCGCCGCAACCGCTGAGCGCGGGGATTTATGGTTTGTCCAACGGCGGGCTGGATACGCCGTGGCCCAAACTGCTCAAAGCCAAGGCCGCGCTGGCCGAGGTGCTGGACAACCCGCAGCCACAAGCGCTGCTGGCGTTGCTCAAGGACCCGCAGACGGCCCCGTTCAGCGAACTGCCGGACACCGGCGTAGGTCTGGCCACGGAGAGTCTGCTGTCGAGTGTGTTTATCACCAGCCCCAGCTATGGCACCCGTGCCAGCACCGCGCTTATTGTGAATGCAGACGGGTCAAGGGTGATGGTGGAACACAGCTTCGGGCCGCATGGGGGGCGGTTGGGAGAGGTAAGGCTGGCGGTGTGACGCTAGCCCTCACCCTAACCCTCTCCCTCCGGGAGTGGGTTAGGGTGAGGGCGCTTTTCAGTAAGGCTTGATCGCCGCCGGGTTCATCATGCGGGTCAGGCCCATGTTTTTCAGCGCCAGTTGAATGGTGCTGCGAATGACCTGCGGGTTGTCGATGGTCATCACTTCGGCCAGCAGTTCCTTGGCGCGACTCAGGCTGACCTGACGCAGCATCCATTTCACTTTCGGCAAGTTGGTGGCGTTCATCGACAGGCTGTCAAAGCCCATCGCCATCAACAAGATCGCCGCCGCCGGGTCACCGGCCATTTCTCCACAGATGCTCGCCGGCTTGCCTTCGGCATGGGCGTCACGCACCACCGACTGCAGGGCCTGCAGCACCGCCGGGTGCAGATAGTCGTACAAGTCCGCCACGCGTGGGTTGTTGCGGTCCACAGCGAGCAGATACTGGGTCAAATCGTTGGAACCCACCGACAGAAAGTCGACCTGACGGGCCAGCTCCTTGGTCTGATAAACCGCAGCCGGGATTTCGATCATCACCCCAATAGGCGGCATCGGCACGTCGGTGCCTTCGTCGCGCACTTCACCCCAGGCGCGGTGCAACAGGTGCAGGGCTTCTTCGAGTTCGTGGGTGCCCGAGATCATCGGCAGCAAGATACGCAGGTTGTTCAGGCCTTCACTGGCCTTGAGCATGGCCCGGGCCTGCACCAGAAAGATTTCAGGGTGGTCGAGGGTCACGCGAATCCCGCGCCAGCCCAGGAACGGGTTTTCTTCCTTGATCGGGAAGTAAGACAGTGACTTGTCGCCGCCGATGTCCAGGCTGCGCATGGTCACCGGTTGCGGATGGAAGGCAGATAATTGCTCGCGATAAATCGCCAGCTGCTCCTTTTCGCTGGGAAAGCGCTGGTTGATCATGAACGGCACTTCGGTGCGGTACAGACCTACGCCTTCGGCGCCACGCTGTTGTGCGCGCGCCACATCGGCCAGCAGGCCGGTATTGACCCACAGCGGCATGCGATGCCCGTCAGGGGTGATGCAAGGTAGCTCGCGCAGGGCATCAAGCCCCAGGGACAGCTGGCGCTCTTCCTCGACCACCTCGGCGTATTGCTTGCGCAGCACTTCGCTGGGGTTGGTATAGACCTCGCCGTGGTAGCCGTCGACGATCATCTGGATGCCGTCGACCCTGGAGTACGGCAGGTCGACCACGCCCATCGCCGTCGGGATACCCATGGCGCGGGCCAGGATGGCAACGTGGGAGTTGCCCGAACCCAGTACCGACACCAGGCCTGCCAGCTTGCCTTCGGGCACTTCTCCGAGCATGGTGGCCGTCAGCTCTTCGCTGACCAGAATGGTGTTGTCCGGGTAGACCATGGTTTGCTGGCGATCATGCTGCAAATAGGCCAGCAGACGACGGCCAAGGTCACGCACATCCGACGCCCGCTCACGCAGGTAGTCGTCGTCCATCAGTTCGAAACGGTTGACGTGATCGGTCACGACCTGGCGCAGCGCGCCCTGGGCCCATTGACCGGTCTTGATGACATTTTTGACTTCGCTGCCCAGCGACGCATCGTCGAGCATCATCAGGTACACGTCGAACAATGCCTGTTCTTCGGGGCGCAACTGGGTGGCGAGTTTCTTGGACACCGCGCGCATATCGTTGCGCACGCCTTCCAGGGCGGTCTTGAACAACGCAATTTCGGCGGGGATATCGGTGATGGTCTTGTCGGGCACCACATCCAGATCCGCGGGTGGCAGCATCACCACGGCGGTACCCACGGCAGCGCCCGGCGAACCCGGTACGCCGACGAACTTGGCTTCCTGGATGCCCTTGCCCTGACGGCCCAGACCACGAATCGAACCCGTGGCTTCGGCGTGGGCAATAACCCCGGCCAACTGGGCGCTCATGGTCACCAGGAAGGCTTCTTCACCTTCGTCGAACTGACGGCGCTCCTTTTGCTGAATGACCAGGACCCCGACCACGCGCCGGTGGTGGATGATCGGCGCGCCCAGGAAAGAGGCATAGCGCTCCTCTCCGGTTTCGGCAAAGTAGCGATAGCGCGGGTGATCGGCGGCGTTTTCGAGGTTCAGAGGCTCTTCACGGGTGCCCACAAGGCCGACAAGGCCTTCGTTGGGCGCCATGCTGACTTTGCCGATCGAGCGCTTGTTCAAGCCCTCGGTGGCCATCAGGACAAAGCGGTTGGTCTCTGGATCAAGCAAATAGACCGAGCAGACCTGGCTGCTCATGGCCTCTTTGACGCGCAACACAATAATCCCCAACGCCGCCTTGAGATCCTTGGCGGAGTTAACTTCCTGGACGATCTTGCGCAGCGTATTGAGCATGGCTCGGGGTCGAACTCCGTGTCAGGCGCGCGTTAAAAGGCGCGGGGCAAGCTCTTTGAGAGCGCGACGGTAGACCTCGCGCTTGAATGTCACCACCTGGCCCAACGGGTACCAATAACTGACCCAACGCCAGCCATCGAACTCCGGTTTACCGGTCAAATCCATCCGCACCCGTTGCTCGTTGGAGACCAGGCGCAGCAAAAACCACTTTTGCTTCTGGCCGATGCACAGCGGTTGGCTGTGGGTACGTACCAGGCGTTGCGGCAAACGATAACGCAACCAGCCTCGCGTGCAGGCGAGTATTTCTACATCTTCGCGTTCAAGGCCAACTTCTTCGTTCAGCTCACGGTACAAGGCGTCTTCCGGCGTTTCGTCAGGGTTGATGCCACCCTGTGGAAACTGCCAGGCGTCTTGATTGATACGGCGAGCCCAAAGTACCTGACCAGCGTCATTTGTCAGAATAATCCCGACATTAGGGCGGAAACCATCGGGGTCGATCACGGCAACAACCTCGCAAACGCATGTCGCCGCATTGTTCCACAAAGGTTGTGAAAGCAGCAACGCGCCTTCCTGCCTTATGTGCACTCTTGTTAAAAGACCGTATTCTTGTGGCCTTTTCTCAGGCAACTCAACGGGTAACCTCAATGCGTCTGGCTTTATTCGACTTGGACAACACCCTCCTGGGCGGTGACAGCGATCACGCCTGGGGCGATTACCTGTGCCGCCGGGGCATTCTCGACGGCGACGCCTACAAGGCGCGCAACGACGCGTTCTATCAGGACTACCTGGCCGGCAAGCTGGACAACGCCGCCTACCTTAATTTCAGCATGGAAATCTTTGGCCGCCATGACATGGCGCAACTGGATCAATGGCACCGCGAATTCATGCGCGACTGCATTGATGGCCTGATGCTGCCCAAGGCCCATGCCCTGCTGGCCAAACACCGTGAAGCCGGCGACACCCTGGTGATCATCACTGCCACCAACCGCGTGATCACGGCCCCCATTGCCGAAAAACTCGGCGTGGAACATTTGATTGCCACCGAATGCGAAATCATCGATGGCCGTTACACCGGTCGCAGCACAGACGTACCGTGCTTCCGTGAAGGCAAGGTGACACGCCTGAACCGCTGGATCGAAGAAAACGGCTACAGCCTGGAAGACAGCTACTTCTACAGCGACTCGATGAACGACTTGCCGCTGCTGGAGCAGGTTGACCATCCGGTGGCGGTCGACCCGGATCCGAACTTGCGGGCGGAGGCCATCAAGCGTGGCTGGGAAGTCATCTCGCTGCGCGACTGACACACAACCTGTGGGAGCGGGCTTGCTCGCGATAAGATCGCCGCGGTTTTTCTGCAAGACCGCAGTGATGCCATCGCGAGCAAGCCCGCTCCCACACAAGCACGTGTGCTTAAACCGGCTTGGCGCCCATCAATCCCGCGATGGCGATAAAGCAGACTGCACAAAAAATGGCCAGCACCAGGGTAAACCACGGGTATCTGGCCATTCGCCCCAAGCGCAGACGGTTAAGGCGCACCACCAGCCACAGCCAGCTCAGGCTGCCGAGCAGGTACAAACAACTGCCCGCCAGCAACCACAGCTGGCTCAGCGGCCAACCGGCCAGATGCACCAAAAACCAGCCACTGACCGGCAGCGCCAGCAAACACAGGCCCATCAACGCCCAGACAAAGCTCCAGGGCCGCTGCACCACTCCGCCTGACAGGTTCTTGTCCCCTGCCCGCCAGCGGCGAATCACCACCACCAGCAGAGCCACGGCGCTGACAAACAGCAGCAATGTCGATACGCCATGCAGCAGTTTTAACGCTGTGAACGTTTCCATTTGATTAATCCCTTGAGCCGTTCAATCAGCGTAGCGCCTATCAGCCAAGAAACAGCTGGTAGGCAGGGTTATCGCTCTCATCCCAGTACGGGTAGCCGATTTCTTCCAGCGCCGCCGGCACCAGGTGGCGCTCGTCCGCCGGTACCTGCAGGCCGGCCATGACCCGGCCATCCGCTGCGCCGTGGTTGCGGTAATGGAACATCGAGATGTTCCAGCGCCCGCCCAGCTTGTTGAGGAAGTTGAACAGCGCCCCCGGCCGCTCCGGGAACTCGAAACGGAACAGCAACTCATCGCTGACCTTCGCAGCATGGCCGCCAACCATATGACGGATATGCAACTTGGCCAGCTCGTTCTCGGTCAGGTCGACCACCGGGAAGCCCTGCTCAGTCAGACTGGCCAGCAGCGCGCTGCGGGGATCGCTCTCGGGGTGGGTCTGCACGCCAACGAAAATGTGCGCTTCGCTGCCAGTGTGGTAGCGGTAGTTGAACTCGGTGATCTGACGCTTGCCCACGGCCTGGCAGAACGCCTTGAAGCTACCCGGCACCTCAGGAATGGTCACCGCAATGATGGCTTCACGGCCTTCACCCAGCTCGGCACGCTCGGCCACATGACGCAGTCGGTCAAAGTTGACGTTGGCACCGGAGTCGATTGCCACCAGGGTCTGGCCGCGCACGCCGCGCTGCTCGACGTACTTCTTGATTCCGGCCACGCCCAGCGCACCGGCAGGTTCGGTGATCGAGCGGGTATCGTCGAAGATATCCTTGATGGCTGCGCAGATCTCGTCAGTGCTGACGGTGATCACTTCATCCACATAGTCCTTGCAGATATCGAACGTGTGCTGGCCAATCTGCGCCACGGCCACGCCGTCGGCGAAAATCCCCACGGTTGGCAGCACCACGCGCTCGCCCGCCGCCATCGCGGCTTGCAGGCAGTTGGAGTCATCGGGCTCGACACCAATGATCTTGATGTCCGGGCGCAGGTACTTCACATACGCCGCAATACCGGCAATCAGCCCGCCGCCGCCCACAGGTACGAAGATCGCATCCAGCGGCGCCGGGTGCTGGCGCAGAATTTCCATCGCCACGGTGCCCTGCCCGGCAATGGTGTGCGGGTCATCGTAGGGGTGAACGTAGACGTAGCCTTCTTTTTCGACCAGTTGCAGCGAGTAGGCCAGCGCCTCGGGGAACGTGTCGCCATGCAGCACCACAATGCCACCACGGGAGCGCACGCCTTCGACCTTGATCTCGGGGGTGGTCTTGGGCATCACGATGGTCGCTTTGACCCCCAGCACCTTGGCCGCCAGGGCCAGGCCCTGGGCGTGATTGCCCGCTGACGCCGTCACCACGCCGCACGCGCGCTCGGCGTCGGTCAGGTGCATCAGTTTGTTGTAAGCGCCACGAATCTTGAACGAGTACACCGGCTGCAAATCTTCGCGCTTGAGCAAAATCTGGTTGCCCAACCGCTGGGTAAGCTGGTTGGCAGCTTGCAGTGGGGTTTCTACGGCAACGTCATAAACGCGCGAGGTGAGGATCTTCTTAACGTACTGTTCGAGCATCGGAAAGCTTCACTGGGCGGGTTGGCAGGGACCAAGGAGTCTACCCCAGCGTTTGCGCAGGCGACCATACGAATCCAAAGGTTTTAAAGCCTTGGGTTATACTCAGCTCCTTTCTTTTTCCCCCTTCCCGCCCCGGAGCCCGCATGACCCAGGATCAACTCAAACAGGCCGTAGCCCAGGCTGCTGTCGACTTCATCCTTCCAAAACTGGATGACAAGAGCATCGTCGGGGTCGGTACCGGCTCCACTGCCAACTGCTTTATCGATGCCCTGGCCCAGCACAAGGGCGCATTCGACGGCGCGGTTGCGAGCTCCGAAGCCACCGCCGCGCGTCTCAAGGGCCACGGCATTCCGGTGTACGAACTGAACACGGTCAGTGATCTTGAGTTCTACGTTGATGGCGCCGATGAAAGTGACGAAAACCTCAACCTGATCAAGGGCGGTGGCGCAGCTCTGACCCGCGAAAAAATCGTCGCTGCCGTGGCCAAGACCTTTATCTGCATCGCCGATGCCAGCAAGCTGGTTCCGGTGCTGGGCGCGTTCCCGCTGCCAGTTGAAGTTATTCCGATGGCCCGCAGCCACGTGGCCCGCGAGCTGGTAAAACTGGGCGGCGATCCGGTGTACCGCGAAGGTGTGGTTACGGACAACGGCAATATCATCATTGACGTGTTCAACATGCAGATCACCAACCCGGTTGAGCTGGAGCGTCAGATCAACGCCATCGTCGGTGTTGTGACCAACGGTCTGTTCGCCGCCCGCCCGGCCGACCTGCTGTTGCTGGGCACGCCTGAGGGCGTGAAAACCCTGAGCAAGTAACTGCGCCAGCAGGAAAATTTCAACTGTGGGAGCGAGCCTGCTCGCGAACGAACTTCGCGAGCAGGCTCGCTCCCACAAGAGAAAATGATCGGCCATTTCTCATCTACAAAGCCGGTTTCTTGAACACGTAAAACAGATTCGGCTCGCTCACCACATAGATAGTCCCTTCATCGTCCATCGCGACGCCTTCTGCCTGTGGCACTGAGCGGGTCAGACCGTGCTTGCCCTTCTTCAGCGACAGTGTGCTGATCGGTTGCCCGTCCAGACCCAGTTCAAGCAGCAATTTCGACTCATCTGACAGTGCCAGCAAATGCCCGGTGCGTTCGTCAAACTGCAAGCTCGACAAGTCCCTTACAAACAACCGTGCATCCCGTCGCGGATTGCTCACAACATGGGTGGCATAAGGTTGCTGGGGGTTGGCTTGAGGGAAGCCGCGCACTTCATAAATCAGCATGGGGTCGCGCTCCTTGGCTACAAACAGGCGCTTGCCCACCGAGTCATAGGCCAAACCTTCAAAGCCCTTGTTGCCCGACTGATTGATCCCCAGCGTCAATTGCTCAGCATCCCGGGCATCCAGAACCCGGGTGTTGTCATCGACCTTGACCTTGATCAGGCGCTGTTGACGTTCATCGGTAATGACGTAGGTATTCTCGCCAATAAATTCGACTGCCTCGGCATCGCCGAACCCGACCAGTGCAATGCGGCGCAAGACCCGGCCATCTAGGGACAGCTCGATCAGCTCGGCTTTCTTGTTGGTCACGGTAAACAGACTCTTACGCAATGGATCGAAGGTCAGTGCCGAGACATCATCCTCAAGCCCTTCGATGACCTTGCCCTGCATTACGGCGCGGTAGTCTCCCAGGTTGATTGCATCAGGATTGGCGGGGTGCCACATCTGGCTGATCTGGAACCAGGTCCGTTCAAACAGGCGAAAATGTTGCGCGGCAAAGCCGGCGGCCAGCAAGGCTACCAGCGTTATACAGAGAGTAAAAACGGTAGTGCGGTTGACACGGCGCATGGGTCGAACTCTAAACAGATCAGGCCAATGAAATACCACGGCTGTCTGAATTGAACCTTAAACCTCAACGGGCAACATGTCTTGCGCGAGCGCGGGATTTATTTGGCCACCTTCTCGAAGCGATAAAACAGGTTCGGTTCGCTCACCATATACAGCGTGCCGTGTTCATCAATCGCGACACCTTCGGCCCGGGGAATGGTGTTCTTCAGGCCATTGAAGCCACCGAGCAAGGTGATGAAGCTGACCTGCTCACCCAGCTCATCGAGCTCCAGCAGCATATGCGAATCGGCCGACAGTACGAGTGTATGGCCTGTACGCGGATCGATGCTCAGGGCCGACAGGTTACGTAGATCCAGCTCATCGCTTGGCACTTTCTGCTTGCTGCCGGTTAGCACCTGGCTACCGTCGCTCTTCCATACAAACAACTGCGGCGGACGCTCTTCACCCAGCAGCAGTTGTTGGCGGCGAGGGTCCCAGGCAATGGCTTCGAAGGCCTTGTTCTGGTTTTTCGAAGGCCCCAGGTCGTACTTGGGGAAGTCGGCAATATTCAGGGACTTGGTGTCCGCGTCGATGTTGATGATGCTCAGCATATGCTCACGCTCATCGACAATGGCCAGCAGGCCGTTCTCCATGACTGTCAGGCCCTCCGGGTTGCTCCAGCCCACCAGCGGGATTTTGCGCAGTACGTCGCCATCCAGAGTCAGTTCCACGAGAAAAGGGTTTTTACCCATCACCGAGAACAGTGTTTTGGTCAGCGGGTTATAGGCCAGGTCCGATGCCTCGTCCTTTTCCATTCCCGGCAACACCTTGGCATCAATCACCGCCCTGTAGTCAGGTAGCCATATGCTTTCGTTCTGCTCGGACGGGCTCTCAAACCGCTCCAGTACCCACAACGCACCGCGGTCATCCCAATGCATGATCCACGCGAGCCCGTAGACCAATACCCCCACCAGTAATACCCAGGAATACCAGCGCATGCTGAAACGTGAGGACCGGGGAACAGGCGGTATCAACTGTGGGTTTGTTGCCATTTGAGTGGGCTTCCGAAATGTTGGGCCAGATCTAAATATCACAAAGCGGGCTAACCAGCTGCCTCGTGCATGGCGATTATGCAGACGGAGTGTGAAATAAATGGCAAAAACGCAAAAAAATCATGCTGGCTGTGGTCCCGAGTGATTGGGCGCGTGCAAAGGCCTGGTGAGAGAGGACCATTAAACAGTCTGTAAACTTAGACTGATGACTCATCGCTCATCGCCAGAACTACTTGTCATGCAACTTTAAAGTACTCTTTCAGTAGGAACATTCTGAATAATTCAGGGACATTTATATTACTTCTGTTCGCCCTTGACACTCATACCCACAGACTCTTATCTAATAAAAATAATCGAGCCCAGCCACTTGTCAAAAAGCAAATATTTATCGCGTTAACCATGTGCGGCCAGTACTCGGTGCTGAAAGCGAGGGCCGGTCTGCGCAGACGTGTACCGTTCCCTTACATACTGGAAAGGAATCTTTAAATATGCCCTTTACCTCATGTTTCAACAAACTCCCTCCGCCCGTACTTTCAAACCCCGCAAGGCATACTGTGTGCGCGCGCGCGGCCGAGCACTTGCTTATTACAATAAACCCTTACAAGAACATGGAAGAAGGTGACCTTGTCGAGTTGTTCTGGGATGGGTGCTATGTCGCCTCGCGGCAGATTTTCAAAGCCGGTATTGGCCAGCCTGTCATGTTAAGAGTGCCAGAGAGTTTTATTCAAAATGGTACGGCGCGCCTTTACTACCGGGTGATGCATATCGGCAGCAGCCCGGTTCTTTCTGCGCAACTTAAAATATTGGTCAAACTTGACTGCCCTGGCGGCGAAGCCATTGGTGACGAAAACCAGGGCCTGGCCCCGCTTGTAATTCCGCAGCCCATCCAGCGCTACGGGGTTAACCCAAGCCAGATGAAACGCGGTGTCCCGGTGAGTATCGAACCCTATCGCAACATGGCCAACAATGACGCCATCACCCTGCTCTGGGGGGATGTACGCCTGGATTTGCCCAAACTGCGCAAAGTGGATATCGACAAACCCGTCAGCGTGTTCGTGCCCCCCCACATCATCCAGGAGGCTGGCGAAGACGCCAAGCTGGAAGTCACCTACTGCGTGATCGACCGCGTGGGCAACAATTCGCGCTGGGCACCGGCGCGAGTGCTCAAGGTAGGTGCCCCCAGGCTCTATCTCAACCCTGCCCCGAGGGAGGTACTGCACGCCGCAGAGCCCCGTTCCAACTGGCGTAACCAGGAGCAGGGAGCCAGGGAATCGTCTATCCATATTCCTAAAAGTTAGTTCTTAAAATTTTTATACTCGATTAGGGTATATGAACCGGACCACCGGACTCTCAGCTTTTATCCGCGCCGCACGAGCGGCGCTCCCATGAAACGTGAGGTAGGTATGGTCCGTAACACAATCACCCTTGTGCATAACGCCAGGGCATTGAGTGCAGCCAAGGAGCGCAACTAATGTCCAGCTTGGCCAATGCACACCTGCAAAGCGACCAGGATGTCGCGCCTCTGTTGCTGGCAGCGCAGGTTCTGCGCACCGACAACGAAGCCCTTGAAGCCGCACACACACTGGCAGCCAGTGCACGCGAACACGCGGGCAAACGCGACCAGCAACGCAAGCTGCCGTGGTCGCTCATAGAAGCCTTCACCCGCAGCGGCCTGGGCAGTATTTCCATTGCCCGCGAATTTGGCGGCCCCCAGGTGTCATTTGTGACCCTGGCTGAAGTGTTCGCGATCATCTCGGCTGCCGATCCGGCGCTGGGGCAAATCCCGCAAAATCAGGTTGGCATTCTCAGCCTGATCGCTGCCACGGCCACCCAGGCGCAAAAAGAACAACTGTTCTCCAGCGTGCTGCAAGGCTGGCGCATCGGCAATGCGGGCCCGGAACGCGGCAGCAAAAACACCTTGGACATTAAGGCCCGGATCATCGCCGATGGCGACGACTTCGCCATTAACGGTCAGAAGTTTTACTCCACCGGCGCCCTGTTCGCCCACTGGATTGCGGTAAAAGCCGTCAACGATGAAGGCAGGCAGGTCATGGCCTTCGTTCGTCGCGGTACACCAGGCTTGCGCGTCGTGGATGACTGGTCCGGTTTTGGTCAGCGCACCACCGCCAGCGGCACCGTATTGCTTAACAACGTGCGGGTGGAAGCCGAACAGGTGGTCGACAGTTCGCGTCTCAACGATGCTCCGAACATTCAAGGCGCCGTGTCGCAATTGATCCAGGCCGCCATTGACCTGGGCATTGCCCGCGGCGCCATTGCCGACACCCTGAGTTTTGTCCGCGAGCGCTCACGCCCGTGGATCGACGCCAAGGTCGAACGCAACAGCGATGATCCTTATGTGATTGCCGATATCGGCAAACTGCACATTGAACTGCACGCAGCCGAAGCCTTGTTGCGCAAAGCCGGACGCGTCCTGGACGAAGTCAGCGCGGCAGCGATCGACGCCCCTGGCGCTGCCCGCGCATCGATTGCGGTGGCCGAAGCCAAGGTGCTGAGCACCGAGCTGTCGCTGCTGGCCAGCGAAAAATTGTTCGAACTGGCCGGCAGCCGCGCCAGCCTTGCCGAGTTCAACCTCGACCGCCACTGGCGCAACGCCCGGGTGCACACCCTGCACGACCCGGTGCGCTGGAAATACCACGCCATCGGCGCGTATCGCCTCAACGGCACCCTGCCTGCCCGGCATTCCTGGATCTGACCCTGGAGACACCCATGTCACTGATATCCAAACAGGTCCCGGTTATCCACAGCGATGCCGAGGCCCTGAGCGTAGCCCGTGAACTGGCGGCGTTTTTCAAACGCGACAGTGCCCTGCGTGACCGCGAGCGGCGCTTGCCGTTTGATGAGCTTGAGCTGTTTTCCCATACCGGCCTGTGGGGCATCACCGTGCCCAAGGCCTACGGCGGCGCAGGCGTGTCCAGCGTCACCCTGGCGCAAGTGATCGCGCTGATCGCTGCGGCCGATGCCTCTCTGGGGCAAATCCCGCAAAACCACTTTTATGCACTCGAAGTTTTACGGGTCAATGGCACACACGAGCAAAAGCAGCGGCTCTATGCCGAGGTGCTGGCCGGAGAGCGCTTCGGCAATGCCCTGGCTGAAATCGGCACCAAGACTGCACACGATCGCACCACCCATCTGGCCCAGGCCGAACACGGCTACCGCATCACCGGGCGCAAGTTCTACGCCACTGGCGCACTGTATGCACAGCGGATTCCTACCTCGGTTGTGGACGATAACGGCATCCAGCATCTTGCATTCGTGCGCCGCGACAGCGATGGCCTAAGCGTGATCGACGACTGGAGCGGTTTTGGCCAGCGCACTACGGGCAGCGGTTCGGTGGTTTTCGACAACGTACTGGTCGCAGCACAAGACGTGATCCCGTTTCAAAGCGCCTTCGAGCGTCCGACCCCGGTTGGCCCGCTGGCGCAGATCCTTCACGCGGCCATCGATACCGGTATCGCCCGCGCCGCCTTTGAAGACGCCCTGCATTTTGTGCGCAGCAAAACCCGGCCCTGGATTGATGCCACTACGGATATCGCCAGCGAAGACCCGCTGACCCTCAAAAGCTTCGGCCATTTGAGCGTACGTCTGCATGCCGCCGAAGCCCTGCTGGAACGTGCCGGAGCGTTTCTGGATATTGCTCAGAGCAACACCAGCGCCAGCACCGTCGCCGCAGCCTCGATTGCCATCGCAGAAGCCCGGGCCCTGAGCACCGAAATTTCCCTGGCCGCCGGCAGCACCCTGTTTGAGCTCGCCGGCAGCCAGGCCACGCTGGCCGAGCACGGCCTTGACCGTCACTGGCGCAACGCCCGCGTGCACACCCTGCATGACCCGGTGCGCTGGAAGTACCACGCGGTAGGCAATTACTACCTAAATGATGCCAACCCGCCATTGCGGGGGACCATCTGATGAGCAAAAAGAAGATTCTGATCAATGCCTTCAACATGAACTGCATTGGTCATATCAACCACGGTCTGTGGACCCACCCACGGGACAACTCGACCACCTTCAACACCCTTGAATACTGGACTGAGTTGGCGCAGCTGCTGGAACGCGGGCTGTTCGACGGGCTGTTTATCGCCGATATCGTGGGCGTGTATGACGTTTATCAACAATCGGTTGATATGCCGCTCAAAGAGGCGATCCAGCTACCGGTCAATGATCCACTGCTGCTGGTTTCGGCGATGGCTGCCGTCACCAAGAACCTCGGTTTTGGCCTGACCGCCAACCTGACCTACGAAACGCCGTATTTATTCGCGCGTCGCATATCGACCCTGGACCACCTGACCCGCGGTCGCGTTGGCTGGAATATTGTTACCGGCTACCTCGACAGTGCAGCCAAAGCCATGGGCCTGACCGAACAGGTCGAGCATGACCGGCGCTACGATCAGGCCGATGAGTACCTGCAAGTGCTCTACAAGCTATGGGAAGGCAGCTGGGAAAACGACGCCGTGCTCAATGACCCGGCCCGGCGCATCTATGCCCGGCCCGACAAGGTGCACAAGATCAAACACGAAGGTGAGTTCTATCAGGTGGAGGGTTATCACCTTTGCGCACCGTCGCCGCAACGCACCCCGGTGCTGTTTCAGGCGGGCAGCTCGGATCGCGGCCTGGTGTTTGCCGGTCGCCATGCCGAGTGCGTGTTTATCAGCGGGCAGACCAAGGCAGCGACCAGAGCCCAGGTCGACAAGGTGCGCGCCAGCGCTGTGGCTGCGGGCCGCAACCCGGACGACATCAAGCTGTTTATGGGGATCAACGTGATCGTGGCGCCGACCGAGGCCCAGGCATTGGCCAAGCGTGACGAGTACCTGAGCTATGCCAGTGCCGAAGCCGGCGTGGCGCACTTTTCCAGCTCCACGGGTATCGACTTTGCCGATTACGAACTGGACGAGCCGATCCAGTACGTGAAGAGCAACGCGATCCAGTCCGCCACCAAAGTGCTGCAAAACAACGACTGGACCCGGCGCAAGCTGCTCGAACAGCACGCCCTGGGCGGGCGTTACATCACGCTGGTGGGTTCGCCTGCGCAAGTGGCCGACGAGCTGGAATCCTGGATTGCAGAAACCGGCCTGGACGGGTTCAACCTGACCCGCATCGTCACCCCTGAAAGCTACGTCGATTTTATCGACCTGGTGGTCCCCGAACTGCAGCGCCGGGGCTCTTATAAAACCGCTTATGACACTGGCAGCCTGCGTCAGAAGCTGTTTGTGGAAGGCGATGCGCACTTGCCGCAACGCCATACAGGTGCGGCCTTCAGGCACAGCGCATAACTGTTTTTTTGTGGGAGCGAGCCTGCTCGCGAAGCTTGCAGGACTGCCAAACTTTCGCGAGCAGGCTCGCTCCCACAGGGTTCGAATTCCGACTCTTTGACTGGGCAATTATCATGAACAAAAAACACGCACTGGTTCTGGCCCTCGGGCTGTTTAGCGGTTTGCTCCACGCGGCCGACAAGCCGCTCAAGGTCGGTACCACCGCCGCGTTCGCCATTCCCCTGGAAACCGCAGTGGCCGAGGCCGACAAGCAAGGGCTCAAGGTCGAGCTGGTGGAGTTCACCGACTGGATCGCACCCAACGTCAGCCTGGCCAGCGGCGATATCGATGTGAATTACTTCCAGCACATCCCGTTCCTGGAAAACGCCAAGGCCGCCGCCGGGTTCGATTTGGCACCCTACGCCAAAGGCATCATCAACAACGTGGGCCTGTACTCGAAAAAATACAAAAGCCTCGACGCCCTGCCTGAAGGCGCAACTGTTGCCATTGCCAATGACCCGATCAATAGCGGGCGTGGCCTGCAACTGCTGGCCAAGGCCGGGCTGATTACACTCAAGCCGGGCGTTGGTTACAAGGCGACGGAAGAGGACATCATCGCCAACCCGAAAAAGATAAAGATCCTGCAGGTTGAGGCCGTGCAACTGGTACGAGCCTACGACGATGCCGACCTGGTGCAGGGTTATCCAGCCTACATTCGCCTGTCGAAAACCTTCGATGCCGAGTCGGCCTTGCTGTTCGACGGCATCGACCACCCCGAGTATGTGATTCAGTTCGTGATCCAGCCCAAGAACAAAGACGACCCGCGTCTGGCCAAATTTATTGATATCTATCAGCACTCGCCAGTGGTCAAAGCTGCGCTGGATAAGACCTACGGCACTCTGTACCAGCCCGGCTGGGGAGGCTGACCATGAATGTGGCCATTGCTCGCGAGCGGCTCGATCAGCCGCAGCCCGGCGCCAACCACACCGAGCTGCACCCTGAGTTGAGCCACGCCCATGTGCGTTTTATCGGTATCGGCAAAACCTATGACGGCCGCCAGGGCCCTGTGGATGCCCTCACGGGTATTGATCTGGCAATCCAGCGCGGGGAGCTCTTCGGCATCATCGGGCGCAGCGGTGCTGGCAAGTCGTCGTTGATTCGCACCATCAACCGCCTCGAACAGCCTACCCGCGGCCGCGTGCTGATCGATCAGGTCGATATCGCCAGCTTTGACGAAGACAAGCTGGTGGCGCTGCGGCGCAAGATCGGCATGATCTTCCAGCACTTCAACCTGATGTCGGCCAAAACCGTATGGCAGAACGTCGAGTTGCCACTCAAGGTGGCGGGCGTGCCCAAGCTGCAACGGGAGCAGAAGGTGCGTGAGCTGCTGGAGCTGGTTGGCCTGCAAGGCAAGCACACGGCTTACCCGGCGCAACTGTCGGGCGGGCAAAAACAGCGTGTGGGCATTGCCCGTGCGCTGGTGCACGATCCGGCGATTTTGCTGTGCGACGAAGCCACCTCGGCCCTGGACCCCGAAACCACTCAGTCGATCCTCGGTCTGCTGCGCGAAATCAACCAGCGCCTGGGCCTGACCATCATCCTCATTACCCATGAAATGGCCGTGATTCGTGATATCTGTCACCGCGTAGTGGTACTGGAGCAAGGTCGCGTGGTCGAGCAAGGCCCTGTGTGGCAGGTCTTCGGCGATCCTCAGCATGACGTCAGCAAGACCCTGTTGGCGCCCTTGCAGGCGACCCTGCCTGAAGCGCTGCGTAACCGTATTTCGGCGCAGGCACAGTCCGCACAAGCCAGCGTGATCTTGCGCCTGCGTTTTACCGGCCGGCTGGCCCAAGAGCCCGACCTGGGAGCGCTGTTCAGCGCGCTGGGAGGGCAAGTGCGGCTGCTCCACGGCGGCGTCGAACACATCCAGGGGCATGCCCTGGGGCAACTGCTGCTCAGCGTAACCAGCACTTCGCTGGGCGCCGAAGAGCTGCGCAAACGGGCCGGGCAATGGGCACAACAGGTCGAGGTAGTGGGCTATGGGATTTGATCGTTTGTGGCAGGGGGTGATCGACACCTTCCTGATGGTCGGTGTGTCGTCGCTGATCGCGCTGGTTCTGGGCATACCGCTGGCGGTGATCCTGGTCACCAGCGGCAAAGGCGGGATTTATCAAGCCCCCACACTGAACAAGGCTCTGGGTGCGTTCGTCAATCTGTTCCGTTCAATCCCGTTTCTGATTTTGATGGTGGCATTGATCCCGTTCACCCGCCTGATTGTGGGCACTACCTACGGCGTATGGGCGGCGGTCGTACCGCTGACCATCGCCGCCACACCGTTTTTTGCACGCATAGCTGAAGTCAGCCTGCGTGAGGTGGATCACGGTTTGATTGAAGCCGCCCAAGCCATGGGCTGTAAGCGCCATCACATTATCTGGCACGTACTGCTGCCCGAAGCCTTACCCGGCATCGTCGGCGGTTTTACCATCACCCTGGTGACGATGATCAATTCGTCGGCCATGGCCGGTGCGATTGGTGCCGGCGGGCTGGGTGACATCGCGTACCGCTATGGTTACCAGCGCTTCGACTCGCAGGTGATGCTGACCGTGATCGTATTGCTGGTGATTCTGGTGGCCGTGATTCAGCTGGGTGGTGACCGCCTGGCCCTGGCACTGAACAAACGCTGAGGTATAGTCGGCGGCCAGCCCTGCCGCCGACCGAGCCTGCGATGACCCTCGATGCAAAAACTCTCGAACAGATTGCCGCCACGACCCTGAGCCACTATCAACAGAGCGCCGAGGGCTTCCGTGAAGGCACCCGCGACCATGACGTGAGCCAGAACATCGACGCCCTGTTGCGTCATATTCAAGGTTCGGCGCCCTTCACTGTCCTGGATTTCGGCTGCGGGCCGGGTCGCGACCTGCAGGCTTTCACCCGCCTCGGGCATGTGGCAATCGGGCTGGACGGCACCGAACGCTTCACCCAAATGGCCCGCGAAGACAGCGGCTGTGAAGTGTGGCACCAGGACTTCCTCAAGCTCGACTTGCCCGCTGAACGCTTCGACGGCATCTTCGCCAATGCTTCGTTGTTCCATGTGCCGACCCAGGAACTGGGTCAGGTGCTGGGCAAGCTGCATGCAGCCCTGAAATCCGGCGGCGTACTGCTCAGTTCCAACCCGCGCGGCGACAACCGCGAAGGCTGGAACGGTGAGCGTTACGGGGCTTATCACGATCTGCAGAACTGGCGGACGATGCTGACGGCTGCAGGGTTTGCCGAGCTGGAGCACTACTACCGCCCGGCGGGCTTGCCCCGTGACCAGCAACCGTGGCTGGTGAGTGTGTGGCGTAAAACCCTGTAAACCTGTGGGAGCGGGCTTGCTCGCGATGCAGGCAACACGGTTTACCTGCGTGGCCGCGGTGATGCCATCGCGAGCAAGCCCGCTCCCACAAGGTGGCCTGGGTTAGCCGAAGAACCAGTAGCACACCGCAATCGCCGCCACCACGCCGGCAAACTCGGCCAGCAGGGCGCAACCCACCGCATGCCGGGCACGCTGGATGCCCACGGCGCCGAAGTACACCGCCAGCACATAGAACGTGGTTTCCGTGCTGCCCTGCACCGTGGCCGCCACCAGCGCCGGGAAGCTGTCCACACCCTGGGTCTGCATGGTCTCGATCAGCAAGGCCCGCGCCGCACTGCCCGAAAAGGGTTTGACCATGGCCGTTGGCAGCGCATCGACAAAGCGCGTATCCCAACCCAGCCACTCAACCACATGGCGAATACCGTCCAGGCCAAAATCCAGTGCCCCGGAAGCACGCAGCACACCCACCGCGCACAGCATCGCCACCAGATACGGCAACAGGTTTTTCGCGACGTCGAAGCCTTCCTTGGCCCCTTCCACAAACGCTTCGTAGACCTTGACCTTGCGCAGCGCCCCGATCACCAGAAACAGCATGATCAGGCCGAACAGCGTGAGGTTGCCCAGGATCGACGACAAGCTGGCCAGCGCCGTGGCTGACAGGGTCGCCAGCAATGCCATGAAACCGCCCAGGATCAGCGCGCCAGGCACCAGGTACGCCAGCACCACCGGGTCCCACAGACGCAGGCGCTGGACAATGGCCACCGACAGCAAGCCGACCAGGGTCGAGGCGCTGGTGGCCAGCAGGATCGGCAGGAATACCAGTGTCGGGTCCGGCGCCCCTTGCTGGGCACGGTACATGAAGATAGTGACCGGCAGCAGGGTCAGGGACGAGGCGTTGAGCACCAGAAACAGGATCTGTGCATTACTCGCACTGGTCGGGCTCGGGTTGAGCTCTTGCAGGGCACGCATGGCCTTGAGGCCGATGGGCGTGGCCGCGTTATCCAGCCCCAGGCCGTTGGCGGCGAAGTTCAGGGTGATAAAGCCCAGCGCCGGATGCCCAGGCGGGACTTCCGGCATCAGGCGCTTGAACAGAGGCCCCAGGGCCCTGCCCAGCCAATCGACGATGCCGGCTTTTTCGGCAATGCGCAGGAAGCCGAGCCATAACGTCAGGGTGCCGAAGAGCAAGATCATCACTTCGACGGACAACTTGGCCATGGCGAAGATGCTTTCCACGATCGCCGAGAAGATCCCCGCGTTGCCCCCCACCAGCCATTGGGCGAGCGCCGACACCGTAGCGACGACGAAAAAGCTGAGCCATAGGCCGTTGAGCATCAAGAAAACTCCTGGAAGATGATGCGAATGATAGCGGCCTACCCCCAGAAACAACAAACCCCGGCCAGGGCCGGGGTTTGTGGGAGTTGCGCTACCAGGCGAGGTTACTCACCTTTTGGCAGGGCTTCCTTGCTGCGCCAGTGCGGCAGCGAGTTCCAGTAGCGCTCGCCCTTGGCGTTGTCGTACATGCCTTCCCAACGGGAGATTACCAGTACCGCCAGGGCGTTACCGATCACGTTCAGGGCCGTACGGGCCATGTCCATCACACGGTCAACACCGGCGATAAAGGCCAGGCCTTCCAGCGGGATACCCACGCTGCCCAGGGTCGCCAGCAGTACCACGAAGGATACGCCTGGTACACCGGCGATGCCTTTGGAGGTCACCATCAGGGTCAGTACCAGCAGCAGTTGCTGGCTGATCGACAAGTCGATGCCATACAGCTGGGCGATAAAGATTGCCGCGATGCTCTGGTACAGGGTCGAGCCGTCAAGGTTGAACGAGTAGCCGGTCGGTACCACAAAGCTGCAGATCGCTTTCGGGCAGCCGTAGGCTTCCATCTTCTCGATCACGCGTGGCAGCACGGTTTCGGAGCTGGCGGTGGAGTAAGCCAGAACCAGTTCATCCTTGAAGATACGGATCAGCTTGAACACCGAGAAGCCGAACAGCTTGGCAATCAGGCCCAGCACCGCAACGGCGAAGAACAGGATGGCGCCGTAAACCAGCAGCACCAGCTTGGCCAGAGGCACCAGCGAGGCGAAACCGAAGTTGGCGACGGTCACGGCGATCAGGGCGAACACACCGATTGGCGCGTAGTTCATGATCATGTGAGTGACTTTGAACATCGACTCGGACACGCCCTGGAAGGTTTTCACCAGCGGGTCGCGCAGTTCGGCGTTCAGGCTCGACAAACCGAGACCGAAGAGCACCGAGAAGAAGATGATCGGCAACATCTCACCGCGAGCCATGGCCGCGAAGATGTTCGATGGAATCAGGTTGAGGATGGTCTCGATAAACGCATGTTCATGCGTGACTTCAGCTGCCGTGGCTGCGTACTTGGAAATATCGACCGTGCCCAGGGTGCTCATGTCGATCCCGGCACCGGGTTGGAACACGTTGGCCAGCACCAGGCCGACCAGGATCGCGATGGTGGTGACCACCTCGAAGTAAATGATGGTTTTAAAACCGATACGACCGAGTTTCTTCGCATCTCCCACGCCTGCAATCCCGACAACCAGTGAAGAAATCACGATTGGGATTACGATCATCTTGATCAGACGGATAAAGATATCGCCGGCAGGTTGCAGAACGTTACTGATCCACCAGGCCTTTTCAGCACTGAAATGGTTAAGCAGCGCGCCGATTGCAATCCCGAGGACCAGACCAATCAGGATCTGCCAGGCGAGGCTAAGTTTTGCCTTCTTCATGTCATTACCCTTACTTCAAGTGGACTCGGGCAGAGGCTCTGAATAGAGCGCTTGAAAGCGCAAAAAGCAGAAACCGCCACCCCCGTAGAAGGTCGCCCAAACCGAGCCCGAAAGGCTCTTTGGCAGGCGAAAAAAGGCGCAACTATTCCCATGCATGAGGTGGCCGTCTAATGCCGTAAACGCCTACCCTATGCCGAATCGGCATGGGTTTTGTCCGACAAGACCTCAAATCGCCCCTCCTGAGAATCCACAGAATAGACGACATAAGTGCCGTAGACCGGCTGTTTCAAGGTCTTTTTGGCTAAGGAGGGGGTGGCATTGAGCCGCTTATATCCAAGAAATATCCGACAACACAAATCAGATATAAGTCCGGGCTATTTTTCTACAAGTCGATATACGGTCGACGTTTCGAAGTGCTGTTCAGGCCACATTTGTTTTCAAAAAAATGAACCCTGATAAGGCATTACAGCCGCCGAAAGATTTTCTCCGGGCACAAAAAAACCAAGGTAGAACCTTGGCTGCCTGCATCCATGTAACCGGTTTCATGCCCCTCGGCCGCCGCCCGTTACCAGGACAGCGACCGTAGCCTTAAAGGAGGGGGCGGTCATCTCTAGCCTCGACCGCGGCGACCAAAGATAAAGGACACCACAAACATCACCAGGAACACGACAAAGAGAATCTTGGCGATGCCGGTAGCGGTGCCCGCAATACCACCGAAGCCCAGGACAGCAGCGATGATGGCGATAATCAGGAAGGTAATGGCCCAACTCAACATGGTGATTCTCCTTATTACTGTGCGAAACAGGGTGATGAGGGTGTGTCTCGACGCCCGATCAGGGCCTCAAGGTTGTGAACACTTAAAACACCCAACGTTCAGGTGCTGGTTGCGAGCGGGCGATTTGGGTTTCGTCCGAGGCTGCGAGTTCGTAACGGCCAGTGGTATCAGACACTGGGCCAAATGCCTTGAAGTGCTGCTGGGGAGCGATGTAGTGCTGTGCAGCGGCAACCGGCTGCGGTGCTTGCTCCAACCGGCCCAACTGCTGACCACCGATCAGGGTCACCGACAACGCAAGGCTGGCGAACAGACCTTGTTGCAGATGCAATGACGAAACACGCAAGTTGGAGAATTCGTGAATATTCATGTTCAAACTCCTGCCACCCGGTGGTCAATGTGAGGTTGAGCCGCTCTGTGCGACGCTCTGTACAAGGGTAATTGCAGGGGCCGTGCCAGCTTTTGGCACAATAAAAAACCGTTATAAATCAATATGTTATCTATTTGTTCGGATGGATTTGACGCGCAACCTGCACGATGCCCGGCCTGCGGGTCGGGCGTTCTGCACGATCAGGGGATACCACACGTCGCGTAGCAGCTGACTCGCGGAGCGAGGCTGCGTGCGGCGGCACAGCCGTCGCAAATCAGACACCACGGTGTGCCAGTAAAATTCGGTTTTCAGGGTTTACGACGGCTTCGCCGTCGGACGCAGCCTTGCTCCGCGAGTCAGCTGCTGCGAGAGGGATTAATTTCGACCTGCGACTCAACGCAAAAAGCCGCAAAATCAGCCAGTTACCTTATGCAGGCCAGAGCCTTCGGTGCTAGCCTCGGAATCAATCAGAAAAATCATGCAACTTGCCCGATTATTCCGACACTAACCAAGACCACATATAAAGGAACGTAGGAAATGGATTCAGCCAAAGAGCAACAGGGCCGCATTCTGCTGGTCGACGATGAGTCCGCCATCCTGCGTACATTCCGCTATTGCCTCGAAGACGAGGGCTACACTGTCGCCACCGCCAACAGCGCAGCGCAGGCCGACGCACTGCTGCAACGACAGGTGTTTGATCTGTGTTTTCTCGATCTGCGCCTGGGCGAAGACAACGGTCTGGATGTGCTGGCTCAAATGCGTATCCAGGCGCCGTGGATGCGTGTTGTGATAGTCACTGCCCACTCGGCCGTCGATACAGCCGTTGATGCGATCCAGGCAGGTGCCGCCGATTATCTGGTCAAGCCGTGCAGCCCCGACCAGCTAAGGCTGGCCACGGCCAAGCAACTGGAAGTGCGCCAGTTGGCGGCCCGGCTTGAAGCCCTGGAGGGTGAAGTACGCAAGCCCAAAGAAGGCCTCGACTCCCATAGCCCGGCCATGATGGCGGTGCTCGAAACCGCCCGCCAGGTGGCCGGTACGGATGCCAATATTCTTATTCTGGGCGAGTCGGGTACCGGTAAGGGGGAACTGGCACGCGCAATCCACGGCTGGAGCAAACGGGCGAAAAAGTCCTGTGTCACGATCAATTGTCCGTCACTGACGGCCGAGCTGATGGAAAGCGAACTGTTTGGCCATACCCGTGGAGCCTTTACCGGTGCCAGCGAAAGCACCCTGGGCCGGGTGAATCAGGCCGATGGCGGTACCTTGTTCCTCGATGAAATCGGCGATTTCCCGCTGGCCCTACAGCCAAAACTGCTGCGCTTTATTCAGGACAAAGAATACGAGCGCGTCGGCGACCCCGTTACCCGCCGCGCCGATGTACGGATTCTGGCCGCCACCAACCTCCACCTTGAGGACATGGTGCGCGATGGCCGCTTCCGTGAAGACCTGCTCTACCGTCTCAACGTGATCACCCTGCATTTGCCGCCGCTGCGCGAGCGCAGTGAGGATATCCTGACCCTGGCCGACCGTTTCCTGGCCCGTTTCGTCAAGGAATATGCTCGCCCTGCCCGCGGCTTCAGTGAGGAAGCCCGCCGGGCCCTGGCCAATTACCGTTGGCCGGGCAATATCCGCGAGTTGCGCAATGTGGTTGAGCGCGCGAGTATTATTTGCCCGCAGGAAGTGGTTGAAGTCAGCCATCTGGGCATGGCCGAACAAACGGTACCCAACGCCCCGCGCATTGGTGCTGCTCTGAGCCTCGACCAACTGGAGAAAGCCCATATCGGCGCCGTCCTGGCCACCAGTGAAACCCTGGATCAGGCAGCAAAAACCCTGGGTATCGATGCCTCGACGCTGTACCGCAAACGTAAGCAGTACAACCTGTGAGCCCGCGATGAAACTTGCGATCAAGCTGCGCACCCGCCTGTTCCTGAGCATTTCCGCGTTAATCACGGTGGCGCTGCTTGGCCTGTTGCTTGGCGTCGTCAGCGTGATGCAAATGGCGAAAACCCAGGAAGCGCTGATTCGTAACAACTTCATTACCCTCGATCTGGGCCTGAAACTGCGTCAGTCGCTGGGCGATCAGTTGGTGATGATGCTGCATAACCAGCCAGATCCCGAAGCGCTGAAGTCATCAGCCCGGGAGTATTTGAAGCTGCTCGACGAGGGCATCGAGCATGAGCGTAAAAACAATCTGCATAGCGGTTTTGCCCAGGCCCGGGAGGATTACAGCAGTTTTTTGCTGGCCTTCAACAAGGCCAGCGACGCGCAACTGAACCTGAGCAATGACAAGGATCTGACCAGCCGCTTCAATCAACTGCGCAACGGTCTGATTACCGAACACCGTCGTGCGCTCGACACCATATATGCCGCCCAGGCCGCAGCCCGGGATCGCGCCTTGGTCGTCGCCGCCTTGCTCGGCCTGGTCGGCATTGCCGTGCTGATCATCGGCTTTATCACCGCCCACGGTATTGCCAGGCGTTTTGGTGCCCCGATCGAGGCGCTGGCCAAGGCCGCGGATAACATTGGCAAAGGTAATTTCGAAGTGGTGTTGCCGCTCTCCTCGGCCACAGAGATGAACCTGCTGACGCGGCGCTTTGGGATTATGGCCGAGGCATTGCGCCAGCATCAGGCAACCAACATCGATGAGCTGCTGGCGGGCCAGCAGCGGCTGCAAGCGGTACTCGACAGTATCGATGACGGGTTGTTGATGATCGATCAGCAAGGCCGGCTGGAGCACTTGAACCCCGTCGCACAGCGCCAGCTGGGTTGGGATGAAGGGCGATTGGGGCAGTCGCTGGGTGAGGCCTTGCAACGTCCGGAACTCGACCAGCAACTGCAAACAGTACTGCGCGGAGGCAGTCTTGAGCGCTTGCCGGAAGACTTGAGCGTCGACATTGAAGGCGAAACCCGACTCCTGACCTACAGCTTGACCCCGGTGAGCCAGCCCAAGGGGCCTATCCTCGGCGCCGTCATGGTGCTGCACGACGTCACCGAGCAGCGTGCCTTTGAGCGGGTACGCAGCGAGTTCGTGTTGCGGGCCTCCCATGAGTTGCGCACCCCCGTCACCGGCATGCATATGGCGTTCGGGTTGTTTCTGGAGCGATCGCGCTTTGATCCCCAGTCACGGGAAACCGACCTGCTCAACACCGTCAACGAAGAAATGCAGCGCCTGATGCAGTTGATCAATGACCTGCTGAACTTCTCCCGCTATCAAAACGGCATGCAGAAGCTGACGCTGGCCCCCTGCAGTGTCGAACACATGCTCGAGGACGCCCGTGTCCGTTTCGCCGACCGTGCGCGGGTAAAAAATGTCGAGCTGCTGGTGCAGCTGCAACAACCGCTACCTGAGTTGCGGGCCGATCAGGCCCAGTTGGAGCGGGTGCTGGACAACCTGCTGGACAACGCCTTGCGCCACACCGCCAGTGGCGGGCAGATCTGCCTGCAGGCCAGGCGCCATGGGGAACGGGTGATTATCAGCATCGAAGACAATGGCGAAGGCATTGCCTATAGCCAACAAGGGCGGATTTTTGAGCCCTTTGTGCAAGTGGGGCGCAAAAAGGGTGGCGCCGGCCTTGGGCTGGCACTGTGCAAAGAGATTGTGCAACTGCATGGCGGGCGCATTGGGGTGTATTCGCGTCCAGGGCAAGGCACACAATTTTACATGGCCCTGCCATTGCTCTAGCTCATCAGTGCTTTTGCGTGTTCAGCACTTTCAAAATGGCCGCACTTTCAGCATCCGGAGTGCCATCGTATCGCGAAGGCCTGAAATGCATCTGGAAGGCGGCCAGAACGTGACGAGTGGCGACATCCAGCTCTCCAGTTTGCGGGGTTTCGTAGCCCAGAAGCGCCAGTTGCTGCTGGAACCAGGTGATGCTTGGCAAGTTGCTGGCGTACAGCGCTTGCTCCCGGGCTACGGCCCGGGCGTTTGGCCAGATGCCAAAGCCAGCGTCGGCCAGGCGCTTCCAGGGAAACAGCGGGCCCGGATCCAGCTTGCGCAAGGGCGCGATATCGCTGTGGCCAATGATGTTGCGCGGGTCGATCTGATAGCGGGTTGAAATATCTTTGAGCAGTGCGATAACCGACTGGACCTGACCCTCTGTATAGGGGTACCAGACTCGACCTTCGGGCGTATCGCGAAAACCCTTGTTGACGATTTCAATGCCGATGGAGCTGGAGTTCAGCCAGGTGCGGCCCTTCCATTGGCTTTCACCGGCGTGCCAGGCGCGCTGGTTTTCATCCACCAGTTTGTAAATGGTCGGCGGAGTATCCCCGACCAGGTAATGGCTGCTGACCGGACCGCGGGTTAACAGCTCCAGGGAGCGCTCCAGCGAGGTTGAGGTGTAGTGAAGCACCACAAACTGCACGCGGCTGTCGTGGTTGATCGAAGGATGACTGGTGTCCATGCGCAGACCGTTGCTGCAACCGGCCAGCAGGGCAAGGGACAAGATCAGGGCGGAGAATTTCATGGGCGAGAACAACACGACTGAGCAATTAATAGGCAAGCATACCTTACCGCCCGTGTCGTGCAGCTGTACCGGATGAAGACAAGGGCTGCGACCTTGTAAACACCAACAGGGTCGCAGCCTTCGTAAGGTGATTTATTTGCCGCACACCAGGTAAAAACTCATCGATGAATCCCCGGATGGCCCGTTGGCACCCAGCATCAAGCCTATAACATTCACTTCGGATCGGGTCGGTTTGCTCGACAATTTGGCGATGCCATAAAGGGTATGTTCATAGCTTGAATTGTCGTAAGTCGATGCCACACAAAATTTTGGCTCCTTTTGAAAGGCATCGGGCATCAGATTAACTTTATAACTGGCTGCATAATCGGGTTGGCTGGAGTATTCAATACTTTCAATCCAGTGCGGCGATTGTGCGGCCAGTGTTCCATCCTTGTTAATAGAGGCCGAATAGATCGGGGTTTTAGTGGCTGCACTTACCGAAACAGAGCCCGTGATCAAAAAGAACACAGGTAACAAGTAAATCAATATTTTCATACACTACCTTTTACGGCCGTACACCGTACTGGCTTTATACCGGCTGGCTAGAGCCTGCAGTGCCCGGCGGCATTGTCGATGGGGGTTTGATAATGAGATGTCTACAGTGCCGTCGTTACTTGTCGGGTAACCAAACCGGTCTGTTATTTTATATAAGTCGCCCACTCACAACCCGTCAAGAAAGCCGCGAGGGAATCCGTTAATTAATTTTAAATACCGACAGGGACTACTTGCTGTCTAGAAAGTAACTACATAAAGCGACAAATAAATATCAAGTTTCAATAGTCGCTGCTTGAGGCTCCACGCAGTTACGTCCACGCCGTTTGGCCCGATACAGTGCTTCATCAGCCCGTTTAAGCACATGGTCACTGCGATCACCCGGCCTGAACGCGGATACACCGATAGACGTGGTGATGGTCACGGGTTCGCCCTTGAAGTGGAACGGACAGGCCTGGATTGCTGCCCGCAGCTTCTCGATCAGATGCAAACCTGCGCTCAACGGCGTATCGGGCATCAGTAGCACAAACTCTTCGCCACCAAAGCGGGCAATAAAGTCGATCGGCCGCAGATGCTTGCGCAATTGGGTGGCAATGATCTTGAGCACCTTGTCGCCCGCCAGGTGGCCATAACCATCATTGATACGCTTGAAATGATCGAGGTCGAGCATGGCAATCAGTAGAGGATTACCGTTTTTTTGCCACTGATCGACTTCATATTGCAGGCGTTCGCCCCATGCCGCCCGGTTAGGCAGATCGGTCAGGGGGTCTATCAGTGCTTTTTGGCGCTGTTCTTCAAGATGCTCGCGATAGCCCTGGGCCTGCTGTTCCATGCTCGCGATACGCTCGGCCAGCCCCTGGAGGTGGGCCGAGACCTCCTGTTCACGGGCGATGCGCTGCTGCTGGTGCTGGTCCATCGTGCCCAGCAGCCCTTCGAGACGATTTTCCAGCAGGTGCTTGAGGCTGTTAAGGTCAACGGCGTCCTGCACGCTGTTTTGCAAACCGTCCACATGTTCGCGCAGCTGGCTGTGCAAGTCGTCGGCGGCGGATCGACCCTCGGCATGACCCTCGCTGGCCGCCTGGAGGTTGTTCTGAAATGACTCCAGGCGTTCATTGAGCTGTTTGAGGTAAGCCTCGAATTCATGCTGGCCGCTGTCAGTAATGGCCAGCATCAAAACCGCAAGATCGTCGAGGATCGGCAGTAATTCGTACCAGTTGAGCCCTTTTTCCAGACGCCGGCACATGGCCTCGGCCTGTGGCCTGTGGTGTTCAGGCAGCGACAGGCCGCTCAACAACCCGAGCAGTGTGGACTCAATGTGCTCGGCCACGCTGCTGTAGGTTGGCTCGGGGGCATCAGGCAAGGCATAGACAGCATCGACTTCGGCCAGCTCAGTCTGTTCGTCGAGCGGCGACTGCTCAACGAAATCCCGGGCTTGATCATTTTCGGCCTCAACCATCGCGACCACTGACTCAAGTGCACCGCTGGATGCATGCTCTTGAGCCTCTTGAGCCTCTTGAGCCTCTTGAGGTACCGAAGGGGACGGCTCGGCAAGCGCCTGGTCGTCATCGTCAGCCGTAGCAACGGGCGGCAAGGGCTGTGGTTCGGCTTCAACAATTACCGGTTCAGGCTGAGGCGTGGGTACTGCCGGCGGCTCGGCAACATGCGCTGGGACCACACTGTTCGGCGCAGCCGGTCGCGGCGCCTGAGTCTCAACCGGAATCGGAACCACAGTCGCTTCGCCAAGTGCCTTTTCAGCGTCTTGTGCACCAAATAATCGCTGTAACAAGCCCGGCTTGGGCGGCTGGGCGTCATTGAGTTGCGGCGCCAGTGCCTGCCCTTGCAAGTGACTCAGCTCACCAAGCAGCAGCGGTATTTCTCGGGCGTGCGTCACCCGGTTTTCGAGCTGTTTGGCATAGGCCTTGAGCGGCTTGCTGACCTCACGGGGCAGTGGCAGGGCCTGCAGTTGGGTGACCAGCGTATTGAGCGCTGCGCTGACTTGCTCAACCCGGGTTTCACGTCGCTGCTCGGAGTCGAGCACGGCTTTTTCAAGGCGCGGCAGCAAGGCGGCAAGGGCGGCGTCCATCTCATTGGTGCGCACCGCTTCGCGCATTTCTTTCATGCATTGGTCGACCGTGCGGTCCGTGCCCTCAGCGGCCAGGGTGCTACGCACCAGGCCACGGCGCAGCAAGTCGAGGCGGGCATTCCAGCGGCGCTCAAGCTTGTCTTGCAGCTCCACGCTTTTAAGGTATTTCTCTTTCCAGCGCGCGGCCTCGTCCCTCATGCCTTCGCCCCGTTGTCAGGCGGGCGCAGCGCGATCTGGGAGTCGACGCCGACAGAGCCTGGCAGACGGATATCGACGGCTACCGGCAGATGGTCCGAGATAGGCTGATCCAGTACCTGAACGCGCTCAAGGGTCAGGCTTGGGCTGAGCAAAATATGATCCAGGCAACGTTGCGGGCGCCAACTGGGGAAGGTGGCCTCCATTTGCGGCGCCAGCAGTCCGAGGTCCCGCAGTGGCGAGGTGTGCAGCAGGTCGTTGGCATGGGTGTTCATGTCGCCCATCAACACCTGGTGCTGATAGTCGCCAATCAACTCGCGAATATAGGCCAGCTGCCGGGTACGGGTTTTGGTTCCCAGCGCCAGGTGCATGACCACGACCACCAAAGCGTCGGGGCCTTCACCAAAGCGCACCAGAATCGCACCACGCCCCGCAGGGCCGGGCAAGGGATGATCTTCAATCGCGGCAGGGCGCAACCGGCTGAGCACACCATTACTGTGCTGGGCCAGACGCCCTAGATTGCGATTGAGTTGTTGATACCAGTAGGGAAATTCGCCCTGCTGGGCAAGATACTTGACCTGATTGATGTAGCCAGAACGATGGCTACCACCGTCGGCCTCTTGCAGGGCGACCAGGTCGAAATCGCCGAGCAGGTCACCAATACGCTCCAGGTTACCGGCCCGCCCCTTATGGGGGAGCACATGCTGCCAACTGCGGGTCAGGTAATGCCGGTAACCCTGGGTGCTGTTACCCACCTGGATATTGAAACTGAGCAGTCGTAAACGTCGATCATCCGGCATCCCGCAGGACGCCAGATGATCTTCGTTGATCTGCGGCTCATGCAGACCAACACTTCGCTCGCCTTTCCAGCGGAGCATGGGCGAGGGCGCCGCTTAGTTTTTTGCGCCCGCTGCGCGCTCTTTGGCGATCAGCTGGTCAGCCACGCTCAAAGCGCCTTCAGGGCCACCGGCAGTGCCCAGGTCGAAGCGGTACTTGCCGTTGACGACCATGGTCGGTACGCCGGAGATTTGATAGGCCTGTGCCTTCTTCTTGGCGTCTTCAACTTTGCCTTTGACGGCGAACGAGTTGTAAGTGCTCAGGAACTTGTCTTTATCGATGCCTTCACCGGCCAGGAAATCAGCCATTTCTTCTGGGGTTGCCAGCTTCTTGCCGTCGTGGATGGCCTGGAACACGGCTTTGTGAACCTTGTTTTCAACGCCCATGGCTTCAAGGGTGATGAACAATTGGCCATGAACATTCCAGATCCCGCCAAACATGGCAGGGATACGCACGAAGCTCACGTCGGCGGGCAGTTTTTCTGCCCAGGGATTGATGGTTGGCTCGAATGCAAAGCAATGCGGGCAGCCATACCAGAACAGCTCGACCACTTCGATCTTGCCAGGCACGGCAACCGGAACGGCGCTGCTCAGCTCTACATATTGTTTGCCCGCTTCAAGCGGCTCGGCAGCTTGAGCGGTCATGCCAAACAGGCTGGCACTGACGAGAGCGGCGCTGAGAATCAGATTACGCATGCTTTACTCCTGGACAGATAAGGTCATATCAACGTGACCTGTATTCAGACAGGTCCATGCTGGCTTGAGTTCGATAGTGTAACTGTAGACGCGATGCAAAAGGGCAGCCGAAGCTGCCCTTTGAGGTTCACATTCAAGGATTAAACGATCGTTAACGTGACCTCTGGTATCAAGACCTGGCCCCGCCGACCGTACAGACCTTAGTGCAGGCCTTGAATATAGCTGGCCAGCGCCTTGATGTCCTTGTTGCTCATTTTGGCCGCGATGCCGCGCATGATCATCGAGTCACCATCGTTGGTGCGGTCGCCTTCACGGAAGTCTGTCAGCTGTTTCTCGATATAGCTGGCGTGCTGGCCGCCCAGGTGCGGGAAGCCGGCAGCGGCAAGGCCCTGGCCGTCTGGCGAGTGGCAGCCGATGCACGCTGGCATGCCTTTCTCAAGGTTGCCACCACGGAACAGGGCCTCACCCTGGGCTACCAGGGCCGGGTCAGCAGCGCCAACCGAACCTTTCTGGCTTGAGTAGTAGGCCGCGATGTCGGCAAGGTCCTGATCGTTCAGGTTCGCCAGCAGGCCGGTCATTTCCAGCACCTGACGCTTGCCGTCCTTGATTTCATGCAACTGCTTGAGCAGGTAGCGATCACCTTGCCCGGCCAGCTTGGGGAAGTTTGGGGCCATGCTATTGCCGTCCGGACCGTGACAAGCGCCACATACAGCGGTTTTTGCCTGACCTGCAGCAGCATCACCTACCACAGCGGTGCTAGCAGCCTGGGCAATACCGCTGACGCCCAAGGTCAACAGCAGACTCACGAGTAATTTGTTCATCAGCTAATCCAACTACGGCTAAGGGTTAAAGAGTTATGGGCCGGGCTCACTCGCTTATCCACTGTAGGACAGTTCGGTAATCCTCGACACTGCAGTCCATGCACAAACCACGCGGCGGCATCGCCTTGAAACCCTGGGTCACATGTCGTACCAGCGCCTACATACCTTGCTCTTACCTTGGCCTATTAGCTGACCAGCATGGCAGACAATACAAACGCGGTTGTACACGGCTTCCGGATCCTGTGTAGCCTGAATGCTGTAACGTGGCATCAAGACACCGTCACCAGCAGTCATAAAACGACCTTTTCAGGGTTGGGAGCCTGCTGCGTTCTAATGCGCAACCTGGGTTTTTTGCTCCCGTGTTCTTCATCCTACGCTGGGACAAAGCGCACACAAAATCTGCGGCATTATATACTGGCGTCACTGAAACGGAAACGACACGCTCGCCGCGTCCATTCCTGACGCCGCTCACATCGGAAATCCCATGCAACTCAAGAACCCCATTCTCGGTCTGTGCCAACAGGCCACCTTCATGCTCAGCGCTGCCAAAGTCGATCAATGCCCCGATGACGAAGGCTACGAAGTCGCGTTTGCCGGGCGCTCCAACGCCGGCAAGTCCAGTGCACTCAACACTTTGACCCACGCCAGCCTGGCGCGCACGTCGAAAACTCCGGGCCGCACTCAGTTGCTGAACTTCTTCCAACTGGACGAAGAACGTCGCCTGGTCGACTTGCCAGGTTACGGTTATGCCAAGGTGCCGATCCCGCTGAAATTGCACTGGCAGCGCCACCTTGAAGCATATTTCGGCAGCCGTGAAAGCCTCAAGGGTGTGATCTTGATGATGGATATCCGTCATCCAATGACCGATTTCGACCTTTTGATGCTTGATTGGACCGTGTCCAGCGGCATGCCTATGCACATTTTGCTGACCAAAGCCGACAAACTGACGTACGGCGCTGCAAAAAATACGCTGCTTAAAATCCAGTCGGACATTCGCAAGCAATGGGGCGATGCCGTCACCATCCAGTTGTTCTCCACGCCAAAGCGCATGGGCCTGGAAGAGGCGTACACCGTGCTGGCACGCTGGATGGAATTGCCGAACAAAGGCGAAGAACTGGTTGAAGCTGACGAGTAACAAATCGCAGGCAAAAAAAACCCCGGACTTCGCATGGGGGGAAGGAGGTCCGGGGTTCAAGTACTGAACCGCTAGGGCGGGGTTCAGGTATCTGCCAACACTTAACACAACATTAGGAGCTTTGAAGGGCTTCACCACCCATTCAATAAATCTGAGTGGTGTTGGCAGATTTAGTTCCGGGAGCTTAAAAACTCTTTGGAATAAGCCCGGTCTCTGCAGCAGCAATAAATTTTTAGTGTGGGAGCGGGCTTGCTCGCGATGGCATCAACGCGGTCATTGCGACAGACCGCGTCGCCTGCATCGCGAGCAAGCCCGCTCCCACATTCCCTCATTAATGCGCTTCATCCCAGTTGTTGCCCACGCCTACTTCAACCACTAGCGGCACATCCAGCTTCGCCGCTTCGCTCATGTGTATCCGCACTTCATCACGCACCTGGTCCACCAGGTCTTCGCGCACTTCTAGCACCAGTTCATCGTGTACCTGCAGGATGACGCGGGCATCGAGGCCTGAGGCGCTGAGCCAGTTATCCACAGACACCATGGCTTTTTTGATGATATCGGCTGCCGTGCCCTGCATCGGTGCGTTGATTGCCGTGCGTTCGGCGCCTTTGCGCAGCGCCGGGTTTTTCGCGTTGATTTCCGGCAGGTACAAGCGACGACCGAAAATGGTCTCGACATAGCCTTGCTCGGCAGCCTGGGTGCGCGTGCGCTCCATGTAGTCCAGCACGCCCGGGTAACGTGCGAAATAACGGTCGATATAGGCTTGCGACTGTTTGCGGTCGACGCCGATCTGTTTGGCCAGGCCAAAGGCGCTCATGCCGTAGATCAGGCCGAAGTTGATGGCCTTGGCACTGCGGCGCTGGTCGGTGGTGACGTCCGCCAGATCAACCCCGAACACCTCGGCAGCGGTGGCGCTGTGCACGTCCAGATTGTTGCGGAAGGCATGCAGCAAACCTTCGTCCTTGGCCAGGTGGGCCATGATCCGCAGCTCGATTTGCGAGTAGTCGGCCGCCAGCAGTTTGTAGCCTTTAGGGGCCACAAAGGCCTGACGGATCCGACGACCTTCGGCGGTACGGATCGGAATGTTCTGCAAGTTTGGATCACTTGAAGACAAACGACCGGTCGCCGTGACGGCCTGGTGGTAGGAGGTGTGGATACGGCCCGTACGCGGGTTGATCTGCTCAGGCAGGCGATCGGTGTAGGTGCTTTTCAGCTTGCTCATGGAGCGGTACTGCATCAGCACCTTGGGCAGCGGGAAGTCCTGCTCGGCCAGTTCCGCCAGCACGGCTTCGGCAGTCGAAGGCTGGCCTTTGGCCGTTTTGCTGATGATTGGCAGACCGAGTTTTTCATACAGGATCACACCCAGTTGCTTGGGTGAGCTCAGGTTGAACTCCTCACCGGCAATGGCAAAAGCCTCACGCTCCAGCGCAACCAGCTTGTCACCCAGCTCAACACTCTGGATACCCAGCAGGTTGGCATCCACCAGCGCGCCCTGGCGTTCAATACGCGCCAGTACCGGCACCAGCGGCATCTCGATGTCCGTCAATACGCTGTTGAGGCTAGGGATCGCTGCGAGTTTTTCGTGCAGTACATGGTGCAGGCGCAAGGTCACGTCGGCATCTTCGGCCGCATACGGGCCGGCCTGCTCCAGGGAAATCTGGTCGAAGGTCAGTTGCTTGACGCCCTTGCCGGCAATGTCCTGGAAGCTGGTGGTGGTGTGGCCCAGGTATTTGAGGGCCAGGCTGTCCATATCGTGGCGGCTGCCCGTGGAGTCGAGCACATAGGACTCAAGCATGGTGTCGAAGGCAACGCCCTGAACCATGATCCCGCAGGATTGATCGCCACCGATGGCGCAGTTGGCCAGAATATTCATGTCGTACTTGGCGTGTTGTCCGACCTTGGCTTTGCTCGGGTCTTCCAGCAGCGGCTTGAGGGCACGCAATACCGTGTCGCGATCCAGTTGCTCGGGTACGCCCATGTAGGAATGGGTCAATGGAATGTAAGCCGCTTCGCCAGGCTTGACCGCGAACGACAGGCCCACCAGCTGCGCTTGCTGCGCGTCCAGGCCGGTGGTTTCGGTATCAAAGGCAATCAATTTGGCGTAGTTGAGTTTTTTTAGCCACACATCAAAGCGAGCCTGATCGAGGATGGTCTCGTACTGTTGCTCCGCTTCGGCGGGCGCTTCAGGAGCCTCATGCACAATCACCTGCCCGGCACGCTTGGCCTCGCGCTCAACTTCGGCAATCCAGCTTTTGAACTCAAGTTCGGTGTACAGCTCAATCAACTTTTCGCAGTCAGGCGCCTTGAGGTGCAAGTCTTCCAGGCCGATATCCAGCGGCACATCGATCTTGATCGTCGCCAATTGATAGGACAAAAACGCCATTTCGCGATGTTCTTCGAGTTTGGCAGGCAAGTTTTTGGCGCCGCGAATGGGCAGGGTCGGCACGATATCGAGCTTTTCGTACAGATCGACCAAACCACCGCCTACACCCACCAGCAAGCCGGACGCTGTCTTGGGACCAATACCAGGTACGCCTGGAATGTTGTCAGACGAATCGCCCATCAGCGCGAGGTAGTCGATGATCTGCTCGGGCGATACGCCAAATTTCTCTTTAACGCCCTCAATGTCCATCACGCTGCCGGTCATGGTGTTAACCAGCGTGATGTGGCCATCAACCAGCTGGGCCATGTCCTTGTCACCGGTGGAGATGACCACTGGTCGGTCTGCCGCGGCGCTGCTGCGGGCCAGCGTGCCGATGACATCATCGGCCTCCACGCCTTCAACGCACAGCAAGGGGAAACCCAGCGCAATCACACTGGCGTGCAATGGCTCGATTTGCACCCGCATGTCATCGGGCATGCTCGGGCGGTTGGCCTTGTACTCGGCGTACATGTCATCGCGAAATGTCCCGCCCTTGGCATCGAAAACCACCGCGAACGGGCTGTCCGGATACTGCTTGCGCAGGCTTTTGAGCATGTTCAATACGCCCTTCACGGCGCCTGTCGGCAGCCCTTTGGACGTAGTCAGCGGCGGCAGCGCGTGGAAGGCGCGGTACAGATATGAAGAACCGTCCACCAGGACGAGGGGAGCTTGGCTCATGAGCAGGATCAACCTTTTCGGCGAGTCCGGCGCTAGAATGTCCGGACCAATGACGACAAAGGGACAAGGTTATCATGCGCACACTCAATCGCCTGTTGCTGACCGGTTTGTTTGCATTCACTCCGCTGGTAACCTTCGCAGCAGATGAAGCAGTCACCGCCGATCCAGATGTAACCATTCGCACGGAAGGCGATAAAACCATTCAGGAGTACCGTCAAAACGGTTTCCTGTACGCCATCAAGGTCACCCCAAAAGGGGGCAAACCGTACTTCCTGGTACGGGCTGATGGTACTGATGCCAATTACATCCGTTCCGACCAGCCGGATATGCTGATTCCTTCGTGGAAAATCTTCGAATGGAAGTAGCGTCTTAACTTTAATTGGCGCCGCCTTGCGCGGCGCCCGTACTGGCAATTTAAATCATGTCTGTATTCACCCCACTGACTCGCAGCGAGTTGGAAACCTTCCTTGCGCCTTATGAACTCGGCCGTTTGCTCGATTTCCAGGGGATTGCTGCGGGCAGCGAAAATACCAACTACTTCATCAGCCTGGAGCGCGGTGAATTTGTCCTGACCCTGGTTGAGCGTGGGCCGGTCAAAGAGATGCCGTTCTTTATCGAGTTGCTGGATGTGCTGCATGACGCCGACCTGCCGGTGCCATTCGCCTTGCGCACCGTTGACGGCCAGGCCCTGCGCGAACTCAAGGGCAAGCCGGCGCTGCTGCAGCCGCGCCTGGCGGGCAAGCATATTCGTGAGGCCAACGCCCAGCATTGCGCCCAGGTTGGGGAACTGCTCGGCCACTTGCATACCGCGACCCGCAACAACGTACTGGAACGCAAGACAGACCGCGGCCTGGACTGGATGCTGGCTGAAGGTCCTGCCTTGATGGCTGGTTTGTCGCCTGATTCAGCAGATTTGCTGCAAAAGGCGCTGCAGGAAATTAATGAGCGCAAGGCGCAGATTCTGGCGCTGCCCCGGGCGAACCTGCATGGCGACCTGTTTCGTGATAACGCGATGTTTGAAGGCACTCATCTGACCGGGCTGATCGATTTTTACAACGCCTGCTCGGGCCCGATGCTGTACGACGTGGCCATTGCCCTGAATGACTGGTGTGCAGACGAAGACGGTCAGATCGATGCTCCCCGCGCCCGTGCGCTGCTGGGCGCCTATGCCGCCCTGCGTCCGTTCACTGCCGCCGAGGCCGAGTTGTGGCCAACCCTGTTGCGCGTTGCTTGCGTGCGGTTCTGGCTGTCGCGCCTGATCGCAGCCCAGACCTTTGCCGGTCAGGACGTGCTGATTCATGATCCGGGCGAGTTTGAAAAACGCCTGGCTTTGCGTCAGACGGTGACCGTACAGCTGCCGTTCGCGTTGTAACAAACACTGAAATCAATTGTGGGAGCGGGCTTGCTCGCGATTGTAGCGACGCGGTGTATCTGAACAACCGCGTCGATCCAATCGCGAGCAAGCCCGCTCCCACAGAGGTTCTGGCAAGCCGCAACTTTTGTGAATGTCACACAATCTGTGGGAGTCGGCTTACAAGCTTTCCAGACACCCCGCCAGGTCATTGCCGAGTTTTTCCAGCAACTGCTCATACCCCTGCGCCGTCGCCGGGGTGTAGCCACCCAGGGCATCCAGCTCCGCCAACTTGACCGGTAACCCGGCTGTCAGGGTGTCCGCCAGGCGCGGACGCAGCGGAGGGTCGCTGAAGACACAGGTCTTGCCCACTTCCTGCAAACGCTTGCGCATGGCGGCTACGTGCTGGGCGCCCGGCTGAACTTCCGAAGCCACACTGAAGGTGCCCGTGTGCTTGATGCCGTAAGCGCTTTCAAAATAGTCGTAGCCTTCGTGGAAGACGAAGAACGGTTTGTCGGCAATCCCGGCCAGTCGCGTTTTGAGGCGCGCATTCAACGCATCCAGGCGTTCATTGAAGGCCTTGAGATTGCTTTGATACCTTGTCGCATTGGCAGGGTCTTTTTCACTCAGGTCCGCCGCCATTTTCGCGGCGATCACCCGCGCATTGTCCGGAGCCAGCCACAAGTGTGCATCCAGGGTGCCGGGACGATGATCGTGATCATGTTCGGCGGCATCTTCTTCGTGCGAATGGCTATCTTCGGCGAAATGACGCAATTTCAAGCCCGGCAGGGTTTGTACCGTAACCGATGGCAGGGTGCGGCCCTTGATCACTCGTGGCAGAAACCCTTCCATGTCCGGACCGATCCAGTAGAGAAGGTCTGCTGACTGCACGCGCCGTACGTCGGATGGGCGCAGCGCATAGTTATGCGGTGAGGCATTGGGCGGTAAAAGCACCTCCGGATGCCCCACGCCGTCCTGCACGGCAGCGGCAATCAGTTGCAGGGGCTTGATGCTGGTCAGCACGTTGACCTCGGCCCGGGCCGGGCTGATCAGAAGCAAACTGGCGCTTAGAGCAAGAAAAAGGGAAAAAAGACGGGGCACGATAAGCACTCATGATGGCTGAAACAGGTAACATAATAACGTCTCTCTCAATAATCGTCGCCGCCCATGCCTATAACACCGCTTGCCAGCCGTCCCCACGACCATTCTCATTGTGTCCATAGCGCCCTGACCGAGGCCGATGCCTTGTGTGCGCAAAAGGGCCTGCGCCTGACCGCCTTGCGTCGACGGGTGCTTGAGCTGGTGTGGCAAAGCCACAAGCCGCTGGGTGCCTACGACATTCTTGCAGTACTGAGCGAGCAGGATGGCCGTCGCGCTGCGCCGCCTACCGTTTATCGGGCTTTGGACTTCCTGCTCGACAATGGCCTGGTGCACCGCATTTCCTCACTCAACGCTTTTGTTGGCTGCAGCCACCCCGAGCACCCGCACCAGGGCCAGTTCCTGATTTGCCGCAACTGCCACGCCGCCATCGAGCTTGAGCAAAAGTCCATCAGCGACGCAATTATCAATAGCGCCCGGGATGTCGGCTTTACTGTCGAAGGCCAGACTGTCGAAGTGGTCGGTTTGTGTTCGGGTTGCCGGGAGGCCTGATGAGCGCTGCACTGATACGCCTGCAACATGTCACTGTGACCTATGCCGGGCAAAACGTACTCGACAATATCGAGCTGAGCGTTGAACCGGGCCAGATCGTGACCCTGATCGGTCCCAACGGCGCCGGCAAGACCACGCTGGTCAAAGCCGTGCTCGGCCTGCTCAAGCCCACCAGCGGCAGCGTATGGCGCAAGCCCAAGCTGCGCGTGGGCTATATGCCGCAAAAGCTTCACGTTGACCCGACATTGCCATTGTCCGTGTTGCGCTTTTTGCGCCTGGTGCCCGGTGTAGACCGTGCCCAGGCCCTTGAGGCGCTAAAGGAAGTCGGTGCTGAAAAGGTCATCGATAGCCCGGTGCAAAGCGTGTCCGGTGGTGAAATGCAGCGCGTGCTGCTGGCCCGCGCCCTGCTGCGCAAGCCCGAATTGCTGGTGCTCGACGAGCCGGTGCAAGGCGTGGACGTGGCCGGTCAGTCGGAGCTGTATGCCCTCATCACCCGCCTGCGCGACCGCCACGGCTGCGGCGTGCTGATGGTCTCCCACGATTTGCATCTGGTGATGAGCACCACCGATCAGGTGGTATGCCTCAACCGCCACGTCTGTTGTTCGGGCCATCCCGAGCAGGTGAGTGGTGACCCGGCTTTCGTTGAGCTATTTGGCAAAAACGCACAAAGCCTGGCGATTTATCACCACCATCACGACCATGCTCATGACTTGCATGGCTCAGTGGTTAGCGAAAATAACCCGGCGGCATCCGCCCACGTTCATGGAGAAGGCTGCAAGCATGGCTGATTTTCTGCTTTACGCCCTGCTGGCAGGTCTGGCTTTGGCAATAGTTGCAGGCCCTTTGGGGTCATTCGTGGTGTGGCGGCGCATGGCCTACTTCGGCGACACGTTATCGCACGCAGCCCTGTTGGGCGTAGCCCTGGGGTTCCTGCTGGATATCAGCCCGACCATTGCCGTGACCGTGGGCTGCCTGTTGCTGGCGGTGCTGTTGGTCACGCTGCAGCAGCGACAGTCGCTGGCATCCGACACACTGCTCGGAATTCTCGCCCCCAGCACCTTGTCCCTCGGGCTGGTCGTACTAAGCTTCATGCATGAAGTGCGGATCGACCTGATGGCGTATTTGTTTGGTGACCTGCTGGCCATCAGCCCAACCGACCTGATGTGGATCCTGGGTGGCAGCGCGACGGTTTTGGCCTTGCTGGTTGCACTGTGGCGACCATTGCTGGCGATCACCGTGCATGAAGAGCTGGCCATGGTTGAAGGCCTGCCCGTGGCGGCGTTACGATTGGCCCTGATGCTGTTGATTGCGGTGGTGATTGCCGTGGCGATGAAAATCGTCGGCGTGTTGCTGATTACCTCCTTGCTGATTATTCCGGCGGCCGCGGCCCAGCGTCATGCTCGCTCGCCGGAGCAAATGGCACTGGGCGCCAGCGCACTGGGCATACTGGCCGTAGTGGGTGGCCTTGCGCTGTCATGGTTTAAGGACACGCCAGCAGGCCCGTCGATTGTGGTGTGTGCCGCAGCACTGTTTTTGTTGAGTTTTGTTCTACCCCGTCGAGGGGTGTAGACTTGCTTGTTTTTTGCGCACTTAGAGAGCCGCAGGAATGAAGCTGTTCAACTCCCGTTACTTGCTCCTGGCCGCATTTTCTCTGCTGCTGGGCGCCTGCCAAAGCACGCCGTCGGCCGACACTACTGCCGCCGCCGCACGCGCTACGGCCATCGCACAGCTGGAGCAAAACCTGGCCAGCAGTGAACTCGCGACCGCTGAAGACCAATTGAGCGCCTTGCAGACGCAAACCCCGGATGATCCGCAGTTGGTGCAGTACCAGCGCCAACTGGCCGAGGCCTACCTGCAACGCAGCCAGATCGTCCTGCAAAAGGGTGATGTCAACGCGGCAGCTACCGCCCTGAGCCGTGCCCGCGCCCTGATGCCCAAGGCCCCTGCACTGACCGGTGGGGTCAATAGCGCCATTGCCCAGGCCCGCAAGGCCGAGCTGGACAAGGCTGAAGCCGCCCTCAAGGCTGCCGAGGCCCGACCACCGGCCAAGGTGATCGACCCGGCAGCCGAGAGCACCACTGTTGCACTGAATATCAACGATATTGCCAAACTTCGCCATCAACTGGATTTGATCGCGCAAGATATCGTCAATTATCAGTGCGCCGTCAGCCTGCAGGTTCCGCGTACGGCGGATTATCCATGGCTGGCCACACTGATCAGCAAGCGGGTTAAAAAGATCGACCCCGGGTTTGACCTCAAGCTGAACCGTCAAGTCATTCGCCACGTACCCGCACAAATGGTGCTGATCCCCAGCAAACCGGAATAAAACATCCGGGCATGAAAAACCCGTAGCAGCCAAAGGCTGCTACGGGTTTTTTGTTTTCGGCTAGGCCGGTATTGCCTTGGCCCTGGCCTCCCGTGACCACACGCGGTGTTGCCCGATGGCTGCAAAAAAGGCTTTTAGATCCTGGGCATCCTTGATCGCCAGCAACCCTTCATCTGCCTGTAGGTGCAGCACGTCCAGCAGTTGTCTGGCATCACCCTGCAAGGCGATGGCCTTGAGGTGCTTGTACGCTTCCAGCAGGTAGTGCAAGGCCACTCCGTCGCCGCTCAGTGCCTTGATCGACGCCGCGCCACCCGGTACGTACACCGCGTCGAACGCCACCGAAGGCAAGCCTTCCATCGACGCATCCACAGCCAGCAATGTGCCGTCAGCGGTTTTCACCGGGGCTGACGTCGGCCCCAGCAATTTGGCGTGGGCACCCTCTGCTGCAAGCGCCTGTTTCAGCGCATCGATCGCTTTGCCATCCACCCCGTTGGCCGCCAGGATCGCCACTTTGCGGGTTTTGATATTCCCCGCCAGCAGATTGGCCTGGCTCAGGGCCGGCGACTGGGTAAAGCGAGTCTTGCGCTCAGCTACCGTACCGGCCTTGGGTGCGGGCAAGCCCAGATTTTCGGCGACGCGCCTGGCCAGGCCCAAATCAATATTGGCCAGAATCTCATTCACCTGCCGCGCACGGATAGACTCGCGCTCAACTTTACCCAGCTCAAAGCTGTAGGCAGCAATGATGTGCTCTTGCTCATGGTTGCTCATGCTGTTGAAGAACAGCCGCGCCTGGGAGAAATGGTCACCGAATGATTCGCTGCGCTGACGGATTTTGTTGGCGTCGATGCGTTCCGGGTAACTCTCAAAACCGCCGTCACTGGCCGCCGGTGGGGTTTCTTTTGGCCAGCCGCCATCGATCGAGTTGGGTTCGTAGGCTGCACGCCCCTTGTGGAGGGTGCTGCGGTGCTGGGCATCACGCTGGTTGTTGTGGAATGGCGCCACCGGACGGTTGATCGGGATCTCATGAAAATTCGGCCCGCCAAGGCGACTGATCTGCGTATCCGTATAGGAAAACAGGCGCCCTTGCAGCAACGGGTCATTGGAAAAGTCTATCCCTGGAACAATGTGGCCAGGGCAGAAGGCGACTTGTTCGGTTTCTGCGAAAAAATTGTCCGGGTTGCGGTTGAGGACCATTTTTCCCAATGGCGTAATCGGTATCAGTTCTTCCGGGATCAGCTTGGTCGGGTCAAGGATATCGAAATCAAACTTATGCTCATCTTCCTCCGGGATGATCTGGACACCGAACTCCCACTCCGGGTAATCGCCCGTCTCAATGGCGTCCCACAGGTCACGGCGATGGAAGTCCGTGTCTTTGCCTGCGAGCTTCTGCGCTTCGTCCCACACCAACGAGCAAGTGCCTACACTTGGGCGCCAGTGAAATTTGACGAAGTTAGACTGGCCTTGCGCGTTGATGAAACGAAAGGTGTGCACGCCAAAGCCCTGCATGCTTCTCAGGCTTTTCGGAATGGCCCGGTCGGACATGGCCCAAATGACCATGTGAGCGGATTCCGGAACCAGTGAGACAAAGTCCCAGAAGGTGTCATGGGCCGAGCCGCCAGTAGGGATTTCATTGTGTGGCTCAGGTTTTACAGCATGTACAAAGTCTGGAAACTTCACCGCATCCTGTATGAAAAATACCGGCATATTGTTCCCGACCAGATCGAAGTTACCTTCGTCGGTGAAAAACTTGACCGCGAAACCGCGAACATCACGCACCGTATCCCCGGAGCCCCGCGGGCCTTGCACGGTGGAGAAACGCACGAATACGGGGGTTTGCTTGCCGGGGTCCTGCAAGAATCCTGCTTTGGTCAGTGCGCTGTGGGACTTGTACGCCTGAAAATAGCCATGAGCACCAGTGCCTCGCGCATGCACGATGCGCTCGGGAATACGTTCATGGTCAAAATGCGTGATCTTCTCGCGCATGATGAAGTCTTCGAGCAGCGACGGCCCGCGCGAACCGGCCTTGAGGGTGTTCTGATTGTCAGCAATCTTCACCCCTTGGTTGGTTCGTAAGGCCTGATCGGTGGCGTCGTCGCGAAAGGTTTCAAGGCTTTCCAGTTTGACGTTGGTGTTACCACGATCCAGGGTGTCGGTGCCGGCCATCTGGCTCTTGTTGGAAGACGGTTTTTTGCTGCTCATCAGACTAAACTCCTTGTATGCGAAAGCCCTGTGATAAGGGCTTTGTAGACAAATACCGCCCAAGCGGATGCGAGTTGCCTAAGTACTGACGTCTGGCCGTTACCGTCGTTCCTTTTTTCTGACCTTTAGTCGTCTTATTGCCAAATCAAAGGTTTGTGCGCAAATAAATGCTAAGTGCATCTATACGGACAGGCTAAAATGCGCGCCCGGCTTACCGCTGAACTTCTATTTACGCGCCCACAAGGTTCGCTACGTGATTGAGTTTCATAACGTTCATAAAACTTACCGGGTTGCCGGTAAGGACATCCCCGCGCTGCACTCCACCACTTTGCGTGTTGAGAGCGGCCAGGTGTTCGGCCTGATAGGCCACTCCGGTGCGGGTAAAAGTACATTGCTGCGCCTGATCAACCGCCTCGAAACGCCGAGCGGCGGCAAAATCATCGTCGATAACGAAGACGTAACCGCGATGGACGCCAACGGCCTGCGCCGTTTCCGTCAGCAGGTAGGCATGATTTTCCAGCACTTCAACCTGCTGGCTTCCAAGACCGTGGCCGATAACGTCGCGATGCCTCTGACACTGGCCGGTGAATTGTCCCGCAGTGCCATTGATAAGCGCGTTGCAGAGTTGCTCGAGCGCGTGGGCCTGTCTGATCACGCCAAAAAATACCCGGCCCAACTTTCAGGCGGCCAGAAACAGCGTGTGGGCATTGCCCGTGCGTTGGCCACCAAGCCAAAAGTGTTGCTGTGCGACGAAGCCACCAGCGCCCTCGACCCGCAAACCACCGCCTCGGTGCTGCAATTGCTGGCCGAGATCAACCGTGAGCTGAAGTTGACCATCGTGCTGATCACCCACGAGATGGATGTTATCCGTCGCGTGTGTGACGAAGTGGCAGTGATGGACGCGGGGGTGATCGTTGAGCAAGGCCCGGTGGCCGATGTATTCCTGCACCCCAAGCACCCGACCACCAAGCGTTTTGTGCAGGAAGACGAGCAGATCGACGAGAGTGAGCAGCGCGACGATTTCGCTCATGTACCTGGTCGCATCGTACGCCTGACCTTCCAGGGCGAAGCTACCTACGCACCACTGCTGGGCACCATCGCCCGCGAAACAGGTGTGGACTACAGCATCCTGGCCGGTCGTATTGACCGCATCAAAGACACCCCTTATGGGCAATTGACCCTCGCCATCACCGGTGGCGATATGAAAGCGGCGTTCGCCCGCTTCGTTGCCGCTGACGTTCATATGGAGGTGCTGCGCTAATGGACGCTTTTTTGAGTTTTTTCTCCAATATCGACTGGCTGGAAATCTGGCTGGCTACCGGCGACACCCTGATGATGCTCGGCGGTTCGCTGCTGTTTACCATCGTGTTGGGCCTGCCGCTGGGCGTGCTGCTGTTTTTGTGCAGCCCGCGCCAACTGTTTGAGCAAAAGGCGGTGTATGCCTTTCTGTCGCTGGCGGTGAATATTCTGCGTTCGCTGCCGTTCATCATCCTGCTGATTGTGATGATCCCCTTCACGGTACTGATTACCGGCACCTCGCTGGGCGTTGCCGGCGCCATCCCACCACTGGTGGTCGGCGCCACGCCGTTCTTCGCCCGTCTGGTGGAGACTGCCTTGCGTGAAGTGGACCGCGGCATCATCGAGGCGACCCAGGCCATGGGCGCCAGCACGCGGCAGATCATCACCAGCGCCCTGTTGCCTGAGGCGCGCCCTGGTATCTTTGCGGCGATCACCGTGACCGCCATTACCCTGGTGAGCTACACCGCGATGGCCGGTGTGGTGGGCGCAGGTGGTCTGGGCGATCTGGCGATCCGCTTCGGTTATCAGCGCTTCCAGACCGACGTGATGATCGTCACGGTGGTGCTGCTGCTGATTCTGGTGCAGATTCTGCAAACCGTTGGCGACAGGCTGGTGGTGCATTTTTCGCGCAAGTAAGTACCCCCCGGATTAATAAACGTAACCGCCAGCCTGTGGCTGGCAGATACCTGATTTCAGGTATTCCCAAGGAGTTGCTGCATGAAGAAGTTATTTGCTGCTGTGGCCGCTGTTGCGGCGTTCTCGGCCCACGCGGGCGATCTGTCGGTTGCGGCCACCCCAGTGCCTCACGCCGAAATCCTGGAGTTCGTGAAACCAGCACTGGCCAAAGAGGGTGTAAACCTCAAGGTCAAGGTGTTCACCGACTACATCCAGCCAAACGTGCAGGTGGCCGAAAAGCGCCTGGACGCCAACTTCTTCCAGCACCAACCGTACCTGGATGAGTTCAACAAGGCCAAGGGCACCCACCTGATCAACGTTGCAGCCGTTCACCTGGAGCCGCTGGGCGCTTACTCGAGCAAGTACAAAAAACTGGATGAAATCAAAGACGGTTCTACCGTGGTGATCCCGAATGACGCCACCAACGGCGGCCGTGCGCTGTTGTTGCTGGATAAGGCCGGGCTGATTACGCTCAAGGACAAGACCAACATCCTGTCGACACCCAAAGACATTACCGCCAACCCCAAGAAGCTGAAGTTCCGCGAGTTGGAAGCAGCCACCATTCCACGGGTGCTGACCCAGGTTGATCTGGCGCTGATCAACACCAACTACGCGCTGGAAGCCAAGCTGAACCCGGAAACAGACGCACTGGTCATCGAAGGCAGCGACTCGCCTTACGTGAATATTCTGGTAGCTCGCCCGGATGACAAGGACTCGGCTGACATGCAAAAGCTGGTTGCAGCCCTGCACAGCCCGGAAGTGAAAGCGTTCATTCTTGAGAAGTACAAAGGCGCCATCGTTCCGGCGTTCTGACACCCACTGTCGGAGCAATCCCGCCCCTCTGTGGGAGCGGGCTTGCTCGCGATGGCATCATTGCGGTTTGTCTGAAAGACCGTGTCGCCTGCATCGCAGGCAAGCCAGCGCCCACCCAGTAACCTGCAGCCCCCCTCCTTACTTGCGTTCAACCAATCCCGGCAACTGGGCAACCATCTTCTGGTTGTTGAACGGTGCGCGGATAAACCCTCGCTGAGTGCCGTCCGGCCCGATCAGCGCAAGATTGCCACTGTGATCCACCGTGTAGTTCGCCTTGCTGGTATCGGCGGGAATAAACGGGATGCTCACCGCGTTGGCGAGTGTCTGCAGCTCTTCAATGGAGCCCGGCGTCAGCCCCACAAACTGCGGGTCAAAGTAGCCCAGGTATTGCTTGAGCTGCTGCGGCGTGTCGCGATGGGGATCAACGCTGACCAGCACGATCTGCAGCTTGTCCTGTACCTCTTTGGGCAGCTCGCTTTTGATCTGGCGCAGCTGGGCGAGGGTGGTCGGGCAGATGTCCGGGCAGAAGGTGTAGCCCAAAAACAGCATGCTCCACTTGCCTTTCAGTTCATTCATCACCACCGGCTGACCATCCTGGTTGGTCATCGTCACGTCCGGCAGTTGGCGGCTTTGCGGCAGCAAAATGATCCCGGCATCGATCAGCGACGTGTTATCGCCCTGGTTTTTACCCGACATCATTTTGTTAAACGTCAGGCCCATGACCAAGGCCACCAGCGCAACGAGAATAAAGACGGTCTTTTGAATTTTAGTCATAGGTTCAACATCAGATAGTGGTCGACAAGCAGCGCGATAAACAGCAGGAACAGGTAGTAGATAGAGTACTTGAACGTGTTGATCGCCGCGTGCGGCTGGGTGCCACGGTACAGCACCCACGCCCAATGCAGAAAGCGTGCGCCCAACCCTAGCGCACAGCCCAGATAGAGCAAGCCGCTCATATGGATCACAAACGGCAGCAGACTCACTGCCAGCAGGGCACAGGTGTACAGCAGGATATGCACCTTGGTGTAGTGTTCGCCGTGAGTGACCGGCAGCATCGGAATATCGGCCTTGGCGTATTCTTCCTTGCGATGAATGGCCAGGGCCCAGAAATGCGGCGGGGTCCAGGCGAAGATGATCAACACCAGCAGCAACGGCTCGGCGGTGACCTGCCCGGTAACCGCCACCCAGCCCAGCAGCGGTGGGGCAGCCCCGGCGAGCCCCCCGATAACGATATTTTGCGGTGTGGCCCGTTTCAAAAAACCGGTGTAGATCACCGCATAGCCGAGCAACGACGCCAGCGTCAGCCAGGCTGTCAGCGGATTGGTAAACACCAGCAGCAATCCCATGCCCGCCAGCGCCAGCAACAGAGCGAAGGTCAGCGCAGCAACCGGCGACACTCGCCCCTGTGCCAGCGGGCGCTTGTGGGTGCGGGCCATGACGGCGTCAATGCGCCGGTCCACTACATGATTGACCGCGGCCGCAGCACCGGCACACAGGCTGATGCCCAGATTGCCGAAGATCAGCACCGGCCAGGGCACGCCGGCGCGGGTCGCCAGGAACATGCCCACCAGCGACGTAATCAGCATCAAGACCAGCACCTTGGGCTTGGTCAGCTCCAGATAATCGCGCCACAACGCCCGCTGTGCCTGCTCGCCCATCAAGGTCGCCACGGTTGTTCTCCTTTGAGGCTGTAGGTCCAGCGGGAAAATCGTGGCGCCCGGGCCCGTACCAGCACTGCGCGTGCGTGGTAATTGACCAGCACCAGGGTCAGCAGCAAAGCCGCACCCCCGGCGTTGTGGGCCACCGCCACTGCCAGCGGCAAGCCAAACAGCACATTGCTCAGGCCCAGGCCGATCTGTGCCGCCAGCGCCACCAGCAGTAACCCCGCAAGACGGCTCATGCCGACCTTGCGCAATTGCCAGGCCAGACCCAGCAGCACGCCGGTCAGCAGCATGGCGCCCAAACGATGGGTGAGGTGAATCGCTGTACGGGCTTCGCTGTCCAGTTGCCCACCCAGATAGTTGGGGCCAATGTGCTGAGTCAGATGAAAACCATTGGCGAAATCGGCTTCAGGCCACCATTGGCCATGGCAGGTCGGCACATCAACACACGCCACGGCGGCATAGTTGGAGCTGACCCATCCCCCCAATGCGATCTGCAGGATTGCCAGCATCAGCCCGGCGCTGGCCCAACGTTGCAAACGCCGCGGTACCGCCAGCGCGGGCAATACGCCAGAGAGGCGCAACGTCAGCAAAAACAGCAAACTCAAGGTGGCAAAGCCGCCGAGCAGATGCCCGGTGACAACCTGCGGCCATAGTTTGAGCGTCACCGTCCACATGCCAAAGGCCGCCTGGGCGATCACCACCAGCAGAATAAACAGCGGCAGCTTGAGCGGCTGATCGGGCAAGTGCCGCTGCCGCCAGGCACGGGCTGCCAGGAGTACGATCATCAGGCCCAGGGTGCCAGCGAAGTAACGATGGGTCATCTCGCTCCAACCTTTATCGGCCTCCACCGGGGCATCGGGAAAATGCAGCTCGGCATGGGCCAGTTGCGCCTCGGTCTTGGGCACGCTGATAAAACCGTAGCAGCCCGGCCAGTCAGGGCAGCCCAGCCCTGCATGGGTCAGGCGGGTGTAGGCGCCGAGCAGCACCACCACCAGCGCCAGCAAGGTGGCAAGCAAGGCGAGACGAAATCCGGCTTTGGCCATGGCGTAGCCCTCTATCCGATATTGGACAGCTTCAGCAGCAGGCGCAGGTCGTTGAGCACGTCCTTGCCGATCACCCCGTAGGCGTAGCGCAGCACCAGATTGCCGTGGGGGTCGATGATCCACAGTTGCGCTGCACCGTTGCCCTCGGCTCCCTGCGTATAAGTTGGCAGGTCCAGGGCGTAGCGCTGCAGTTGCGGGTATTCGAGTTGCAGCTTGGCCGCGTAGGCCGCATCCACGGGGTGTGCCGCTGCCAGTGCGTGGGTTGCGCGGGAGGCATCGCGACCCAGGCCGATCTGCAGCTGGCGGGCCAGGTACACCAGTTGCTGGCAATCCGTAGCGCAACCCTGAGGCGCGGTCACCAGCAGCTGCCAGCGTTGTTCATCGGCCGTCACCCCAAGGGCAGCGCGGCTTTGCCCGTTGCCGATTAGCTCGCCGTGGTAGCTGCGGCTCTCGGGCAGCCAGAATTTGAGTTGGTACATGCACGTGGCCAGCACCATGGGGCCGATAGTGAGCAGCAGGATAAGGATCAGTTGCAAGCGCCCGCGCCGTCGTGTGGTCGGGGGCAGGGTGCGTGTGCTTTCAGGCGGATTGATGGCCGTTCCCATGGCGTTTCTCCTGAGCAGTGTGCCAGCCGAGATACAGATAAAGACCGAGTAACGCCAGTGCCATGGCGAACCATTGCACGGCATAGGCGGTGTGTTTTTCCGGGCCCATGCCCGTGGAGATCAGTGGCCAGTCGGCCAGATACGCTGCGGGCCCGGGGGCGATGCGCACCTCGTCGGCAAAGCCTTCACGGCCCAGTTCGGCCCACAGTTTGGCTGGCATCACAGCCGTCACCAGCCGTGGCCAGGGTGCGCCCAGCGGGTCGGGGTGCAGCTGGAAGGGCGCTCCCGGTGATTCGTAGACCCAGGCCTGAATATCCAGTATCTGCTCCGGGGTGCTGAACTCGGGTGGCTTAAGGCGGCTCGGCCATGGCAACCAGCCGCGATTAAGCCACAGCCACTGGCCGCTGGCCTGATCCTGAAAGGGCTGCAGCAACTCCACACCGACCTTGCCATCGCGCATGCGGTTGTCCAGGAGCAGGCTGTGTTGACCGTCGAAATGGCCGCGCAGCTGCACGCGGCGAAAGGCCGGATCATCGAAGGTGAGCAATTGCCCGACGGTCACCGGTGCAGCCACCTGACGCTCGGCGTAGTGGTTGAGCAACTCACGCTTTTGCTCGCCCCGGTCAAGCTGCCAGAAGCCCAGAAACACCAGCAGCGGCAGCACCGCCAACACCACCAGCGTGGGGGCAAAACCAGGGCGAAAGCGCGTCATAGCACGTAAACAAACAAGAACAAGCCGAGCCACACAACATCAACAAAATGCCAGTACCAGGTTGCGGCCTGGAATCCGAACTGGTGCTCGGCATTGAAGTGACCGCGCACAATACGGATCAGCATGATCAGCAAAATCAGCGCGCCGATGGTCACGTGGGCACCGTGAAAACCGGTGAGCATAAAGAAGGTCGCACCGTAGATGCCTGAGCCCAGAGTCAACCCCAGCTCTTTGTAGGCGTGGACATATTCCTCGGCCTGGAACCCCAGGAAGCCTGCACCCAGCAACACCGTCAGCCCCAGCCAGAACTTCAGCGCGCCGCGATGGCCTTTGTTCAATGCATGGTGGGCGATGGTCAGGGTGACGCTGGAACTGACCAGCAATACGGTGTTGAGCAGCGGCAAGCCCCACGGGCTGATGGTCCCTTTGGGGGGCGGGTACAGGGCAGGGTCGGGGGTGTGCAGCAGTGGCCAGGTGAACTGAAAGTCGGGCCACAGCATATGTGCCACTGCCTTGCTGCCTTCGCCCCCCAACCACGGGCCGGCAAAGTGGCGTACATAAAACAGCGCACCAAAAAAGGCGAGAAAGAACATCACCTCGGAAAAAATAAACCAGGTCATGCCCCAGCGAAAGGAGCGGTCGAGCTGCGAGCTGTAAAGCCCGGCGCGACTCTCTTTGATCACTGCGCCAAACCAGCCGAACATCATGTAGGCAACGATCAGACCGCCGACGAAAAAGATCAGCGGCCCGTGGGATTCAGGCCGCGCCGCCTTCAGATCGTTGAACCATGTCCCCAGTCCGTACACCGTGACCAGCAAGCCAATGGTGGCAATGATCGGCCACTTGCTTTGCGCCGGGACGTAGTACTGATCGTGAGTTGCCATGGGGCGTTCTCCTTATCGGGAAGGCTGGTCAGCGGCCTTGCCGGCGATGGCGGCGACGGGCGGATGGCGAGCGGTGATATCGAACAGCGTGTAAGCCAGCGTCAGGTGTTTCACATCCTTGGGCATGGCCTGATCGACGATAAAGCGCATGGGCATTTCGATCCGTTCACCCGGTTGCAGCACCTGTTGGGTAAAGCAAAAGCACTCGGTCTTGTGGAAGTACCGGGCCGCTTCGGCGGGCGAAATGCTCGGCACTGCCTGCGCCGACATCGGTTGACCGGTAGGGTTGTAGGCAACAAAGACCATCTCGTTGACCGCGCCCGGATTGACCACCAGTTGATCGCCCTTGGGGTAGAACTCCCACACCATGTCGATGGCATTGGTAGACAGGAATTGCACCCGTACCTGACGGCTCGGGTCGACCACTTGCTCCCCTTCGTACTGCCCGGCGGTCTTGCCATTGATGCCGAAGGCCTTGCACATCACGTCGTAAATCGGCACCAGGGCAAAGCCAAAGGCAAACATCACCACCACCAGCAGCGACAGGCGCAGGACCAGGCGTTTGATGGGGGTTGAGTTGTTCACGCTTGATCTCCTTGGAGCAAAAGCCCCTCTCCCAAAGGGAGAGGGGACTTTGACCTTTCACTTGATTTCCGGCGGCGTGGTAAAGGTGTGGTACGGCGCGGGCGAAGGCACGCTCCATTCCAGACCTTCGGCGCCGTCCCACGGCTTGGCCGGTGCTGGCGGCCCACCGCGGATGCATTTGATGACAATAAACAGGAACAAAAACTGCGTCGCTCCAAACATGAACCCACCAATCGACGACACCATGTTGAAATCGGCAAATTGCAGGTTGTAGTCCGGAATCCGCCGCGGCATACCCGCCAGTCCGACAAAGTGCATCGGGAAGAACGTCAGGTTCATGCCCACAAAGGACAGCCAGAAGTGCAGCTTGCCCAGGGTTTCGTCGTACATGTGGCCGGTCCATTTCGGCAGCCAGTAGTAGGTCGAAGCGAAGATGCCAAAGATTGCCCCCGGCACCAGCACATAGTGGAAATGCGCCACCACAAAATAGGTGTCGTGGTACTGAAAGTCCGCCGGGGCAATGGCCAGCATCAACCCGGAAAACCCGCCGATGGTGAACAGAATCACAAAGGCCACGGCAAACAGCATCGGCGTTTCAAAGGTCAGTGAGCCTTGCCACATGGTGCTGGCCCAGTTGAACACCTTGACCCCGGTGGGCACCGCGATCAGCAGCGTGGCGTACATGAAGAACAGCTCGCCCACCAGCGGAATGCCCACCACAAACATATGGTGCGCCCATACGATAAACGACAGGAAGGCGATGCTGGCCGTGGCGTAGACCATCGAGGTGTAGCCAAACAGCGGCTTGCGCGAGAAGGTTGGAATGATCGCGCTGACGGCACCGAAGGCCGGCAGGATCATGATGTACACCTCGGGATGGCCGAAAAACCAGAACACATGCTGGAACAGCACAGGGTCACCGCCACCTGCGGCGCTGAAAAAGCTGGTGCCGAAGTGGATATCCATCAGCATCATCGTCACCACACCCGCGAGCACCGGCATTACCGCAATCAGCAGAAAGGCGGTGATTAACCAGGTCCAGACAAACAGGGGCATTTTCATCAGGGTCATGCCGGGGGCGCGCAGGTTGAGGATGGTGGCGATCACGTTTATCGCGCCCATGATCGAGCTGATGCCCATCAAATGGATTGCAAAAATGAAAAAGGTCACGCTTTCGGGTGCGTAGGTCGTGGACAGCGGCGCGTAGAACGTCCAGCCGAAGTTGGGCCCACCCCCGGCGGTGAATAGCGTCGAAATCAGCAGTAAAAATGCGGCGGGCAACAGCCAGAAGCTGAAGTTGTTCATCCGTGGCAAGGCCATGTCCGGTGCGCCGATCATCAGCGGGATCATCCAGTTGGCCAGGCCGACAAACGCCGGCATCACCGCGCCGAAGACCATGATCAGACCGTGCATGGTGGTCATCTGGTTGAAAAAGGCCGGGGCCACGATCTGCAGGCCGGGCTGGAACAGCTCGGCGCGAATCACCATGGCAAACGAGCCGCCAAGCAGAAACATGCAGAAGCTGAACCACAGGTACAAGGTGCCGATGTCCTTGTGGTTGGTGGTCAGCACCCAGCGCATCAGGCCTTTGGCCGGGCCATGGGCCTGACCGTCTGCATGGCCGTGGTCATCGATAACAGCACTCATGTCCTGACTCCTGCAAACAGCTGGACCAAGAAGCCAGTGGCAGATTGCCCCCGACCGTTACGTGCACACATCCCCGGGCGGCTCATTTGCCTTGTTCCTGCTTGAGCGCCAGCACGTCTTTTGGTGTCACCATGTCGCCCTTGTTGTTGCCCCAGGCGTTGCGCTCGTAAGTCACCACCGCAGCGATGTCGACTTCCGACAGTTGCTTGCCGAAAGCGGCCATGGCGGTACCCGGTTTGCCGAAGAACACGCGGTGCAGGTGGTCGGCGGCAGGGCCGGTGGCAACAGGTGAACCCTTGAGTGCCGGGAACATCGGCGGCAGGCCCTGGCCCTGAGCCTGGTGACAGGCCACGCAGGCGGTGTGATAGACCTTGTCGCCACGCGCCACCAACTCGTCGAGGGTCCACTCTTTACTGGTCAACTCCTTGAGTTGCGCGGCCTGGGCCTTGCGTTCGGTCAACCAGGCGTCGTAATCGGCCCTGGTTTTGACATCAACCACAATCGGCATAAAGCCGTGGTCCTTGCCACACAGTTCGGCGCACTGGCCGCGGTAAAGGCCAGGCTTCTCGACGCGGGTCCAGGCCTCGTTGATAAACCCCGGAATGGCGTCACGTTTGACTGCAAAAGCCGGCACCCACCAGGAATGGATGACATCGGCCGAGGTCACCAAAAACCGCACCTTGGCGCCTATGGGCAAAACCAGCGGTTCATCGACCTCGAGCAGGTAATGCTCGCCCTTGGGGGCCTGGTTGTGGATCTGGTCGGCGGGGGTGGCCAGGTTGCTGAAAAACTCGACGTCCTGGCCCAGGTATTTGTAATGCCATTTCCACTGATAGCCAGTGACCTGGATATCCACATCCGATTCACTGCTGTCATAGATATGGATCAGGGTGCGGGTCGCGGGTACAGCCATGGCGATCAGGATCACCAGGGGGATGACTGTCCACAGGATTTCGACTCTGGTGCTCTCATGAAACCTGGCCGGTTGCTGGCCGGTGGAGCGACGGTGAACGATCATCGACCAGAACATGGCCCCGAAGACGATGATGCCGATCACCACACAGATCCAGAAGATGGTCATGTGCAGGTCGAAGACCGCATGACTGACTTCGGTTGCACCTGGCGTCATATTCACGGTCCAGGCCGCTTGTGCCTGGCTGAACACTGACCACAACAGCAGGCCCATCCATAACTGTGGATGTCGCATCGCGGTGTTCCCCTTTATTTTTCTTGTTATTGCGCCGGTCTGCATCTGTACACGGGCAGCGCTACAAGGGGGCGGTGTTCCAACCAGCTGTTCCTTACCGCCGAGCCTCGTCTGCTCAAGCAGTCGGGCGTCATCGAATAACGGTTACAAAAACGAGTATAGACACAGGGCCCGGCCCCGCAATATAAGGGGCCAAAACAATGAAATAAGGGGCCATCGACAAATGGCACTCACTGCCCGGTCACAAAATGAATGACAATACTCCCCCTGAAAAACCCCTCTCCTTGACCTGAGAGGGCTACTTTTTTAAAAGTACCCCCCTGTCTAGCACCCCCCTGGAGTTCCCATGAACACCGCCGCCATCCGCGTGCAGATCTCGCGTGCCCAAGACCATGAGGCTGAAACGGGCCTGCTCGCCAAGCATCTGGCCGCTCAATTGCCACACCTTCACACCGCCATCCAATTGCCTGAAGTCGACCGTAATGTGGTGATGACGCGTTTCGTCAGCGCCTATATCGACCAGGTGCCCGACTTGCTCGATGCGGCCAATGAAGTCGCTCGCGAGGCCGGTATCGAGTCGCAGATCAAGCCGATCCTGAAAATCGCCGAGCAATTCTTTGCCCAGCCATTGCCGCTGCTCGTTGGCCACGAAGGGCTGGAGGGTTTGCTGGACGAAGCGTACCTGGCGCACCGCCTGGTCGAAGAGGTCAACGACCTCTATATCAAGCACTTCCAGCAGCCGTTGATTCCGCTGGACATGACCGTGGCCAACCTGATCGCCCACCAGTTGATTGGCGAAGACTTTGCCAACCAGCTGGATGCCGCCGTGCATCATGCGGTTGACCTGATGCTCAACGAAGAGAGCTTTGCCCTGGAGTCGGTCGAAGCCTATCGCGAGCGCCTGACCAGCCCTGAAACGGGCGCAGCCTGGAAGCGCTGGCCGTGCCTGTCCAAGCAATTGGGCGTTGGCCTGGCGTTGTAAGATTTTTGCAGGCTTTTTGTGGGAGCTGGCTTGCCTGCGATGCAGACGCTGCGGTTTAACTGACATACCGCGCTGATGCAATCGCGAGCAAGCCCGCTCCCACCGCTCATGCGCGTTTAAAACCGCGCTTTGGGCGTCGCGCTCGGGATCGGGCTGGTGCCGTCCAGTGGCAGGAATTCGCCCTTGTCGGCGTCGTAGGCCTTGATTGCGCTGGTTTCGATGTCGTAGACCCAGCCATGGATAAACAGATGCCCATTGGCCATACGCGACGCTACCGACGGGTGCGTGCGCAAGTGCTGCAGCTGGGCAATCACGTTTTCTTCGGTCAGCACGTGCATGCTTTCAGATTCATTGGCGCAGTTGCAGTTGTCCTGCACCATGGTCTTGGCCACTTCCACGTGGTGCAGCCAGGCCTTTACCGTCGGCATTTTTTTCAAGCTGGCGGGGTTGAGCACGGCGCGCATCGCGCCACAATCGGAATGCCCGCAAATGATGATGTGCTGCACGCCCAGTGCCAGTACCGCGTACTCGATCGCCGTGGAAACACCACCGTTCATCTGGCCGTAAGGCGGTACAACGTTGCCGACGTTACGGGTCACGAACAGATCGCCCGGTGCGCTCTGGGTGATCAGCTCCGGCACGATGCGCGAATCGGCACAGGCAATAAACATCGCACGGGGGTTTTGCGCCGTGGCCAGCTTTTTGAAAAAGGCTTCTTGTTCAGGGAAGATTTCGTGATGAAAGTGCAAAAAACCATCAACGATATGGTGCAGTGCTGAATCGGCACTTTCAGCTGCGGCCGAGGGCTGCGATTTAGGCTTGTCAGTCATCGTTGTATCCCTGGGCAATGTGATGACGGATATTACCTGAACTCATTTCTGCGTCAAAACACCCAGTGCTTTGGCCGCTTCTTCGAGCTCCAGCTCACTGAATACCTGCACCCCTGCACGGGTCAGCAAGGCTGCAGTCACGCCCTGCCCCTCGACTTTGACACCCCTAAAGCTGCCGTCATAGGTCAGTCGATTGCCGCAGGACGGGCTGTTGGCCTTGAGAATGGCAATGCGGATGCCGTGGCGCTCAACCAGCGCCAGTGCCTGACGCGCGCCGGACACAAACGCCTCGGTTACGTCTTCGCCTTCAGTGGTAATGACTGCAGCCTTACCCGCGAGCACCTCGACCCCTTGGCCGCCGGGGATCTCTGCTGCAGCGCGTGGCGTGGGCAAGCCGCCCGCCACTTCCGGGCACAAGGCAATCACCCGGCCTTCGGCCTGCCATTGCGCCAGTAGTGCATAGGGGCCGCTGGCGCCGCCGTCGTAGCGTACGCGATGCCCCAGCAGGCAGCGACTGACCAGTACTTTGGGGCTCATACAAACACCTCGGTGGCACGACGGCGAAACCAACCGGTCAACGACAGACGGTCACGGGTCGCAGGCATGACTTCATGGGGGATTTCGCCCGAGAGAAAGACCACCAGACACCCGCCGGTCGGCAACACGTCATAGTCGATATCGCCGTCCAGGTACATGCGCAAATGCCCACCATGCTCGGGCAGCCAGCCCTGGTTGAGATAGACCACAGCCGAAACCATGCGCCGGTCATCATCCCGAAAGCGGTCCAGATGCTTGAGGTAAAACGCACCGGGCGGGTAGAGCGCAAAGTGGCTTTCAAAGTCCTCCAGGCCCAAAAAAAGCCTGCGATTCATGGCGATTCGCAGGCTTTCCATTAACCCCAGGTAACTGTCGCAAGCCAGCGCCTCTCCCGGCTCCAGCCATTGGATATGGTCACCGCGTATTCCCTCGCGTACCTCCTGAGTCACACCGCGGCCGACCGCTGCCGGGGTCAGTTCGCCTTCAGCTGAACGTTTATGGCACTCAGCCGCCAGTTCGAGGGTCAGAGCCTCGGGCAGGAAAATATTTTGCTGTGACCATCCCTGCGTATACAGGTCGTCGACGATGCGTAGCAACAGCGGGTGATCAGAGGGTATTTGCATGGCGCGCATAGTATCGAGCCGCCTCAAAATCTGACAGCTCCGTCTAGCTGGCAATGTCGAAATAAATCACCTGCACGCTTTAATGCCCATATGAGCGAGACGAATTCTCGACAAGTCCTACGCCACACCCGGACAATAGCGCCCTGCAGACAGGAGCCCCTCATGCGCCGCTTGTTTTTACTGTTAATGATGTTTTGTACGTTACCCGCATGGGCAGACAACCTTGATGATCTGTTTACGGTCGCCGGCTGGCCGCAACAACGTGAGCACTTCAATGATGCGCTGGGCGCTGCTCAGGAGCGTTATCGCAACAATTTGCCGCCAGCGGTCTACCAGGCGTTGGTCAACAACAGTAGCCAGCGTTTTGCACCTGCGGCGATGGATAAGCGGGCCAAGGAACAGATGCGTAACAACTTGCCTGATCCGAAGCCGGCGCTGGTGTTTTTCCGCTCGCCATTGGGCGGCAAAATTGTCGCCGCCGAGCTGTTGGCCACGCGCCGCGATCAATTAGCCATGCATGCGCAGGGCCTGCCGCGCATGGACGCCGACGCTACCCGCCAGTTGCTGATCAATCATTTGTCTCGCGCACTGCCTGCCCGTGAAGCCGGGGCCGAAGTCAGCCTGGCGATTGCCGGTGTTGCCGCGGACAGCTTGAGTTCGATGATCCCGGGGCTACTGGGTGGCGGGCAAGCGCAGAGCATGTTGAACGGGCAGCGCCAGCGGTTGATGGATCAGATCGGCGGCGAGCTGGATAACACCTTGCTCTACGTGTATCGCGATCTGTCTGACCCGGAGCTGGAAGAGTTCGTTACCTTTGCGCAATCGCCTGAAGGCAAGACCTATTATCAAGCAGCCCTGGCAGCGGTTCGCGCCGGGCTGGCAGTGGGGCAAAGCACTGCCAACCTGAACCCATAGGACAGCGCCCTTCAGGGTCTCAGAAATACTTGTCCAGAAAAGCGAAATATCGCTCACGTATCTCGGGCGTTTCATTCGCCAGATGGTGCCGGGCTTCAGGCAACAGCAGTGTCTGCGGCTGATTGAACTTGGCCTTGAGCACCTCAAGGTTATGCTGCCAATCCACCGTTTTATCGTCCTGGCCCTGAATCACCAGCGGCTGCCGCGCACTCGGTGCCGCGCCTTCAATTCGCGGGATCCAGCGCGCCAGCGCACCCACCCAGGCTGTCGGCAAACGCACCGGTTGCAGAGGGTCGGCTTGCAGAAACGGCAAAAAAGCCGGGTCGTTGGAGTTTTCGCTAAAACGCCGGGCAATGCCTTTGACGAACGGGCGCAGCAGGTAGTAGCTGAGTTTCGACCAGCTCCAGCCCTTGGGTCGCACCAGGGGCGAAAGCAGTATTGCCTGGCCCTGTGCCGGGCTTTGCGCACCGCAGCGCAACAGGTGATCGAGCACAATTGCTCCCCCCGTGCTTTGCCCGCACAGATGCCAGGGCTGCGGCAACTGCAATGATTGCGCTTCGATAAACAGGCCTTGCAGCACCGCCTGGTACCGCGCGAAATCGTCGATACTGGCCCGCTCGCCACTGGACAGCCCGTGCCCCGGCAGATCACAGGCGATCACTACAAATCCGTGGTCCAGCCCCCATTCGATCACATGCCGGTAAAGCCCCATATGATCGTAAAACCCGTGAATCACAAACAAGGTCGCCACGGGTGACGAGGCTGGCCACCACACCTGACTGACGATCTCGTAACCCCCCGCAGTGAAGCGCCCCAACTGACGTTTGACTGGCGCCTGACGATGGGGAAAATCCAGACCGTAATAACGCTGATACGCCAGGGCTTCACTCGATAACGGCTGGCCCGCCGCCAGCGGCTGCAGGCTGGCGCGCAAGGAATCGGGAGAAAACAGGGCAGGCATAGAGGCTTCCAGACAGGGCGCAGGCGCGCAAAACAGGCTTTATAGACCTTCAATATTCATCTGTCAGGTCAAGCATGGCAAGCTACGCGGCCTTCAAGGAGCTTTCCAATGCCGGTGCCCCCGTTCAAAACCCTGTTGGCCTGCCTGCTGACGCTGATCTGCGCGGTGGGGTTGTGGACGGCCTACGACTGGTTCCAGGGCCGCTATATCCGTGCCTTCAGTGATCAGGCCGCTTTGTTCTCCGGGGATGTACTGGGTCTGCCCGCCGAACTGTCGGGTCCGGGTGCCATTCGCGTGGTGCACTTCTGGGACCCGGCGTGCCCCTGCAACGTCGGCAACCAGCAGCACCTCAGCGAGCTGCTGGCTCATTACGCGCCCCAAGGCGTCGAATTCTACTCACTGCAAAAGTCCGGCACTCACGGTCAATTACCCGCCACCCTGGGCGCGATCAAGGCGCTGGCCAGCCTGCCCGGCGCCGAGCATCTGAGTGCCAGCCCGGCCGTGGCCATCTGGGACCGCAGTGGCCAACTGGCCTACTTTGGCCCCTACAGCGAAGGGGCCACCTGCAACGCCAGCAACAGTTTCATAGAACCCATCCTGCAAGCCCTGAGCGAAGGTCGCCCGGTCAAGGCCACCCATACCATGGCGGTGGGCTGTTACTGCTCCTGGCAAGATAAAAGCACCGCCCACTGATATCGCCCCGGCGCGTACGACCAGAACAAGGAGTTGCTTCATGAATCGCAGCCTGACCGTTATCGCCGTTGCCATTGTCGTTCTTGCAGGCGGCGGGGCCTGGTACGTGCAGAGCAAACTGCCCGTACGCCAGGGGCAGGTGGCGCTTGCAGCGTTGCAGGGGCCGGTCACGGTGCGTTATGACGAGCGCGGTGTGCCGCATATTCGTGCAGGCAACCAGGCGGATATGTACCGGGCCCTGGGCTACGTTCAGGCACAAGACCGGCTGTTTCAGATGGAGATCATGCGCCGCCTCGCCCGGGGCGAACTGGCCGAGGTGCTGGGCCCCAAGCTGGTCGATACCGACAAGCTGTTTCGCAGCCTGCGCATCCGTGAGCGGGCTGCGAGTTACTTGACTGAGCTGGATCACCAGTCCCCGTCATTTCTGGCCTTGCAGGCGTACCTGGACGGGATCAATCAATACCAGGCCAACAACCCCAAACCCGTGGAGTTCGACCTGCTGGGCATCGCCCCCCGGCCCTTTACCGGCGAAGATACCATCAGTGTCGCCGGCTACATGGCTTACAGCTTTGCCGCCGGCTTTCGTACCGAACCGCTGCTGACCTATATACGTGACCAACTGGGCAGCGATTACCTGAAAATCTTCGACCTCGACTGGCAGCCCCAGGGCGTATTGTCTCCTGCACTGGCGGCCAGCGACTGGGTAACCCTGGGGGCGCTGGCCCAACTGAGCGATCAGGCCCTGAGCCAGGCGGGCTTGCCGCAGTTTGAAGGCAGCAACGCCTGGGTGGTGTCAGGCAAACGCACACAAAGTGGCAAGCCACTGCTGGCGGGTGACCCGCATATCCGTTTTGCGGCACCGTCTGTGTGGTACGAAGCGCAGCTGTCGGCACCGGATTTCGACCTGTATGGCTACCATCAGGCGCTGGTGCCGTTCGCTTTTCTGGGCAACAACCCCGATTTTGGCTGGAGCCTGACCATGTTCCAGAACGACGATCTGGACCTGATCGCCGAGAAGACCAACCCCGATAACCCCAATCAGGTCTGGTATCACGGTCAATGGGTCGACATGACCCGCAGCGAACAGCAGATTGCCGTCAAGGGCGAGGCGCCGGTGACCCTCACTCTGCGCCAGTCGCCCCACGGGCCGATTATCAATGACGTGTTGGGCGCTACCGCGGGCAACACGCCGATTGCCATGTGGTGGGGCTTCCTGGAGAGCAAGAACCCGATCCTCGAAGGCTTCTACCAGCTCAACCGTGCTGACAGCTTGAGCAAGGCGCGTACGGCTGCGACCTATATTCAGGCGCCCGGTCTGAATCTGGTGTGGGCAAACGCCAAGGGTGATATCGGCTGGTGGGCAGCGGCGCAACTGCCCAAGCGCCCGGCCGGAGTCAATCCGGCGTTTATCCTCGACGGCAGCACAGCACAGGCCGACAAAGACGGTTTTTACCCGTTCAGCGCCAACCCCCAGGAAGAAAATCCGGCGCGGGGTTATATCGTGTCAGCCAACTTCCAGCCATTGTCGCCTGTCGGCATCGAGATCCCCGGTTATTACAACCTGGCTGATCGCGGCCAGCAGCTTGATCGTCAGCTCCGCGATGACAGCGTCAAGTGGAACCTGAAAAACAGCCAGGCCCTGCAGCTGGGTACTGCCACGGGCTACGGTGAGCGTGTGCTCAAGCCTCTGTTGCCGGTGCTGCGCGAAGTGGTCACGGACCCGGGCGAACGCAAACTGGTGGAGCAACTGGCACAGTGGAAGGGCGATTATCCGCTGGACTCAACTGCGGCGACCTTGTTCAACCAGTTTTTGTACAGCCTCACAGAGGCCACCATGCGCGACAAACTGGGCGACAGTTTTTTTGATGCCATGCTGACTACGCGTGTGATCGATGCTGCCTTGCCGCGCCTTGCGGCCAGCCCGGATTCACTGTGGTGGGACAACCGCAGCACCGCGCGCAAAGAAACCCGCGCCGATACGGTCAAGGTGGCGTGGCAGGCCAGCATCGCCCATTTGAAGGCCACCCTGGGTGACGACCCCGGGCAATGGCGCTGGGGCGTGGCCCACACCCTGACCCATGAACACCCGCTGGGGCGGCAAAAGCCCCTGGACTGGCTGCTCAACGTCGGCCCCTTCGCCGCCCCCGGCGGCCACGAAGTGCCCAACAACCTCAGCGCCAAACTGGGCAATGCCCCGTGGCCAGTGAGCTACGGCCCGTCTACCCGGCGCCTGATCGACTTTGCCGAGCCGTCCCACGGGCTGACCATCAACCCGGTCGGGCAAAGTGGCGTGCCGTTCGACAAGCACTACCGCGACCAGGCCGAGTCCTACATCGAGGGTGATTACGACAAACCGCATATGGACGAAAACGAAATCCAGCTCAATACCCGCAGCACCTTGCGGCTGGTGCCAGCGGGGTAAGGCCGATGTGGGAGCGGGCTTGCTCGCGACTGGATCGTCGCGGTCTTGCAGCGCCACCGCGCTGTCCGCATCGCGAGCAAGCCCGCTCCCACAGGGGTTGGGTCAGCGTTGAAAAAACTCGCGGGGCAGGGGCTCAAGCCACCGCATAATTGAGCACGATCCCCACAAAAATCGCCAACCCTGCCCAGTGGTTGTGCAGGAAGGCCTTGAAGCAGCGCTGCGGATCACGGTCGCGGGTGTACCAGAATTCCCACACAAAACAGCCCGCCGCCGCCAGCAGGCCAAGGTGGAACCAGCCGCCCAGCTCAAAGTGCGACCCTGCCAGCAGCAGGCAACCCAGGGCCAGACCCTGCAGGCTGAGGATGATCACGCGGTCGGCATCGCCAAACAGGATGGCGGTGGATTTAACCCCGATCTTGAGATCATCTTCGCGGTCGGTCATGGCGTAGTAGGTGTCGTAGGCCACTGTCCACAGCAGGTTGGCGATGTACAGCAGCCAGGCCGCAGCCGGCAGGCTGCCGGTCTCGGCCGTAAAGGCCATCGGTATGCCCCACGAGAACGCTGCGCCCAGCACCACTTGCGGGTAGTAGGTGTAGCGCTTCATGAACGGGTAAGTGGCCGCCAGTGCCAGCGCGCCAAATGAAAGCCAGATGGTCGGAGCATTGGTGCACAGCACCAGCAGGAAGCTGACCCCCATCAACAGCGCAAAGAACACCAGGGCTTCTTTGCTGCTGATTTTGCCACTGGCCATAGGCCGTTGTTCTGTTCGTTTGACATGACCATCCACCTTGCGGTCGGCAAAGTCATTGATCACGCAGCCGGCAGCACGGGTCAACACCACGCCTAAGACAAAAATCAGCAGGTTACCCAGCGAGGGTACGCCTTTGGCGGCCACCCACAATGCCCACAAGGTCGGCCACAGCAGCAGGTAGATGCCGATGGGCTTGTCCATGCGGGTCAGCTGGATAAAGTCCCAGGCACGGGGGTTGAAACGGTTGAGTGATTTGAGCAGGCGCGTGTACATCAATTGTTCTCCGACCGGGCACCGAGGGCGGCCCACAGTTTGGGTAAAAACACTTCGGCCACCAGCACGCTCAGTTTGCCACGCACAAAGCGCGAGCGGCGTGCCCACAGGTGATCGACCTGATCAGCCTGCGGCAAGCAGTTACGCGGGTAGTGGCACACCTGCAGGGCTCCGCGCTCAAAGGCCTGGTCGCTGAACAGCAACTCCCCCAGCGACCGGTTGCCCAGTTCGTCCATGTTCAGGCCACCCTCTTGCAGTGAGCTTTTACCCGCGACACTGCGTGCAAACACCCAAGGCTCACCGTGCCCGCGCAAATACACTTCGCGCACCCAGCCCTGAACGCCTTCAGGCAGGTCCAGCGCAGCGCATTCATCCGGGCGCAGTACTTGCCAACCTTCATAAAGTGGAAGCACGCTGAAGGCATTATCTGAAATTGCAGTGAGACGCCGAGTCAGAGAGCCCTCGTCAAATAGCCAGTCCAGGGTCTGTGTGTCAGGCAGCGCAGGAAGTTGGCCTTGTTCAAGCCAGACAGGGGGGATAAGCGGAGAAGTTATGTGCGGCACGGTGGGTCATAATTGGCAGCCATTGAGGTCGGCGAGCTTATCACGCGGATCCTCGAATGAGCGTCCAAGGGACTTTTGCCCGTATTGGTGCTTGCATCTGCGGGTGGTCATCAGTACAAAACGCCCTGAATTTGACGAGTAACACGGCGCCTGTTGATAAGTCCGTGGCCTTGTCCAAGCCTGAACCTTTAGGAAATACCCAGATGAAGAAGTGGCAATGCATTGTATGTGGACTGATTTATAACGAAGCCGACGGCTGGCCGGATGATGGCATCGCCCCCGGTACCCTGTGGCAGGACGTACCTGAAGACTGGCTGTGCCCGGATTGTGGCGTCGGTAAAATGGATTTCGAGATGATTGAAATCAACTGATCAACCCTTTTAAAACCTGATTCAACTTCTGGAGATTGGCATGAACGCACCTGTCGTGATCGTTGGCACCGGGCTGGCCGGCTATAACCTGGCCCGTGAGTTTCGCAAGCTGGACAGCGAAACCCCGCTGCTGTTGATCACCTCCGATGACGGGCGCTCTTACTCCAAGCCAATGCTGTCTACCGGCTTTGGCAAAAACAAAGAGGCTGACGGCCTGAGCATGGCCACGCCCGAGGCGATGGCCGAGCAGCTCAAGGCCCAGGTGCGTATCCATACCCGCATCAGCGGTATCGACCCGGGCCACAAGCAATTGTGGATCGGTGAAGAGGCGGTGCCCTATCGTGACCTGGTGCTGGCCTGGGGTGCGCAAACGGTGCAGGTCCCGGTGGAGGGCGACGCCCAGGATGCGATCTTCCCGATCAATGACCTGGAAGACTACGCGCGTTTTCGCGCAGCTGCCGCAGGTAAACGCCGCGTCCTGATCCTGGGCGCGGGGCTGATCGGCTGCGAATTTGCCAACGATCTGATCGCAGGCGGTTATGAGGTCGATCTGGTCGCGCCCTGCGAGCAAGTGATGCCAACCCTTTTACACCCCGCTGCTGCAGCGGCGGTGCAGGCTGGCCTCGAAAGCCTGGGCGCACGCTTTCATCTGGGCCCGGTGTTGACCCGCCTGCAACGTACCGACAGCGGCCTCGAGGCGCATTTGTCGGATGGCAGTGTCGTTCCGTGCGATGTGGTGGTGTCCGCCATCGGTTTGCGCCCTCGCATTGATATGGCCGCCGCTGCGGGGATCAAGGTCAATCGCGGGGTTGAGGTGGATCGTCAGCTTAAAACCTCTCACTCCCATATCTACGCGCTGGGCGATTGTGCCGAGGTCGACGGCCTTAACCTGCTGTATGTGATGCCGTTGATGAGTTGCGCCCGGGCGCTGGCGCAAACCCTGGCAGGCAACCCGACCGCGGTCAGTTACGGAGCCATGCCCATTACGGTGAAAACCCCGGTTTGCCCGCTGGTGGTGTCACCTGTGCCGCGTGGCTACGAGGGTGTGTGGACCGTGGAAGGTCAGGGCGCCGATATCAAGGCGCTGTGCCGCGACGCAGACGGCAAGTTGCTCGGTTATGCGCTGACGGGTGAGGCTGTTCGAGAAAAACTCGCGCTAAACAAAGAGCTGCCTGCACTTTTGGCGTAAAAGCTGCTCATTCTGTCGCATATGCCATTGCCTTGACTCAACAAAGCCTGTGCAGAGGCTGGCGCCGACCTTGGTCGCGTGCCATTCTCACACGGGTCTGCCGCAGTTTAGAGCCTGCGGCGCCTTGGGCGCTGTTCCGTAGAGAGCAGCACGGACATAACAACAAAAAACCGTCAATGAGGCTTCATCATGCGTAAACCCGATCTCGCCGCAGCTATCGCTGAAAAGGCTGACCTAACCAAAGAACAAGCCAACCGCGTTCTCAATGCGGTGCTGGAAGAAATCACCCAGGCCCTGCATCGCAAGGACAGCGTCACGCTGGTCGGCTTTGGCACCTTTATCCAGCGCCACCGCGGTGCCCGTACGGGGCAAAACCCGCAAACCGGCCAGCCGGTCACCATCAAGGCCAGCAACACGGTGGCGTTCAAACCGGGCAAATTCCTCAAGGACAGCGTGAATCCTTAAGGCACGGGCTACATGAAGAATGGGCAAGCTGGCCTTGCCAGCGGCCCGTTCTTGAGAAAACACGGGCCGATTGTGCGGCCATAAGTGGCAAAACCTAGCCCATCTACGCCTAACTCTGCAGAAATATGGCGTTCTTCGCTCAAATCGTTACACTGCGCCGGCCATTTTTTATTTCCCCGAGGCCGCGTACATGAAATTTCGTTTTCTGCTCTGGATGCTGGGCTTTTTGATGGGCAAAGCCAGCCGCAACAATCCTGCTTTCCAGCAACAATTGGTGGACAAGGATCTGGTGTTCCAGCTGCAAACCCTCGACGGCAAAGTGGCCCGTCATTTCAAGGTCAAAGACCAGCGCATCACCAGCCACGGCGGCCTGTACCCCGAGCCGGCGTTTGCCATCGCCTTTAAAGATGCCGCCTACGGCTTCGCTACGCTGCAGGCGAAGAACAAGCAACTGGCGTTCATGACAGGGATTCAGGACAAGTCGATTCAGATCAAGGGCAACCCGGCGCTGGTGATCTGGTTCCAGGGCCTGACCAAGTACCTCAAGCCGCGTAAAAAGGCCAAGGCTTAAGATCAAGAGCCCCTCACCCTAGCCCTCTCCGAGAGGGAGAGGGATGGGGCTTGTGCTTTTAGCTATTCAAGCCTGACCGAACTGCGCTGCCATCTCGCGCAGCAACACTTCAGCCTCCAATACTTTGCCCACCACCGCCTCAGCCTTTTCTCGTGGCACGCCAAGACGCTCGAACAACGCATCCGGCAACGGCGCACACGCACCGTGACCGACTCCGCGGCTGCGCAGCAAGCCCAGCGCCACACACACCAGGTTGGGATACTGCGCATCCACCCCCACATAAGCCGGGTCGTGTTGATAGCGTACGGCAATCGCCAACTCATCCGGCATCCCCCAAAAGCGCATCAGCCAGGCGCCCATCTGTTCACGGCTGATACCCAACAGGTGCTGCTCGATCAGGCTGTGGCTGACATGGGGGTTTACCTCAAGATGCCGGCAGATCAGCGAAAAATGCGGCGGAAACACATGGGCCAGCAGCAGGTAACCAAAATTGTGCAGCAACCCGCCCAGGTAAGTCATGCCGACTTCGGGGCGCTGCTCCCGGGGCATGGCCCGGGTCAGCCCTTCAATCACCGCCGCGGTGTAGATCGACTGCTGCCAGTAAGGAGTGCTCGATTGCGGATGGTCCTTGGGCAGGCTCAGGGTTTTGCCCAGCGACAGGCTGAGTGCCAGGTTGATCACCAGATCAACCCCCAGCACGCGCACAATGGCGTCTTCGACCGAGCGAATCTTGCTCTGCGAGGCGTAAAACGATGACGAGGCCCAGCTCATGACCTGCGCCGCCAGCGCCGGGTCAGTTTCCACCACGCTGGTGATTTCATCGATGGTTACGTCAGGGTCGGAGCGCAGCCGCATGATTCTGCGCACGCTCTCGGACAGCGGTGGCAGTTCGATGGTGGCCTCCAGCCGCTGCTGGATGCGCCGCGCCGTGAAGGCCTGCACTGCCCGGGTGATGGCCTCGCCATCGTCCCCGCCGAGATCAGGTGTGATGGCGCCCAAAGGCTCGCCAAAACGGCCGGCGCTGGCGTTTTTGAGCAGGGGTTTGAAGTCTTGCTGGGCAATCTCCAGCCACAGGCCCGGTTCACCCGTGCTGATTAGCAGCGAGGGTTGTTGCAGCAAGTGTTCTTCGTACAGGCAGGGCGAGTTGACCAGCGCCGGCAAGCCCGGCAGCTGGCTCAGGCCATGCTTGTCCAGCAAGACCTGCAGGCGCTCCGGCGCAACGGCGGTCATGCGCCGCCCGGTCAAGTCGGCCAGACGGTTCAGATCAAGTAAATGATTCTGGGTGAACAGCACCAGCAGGGGACCGATCGAATCGTCGAGCAGTACGGCGTGCACCTTGCGCGCAGGGTCGAGCTCCGGGTGATCCGGGACTTTGCGATAGGCAACAGCCAGGTCACCGAGCAAGCGCCCGATAACGGACGGCGTGCTCGCAGCAACAAGGGCACTGGCAACTTCAGTCATGGTCTGCATCCGTTCTGTACAACTTGATTTTGATTAGCTCTTGATCGGCCGCCGGGCCATTTACTGAATGGTCTTTTACACCTGACCATATTGCTGACCGTGGCGCAGCCAGCGATCAAGCAGGGGGCTGACATGGCTCGGCCAGCGTTCGATCAACGCCTGGGCGGCCTCGCGCACGGCGGGCAGCAGGTCGGCATCGCGCATCAGGTCGGCGACCTTGAATTGCAGAAGACCGGTCTGGCGAGTGCCGAGCATTTCGCCGGGGCCGCGCAGTTCGAGGTCTTTTTCGGCGATCACAAAGCCATCGTTGGTCTCGCGCATGATGCCCAGGCGCTGACGGCCGATTTGTGACAGCGGCGGGTGATACAGCAGCACGCAATGGCTGACGGCACTGCCCCGGCCCACGCGACCGCGCAACTGGTGCAGCTGGGACAGGCCGAGGCGCTCGGGGTTTTCGATGATCATCAAGCTTGAGTTGGGCACGTCGACGCCCACCTCAATCACCGTGGTGGCCACGAGCAATTGCAGCTCGCCAGCCTTGAAGCGCGCCATGACTTCGGCTTTTTCAGCGGGCTTCATTCGCCCGTGAATCAACCCGACGCGCAGCTCACCCAAGGCGCTGGAGAGGTCTTCAAAGGTGGTTTCGGCAGCCTGGCAGGTCATTTCTTCAGACTCTTCGATCAGGGTGCACACCCAATACGCCTGGCGCCCTTCAGCGCAGGCGGCGCGCACCCGCTCGATCACTTCAAGACGCCGCGTATCGACCACCAGCACCGTATTGACCGGAGTACGGCCCGGCGGCAGCTCGTCGAGGATCGAGGTGTCGAGGTCGGCATAGGCGCTCATGGCCAGGGTGCGCGGGATCGGCGTGGCAGTCATGATCAGCTGGTGCGGGCACATCACCCCGCCCACGCCCTTGTTGCGCAGGGCCAGACGTTGCTGCACGCCAAAGCGGTGCTGTTCGTCGATGATCACCAGCGCCAGGTTTTTGAACTGCACGTTGTCCTGGAACAGAGCATGGGTACCGACCACCATCGGTACGCCGCTGGCGATTTGCTCCAGCGCGCTGACCCGGGCCTTGCCCTTGAGCTTGCCGGCCAGCCACGCCACTTCAAGGCCCAAAGGCTCGAGCCAGCGCTTGAAGTTGATGAAGTGCTGCTCGGCGAGGATTTCCGTGGGGGCCATCAGGGCAACCTGATAACCCGCCTCAAGTGCTTGTAACGCTGCCATGGCCGCAACCACGGTCTTGCCTGAGCCCACGTCGCCCTGAATCAGGCGCAACATGGGTTCGGGCTGACTGAGGTCGTAGGCAATCTCGTTGCCAACCCGGGTCTGCGCGCCCGTCGGCGCGAAACCCAGATTGGCGAGGAACTGCACTGGCAGTTTTTTCGCCTTGGGCAACGCCGGGGCTTGTTGTGAACGCAGGCTCTCGCGCAGTCGCTGTTGCGACAGCTGGTGAGTCAGCAGCTCCTCAAAGGCCAGGCGGTGCTGGGCCCAGTGATGGCCCAGGGCGAGTTCTTCAACATCAGCATTGGCAGGCGGCTGATGCAGATAGCGAATGGCTTCATCCAGCGGGGCCAGTTGATAGTCCTTGGCCAGCTCCGGCGGCAACCAGTCGGGCAGGCTGCGCGGGCCGAGCATGGCCAGGCTTTGCTGGCTGAGCTGACGCAGGCGCTGTTGGGTCAGGCCTTCGGTGGTGGGGTAGATGGGCGTCAGCGTGGTGTCGACAGGTGGCGGTTCGTCGCCGGTAATGGCGCGGTATTCGGGATGGTAGATCTCCAGTCCCGAAGCGCCGGGGCGGGCTTCGCCATAGCAGCGCACTTCGGTGCCACGTTTGAGGCTTTCCTTCTGCGCATTGCTGAAGTGGTAGAAGCGCAGACTCAGGCCGCCGGTGCCATCGTTGATGCGCACCAGCAAGCTGCGGCGCTTGCCCATGACCACGTCGGCGCCAATGACCCGGCCCTCGACAACGGCATCCTGACCGGGGCGCAAAGCGCCAATCGGGACAACGCGGGTGCGGTCCTGATAGCGCAACGGCAAATGGAACAGCACGTCCTGGACGTTTTCCAGTCCGACCTTGGCCAATTTTTCGGCCATGGCCTCACCGACGCCCTTGAGCGCGGTGACCGACACTTTCGACAACTCGGTCATTGCAGTGGCACTTAGGTCGCGGCAGGCGGCTTGGCCACCGAGCACAGGCGGATCGAGTCTGCGAGGATTTCAATCGCCTTTGGCCGCGGGAAGCTGGCGCGCCAGGCGATGGCAACGGTGCGGAACGGTACCGGCGGGGTCAGCGGACGCACAGCCAGGATGCCCGGGGCATAGTGATGACTGTCGACAGCCGACAACGGCAGGATCGAGATACCCAGGCCGGAAGCGACCATGTGGCGGATGGTTTCCAGCGAGCTGGATTCGACCGTGGTGTGCATGGCGCCATCATTGCCTTTGGCCACAGTCGGGCAGGCTTCCAGCACCTGATCGCGGAAGCAGTGACCTTCGCCCAGCAACAGCAGGCTCTTGTCGTTGAGCAGGCTGGCGTCGATGGTGTCTTTTTTGGTCCACGGGTGCTCGCTGGGCATGAGCACGTAAAACGGCTCGTCATACAGCGGCATGGTCAGCACGTCGGCTTCCTGGAACGGCAGGGCGATGATGATTGCATCCAGCTCGCCGTTGCGCAGTTTGTCGCGCAGCACATGGGTGAAGTTTTCTTCGATATACAACGGCATCTGCGGGGCAACCCGGTGCAGTTGCGGGATCAGATGCGGGAACAGATACGGACCCACGGTATAGATCGCGCCTACTTTAAGCGGAGCGGTCAGCTGGTTCTTGCCGGCCTGAGCCAGTTCGCGAATGCCCTGGGCCTGCTCCAGCACCTTTTGCGCCTGGGCCACGATGGCTTCGCCCACGGGGGTTACACGCACGGCACTTTTGCTGCGCTCGAAAATCAGCACACCGAGTTCGTCTTCCAGTTTTTTCACACCCACCGACAGGGTCGGCTGGCTGACATGGCAGCGCTCGGCGGCGTGGCCGAAGTGCTGCTCTTGGGCGAGGGTAACGATGTAGCGTAATTCTGTAAGCGTCATAGCGTGCGTCCCTGTGGTTGCGGGCCAAGCATAGCGGCTGCAATCGATAGACGCACGTTATCAGACATTACCCTCAGAGCTACAGTAGCCAATCAAGGTATGACTGGTTTTTTATCCAGACCGCAGATGCACAAAGGGCACCCTGAGGTGCCCTTTGTGGTGTTAGCGCCGACGTTTATCGATGGAATAAACGAAGGGTGCCACGATCTCGATGCTGCCATTGGTCAGCATTTCAGGCGGCGGCTTGGGCAAGGGTTGTGCCCGGCGAATCATTTCCAGGGTGGCCCGGTCCAGATCGGCGTTGCCAGAGCGCCCTACCAGTTCGTAGGACAGTACCTTGCCTTCGGCGTCTACCACGAAGCGCAGACGGTTCAAGCCTTCCTTGCCACGGGATTGCGCAGCAGGCGGGTACTTTTTGTACTTGCCCAGGTGACTGAGCAAAGTGCCTTCCCAACTGGCCTTGGCCGCCAGTTGTTGCGCCGACGGCCCCGGTGCCGGTGCAGCGGATTTCTCGCTGGTATTTTTGGTCGGCGTTGCGTCGCTCGGTTTCTCTTCTGAAGGTTTCTCTTTGACCGGGTCCGGTTTTTCCACAGGCTTGGGCGGTTGAGGCTTTTGCTTGGGCTTGACCGGTTTGGGTACAGAAATCTTCGGCTTGGGCGCTTCGGCCAGCTTGGGTATCGGCAACTCTTCCACTGGCGCCGGGGGTTGTGGCGGTGTCACCACTTTGGGCGGCGCAGGCGGCGGTGGTGCTGGCAACGGCGCCAGGTCAACCATCATCGCTTGCGGCGGAAGTTCGATAGCGCGCGGGTTGGACCATTGCAGGGCCAGAATCACGGCCACTGCATGGATGGCCAACACCGCGGCCAGGCTGATTGCGTAACGCGTCATCTTTTGGCGCGCTATGGTCATTTCTTGGCTGCCGTCTCAAGTCCGACCAGACCCACCTTCAAATAACCCGCTGCGCGCAAAGCATCCATCACGCTCATCAGGTCACCGTAGTCCACGCCCTTGTCGGCCTGGAAGAAGATCGTCGTGTCTTTGTTGTTGTGGGTCCTGGCATCCAGGGTCGGGCCCAGGGCTTCAACCGTGACCGGCTCTTCGCCCAGGTACAGGCGCTGATCAGCCTTGACGCTGAGGAACACCGGTTTCTCAGGGCGAGGCGCCGGTTTGGCGCTGGAAGCAGGCAAGTCAACCTTGATATCCACAGTGGCCAGCGGTGCTGCCACCATAAAGATGATCAGCAGTACCAGCATCACGTCAATAAAGGGGGTGACGTTGATTTCATGGTTTTCGGCGAGATCGTCATCGCCTTCTTTTAAATGCAGGCCCATGGCCGATTACCCCACTTTCACCATGTGCGGTTGCGAGCTGCGCTCGGGCGGCAGGTGATCGAGGTCACGGCTAACCAACAGCAACACTTCAGCAGACGCATCCGCCACCTGGGCCTTGTAGCCGGTGATGGAGCGGGCGAAGACGTTGTAAATCACTACCGCAGGGATCGCTGCGACCAGACCCAGTGCCGTGGCCAGCAGGGCTTCGGCAATACCCGGCGCAACAACTGCCAGGTTGGTGGTCTGGGTTTTGGCGATGCCGATAAAGCTGTTCATGATGCCCCATACGGTACCGAACAGACCGACGAACGGTGCTGTGGAACCGATGGTGGCGAGTACGCCAGTGCCGCTGCTCATGTTGCGACCGCACGCTGCAACCAGACGCTCAAGACGGAAGCTTACACGCTCCTTGATGCCTTCTTTTTCACGGCTGTTGGCCGACAGGCGCATTTCTTCAAGGGCGTCCTGCACCAGCAAGTGGGCCAGGGTGCCTTCTTTGCCAGCCGTCTCGCTGGCTTCTTTCAAGGTGCGAGCTTTTTTCAGTTGGGCAATTTCACTGCGCAGACGACGCTTGGCACCCAGGACTTCAAAGCCTTTGGCAATCCAGATCGTCCAGGTGATGATCGAAGCAATAGCCAGGCCGATCATTACGATTTTGACGATGATGTCTGCGTTTTTGTACATGCCCCAAGGCGACAGGTCATGGGCCATGCCCAGGCTGTTGTCTTCTTCTGCGACTATTTGCGGCGCGTTATCGGCTGGCGCAGCAGCGCCTTCAACCAGTGTAGGATCAGTCGTACCCGGTGCAGCAACAGGTGCCGGGGCAGCTGCTTCAGTGGCCGCGTGCACGGCCGGGGCAGCAGGCTCGTCGGCAAATGCCGCAACAGGTGCCAACATCAAGCTGAACATCAGCGCCGCAACCCCACGCCAGACGCGTGCAGGGCTCGAAGGCTGGGTTGGCGAAGCGGTGGGATGATTGCGTGTCATGCTAGCCGGACCTGAGAAAAGTAATGAGGTAATGCCCTACAACGCGTTGTAAGACCAAGGGCAAAATGATGGGTTATTATTGCAAGTAATTCTTGTTAACAAAAGCAATAGCATCTGTTTTTTTCGGAAGTCACGACTTTGGTCGTGCCAAATTACGTCTTTTTGTAACTTTTCATTAGGATTTTTGCGATGCCCAAAGCCTCTGTATTGATCGTCGGATGCGGTGATGTCGGCAGCCGTCTGGCGACTCAACTGCTCGACCAGGATTGGCAGGTCTACGGCCTGCGCCGCTCCATTGACCGTTTACCCACGGGCGTTATCGGTGTGGAGGGCGATTTGTTCAGCGAGCAATGCCCGACGCAATGGCCAACCGGGCAAATTGACTACGTGGTGTACAGCGCGGCGGCGACCGAGCATGACGAAGCGGGCTATCAGGCGGCATATGTAGACGGCCTGAAAAACACCCTGAGTTGGCTGGAGCAGCATGGTCAGCGACCCAAGCGTCTGCTGTTTGTATCCAGCAGTGGCGTTTACGCCCAGAAAGACGGGGAATGGATCGACGAAACATCGCCCGCCCTGAGCACCAACTACTCTGGCCGGATCATCCTGGATGCCGAGCGAGTGGCGCTGGAGAGTGGCATCGCTGCCAGCGCGGTACGCCTGACCGGGATCTACGGGCCGGGTCGTGAATGGCTGCTGGGGCAAGTGCGCAAAGGTTATCGCGTGGCGGTTGAGCCGCCGCTGTATGGCAACCGTATCCATGCCGATGATGCTGCGGGGCTGCTGGCCTTTCTGCTGGAGGCTGATCGTCAGGGCAAGGCGCTGGATGACTGCTATATAGGTGTGGATAACGCACCGGCGCCACTGGCAGAAGTGGTGGACTGGTTGCGCGAGCGGTTGGGCATTACCGAATGGGCCGCCGAAGCGAGCGTGCGCCGAGCAGGCAGCAAGCGCTGCAGCAATGCCCGCGCCAAGGCGCTGGGCTGGGAGCCGCGCTATTCGAATTATCGCGAGGGCTATGCTGCGATTTTGGGGGAGCAGGCCTGAGAGTTATCTTGTGGGAGCGGGCGTTTGGTTGGCTTACAGCTTCTCCAGCGCCCACTCACGCTTGCCCGGGTAGAACTGGGGCATTTCGTCGGGCGCTGAGACGTCCACCGCCTCGAAGATTTCAAGTGTGCGGCCTTTGCGCACAAAAATATGCGCTGCGCCCATTTCCCCCTGCTGAAGCCAGAGGCTGTCCAAACCGCCGCTCATAGTGGCGCAGTCACCTCCCAGGCACAGCTCATAGCCATTGATGCCAGGCAATCCACTGACTTGCCCCTTGGGCGAGAATGTCACCTTGGCACCCTGACCTGCACCACTCAGTACGCGCCATTCGCCCCCAAGATAGGCTGACTTGAGTGCCTGCTCAAAATGCACCGATTTGAACAAATCTGCATTTGTGCCCCGGGAAACTTCACCGACATCACTTTGAGCTGGACGTACGAACGCCTGCCGCGGAAAGGATTCAGTCGCTGCCTGTATTAATTCAGAGCCTTCGAGCTTCAGGTCAGTATTTTCACCGCCATAGAAATTGACCTTCCACGACGCGCTGCCATCAGGCACCAGCGTACCCTCGTCCCGCTCAAAGCTGCTTCGCCAGGTGGCCTTGGCGTTTTTGGCGTCGATGCTCCATTCCAGGGTTGGCCCTGACGACGACAAGGCGTCAAGCAGGCCGCCACCCTTGGCCGCTTCATCTATTGCTGCCTGATTGATCCAGATGCCACTGATATCACGGGGGGCGGGTTCGCTGGCACAACCACCCAAAACAATGGAGAGCAGTGACAACACTAGCGCTTTGCGCATGGTGGAATCCTTTTGAAGCCGGGAAGAGCGGGGGGTGGCGCAGCATGAAGACGCTGCGCCGAGGGCGTTACTCAATAACCAGAATAGCGTCCATTTCTACCTGCGAGCCCTTTGGCAGTGCAGCAACGCCAATGGCGGCGCGAGCCGGATAGGGTTGTTCGAAGTAGGTGCCCATGATCTCGTTGACCTTGGCGAAGTGGCTCAGGTCAGTCAGGAAGATGTTCAGCTTGACGATGTCCTTGAACGAACCGCCTGCGGCTTCAGCGACCGACTTCAGGTTTTCGAAAACCTGGATGGTCTGGGCTTCAAAGCCTTCAACCAGTTCCATGGTTTTTGGGTCCAGCGGGATTTGACCGGACATGTAGACAGTATTGCCAGCTTTGATCGCCTGAGAATAAGTACCGATTGCAGCAGGTGCCTTGTCGCTGGTGATAACAGTCTTGGACATGGGTGACTCCTTGTAATTAGATGGCTACGCACGCATGCGAGTGATGCGGATAACCCCGGTAAGGGCGCGCAGTTTTTTGATCACGCGGGCCAGGTGTACACGGTCGTGTACGCTGACCACCAGTTGGACCACGCTGATGCGACCATCGCGTTCGTCCATGCTGATCTTTTCGATATTGCCGTCGGCAGCGTTGACGCTGCTGGCCAGCAGCGCAATCAGGCCGCGCTGGTGTTCCAGTTCGACGCGCAATTCAACGTTGAACTCGCCGGTAACGTCCTTGGCCCACGACAGCTGAATGCACTTTTCGGGGTTGTGGCGGATTTCACTGATATTGCGGCAGTTGTCCAGGTGCACGACCATGCCTTTGCCTGCGGACAAATGGCCAACGATCGGATCCCCCGGGATCGGCGTACAGCATTTGGCGTAGCTGAGCACCAGGCCTTCGGTGCCGCGAATCGCCAGTGGGCCTTCCGGGCTCGGCAATGCTTCGCCTTCGCCCAACAGGCGTCGGGCCACCACGTAGGCCATGCGATTGCCGAGGCCGATATCTTCGAGCAGGTCTTCGATCTGCTCCAGGCGGTACTCCTGGAGCATGGCCTGAACGCGTTCGGCCGGGATCTTGTCCAGCGCGCTGTTGAAGCCGTTAAGCACCTTGTTGAGCAGGCGTTCGCCCAGGTTGACCGACTCGGAACGGCGTTGCAGCTTGAGGGCATGGCGAATATGGGTACGCGCCTTGCCGGTGACCACAAAGTTAAGCCAGGCCGGGTTGGGTCGGGCGCCGGGAGCGCTGACGATCTCGACCGTGGAGCCGCTTTGCAGCGGCTCGGACAGCGGTGCGAGACGCCGGTTGATGCGACAGGCGATGCAGCTGTTGCCCACATCGGTGTGCACCGCGTAGGCAAAGTCGACGGCCGTGGAGCCTTTGGGCAGCTCCATGATCCGTCCTTTGGGCGTAAACACGTAGACCTCGTCCGGGAACAGGTCGATCTTCACGCTTTCGATGAATTCGAGGGAGTTGCCGGCGCGTTGCTGCATTTCCAGCACGCCCTTGACCCATTGCCGCGCCCGGGCGTGGGTGCCCGTGTGCTGCTCGTCGCCACTGGACTTGTAAAGCCAGTGGGCGGCGATGCCGTTGTTGGCCATTTCTTCCATTTCACGGGTACGGATCTGGATCTCGATCGGTACGCCATGCATGCCAAACAGCGTGGTATGCAACGACTGGTAGCCGTTGGCCTTGGGAATGGCGATGTAGTCCTTGAACCGGCCCGGCAGGGGCTTGTACAAATTATGTACAGCGCCCAGCACGCGGTAGCAGGTGTCGACCTTGTCGACGATGATCCGGAATGCGTAAACATCCATGATCTCGTTAAAAGCCCGGCGTTTGCCGCGCATCTTCTTGTAGATGCCGTAGATATGCTTTTGACGACCGCTGACTTCGCCCTGAATGCCATCGATGGCCAGGCAGTGGCTGAGCGATTCTTCAATTTTGTTGACGATTTCCTTGCGATTGCCCCGGGCGCGTTTGACCGCCTGATAAATGCGCGCGGAGCGCATCGGGTACATCGCCTTGAAACCGAGGTCTTCGAATTCGATACGAATGCTGTGCATGCCCAGCCGATTGGCGATGGGTGCGTAGATTTCCAGGGTTTCCTTGGCAATCCGTCGGCGTTTTTCGCCGGACAGCACTTCGAGGGTGCGCATGTTGTGCAGACGGTCAGCCAGCTTCACCAGGATCACGCGGATATCGCGTGCCATGGCCATGGCCATCTTCTGGAAGTTTTCAGCCTGGGCTTCGGCCTTGGTTTCGAAGTTCATCTGAGTCAGCTTGCTGACTCCATCGACCAGGTCGGCCACGGTTTCGCCGAACTGCGCTACCAGCGCTTCCTTGGCAATACCGGTGTCTTCAATCACGTCATGCAGCATGGCCGCCATCAGGCTCTGATGGTCCATATGCATGTCGGCAAGGATATTTGCCACTGCCAGCGGGTGCGTGACATAAGGCTCGCCGCTGCGTCGGCGTTGGCCGTCGTGGGCTTGTTCTGCGTAGAAGTACGCCCGGCGGACCAGATTGACCTGGTCCGGGCCGAGGTACGCCGACAAGCGATCGGCGAGGGCGTCTATGCTCGGCATGAGGAAACCTCCTGCCAAAACTTTTTACCCTTCGCCGTGCTACGTCGACCGGGCATAGGCTTAGTTCGCCTCGTTGGACTCGTCCTCGAACGCTGCGAACAGCGGTTCGTCTTCGACGATTTCAGCGTTGGCGATAAACTCGTAGCTCATCAGGCCTTCTGCGATTTCGCGCAGGGCAACAACGGTAGGCTTGTCGTTTTCCCACTGCACCAGAGGCTCTTTACCGCCGGTGGCCAGTTGACGGGCACGCTTGGTAGAGAGCATGACCAGCTCAAAGCGGTTATCCACGTGTTCTAGACAGTCTTCAACGGTTACGCGGGCCATGGTCTTCCTCGTAGCAAATGCAATATGCGCGCTGCCCGGATGGGCGAGCGGACTGAACAGTTTAAAAAATCACCAGCCATTAGGGAAGCGCTGATTTTTCCGTCACTGCTCTTAAAACCTCTGTAAGCGCCAATGTAAAGCCCTTACAGGGGTTTTGGGAAGTGTTCATTAACCGAGCAGTTCGGCCAGTAATTTGCCAAAACGCTGTTGCTGGCGTTTTTGCTGAAGGCGATTGGCACGGAAAATGGCCTTCAAGTCTTCAAGTGCCAGGGCAAAATCGTCGTTGATGATCAGGTAGTCATAGTCCACATAGTGGCTCATTTCACTCACGGCTTCGCGCATGCGTGCGTCAATGATTTCGTCGCTGTCCTGGCCGCGGTTGTCCAGACGCTGACGCAAGGCTTCCTGGCTTGGCGGCAGGATAAAGATCGAGCGCGCCTGCGGCATCAGCTTGCGCACTTGCTCTGCACCTTGCCAGTCGATTTCCAGAATCAGGTCGTGGCCTTCATCCAGGGTCTGCTGCAGGTGGCTTTGCGAAGTGCCGTAAAGGTTGCCGAACACTTCGGCACGTTCCAGGAAGTCACCGTGCTCGATCATTTTCACGAACTCTTCGCGCTCGACAAAATGATAGTTCACGCCATTCACTTCACCTGGGCGCATGGCACGGGTGGTGTGCGAGACCGATACCCGGATCTGCGGCTCAACGTCGATCAATGCCTTGACCAGGCTGGTCTTGCCTGCGCCCGAAGGAGCAGAAACGATATAAAGGGTGCCAGTGCTGTGGGTCATGTCAGGGTGTGCCTTACTCAATATTCTGTACTTGTTCACGCATCTGCTCGATCAACACCTTGAGGTTGACCGCCGCTTGGGTGCTGCGTGGATCGAATGCCTTGGAGCCCAAGGTATTGGCCTCGCGATTCAGTTCTTGCATCAGGAAGTCCAGGCGTCGCCCGGCAGCACCCCCCGACTTGAGTACGCGGCGTACTTCAAGAATATGGGTGCTCAGGCGGTCCAGCTCTTCGGCCACGTCGCTTTTTTGCGCGAGCAGAACCATTTCCTGTTCAAGGCGCTGGGGGTCAAGCTCGGCCTTCATGTCGGCAAAGCGATCGAGGACCTTTTGACGCTGGGTGGCGAGCATTTGCGGTACCAGCTCGCGCAGCGTTTCGACATCGCTTTCGATGGCGGTCAAGCGATCGCTGATCAGTCGGGCCAGTTCCGCGCCTTCGCGCTCACGGCCGTTTTTCAGTTCTTGCAGGCCTTGCTTGAACAGCGCCAGGGCCTGGGTGTTCAAGGCTTGCGGGTCGCTGGCATCGGCTACCAGAACACCGGGCCAGGCCAGGACTTCCAGCGGGTTGAGCGCGGCAGGCTGCTTGATCAGGCTGGCGATGGTCTCGGCGGCGGCCACCAGCTGGGCGGCACGCTCGCGGTCAACCTGCAGCGGCTTGCCGGTGGTTTCTTCAGTGAAACGCAAAGTGCATTCCAGCTTGCCCCGGGAGATGCCCTGGCGCAGCGCTTCACGCACCGCGCCCTCGAGGTCACGGAAAGATTCAGGCAGACGCAGGTGCGGCTCCAGGTAGCGGCTGTTGACCGAACGCAGCTCCCAACTCAGGGTGCCCTGAGTGCCGGCGCTTTCGACGCGGGCAAAGGCGGTCATGCTGTGCACCATGGACGGTACCTCGCGATTGGATGAGTTAAGCCTGGCGGCAGGTTAGACGACAGATTGTAACGCAGTGCGGGCAACTGCCCCAAATGGCGTCGGTCGTAAATACATCCAATCTTCGTTCCCCGCCAGGGTTCACAGACGCGCCCTGCGCAGCCATGGCCTTTCCTTTATAATGCTCGGCAGTTTTCCGTCCCGTACAGGTATCCCACATGAAACGTCCAAGTGGTCGCGTTGCCGATCAGCTCCGCCCGATCCGCATCACCCGCAACTACACCAAACACGCAGAGGGTTCTGTACTGGTCGAGTTCGGTGACACCAAAGTCATCTGCACCGTCAGCGTCGAGAATGGCGTACCGCGGTTCCTCAAAGGCCAGGGCCAGGGCTGGCTGACTGCCGAATACGGCATGCTGCCACGCGCCACCGGCGACCGTAACCAGCGCGAAGCCAGCCGCGGCAAGCAAGGCGGGCGCACCCTGGAAATCCAGCGCCTGATCGGCCGCTCCCTGCGTGCTGCACTGGATATGTCCAAACTGGGCGATATCACTTTGTACGTCGACTGCGACGTAATCCAGGCTGACGGCGGCACCCGCACTGCCTCGATCACCGGCGCCATGGTTGCTCTGGTCGACGCCCTGAAGATCATCAAGAAGCGTGGCGGCCTCAAAGGCGGTGACCCGATCAAGCAGATGATCGCGGCGGTATCGGTGGGCATGTACCAGGGCGTACCGGTACTTGACCTGGACTATCCTGAAGATTCGGCAGCCGAAACCGACCTCAACGTGGTGATGACCAGCAGCGGCGGTTTCATCGAAGTTCAGGGCACCGCCGAAGGCGCACCGTTCCAGCCTGAAGAGCTGAACGCCATGCTGGCACTGGCACAAAAAGGCATGAACGAAATTTTTGCCCTGCAACAAGCGGCATTGGCCGACTAAATTGCCGGATTGACTGTCAAAGCCTTCAAACGACCAACCGGAGAACGTGATGAGTGAGCTGGAACTTTCAACACCCAAACCGGGCCGCGACGCCCGGAAATGGGCGATGTTCTGTCATTTTTCGGCGTTCCTCGGGATGTGGTTTCCGTTTGGCAGCCTGATCGGCCCGCTGATCCTGTGGCAGGTAAAGCGCGAGAGCGACCCGTTTATTGACGACCAGGGCAAGGAAGCACTGAACTTCCAGATCACCGTGGCGATTGCTTCGGCCATTTGCTATGTGCTGATGTTCGTGCTGATCGGCTTTGCGCTGCTGGGCCTGGTACTGATTGGCGCGGTAGTGCTGGTGGTGATTGCAGGGGTCAAGGCCAATGACGGGGTGGTGTACCGTTATCCCTTCACCTGGCGGCCGATCAAGTAACGTTTCAGTCAGCAACTCAGGCGCCTTGTAGAAAAGCCCACCTCGGTGGGCTTTTCTACGCTTGCTGATTGCGGGAGCCAAAACAACAGGTGAGTGGACGTCAGTACGATGCTTTGTTTATCCAGGCATTCGTTTAACGACAACTACTTACTTATGCGCGCTAAATAAACCATGCCTTTAAGAGAGCCTCATTTTAAAGCGCACCGTTATTTATCGCGCCATGTTAGTGCAATGGCCATCTGTGAATACCGAATTTAAAAAAAGACCAAGTGGCACTTGAAAATATTCTATTGACTATTTGTTTTTGCTCGTCTAGTTTTTATGTCGACTGCTTGATCAGTCTTCGCCACTATCTTTAAGGATAAAGATATTATGAAAACTGCCGTGATGAACTCTCAAAAAGGTGCTGCACCCCATTGCTCTGGCGGCAGTGGACACCGATAGAAGCAGAGATAGCGATCCAGTATTATAAAAACTTTTGTTTCTCAATAAAAATACCAAACAATGTATCCCGTCCTGCCACCCGCGCTGGAAGTGGATGAAATCTGGCATCATCTTATCTTGGATATGCGAACTTATAGGGATGCCTGTTAGCCTATATTTGGGCATTACATGATAACCCTATGGGAACGTCGAACGTGAAGTTGACCTATGAGCAAAATCTGAAGGAAAACTTATGGAATTTTATTGTCAGTCGACTCTTTCCATTTTTTGGCATTTCCATCGCTGCGGCGCTGCTCGCGCACAAGAATATTGCCGATCTTCCTGTGTTCGCCTATGTCCTGGCGATCTTTTCAGTTATATCTACCCTTTTCTACATGCCGCTGGCGGCCATTGGCAATATCGTTCATCATCAAAAAAATGCGCTCACTCCCCAGGCAATCTTTGAGAGCGGACTGTCGATAGCGGTTTTATTCGCTGCCATTGCGTTTGCCGCAGCCCTTGCCGTATTCGCTTACCTCCCCTCCATCCGTTTTCTGGACAGCCTTGACAGGGATAAACTTTTTTACCTGTCTCTTATTTATATTCCGGCCATCCCTTTGCTGGTAATCAATACCTTCACCCATCTTTTCCACGAAGCCTCTGGACACTCCTTGCCGTGTGCAACCGTAAAGAAGTGGTGCACGTGTGCAGGCTGCGCATTCCTGATGTTTTGTTTTGTTTTTTGCAGCAAGCACGACTTTGTTTTCTTGGCTGTTGGCTACTTCTTGATTGTCGAAACAGCCCTCTTCATTTCCCTGGCCTGCCTCTCTATGCGGCTCGGATACCGGCACATCCTCGTCAAGCCAAAAATACTGGCAGACGTCGTTTCAATGGGCTTTCCTATTGCCGCCGGGGTAGCGGGGCAAAAATTGTACTTTTACCTGCTTAACGGAAAACTGCTGTCGCTGAATGAAAGCCTGGTTGCCGATCTTTCGATCTGTATGTCTATTATCGGATTTCTCAGCATTCCGGTCATAGCGTTCGCTCAGCTTCATAGCGTCTATACCAGCCAGCATATCGTGGATGCGGACAAGATCTACCCGCGCGGACAACTAGCCGCCGCCGTGCTCATGGCCGTGATTGCAGGGGGTTTTTATGCGCTGGGAAGCGGTTTGTTTTTTATCTTTGGCGACCGCTCGCTGACGTTTACCAGTGAAGGATTTGTGGCGATATGCATGTCGGTATTGAGCTCGCTTTACTTCTCGCTCACGGCAAGCCACTTGCGGGCAATGCGAGACACCCTGATCCCTCAAGTACTGATCAATACCTTTATGCTTGCAGGGTTTATCCCGGTCATTTACCTGTATGACTTTAATAGCCCTTCAATCTATCTATTCATCGTACTGCAGGCTGTTGTCACTTTTATTGCCGCTATGCTTTTGCAGTACCGGATACGCACCTTGCATAAACGAACGCCCAGTTTCGCCTGAAAGTGCCTCGGATACAAAAAAGGCCCCCGCCCTTGATAACAGAGCGGGAGCCTTTTTCTGGATCTGCGATCAACACTTAGATAGTCAGTGTCCAGTCGTAGTCCACGATCAATGGCGCGTGCTGCGAGAAGCGTGGCTGACGCGGCATGCGAGCGCTTCGTACAAAGCGGCGCAAGCCCGGTGTCAGCAGCTGGTAGTCAAAACGCCAGCCCAGATTCAGCATCTCGGCCTGTTCGTTATCCGGCCACCAGCTGTACTGGTCACCTTCCCGACTGACTTCACGCAGGGCATCGACATATCCCATGTTGCCGACAATCTCATCCATCCAGGCCCGTTCAGGCGCCAGGAAGCCGGGCGATTGCTGGCTGTCGCGCCAGTTTTTAATGTCGAGTTTCTGCTGCGCCACATACAGCGAGCCGCAGTAGATGTACTCACGACGCTTGCGACGCTGCTTATCCAGGTAGCGGGCAAAGTCGTCCATTAGCTTGAATTTTTGATTCAAGTCTTCATCGCCGTTCTGCCCCGAAGGGAGCAGCAAGGTCGCGATGCTGACCTTATCGAAATCGGCTTGCAGGTAGCGCCCGTAGCGATCGGCCGTCTCGAAGCCAAGCCCGGTGATGACTGCTTTCGGCTGTAACCGCGAGTACAAAGCCACGCCACCTTGGGCGGGGACTTCGGCGTCACAGGCATAAAGAAAGTAGCCATCGAGCTGGTAGGCTGGATCGTCCAGTTCAAAGGCGGAGGCACGGGTGTCCTGCAGGCAGATAACGTCGGCATTCTGAGCTTGCAGCCAACTGAGCAAACCGCGCTCGACTGCCGTCTGAATACCATTGACGTTCACACTGATGATCCGCATAAATGGCCCCAAAAATCACGTGCGTGTATGATACACGCCGTCTTACTAATTAGCTAAATCCGTGGTATCTGGGGACTTTTTTCATGCAAGCGTATCAGCGCGATTTCATCCGCTTTGCCATCGATCGTGGCGTTTTGCGCTTCGGTGAGTTCACCCTGAAGTCGGGCCGTACCAGCCCTTACTTCTTCAATGCCGGGCTGTTCAACACCGGCTCTGCACTGGCCCAGCTGGGGCGCTTCTATGCTGCCGCCATCGTTGACAGCGGTATTTCCTTCGACGTGCTGTTTGGTCCGGCCTATAAGGGCATCCCCCTGGCGGCGACCACTGCCGTAGCGCTTGCCGAGCACCACGACCGTGATCTGCCGTGGTGCTTCAACCGCAAGGAAGCCAAGGCTCATGGCGAAGGCGGTAGCCTGGTTGGCTCGCCGCTTGAAGGCGATATCCTGATCATCGACGACGTGATCACGGCCGGTACCGCTATCCGTGAAGTGATGCAAATCATCCAGGCCCAGGGCGCCAAGGCGGCCGGCGTGATGATTGCCCTCAACCGTCAGGAGCGCGGCAATGGCGAGCTGTCGGCGATCCAGGAAGTCGAGCGCGACTTCGGTATTCCGGTGATCAGCATCGTTTCGTTGAACCAGGTTTTGCAGTTCCTGGCCGAAGACGAAACCCTCAAGCAATACCTGCCAGCCGTTGAAGCGTACCGGGCGCAGTACGGGATTTAATCCCCTCGCCCATCAAAAAGCCCCGCCCGGATCACTCCGGGCGGGGCTTTTTTTGGTTCTGCTTAAGCCGGTTTGCTGTTGGTAATCAGCGTACCCACACCGGTATCGGTGAAGATTTCCAGCAGTACGGCATTCGGAACGCGACCGTCGACGATATGCGCCGTGGTCACGCCACCTTGCACGGCTTCCAGCGCGCAGCGGATTTTTGGCAGCATGCCACCATAAATGGTGCCGTCGGCGATCAGGTCATCCACCTGAGCGGTAGTCAGGCCGGTCAGCACCTTGCCTTCCTTGTCCATCAAGCCGGCGATGTTGGTCAGCAGCATCAGTTTCTCGGCCTTGAGGGCTTCGGCAACCTTGCCCGCCACCAGGTCGGCGTTGATGTTGTAGGACTCGCCATTGGCGCCCACACCGATTGGCGCGATAACCGGGATGAAGTCACCCTTGGTCAGCATGTGCAGCAGGTCGGTATTGATGTCGATGACCTCGCCCACATGACCGAAGTCGATGATTTCCGGCTTGGTCATTTCCGGCGTCTGACGGGTCACGACCATCTTTTTGGCGCGAATCAGCGTCGCGTCCTTACCGGTCAGGCCGATGGCACTGCCGCCGTGGCGGTTGATCAGGTTGACGATTTCCTTGTTCACATGGCCGCCCAGCACCATTTCCACCACATCCATGGTTTGCGAGTCGGTCACGCGCATGCCGTCGATAAAATGGCTCTCGATGGATAAACGCTTGAGCAGATCACCGATTTGCGGGCCGCCACCGTGGACCACGACCGGGTTGATACCCACGGCCTTCATCAGCACGATGTCACGGGCAAAGCCGGTTTTCAGGTCATCGTTCTCCATAGCGTTGCCGCCGTACTTGATCACCAGCGTCTTGCCGACGTAACGGCGAATGTAGGGCAGCGCTTCGGACAAAACCTTGGCGACGTTGGAGGCGGCATCACGTTCGAGGGTCATTCAGGGCTCCGGTAGAACAAGTCGATCAAAACGGTAGTTGGAGATCAGGTGCCACACGCTTCAATTGAGCGTGAAAGACATCCTTGATGCGTTGCAGTTCGGCCTCTGTTTCGGCCTCGAATCGCAGCACCAGCACCGGCGTGGTGTTGGAGGCGCGAACCAGGCCCCAGCCATGAGGGTAGTCAACCCGCACACCATCAATGGACGTCAACTCGGCGGCCTCGCCCCATTGAGCATCGTGCAGAGCCTCAATGATGCTGAATTTGCTCTCGTCCGTCACATCGATATTGATTTCAGGCGTAGAAATATCGTTCGGGAAGGTCTCAAACAGCTCTTCAGCGGTTGCCTGACGCTTGCTGAGGATCTCCAGCAGGCGCGCAGCGCTGTAGATACCGTCGTCAAAACCGAACCAGCGCTCTTTGAAAAAGATATGCCCGCTCATTTCGCCAGCCAGCAGGGCGCCGGTTTCTTTCATTTTCTTTTTGATCAGGGAGTGACCGGTTTTCCACATCAGCGGGCGGCCGCCACAGGCTTCAATCCAGGGTGCCAGTCGACGTGTGCACTTCACGTCGAAAATGACCTCGGCTGCCGGGTTACGCTCCAGGACATCCTGGGCAAACAACATCAGCAAACGGTCCGGGAACACCATGGTGCCGGTGTTGGTCACCACGCCCACGCGATCGCCATCACCATCGAAGGCCAGGCCTACATCGGCATTGCTTTCCTTGACCTTGGCAATCAGGTCCACGAGGTTTTCCGGCTTGCCCGGGTCAGGGTGATGGTTGGGGAAGTTGCCATCCACCTCACAGAACAACGGGATTACTTCACAACCCAACGCTTCAATCAGTTGCGGTGCAATCACGCCAGCAGCGCCGTTGCCGCAATCGACCACTACCTTCAAGGGCTTGGCCAGCTTGATGTCACGGGTAATCACTTCGGCGTAGCGCGACAAGATGTCAACGCGTTCAATGCTGCCTTCGCCCCAGGTCAAATCGTTGGTTTTCAGGCGTGTATGCAATGCCTGAATTTGCTCGTTGGCCAGCGTATCGCCCGCGATCACGATTTTAAAACCGTTGTAGTTCGACGGGTTGTGGCTGCCTGTGAGCATGACCCCCGACTTGCCTGCCAATACGTTAGCCGCGTAATACAGGGCGGGTGTCGGCACCAGCCCCACATCACTGACCTGGCAGCCACTGTCCGCCACACCCTGGATCAGGCGTTCGACCAGCTCAGGGCCCGACAAGCGCCCATCCCGACCTACCGACACATGGGGCTCACCCTTGGCCAGGCTCTCGGCGCCAATGGCGCGGCCTATCCAGTACGCGGTTTCAGCCGTCAAGGTTTCCGGCACCACGCCACGAATATCGTAGGCGCGAAAAATGCTGTCAGGGAATTTCGGTGCGACCGAAGCTGAGCTACTCATTGTAGGGGGAGACTCCATGTTCAGAGGGGTTCGGGAATGCGTGAAAGGCCAGGCAGGACGCCTGGCCTTGAAATACAAATCAGAGCTTGCCGGAGTGGCCAAAACCGCCAGCGCCACGCTGGCTTTCGTCGAACTCTTCGACCAGCTCAAAGTGCGCCTGCACTACCGGCACCAGCACCAGTTGAGCGATACGCTCGCCGATGGTGATGTTGAAGGCGGTCTGGCCACGGTTCCAGCACGACACCATCAGTTCGCCTTGATAGTCAGAGTCGATAAGGCCGACCAGGTTCCCCAGTACGATACCGTGCTTATGGCCCAGGCCCGAGCGCGGCAGGATCAGGGCGGCAAGGCCCGGGTCGCCGATGTACACCGACAGGCCGGTGGGGATCAGCAGGGTCTGGCCCGGCTCCAGAACGGTGTCTTCTTTAAGCATGGCGCGCAGGTCCAGGCCGGCAGAGCCAGGAGTGGCGTACTGCGGCAGCGGGAATTCGTTACCAATGCGAGGGTCGAGGATTTTGGCTTGCAAAGCGTGCATACGAGTTAAACCTGGTTCAGACGTTCGGCGATAAAAGTGACCAGTTGGCGGGCAATCTTGCCCTTGCTGGTCTGGGCAAATACGGTGGCGTGCAGTTCGCGATCGATCACGCTGCAGGCGTTCTCTTCGCTGTTGAAACCGATGCTGGGGTTGGCCACATCATTGGCGACAATCAGGTCGAGGTTTTTGTCTTTGAGCTTGCGCGCAGCGTAATCGAGCAAGTTCTCGGTTTCTGCGGCAAAGCCGACACTGAAAGGGCGATCAGGGCGTGAAGCGATAGTGGCCAGAATGTCTGGATTGCGCACCATTTGCAGCAACAGGCCGTCACCCTTGGTAGGGTCTTTCTTTAGTTTTTGCGGGGCAATGACTTCTGGGCGGTAGTCTGCAACAGCAGCAGACGCTATAAACACGTCACAGGGGATCGCCGCCTCACAGGCTGCGAGCATGTCACGGGCACTGACCACGTCGATACGGGTCACGCGATCCGGGGTCGGCAGGTGTACCGGGCCGGTAATCAGGGTCACACGGGCGCCGGCTTCCACTGCTGCTTCAGCCAGGGCGAAGCCCATTTTTCCGGAGCTGTGGTTGGTGATGTAGCGCACCGGGTCGATGTTTTCCTGGGTAGGGCCTGCGGTGATCAGCACGTGCTTGCCGGTTAGCACCTGACGCTGAAAACACTCGGCGGCGCAGCTCACCAGATCATCCGCCTCGAGCATGCGGCCAAAGCCCACGTCGCCACAGGCCTGGCTTCCGGAGGCCGGGCCAAACACGCGCAGGCCGCGGCTTTCGAGCAACCGGGTATTGGCCTGGGTGGCTGGGTCGCGCCACATGGCCTGGTTCATCGCCGGAGCGATGGCAACCGTGGCATCCGTGGCGAGCACCAGGGTGGTCAGCAGGTCATTGGCCAGGCCTTGGGCAAGGCGGGCAATCAGGTCAGCGGTTGCAGGTGCAATAAGTACCAGGTCGGCCCACTTGGCCAGCTCGATATGCCCCATGGCCGCTTCAGCCGCAGGGTCGAGCAAATCCAGATGAACGGGGTGCCCGGACAGCGCCTGCATGGTCAGAGGCGTGATGAATTCGCTGCCGCCACGGGTCATGACAACCCTTACTTCCGCGCCTTGGTCCAGTAGACGGCGAACCAGCTCTGCACTCTTGTAAGCCGCGATGCCGCCGCCGACGCCCAAAACAATGCGTTTTCGATACAGCCGCTGCATAGGCCTGCCTTTTAGTTCGATGATGACTGCGCAGAAAATGGCCAAATGCCGCGCAAAAATGATGGGCTAAGATAACACAGCGCCTGCCAGGGAACAGCGGCGCCCATTTACAAGGAGGTGTTATGAGCATTCGAGATTGGCCTGCGGCGGAGCGCCCGCGGGAGAAGCTTTTGCAACACGGATCAGGCAGTCTTTCAGACGCCGAACTGCTGGCAATCTTCTTGCGCACCGGGGTTTCGGGCAAAAGTGCAGTCGATCTGGCGCGCCATCTGCTCAGCGAGTTTGGCAGCCTGCGGGCCTTGCTCGAAGCCGATCTGCGCGCATTCTGTCTCCCGCTCGGGCTGGGCCCGGCCAAGTTCAGCCAGTTGCAGGCCGTACTCGAAATGAGCCGCCGCCACCTGGCCGAACGCTTGCGCCGCGACAGCGCGCTGGAGAGCCCGCAAGTCGTTCGGGATTATCTCAAGTCATTGCTGCGTCATGAGCCACACGAAGCCTTCGGCTGCCTGTTTCTGGACTCCAGGCACCGCATGCTGGCCTTCGAGGTGCTGTTCAGGGGCTCGATAGACAGCGCCAGTGTCTACCCGCGCCAGGTGGTCAAGCGTGCCCTGGCGCACAATGCGGCAGCGGTGATTTTCTGCCACAACCATCCCTCGGGCATCAGCGACCCCAGCCAGGCTGACCGCACGTTGACCAAGCGCCTGATCCAGGCACTTGATCTGATCGAAGTGCGGGTGCTGGATCATTTTATAGTCGGTGACGGCCAGCCGCTTTCAATGGTCGAGCGCGGCTGGATGTAAGGCTCAGGGCTTAACGCTGACTGTTGAAAAGTCTTGGCGCCCAAACGGACTCACCTGATATCCCTGTACGTCTTTACGGGTCAGTGCGTAGGCCGTTGGATGGGCCAGCGGTAGCCACAGCGCCTGTTGCTGGATCTGCGCTTGCGCCTTTTGATACAAAGCACTGCGTTTGTCCTGATCGGTCAGGGTTTTGCCCTGGCTGATCAAACCGTCCAGCGCCTTGTCGCAATAACGCGCAAAGTTGGTTCCGGATTTCACTGCCGCACAGGAAAACTGCGGCGTGAGGAAGTTGTCCGGGTCACCGTTATCGCCTGCCCAGCCCATAAACAGCAGGTCATGCTCGCCAGCCTTGGCGCGACGGATCAGCTCGCCCCATTCGATCACCCGGATATCGGCCTGGACACCCACCTTGGCCAGGTCGGCTTGCAGCAACTGCGCGCCAAGGCTCGGGTTGGGATTGAGCACGCTGCCTGTCGGGCGCGTCCAGATCGTGGTTTTGAAGCCGTCTTTCAGACCCGCCCTGGCCAGTAATTCACGGGCTTTTTGCGGATTGTGGGCATAGCCCGGCAAGTCTTTGGCATAACTCCAGGTGGTCGCCGGGTAAATACCGTTGGCCGCTTGGGCGCTGTTTTCAAACACGGCCTTGAGATAAGTGTCCTTGTCGAAAGCCAGATTGATGGCCTGACGTACCTCGGGTTTATCCAGCGGTGGATGCTGGCTATTGATGGCCACAAACGCGGTCATGAAGGCCGGGGTCTGCGCTACAGCCAGCGCTGGATCCTTGGCGGCAGCTGCGACGTCCAGCGGCTTGGGCGAGAGAGCAATCTGGCATTCATTGCGACGCAATTTTTGCAGCCGCACGTTGGCGTCCGGGGTGATGGCAAAAATCAGCCCGTCAACGGCTGGCTTGCCGGCAAAGTAGTCCGGGTTGGCCTTGTAGCGCACCACCGCGTCTTTCTGGAAACGGTTGAATACAAAAGGCCCGGTACCTATCGGCTGGCTGTTCATCAGCTCCGGTGTGCCTGCTTTCATCAGCTTGTCGGCATATTCAGCCGAGTAGATCGAGGCAAAGCCCATGCTCAGCGCTGGCAAGAAGGTCGAATCAGGGCGACTCAGGGTGAAGCGCACGGTCAGCGGATCCGGAGTTTCAATTTTTTTGATCAGCTCAGGCAACTGCAAGGATTGCGCGTGGGGAAAACCGCTTTGCGCCACCTTGTGCCATGGGTTGGCAGGGTCAAGCATGCGTTCGAAGCTGAAACGTACGTCATCGGCATTCAACTCACGGCTTGGGGAAAAATAAGGCGTGCTGTGGAACTTGATCCCGGGGCGCAGCTTGAAATCGTACACAAGACCATCAGGGGACACTGACCAGCTTTGCGCCAGTGAAGGCACCAGCTTCGCGGCTTTAGCGTCAAAGTCCAGCAGGCGGTTCATCAGCACGTCTGCCGAGGCATTGGTGGTACTGAGCGAGTTGTACTGCACAACGTCGAACCCTTCAGGGCTGGCCTCGGTGCAAACGCTCAAGGTGGCCGCGTGTACGAGCGGGCTCAGGCAAAAGGTGAGCAAAAAGGGGACGGCAGCGAGGCGCATGATCTGTTTCCTGTACAAGTCGATAAGGCCCATCTGCAAGTGCAGTCTGGAAAAGTCTTACCCTAGTGTTCTGGTACTCAAATGACCACTTTTTAATGGCATTCGACATCCTGTAGTCGCTGTCGCAGGCCGGGAAAGGGCTTCCAGGGCCTTGAGCAAGCGTGAAAAGGTGACCACTACGTGCTGGATCGCAGCCTTCGGCAGCGGCTACGAGCGGGCACCAGCCCCCGAAACCTTTCACCCAGCGACGAGCGGTAAAACGCCACAAGGCATAGACGCCGCGCGGATTGGCGTTAAAATGGCGGCTTCATTAATTACACCAAATCACACTGCTTGTTGTTGCTCTTTAGTCTTTCTGGTATAAAGCAGCGCTCTTTTCTAGGGGCCCGGTTCCTGCGTTTGTAGGTGTAGCCGGTAAGACCCTTAAAGAAACGCGGCGCCTGGCGCCATGACTGAGAGATTAAGCGGCCAACCCATGCCGGGTTGGGCATGTGGTTTTAGAGGGCTGAGGCATGTCGAGAGTCTGTCAAGTTACCGGTAAGGGTCCGGTGACTGGGAATAACATTTCCCACGCAAATAACAAAACCCGTCGTCGTTTCCTGCCGAACCTGCAGCATCACCGCTTCTGGGTTGAAGAAGAGAAACGTTTCGTACGTCTGCGCGTATCTGCTAAAGGCATGCGTATCATCGACAAGCGTGGCATCACTGTCGTGCTGGCCGAAATCCGCCGTGCTGGCAAGATCTAAGGGAGCTAATCATGCGTGAATTGATCCGTTTGGTGTCGAGCGCTGGTACAGGCCATTTCTACACCACTGATAAGAACAAGCGCACCACTCCGGACAAAATCGAAATCAAAAAATTCGATCCGCGGGTTCGCAAGCACGTGATCTACAAAGAAGCCAAAATCAAGTAATTGGTTTTTCTTCTTACGAAAAAGGCCCATATCTCACGATACGGGCCTTTTTTGTGCGCGTTTTTCAGCCCTAGCCGCACATATAGCTCTGCATAAGGTTGTTTTCGTCGACGACCACGCGAAGGCGGTCTGCGTTGTGCTCTCGGGTGTAGCCTATGCCCGGCCTCTCGACACGCAACTCGGTTGCCCCGGACTCCCGGCGCAGCATCTCCAGCAAAGCAGGCGTCGCCTCAGGCGCAACCAGAAAATTGATCGCAACCGTTTTGCACTTGCCGTCCTCCTCAGCCATCGCGGGCATGGAGCAAAACCCCAGCAGGACGCTGGTGGTCAACAACAGGCGTTTCAAAGTATTCAGACTGGACATGGGTCTTCCCTGTTTTCAGATAAATGAAATAACGCTGCGGGCCTGCTCATTCCTTAAGTGCCCGGCGTTCTCTCAAGACTGGCTCACATTGACGCGAAGGGCGCTGGCGACGTATTTCTGAATTTGTAGCCTGTAGCCCTGGAGGGCAGGCATAAAAAAGCCCCGCCATCAAAGCGTGGCAGGGCTTGTTGAAGGCTCTGGATCAGCTGTCTCAGGCCTTGCTCTCAAAGACTACGTAAATTTTCCGACAGGGCTCCAGCACTTCCCATGTCCCTTTGAATCCCGCGGGGATGACAAAGCGATCGCCGGCGCGCAGGGTCTTGGCGTTACCTTCATGGTCACGCAAAACGGAAACGCCCTGCACGATCTCGCAGTATTCGTGCTCGGTGTAATTGACGGTCCACTGGCCCACAGCTCCTTCCCACACCCCGGCGTTCATTTGCCCACAGGGGCTGTCGTAGTGGTTGTGGATAACTTGCTCAGGGTTGCCTTTAAGCACCTTTTCCGGGGCCGGGCTAAAACGTTCAGCCTGGGTATTGGCAGTGCTGAAGTCGACTACGCTTGCGATGCTCATCTTTGTTATCCCCCCGAAATTGCGGCATGTGTGGTCAGCAAAATTAAAGTCTATGTTTATTAAAACGAACAAGCCATGGTGTTTACGCCACCTGTGTCAAATATATTGAAAGTTCCAGGGCCACTGGTTTAGGGTGGCGCTTCCATTTCAACAAGAGGAGGACACTCGAATGACCACCCTGACGCGTGCTGACTGGGAACAACGGGCCCAACAGCTGAAAATCGAAGGTCGCGCCTTCATCAACGGTGAATACACCGATGCGGTCTCCAATGAAACGTTCGAGTGTCTGAGCCCGGTCGATGGCCGTTTGCTGGGTAAGGTTGCCAGCTGCGACAGCGCTGACGCCCAGCGCGCCGTGGAAGTGGCCCGCAAGACGTTCGAGTCCGGCGTCTGGTCCCGCCTGGCTCCGGCCAAGCGCAAAGCCGCAATGATCCGCTTTGCCGGCCTGCTCAAGCAAAACGCCGAAGAACTGGCCCTGCTTGAAACCCTGGACATGGGCAAGCCGATCAGTGACTCCCTGCACATCGATGTGCCCGGTGCTGCCGGCGCGCTGAGCTGGAGCGGCGAGGCCATCGACAAGATCTACGACGAAGTCGCCGCCACCCCGCACGACCAACTGGGCTTGGTAACCCGCGAGCCGGTGGGCGTTGTCGCTGCCATTGTGCCGTGGAACTTCCCCCTGATGATGGCCTGCTGGAAACTGGGCCCGGCCCTGTCGACTGGTAACTCGGTCATCCTCAAGCCGTCCGAAAAGTCCCCTCTGACGGCTATCCGTATCGCTGCGCTGGCCGTTGAAGCCGGCATTCCAGCGGGCGTCTTCAACGTGCTGCCAGGCTACGGCCACACGGTCGGCAAGGCGCTGGCCCTGCATATGGACGTCGATACGCTGGTGTTTACCGGTTCGACCAAAATCGCCAAGCAGCTGATGATCTACGCTGGCGAGTCCAACATGAAGCGCATCTGGCTTGAAGCCGGTGGCAAGAGCCCGAACATCGTTTTCGCTGATGCGCCGGATCTGCAAGCGGCTGCCGAAGCCGCTGCCAGCGCCATTGCCTTTAACCAGGGTGAAGTTTGCACCGCGGGTTCGCGCCTGCTGGTGGAGCGCTCGATCAAGGACAAGTTCCTGCCGCTGGTGATCGACGCCCTCAAGGGCTGGAAGCCCGGCAACCCGCTGGACCCGGAAACCACCGTGGGCGCGCTGGTGGATACCCAGCAAATGAACACCGTGCTGTCGTACATCAAGTCCGGCCATAGCGAAGGCGCAAAACTGGTAGCAGGCGGTAATCAAATTCTGCAAGAAACCGGCGGCACCTACGTTGAACCGACCATTTTCGACGGCGTCAGCAATGCGATGAAAATCGCTCAGGAAGAAATCTTCGGCCCGGTATTGTCGGTTATCACCTTCGACAGTGCCGAAGAGGCCATCAAGATTGCCAACGACACGCCATACGGCCTGGCGGCAGCCGTCTGGACGGCCGATATCTCCAAGGCTCACCTGACCGCCAAGGCCCTGCGCGCCGGTAGCGTATGGGTCAACCAATACGATGGCGGCGACATGACCGCGCCGTTTGGTGGCTTCAAACAGTCGGGCAACGGCCGTGACAAGTCTCTGCACGCGTTTGATAAATACACCGAGCTGAAGTCCACCTGGATCAAGCTGTAATCCTCTAAACGCAACACCCTGTGGGAGCGGGCTTGCCCGCGATGACAGCACCGGGTCTGATTGACAGACCGCGGTGCCTTCATCGCGAGCAAGCCCGCTCCCACAATGGTTTTTACACCACATAATTGGAGCACAGACATGCGTTGGGCGACTTGTTTCGCCGTGCTGGTCGCATACGTCTATAGAATCGCCGTCGATCAGCTCCCTCTCCCTCCGGGAGAGGGTTGGGGAGAGGGCAGCCGCCAATCAGAGCATTTTTTCCAGCCCCACACTTTTGCTGAACCAGGCATTGAGCCGGCGCCACCAGTTGCCCGGTTCATGATGCAAAGTGTGCAACTGGCCATTGTCTTCGGTCACCCAGACCATCTTGCCCTGCTCCAGTTTCGGCTCATAACTCAAGGCCGGGGCCATGCCCTGCAACGCCAGTTTGCGGGCCTCGGCGGCCAGCTCGGGGCTGTCCACCAGCACGCCGACTTCGGTGTTCCACAAGCCTGAGCGCGGATCGAAATTGAACGAACCGATAAAGGATTTTTGTTGGTCGAAAATCATCGCCTTGCTGTGCAGGCTTGAATCCGAACTCATCCCCGGCTTGAACCAGTGCGGGCCGCTGCCGCCGCTGGTGCCCGGCTGGCGCCGCAGTTCAAAGAGCTTGACCCCATGCTCCAGCAGTGCCTTGCGATACGGGGCATAACCGCCATGCACCACGGGTACGTCCGTGGCCTCCAGCGAGTTGGTCAATAAACGTACATCAACCCCGGCATCGGCGCGGCCCGTGAGGTACAGCAGCCCGGTTTCACCCGGTACAAAGTAGGCTGAAACCAGAATCAGCTCCTGATTCACTCCCGCCAGTTCCGGCGCCAGTTGTGTGGTCAGCAGTAGATGCGGGTCAGGCTCATCCCGGGCCAGCACCTTGCTCGGAGCATCCCACAGCGCCTGATTCCAGGCCCAGATCAGCTCCTTGCGCCACACGTCGAGCTGCGGGCGGGTTTCGTATGAGGCCAGCTCCTGATAGAGCGCCGGGTTGCGTTGCTGCGCACGCTTGAGCGAGGTCTCCAGTTGTTTGCGCGCCTTGCCCAGCTCCTGCTCAGAGAGTTGCGAGGAGACAAAATCACCAATCGGCTGGCTCAGAGCACTGTTCCAGTACTGATCGAAGCTGTGCCCCAACTGCTCGGCCACCGGGCCGACGCCAAGCAGGTCGATATCGGTAAAATTCAGCTCCGGCTTGGCATCGAAGTACTCATCGCCCAGATTGCGCCCGCCCACGATCGCCGCACTGTTATCGGCTAGCCAGAGTTTGTTGTGCATGCGCCGGTGCTGGCGCGAGAGGTTGAACAGCCGTCCCATCGCCCGGGTTACACCCGTTCCACGGCCCAGTTGCAGGGGGTTGAACAGGCGAATCTGGATATTGGGATGAGCGGCGAGGGTGGCCAGGATATCGTCCAGGCCATCACTGGCGGTGTCATCGAGCAGGATGCGCACACGCACGCCGCGATCTGCGGCCTTGAGCAATTCGTCAATCAGCATGCGCGTACTCAAGCCGTCGTGGACGATGTAGTACTGCAGGTCGAGGCTGGTTTGCGCGTTGCGAATCAACTCGGCCCGGGCCCTGAAGGCTTCGCCGCTGTTGGGCAGCAGCCTGAACCCCGAGCGACCTTGATACGGCGCGGCCTGGGCCTGGATCGAGCGGCCAAAGGCCGAGTCTGCGGCGGGTAACGCCTGGGTGGGTTCACGGGGTACGTCCAACGTGGCACAGCCTCCCAGCAAGACGACTAAAAACAATGCGCAAAGTGATTTCAACGGGTAAAGCCTCGGGCCAGACGTCACTGGAGTTAAACGGTATCTGCCAGCAGTTTACTGGCTGCCATACCCACTTTGCGCACCGCTTCTTCGATCTGCGGCGTAGGCTTTGCAGCGTAGTTCATGCGCAAGCAATTACGGTACTTGCCCGAAGCCGAAAAAATACTGCCCACCGCGATCTGCACGCCCTGGTCCAGCAACATGCGGTTGAGGCGCAGGCTGTCGAAGCCGTCAGGCAGCTCAAGCCACAGCATAAAGCTGCCCTGGGGCCTGCTGGCACGGGTGCCGGGCGGAAAGTAGCGGCTGATCCAGCCCAGCATCAGGTCGCGATTGCGCTGGTATTGGCTGCGCATTTTGCGCAGGTGCGGCTCGAAATGACCGTTTTTCAGGAAGTCGGCAACCGCCAGTTGCGGCTGCGGTGCGCAAGAGCCGGTGCTGATGTATTTCATGTGCAGCACCCGCTCCAGATAACGCCCCGGCGCCACCCAGCCAACGCGCAAGCCGGGGGCCAGGGTTTTGGAGAATGAACTGCACAGCAGGACACGACCGTCATCGTCGAAGGACTTGATGGTTCGCGGGCGAGGGTAGGTGTAGGCCAGTTCGCCGTACACATCGTCTTCAATGATCGCCACATCAAAACGTTGGGCCAGGGTCACCAGCGCCCGCTTGCGGGCTTCGGGCATGATGTAGCCCAGTGGGTTGTTGCAACTGGGGGTGAGCTGGATAGCCTTGATCGGCCACTGTTCCAGGGCCAGTTCCAGGGCTTCGAGGCTGATGCCGGTCAGCGGATCGGTAGGGATCTCCAGGGCCTTCATCCCCAGGCCCTTGAGGGTTTGCATGGCGCCATGAAAGCTTGGCGAGTCGACCGCGACGATATCACCCGGTTCGCACACGGCTCGAATACTGCACGACAAGGCCTCATGGCAGCCCGTGGTGATTACCAGATCTTCTGCGCCCAACTGGCAGCCCGAATCGAGCAACAACCGCGCCACCTGCTCGCGCAGGCCGAGTACCCCGTAGACGTTGTCGTAATACAGACCGGGCAAGTCCAGGCGCCGGCTGATTTGCGCCAGGCTGCGCAACAGCGGCTTGATGGTTGGCGTGGTGACGTCCGGCATGCCGCGCCCCAACTGGATCACGTCCTTTTGCGGCACTGAGCGAACCAGTTCCAGCACTTGCTCCCACTGTGAAATTTCCACGGGTCGCTGGGCAGGTTTACCCATGCCCGGCAGGGCGGGCAGCTCACGCTCCATCGGCACGAAGTACCCGGACTTGGGCCGCGGCGACGCCAGGCCATTGTCCTCCAGCAAGCGATACGCCTGCTGCACCGTACTCAGGCTCACACCATGCTCGGCGCTTAGCGCCCGCACCGACGGCAAACGGTCGCCAGGGCGATAAAAGCCCTGCTCGATGCGCGTACCGAGCAGGTCGGCGAGGTTGACATAAAGGGTCATGGCAGAACTCCCGAAGGGTGGACCAGTACAGATGGGGCGTAAACCAAGGATTCAGCGCCTGAAATGGCAGATCTGTATGTATTTAAAAAGACTTTGCTGAATCTGTCATGGTTTCCAGCGCACGGCCATCATGCTGACTCATGGCAATCGAGTCAAAAGGAGCTGTCTGATGAATGGTTTGAGCGATGTGCGCCTGACGCTGCACAGCCAACAATTACTGGCTGAGCATGAAGCCCGTCAAGTCACCAGCACCCCGGCCGGTCTTGGGGTGTGGGGGCTGTTCTGCCACCGTGCTCGCAGTCGCCGGATGCTGCTGAACCTGGACGAACAGCAGCTGCGCGATGTGGGGTTGACCCGCGAAATGGCCCGGCAGGAAGGCTGCAAGCCATTTTGGCGTTCGTAACCAAACCTGCGGCAGCGGCTACAGGTTTGAATCAGCGCAGCTCTTTTAACCGGTGCCACAGCATCCCCAGCGCCAGCAATGGCGAACGCAGGTATTTGCCACCCGGGAAGGTGATATGCGGGACCTTGGCAAACAGATCAAAACCGTCACTGTGCTGGCCACTGATAGCTTCGGCCAGCAACTTGCCCGCCAGGTGGGTGGCGTTAACCCCGTGCCCTGAATACGCCTGGGCGTAATACACATTGGGATGCTCTTGCAGGCGGCCGATCTGCGGCAGGCGGTTGGCACCAATGCCGATCATGCCGCCCCACTGGTAGTCGATTTTCACGTCTTTAAGATGCGGGAACACCTCGAGCATTTTAGGACGCATGTACGCGGCAATATCCTGCGGATCCCGCCCAGAATAATGACAGGCCCCACCGAATAACAGACGCCGATCTGCCGAAAGACGGTAGTAGTCCAGCGCCACGCGCTGGTCGCACACGGCCATGTTCTGTGGCAGCAAGGCGTGAGCCCGGGCTTCGCTCAACGGCTCGGTGGCAATGATGTAGCTGCCCGCAGGCAGCACTTTGCCGCTTAGTTGCGGGTTGAGGTCCTTGAGATAGGCGTTGCAGCCCAGTACCAGACTTTTGGCCCGCACTGAGCCCTGGGCCGTGTGCACCCGTACTTCAGGGCCATAATCGATGCGGGTTACTGCGGAGTTTTCAAACAGCTTTACACCCAGTTGCGCAGCGGCCGCCGCTTCGCCCAGCGCCAGATTCAGCGGGTGCAAATGACCCGAGCCCATATCGACAAAGCCGCCGACATACCGGTCCGAACCCACCACGCTGTGCACTTCGTTGGCCTGCAACAGACGGGTTTCATGGCGATAACCCAGATCGCGCAGCTCCTGGGCCTCTTCAGCAAAACCTTCAAGGTCACGGGGTTTGTTGGCCAGGTCGCAATAGCCCCAGGTCAGGTCACAGGCAATATTGAAACGCTCGACGCGCTGGCGCACGATTTCCACCGCCTCCAGCCCCATCAGCTTCATTTGCCGCACACCGTCCTTGCCGATGACGCCTTCAAACTGCTCAACACCATGGCCGACCCCGCGAATCAGTTGCCCGCCATTGCGCCCGCTGGCGCCCCAACCGATCTTGTGCGCTTCCAGCAAGACCACGCTCATGCCGCGCTCGGCCAGCTCCAGCGCCGTATTCAGGCCGGAAAAGCCACCGCCCACCACACACACATCCGCCACCAGCTCGCCCTGCAACACCGGATGATCGGGTTGTGGCAGGCTGCTGGCGGCGTAATAAGAAGCGGTGTGCTGGCTGCGCTGAACAGGGGCGTTCATGTGCGTAATCCTGATTATTGATGTTTGGAAAATTTGACGGAGCATAAGCCGTGCCATTCCCGTGGGGCAAGAACAGCCGAATGGCCCTGTCTAGGGCAGGGGTTTTCAGGCAGACTCTGCGGCCTTTTCTCAATCGGTACGTTCTGGATGAGCTGTAACAGTCACAAGATCCGCTTTCTCAGGCAGCAAATCCCCTCGTTCGAATGCGTGCCGGGTTGCCATGACTGCTGCGGGCCTGTGACCACTTCATCCGAAGAAATGGCCCGCTTGCCGCGCAAGACGGCTGCCGAACAAGAAGCAGCAATGGATGAGCTGAACTGTGTGCATCTGGGGCCCAATGGCTGCACGGTGTATGAAGAGCGGCCATTGATCTGTCGGTTGTTTGGCACTACCCCCACCTTGCCGTGCCCCAACGGTCGACGCCCGGTAGAGATGATTCACCCCAGCGCAGAGAAGCTGGTGCATGAGTACATCGCCAGTACGCGGCAGGTGCTGGTCTAGATCAAGAGCCCCCTCACCCTGACCCTCTCCCGGAGGGAGAGGGGACTAAAGGCAAAAGCCGGTCTGCGCAGCCCCTCTAAGGGAAAGCCGTCAATCCGCAATCGGCAGATTCAGGCTCTCTTTGACTTCTTCCATCACGATATAGCTTTTGGACTCACGCACGTGGGGCAGCTTGAGCAAGATGTCACCCAGCAGCTTGCGGTAAGAAGCCATCTCGCTGATCCGCGCCTTCACCAGATAGTCGAAGTCCCCCGACACCAGATGACACTCCAGCACATGGGGCAACTTCAACACGGCGCGTCGGAATTCATCAAAGGTATCGCCTGATTTGTAGTCCAGGCTGATTTCCACAAATACCAGCAGGCTGCCCTGTAAATGTTGCGGGTTCAGCCGGGCGTTGTAGCCCATGATGATCCCTTCACGTTCCAGCCTGCGCACTCGTTCTGTGCAGGGAGTGGTCGACAACCCAACCTTCTCTCCCAGCTCGGTAAACGAGATGCGGCCATCGACCTGGAGGATGCGCAAAATGTTGCGATCTATCTTGTCCAATTCACGCTTTGTTTGATGATTTGTACGCATAGGAGATTCTCCTCCGTGAAAAGGGTTATGCCCGAGAATTGTCGCCAAATATAGCTTCTTATACAGTGAATACCACTGCTCAATGCTTCATATACTGCGCTCATCTTTGCATCGAACAATAAACGTCTGCGGCTGGCCGCGATGAGGGAATGAATATGCGAGTTATGGTATTGGGTGGCGGCGTTATTGGTACTGCCAGCGCCTATTATCTGGCCCGAGCCGGTTTTGATGTGGTTGTCGTGGACCGTCAGCCAGCCGTTGCAATGGAAACCAGCTTTGCCAACGCGGGCCAGGTGTCCCCGGGCTACGCTTCGCCGTGGGCCGCACCGGGCGTGCCGCTCAAGGCGATCAAGTGGTTGCTCGAACGCCACGCACCTCTGGCCATCAAGGCCACGACCAGCATTGATCAGTACCTGTGGATGGCACAGATGCTGCGCAACTGCACCGCCAGCCGCTATGCCGTGAACAAGGAGCGCATGGTTCGCCTGTCCGAGTACAGCCGTGACTGCCTCGACGAACTGCGTGCCGAAACGGGTATTGCCTACGAAGCCCGTAACCTCGGCACCACACAACTGTTCCGCACTCAGGCCCAGCTCGATGGCGCCGCCAAGGACATCGCTGTCCTGAAAGAATCCGGTGTACCGTTCGAACTGCTCGACCGTGCCGGTATTGCCCGGGTTGAGCCCGCACTGGCCAGCGTGACCGACATTTTGGCCGGCGCCCTGCGCCTGCCCAATGACCAGACTGGCGACTGTCAGATGTTTACCACCCGCCTGGCTGAAATGGCCAAAAACCTGGGTGTTGAGTTCCGCTTCGGCCAGGATATCCAGCGTCTGGACTACGCAGGTGATCGCATCAATGGCGTGATGATCGACGGCAAACTCGAAACTGCCGATCGTTACGTACTGGCACTGGGCAGCTACTCGCCGCAAATGCTCAAGCCACTGGGCATCAAGGCGCCGGTTTACCCGCTCAAGGGCTACTCGCTGACCATTCCGATTACCAATTCGGACATGGCACCGACCTCGACCATTCTCGATGAGACCTACAAGGTCGCGATCACCCGTTTCGACAACCGCATTCGCGTTGGCGGCATGGCTGAAATCGCCGGTTTTGACCTGTCGCTGAACCCGCGCCGACGCGAAACCCTGGAGATGATCGTCAACGACCTTTATCCTCAGGGCGGTGATCTGAGCCAGGCCAGTTTCTGGACCGGCCTGCGCCCGACCACCCCGGACGGCACGCCGATTGTAGGCGCAACCCCGTTCAAAAACCTGTTCCTGAACACCGGGCATGGCACACTGGGTTGGACCATGGCCTGCGGTTCCGGTCGTTTCCTCGCGGACGTAATGGCCAAAAAGACCCCGCAAATCAGCGCCGAAGGCCTTGATATTTCCCGCTACGGCAACCACCAGGAGACTGCAAAACATGGCAATCCAGCGCCAGCTCACCAATGAACGCATGAGCCAGATCGTTACCCATAACGGCACTGTCTACCTGTCCGGGCAAGTCGGCGACGACATGAACGCCGGGGTCGAGCAACAGACCCGTGAAACACTGGCCAATATCGAGCATTTGCTGGACCTGGCGGGCTCCGATAAAAGCCGTATCCTGTCGGTCACTATCTACCTCAAAGACATCGATGCCGACTTTACCGGCATGAACAGCGTCTGGGACCAATGGCTGCCCAAGGGTGTAGCGCCGGCCCGCGCAACTGTCGAGGCCAAGCTGTGCGAGCCCGAAATCCTGGTTGAACTGTCTGTTGTGGCAGCATTGCCGTAAGTTTTTTGATCACGTAACAGTCCCTCTTGCGGTGCAGCACGCAGTTCACGCTGCGGGTGTGCACCGTTTTTTATTCTTTTGCCGTTAGAAGCCCGCCGCCATGCGCCCAGCCCGTGCCCTGATCGACCTCCAAGCCCTGCGTCACAATTACCAACTGGCCCGTGAAGTCACGGGGGCCAAGGCCCTTGCTGTGATCAAGGCCGATGCCTACGGCCACGGTGCCGTGCGCTGCGCCCAGGCTCTTGAGGCCGAGGCTGACGGTTTTGCCGTGGCCTGTATTGAAGAAGCACTGGAACTGCGCGCCGCCGGTATTCGCGCGCCAATCCTGCTGCTGGAAGGTTTTTTTGAAGCGGATGAACTGCCACTGATCGTCGAACATGACTTTTGGTGTGTGGTGCATTCGCTGTGGCAGCTTGATGCCATCGAGCAGGCCCGACTCGCCAAACCCATCCATGTGTGGCTGAAACTGGACAGTGGCATGCACCGCGTTGGCTTGCACCCCAACGATTACAAGGCCGCTTACCAGCGTCTGCAGGCCAGTGCCAATGTGGCGAAAATCGTGCTGATGAGCCATTTTGCCCGTGCCGATGAGCTCGATTGCACTCGAAGCGTAGAGCAGGTTGCTGTGTTCCTCGGCGCTCGCGCCGATTTGACGGCAGAAATCAGCTTGCGCAACTCGCCGGCCGTACTCGGCTGGCCACGCGTGCCAAGTGACTGGGTACGCCCGGGCTTGATGTTGTATGGCAGCTCGCCATTTGACGAGCCACAGGCCACTGCCTCTCGCTTGCAACCGGTGATGACCCTGGAGTCCAAAGTGATCTGCGTGCGCGAACTGCCCGCCGGTGAGCCAGTGGGCTACGGTGCCAGGTTCATCACCCCAAAACCCATGCGAATCGGCGTGGTGGCCATGGGTTATGCCGACGGCTACCCGCGCCAGGCACCCACCGGTACCCCGGTATTTGTGGATGGTGTGCGCAGCCAGTTGCTGGGTCGTGTGTCGATGGACATGCTGTGCATCGACCTCACCGATGTGCCGCAAGCGGGCCTGGGTTCGACGGTCGAGTTGTGGGGTAAAAACATTCTCGCCAGCGAAGTGGCCACTGCAGCAGATACCATTCCTTACCAGATTTTCTGCAACCTCAAACGCGTTCCACGGCTCTATTCCGGTAACTGATGGGTTGTATCCAATATGCGGGGGCGAATGGGCGTCCGGGTTTGAAGTCGAAGTGTTGTAAATACTGAACGCTATCGCCATGATGGCGGCTTCTCGACCCGAATCTGACCCCCAGGAGGCTCCCGCATTGGACGTCGGTGAACGACTGCAATCCATCCGCAAACTCAAAGGCCTGTCGCAGCGTGAACTCGCCAAGCGCGCGGGCGTCACCAACAGCACCATTTCGATGATCGAAAAGAACAGCGTGAGCCCGTCCATAAGCTCCCTGCGAAAAGTGCTGAGTGGCATCCCCATGTCCATGGTCGAGTTTTTTTCCGAAGAAATCCTTCAAGAAAACCCAACTCAAATTGTCTACAAAGCCAATGAGCTGATCGACATTTCCGACGGTGCGGTGACCATGAAACTGGTGGGCAAGGCACATCCGAGCCGGGCCATTGCCTTTCTCAACGAGATTTATCCACCGGGTGCCGATACCGGGGACGAAATGCTGACCCATGAAGGCGAAGAAACCGGGATTTTGGTGGAAGGTCGCCTAGAGTTAACCGTGGGTCTTGAGACCTTCGTGCTGGAAGCCGGTGACAGCTATTATTTCGAAAGCTCCAAACCACACCGCTTTCGTAATCCGTTCGACGTCGCGGCGCGACTAATCAGCGCAGCCACCCCGGCGAATTTCTAAGAACAGAGGCGCCCTGTCTGCTTGCAGAGGCACCCGTAGATGCATTTCGCCAGCTCTATTCCCCCTTTGTCTTTAGGGTTGTTTCAGAGAGGCGGGCTAACCGTTATACTTTCGCCGCCCGCGAAACCGTGGTTGTGGGCGTGAATAGCCACCATTGAGGGTGAACGCGTGAACCTAATTATGAAAATGCTGGCCGTACCAGCAGCAGTAGTGGCCCTATGGGCAGTCAACGCTCAGGCAGCAACGAACGATGACATCGCAAAACGTCTTGAGCCAGTGGGTAAGGTCTGTGTACAAGGGCAAGAATGCAAAGGGATGGACGTAGCAGCCTCGGTGGGCGGCGGCGGTGGCATGACCCCCGACGACATTATTGCCAAGCATTGCAGTGCATGCCACGGCACCGGCCTGTTGGGCGCACCGAAAATCGGTGACACCGCGGCCTGGAAAGAGCGCGCCGATCATCAGGGCGGCCTTGATGGCATCCTGGCCAAAGCCATCACCGGTATCAACGCCATGCCGCCAAAAGGCACTTGCATGACCTGTACCGATGAAGAGCTAAAAGGCGCCATCGAGAAAATGTCCGGTTTGAAATAACCCGACCTTCTCTGAAAAAGCCGCTGATGGGCGGCTTTTTTGTGCCCGAAATTTGAGCTCGTCCGCGTCCTCTGCGCTATCACGTCTATATTCAAGACTGGATAAGGAGGATCAGATGGTGCAGTCCTGTTCGATCGAACGCGCAGTCGATGATGTGCTGGCGCGATTACCGATGCATATTCACCTTGGCCTGCCGCTGGGCTTGGGCAAGGCCAACCGCTTCGTCAATGCGCTGTATCAGCGGATCAGGCAGCTGCCCGAACGCCAACTGACGATCTATACCGCTTTGAGTCTGGGCCGCCCCCCACTTGGGGACGGACTGCAACGGTTGTTTCTGGAGCCTTTTGTCGAGCGGGTATTTGGCGATTACATTGAGCTGGATTACCTGGCCGACCTGCTTCACAACAGCATGCCCACCAACATCCACGTCGAGCAGTTCTTTTTGCAGCCGGGCAGTTTGCTCAACAGCCCGCCTGCTCAGCAGGATTACGTCAGCAGCAATTACAGTCACGCGGCCCGCGACATCAATGCCAGCGGCCTGAACCTGGTGGCCCAACTGGTTGCTCGACACCCCGAGGATGCCGCGCGTCTGAGCTTGAGCTGCAACCCGGATATTACCCTCGATTTGTTGCCCATGATTGCCAAGCGGCGTGCGGCGGGCGAGACCATTCTGATACTGGGCCAGGTACATGGTGACCTGCCTTATATGCCCGGCGACTCGGAGCTGAGTATCGACGATTTTGATCTGTTGATTGACGAAGATGAGCACACTACGTTGTTTTCAACGCCCAGCATGCCGGTCAATCTGCAAGACCATATGATCGGCCTGCATGCCAGCACCCTGATACGCGACGGCGGCACCCTGCAGATCGGCATTGGCTCGATGGGTGATGCCCTGAGTGCAGCCCTGCTCGCACGCCAGGGTGACAACGAGGGCTACCGCGACCTGCTCGACGCTATCGATATCACCCCGTGGCGCAAGCTGATCGAGCAACAAGGTGGCGTCGAGCCATTTGCCCGGGGCCTGTATGGTTGCAGCGAGATGTTTGTCCACGGCCTGATGGTGCTGGCCGATGCCGGGATTGTGCGACGCAAGGTCTACCCCGATGCCGACAGGCAAGCCCAGGCCAATGCGGGCACCCTGGATGAAAGCTTGCAGGGTGACGGGGTCAGCATCCACGGCGGTTTTATCCTCGGCCCCCGCGATTTTTACCAGCGGCTAAGGGAGTTGCCCCACAGCAAGCGCCTTGAATTCAATATGACCGCCATCAGCTATATCAACGAACTATACGGCCAGGAAGAGTTGAAACGCCTGCAACGGCGTGATGCGCGCTTCGTCAACAGCGCATTCACCGTGACCTTGCTCGGTGCCGCCGTGGCTGATCAGCTCGAAGACGGCCGGGTGCTGAGCGGGGTCGGCGGGCAATACAACTTTGTTGCCCAGGGCCATGCCCTGCATGACGCACGCTCGGTGATCATGTTGCGCAGCTGGCGAGAGTCGGGCGGTGACGTAAGTTCCAATATTGTCTGGGAATACGGTCACTGCACCATCCCGCGGCATTTGCGCGACATTGTGGTCACCGAATACGGGATTGCTGATTTGCGCGGCAAAACCGACAGCAAAGTCATCGAGGCGCTGCTCAACATCACCGACTCGCGCTTCCAGACCGAACTGACCACCCAGGCACAACTGATGGGCAAGCTGCCCAAGGACTTTCGCCTTGATCCACGTTTTGCCGACAACAGTCCGCAGCGTTTGCAGGAGATCGCCGACCGGCACCCGCATTTGTTCCCGGAATACCCGCTGGGCAGTGATTTCAGCGCGCAGGAGCAAGACCTGCTGCGAGCGTTGAACTGGCTTAAAAGCAAATTCAAGCTCACGCAGATGTACCAACTGGGCAAGGCTACGCTGGACGCGCCTTCGCCCCAGGCATTCCCCGAACACCTGGAGCGCATGCAGCTCGCACAACCCGACGGGTTGCGCGATGAGCTGTACCAGCGTTTGCTGCTGGCAGGGCTGCAGGCAACCGCGAAAAGCAATTGACGCGCCTTTCGTAGCAGCTGCCGCCAGGCTGCGTTCGGCGGCGCAGCCTTCGTGCCTCGGCAGCTGCTACGGACTGAAAGGGTTACTCGATAAAGGTCACTTTACCGCCCGCCAGGGATTTGACCCGGGCCAGGGATTCAACGCGGTAGCCCTGTGCATCCAGCTCGGCACGGCCGCCCTGGAACGACTTCTCGATCACGATGCCCAGACCGGCCACGGTGGCGCCAGCTTGCTTGATGATCGAAATCAGCGCTTGCGAGGCCTTGCCATTGGCCAGGAAGTCGTCGATCACCAGCACGCGGTCGCTGCTTTGCAGGTGGCGCGGGGAAATCGCAACGGTGCTTTCAGTCTGCTTGGTGAACGAATACACCGTGGCCGACAGCAGGTTTTCAGTCAGGGTCAGGGACTGGTGCTTACGCGCAAAAATCACAGGTACACCCAAGTTCAAGCCAGTCATCACAGCAGGGGCGATACCCGATGCTTCGATAGTGACGATCTTGGTGATGCCCGAATCCTTGAACAAACGCGCGAACTCGTCGCCGATTTCCTTCATCAGCTGAGGATCGATCTGATGGTTCAAAAAGGCGTCGACTTTCAAAACCTGATCGGAAAGCACGATGCCTTCTTCGCGAATTTTCTTGTGCAGTGCTTCCAACGTAACGTCCTCAAATAGCGCTTTTGCGCTGAAGGTAGAGTAAAAAATAGTCGATTTTAGCGTTTTAGCATCGCGCGTATATCAGCCAGTGCTGTATTGCCGCGAACCGCTTTAACTTCGGTGGGGGTGTCATCGTTGCCTTCCCAGGCCAGATCGTCCGGGGGTAACTCATCGAGGAAACGGCTCGGCGCACAGTCAATGATCTCGCCGTACTGTTTACGCTTGGCGGCAAAGGTGAATGCCAGCGTCTCACGGGCACGGGTAATGCCCACATAGGCCAGGCGCCGTTCTTCTTCAATGGTGTCTGCTTCAATGCTGGAGCGGTGCGGGAGGATTTCTTCTTCCATGCCCATGATGAACACGTAAGGAAATTCCAGACCCTTGGAGGCGTGCAAGGTCATCATCTGCACGCCTTCGGCACCGTCTTCCTCTTCCTGCTGGCGCTCGAGCATGTCGCGCAGCACCAGTTTGCCGATGGCTTCCTCGATGGTCATGGCGCCGTCTTCGTCTTTTTCGAGGGTGTTTTTCAACGCCTCGACCAAAAACCAGACATTGGACATGCGGTAGTCCGCCGCCTTGTCGCTGGAGCTGTTGGTGCGCAGCCAGTTTTCGTAGTCGATGTCCATGATCATGCTGCGCAGCGCTGCAATCGGGTCTTCGCCCGAGCAATGCTCACGTACACGGTCCATAAAGCGCTTGAAACGTACCAGGCGGTCAGTGAAGCGTGCGTCCAGATGTTCGCCCAGGCCGATTTCATCGGTGGCGGCATACATCGAGATTTTTCGCTCGGTCGCGTAGTTACCCAGCTTTTCCAGGGTAGTCGAACCGATCTCGCGACGCGGGACGTTGATCACGCGCAGGAAGGCGTTATCGTCATCCGGGTTTACGATCAGGCGGAAGTAAGCCATCAGGTCTTTAACTTCCTGACGTCCGAAGAAGCTGTTGCCGCCCGACAAACGGTACGGGATCTGATGGTGCTGCAGCTTCAATTCGATCAGTTTGGCTTGATAGTTCCCGCGGTACAGGATCGCGAAGTCGCTGTACGGTCGATCGGTGCGCAGGTGCAGGGTGAGGATTTCGACGGCCACTCGCTCGGCTTCGGCGTCTTCGTTGCGGCAGCGGATCACCCGCACTTCGTCGCCGTGGCCCATCTCGCTCCACAACTGCTTTTCAAACTCGTGCGGGTTGTTGGCAATCAAGATATTGGCGCAGCGCAGAATACGGCTGGTGGAGCGGTAGTTTTGCTCCAGCATCACCACTTTCAAGGACGGGTAATCATCCTTGAGCAGCATCAGGTTTTCCGGGCGAGCGCCGCGCCAGGCGTAGATCGACTGGTCGTCGTCACCTACCACGGTGAACTGGTTGCGCTTGCCGATCAGGTATTTAACCAGCAGATACTGACTGGCGTTGGTGTCCTGATATTCGTCCACCAGCAGGTAACGCACCTTGTTCTGCCACTTTTCCAGAATGTCGGCATGTTCTTCGAACAGCTTGACCGGCAGCAGGATCAGGTCGTCAAAGTCCACCGCGTTGTAGGCCTTGAGCGTGCGCTGGTAGTGGGTGTAGACGATGGCTGCCGTCTGCTCCTTGGGGTTGCGCGCGTTTTCCAGAGCCTGGGGCGGCAGGATCAGGTCGTTTTTCCACGAGCCGATCATGTTCTTGATTTCGTCGACCCCGTCGTCGCCCGAATATTCCTTTTGCATGATGTCGGCCATCAGCGCCTTGACGTCAGCCTCGTCAAAGATCGAGAAGCCGGGCTTATAGCCCAGCCGCGCGTGCTCCTTGCGGATGATGTTGAGGCCCAGGTTGTGGAACGTGCACACCGTCAAGCCGCGGCCTTCACCCTTTTTAAGCAGGGTGCCGACACGCTCTTTCATCTCGCGGGCGGCTTTGTTGGTAAAGGTCATGGCGACGATGTATTGGGCACGGATGCCACAGTTCTGGATCAGGTGCGCGATTTTGCGGGTAATCACGCTGGTTTTGCCGGAGCCTGCGCCGGCGAGCACCAATAGAGGGCCGCCGACGTAGCTCACGGCTTCTTGCTGCCGGGGATTGAGTCGGGACATGACGAGATCAGGGGTCGTTTGTAAAAAGGGCGGGCATTTTAACAGGCTGAGCAAATATTGCTGCCTCTGTGCGACGGTGTGACATGCCACATCCTTTAAATTTACTGCTTTTGTTACTTTCGCACAGGATGTAAAGAGTATTTCCAGCTACCGTAGGGTTAATGCAGCAAATAAGTATTTGATAACCAGTGTCATTGCCATTGGTTGCCGGCACGTCATAATGCCCACTGCCCGAATTTTTGCAGAGTCTAGGGAGCTAGCTTGTCTACGCCTGTCGAACCCTTGCGTTTGCTGCTATTGGCCGAAGAGCCATCTTGGGCAGCGTTGTTGCGCGAGTGTCTGGCGCCAATGGGAAGTGCGGCCGTCCTGATATGCGCGCCGAGCTGGGAGTCTGTCAGCCATCTGTTCGAAAACGATCGCAATGCGCTGCTCCTGACGACCCCGGCCCTGCAACCCCCAGCGGGCCGCTGCCGCCTGCCCACGGTTTTGCTGCTCGACAGCGAGCCTGATAGCGCTCCAGCGGGCGTCAGCGACTGGCTGGTCGGCGCCAGCCTGACGGGCGATGTACTGCGCCGCTGTCTGCGCCATGTGCGTGAACGCGGCCTGCTGGAACACACCTTGCAGCGCCTCGCCGAAGAGGATCCACTGACCGGCATTGCCAACAGGCAAGGCTTCCAGACCCTGCTGGCCGTGCGTCTGGCCGAAAGTGACGGCCGTGGCATTGCCCTGGGCCATCTGGACCTGGACAACTTTCGTCACGCCAACGATGCATTGGGCCATCAGGCTGGCGACCGCCTGATCCTGCAAGTAGTGGCGCGCCTCAAAAGCCAGCTTGAAGCGGGTGACCAACTGGCCCGTCTTGGCAGTGATGAATTCGCCCTGTTGATCAATACCCATCGCGCGCCCGAGCGTGCCGAATGGATGGCCGAGCGCATTACCGAGGTGATGGCCGAGCCCTACTGGGTCGACGGCGAAAGCCTGTTGATCGGCTGCAGCCTGGGTATTGCCCATGCCCGCGCCAACGCCGGGGCCGACCCGTTGATGTGGCACGCGCACATTGCCATGCAACAGGCCAAAAGCACCCAGGGCTGTACCTTCCACGTATTCAACGAGCGTATCAATCGCAATGCCCGCAGCCTGGCCGACCTCGAAAGCGAGTTGCGCCGGGCGTTGCGCCGTGACGAACTGGAACTGCATTACCAGCCGCGCCTGGATCTTGGCACGGGGCAGATCGTCGGGCTGGAAGCGCTGGTGCGCTGGCGCCATGCCGAGCGTGGCCTGTTGGCTCCGAGTGAGTTCGTGCCTTTGGCCGAGCAAAGCGGGCTGATTGTGCCGCTGGGGTACTGGGTTATCTCCCGTGCCCTGCGGGATATGCAGGCGTTGCGCGAACGCGGGCTTGAGCCGCTGCACATGGCGGTCAACCTGTCGTTTCGCCAGTTTCAGGACAGCCAGTTGCTTTCGACCCTCAGCCGCCTGATCAGCGAACGCGGCGTAGAAGCACAGTGGCTGGAGTTCGAGCTGACCGAAACGGCCGTGATGCGGCGCAGTGATCTGGTCAAACAGACCATGGATGCCCTGGGCCGACTGGGTGTGCGTTTTTCGCTGGATGATTTCGGTACGGGTTTTTCATCGTTTGTGCACCTCAATAGCCTGCCGATTACGCTGCTCAAGATCGACAAAAGCTTTGTGGGCGGCATGGAAAGCCGCGAAGAGAACCGCAAACTGGTCCACGCCATGATCAACCTGGCCCACAACCTGAAACTGGAAGTGGTTGCCGAAGGCGTCGAAACTCCCGAACAGCTTGCTCTTTTGCGTGATTTTGGCTGCGATCAGGTGCAGGGCTACTTCATCAGCAAGCCGCTGCCGCTGGCCGAACTGGTGGAGTATTTGACGTTTGGGGCCGGGCAGCAGGTGCCAATTGCGCTCTAGGGCTTAAGAAAAACTTCCGTAGCAGCCTCGTTCCTTCGGCAGCTGCTACACAGCTACGCCCGCCATTTTCGCCGCCTTGCGCTCCAGCTTGATCATGCGCCGTACCTTCCACTCGAACGCCAGGGTCAAGCTGATCGCTGCACAGGCCAGGCCCGTCGCCAGCCCCCACCAGACACCTGCCGGGCCCCAACCGAAGGTAAAGGCCAGCATCCAGGCCATTGGCGCGCCAATCACCCAATAGCAGAACAGCCCCACCAGAAAGGTGGTCTTGGCATCCTTGAGCCCGCGAATCGCGCCCATGGCGATGGTTTGTGCGCCATCAAACAGCTCAAACCATGCCGCTACCGCCAGCAGGCTGACGGCCAGCTCAAATACCGGACGGAATGCAGGGTCGTTGTAATCGAGGAACAACCCCACCAGATCCCTTGGCCAAAACCAGAACACCACGGAAAACCCGAGCATCACACATGCACCAAAACCGATACCGACCCGTCCTGCCAGCCGCGCCCGCTGCAAGTCACCACCACCATAGTGCTGGCCAATACGCATGGTGATCGCGTACGACATGCCTGCAGGTACCATAAATGCCACCGATACGATTTGCAGTGCGATCTGGTGCGCTGCCAGCTGTGTGCTGCCCATGGTGCCCATGCACAGTGCTGCGAAGGCAAACAAACCCACTTCCACGGCATAGGTCCCGCCAATCGGCAGGCCGAGCCGCCACAGTTCCCGCAGATAAGTCAGATTGATCCGCGACAGGCCCTTGCTGATCGGGTACGCGTTGTAGGCCGGATGCCGATGGATATGCCAGGCCAACCCCAGCGCCATGCAGGTCGCCACAATCGCCGTGACCAGGCCGATACCCATCAAGCCCAGTTTTGGCAGGCCGAACATGCCGGTAATCAGCGCGTAATTGAGCACAAAGTTGGCCACGGTACCGATCAGGCTGATCACCATCACCGGTGTGGCCCGGCCCATTGCACTGGTAAAGCCGCGCAGGGCCATAAAAGTCATATAGCCGGGCAGGGCAAACGGTAGCAGCAGCAGAAACTGGCCAGCCGCTTCAACGTTGGTGGGCGTCTGACCAAACAGCAACAACAGCGGTTTGATATTCCACAGCATTACCGCGCCGCCCAGCGCCAGTGCCCAGGCGAGCCACAACCCGGCCTGGGTTAGACGGGTCGCCCCTTCGATATCCCCTGCGCCCTGGCGAATCGACACCAGCGTGCCCACGGCAGCGATGACGCCAATGCAGAAAATCGACACGAACGAGTAGCTGGCCGCTCCCAGGCTCCCGCCAGCCAGAGCCTCCGGGCTCAAGCGCGCCATCATCAGGGTATCGGTGAGTACCATCAGCATGTGAGCCAGCTGCGAAGCGATCAGCGGCCCGGCCAACCTCATAATGGCCGAGAGTTCGATACGTGCAGGATGCTGTTTGGTCATTGTAGAAATTTCTATAGGTGCGTTGAAAGGCTTGATTCTCGGCGCGTTGAGTGTTTTAAGCAAAGGGATAAAAACGATCATTGGCATGATTTAAACTCATGGTTGATCTTGCCTTCTGTGCCATCACCTTTTGAGCTATAGGAATATGAGTAATGGCTCGTAGCCTTCCTCCGCTTTACGCCTTGCGCGCCTTTGAGGCTGCAGCTCGCCATAGTTCATTCACCCGGGCGGGAGAAGAGCTGTCCATTACCCAGAGCGCTGTCAGTCGCCATATCAAAACCCTGGAAGCGCATTTCGCCTGCCGGTTATTTCAGCGCAGCGGGCGCAGCCTGCAACTCACCGAAGCCGCGCGCTTGCTGCTGCCGGGAGTGCGCGAAGGCTTTGCCGCCCTGGAACGCGCCTGTACTACCTTGCGCGCCGAAGATGACATCTTGCGCATGAAAGCCCCCTCGACCCTGACCATGCGCTGGTTATTGGCCCGCCTGAGCCGCTTTCGCCACTTGCAGAGCGGCAATGAGGTGCAACTGACCAGTGCCTGGATGGACATTGACCATGTGGATTTCAATCACGAGCCATTCGACTGTGCAGTGCTGTTGAGCAACGGCCACTTTCCGCCTGACTGGGAGGCCACGCTGCTGTTCCCGGAGATGCTGATCCCGGTCGGTGCGCCCGCCATTCAGGGCGACGCGCCATGGGACGTCACACGCCTGGCGAGCACTGAGCTGCTGCACCCTACGCCTGACCGCCGCGACTGGCGGCGTTGGCTCGACTGCATGGGCCTGGGCGGGCAAGTGTCACTCAAGGGCGGGCAAGTTTTCGACACCCTGGAGCTGGGCATGATTGCCGCCGCCCGGGGCTACGGCATTTCCATGGGGGATTTGTTGATGGTGGCCGAAGACGTTGCCCAGGGGCGCCTGAGCCTGCCGTTCCCTGCTGCCGTGGCCAGCGGCGATAATTACTATCTGGTTTGGCCCAAGACCCGTCCCGGGGGCGAGCGTTTGCGTCGGCTCAGCGACTTTTTGCAGCAGGAAGTCGCCGCCATGGTGTTGCCAACCGTTGAGCAGTTGCACTGACCGCCATAATCAGCCACTGAATGGCCGATATTGCAACGCCTCTGCGAGATGCTTGCGCTCTATATTGTGTGCCTGCTCCAGGTCCGCCAGGGTCCTTGCCACTTTCAGCAGTCGGTGTGCCGCTCGCAGTGACAAGGTCATGCGCTCGCAAGCCGCCTCCAGCCAGCTGTTATCCATATCGCTCAAGCGGCATTGGGTTCGCACGCCCGGCAGATCGAGAAAGGCATTGGCGCAGCCCTGACGTTGCAGTTGGCGCTCACGCGCTGCAGCCACAAGCCCGGCGGCGTTGGCCGTGGTGTCACCTGAGGCAAGCGGCGGGTTGAGAGAGGTGGTCTCGCGGGCTACGGTCAGGTGCAGGTCGATGCGATCGAGCAACGGGCCGGAAAGTTTGTTGCGATAGCGCTGGATTTGCTCCGGTGTACAGCGGCAGCGGCCAGTGGGTTCGCCAAGATATCCACAGGGGCAGGGATTCATCGCCGCAACCAGTTGGAAGCGCGCCGGAAAACGCATGCGATCTTTCGCCCGTGCAATCACGATAAAGCCGCTTTCCATGGGCTCTCGCAAGACTTCCAGAACCTTGCGATCAAACTCGGGAAGCTCATCCAGAAACAATACGCCGTGATGGGCCAGGGTTATTTCCCCGGGCCGCGGTTTGGAGCCGCCGCCCACCAGCGCCGGCCCCGAGGCCGAATGATGAGGTTGGCGAAACGGTCGCTGTGGCCAGCAGTTCAATGGCACCTGGCTGGCCACTGACTGAATGGCGGCCACTTCCAGCGCCTCTTGCTCATTGAGCGGTGGCAACAAGCCGGGCAGGCGGCTGGCCAGCAAGGTTTTACCCGTGCCCGGCGGCCCGGTAAACAGCAGGTTGTGACTGCCAGCAGCAGCGACCAGCAATGCCCGTTTGGCCGAAAGCTGCCCTTGGACATCGCTCAGGTCGGGATAGGGTTTGCTGATATGCAGCAAGCCGCTGGGGATATAGGGCTCTATCACCTCCCGACCTGCGAAATGGGCCACCAACTGCAACAAGTGCTCGGCCGCAATTACTGTCAGCCCGCAGGCCAGGCAGGCTTCTTCGGCATTGGCCTGCGGTACCACCAGCGCCCGGCCTGCGGCCCTTGCTGCCAGGGCGGCAGGCAATATGCCCTGCACTGGCCTGATTGCGCCCGATAGCGCCAGTTCGCCCAAACACTCCACCTGCTCCAGCGCCACAGCCGGCAGTTGCCCGCTGGCCGCCAAAATGCCCAGGGCAATGGCCACATCAAAACGCCCGCCGTCCTTGGGCAGGTCGGCGGGCGCGAGGTTGAGGGTGATACGCCGGGCCGGGAAATCCAGGGTGGAGTTGATGATTGCGCTGCGTACCCGGTCTTTACTTTCCTTGACCGCTGTTTCGGGCAAACCAACCAGCGTCAACGCAGGCAACCCATTGGCCAGATGCGCCTCGACCGTAACGGCAGGCGCCTCGACACCCACCTGGGCGCGGCTGTAAACAATCGCCAGAGCCATGACTCATTCCTTGAGTTCGCAAAAAAACCATGGTGCGCGAATCTCAAGCCAGGGGCAGGCATGGAATGGATACGGGATGTTAACGGGTATGGGAGCACGGCCAATGAACTGCCAAAGTGCGGTGGCGAAAAAATTATAAGACCCTACTATTAATCAATAACGTTATTCATTAATCATGATTGTAAGTTTTAAATGCAACAGAACTGAAAGTCTGTATCGAAATGGCAAGACGCGCTTATGGTCAGACATTCTCAATGTCATTGAATGAAAATTAACCATGCTGGACGCTGCAAGCGTGCTGACAGATCTAGCGTCACCACCTGGCAACCGGCTCGAGGCTCTCAGCGGTACACGCAAGGGCCAGCACAGCATCCGCATCAACGCACAATGGCGAATCTGCTTCGTCTGGGGCGCCAATGGCCCTGAAGCAGTAGAAATAGCTGATTACCAATGAGGTCATCATGATCAAAAATGGCATGCGCCCGGTTCACCCGGGTGAAGTTCTCAAGGAAGAATACCTTGAGCCCCTGAGCCTCTCGTCTGCTGCTTTGGCCAGGGCGCTGGGGGTGTCCGCGCCGACGGTCAACGATATCGTGCTGCAGCGCCGTGGCGTCAGTGCCGATATGGCACTGCGCCTGTCAATTTGCCTGGCAACCACCCCGGAGTTCTGGCTTAACCTGCAAACCACTTACGACCTGCGCACAGCAGAAATCGACCGCGGTGCAGCGATTCGCGAACAGGTGCAACCCATTCACCACTGCGCCTGACTCACTGCTCCAGCGCTCGGGTCCCCAGATCCTCGGCAAAGCGCAACAAATAGCCATCGGGGTCGAGCACCAAAAAGTTGCACTCGCCAAACAGCACTTTATTGCTGCGGTACCAGCGTTCTTCCAGGGGTTTGCGCAGGGTGTGGCCAGCGGCTTGCAGGCGCTCGATCAGGCAATCGGCATCCGGGCATTTGATCGACAGGTTCATGCCCCGGCCGAACGGCTGCTCCAGCGGGCCGACCCGCCAGGAAGACTCTTCGAGGTCGTCCTGTTCCAGCATCAACTGGCTGCCATGGAATGACAGAAACGCAAAAAGATGCTCGGGCCGTTGGTACTCGATCTTGAAACCGAGCACTTCACAGTAAAAATGCAGACTGCGCGAAAGGTCCGAGACGATCATCTCGGGCACTAGCGGGTTCATCACCAGCATATAAAAACATCCTTGTTAATACAGGCGAATGCACCGCCTTTGAGCGTTATTCGCTCGGCGGCAACAGCCTTGCTTCCATTTCGGCCACTTTGGCCTCCAGGCTTTCGAGGCGAGCACGGGTGCGCGCCAAAACCACCATCTGGCTGTCGAACTCTTCGCGGCTCACCAGATCAAGCTTGCTGAAACCGCTTTGCAGCAAGGCTTTGAACTGGCTTTCGATTTCATTGCGCGGCAGCGCGGTTTCGCCACTGAACAAGCGGGAGGCGTGGCCGCCAAGGGCGTCGAGAAAATCTTTGGGCGCGAGCATGGATAAGGTCCTTAAAACTGATGGTGACGAGTGTATCACGGGGTGTAGGCCCCCATTGGCGGGGGCTTTCTGCACATTTTTCGCGCACCACCCCCGCAAGCTTCGCACCATCTTCGAGCACAAATACCCCGAGAAATCAGGCAAAAAGCCATCAACTTCCTCTAAATCGCTGTAATTATTGATTTTTCCAGACATGGCAAGGTTTCTGCTAAGACCAACATGACTCATGCACTGATGCAGTAGCTGTGACGAAGGCAGTGCGGCAGGTGGTTCAAGGAGTGTTTTCGTCACCAGCGATTTACACACGTTGTACAGCCTGAAGAAGGCTGACGATGCGTTACAAAGCCAGACACTGCGCTTAGACTTGAGCCGGGTTTGTTTTCCTGGGGCAAGTCCACCAATTCGGGAGAAGTTTCATGAAGCTAGTCACCGCCATTATCAAGCCGTTCAAGTTGGATGACGTGCGCGAGTCGCTGTCTGAGATCGGCGTACAAGGCATTACCGTTACTGAGGTCAAAGGCTTCGGCCGTCAGAAGGGCCATACCGAGCTGTATCGCGGTGCGGAATATGTGGTCGATTTTCTGCCAAAGGTGAAGATTGATGTCGCCATTGACGACAAGGATCTTGATCGGGTTATCGAGGCGATCACCAAGGCTGCCAACACCGGCAAGATTGGTGACGGCAAGATTTTCGTAGTCAATCTGGAACAGGCTATTCGCATCCGTACCGGCGAAACCGATACCGACGCAATCTAAGCCGCCAAACCCAACGCCCCAGGAGAAAACACTATGACTCTGCGTAAAATCGCAGGGCTCGGAGCCCTGTTGTCCGTCGTAATGCCTGGCCTGGCCATGGCGGCAGACGGAGTGGCTGCTCCAGTCCTCAACTCCGGCGACACCGCCTGGATGCTGACTGCTACAGCCTTGGTGCTGTTTATGACCATTCCCGGCCTGGCGCTGTTCTACGGCGGCATGGTGCGCTCCAAAAACATTCTTTCCGTGATGATGCAGTGCTTCGCCATTACCGGTCTGATCAGCATTCTGTGGGTCATTTACGGCTACAGCATCACGTTCGACACCACGGGCATGGAGCAGGGCGTCACCAACTTCAATTCCTTTATCGGCGGGTTTGGCAAAGCATTCCTGGCGGGTGTAACGCCTGAAAGCCTGACCTCATCCACCGCGCTGTTCCCGGAAGCCGTGTTCATCACCTTCCAGATGACCTTCGCCATCATCACCCCGGCGCTGATCGTCGGTGCCTTTGCAGAGCGCATGAAATTCTCCGCCATGCTGATCTTCATGGGCGTGTGGTTCACCCTGGTGTACGCACCGATTGCGCACATGGTGTGGAGCGGCAACGGCGGCCTGCTGTGGGACTGGGGCGTACTCGACTTTGCGGGCGGCACTGTGGTGCATATCAACGCCGGTATCGCCGGCCTGGTAGCGTGCATCGTGCTCGGCAAGCGCAAAGGCTACCCAAGCACCCCGATGGCGCCACACAACCTGGGTTACACCCTGGTGGGCGCTGCCATGCTGTGGATCGGCTGGTTCGGCTTCAACGCAGGCTCTGCAGCGGCCGCCAACGGTACTGCCGGCATGGCCATGCTGGTGACCCAGATCGCCACCGCAGCCGCAGCCCTGGGCTGGATGTTTGCCGAGTGGATTACCCATGGCAAACCTAGCGCACTGGGCATCGCCTCGGGCGTGGTAGCAGGCCTGGTGGCAATCACCCCGGCTGCCGGCACCGTAGGCCCGATGGGCTCGGTGGTGATCGGCTTGTCGGCTGGCGTGATCTGCTTCTTCTGCGCCACCAGCCTCAAGCGCAAGCTGGGCTACGATGACTCGCTGGATGCGTTCGGTGTGCACGGTATCGGCGGTATCGTCGGTGCAATCCTCACCGGCGTGTTTGCAGCCCCGGCACTGGGCGGCTTCGGCACCGTGACCGACATCGCAGCGCAAGTCTGGATCCAGTTCAAGGGCGTAGCCTTCACTGTGGTCTACACCGCGATCGTCACCTTCATCATCCTCAAGGTACTGGATGCCGTGATGGGGCTGCGCGTGACAGAAGAGGAAGAGGCTGTGGGCCTCGACCTGGCTCAGCACAACGAGCGTGGTTACAACCTGTAAGGTTCCCTCTATAAAAAAACCCGGCGTGCCGGGTTTTTTTTTGCCGGTAATAAGGCGATATTCGGTGCTATGAAATGATTTCCCCTACAGGTTATTGGGGTTGCGAAGTTCTACGCTTGTTTATGCGACCCGTGCTTGCGACACAACTCGACTATTAGCCGCTTTGCTTTTTTCTTCAGCACGCTAGAATGCGCGCCGAGGGCAGAAAACAATGCTCGAGTACGACGAAGGCGAGGATGATCTCCCGACGCTTTCAAGGCCCGTGATCCGTGTGCTGGAGCATTCGGCACAGGGCGCCTGGCGAGGTGTTAATTCAGGCGGATGCCGTGATGATGGTGGTATTCGCCAAACCCTCTTCACCTTACAACGATGAAGAGGCGTAAGCCGCGGTTTGCCCAAGGCTACTTTTTCACCAGCGGTGGTCGACAGTCGCCACAGCTGGTCTATAACTAATCTGCTATACGTATGTCATGGGGTAGAACATGAGCGACGACGATCTGGAAAACGATGACCTCGAAGTAGGCGAAGACGACGATACCGAAGAGGGCCTGGAAACGGCCGCCGAGGATGTTGCAGACGACGATGGTGGCGATGATGCGCCGGCCCCTGCGGCCAAAGGCAAGTCAAAGGCCGCTGTGTCGGTTGATGACCTGCCGAGCGTAGAAGCTAAAAACAAGGAGCGTGATGCTCTGGCCCGCGCCATGGAAGAGTTTTTGTCCAAGGGCGGCAAGGTGCAGGAAGTTGAGGCCAATGTGGTGGCTGACCCGCCCAAAAAGCCTGACAACAAGTACGGCAGCCGTCCTATCTAAGGATAAGGACCGCTTGCATGCTTGAAGAAAAAACCCGCCGTCGCTGCGGGTTTTTTTGTGGGCGTTGGAAAACTTCACATCCCTGTGGCGCGGGCTTATCGTGATTGCAACATTCCGGTTTGTCTGGCGACCGCGGTGCCTGCAACGCGAGCAAGCCCGCTCCCACAGTTACAAGTGCTTCAACACCAGCGGCAACTCGCTCAAACAGCCAATTTCCGCATCGGGAGCCTTGTCCCCGTCCCAGTGCTTGCCGCCGGGGTTGAACCACACTGCACGCAGGCCTGCCAATTGCGCTCCGGCAATATCGTCACCGGGGTGATCGCCCACATGCACCGCCGCCCCTGCTGCCACGCCACCGCGCGCCAGCGCTTCGTGAAACAGGCGCGCGTCCGGTTTGGCAATGCCAATGTCTTCAGCACACAACACAAACTTGAAGTGATGGCCCAAACCTATTCTTCGCACATCGGCGTTACCGTTGGTCACCACACCCAGGGCGTAATCCCGTGCCAGCACCATCAGGGTCGGCTCGGCCTGGGGGAATACGTCCAGGGCGTGACGCGCCTCAATAAACACCTCAAAGGCATCATCGGCCAAAGACGCAGCGTTGGCGTAACCCGCACCGTGCAGCGCATGAAACAGAATGCGCCGACGCAGGGCACTGATCCGGTGCTTGAGCTGCGGCTCCTCGCTCAATACCCGCTCGCGAATCGCCTGGAAATGCCCGGCCTCAACAGCGCCCAATTTTGGTGCGTTATCCGTCAGCCAGTTACGCAACACGGCTTCAGCGCTGACGATCACCGGGGCGGTGTCCCACAGAGTGTCGTCGAGGTCGAAGGTAATCAGCTCAATCGTCATTCACTGTCCTTACTGCGTTTGGCCCTTGGATGGGCGCTGTCGTAGACCGATGCCAGATGCTGGAAATCCAGATGAGTATAAATTTGCGTGGTTTTGATGTCCGCATGCCCGAGCAACTCTTGCACGGCACGCAAGTCCTGGGAGGACTCCAGCAGATGGCTGGCAAATGAATGGCGCAGCATGTGCGGGTGCAGATTCTGTCCCAGCTCACGCTCACCGGCAGCCTTGACCCGCATTTGAATTGCCCTTGGCCCAAGGCGCGTACCACGCTGGCTGACGAATACGGCGTCGTCCTTGGGGTTGGCCAGCAACCGCACTGCCAGCCAGGCCTGAAGCGCCTCCCGGGCCTTCTTGCCGACGGGCAGCACGCGGGTCTTGCTGCCTTTGCCGAGCACTTCGACCAGCCCGTCAGCCAGATCCAGCTGTTCCAGATTTAGCCCGGTCAGCTCCGACAAGCGCAGGCCCGACGAGTAAAACAGCTCCAGAATGGCCTGATCGCGTTGGGCCAGAAAATCGTCCTCGACACCACCCTCCAGCAATTGCAGGGCGCGATCGGTATCCAGGGTCTTGGGCAGGCGACGTTCGCCTTTTGGCGGGGCCAGGCCGTTTGCCGGATCGTGGTCGCACAGGCCTTCTCGATTGAGGTAGTGATAAAGCCCGCGTACCGCCGACAGCAGACGGGCAATACTGCGCGAGGACTGCCCTTGCTGATGCAGACGCGACACCAGTTGGCGCATGCGCTGGATATCCAGTGCCGCCCAGCTGGGGATTGATTCCTTGGCGCAAAACGCCAGCACCTTGTTCAGGTCGCGGCGGTAGGCCTCAAGCGTATGCGGGGACACCTGGCGCTCACTGCGCAGGTGAATGCAGTAAGCGTCCAGTTGCCGTTCCATCTAGCGCACCGAGCGCAGCGCGTTGGTAAAGCGCGGCAGCACCCGGCCCAGCACTTCGGCGATATAGCCGAGGAACAGCGTGCCCACCGAGCTTTTGTAGTGCTGCGGATCGCGACTGGCAATCGCCAGTACACCGTGCAACCCCAGATGATTAAGGGCTACCACGGCCGTGGAACCGATTTGCTTGCGCTGCTCTTCGCCAAACAGGAAGTCCAGCTCGTGCTCGCGCAAGCTGCCGCTGACGGTCTTGCCTTCAGTCAACAAGCCACCCAGCGCCCGTTGCGCATCGGCGCTGCTGACCCAACGGCCGACCGGCATCGGGTTGTCACCAAACAGCACCAGGCTGACAAAGGGCACCTGGAAGTCCTGGCGCAGGCTGTCTTCGACGGCAATCACCAGCTCTTCGAGGCTGGTGGCGTCCATCAGGGCCAGGTTCAGGCGACGGGTTTTTTCGAACAGACGGTCGTTGTCACGGGCCACGTCCATCAGTTGCGACAAGCGATGACGCATCTCGATATTGCGACTGCGCAGCAGCTCCAGTTGACGTTCCACCAGCGAAATGGTGTCGCCACGCTGATGCGGAATGCGCAGCGACAGCAACAGCTCTTCGCGCTGGCTGAAGAAATCCGGATGCTCCTGCAGATACGCTGCAACCGTTGCGGCTTGCGAGTTATCCACAGGGACGTCGAGTGCTGCTGGCTGCGTCTTGTCGGTCATCGGTTGCGCTCGCTCATAAACGGACTTGTCCTTCGTAAACACGCATGGCCGGGCCGGTCATGATCACAGAGTGGCCAGGGCCTGCCCATTCGATGGACAACCGGCCGCCAGGCAGATCGAGGATCAGCGGTGAGTCCATCCAGCCCTGGCTGATGGCTGCCACGGCCGCTGCACAGGCACCGGTGCCGCAGGCCTGGGTTTCCCCGGCGCCGCGTTCCCAGACCCGCAGTTGCCCGCGCTGACGATCTATCACGTGCAGAAAACCGACATTGACCCGTGCGGGAAAGCGCGGATGGTGTTCAATTTTGGGGCCCAGTTCATGCACCGGTGCAGCGTTGATATCGTCTACGCGCAGCACCGCATGGGGGTTGCCCATCGAAACGGCAGCCAACTCGACGGTCTGGCCATCGACATCCAGCTCATAGCTCAACGCCTGGGCGTCGGCCACAAACGGGATATCTGCCGGAACCAGGCGCGGCGGCCCCATGTCGACGCTGATTTGCCCATCGCTGCGCACGTTCAGTTCGATAATGCCGCTCTTGGTTTCGACCTTGATCTGGCGCTTGGTGGTCAGGCGCTTGTCGAGCACGAAGCGCGCAAAGCAGCGCGCCCCGTTGCCGCATTGCTCCACTTCGGAACCGTCGGAGTTGAAGATCCGGTAACGGAAGTCCACCTCCGGGTTACTCGGTGCTTCAACGATCAATAGCTGATCAAAGCCGACACCCGTGTGCCTGTCACCCCATTGCTTGGCATGCTTGGGCAGGATGTGCGCGTGCTGGCTGACCAGGTCGAGAACCATGAAATCATTGCCCAGGCCGTGCATTTTGGTAAAACGCAGCAACATGGGTTTACTCCGGCAGCAGGCTTTCGCCAGCAAACAACTCGGCAACGGTCTCGCGACGACGCACTTCAAACGCCTGATCGCCATCCACCAGTACTTCGGCGGCGCGGCCACGGGTGTTGTAGTTCGAGCTCATGACAAAACCATAGGCACCGGCCGAATGCACGGCCAGCAAATCACCTTCGGCCAGCGCCAGCTGGCGGTCCTTGGCCAGGAAGTCACCGGTTTCGCAGATCGGGCCGACGATGTCGTAGGCGCGGGCTTCGCTGTCACGCGGGCGAACTGCAGTCACGTCCATCCAGGCCTGGTACAGGGCCGGGCGGATCAGATCGTTCATCGCCGCATCGACGATGGCGAAATCCTTGTGCTCGGTGTGCTTGAGGTACTCGACCTGAGTCAGCAGCACGCCAGCATTGGCCACGATGTAACGACCCGGCTCGAACACCAGCGCCAGGTCACGCCCGTCGAGGCGCTCACGCACGGCCTTGATGTAATCACCGGCCAGTGGCGGCTCTTCATCGCGGTAACGCACGCCCAGGCCGCCACCGAGGTCGATATGGCGCAGGTAGATGCCGCAATCGCCCAGTCGGTCGATCAGTGCCAGCAGGCGGTCGAGAGCGTCGATGAACGGTTCGAGGGTGGTCAGTTGGGAGCCGATATGGCAATCGACACCGACCACTTCCAGGTTCGGCAATTGAGCGGCACGGATGTAGACATCTTCGGCGTCAGCGATGGCGATGCCGAACTTGTTTTCTTTCAGACCGGTGGAGATGTACGGGTGGGTTCCCGCATCGACGTCCGGGTTGACCCGCAGCGAAATCGGGGCGCGAACGCCCATTTCGGCGGCCACCACCTGCAAGCGCTCAAGCTCTTCGGTGGACTCGACGTTGAAACAGTGCACGCCCACTTCCAGAGCGCGACGCATGTCATCGCGGGTTTTGCCGACACCGGAAAACACGATCTTGTCAGCCGTGCCGCCAGCGGCCAGAACACGCTCCAGCTCGCCACGGGACACGATGTCAAAACCGGCGCCCAGACGCGCCAGGACATTGAGCACGCCCAGGTTGGAGTTGGCCTTGACCGCGAAGCACACCAGGTGCGGCATGCCGTTCAGGGCATCGGCGAAAGCGTTGTACTGCGCCTCGATGTGTGCCCGGGAATAAACATACGTCGGCGTGCCAAAACGCTCGGCAATGGCCGTCAGCGCAACACCTTCGGCGAACAGCTCGCCGTCCCGGTAATTAAAAGCGTCCATGGTGTTCCCTTATTGGTGCTTGTGCGATTGCGATTGCGACGACTTCGCTTGGTCTTCAGGGGATTTGCTGTCATCGGGAAGATACAGCGGTCCTTTTTGACCACAGGCAGAAACAAGGCAGGCGACCGCGACGAGCGCAGCAATAGAAGAGATCAGGCGCTTCATGGCGAAATCCTTTGAAAAGCATTAATTGCGCCCGAGTATACCGAGCACCCACCAGCTTGCCTATGCAGCAGAGCGGCCGAGCGTTACGTCCTGTGTGGATGATCAGTGGTCGCGGGCAGATGGCTGTTATGGGGTTTGCAATCGGCCTGGAGCGCCCGTATCTTGCGAGCTCCGAGCATGACTAGATATTACGAGGTTCCACCATGAGTTTGACTGAAGCCCGTTTTCACGATCTGGTCGATGCCACCCAGGAAAATCTGGAAGACATCTTTGATGACTCTGATCTGGATGTAGATGTAGAGAATTCCGCCGGCATCCTGACAATCAAGTTCGAGAATGGCAAAGCCCTGATCTTCAGCCGTCAGGCGCCGCTGCTGCAGCTCTGGCTGGCGGCCCCCAGCGGCGGTTTTCACTTCGACTACGATGAAAAACGCAGTTCGTGGAAGTGCGATAAAAGCGACGAGCTGCTCAGCGAAATGGTTCAGCGCCTGACACTGGAACACGCAGGCGCCGAGCTGGAATTTGAAGAGATCTGACAGTGACCGCTTCTGCTAAACCTGCAAAACCGCTCTACAGTAACGTCAGTCCGGCAGTGCCGTCCCCCTGCATCAGCACCTGCCGGCTGGATGAGCACAAAGTCTGCCTGGGCTGTTTTCGCCACGTTGAAGATATTCGCGAGTGGCGCTCGGCAGACGACCAGCGGCGCCGGGTGATTTGTGAACAGGCCCAATTGCGGCAGCGGCTCCCGTAGCAGCTGCCGCAGGCTGCGTTCGATTGCGTAGCAATCGCAAAACCTGAGCCCTTTGTTCAACTGACACACCGCAGAGCCTGACTTTACGACGACTGCGTCGCCGAACGCAGCCTTCGGCAGCTGCTACGGATAATCGTCGTACGCAATCAGGGGGCAGTGTCCCCCCTGCTTGTGTATTTATTTTGCTGTGGTAGTGTCCGGGTTCGCCTCGCACTAACGAGGTTCGTCAAAACCCCGCCATATTCCGGCGGGGTTTTGCTTTTTCGTGCAGAAAAAAGGAGTCTGCCAGGTCATGAGCACACCAACCCCACTCATCCTCACCCGCCTGGACGTACAGCGTCTGGAGCAATTGATCGACAGCTTGCCAGAAACGACTCCTGGCATTGAGGCACTGCAAGCCGAGCTCGATCGCGCCGAAACCATCGTTGGCCACGAAGAAGTGCCTGCCGGCGTCGTGACCATGAATTCCCGTGTGCATTGTCGCGAAGAAAGCAGTGGCAAGGACTACCGCCTGACGCTGGTATACCCAAAAGACGCCAACGCCGACGAAGGCAAGATTTCGATTCTGGCCCCTGTGGGCAGCGCGTTGCTGGGGCTGCAAGTTGGCCAGCACATCAACTGGCCTGCTCCCGGTGGCAAGACCCTCAAGCTGGAACTGCTTGAAGTGGAATACCAGCCAAAAGCAGCAAGCGATTTCAGCGCTTAAGACCTTCCGGATCAGTCATGTCACAGCGCAGGCGTTTGCTCGTCACGGGCAAACTGACGCAAAGACCGGTAGCTGACGCTCAGCTCCCGGGCCAGGGCCCGACGCTCATGACTGACCTGCTGCGCCTGCCATTGCGAGCGATTGTCGAGCATTGCCAGGTGCTGCTCATCCCAGCCCCATTCGCGGGTCAGGCGCTTGAGTAACCGCCGCTGCCACAACATGCCTGCCTCGCCATTGCTCAACTCGTGGCCGACCTTCAGGTAGAGGCTGCGGCGAACCAGTTCCAGTCGCTGCAACTCACCCCGGCCCTCCAGGTAACGCTCAATACGTCGGTAAACCACCACGTAGGGGTCCATCTCATCCAGGTCCAGTTGATTGGCGTACACCCTCTGTTTGAACCCCAGGCTCAGGCAGCTCACCTGCGGGTGCTCGCTGGCGTACACCTCAATCAGCAGCAGCTTGAGCAGCGACTTGTAGGGCGCCTCAATGCCCTTGAGCAATTGCCACAGCCCGGCGCCCAGAAACTCGCCGGGGGCAATATGGGCCAGGTGGCCAAGATCAATGGTTTCGTCACGGTCGATTACCCCTGTTTCCAGTAGCCCACAGGCGAATTCAGCGTAGCGCGCTTCCTCATGCACCGGCACCCACCACCACATCGGTGTGCGCCCGGCGAGCCAGATGGCGGTGCGATAAAACTCATCGAGCAGCAACCTCTGTCGTGGCTCGTCGCCCTCGTCGTTGCGCAATTGTGCATCGATCAAAAAGAAGTGTGCTTCACAGCCCTGGCTCGTCGCCCAGGCTTCCAGGCGTCGGCATTTTTTGCGCAAGGCCGACACGGCGGCATCATTCAAGTCCGGAGCGAGGCAAACCCACACGTCCATATCGCTTTGCGCGGTCTGGGCCAATGTGCCGAGGCTGCCCATCAAAAAAAGTCCATGGATCGGTTGTGACTGGCAAGCGTTGCCCATGCTGCAAGAAAAGTCGTGAACCAGATGTCGGGCAGAGGCGAGGGCGAGTGCGTCAGGTTTATAACCCGACACCCCGGCGGGAGTGCAGTCAGACACATAACCGGGCAAGAGCGGGTGATTGATATGAAAGAGCAGCGCCAACAGGTTCAGTAGCGCTTGTTGGCGAGGGGCCAACCCCTCTACCGCTCGGGCCAGGCGACCCTGATTGACGCGCAAAAAGCGCCCACGCAACTGCTGGAGAACCTGTCGCTCAGTTCTCTGGTTCAGTGCGGGCGGAGATAAGTGTGCCCGCGGAATCATTAATCGTTCAGATCCCGAGGGCGGGGCGTGGCGTCAGGCAACTTCTTTGGATTCAACAAGAATCGACAGCAGTACTTGGACACTTTCGGCAGCATCACGTCCCAGGCTTGTCAGATAGCCACCATCGGGTTGATCGATCAGTTTTTTCTCGAACAGGCGCTGCGCCGCGGCGACTTTTTCTGGCGCGGCATGTTGATGAATCTTCAGGCCCTCAAGGGTACTTTCCAAGTCAAACAGTGCAAGGACTTCCAGTTCGGCAACCAACTCAGGGGTAAACGACATAAAGACTCCAGACTATGCAGGAAAAGACGACAGCCGCTCTAAGGTGATCCCACTTGTGCTGACTGTCCAGCAACAGTTCCCACCTTTGCAAAACATCCTGTCGTTATAAGGCAGTTGGAGTGTAGTCGCGTCCCAGTTTGCCGCTGGGAAATTCGTAGCAGCTGCCGAAGGAACGAGGCTGCGTCCGGCCGCGCCGCGGTCGTAAAACCGAACCCTGGGCTGTGTCAGAAAAACATCGCGCGCAGTATTTACGGTCGCTTCGCAACCGGACGCAGCCCTCGGCAGCTGCTACACATGGTGCTCAAGCGCCTATTTTGAGCTTTCAGTTATATAAACATTCTTAAATAGTATTTTTAAGAATATCTACACCTCACTACTATTGCCCCTACGCCAGCAACCCTGTCGGCACCCCATTTTTCAGGAGCAGCACCATGAGCGCATCTCTGCGTAGCGTTGACGGCCAGGACGAAGCAACCATCCTGCGGGAAATCCAGAGCGCGCTGCGAGACCTGCGCTTTGGTGCTGTGGAAATCACTGTGCATAACGCGCAAGTGGTGCAGATCGAACGCAAAGAGAAATTCCGCCTGCAAAACCCGAGTCAGAAAAACGCCTGAATCGTTCAAGCGCATTCACCTGAGTGCGCTCAATAAAAATTAAAAAATGCTTTGGAGCCTCACCTATGTCCCTACGCCGTTACGCTTTGGCCGCGCTGGCCAGTGCCATTTTTGCTGGCTCCGCTGTAGCCAAAGATTACGAGTTGTTGAACGTTTCCTACGATCCAACCCGCGAGCTGTACCAGGATTACAACACTGAGTTCACCCAGTTCTGGAAAGCCAGCCACCCGGGTGACAACGTCAAAATCCAGCAATCCCACGGCGGCTCGGGCAAACAGGCCCGCGGCGTGGTCGACGGCCTGCGCGCTGACGTGGTAACCCTGGCCCTGGCCGGTGACATCGACGAAATCGCCAGGCTGAACAAGGGCTCGCTGCCGGAAAACTGGCAAACCCGCCTGCCGGACGCCAGCACCCCGTACACCTCGACCATCGTGTTCCTGGTGCGCAAGGGCAACCCTAAAGGCATCAAGGACTGGGGCGACCTGACCAAGGACGGCGTATCGGTCATTACCCCGAACCCTAAAACCAGCGGCGGCGCGCGCTGGAACTTCCTTGCAGCCTACGCTTACGGCCTGAAAGCCAACGGCGGCAACGAAGAAAAAGCCAAAGAATATGTAAAAACCCTGTTCAAACACGTGCCAGTGCTGGACACCGGTGCACGCGGTTCGACCATCACCTTCGTCAACAACGGTCAGGGTGATGTGTTGCTGGCCTGGGAAAACGAAGCATTCCTGGCACTCAAGGAAGATGGCGGTACCGATAAATTCGACATCGTCGTACCTTCCCTGTCGATCCTGGCTGAGCCGCCAGTGGCTGTAGTCGACAAAAACGCCGATAAAAAGGGCAATGCCGAAATCGCCAAAGCCTACCTCGAACACCTGTACAGCCCGGCCGGCCAGGAAATTGCTGCAAAAAATTTCTACCGCCCGCGTGACGCAGCAATCGCTGCCAAGTACGCACAGCAGTTTCCGAAACTGGAACTTGTGACTATCGACAAAGACTTCGGTGGCTGGAAAACTGCGCAGCCGAAATTTTTCAATGACGGTGGTGTGTTCGACCAGATCTACCAGGCGCAGTAACCTGTGGGGTGGGGCCTTTGGCCTCGCTGAAAGCTAGAACATAGAGCCCGCGACCGAGTTGCGGGCTTCGTGCGTTAACCAAGGACTCTTATGTCTCGTCGTATCTCCCCCGTCATACCCGGCTTCGGGCTGACACTGGGCTACACCTTGGTGTACCTCAGTCTGATTGTGCTGATCCCGCTGGCTGCGATGTTCGTGCATGCCGCCCAACTGACCTGGGACCAGTTTTGGGCCATTATCACTGCCCCCCGGGTGCTGGCCGCCCTGCAACTGAGCTTTGGCACCGCCTTTGTCGCCGCCATTATCAACGGCGTGATCGGCACCGTGCTGGCCTGGGTGCTGGTGCGCTATACCTTCCCCGGACGCAAGGTCATCGATGCCATGATCGACCTGCCGTTTGCCCTGCCGACTGCCGTGGCCGGTATCGCCCTGACAGCCCTGTACGCCCCCAACGGCTGGATCGGCCAGTTCGCCAACGACCTAGGTTTCAAGATTGCCTACACCCCGATGGGCATCACCCTGGCACTGACGTTCGTCACGCTGCCGTTTGTGGTGCGTACCGTGCAGCCAGTGCTGGCCGATATCCCCCGTGAAATCGAAGAAGCCGCTGCCTGCCTGGGCGCCAAGCCCCTGCAAGTGTTCCGCTACATCCTGGTGCCAGCCTTGCTGCCCGCCTGGTTGACCGGTTTTGCCCTGGCCTTTGCCCGCGGTGTGGGCGAGTACGGCTCGGTGATTTTTATCGCGGGTAACATGCCGTTCAAAACCGAAATCCTGCCGCTGCTGATCATGGTCAAGCTGGACCAGTACGACTACACCGGCGCCACGGCCATTGGCGTGATGATGCTGGTGGTTTCCTTCATTTTGCTGCTGATCATCAATTTGATTCAGCGTCGCATCGAAAAACCGTGAAGGAGGCCTGACCATGTCCAGCTCAACACAGAGCGCTTCATCCGTGGCCAATGCCGCCCGCCGTGGCAGCCCGCTGTCGCGGCGCCTGCTGATCGGCTTCGGCTGGTTGTTTTTCACCCTGTTCCTGCTGCTGCCGCTGCTGATCGTGGTGTCCCAGGGTTTGAAAATGGGGGTCGGTACTTTTTTCGACGCCATCCTCGAACCCGACGCCCTGTCGGCCCTCAAGCTGACCATTATCGCCGTGGTGATTTCGGTGCCACTGAACGTGGTCTTCGGCGTCAGCGCGGCCTGGTGCGTGAGCAAGTACAGCTTTCGCGGCAAGAGCATCCTGGTCACCCTGATCGACCTGCCGTTTTCGGTCTCACCGGTGATCGCCGGTCTGGTCTACGTGCTGATGTTTGGCGCGCAGGGCTTTCTCGGTCCGTGGTTGCAGGACCACGACATCCAGATCGTATTCGCCTTGCCGGGTATCGTGCTGGCCACCATCTTCGTGACCGTGCCCTTTGTGGCCCGGGAACTGATCCCGCTGATGCAGGAGCAGGGCACTCAGGAAGAGGAGGCCGCACGCCTGCTGGGCGCCAATGGCTGGCAAATGTTCTGGCACGTGACCGTACCCAATATCAAATGGGGCCTGATCTACGGCGTGGTGCTGTGTACTGCGCGGGCGATGGGTGAGTTCGGTGCGGTGTCGGTGGTTTCCGGGCACATTCGCGGGGTGACCAACACCCTGCCGCTGCACGTCGAGATTCTCTACAACGAATACAACCACGTTGCCGCCTTCGCCGTGGCCACCCTGTTGCTGATCCTGGCTCTCTTCATCCTGCTGCTCAAGCAGTGGAGCGAATCCCGTATTAACCGCCTGCGCGCCAGCGCCGCGGAGGAATAAACCATGTCGATCGAAGTCCGTAACGTCAGCAAGAACTTCAATGCCTTCAAGGCCCTGAACAGCATCAATCTGGACATTCATAGCGGTGAGCTGGTGGCCCTGCTCGGCCCGTCGGGCTGCGGCAAGACCACTTTGCTGCGCATTATCGCCGGCCTCGAAACCCCGGACGAAGGCAACATCGTGTTCCACGGTGAAGACGTCTCTGGGCACGATGTGCGTGATCGCAACGTCGGTTTTGTGTTCCAGCATTACGCCCTGTTCCGCCATATGACGGTGTTCGATAACGTGGCTTTCGGCCTGCGCATGAAGCCGAAAAAGGAACGCCCGAGCGAAACCCGCATCGCTGAAAAAGTCCACGAGTTGCTGAACATGGTGCAGCTGGACTGGCTGTCGGATCGCTACCCTGAGCAGCTGTCAGGCGGTCAGCGTCAGCGTATCGCCCTGGCCCGTGCCCTGGCGGTAGAACCCAAGGTACTGCTGCTGGACGAACCGTTTGGTGCGTTGGACGCCAAGGTGCGCAAAGAACTGCGCCGCTGGCTGGCGCGCCTGCACGAAGATATCAACCTGACCTCCGTGTTCGTGACCCATGACCAGGAAGAAGCGATGGAAGTCGCCGACCGTATCGTGGTGATGAACAAGGGTGTAATCGAGCAGATCGGCTCACCGGGCGAAGTCTATGAAAACCCGGCCAGCGACTTTGTGTATCACTTCCTGGGTGACTCCAACCGCCTGCATATCGGTGAGGACCAGCATGTGCTGTTCCGTCCGCATGAAGTGTCACTGTCGCGTCACGAGATCGAAGACCATCATGCTGCAGAGGTGCGTGACATTCGCCCATTGGGTGCAACCACGCGGGTGACATTGAAGGTTGAAGGGCAGAGCGAGTTGATCGAAGTGGAAGTGGTCAAGGACCATGACAGCCTGACCGATCTGGCGCGCGGCGAGACGTTGTTCTTCAAGCCCAAGGTGTGGCAGAAGGCTTAAAAGCACGAGCGCCCTCACCCCAACCCTCTCCCGGAGGGAGAGGGGGCTTGATCTATGGCGTTGCGTGAATCTGCTTTTGACTTCAGTCCCCTCTCCCTCCGGGAGAGGGTGAGGGGCTGTTGATCTTCAGGGCTTTTTCAGTTTCGGATTAGGAAAAAACTGCACCGCCTGCACCTTGGGATCCGGTGCTTTTTTCAGCGCTGACGTATTGACCCGCGTACCCAACTCCTTGGGCACCGACAAACCCTGTTCATTCAACGTATCCGAATAACCGCAGGCCACGCATTCGCGGTGCGGCACTTCGTCTTCGTTCCACATCATCAACTTGTCAGGTTCGCTGCACGCCGGGCAGACAGCCCCGGCGATAAAGCGTTTTTTGCTCACGTTCACCGGTGCATCACTCATGCTGCCGAGTCCTCGGTCAGGCCGCTGTGACGCAACAGGGCGTCAATCGACGGCTCACGGCCACGGAAGTCCTTGAACAGCTCCATCGGTGCCTTCGAGCCGCCACGGGCCAGGATCGCCTGGCGGAACGCTTTGCCGGTGTGCGGGTTGAACACGCCTTCTTCTTCAAAACGCGAGAACGCATCGGCCGACAGCACTTCTGCCCACTTGTAGCTGTAGTAACCCGCCGCGTAACCGCCGGCGAAAATATGCGCAAAGCTGTTCGGGAAGCGATTGTAGGCAGGCGGACGCATCACCGAGACTTCGTCGCGGATGCCGTCAAGCACCTGCGCAACGCTGCGACCGTCACCGTGGGTGGCGTGCAGTTCGAAGTCAAACAACGAGAACTCCAGCTGACGAATCATCATCAGCCCAGATTGGAAGTTCTTGGCTGCGAGCATTTTATCCAGCAGGTCTTTTGGCAGTGCTTCGCCGGTTTCGTAGTGGCTGGAAATCAGCGCCAGGCCTTCAGGTTCCCAGCACCAGTTCTCCATGAACTGGCTCGGCAGCTCGACCGCATCCCAGGCTACGCCGTTGATGCCCGACACACCCGCGTGTTCGATCTCGGTCAGCATATGGTGCAAGCCGTGGCCGAATTCGTGGAACAGGGTAGTCACTTCGTCGTGGGTCAGCAGTGCAGGCTTGCCCGCAACGGCTGGAGTGAAGTTGCACACCAGGTTGGCCACCGGGCTTTGCAGCTTGCCGGCTGCGGTGCGGCGACGGTCGCGAGCACCGTCCATCCAGGCACCGCCACGCTTGTTGGCGCGGGCATAGAGGTCGAAGAAGAAGCGCCCGACGTGCTGGCCGTTTTCCTTGATTTCGAACAGGCGAACATCCGGGTGCCAGGTATCGAAACCTTTGATTTCGGCAATTTCGATGCCGTACAGGCGCTGGACAATGGCGAACAGCCCGCCCAGTACCTTGTCGATCGGGAAGTAGGCGCGCAGGGCTTCTTGCGACACGCTGTAGCGCTGCTCACGCAGCTTTTCGCCAAAGAAGCCGGTGTCCCAGCTTTTCAGCTCAGGGGTACCTTGCTCGCTGGCGTAGGCTTGCAGTTGCTCAAGGTCGCGGGCAGCGAACGGCTTGCTGCGCTTGGCCAGGTCACGCAGGAAGGTCAGCACCTGATCCGGTGTCTCGGCCATTTTGGTGGCCAGGCTCAGCTCGGCGAAGCTGGCAAAACCCAGCAGCTTGGCCAGCTCCTGACGCAGGTCGAGAATTTCTTCCATTACCGGGCCGTTGTCGAACTTGCCGGCATTCGGGCCCTGGTCCGAGGCGCGGGTGCAGTAAGCCGCGTAGACTTCTTCGCGCAGGGCGCGGTCTTCGGCGTAGGTCATCACCGGGAAGTAGCTGGGGAACTCGAGGCTGATCAGCCAGCCGTCCAGGCCCTTGGCCTGTGCGGCAGCCGCCATTTGCGCCTTGGCCGAGTCGGTCAGGCCCGCCAGTGCTGTTTCGTCGGTGATGTGCTTGGTCCAGGCCTGGGTGGCGTCCAGCAACTGGTTGGAGAACTTGCTGCCCAACTCGGAAAGCTTGCTTTGTACCTCGGCGTAACGCTTTTGCTCGGCCTCCGGCAGGTCGATACCCGACAGGCGGAAGTCGCGCAGCGAATGCTCAAGAATGGTTTTCTGGGCCTGGTCGAAGTCGCCGACTTGCGGGCTGTGGGCCAGGGCTTCAAAGGCCTGGAACAGTTCGCGGTTCTGGCCCATCTCGGTGGAGTAAGCGCTCAATGCCGGCAGGCAGGCCTCATAGGCTTCACGCAGCTCTGCGCTGTTGCACACCGCGTTAAGGTGGCTGACCGGGCTCCAGGCCGCGCCCAGCCGGTCGTTCAACTCATCCATCGCCATTACCAGGCCTGCCCATGTCGGGTTCTGGCCCTGATCCTTGAGGATGGCTTGAATGCCGGCACGGTTGTCGGCGAGGATCTGCTCGATGGCCGGCTGTACGTGCTCAGGACGGATCGCCGAGAACGGCGGCAGGTCATAGGGCTGCAATAGAGGGTTGTTCTCGCTCACGTTTGGCACCTTGGCTGGAAGAAACATTGGCTCATCTTAATTACAATCGACGCTGACCGCAGCATTGCAACGCCCTATTACGGCTAAAGAAGGAAGCTATTTGTGTCCATTCGTCCATTCCAGCAGCACACACCGACCTTGGGCGAGCGTGCCTTTGTCGATCGCTCGGCGGTGGTGATCGGTGACGTCGAAATCGGCGCCGACAGTTCCATCTGGCCACTTACCGTGATTCGCGGCGATATGCACCGCATCCGCATCGGTGCGCGCACCAGCGTGCAGGACGGTTGCGTACTCCACATCACCCACGCCGGGCCCTTCAACCCTGAAGGCTTCCCGCTGCTGATCGGTGATGACGTGACCATCGCCCACAAAGTCATGTTGCACGGCTGTAACGTGGGCAGCCGCATCCTGATCGGCATGGGTAGCATCGTGATGGACGGCGCCGTGATTGAAGACGACGTGATCGTCGGCGCGGGCAGTCTGGTGCCACCGGGCAAACGCCTGGCCAGCGGCTTTCTGTATGTGGGCAGCCCGGTGAAGCAAGTGCGCGAATTGACCGAAAAAGAAAAGGCCTTCTTTACCTACAGTGCCGGCAATTACGTCAAGCTCAAGGACCAGCACTTGGCCGAAGGCTACGCCCAGCCCGTTTAAGCCCCCCTTTTTGGAGCCCTGCATGCATTACCAGAACGTATTGTTCGACCTCGATGGCACCCTGACCGACCCACGGGAAGGGATCACCCGCTCGATCCAGTTCGGTTTGAGCAAACTGGGCATTGATGAGCCAGACCTGAGCAAACTCGAGCACTTTATCGGCCCGCCGCTGCTGCAACAGTTCATGGCCAGTTATGGCTTCGACGAGGCGAAGGCGTGGGAGGCGATGGGCTTTTACCGCGAGCGTTTTGCCGTGACCGGGCTGTACGAAAATGAAGTGTTCGAGGGTGTCACTCCCTTGCTGGAAGAGCTGGTTGCACAGGGCCGCCAACTGTTTATCGCTACCTCAAAGCCGCATATCTATGCCCGCGAAATTGCCCGCCACTTTGATTTCGCCAGGCACTTCAAGGTGATCTACGGTAGCGAGCTGGACGGTACCCGCACCAACAAGGTTGAGCTGATTGCCCATCTGGTCAACGAACAAGGACTGGACCCGGCGCAAACCCTGATGATCGGTGATCGCAAGCACGACCTGATCGGTGCCCGCGACAACGGCATGGACGCAGCGGCGGTGGGCTATGGCTTTGGCAGCTTTGAAGAGCTGAACTCGTTTGCACCCAAGTACCACTTCGAAACCCTGGCGCAGTTGCATCAGGCGTTCAAGCGCTGACCTGCCCTTGTGGGAGTGGGCTTGCCCGCGATGGCCACGACGCGGTGACTCTTTCACCCTGCGGTGGCCCAATCGCGAGCAAGCCCGCTCCCACAATGCGCTAACCGGCGCGCAGCGCCATCTCCCGACGCAAATCCTCGCGCCAGCCCAGCAAAAACCCCAGTTCCACCACCACGAACAGCGGTCCCACGATCAGCCCGGTGACGTCATCGATAAACGCCGGCTTGCGCCCCTCGTAGTAATGCCCGACAAACTGAAACACCCAGCCCACCACAAACAGTCCAATGCCCCAGCCCAGCCAGGCAGCGGTGCCCAACCCCGCCAGTGCGTGCCCCAGCCACACCGTCAAAGCCAGCAGCAGCGTCATCAACAACCCCAGGCGCAACTCAAGGCGCAGGTAAAACACGGCACTGGCCAGCATCACCAGCACTGCCGGTGAAATACCCATCCATTGCGGGCGCGACAGCAGCGTTGCAACGGCAATCACGATCAGCGGGATGCCCACGAAATGCGTGGCGATATTGTGCGGGTCGCGGTGATAGGCAGCATATTGGCTCAAATGGTCGACCAGGATTTTCATGGTGCAGAACCCTCAAGTTTTTATTTTTAGTTATAAACAAATAGCTTCTTATTCCTTAGCGAATCTAAAAACCGTCCCTATACTGACTCGGTAACACACATACCGCTGGAGGCGCACACCCATGGGCAATGATTCGATTCGCTATTTGATAGTGCCGGGCTGGCAAGGTTCGTCCGACGATCATTGGCAAACCCACTGGCAAAACAGCTTGCCGAACAGTGCTCGGGTGGAGCAGGCCGACTGGCTGACGCCCCGCCGCGAAGACTGGATCGCCGCCCTGGCCGAAGCCATTGCTGCCGACAGCACCCCCGTGATCCTGATCGCCCACAGCCTGGGTTGCATTACCGTAGCCCATTGGGCCGAGCGTGCGCCAGAAAGCCTGTTAAACCAAGTGCGCGGCGCGTTGCTGGTGGCCCCGGCAGACGTCGAGCGCCCGGCCTGTGCGCCGGCCTTGCGCAACTTTGCCCCGATCCCGACCCGGTCGTTGCCTTTTCCAAGCCACATCGTCAGCTCGGATAACGATGGTGCTGTCAGCGCGCCACGGGCTATGGAATTTGCCCGTCAATGGGGCGCCGAGATCGGCATCATCAGCGGCGCCGGGCATATCAACGTTAAATCCGGACACCAGCGCTGGGAGCAAGGCTTCGCCTTTTTATACCGCCTGCAAACCCGTATCGAGCACGGCGCCCTGCGTCGCGCGTGAATTCCTGTAACGCCCGCGCCCACCCTCCGGCGGCGGGCGGGAGCCTGCCATGAGCCTGCATGAAACCTTCGGTCAGCCGCTGCTGACCTTTCCTGACGCGGAAAAAAGCCCGCTGAGCATTCGCGCCAAAGCGCTGGTGTTTGTCGACCCCCGCTCGCGCCAATTACGCAACGATCTGGAGCTGCTCGCGCCGCGCGCCTTGCCCGTGCTGATTCGTGGTGAAACCGGCAGCGGCAAAGAGCTGCTCGCTCGACATATCCACCGCGCCAGTGACCGCACCGGCCTGTTTGTGTCAGTCAATTGCGGTGCCATCAGCCCCACTTACGCTGACGCCGAGCTGTTTGGCTATGCCGCCGGAACACACAGCAGTTCGGCCAGCAGCCGCGCCGGGTGGTTTGGTTCGGCCAATGGCGGGACTCTTTATCTGGACGAAATCGGCGACTTGCCATGGGCAATCCAGACCAAGCTGCTGGCGGCCCTGGAAACCCACGAAGTTACCCGTGTGGGCGCCCATCAACCGAGCCCGGTGGACGTGCGCCTGGTGGCGGCCACCAGTATCGATCTGGCGCAGGCGGTGGCTGCCGGAAAATTCCACGAGCGGCTGTATCACTACCTCAGCGAAGGGCGGCTGGACTTGCCCGCGTTGCGCGAGCGGCCGGGAGACATCCTTTCGCTGGCCGAATATTTCCTGGGCATTTACAGCCAGCGCCTGAACCTGCCCGTGCCGTTTATCAGCGACAGAGCCCAGCGGGTACTTGAGCGCCACAGCTGGCCGGGCAATACCCGTGAGCTGGAAAACGTGATTCATTTTGCTTTGCTGGTGAGCACGGGCGAGGAGATCCAGCCCGAGCACTTGAACCTGCCTGACGCCCTGAGCCAGATCGAGCTGTTTGTAAAAGGCGCCACGGCACAGGAGTTGGCGGCGGTCAGGCAGTTGTTGCCTTGACCCTGTGGGAGCGGGCTTGCCCGCGATGGCAGCGACGCGGTGTATCTGTCACACCACGGCGTTCCTGTCGCGGGCAAGCCCGCTCCCCAAAAAAAACTCAAGTGAACAAAATGGCATAAGAAGCTGAATAAATATTATTGTTCTGGAATAAAGAAACTCGGTATTGTCCGCTTCGTCTTCCAGGAAAACCCTCATACGAACGGTCACACACATAAGGGTATCGCATGAAAAAGGTTCTGTTGTTTACCGCATTGGCGGCTGCTTTGACTGCAGGCCTGGCACAGGCTGGCGAAAAACTGGTGGTTGCCGCTACGCCGGTGCCTCACGCCGAAATCCTTGAGCTGATCAAACCAACCCTCGCCAAAGAAGGCGTGGATCTGGAAATCAAAGTGTTCACCGACTACGTGCAACCTAACGTGCAAGTGGCCGAAAAACACCTGGACGCCAACTACTTCCAGACCCTTCCATACCTGGAAAGCTTCAATAAAGGCAAAGGCACCAACCTGACCACCGTGATCGGTGTTCACGTTGAACCCTTCGGTGGCTACTCGAAGAAAGTCAAAAACCTGTCCGAGCTTAAAGACGGCGCAACCATCGCTATCCCTAACGAAGGCAGCAACAGCGGCCGTGCCCTGATTCTGCTGCAAAAGGCCGGTCTGATCGAACTCAAAGACCCGACCAACGCTGTGTCGACCCCGAAGGACATCGCCAAGAACCCGCACAACTTCAAGTTCAAGGAACTTGAGTCCGCACTGCTGCCACGGGTGCTGGACCAGGTTGACCTGGACATGATCAACACCAACTACGCGCTGGAAGCAGGCCTGAACCCGGCCACTGACGCGCTGATCATCGAAGGTGCTGATTCGCCATACGTGAACTTCCTGGTTGCCCGCCCTGACAACAAGGACAGCGTCGCAATCCAGAAGCTGGCCAAGGCCCTGACCAGCCCTGAAGTAAAAGCCTTTATTGCTGAAAAATACAAAGGTGCGGTACTGCCAGCGTTCTGATTACACGCCAGGCTACTGAAAACGCCGACGGCTTTTATAGCGTCGGCGTTTTTATTTGTCGGGCCAATACCAGGCGGGCTGGTCCAGCATGCGTTGGCCGACCACTTCTGTCTGGCCAAGGTTTTTTTCCAGCACGATGCAGTTGCACTCAGGGTCTTGTTGCAGGGCGGCGATCAGACGCCGGGCATGGGATACCACCCACACCTGCGAGTGCTGCGAAGCACTGATGATCAGCCGCGCCAGCGCGGGCAACAAATCGGGGTGCAAGCTGGTTTCCGGTTCGTTGAGCACCATCATGCTCGGCGGACGCGGGGTCAGCAAAGCCGCAACCAGCAGCAGATAGCGCAAGGTACCGTCCGAGAGCTCGGCGGCAGACAACGGGCGCAGCAGCCCCTCTTGATAAAACTCGATATAAAAATGCCCGCCGGGCACACATTCGATTTCCAGCCGTGCGCCAGGGAATGCATCGCTGATCGCGGCATGCAAGGCTTCAGGGTTGCCGACCTCAAGGATTGTTTGCAACGCAGCGGCCAGATCACGGCCATCATGATGCAGCACCGGCGTGCGCGTGCCCAGTTGTGGTTGGCGCACAGGCGCGTCGGGGTCAGTGCGAAAGTGATCGTAAAAACGCCAGCCACGGATGGACTCGCGCAACTGCAACACTTCAGGGGATGCCTGCAAGCTGCCGACCTGATCGAACAGGCTGTCGAAAAGCGGCGTGTGCTGTGCCAACACCTGCCAGTTGCGGCCGTCACGGGCGCGGATCATGGGGCCTTTACGTTCAACCAGCTCGCTGGCCGGGCGGTAAAAAGGCCCTGCCCAGAGGCTCTCATGCTTGATCTGCGGGTCGAGGTTGAACTGCGTGCGTCCGGGTATCGGCAAGCCCAGGGCGATGGCGTAGCTGAAGTCTTCTCCGGCAAAACCAAGGCGCAGGCGCTTGGCTTCCTGGCGCACGCTGGCGTTGACATCAACCTCGCCCAGCTTCATGCGGCGGGAGATCACCTCAGGCCCGGCCCAGAACGTCGAGCTCAGGCCGCCTTCACGGGCCAGGGCATTGACCACACCCCCCTGGGCGGTTTCGGCCAACAAGCGCAGGGCGCGATAAAGGTTGGATTTGCCACTGCCATTGGGGCCGGTGATCAGATTCAGCCGGGCCAGGGGCACCACCAACTGATTGATGGAACGGTAGTTGGCCACGGCCAGGGTGGTGAGCATGGGGTGACCTCATTTCGTGAAACTGATAGGCGGTAATAGAGTCCCACAGACGCTGAACACTGTTCTACGCTATCAACCGTATCCGCATGTTAAACGGCATCACGCAAAGGAGCTTGCATGGCTGGTCCACTGAACACGGGCATTTTGGGCTTGAGCCTGTTGGCGCTTCTCACCGCGTGCGGCAAGGAGGGCCCCAAAGAGCCTCTGTCCCCCCGGGTGTATGTGCAACAGGTGAGTACCCGTGAGTTCGCCCCACCGATCCAGCTCAGCGGTGATATTCAGGCCCGGGTCGAAACCCAGCTGTCATTCCGGGTGGGTGGCAAGATTATCGAGCGCAAGGTGGATGTAGGTGACCATATCCAGGCCCATCAGGTGCTGGCCCGTCTCGACCCCAAAGACCTGAAGATCCAGGTCGAGACCGCCCAGGCCAGCGTTAACGCGCAACAGGCGCAAGTGGTGCAAACCCGCGCGGCGTTTGTGCGTCAGCAAAAGCTGCTGCCAAAGGGCTACACCAGCCAAAGCGAATACGATGCTGCCAATGCCGCCCAACTGAGCGCCAAAAGTGCCCTCGCAGCGGCCCAGGCGCAATTGGCCAACGCCCGCGAACAACTGAGTTACAGCAACCTGGAGGCCGAGGCACCGGGCATCATCACCGCGCGCCAGGCCGAAGTCGGGCAGGTGGTACAGGCCACCATGCCGATTTTTACCCTGGCCCGCGATGGCGCACGGGATGCCGTATTCAACGTGTATGAATCGCTGTTTATCGAACCCCCCAAAGACCCCACGGTACAGGTCACGCTGCTGAGCGATCCGACAATCAAGGTCAACGGCCAGATCCGTGAAATCACTCCCACGGTTGCGGCACAAAGCGGCACGCTGCAGATCAAGGTGCAGCTCGACGCCTTGCCCAAGGGTATGGACCTGGGCTCGATTGTCAGTGTCAACCTGACCCCGCCGCCCAGCGCCAGCATTGAACTGCCATGGTCGGCCCTGACCAAGGACATCAGCGAGCCCGCCGTATGGATCGCCGACGAGCAAAGCAATGTACGCCTGCAACGGGTCAAGGTCGGGCGCTACCTGACCGGCAGCGTGATCGTCAGCGAAGGCCTCAAGGATGGAGAAAAAGTCGTGGTTGCAGGGGGGCAGTTGTTACACCCGGGCATGAAAGTTGAAATCGTTCCCGCACCGGCCGAAGGGGTGCAGTTATGAGGCGTTTATGGATGATGCCGCTGGCTGCTGCGATGCTGATGGGCTGCTCGGAGAAACAGCCGCCGGAACCCGTTCGCCCGGCGCTGTATGTGATTGCCCGGCCCGAGCTGGTCCAGGATCTGGGCCGCTTTGCTGGCAGTATCGAAGCTCGTTATGAAAGCACCCTGGGCTTTCGTGTTCCGGGGCGCATCGTGCGCCGTTATTACGATGTGGGTGCGGTGGTGAAACAGGGTGACATTCTGGCCAACCTCGACCCCACCGATCAGCAAAATCAGCTGCGTGCGGCCCAGGGTGATCTGGCCAAGGTACAGGCACAATTGATCAACGCCAGGGCCAATGCCCGTCGTCAGCAAGAGCTGTTCGACCGTGGTGTGGGCGCCCAGGCCCAACTGGACACCGCGCAAGCCGACCTCAAGACCACACAGGCTTCGATGCAGCAGGCGCAGGCTGCGGTCAATCAGGCTCAGGACCAGCTCAGCTACTGCAACCTGCGCGCCGACCATGATGCCGTGATTACCCAATGGCATGCCGAGGCCGGGCAAGTGGTGAGCATTGGCCAGGAAGTGGTCACACTGGCCCGCCCTGAAATCAAGGAGGCGGTCATCGACCTCCCGGGTCCGTTGGCCGAAGCACTGCCCAAAGGTATCGAATTCCTCGTCGCCGGCCAGCTCGACCCGACTATCAACACCCGCGCCCATGTCCGCGAAATCGCCCCGCAAGCCGACAGCGCCACCCGCACCCGGCGCACCCGCCTGACACTGGACCAGACGCCGGCGGCATTCCGTCTTGGCAGCTCGGTGAGCGTGACCGTCAGCAGCCCGACAGCCGAGCACTTCCAGCTGCCGCTCACTGCCCTGCAGGAAGTCGACGGCCACAGCCGCGTATGGATCATTGACAGCGCCACTCAAACCGTCAGCCCGCGTGACGTCAGCGTACTGCGCCGCGACGCCCGCAATGTGCTGTTGTCGGGTGGTATCAAAACCGGCGACAGGGTGGTCAGTGCAGGTGTGTACAGCCTCACCCCCGGGCAGAAAGTCAGACTCGATAAGGAAAGCTCGCAATGAATGGGAAGTTCAACCTGTCCGAGTGGGCTCTGAAGCATCAGTCATTTGTCTGGTATTTGATGTTTGTCGCGGTGGTCGCCGGGATTTTTTCATACATCAATCTGGGGCGCGCTGAAGACCCGTCCTTCGCCATCAAAACCATGGTCATCCAGTCCAAATGGCCCGGTGCTACGGTCGACGAAACCCGCCTGCAAATCACCGATCGCATCGAGAAAAAGCTTGAGGAGCTGGATTCTCTCGACTACGTGCAAAGTTACACCCGGCCCGGTGAGTCGACGGTGTTTGTGTTCCTCAAGGACACCACCAAAGCCGATGCCATCCCGCATATCTGGTATGAGGTGCGCAAAAAGATCGGCGACATTCGCGGCGACTTCCCCCAGGGCATTCAAGGCCCGGGGTTCGACGATGAGTTCGGTGATGTCTATGGCACCATTTTCGCCTTCACCGGCGACGGCTTCACCATGCGTCAGCTGCGCGACTATGTAGAGCAAGTGCGCACCGGCATTCGCGATGTACCCAATCGCGGCAAGGTGATGACCATCGGTGAACAGGACGAAACCTTCTACCTGGATTTCTCTACCCGCAAACTGGCAGCTTTGGGCCTCGACCAACAGCACATTCTGGAAAGCCTGCAAGAGCAGAACGCCGTCACTCCCGCCGGGGTAATCGAGGCCGGGCCGGAGCGCATGTCGGTACGCACCTCGGGGCAGTTCCACAGCGTTGAGGATCTGGCCGCCGTGAATCTGCGGGTCAACGACCGTTTTTACCGCCTGGCCGACATTGCCGAAATCACCCGTGGCTACGTCGACCCCGCGGCCCCCATGTTCCATTACAACGGCAAGCCGGCCATTGGTCTGGCAATCGCCATGATTGATGGTGGCAACATTCAGGAGTTCGGTAAGCAACTACAGCAGCGCATCGACGACCTGACCGCGCAGTTACCGGTAGGTGTTGGCGTGCATATGGTGTCCGATCAGGCGCAAGTGGTCGAGGAGGCTGTCAGCGGCTTCACCAGCGCCCTGTTTGAGGCGGTGGTGATTGTACTGGCGGTGAGTTTCATCAGCCTGGGCCTGCGCGCCGGTCTGGTGGTGGCGATCTCGATCCCGTTGGTGCTGGCGCTGGTGTTCGTGTTTATGGAATTTACCGGCATCGCCATGCAGCGCGTGTCGCTGGGTGCGCTGATCATCGCCCTGGGCCTGCTGGTGGACGATGCGATGATCACGGTGGAGATGATGATCACCCGGCTGGAACTTGGGGAAACCAAGGAGCAGGCGGCGACCTTTGCCTATCATTCCACGGCGTTCCCGATGCTCACCGGGACACTGGTGACCGTGGCAGGCTTTGTGCCCATCGGCCTTAACAACAGCTCGGCGGGGGAGTACACCTTCACCCTGTTCGCGGTGATTGCCGTGGCAATGCTGGTGTCGTGGGTGGTGGCCGTGCTGTTCGCGCCGGTGCTGGGCGTGCATATCCTCAGCGCCAAGGTCAAACCCAAGCCCGAGAAACCCGGGCGCCTGGCCCAGGCCTTCGACACCGCGCTGCTGTGGTGCATGCGTTATCGCTGGACGACCATTGGCGCGACAGTGCTGATGTTTGTACTGGCGGTGTTCGGCATGGGCCTGGTGCAGAACCAGTTTTTCCCGGCCTCTGACCGCCCCGAGATTCTGGTGGACCTGAACCTGCCGCAAAACGCCTCGATCCAGGAGACGCTCAAGGTCACCCAGCGTTTTGAAGAGTCGCTCAAGGGTGATGACGATATCGTGCGCTGGAGTTCTTATATCGGTGAGGGCGCGATCCGCTTCTACCTGCCGCTCGATCAGCAACTGCAAAACCCTTTCTATGCCCAGTTGGTGATTGTCAGCAAAGGCCTGGAAAGCCGTGATGCCCTGATCGAACGGCTCAACAAACGCTTGCGCGAGGACTTTGTGGGGGTGGGCAGCTTCGTGCACACCCTGGAACTGGGGCCGCCGGTGGGCCAGCCGCTGCAATATCGGGTCAGCGGGCCGAATATCGACCTGGTGCGCAAGTACTCGATCGACCTGGCCTCGGTGCTCGACGCCAACCCCAATGTCGGTGAAACCATCTTCAACTGGAACGAGCCCGGCAAGGTGCTGCGTATCGACATTGCCCAGGACAAGGCCCGCCAGTTCGGGCTGTCATCCGAAGACGTGGCCCATGTGATGAACAGCATCGTCAGCGGTGCCGCCGTCAGCCAGGTCAAGGACAACATTTACCTGATCAATATCGTCGGGCGGGCCAACAGCAACGAGCGCGGTACCCCGGAAACCCTGCTCAACCTGCAGATCACCACCCCCAGCGGCACCTCGATCCCGCTATTGGCCTTTGCCACGGTGCGCTACGAGCTGGAGCAGCCCCTGATCTGGAGCCGTGACCGGATCCCCACCCTGACCCTCAAGGCCTCGGTGCGCGGCTCGATGCAACCGACCGATCTGGTCAAGGTGCTCAAGCCCGAGGTCGACAAGTTCGCCACCAACCTGCCAGAAGGCTACAACGTGCAAACCGGCGGTACGGTAGAGCAGAGCGCCAAGGCCCAGGGCCCGATCGCCAAAGTCGTGCCGTTGATGCTGTTCTTGATGGCAACCTTCCTGATGATCCAGCTGCAAAGCGTGCACAAGATGTTCCTGGTGGTCAGTGTCGCGCCGCTGGGGCTGATCGGTGTGGTGCTGGCACTGGTGCCCACCGGCACGCCGATGGGCTTTGTGGCGATCCTGGGGATTCTGGCGCTGGTGGGCATCATCGTGCGTAACTCGGTGATCCTGGTGACCCAGATCGACCAGTACGAACGCGACGGCTTCGATCCGTGGCACGCGGTGATGCAAGCCACCCAGCATCGTCGTCGGCCGATTCTGCTGACCGCGGCAGCGGCCAGCCTGGGCATGATTCCGATTGCCCGGGACGTGTTCTGGGGGCCGATGGCCTACGCCATGATCGGCGGCATTCTATCGGCCACCTTGCTCACGCTGTTGTTTTTGCCAGCGCTGTATGTGGCTTCGTACAAGATCAAGGAGAACAAGAACCCGCCGCCAGAACATGCGTAACCCAGTGGGAGCGGGCTTGCTCGTGATTCGGACGACGTGGTCTGACAGACACACCGCGTCGATCCCATCGCGAGCAAGCCCGCTCCTACAGCAGGGTGATTAGTGTGAATTTACGAATGCCGGTATCAAGACAGCGGTCTTTAATTGAAGGGAGGTGTGAACTTAGTTTCAACCCTCTCCGCAGGGAGAGGGTTGGGGGGAGGGGCTTTGGGCTCTTGCTTCGGGCGTTTTTAACGCTGCGCCTGCCCCTGCTGCATCACCCACTGCACCACTTGTGGCATCAGCACATCACTGGCCTGGCCAAAACCTGCGACCACGCCTGGTACCATCGGGTTGCTCAGCGGCTGGCGCGTCTCAAAGCGTTTGGAAGCAATCACCCGCTGATCGCTGCTGCGTACCAGGCGGGCGTTGTACTGGATCAGCACTTCCGGGCTTTTGCCGTTGTAGTGGGTCTGAAACGCCAACAATTCGCCCCCCAGTTCGTAATCGGACTGCAAGTTGCTGTCATCGGTGCTCAAGCCCTGGATCCTGCCATCCTGCAAGAAGGCCTCAAGCAGACGGTTGCGCAACAGCACCGGGGCCGTATCGCTCCAGCGGGCACCTTTGTAGTTACTGATCAGGTTGCCCTCAGGCACCACCACGATGTTCTGGCTGTTCAACGCGCCAGTGGTCATCGGCTTTTCCAGACGCAATGACCACTTCACTGGCGTACTCTGGCTGACGGCCATGGGTGCTTGCGCCGCCGGCAGCCGATACACGTCGACTATCTCGGGTTTGGGCAAAATCGAGCAGGCGCTGAGCAGGCTCAGGCCAGTAGCAAGGGCGATGGAACCTGCCAGGCGATAGGTGCGCTTCATGGGGTGAATTCCTTGTTCTGCTCGCGGCCCAGCAAGTAACCGCTTGGATTGGATTCCAGGCGCCGTGAGATCGAGCGCAATGTGCCAAGGGTTTCGCGCAGTTCATTGACTGCAGGGCCGAGCTGATTCAGCCCCTGCAGGCCGCTGTTGAGCGAGTCCTCATTGTTGTTGATCAGTTTGTTGATCGTCGCCGTGCTCTGCTGCAGCGAGTTCATGGCCTGCTCGGCGCTGTTGAACATCTGTTTGCCTTCGGTGCTCAACAGGCCGTTGGCGTTGCGCATCAGCACGTTGGTTTGCTCAAGCGTGACGCTGGCCTGTTTACCGACCTGGGCCAGCTGTTTCAATGTTTGGCTGATATCGCCGCGCTGACCGGCAATGGCCGTAGTGGTTTGCTCAAGGTTGTCCAGGGTCTTGCTGACACGGTTGACGTTGTCTTCGGAGAACAACGCATTGGCGTTATGCAGCAGCATATTGACGTTGGCCATCACGTCAGAGCCGTCGGTGAGCAGGCGGGCAATGGGCGAGGGCGAAGCCACGATTTCCGGCAGCTTGCCGTCCTTGCCCTTGAGGGGCGGGCTGTTGGGGTCACCGCCACTGAGCTGGATGATCGAAGTCCCGGTCACGCCGGTCAGCGCCAGCTTGGCCTTGGTGTCGACCTTGACCGGGGTGTTGGCCGCCAGACGAATGCGCGCCAGTACCCGGCGCGGGTCCTTGTCGTCCAGGCGCAATTCGATCACGTCGCCGACCTTGATCCCGTTGTATTGCACCGAGCTGCCTTTGGACAGGCCGCTGACGGCTTCGTTGAACACCACTTCGTAATCCTTGAACGTGCTGTCCATGCTCGCCTTGGCCAGCCACAGGCCAAACAGCATGGCCCCGACGACAATCAGGACGCTGAACAGGCCGATCAATACATGATGGGCACGGGTTTCCATGTCATTGCTCCTTGAGGTGGGTTGCCGCTTCGTACGCGGCGCGGCCACGGGGGCCATGGAAATAGTCATGAATCCACGGGTCGTCGTAGTCTTCGACCTCAGTGATGGGTGCCGCCACCAGCACCCGTTTTTGCGACAGCACCGCCACCCGGTCAGTGATGGTGTACAGCGTGTCGAGATCGTGGGTGACCAGGAACACGCTTAACCCCAGCGCATCGCGCAGTGTCAGGATAAGTTGGTCAAAGGCCGCCGCGCCGATCGGATCCAGCCCAGCGGTGGGTTCGTCCAGAAACAGGATGTCCGGGTCCAGCGCCAGCGCCCGGGCCAGCGCTGCGCGCTTGACCATGCCACCGGACAGTGAAGACGGGTACTTGTCTGCTGCCGACAGGGGCAATCCCGACAGCGCCAGCTTGACGCACGCCAGGTGCTCGGCATCAGGCCGGCTCAGGCCGGCGTGCTCGATCAGGGGCAGGGCGATGTTCTCTTTTACCGTCAGTGAAGAAAACAGCGCGCCCATCTGAAACAGCACACCAAAGCGCCGCTCGATCATCGAGCGCGCCTGTTCATCAAGGCTCATCAAGTCCTGGCCAAACACCCGGACCTGCCCTTCAGTGGGCCGACGCAAACCGACAATACTGCGCAGCAGCACGGATTTGCCGGTGCCGGAGCCGCCGACCACGCCGAGAATCTCACCTTTGTACACATCTAGGTCGAGGTGTTCATGCACGGTCTGGCTACCAAAGCGGTTGCACAGGTCACGCACCTCGATCACGGTCTCGCCGGGTTTGCGCAGGGACGTACTCACCAGCCCATCTCCATAAAGAACAACGCGGCCACGGCGTCGAGGACGATCACGATAAAGATCGACTGGACCACGCTGGACGTGGTGTGGGCGCCCACCGACTCGGCGCTGCCGCTGACTTTAAAGCCTTCAAGGCAGCCCACCGCGGCAATCAGGAAGGCAAAGAACGGCGCTTTGACCATGCCCACCAAAAAGTGCTGCACGCCGATATCCGAGTGCAGCAGCGAAATAAACATGTCCGGCGAGATACCCAGGGACACCACGCAGACCACGGCACCGCCGAGGATGCCCGCCATCATGGCCATGAATGTCAGCAGCGGCAGGGAAATCAACAGCGCCAGCACCCGTGGCAACACCAGCAAGTCCATCGGATCGAGGCCCAGGGTGCGGATCGCGTCAATTTCTTCGTTGGCCTTCATCGAGCCGATTTGCGCGGTAAAGGCACTGGCCGTGCGCCCGGCCAGAAGGATGGCGGTGAGCAACACGCCAAATTCACGCAGGAAGGAAAACGCCACCAGGTCAACGGTAAAAATCCCCGCACCAAAGTTGGCCAGTACCGTGGCACCGAGAAACGCCACTACGGCGCCCACCATAAAGGTCAGCAACACCACGATCGGCGCGGCGTTAAGACCGATCTGCTCGATATGCGCCACCACCGGGGTAATGCGCCATTGTTTGGGTCGAAACAGGTTGCGCGCCAGGGTCTGCAGGATCAGGCCGATAAACCCCAGCAGTTGCAGGGAGTCTTGCCACAGCTTGTAGACCGCGCTGCCGATGCGGCTGAGCAAGAGGATGCCGACGTTCTGTTCCTGGGCTGCGACCGGCACGCAAAAATCGCGCATCGAGGAATAGACCGTTTGCAGCAAGGCGCGGTCGGCGGCGGGGAGTTTTTGGGCGGTGTCGGTCAACTGGCTGACGCGCTCTGCCCCCAGCAGCTCCACCAGCAGCGAAGCCCCGGCCGTATCGATGCTGGACACGTCGTCCAGGTTGATGGCGGTCTGGGCATCGTACTTGCCGACCAGCTGTTCGGTCTGCTGCTTGAGGCGTGTGTAATGGGCAAGCGTCCAGTCGCCGCTGATCAGCAGTCGCGCCGGATTACCGGAAGTGTCTAGTTGGGCATTGCCCGCCATGGCCGTAATAGTCTTAAGCTCCCAGCTCGGTACGTTTGAACGCAGACCTTATGTAATAGCACAATCCGGCAAAAGTGCTTCAGTTTGCCTTAACAACCGCAGGCGCAGATTGATCCAGGTTAACCCTGAAGCGCAAAACGCCGATCAGTTGCCCATCCTCGGTCAACACCCGGACTTGCCAGCGACCCACCGGGTCCGGCGGGAAATTCTGCTTGTGGGTCCAGGCGCGATAACCCTCTTTGCGCCCGCCATGAATATCCAGGGCGATGCGGTCGACCTCCTGGCCGTTGAGTTGCCACACATGGTAAATCCGCTCATTCAAACCCCGGGGCGCATTGATCGAGGTATAGGCGTACAGGCCACGACTGCGCAGCTCGCTGACGCTGATGTGCTTGATGCTCTCGCCCGGCGTGCGGTCCTGCAACTGGGTGGTGACGGCCACTTCGGTCATCCACAGCGTAGCTGGTGGCACCCAGGATCGCAGCAGCCAGCCGGTGCCGCCCAGGGCCAGGACTATCAAGGGCAATACCAGCCAGCCACGCCAGGTTTTCAGCGGCAGGCTCACGGCCAAGCTGGGAATTGACAGCAGCACGGCGGTGCCCAGCGCCAGTTTGTAGCTCTCGGAGGTGGTGAGGTTGAGGATGATCGGCAACGCCGTCAGCATGGCCGCGAACAGGGCCAGGGTGTGCAGGGCCAGAAACAGCCAGCGCCGGGGGGCCAGCCATTTGTAATACAACGGGTCAGTGATGGCGATCAGTGCGCACACGCCCAGAAGTCCGGTAAAGACCAGTTGGCCACTGTTCCAGGTGGTGGTGATAAAGAAAAATGGCAGGACGAAAAAAAAACTTTCCTGGTGGATCATCTGGGTGGCATAGCGCAGCAGCGGTTCAGGTATTTCGCGCTTGAACACCCGGCTGAACAGCCGGGTGAAGGTGTTTTCCAGCATCAACCAGACCCAGCTCACCAGCAGGATCACCGCAATCCAGCGGGCCATGCCTTGCTGGCGGTCCACCAGAATGAAACTGCCCACCCCCGAGCAAAAGCCAAACGCCGCGATCAGCCCTGGATAGCGCTTCATCAACTCAAGGATGCGCTGTAGGTAGTGGTTCCAGTCTGGCATTTGGCAGTTCACATTCTGTAAGGGGAAAACCTGGACAGAATAGCGTTTTAGGCGCTCCGCGTCCGGCACGATTGAAGGGCCAAGGCCTGCATCGGCGCCCTGCAATCAATGCCCGTGGCTTCTGCCCACATGGCTGGGCTCGCCTTCCGGCGGGCTGACCGAGCCGCTGACTTCCAGCTGCTGCAAAATCCCGCAATGCTCCCCGTCAGGCCCCTCGCCACACTTTTGCCGCAGGTCGAGCAATTGCGCCTGCAGGGCCAGCAAACTGTCGACCCGCGCCTTGACGTGATGAATATGTTCGTCGATCAGCGCATTCACGCTTTCGCACTGGTCCTGGGGGCTGTCACGCAGGTTGAGCAGGCTGCGGATTTCTTCCAGGGTCATGTCCAGGCTGCGGCAATTGCGGATAAACGTCAGCCGCTCAACATGGACCTGGGTGTACAAACGGTAGTTGCCTTCACTGCGCGCAGGCTCTGGCAGCAGCCCTTCGCGTTCGTAATAACGGATGGTTTCGACCTGACAGTCGGTCAATTTCGCCAGTTCGCCAATTTTCATCAAGCAGATCTCCAAAAGGATGCTTGACCCTATAGTGGCTACAGGGTCTTTACTTGGCAACAGGCACCTTTCCCGGACGCAATCTGATGAGCGATTCCATTCACGCACCGAACAAGCATGATCACGATCACGATCACGATCACGATCACGATCACGATCACGATCACGATCACGATCACGATCACGATCACGAACATGGGCATGGCGACACGCACGCTCACGCCCATAGCTGCTGCCCTGGCGCAGCGGGGCCGAGCGTCGTCAAGCTGGCCGCCGCGGCCACTGCGGGCGCGCGCCTGAGCAGCTTTCGCATTGAAGCGATGGACTGCCCCACCGAGCAGACCCTGATCCAGAACAAGCTGGGCAAGCTGGCGGGTGTGCAGCAACTGGAATTCAACCTCATCAACCGGGTATTGGGCGTGACCCACGACCTGCCGTCCGTCGGGCCGATTGTCGACGCAATCAAATCCCTCGGCATGCACGCAGAGCCCATCGATTCCGGTGCGGATGCGGCCCCGCCTGCACTGCCTGCGAAAAAACACTGGTGGCCTCTGGCCGTGGCCGGTGCGGGCGCGTTGGCGGCTGAAGTGCTGCACTTTACCGATGCTGCACCCACCTGGGTGATTGCGCTGGTGGCGCTGGTGTCGATCCTCAGCGGCGGCCTGACCACCTATAAAAAGGGCTGGATCGCCCTGAAAAACCTCAACCTGAACATCAATGCACTGATGAGCATCGCCGTGACGGGGGCCGTGTTGATCGGCCAATGGCCGGAAGCGGCGATGGTGATGTTCCTGTTTACCGTGGCCGAACTGATCGAAGCCAAATCCCTCGATCGTGCGCGCAATGCCATCAGTGGCTTGATGCAAATGGCGCCGGACAAGGCCACCGTGCAGCAGGCGGATGGCAGCTGGATTGAGCTTGAGGTCAAAGACATCGCCCTGGGCAGCCTGGTCAGGGTACGGCCGGGCGAGCGTATCGGCCTGGACGGTGAAGTGGTAGCGGGCAACTCCACAGTCGATCAGGCGCCGATCACCGGTGAAAGCCTGCCCATCGAGAAAGCGCTGGGCGACAAAGTCTTCGCGGGCACCATCAACCAGTCCGGCGCCCTGGAATACCGGGTGACGGCAGCGGCCAACAACTCGACCCTGGCGCGGATCATTCACGCTGTAGAGCAGGCCCAGGGCGCCCGGGCACCGACCCAGCGTTTCGTCGACAGCTTCGCGAAAATCTATACCCCGCTGGTGTTTGCCTTTGCCCTGGCAGTGGCGGTGATCCCGCCGTTGTTTATGGGCGGCGTATGGTTTGACTGGATCTACCGTGCGCTGGTGTTACTGGTGGTGGCGTGCCCTTGTGCGCTGGTGATTTCGACGCCGGTAACCATCGTCAGCGGCCTGGCGGCTGCGGCCCGCAAGGGGATTTTGGTCAAGGGCGGGGTGTACCTGGAAGGCGGCCACAAGCTCGACTTCCTGGCCCTGGACAAGACCGGCACCATCACCCACGGCAAACCGGTGCAAACCGATTACCTGCCCCTTGATCCGCTGGTCACTGACAGCGCGGTGCTGTTGGCCGCCAGCCTTGCAAGCCGTTCCGATCATCCGGTGTCGCTGGCTGTGGCTAATGCTGCTGTGGATAAGAATCTGCCTTTGAGTGCTGTGGATAACTTCACCGCGCTGGCGGGACGCGGAGTGCGTGGCGAAATCGACGGCAAGCTCTACCACCTGGGCAATCACCGCCTGGTTGAAGAATTGGGCCTGTGCTCTCCTGAACTCGAGACAGAGCTGTTTGCGCTGGAAGAACAGGGCAAAACCGTGATCTTGCTGTGCGACAGCGCAGGCCCGCTGGCGCTGTTCGCCGTGGCAGACACAGTCAAGCAAACCAGCCGTGAAGCGATCCGCGAGTTGCATGAGTTGGGCATCAAGACCCTGATGCTGACCGGCGATAATCCTCACACGGCCAACGCCATTGCCGCCCAGGTCGGTATCGACGAAGCCCAGGGCAACCTGCTCCCGGAAGACAAGCTCAAGGCGATCGAAGCGCTGTATGCCAAGGGCCATCATGTAGGCATGGTGGGCGACGGCATTAATGACGCTCCGGCCCTGGCCCGTGCCGAGATCGGTTTTGCCATGGCCGCGGCAGGTACGGATACCGCGATCGAGACCGCCGATGTTGCCCTGATGGACGACGATCTGCGCAAGATACCGGCTTTTATTCGCCTGTCACGGCAGACCTCCAGCATCCTGAAACAGAACATTGCCTTGGCATTGGTCATCAAGGCGATCTTTCTTGCGGTAACCTTCCTCGGTTTGGCCACCATGTGGATGGCCGTGTTTGCCGACATGGGCGTCAGCCTGTTGGTGGTGTTCAACGGTTTGCGCCTGTTGCGCAAATAGATCAAGAGGGGCTGTTGTGCTGAGTGCCGAGCTGAAAGCGTTTTACCGGGTGGCCCAACTGGGCAGCATTACTCAGGCCGCCAAAAAGCTCGGGCTGAGCCAGCCGACTGTGACCACGCAAATCCGCAATCTCGAAAGCCAGTACGGTGTAGAGCTGTTTTACCGTGGCGGCCGGCGCCTGACCCTCAGCGATGACGGCGTACGCCTGCTGCCGATGGTCAAGGCGTTGCTGCAGCAAGAAGCCGATATCGAATTCTTTTTGCGCAACAGCGGCCAGGGCACCGGCATGCTGCGCATTGCCGCGACCGCGCCGTATTACATCCTGGATCTGGTTAAAGCCTTTCGCGAACGCTTGCCGCAGATCGAGGTGGCGGTGGATATCGGCAACTCCCAGCAGGTGCTGGAGGCACTGGACGAATACCGGGTCGATATCGCGGCTTCCTCACAACTGGTGGAAGACCCGCGCCTGATCCGCCGCGTCCTGGGTGCCGATCCGCTGGTGCTGGCGGTGCATCGCAATCACCCATTGGCCAAGCTAGAGCATGTACCGCTCAGTGCGCTGGCCGGGCATTGCTTGTTGATGCGTGAGCAAGGTTCGACTACGCGCCAGTTGACCGAAGACCTGCTGGCCAATGCCGGGGTGAGTTTTGGTCCGCTGCTGGAAATTGGCAGCCGGGAGTCGATCCGCGAAGCGGTGCTGCGCAATATCGGCATCAGCATCATCGCTCGCCAGGAAGTACCTCATGACCCGCAGTTACGGGTACTGACCCTTGAGAATGCGCCAGTGATCCATGAGTACCTGTACTGCCTCAAAGAGCGAAAAGCCGCGCGCTTGCCGGCGGCGTTTCTGGGGCTGGCGCAGGAAATGGCCCCGGCCTGACCACAACCACTGTGGGAGCGGGCTTGCTCGCGATGCAGACGATGCGGTGTGTCAGGCAAAACGCGGTAAGGCCATCGCGAGCAAGCCCGCTCCCACAATGACCCTGCACCCATACCCAAATCCACCAATACCACTATCGGCTGCTTTGGCCTTGCTGCCACATCTTGTACGCATTGCATCTCTAGGATGGCCCTTATCTGCTTGATGAGGTGCATCCATGAACAGCTCGAACACAACCGCTTTTACCCAGCCCGGCGTGCCGATGAAGGTGCGCAATGTGAGCAAGCGCTTTGGCGCCTTTACCGCGCTGGATAACGTCTCGCTGGAGGTGGCTGCAGGCGAGCTGGTGTGTCTGCTCGGCCCGTCCGGTTGCGGCAAGACCACGCTGTTGCGTTGTATCGCAGGCCTGGAGCATCAGGACAAGGGCGCACTGTACCTGGGTGATCGCGATGTCTCCGAGCTGGCGCCGCAGGCCCGTGATTACGGGATTCTGTTTCAGTCCTATGCTTTGTTCCCAAATCTGACTGTTGAGGCCAACATTGCCTACGGCCTGGCTGGCAGCAATCGTGAGGTGGTGCGCAAGCGCGTCGGCGACATGCTGGAGTTGGTGGGCCTGACCGGCAGCGAAAAGAAATTCCCGGGTCAGCTTTCCGGTGGCCAGCAGCAGCGGGTCGCCCTGGCCCGTGCCCTGGCGCCATCGCCGTCTCTGCTATTGCTCGACGAGCCAATGTCGGCCCTGGATGCCCGCGTCCGTGAGCATTTATGTACCGAACTGCGCCAATTGCAGCGCAGCCTGGGCATCACCACGCTGATGGTCACCCACAATCAGGACGAAGCCATGCTGATGGCCGACCGTATTGCTGTGATGAACAACGGCAAGGTCGAGCAGTACGCCACCCCGCAAGAAATCTACGACAAGCCGGCCACGCCGTTTGTCGCCGAATTTGTGGGGCAGGGCAACTGGCTACCGTTTTTGCGCAACAGTGCCACCCACGCTCAGGTCGGCGGCATGAACATGCGCCTGGCAGATGACGCTGGCCGCGCCGCCTCGGGGCGTTTGTTCTGCCGTCCCGAAGCCATCAGCGTCAATCCGGTACTGCATCAGGAAAACCTGTTCCCGGCCCGGGTTCGGGAAATTACCTTTCTTGGCAATCGCTGCCGCATGAGCTTCGAACTCAACCACCTGCCGGGTCATGCCCTGACGGCCGAAGTCGGCAGTCAGGACCTGCCGCGCCTCGGCACACCGGATATTTTTGTCGCCCTGCCACCCGGCAGCCTGCAGGTGTTTGCCTGACATGGCCGCTGAAATGGCCCTGCCATTGCCCGGCAAAATGTCCCGCCAAGCCAGCAGAGCGGAACTCGGTGACCGTATCTTCGTGGTCGGCGGCAAGCTGCTGTTACTGCTGTTGTTGAGCGTGGCGGTGCTGATGCCGTTGCTGGCTATCTTCTGGCGCGGCTTCAGTGCCGAAGACGGCCAGGGCGGCGGCTGGGTCGCGGCGCGAGAACTGGTCACCAGCGCCAACTTTCACTGGCTGCTGGGTAATAGCCTTAAGGTTTCCCTCAGCGTGGCGGCCATCGTCGTACCGCTGGCGTATCTGTTTGCCTACGCCCTGCAAAGGACCATGATCCCCGGCAAACGCATCTGGCGCGGGTTGTCGTTGCTGCCACTGATGGCACCTTCAATGCTGCCGGGCATCGCGCTGGTGTATCTGTTTGGTAACCAGGGCATGTTACGTGGGCTGGTTAGCGACAATATCTACGGCTTCTGGGGCATCGTTCTCGGTGAGGCCATCTACACCTTCCCGCACGCCTTGATGATTTTGCTGTCGGCTTTGTCTCTGGCCGATGCACGTTTGTTTGACGCTGCATCGAGTATGGGGGCCGGGCCTTTCAAGGCCTTTCGCAGCATTACCTGGCCGGGCACCAAACAGGCCGTGTTTGCCGCGTTCTGCCTGGTCTTCACCCTGACCATCACCGACTTCGGTGTGCCCGTGGTGGTGGGTGGCGACTATCAGGTGCTGGCGCTTGAAGCCTACAAGGCCGTGGTCGGCCAGCAGCAATTCGGTCGCGGCGCCTTGATCGGCATGGTCCTGCTGTTGCCTGCACTGTTCAGTTTCGGCGTTGATGCCTGGCTGCGCCGCCAGCATGGCGATTCGATGAGTGGCCGCGCCCAGGTGTTCAAACCCGTGCCGTCGAAGGGCCGTGACCGCTGTTATCTGGCCATTGTGCTGCTGATTTGCGCCACCCTGTTGCTGGTCTTCGGGATGGCGGTGTACTCGTCGCTGGTCAAGTTCTGGCCATATAACCTGTCGCTATCGCTCAACCACTACCAGTTCAACGACACCGCAGGCGGCGGCTGGCTGGCCTATCGCAACAGTGTAACGATGGCGCTGTGTACGGCGGTGATTGGCAGTCTGGTGATCTTCACCGGCGCCTATCTGATGGAGAAAACCAGAAGCCAGAAAGGCCTCAACCTGGCCCTGCGCATGCTCAGCTTTGTGCCGATGGCCGTGCCGGGGCTGGTGCTGGGACTGGGCTACGTGTTCTTTTTCAACCTGCCGGGCAACCCGCTGCATGTGCTCTACGGCACCATGACCCTGCTGGTGGCCTGCACCATTGCGCATTATTTGACCACTGCACAAATGACTGCGACCACGGCCCTGCGCCAGCTCGACGGCGAATTCGAAGCCGCCGCACTGTCGCTCAAGGCGCCGCTCTATCGCCATTACTGGCGCGTCACCGTGCCGATCTGTCTACCCGCACTGCTGGACATCATGCGCTACCTGTTTGTCTCGGCGATGACCACCGTGTCGGCGGCGATCTTCCTTTACAGCCCCGACACCATCCTCGCGGCGGTGGCGGTGCTGAACATGGACGACGCCGGCAACGTTGGCGGCGCGGCGGCGATGTCGACCCTGATCCTGTTCACTTCGGCGGGTATGTCCTTGCTGCTGGCATGGGCTTCGCGCGGTTTGCTGCGCCGCTCCCAGGCCTGGCGCCAGGGTGCGCCCGCGCAATAACAACAACCCTGCCCCTACACCCCAAAAGGAACCGCACCATGTTCAAGCCTCTTGCTCTTGCCGCTGCTGTCCTCACTGCTTTTAGCTTCAATGCGTTCGCTGCCAAAACTGAACTGACCGTGTACACGGCCCTGGAAGCCGAACAGCTCAAGACCTACAAGCAGGCCTTTGAAAAGGCCAACCCGGACATCGAGATCAAGTGGGTGCGCGATTCCACGGGCATCATCACCGCCAAGCTGCTTGCGGAAAAAGCCCGTCCGCAAGCAGATGCGGTGTGGGGCCTGGCGGCATCCAGCCTGGCGATCCTCGACCAGCAGGGCATGCTGCAAAGCTACGCCCCCAGGGACCTGGCCAAGATCGGCGGCAACTACCGCGATGCAGCCAACCCGCCGGCCTGGGTGGGCATGGACGTGTGGGCCGCGACCATTTGCTTCAACACCATCGAGGCGGAAAAACAGGGCCTGAGCAAGCCGGTGAGCTGGCAGGACCTGACCAAGCCTGAATACAAGGGCAAAATCGTGATGCCCAACCCGGCCTCGTCCGGCACCGGCTTTCTGGATGTGAGCGCCTGGCTGCAGACCTTCGGCGAGAAACAGGGCTGGCAATTTATGGACGACCTGCACCAGAACATCGGCCAGTACGTTCATTCAGGTTCCAAGCCTTGCAAGCTGGCAGCTGCGGGGGAATTCCCGATCGGTATCTCCTTTGAATACCCGGCCGTACAGCTCAAGCGTCAGGGGGCACCGCTGGATATCGTGTTGCCTAAAGAAGGCCTGGGTTGGGAAATCGAAGCGACGGCTGTAATCAAGGGGACGCCGCACGAAGAGGCAGCAAAAAAGCTGGCTGACTTCTCCGCAAGCCCCGCGGCGATGGAGCTTTATAAAGAGAACTTCGCGGTACTCGCCCAGCCCGGCATCGCCAAGCCACAGACCGAGCTGCCAGCCGACTACGAGCAGCGCCTGATCAAGAACGACTTCGCCTGGGCCTCGCAGAATCGCGACAGCATCCTGGCCGAGTGGCGCAAACGCTATGACGGCAAGTCCGAGAAAGCGGCGCAGTAGTTTTGTAGCCACAAAAGACCTGTGTGAGCGGGCTTGCCCGCGATTGGATCGCTGCGGTTGGACAGCCGCACCGCGGCGCTTGTATCGCGAGCAAGCCCGCTCCCACAAGGGAAGTGAAGTTGCCCTTCAGGACATCGTGATGACTCAACCAATCCTTATCGTCGGCGCCGGCATTCTGGGCTTGTCCCACGCCTACGCCGCTGCAAGACGCGGTCTCAAGGTACGCGTCTTCGAACGCACCGCCACGCCACTGGGCGCCTCGGTGCGCAATTTCGGCCAGGCGCTGGTCACCGGCCAACCACCGGGCGTGATGCTCGATCTGGCCCGTGCCAGCCGCGACATTTGGGCAGTCTGGGCGCAGCGCGCAGGCTTTGATCTCAAGCGCAACGGCTCGTACCTGTTCGCCCGCACCGAAGCCGAAGTGCACTTGCTTGAGGCGTTCTGCCAAGGTCGTGCACGCGAGTTCGGCTACCGCGCCGAATTATTGCGCGGTGCAGAAATGGATGCGCTGTACGGTGGCCAGTTCAGCCATCATCGCGCCGCTTTGAATGGCCTTGACGACCAGCAGGTGTATTCACGCGAAGCCATTCCGGCCCTTATCAACTATTTGCAGTGTGAGCTGGGCGTCGAATTTCATTTTTCGACCCTGGTGCGCGAGGTCGAACCCGGTCAGGTCCATACCACGGCGGGGAGTTTCAAGGGTTCGCAGGTGATTGTGTGCTCGGGGCACGATTACCTGACCCTGCTGGCCGAGCCACTGGCCCGGCTCAACCCGAGGATCTGTCGCCTGCAAATGCTGCGCGTGCGGCCCAAGGTCAACTTGAGGCTGCAACACGCCCTGCTGACCGGCCTGAGCTGTGTGCATTACGGCGCTTTTGCCGACTTGCCCGAAGCGGCGCCAGTGCAGGCCGAAATCCAGCGTGACAGCCCGCATCTGGAGCAGCACGGCATTCACCTGCTGATCAGCCCGACGCCTTATGGTGATTTGATCGTCGGCGATTCTCATGATTACAGTGAGGATCCCTCACCCTTCAACGGCGAACAGGTGGATAACTGGATGCTGCAACTGTGCGAAGACACACTGGGCTGTGAAGTGCAGGTGGTCGAGCGCTGGCAGGGCGTCTATGGTGCCAAAGGGGCCAGGCCTTTTACCTGGCTGCAGGTGGCGCCCGGTCTGAATGCGGCGCTGATGCACACGGGCGTGGGCATGAGCGTGGGCCCGGCAATGGCCGAGGGCAATATCGCCCGGATGCTGGAGGAGATGTGATGACACACGCACAGCAAGTGGTTGAAGAGGTATTTGGCTTGTACCGGCAATACGGTACCGATGATTACATCGGCGAGCCGGTGTCACAGATCGAGCATATGTCCCAGGCCGCGCAGCTTGCGCTGGATGAAGGTTATGACGATGAAGTGGTGTTGGCCGCGTTCTTTCACGATATCGGGCACTTTTGCGTCAATGATGCGAAGAACATGGATGGATACGGTGTAGTCAGCCATGAGCGGGTGGGCGCCGATTATCTGCGCCGTGCCGGGTTTAGCGAGCGGCTGGCCAAACTGGTGGAATACCACGTACAGGCCAAGCGTTACCTGACCTTGCGTCAGCCGGGGTATTTCGATTTGTTGAGTGAGGCGAGCATTCGCACCCTGGGTTATCAGGGCGGGGTGATGAGCGAGGCCGAGGCGGATGCCTTCGAGCAGGACCCGTTGTGCGGGTTGAGCCTGCGCATGCGGGTATGGGATGAACAGGCCAAGCAGATGCATGTGCCAGTTATCGACCTGCAAATCCTCAAGGCCAAAGCCGTCCGCCTGTTAGAGGGTTAAGTACCCATTCTTGTGGGAGCGAGCCTGCTCGCGAAACAAACGACGCGGTGTATCAGTGATGATCCAATCGCGAGCAGGCTCGCTCCCACGGGGGGTAAGCCGGTACTTAGATCTGCCCGGCCAACAACTCAATCTGCTCCTGACGCTCAGCCTGGCTCAACTTCGGATGCGGGTTGAGCGACGACCATTGCGGGTGCGCCCGCGCCTTGTTCAGGGCTTCGGGCAGTTTGCCTTCGCGCCAGGTCTTGTCCTGCGGGGTGGCGACCTTGATGCTGTCCACCGCCGCATGCCCGCGAGCATTGAGAGCGTGCAGCAATTGCCGTTGGCGCAACGCCAGCAGGCGTAACACGCTGTCGTCCACGGTCAACTCGCGCTGGCCCTTGAACTTGCCCAGCAAGCGGCTGCCGTAGCTGCGCGCGGTTTGCAGCGCACCGCCGGCAATGGCCCCGGCCAGCGCCGCCGCGCCCAGCGTCAGGCCGCCCACCATCAAGTCCACGCCTGCCCCGGCCGCAGCCCCTGCGGCAATCCCGCTACCGACCCGCACGCCCAGATGCTTGAGCGTCTCGGGGTTGAACAAGTCATCGCCCCAGCGCCCGTCGAGCAGCGGCAAGTCGCTGGCCGCCGCATCGCTGGTGCGAAAACCGTACAGCTTGAGCATGGCTTCTACGCAGCGTTGCTCGCGTTGGCGAATCGTTTCGCGCAACTGCTGGGTAGCTTGTTGTTCGGCGGTTTTTTCGCTGGCCACGCTGCGTCGGCAAGCGGCGCAGTCGATCAGCAGTTCGGCAATCAGGCGCAGGGCGCTGTGCTTGCGGGCTTCACGCTGGGCCTCCTGGTCGGTAATCAGTCGTTGCAGCGCGCCCCGCGAATGCTCCAGCAGCAGCGCCAGGCTTTCATATAAACGGCGTTCGCCATCTTCGGGCGGGGCCACGCTGTCGAAGCGTACCAGTGCATGCAGGCCCAGACGGGCCAGGGCTTCGCGCCACTCGGGTTCGCGGTGCTGCGGGCTGCTGACAAAGTTGAGCACCGGCAGCAGCGGTTTGCCACAACTGGCCAGTACGCTGAGTTCGTCGCGGTACTTGGCCAGCACCGGCTCGCGGGCGTCGATCACATACAGCCCGGCGTCCGAGGCCAGCAGTTGGCGCAACACCTTGGCTTCCTGCTCAAAGCGCTGGCGCGCCTCGCTGCCTTCGAGAAAGCGCGCCACCCGCGCCGGCCCATCCAGGCGTTCGCCGGGGTGGTCGAGGCGCTCAAGGTAGTCGAGCAGGGCGATGGCATCTTCCAGCCCCGGCGTGTCGTACAGCTCCAGCAACGGCTCGCCGTCGACCGACAGCCGTGCGCCTTCGACATGGCGCGTGGTGCTGGGACGATGGGACACTTCACCAAAACCGACATCTCGGGTCAGGGTCCGCAGCAACGAGGTTTTGCCGACATTGGTATGGCCCACCACGGCCAGCGTCAGTGGCTTAGTCATGGCCTGTCTCCAGCCAGTTCAGGGGGGCGCTGGCGGCGAACGGTAAACCCAGTTTCTCCAGCGCCGTGTGCCAGTCGCCCAGGCGATCAGCGTCCAGTGCCTGGCCGGGGGGGGCTTGCAGTAGCCATATGCGGGTTTCGCGGGCACTGCGGGCCAGTTCGCCGATCAGCGCCAGGCTGCCACGGTCCGGCGAGCGTCGCGGGTCGCAGGCAATGGCCAGGCGCGCCGGGGGGAAACGGGTCATTTGTTCGAGCAGTTTTTGCCTGGATTCGCGGCTGTCGAGAATGCCCGCATCCTTGACCGTAGCCGGCAACGTGGGTGGCCAAGGGTGTTGATCGTCCAGCTCGATGGCCACGATCAAGGCGCCATCGGTGTGCAGGTCGCTGTGCCCGGCCTGCACGTTATGCAACTGCTCGGGGGCTATGTCATTTACGCCCAGGCGCTCGCTGCTGGGCATCAGACGCTCGCGCAGCTGGCTGTAACCGGGCAGATTAAGGTCAAGTTGCAGTGCGTTGCGCCCGGCATTCCAGCGCCACAGGCAGAATGCCGCCAGTAGCAGACGCGGAATCACCCCGTAAATAAGGACCACGCCCACCAGCCAGACTGCCCATGCCTGACGCACCAGTTCATTGTCATAGAGGTTGGTGTCGTTGCTGATGCGGATCATCTCCACGGTGGGTACGCTCATGCCCAGCCAGTTGGGCAGGGCGCCAAGGGCGCGGGTGGCGGCGACAAACACATCGGCACCAAGAATCGTGGTTTCCCAGATAAACCCGTAACGGCGGGTGGCCATTAGCAGCAGCATCATCACCAACGCGCTGAGCATCGCCAGCAACCACAGGCCGTTGACCAGCGTGCCGAGTGCCCAGCGATTGAGCTTGCGCCGTTGCAGCAACAGCAATAAGGCGGGGGCCAGTTGTGCGGCCTTGGCGTCGCGGGCGAGTTTTTCGCTGAGCCACAGCCACAGGCGGCCGAGGCTGGCGCCGTGTTCACCGGCAAACAGCAGGCCCAGCGCCCAGCTCAACAGCAGGATCAGATTGAGGCCAAGCAGGCTGCCCAGCGCCCAGAACACATTGACCGGGGTTTGCCCGTTGCCCAGGGCGGCAAAGGCCAGCCCGGCGCCGCTGAGTACCGCCAGTACGGCCAATACCAGCAGCGCCAGCCGCGCACCTTGCAGCCAGTGCTGCATGGCGGCGAGCAAGCCATCCCGTTCCGCCAGCCACAGGGCACGGTTTTGCAGGCGTGTGGGCAGGTCGCCGGCGCTGGTGCGGGCGCGCCGATTGGCTTCAAGATCGTCCAGCGGGCCGGCGTGTTCTTCGCGCAGGCGCACGGTCTCGGTCAGCCAGAGGCGTTGTAATGGGGAAAGTTGATTCACAGGCCAGTCCATTCAAGTGAGCCATGAGCATAACCGCTGTTAGTCAGGCAGGGTACTGTCGGCGCGGGTGGCTCTGGTATCCTCGGCGCCATGAAAAAAACACTCCCCCTTAGCCTGATCGCGGCACTCGCTGAAAACCGCGTGATTGGCGTCGACAACAGCATGCCGTGGCATTTGCCAGCGGATTTCAAATATTTCAAGGCCACCACCCTGGGCAAGCCGATCATCATGGGTCGCAAGACCTGGGATTCGCTCGGTCGCCCGTTGCCGGGCCGGCTTAATCTGGTGGTCAGTCGTCAGACCGGCTTGCAGCTTGAAGGTGCCGAGGTATTTGCATCCCTTGAGGCGGCTGTGGAGCGTGCCGAGGCGTGGGCAATCGAGCAAGGCGTCAGTGAAGTGATGCTGATTGGCGGCGCGCAGTTGTACACCCAGGGATTGGTGGATGCCGACCGGTTGTACCTGACGCGAGTGGGCCTGAGCCCGGAAGGCGATGCGTGGTTCCCTGAGTTCGATCAGGCGCAGTGGAAACGGGTATCAGAGGAATTGCACGAGGCTGCAGAGGGCAAGCCGGCGTTCAGTTTTGAGGTGTGGGAAAGGGCTTAGTTACAAAAAGCCCCTCACCCCAACCCTCTCCCGGAGGGAGAGGGGGCTGATCTGTGGTGTTACGCAAATCTGCTTTTGTCTTTAGTCCCCTCTCCCTCCGGGAGAGGGTTAGGGCAAGCTTTTAGGCGTGCGCCAGATCACCATGATCGTCTTCAGCCAGGATGGCCTTGTCGGTCTGGTGCAGGATCTGGCTGGTGACGGTGCCTGCCACCATCGAACCGCTGACGTTCAGTGCCGTACGGCCCATGTCGATCAGGGGCTCGACCGAAATCAGCAATGCCACCAGCGACACCGGCAATCCCATGGCCGGCAACACGATCAGTGCAGCGAAGGTTGCACCACCGCCCACACCGGCCACGCCTACCGAACTCAAGGTCACGATGGCCACCAGCGATGCGATCCACACAGGGTCCAGCGGGTTGATGCCCACGGTCGGGGCAACCATCACCGCCAGCATGGCCGGGTACAGACCGGCACAGCCGTTCTGGCCAATGGTCGCGCCAAACGAAGCGGCAAAGCTGGCGATCGAAGACGGAATGCCCAGGCGTCGGGTTTGCGCTTCGATGCTCAACGGGATGCTGGCCGCGCTCGAACGGCTGGTGAAAGCAAAGGTCAGAACCGGCCATACCTTGCGGAAGAAGCGCAGCGGGTTAACCCCGGAAAACGACACGATCACGCCGTGAATCACAAACATCAGCGCCAGGGCGATGTAGGACACCACCACAAAGCTGCCGAGTTTGATGATGTCCTGCACGTTGGACATGGCGACCACTTTGGTCATCAAGGCCAATACGCCGTAGGGGGTCAGTTTCATCACCAGGCGCACCAGGCGCATCACCCAGGCTTGCAGGGTATCGATGGCGCTGAGGATCTTGCCGCCTTTTTCCGGCTCGTCCTTGAACAGCTGCAACGCGGCGATGCCCAGGAATGCCGCGAAAATCACCACGCTGATGATCGAGGTCGGCTTGGCACGGGCCAGGTCGGCAAACGGGTTTTGCGGGATAAACGACAGCAGCAGTTGTGGCACGTTCAGGTCCGACACCTTGCCCGCGTAGTCGCTCTGGATCACTTGCAGGCGGCTCATTTCTGCAGCACCGGCCACCAGGCCATCGGCGGTGAGGCCGAACAGGTTGGTCAGGCCGATACCGATCAGTGCCGCGATCATGGTGGTAAACAGCAATGTGCCGATGGTCAGGAAGCTGATCTTGCCGAGGGACGAAGCGTTATGCAGACGGGCTACGGCGCTGAGGATCGAGGCGAATACCAGCGGTATCACGATCATTTGCAGCAATTGTACGTAGCCACTGCCGACCAGGTCGAACCAGCCAATGGAGGCTTTCAGTGTCGGGCTGTCTGTACCGTAGGTCAGGTGCAGGCACAGGCCGAAGACCACGCCTATAACCAGTGCCAGCAAGACTTTTTTCGCCAGGCTCCACGCAGTGTGGCGGGTCAGCGACAAGCCGAACAGCAACGCGAGGAACACCAGCAGATTGAGGATCAGCGGGAAATTCATGAAAGCTCCGAGGGGACGACTTGTACCAGTCTTGGATGTAACTATTGCGAACCGGAAATCGTAACAGGTTGATATATCTACAAATATACCGATGTGGAATGACAACCAAGGTTTTTGGAATAAGCAGGTGACGCAGACAGGACGATGATAGTCGTGCCCAAGCCAAAAACTGTCATACAGGTTTGTTAGCGTCTGTGCTTTTGACTAGGAGCATAGCTGATGAACCTGACCGCCAAGCTGACAGCGTTAACTCTGTGTATGGGGCTTGCGGGCCAGGTGTTGGCCACAGAACTCAAACACTGGCCCGCCGATCAGGCCAGGCAACTGGACGCCATGATTGCGGCCAACGCGAACAAGGGTAATTTCGCGGTCTTTGACATGGATAACACCAGCTACCGCAACGATCTGGAAGAAGCGCTGCTGCCGTTTATGGAAAACAAGGGCCTGATCACCCGTGACAGTCTCGACCCGTCGCTCAAACTGATCCCGTTCAAAGACACTGCCGAACATAAAGAAAGCCTGTTCAGTTACTACTATCGCTTGTGCGAAGTGGACGACATGGTGTGTTACCCGTGGGTGGCCCAGGTGTTTTCCGGCTTTACCCTGCAACAGCTCAAGGGTTACGTGGATGAGCTGATGGCCTCGGGCAAACCGGTGCCAGTGACTTACTTCGAGGGGGATGTGGTCAAGACCTCCGAGGTTCAGCCGCCCAAGGTGTTTACCGGACAGGTCGAACTGTTCAACAAACTGATGGAAAACGGCATTGAGGTCTATGTCATGACCGCGGCTTCGGAAGAGCTGGTGCGCATGGTCGCGGCCGATCCCAAGTACGGTTACAACGTCAAACCGCAAAACGTGATTGGCGTGAGTACGCTGCTCAAGGACCGCAAAACTGGTGAGCTGACCACTGCCCGCAAACAGATCAGCGCCGGTACATACAACGAGAAAGCCAACCTGGGGCTGGAGTTGACCCCTTATCTGTGGACTCCGGCGACATGGATGGCGGGCAAGCAGGCGGCGATCCTGACCTATATCGACCAGTGGAAAAAGCCGGTGCTGGTGGGCGGCGATACGCCGTCCAGTGATGGCTATATGCTATTTCACGGCGTGGACGTGGCCAAGGGCGGGGTGCACTTGTGGATCAACCGCAAAGACAAATACATGGCGCAACTGGAAGGCATGATGGCCAAGAATGCGGCGGCGCAAGCCAAAGAGGGGTTGCCGGTAACGGCGGATAAAAACTGGGTAATCGTCAAGCCGGATCAGATCCAGTAGTGACGTAGCAGCTGCCGAGGGACGAAGGCTGCGTTCGGCGACGTAGTCGTCGTAAACCTGAGTCTTCAATATTTCTGATGTACCGAAGTGTCTGATTTCACGACGGCTTTGCCGCCGAACGCAGCCTCGTTCCTACGGCAACTGCTACAGAGTTGGTGTATGAACCAAAAATCCCGGCACATGGCCGGGATTTTTGTTCAACGTATTGGCTTATGGCACCAATTTGTCCAACAGCGCTTTATCACGCACCGCGCCCTTGTCGGCGCTGGTGGCCAGCAACGCATAGGCCTTGAGGGCCGTGGTGACTTTGCGCGGACGCACTTCCACCGGCTTCCAGCCTTTCTTGTCTTGCTCGGCACGACGGGCTGCCATCTCTTCGTCGCTGATCAACAGGTTGATCGAACGGTTCGGGATGTCGATCAGCACTTTGTCGCCGTCCTGCACCAGGCCAATCGCGCCACCAGCGGCTGCTTCCGGTGAAGCATGACCGATGGACAGGCCCGAAGTACCGCCCGAGAAACGACCGTCGGTGAGCAGCGCACAGGCTTTGCCCAGGCCTTTGGATTTCAGGTACGACGTCGGGTAGAGCATCTCTTGCATGCCCGGGCCGCCTTTAGGGCCTTCGTAACGGATGATCACGATGTCGCCGGCCTGTACTTCGTCCGCCAGAATGCCGCGCACGGCGCTGTCCTGGCTTTCGAAGATCTTGGCGTTGCCTTCGAACACGTGGATCGACTCGTCGACGCCCGCGGTTTTAACCACGCAACCATCCAGAGCGATGTTGCCGTACAGCACGGCCAGGCCGCCTTCTTGCGAGTAGGCATGCTCGACACTGCGGATGCAGCCGTTTTCACGGTCGTCGTCGAGGGTGTCCCAGCGGGTCGACTGGCTGAATGCAGTCTGCGTCGGAATACCGGCCGGGCCTGCACGGAAGAACGTGTGCACGGCTTCATCTTCAGTCTGGGTGATGTCCCATTTGGCGATGCCTTCGGCCATGGTCTTGCTGTGTACGGTCGGCAAATCGGTGTGCAGCAGGCCGCCGCGGGCCAACGAGCCAAGGATGGAAAAAATACCACCGGCGCGGTGAACGTCTTCCATATGGTACTTCTGAATGTTCGGCGCCACTTTGCACAGCTGCGGCACATGACGTGAAAGGCGGTCGATGTCTTTAAGGTCGAAGTCGATTTCGGCTTCTTGGGCCGCAGCCAGCAAGTGCAGGATGGTGTTGGTCGAACCGCCCATGGCGATGTCCAGCGTCATGGCGTTTTCGAACGCCTTGAAGTTGGCGATATTGCGCGGCAACACCGACTCGTCGTTCTCGACGTAGTACTGGCGGCACAGATCAACGATGGTGCGTCCGGCTTGCAGGAACAATTGTTCGCGGTCGCTGTGGGTAGCCAGTGCCGAGCCGTTGCCCGGCAAGGCCAGACCCAGGGCTTCGGTCAGGCAGTTCATAGAGTTGGCAGTGAACATGCCGGAGCACGAACCGCACGTCGGGCAAGCGCTGCGCTCGTACTCGGCAACTTTCTCGTCAGAAGCGCTGGAGTCGGCGGCGATCACCATGGCGTCTACCAGATCCAGACCGTGGCTGGCGAGCTTGGTCTTGCCTGCTTCCATCGGCCCGCCGGAAACGAAAATCACCGGGATGTTGAGGCGCAAGGAGGCCATCAGCATGCCAGGGGTGATCTTGTCGCAGTTGGAGATGCACACAATGGCGTCGGCGCAGTGGGCGTTGACCATGTATTCCACGGAGTCGGCGATGATCTCGCGGCTAGGCAGCGAGTACAGCATGCCGTCATGGCCCATGGCGATGCCGTCGTCGACGGCAATGGTGTTGAATTCTTTGGCAACGCCGCCTGCGCGCTCGATCTCGCGGGCTACCAGCTGGCCCATGTCCTTGAGGTGGACGTGGCCGGGTACGAACTGGGTGAAGGAGTTGGCAATGGCGATGATCGGCTTTTTAAAGTCGGCATCTTTCATCCCCGTGGCGCGCCACAAAGCGCGGGCACCGGCCATGTTGCGGCCATGGGTGGAGGTTTTCGAACGATAGTCAGGCATGGAGCAACTCCGGGCGGCTAATCAGGTAACAAACAGGGAAGTGAGCTTCTAATGACAGGCGGATCACACAGAAAATGACCACGTATCCGCGAGTTGCCGTAAACGCTGCGGGATCGCCGCGCGTCTGGGCTTGAGCTCATAAACCCGCCGGGGATGATTGGCGATGAATGCGTCGATTCTACACGGCTGGCGGCGGGAGGGAATGGGCCCGAGGGTTGCGCCAGGGTACAAATGAGCGACTTGGGATACTGCATGAGGCAATCAGCTCTAGTAAGGCCGGGCCTGCTTTTGTGTGGGAAAGAACTATTTTTAATAAGTGGCACGACCATTTAACGGCAATCAAGTAATAGTGTGCGATTGGTTTTGTAGTGAGGGTTCCAAATGCTGACGCTTGAGCGATCTGTCAAAACGTATCTGGTCATCGGCCTGGTGCAAGGGCTGTTGCTGTGGCTGAGCACCGCCATAGGCGAGCCGGGAGTCCGTTATGGCCTGATGACGGCAGTGCTGGTGGGTGGCATCAACCTGTTGCTGCTGGATGAGAATATCCGCCAGCGTGGCACGGTATGGCGGGTGCTCGGACTCACGGCAGTCATGACGTCAATCAGTGCCTGGGTATTTTGGGACGGCGATGAGTATTGGCGCTCAGGCAGCTGGCTGGTGGGCAGCTGGACCTTCTTTGCCGTAGTCGTTACCTATGTGTGTACGGTTTTTATTCTGAGCTGGCCGATCCGTGAAGAGCGCTACCCACGCTACCAGGACCTGTTTCGCCATGCTTGGGACACGGTGTTTATCGTGCTTCTGGGGTTGCTGTTGAATGGCGTGTTCTGGGCATTGCTGCTGTTGTGGGGCGGGCTGTTCAAGATGCTCGGCATCGTGGCGCTCAACAAGCTGTTCTCAACTGACGGGTTTATGTATGTCAGTTCGGCGATGGTGTTTGCCCTGGGCGTTCATATGGGGCGTGAAAAGGACCGGGTGATCGGGCTGCTGCGCGGGATTCTGCTGGCGCTATGCCGCTTTTTGCTGCCGTTGAGTGCGTTGATTGTCATTGTGTTCACCTTCGCTTTGCCCTTTACCGGGCTGGAGCCGATCTGGGATACCGGTTATTCGACGCCGATCATGCTGTGGCTGGTGGCGGTCAGTTTGTTTTTGCTCAATGGCGTGTTTCAGGATGGCACCCAGGGCAGCGGGTACCCGGTCTGGCTGGTGCGGGTGATCGACCTGTGCCTGCTGTGTTTACCGGTGCTGGTGGTGTTGGCAGGGTATTCGACCTGGCTGCGTATCGAGCAGTACGGCCTGACCCCGTCACGGATCCTCGCCATCGTGCTGGTGCTGGTTATTTTTGTTCACAGCCTGGCGGCGGTTTGGGCCGTGTTTGCTTCAAGGGCCGTCTGGCTGGGCAGCTTGCGCGCCAGCAATCCGCTAATTGCGCTGCTGTGCGTGGTGGTGCTGCTGGGGTTGCATACGCCGTGGTTCAGCCCGCTCAAGTTGAGTGCGAACAATCAGGTGCAGCGCTTGCTCAGCGGCAAGACTGCGGTGGATACCTTTGATGCAGATACCTTGCGCAATCGTCTGGGGCCTCAGGGCAAGCAGGCGTATGACGCGTTGTTGGTGCAAGTCGAGCAAGGGCTGGTACTGACCGGGCCGCAGCGGCAAGTCTTGCTGAAACGCCTCAAGGAAGCAGGTTCGGGCAATGGCCCCAGAGGGTCGGAGCGGTTGCTGGAATGGATCGGGCCCAAGGTCGAGGGCAGTGAGCAGTTTGAAGACAAGGGGTTTGACGGGCAGTTGTGCCTGGCGCCAGGTTGCGCCCTGTGGGCCGTGGATCTGGATCAGGACGGGCAGCCGGAGGTCCTGCAATTACCCAAGAACAAGTGGTCCGAACCGTTGCACTTCTTCAAGCGTGATGCTCAGGGCAAATGGCGGCGAGCCGGGACTTACCTAGGGGATGAGAGTGCGCTGGAGCTGATCGAGAAGATCCGCCAGGGCAATGTGAAGGTGGTGAAGCCGACTTATCAATCGTTGCAGATTGGCGAGGTTGAGCTGACGCCGAAGCTGGAGAAGCTTCGCAAGCCTTGAGCCCCCCGTAGCAGCTGCCGAGGAACGAAGGCTGCGTTCGGCGGCGCAGCCGTCGTAAAACCTGAGCCCGCGGTTTAACTAACAGACCGGGAGTTCAGGTTTTACGATTGCTTCGCAATCGAACGCAGCCTCGTTCCTTCGGCAGCTGCTACGAGGTGATGTGCGTCTTAGCTGTTAGGCAGCAAACGGCAGGTGATGCTCTTGATGTAGCGTGTTTCCGGGATGGCCGGGTGCACCGGGTGGTCCGGGCCCTGGCCGCCGCGCTCCAGCAGCTGCATGTTGCGGTCCAGATGGCGGGCGCTGGTCAGCAGGATGTTTTGCAGGTCGTCTTCGGGCAGGTGCATCGAGCACGATGCGCTGACCAGAATGCCGTCCTTGTTGAGCAGGCGCATGGCTTGCTCGTTCAGGCGGCGGTAAGCGCCTTCGCCATTTTTCAGGTCTTTTTTGCGTTTGATGAACGCCGGCGGGTCGGCCACGATCACGTCGAAACGCTCTTCGTTGGCTTTAAGCTCCTTGAGAGCTTCAAACACGTCGCCTTCCATGCAGGTGACTTTCTCGGCAAAGCCGTTCAGCGCAGCGTTGCGCTCAACACCGTCAAGGGCGAAGGACGAGGCGTCAACGCAGAACACTTCGCTGGCGCCAAACGCACCGGCTTGAATACCCCAGCCGCCGATGTAGCTGTACAGATCCAGTACGCGTTTACCTTTGACGTACGGGGCCAGACGCGCACGGTTCATGCGGTGGTCATAGAACCAGCCGGTTTTTTGCCCGGCGATCACCGGTGCTTCGAACTTCACGCCGTTTTCTTCCAGGGCAACCCACTCCGGTACCAGGCCGAAGACGGTTTCAACGTAGCGTTCAAGGCCTTCGGCATCACGGGCAGCCGAGTCGTTCTTGAACAGGATGCCGCTTGGTTTGATGACTTGCACCAGGGCTGCGATCACGTCTTCTTTGTGGTGTTCCATTGTGGCCGAGGCCAGTTGAACCACCAGAATGTCGCCGAAACGGTCAACCACCAGGCCCGGCAACAAATCGGAGTCGCCGTAGACCAGGCGGTAGTAAGGCTTGTCGAACAGACGCTCACGCAGGGACAGGGCCACGTTCAGGCGGTGTACCAGCAGCGACTTGTCCAGTGGCAGCTTGATGTCGCGCGACAGCAGGCGTGCACAGATCAGGTTGTTGGGGCTCATGGCAACGATGCCCAGCGGCTTGCCGCCGGCGGTTTCGAGTACCGCTTGGTCGCCGGCCTTAAAACCGTTCAGTGGTGTGGCAGCTACATCGATTTCGTTGCTGTAGACCCACAGGTGGCCGGCGCGCAGGCGTCGATCGGCATTGGCTTTAAGGCGCAGGCTTGGCAGGGACATGACGTCGCTCCGGGTATTGAAAAGGGCGCGATTATAGCCTTAGACGCAACCCTGAGGCTTGGCTGATTCACCGCATTGCGTCGGATCACGGGGTCAGTGGCGCTGAAATTTCCGCTAGAATCGCCAGCTATTCCAGAGTGCGGAGCCCCCATGCCTGAATTACCTGAAGTCGAAACCACCCGCCGCGGCATCGCCCCGCACCTTGAAGGGCAGCGGGTCAGTCGGGTGATTGTGCGCGAGCGTCGTTTGCGCTGGCCGATCCCTGAGGATCTCGATGTGCGGTTGTCGGGGCAGCGTATTGTGCTGGTCGAGCGCCGGGCCAAGTATTTGCTGATCAATGCCGAGGTTGGGACACTGATCAGCCACTTGGGCATGTCGGGCAACCTGCGGCTGGTGGAGGCCGGGTTACCTGCGGCCAAGCATGAGCATGTGGATATCGAGCTGGAATCCGGGCTGGCCCTGCGTTATACCGACCCGCGCCGGTTCGGGGCGATGCTCTGGAGCCTTGACCCTCTGAACCATGAGCTGCTGGTGCGCCTGGGGCCGGAGCCGCTGACCGACCTGTTTGATGGTGAGCGGCTGTTTCAGCTGTCGCGCAAGCGTTCGATGGCGGTCAAACCCTTCATCATGGACAACGCGGTGGTGGTGGGGGTCGGCAATATTTATGCGACCGAAGCGCTGTTTGCCGCAGGTATTGACCCGCGTCGCGCTGCCGGGAGTATTTCCCGGGCACGCTATTTGAAGCTGGCGATTGAGATCAAGCGGATTCTGGCGGCCGCTATCGAGCGGGGCGGCACCACATTGCGCGACTTTATTGGTGGCGATGGCCAGCCCGGTTATTTTCAGCAGGAGCTGTTTGTATACGGGCGTGGTTATGAACCGTGCAAGATTTGCGGCACGGAACTGCGTGACGTCAAACTGGGCCAGCGTGCGAGCGTGTTTTGCCCGCGTTGCCAGACGTAGCCACCAGTCCTGCGCTGAACTCTTGTGGGAGCGGGCTTGCTCGCGATGCAACCACCTCGGTCGAACGGGTCGATCGCAGTGAATCTATCGCGAGCAGCCCGCTCCCACATACATCGCATAGACGATGAATCAGGCCTTCCCGGTAATTGCCCGGTACTTTTCCATCAGCTGTTCTTCGGTTTCCGGGTGGGCTTCATCCAGCGGGATGCAGTCAACCGGGCACACCTGCTGGCATTGCGGCTCATCGTAATGGCCAACGCACTGGGTGCACAGGTTGGGGTCGATCACGTAGATCTCTTCACCCTGGGAAATGGCGGCGTTCGGACACTCGGGTTCGCAGACGTCGCAGTTAATGCAATCGTCGGTGATGATCAGGGACATGGGTACTCCGGCCGGGGCGCTCGGCCCGGGCAACTGAAATCGAATGCGGCAATTGTGCCGCATTGGCGCCCGCAGTGCACGCGGACGCCGCTTCAGTGGTTATTTCTTGCGAAAACGCTCGGTCAGGGCATCAGCCACGGCCGGGTGTACGAATTTGTTGATATCACCGCCTAATGCTGCGATTTCGCGCACCAACGTCGAGGATATAAACGAATAACGTTCTGACGGCGTGAGGAACAGGCTCTCGACATCGGGGGCCAGTTGGCGATTCATGTTCGCCAGCTGGAACTCGTATTCGAAGTCCGACACGGCACGCAGGCCACGCAGGAACACATTGGCATTCTGTTCTTTGGCAAAGTGCGCGAGCAGCGTCGAGAAACCGACCACCTCAACATTGGGCAGGTGTTTGGTGACTTCACGAGCCAGCTCCACCCGCTGTTCCAGAGGGAATAGCGGGTTTTTCTTGGTGCTGGCAGCGACAGCAATGATCACGTGGTCAAACAAGCGCGAAGCGCGTTCGACCAGATCGCCATGGCCCTTGGTAATAGGGTCGAATGTACCTGGGTACAACACTCGGTTCATCGCGTCGTCCTGGCGGGAATCCGTTGGGGAGTCGGATGGTATCGCAGCATTCCCGGTCGGCCAAGTCGCCATTCGCAGAAGAAAGCACTATAGACGCGACGAATTTACTGCTTTTTCATGATTTTTTCAGGCGTTGGCCCAGTAGGCTCGCCAGTTTTTCGATAAAGCCCGTTAGCGGATAAACAGCTTCTGGATCATGCGTACCAGTTGCCGGTCATAAGGCGGATAGATCATCGGCGAGCTGTTCAGGCGCTGTTTGCACAGCACGCCCTTGGCTTTGCTGAAGGTCAGGAAACCTTCGTGGCCGTGGTAATGCCCCATGCCTGAATGCCCGACGCCGCCAAAAGGCAGGTCGTCGATAGCCACATGCAACAACGTTTCGTTGATGCTGACCCCGCCCGAGTGAGTGGTGTGGATAACCCTCTGTTGCTCGGCTTTGTTGTAGCCGAAGTAATACAGTGCCAGAGGGCGGGGTCTACGGTTGATGTAGGCCATTGCCTGATCCAGATTGGAGTAGGGCACAACGGGTAGTAGAGGGCCGAAGATTTCGTCCTGCATGACGTGCATCTCGTCGTTTACATCCAGCACCAGCGTATGGGGCATGCGCCGCCCCTGGCCCTGTTCATACAGCGGGATCAACCGTGCGCCCTTGAGGGTGGCGTCGGTTTGCAGCCGTTCAAGGCGCGCCAGCTGCCGGTCATTGATAATTGCGGTGTAGTCCGGGTTGTCGATGAGGGTCGGATAAAAGCTGTGAACGGCCTGGCGGTAGGCATCGACGAAGCCGTCTACCCGATCCTGGGGTACCAGCACATAATCCGGAGCGATACAGGTTTGCCCGGCGTTGAGTGTTTTGCCCCAGGCGATGCGCTGGGCAGCGTCTTTGAGCGGTACATCGGCCGACACGATAGCGGGAGATTTACCACCCAGCTCCAGTGTTACGGGGGTCAGGTTTTCAGAAGCCGCACGCATCACCCGTTTGCCCACATGGGTGGAACCGGTGAACAGCAAGTGATCGAACGCCAGCCCGGAGAACGCCACCGCCACATCTGCCTCGCCCAGTACCACCGCAACCATGTCTTCGGGGAAGATCCGCCCCAGCAAATCCTTGAGCCAGTGCCCGGTGACCGGGGTGAACTCGCTGAGCTTGAGCATGACCCGGTTGCCGGCAGCCAATGCGCCAACCAACGGGCCGATGGCCAGATACAGCGGGTAGTTCCACGGCACAATAATTCCCACAACCCCCAGCGGCTGATACATCACTTTGGCACTGGCGGGCGCGAACATCATGCCTACGCTGCGTGAGGAAGGTTTCATCCAGCGCTTAAGGTGTTTGAGGGCATAATCAATGCTGTGCAAGCACGGCATCAATTCGGCAAACAGGGTCTCGTCCGGGCTGCGATGGCTGAAATCCTGGCTGATGGCATCGATCAGCACCTCGCGCTCGCGGCTCAACAGCTGGCGCAGGCTTTTGAGCCATTGCTGGCGCTGCGCAAGTGGCGGGAATGGATGAGCGGCATAGGCCTGGCGCTGCTTGTCGAGCAGGGACTGGAGAGCGTCCGGTTGAACCGGGGCGTCGTGAGTGTGAGTGCTGTCGACAGGCATGATGGCTCCAGGCAGTTTTTATCGGTATTTATCGTAGAAGAGCACTATGTTTTTAGAGCTTGTGCTCTAACCTGTCAATTGAAGGCCTGCCCCGTGTTGTTTATCGATTCAAGGTTAGGCCGTAAGATGCCTTTCGTTTTTAATTTAAGCGCAAGCCCATGGCCATACGACTAAAAACCAGTCAGCGCATCGCCAACAGCAGCCTGGAGCTTTTCAACCAGTTGGGCGAACGCAGTGTGAGCACTAATCACATTGCGGCCCATATGGAAATTTCGCCCGGTAATCTGTACTACCACTTCCCCAACAAGCAGGCGATTATCGCGGTCTTGTTCAGCGAGTACGAAGCGCTGGTATTGAGCTTTTTGCACCCACCCCAAGGGCGTTTGCCAACCGTTGCCGACAAGCACCACTACCTGCAGCAACTGCTGGATGCCATGTGGCGCTACCGTTTTTTGTATCGAGATATCGAGCATTTATTGCACAGCGACACGGAACTGGCCATCCGCTATCGACGTTTTTCCCAGCACTGCCTCACACAGGCCCAGGCCATATACGCCGGCTTTGTCGAGGCCGAAATCTTGTGCATGAGCCCCCGGCAAATTGAATCCCTGAGCCTGAATGCATGGATTATTCTCACCTCATGGGTAGGTTTTTTATGCGCCACCCGTGAAAACAGTGACCAGCTCAGCGAGCAGGCCATCAAGCGCGGTGTGTACCAACTGCTGGTGCTGGAATCAGGTTTTGTTACCGACCAGGCACGGGAAGCCATCGATGAATTGATCAAGGAATACTACGTCCCTCTGGAACACGCGTTGTACGCTCAATAACTGCATTTCACCCCCTTACAGGAGTTCACTATGCCCGTTGCGCAACTGATCAGCCCTCATGCCCTGAATGAACGTCAGGCGCAGCCCGGCCTGGTTATCCTGGATTGCCGCTTTGCCCTCGAAGACCCGGACTACGGCCGTTGCAGTTATGCCGAGGGGCATATTGCCGGCGCGCAATTTGCCGATCTCGAACGCGACCTGAGCGGGCCTGTAATCAAAGGTGTGACCGGTCGTCATCCATTGCCCGATCCACGTACTCTGGTTGAGCGTCTGCAGGCCTGGGGCATCAATGCCGACAGCGATGTGGTGTTGTATGACGACGGCCCGGGTGCTTTTGCGGCCCGGGCATGGTGGTTGCTGACCTGGCTGGGCAAGCGCGAGGGTGTATTTATCCTTGATGGTGGTCTCAAGGCCTGGCATGCCGCGGGCTTCCCGCTGAGCCTGGATGCGTCACCGACCTTGCGTGGCACTTTCGAAGGCAAACCCGACAGCCATATGCTGCTGAGCGCCGAACAATTGCAAAAGCGCCTGACCAAGCCGGGACTGACCTTGATCGATGCCCGTGCCCAGCCGCGTTTTCGAGGTGAGGTCGAGCCGATTGACCCGATCGCCGGGCATATTCCGGGCGCGCAATGTGCCGCCTTCAGCGAAAACCTGGATCCTACGGGGCGCTTTTTGCCTGCGGCGCAGCTCAAGCAGCGCTTTGCCGAAAAACTTGCCGGCCGCTCTCCCGAGGAGCTGGTTGCCTATTGCGGCTCCGGGGTGACGGCGTGTCACAACCTTTTTGCATTGGGCTTGGCGGGTTATCCGCTAGGCAAGCTTTATGCGGGTTCGTGGAGCGAGTGGATCAATGATCCTGCGCGGGGCATTGCTACTGGCGATTGAGCCAGTTGGCTTAAGGGGTGCCGACACTGGCCAACCGGTATGCACCGGGGCCAACACCATAGACTTTCTTGAATTGCCGGTTCAGGTGGCTCTGGTCGGCAAAGCCCAGTTGCGTCGCCACCTGGAGTGGCAAACAGCCTTGTTGCAGCAAGGCTCTGGCATGGGCGATACGCTGTTGCATCAACCAGGTGTGCGGTGGCATGCCGGTGGCGCGCTGAAATACGCGGGCAAAGTGGAATGGCGACAGATTGACTGCGGCGGCGAGTTCTTCCAGTGATGGTGGCTCTGCCAGCCGGGCTTGCAGTACTTCCTTGGCACGGCTTACAGCGCGGTGTTCGACCCCGGGCTTGGCTGGTAGTGGCAGGCGGGCATGGCGGTTGAGCAGGGCAAGCATCATCTGACGCCATGCGGTTTGCTGCTGCAGCGCAGTCTCCGGCCCTTCGAGCAATTGATGTAGCTGGAATAACCCGCGAAACAGGTCGCAGTCGTACAGCAATGTGTCATTGAAGGTCGGCAAGTGGGTGGCGGGCAGTTCCAGTTCTTCCAGCAACTGCTGAATTTGCACGTTGTCCGGGTAAAAAGCCCGGTAACGCCAGCCCGCATCATGACCTTTGTGACCGTTATGGACTTCGTCCGGGTTGATCAGCACCAGCGTACCGGTGGCAGCCAGATGCTCGGCGCCGCGATAGCGATAGCGCTGGGCGCCTTCGAGGATCATGCCGATCACAAAACCATCATGCACATGGGGCACAAAGCGATGTTCGATATAACGTGCCGTCAGCAGTTCGACACCCGTCAGGGGGGGTGTTTGCCAGAAACGGATCGACTCACCCTGTTCTACGTCCATTACGCAGATTCAAGCCGCAGTGCGGCCAGCCATTGCGGAATTCTTCGTTCAAGGTAATAGCCCGGTTTTCTTGGGGAGCCCTCCAGAAATCCGACATGCCCGCCCCTGGTGTGCAACTCCAGTTGCGTGCAGGCTGACAGCTCGCTGGTGTCGGGGATGCTGTGCTTGAACACGAACGGATCGTCCATGGCCTGGATAATCAGCGTCGGTGTGTGGATGGCGCCGAGGAAGTAGCGGCTGGAGGCGCGACGGTAGTAGTCATCGACATTCAGATAGCCGTTAAGAGGTGCCGTTACGCGGTCATCGAACTCCCAGAAGGTGCGCATTTTGCTCAGGGCTTCGACCGAGCCAAGCCTGGTCAGGCTGGCCAGACCTTCGTGTTGGGCATCGAGCTGGAATCGATGTTTTTTGTCTTTGACGTAAGCCAGCATCTCGCGCATGAAGTGAGCTTGATAGACCCTGGAAAATCCCATACCGATCCGGTCGGCACACTGGTCAAGCCGGAACGGCACCGATACCGCGACAGCGCCTTGCAACCCGCTGTCGCTGCCGCTTTCGCCCAGATACTTGAGCAGCACATTGCCCCCCAGCGAATAGCCTACGGCATACAAGGGGGTCAGCGGATGTGCGGCACGTAAATGGGCCACTGCCTCGGCCAGGTCTTCGCTGGCCCCTGAGTGATAACTGCGGGCCAGTAAATTGGGTTCGCCGGAGCACCCTCGCCAGTTCAGTGCGGCGCTGGTCCAGCCGCGTGCGGCGAGGGCGGTTTGCAGCCCCAGTACATAGTGAGAGCCCGACGAGCCGGTCAGGCCGTGCAGCACCAGTACCACCGGCGCATGGTCTGAGGGTGTGCCGTGCCAGTCCAGATCGAGAAAATCGCCATCCTTTAGCCAGATACGTTCACGTCGATGTTCAATGGCAGGCTTGGTACGCCACAACGGCCCCCATAGCGTCTGGACATGGGGGTTGCCCAGACCCGTAGCCGGAGTAAAAGGCTTGAGGGGTGAAGCATGACTGGCTGGAAAAGGCACGGAGGTTCTCATCGAGTAACAGGTACGGCGGATGTCTAAATTGCCACATCAGGGCCCGACACCCAAGTGTTGCGTGCGGGTGCCGGGGTTATCTGATGGCAGGCATACAACTTTGTGCCATCGTCGTTTCTGGCACCATCACCTTGGGCAGGGGCAGTTGAGCAACACTGGGGCCGACGGTTACGCCGACCCAGCCGTCAGCCGTGAAGTGACGGTTCATCGCCGCTTTGATCTGCTCACTGGTCAAGGCTTGAATCTGTTGGATCTTGTAGTTGAAGGCCAGGGGCTGGTTAAAGCGGTTGATGATGGACAGTTCGTTGCGCATATCCAGGTTGCTGGCCGTGAGCTGTGGCAGCGCCCGCAGCAGGAACTGCTTGATGTCGTCCAGTTCGGTTTCGCTGGGTCCGTCCTGCAGGTACTGGGCAAACAGGGCTTTGATATGAACCAGGGCGCTTTGGCTGTAGCGCGAGGGGGTATTGAGGCTGATGATCCAGGGGGTTGGTCCCTGCGCATGGGGAATTTGCGATAGCACGCCATAGGTGATGCTGCGCTCCTCCCTTAACTGCCTGTTGAGGATATGGCTGAAAATAATATGCCCGGCCCGGATCGCTACCCCGTCAGGGTGCTGATTGGGCAAGGCATTCTGTGCCAGCATCAGTACGGTATGGGTTGCTTCATCTTCGATATGCAGGGTTTTGCCATGGGGCAGCGGGGCAGGCACCGAGTGTCTTTCAGCGAGTGCTGGTCCGGCGGGCAAGGCATTGGCCAGTGAGCGGCTGAGGCTCTGCGCCTGTTGCAGGGTCAGGTCGCCGACGATCACGATCTGTGCGTTGGCAGCAGTGTAGGCGCGACGGTAAAAGGCCCTTAGGTGTGATTCATCTATGCGCTCCAGGCTCTCGACCGAGCCGAAGTCGGAGCGGGTGTAAGGTTGCCCCGGATAGAGTTCGTTGTAGATCTGCATCCGTGCAAGAGCGTGTGGGTCTTCGTGGTTTATTTTGAGTTTGGTGAACAGTTCGTTTTTGACCCGTCGCTGGCCTTCGACGGTAAAGCCCGGTTGGGCGAGCATCTCGGTGAACAACTGCATGGCGGGTTCGCGGATGTGCGGGGCGCTCAAGCTGCGCAGGGTGAAGAAACTCCGCTCTTTATCGATACCGTTACCCAGATCCACGCCCAGGCTATCAAACCCCTTGGCCAGTGCGTTGGCGTCCTTGAACGTCGAGCCTTCGTTAAACAGGCTCAGTACAGTCGCTGCCAGGCCGGGTGTATCGCCATCCTGATTGCTGCCCGCGGCAAAGGTGATTTGCACATCGATCATGGGCAAGGTGTGGCTTTCGACAAACAGGACTTTGGTGTTTTGGCTCAGTTTCCAGGCCTTGATTGTCGGCAGGCGGGTGGCAGGCACGGCAGTGCTCAACTCAAGCAGCGATTGCAGTCGTGCTTGTGGTTCTTGTGCTCGGGCTTGCACGCAGACACAGGCAAGGGTGAACAGCAGCGTAGCGACGCGCAAGGCGCGGCTGGCTGCGATTGCGTGAGGCTTACTCATGGCGCGCCTCCTTGGGCAGTACATAGCTGAGGGTCAAGCGGTCGTGGGTCAGGAACGTTTGAGCGGCGAGCTGGATATCTTCAGGGGTGATTTTCGCCAATATCTGCATGCGCTTTTCGTCGTCCTCTGGCGACAAGCCCGCAATGTCCAGTTCACCGAGATACAGAGCCAGGCTTTGCAGGTCATCACGGCTGAAAACATGCCGTGCAATGATCCGCGTACGGGCGCGTTCAAGGTCACTGCCGGAGGGGGGTGTTTTTTTCACTGAGTCGATCACGGCCCAAATCCGTTCTTGAACCTCGCTCAGCGGTTTCATCTTTTTAAGGTTGAGGGTGGCGTCGATGCTGAACAGCTCATCACCGCGGCTGATGCTGCTGTAATGTGAGCCGACGCTGATCAGCAATTCCTCGCCGCGCCACAATCTGCTTTTGAGTTCTGAACTGTCGCCGCCACCGAGCAACTCGCTGAGCAGCTCCAGTGCTGGAGCTGAACGTGGGTCGGTCTGGGTGTGCAGGCTTGGCACGTTGAACGTCATGCTCAGGTTCGGGATTTGATGATCGATGTACTGAGTCATGGTGCGCTCACCGGGAGCTGCCAGTTCGAGCGGGGCCTTGATCACAGGTAGCTCGCGTGAGGCAATCGGGCCGAAGTAGCGTGTGGCCAGGGCCTTGACCTGCTCGGTGTCGATATCGCCGACGATGATCAGGGTGGCGTTATTGGGCGCATACCAGCTTCTATACCAGTGCTTGAGTTCATCGATGTGCATGCGTTCGAGGTCGTGCATCCAGCCGATGACCGGGCTGCCGGAAGCGCTGGTCAGGAATGCCAGGCGACGTGGCAGTTCAAGTGCGCGCTGATGGGGGTCGTTGTCGACGCTTTCGCTGCGTTCGCTTTTGATGACTTCGCGCTCACCGGCCCAATGAGCAGCGGACAGGTGTGCAGTGCTCATCTGGTCTGCCATCACTTCAAGTGCGACTGCCAGGGCATGGGGGGGCAGGGTTTGAAAGAAAATGGTGGCGTCATTTTGCGTCGCCGCATTGTCCGTTGCGCCCAGGCTTTGAAAGATGTGGTCTGACTCGGCCGGACAAAGTTTGCTGCTGCCTTTGAAAATCATGTGTTCAAGGGCGTGGGACAACCCGGATTGGCCTGGGGGCTCATAGCTTGAGCCGACCCGATACCAGAGCTGTGAGTGAACCACGGCTGCACGGTGGTCTTCGTGAACGATAACCTTGAGGCCGTTATCCAGGGTGAAATGTTGAGTGGAGGGTTGGCTGCTGGCCAGGGCCATCAGCGGTTGCAACATAAAGCCGAGAGCCAGCCCGGCAAGGGGGTGTTTCATGGTGGGTGTCCTGACTGTTTATCGTCAGAACAGATTGGGCTTGAGAGGGGAGAGGCGGGCGGTACATAGATACCTTGTACCGCAAAAATCTGTAGCCGCTGCCGCAGGCTGCGATAAGGACCGAAGGGCCTTCGCTTTTGAAAAAGCGACCCCTCCGGGCTTGATCGCAGCCTGCGGCAGCGACTACAGGTTCATCAGGCTTGAGTGGCTTCGCGTTGCCACAGGGCGTAGTTCACGCCGCCGGCTTTTTGCTCGCGATGCAGGCGCCAGTTGGCAGGCAAGCCCAGCTCTGACGGGCGCAACTCGCTTTCGGTGTAAACCCAGGCGTCTTCAGCCAGCCAGCCGCGTTGCTCGAGCAGATCACAAGCAGGTTTGAGCAGGTCCTTGTTGAACGGCGGGTCGAGGAATACCACGTCAAAGGTTGTGCTTGGCGTGGTGTCCAGATAACGCAGGGCGTCAGTCTGCTGAACTTCGCCGACAGTGCAGCGCAGAATGCCCATGTTCTCGCGGATGTTGGAGATCGCATCGCGGTTGCTGTCCAGTGCCACGCCCTTGGCTGCGCCGCGGGACATGGCTTCAAGGAACAGTGCGCCGCTGCCGGCGAAAACGTCCAGTACCCTGGCGCCGCCGATATAGGGGGCCAACCAGTTGAACAGGGTTTCACGCACGCGATCTGGCGTCGGGCGCAGGCCCTCTACATGGGGGAAGTCCAGCTTGCGGCTGCGCCATTCCCCGCCAATGATGCGTAACTGACCAGCACCTGAGTGCGATGTGTTTTTTGGCTTTGCCATTAATGCTCCGGAACCCCAAGAGGTTGCTCTGAAGGTTTGTCGGTAGGAGGTGGCAGTGGTTTTTGCGGCACGGTCGGGCCGGCGGTCACTACGACCATTTTGTCGGCGCTCAGGTGCTTGTTCATGGCGTCCTTGACCTGTTCGGTGGTCAGGTCCTGGGACTTCTGCATGAAGGTTTCCAGGTAATCCAGGGGCAAATCATAAAAGCCCATTGCGCCAAGTTGGCCGACGATGGCGGCGTTGCTGGCCGTGGAAAGCGGGAAGCTGCCAGCCAGTTCACGCTTGGCATCGTCGAGTTCTTTTTGCGTCGGACCATTTTTCAGGTAGTCGGCCAAAATGTCTTGCACCAGTTTGAGCGTACCTTCGCTCAGTTCGGCGCGGGTTTGCAGGTTGATCATGAACGGGCCGCGAGCCTGCATCGGGCTGAAGCCGGAGTACACGCCGTAGGTCAGGCCGCGCTTTTCACGCACTTCGGTCATCAGGCGCGTACCGAAACCGCCACCGCCCAGAATGCTGTTGCCCAATGCCAGTGCGGCATAGTCGGGATCGTCACGGTCAATGCCCAGCTGCGACAGCAGCAGGTGGGTTTGTTTGGACGGGAACTCGATATGGGTTTGGCCAGCCTTGGGCTCGCTTGGTTGCACGGTCTTGGCCACTGCCGGGCCTTTGGGCAGTGCGGCAGATACCTGGGCTGCAATGGCTTCGGCTTCGGCACGCGACAGGTCGCCAACAATCGCAATCACGGCGTTGCCTGCGGTGTAGGCCTTGTTGTGAAAGGCCTTGAGCTGGTCAATGGTGATCGCGGCGATGCTTTGGGCATTGCCATCACTGGCGTGGGCATACGGGTGGTTACCGTACAGGCGCTTGAACAGTTCGTCGCTGGCCAGTTTGCCGGGGTTTTGTTTCTGAAACTCGAAGCTGGCGAGCAACTGGTTCTTGATCCGCGCCAGGGAGTCGGCCGGGAAGGTGGGTTTGCCCACCACCTCGGCGAACAGGTTGAGCGCAGGTGTGCGTTTATCTACATCGCTCAGGCTGCGCAGCGAGGCCACGGCCATGTCGCGATATGCGCCATTGCCGAAGTCCGCGCCCAGGCCTTCAAAGCCCTGGGCGATGGCGCCCACATCTTTACCCGCTACACCTTCGTTGAGCATGGCGTTGGTCAGCAGGGCCAGGCCCGGGGTGTTTTCGTCCTGGCTGCTGCCAGCGGCGAAGGTCAGGCGCAGGTCGAACATCGGCAATTGCCGTGCTTCGACGAACAGCACTTTGGAGCCTTCGGCGGTTTTCCAGGTTTGCACGTTCAGCGCACGGTGGCTGGGCGCCTTGCCGTCCAGCTCGGCCAGGGATTCGAGCTTGTGCTCGCTCTTGGCCTGGTCCAGTGCCTGGCTGGCGACCGATTGCTGCGGGTTGGTAAAAAAGTAGCCGAGTGCACCCACCAGTATGGCGGCGCTCAGACCAAGCAGGGCGTAGCGGGGGCCTTTACGCTCACTCATGGGTTTTCTCCTCGGGCAGTACATGGGCAACGCTGAGACGGTCGCGAGTGAAATAGGTGCGGGCAGCCTGCTGGATATCGGCCGGGGTGACCTTCTGCAGGTCGGCCAGTTCTGAGTCCATCAGCTTCCACGACAGGCCGACGGTTTCCAGCTGGCCGATCGAAGTGGCCTGGCTGGTGATCGAGTCGCGCTCGTAGACCAGTCCGGCAATTACCTGGGCACGCACACGTTCAAGCTCTTCAGTGGTCGGCGGGGTCTTTTTCAGGTCATCGAGCAAGCGCCACAAGCCTGCCTCGGCCTGGGCCATGGTGACTTTCTTCTGGCTGTTGGGCATCGCCGAAAGCATGAACAGGCTGTCACCACGGGTGAAGGCGTTGTAGCTGGACGATGCACCGGAGACCAGTTCTTCGCCCCGCTCCAGCTGTGTCGGCATGCGTGCGCTGTAGCCGCCGTCCAGCAGCGCGGAAATCAGGCGCAGGGCATTGGCGGTGATCGGATCCTTGGCCGTGGCAACGCTGGGCACGTTAAAGCCCAGCATCAAGCTTGGCAGTTGGGTCTGGACGTGGATCTTGAGCAGGCGTTCGCCAGGGGTCGGCAGTTCCAGCGGGATTTTGGCGACAGGTATCTCGCGTTTTTGCACCTTGCCAAAGTAACGCTGGGCCAGGGCTTTGACTTCATCCGGGGTGACGTCACCGACCACCACTAAAGTGGCGTTGTTGGGGGCATACCACTCTTCATACCATGCGCGCAGTTCGCCAACGCTCATGCGCTCCAGGTCGACCATCCAGCCGATGGTCGGGGTGTGGTAGCCGCTGGAAGGGAAGGCCATGGCGCTGAACAGCTCGTAGGCTTTGCTCATGGGCTGGTCGTCGGTGCGCAGGCGGCGCTCTTCCTTGATGACTTCGATCTCGCGCTTGAATTCTTCGGGCGGCAAGCGAAGGCTGGCCATGCGGTCGGCCTCAAGCTCAAAGGCCACGCCCAGGCGGTCACGGGCCAGTACCTGGTAGTAGGCGGTGTAGTCGTCGCTGGTGAAGGCGTTTTCCTGGGCGCCAAGGTCGCGCAGGATCAACGAGGCTTCGCCGGGACCGACCTTGTTGCTGCCCTTGAACATCATGTGCTCAAGCGCGTGGGACAGGCCGGTCTTGCCAGGGGTTTCGTAGCTGGAACCCACTTTGTACCAGACCTGGGAGACCACCACCGGGGCGCGATGGTCTTCGCGCACGATGACCTTGAGGCCGTTGTCCAGGCGGAACTCGTGGGTGGGCTGCGGTTCGGCCGCCAGGGCCGAAAGCGGTAATAAAACTGTGCTGAGCAACAGGCCAGCAGCGCGGCGGGCTAGATTCATTCGTTTTTTAACCTGTTGGGCTACCCGCTCGGCCTTAGCGTCTGCGGGTGAGGAGGTGCTAGGATACTGATCCGTTTTACTGGCGGCCACGCCTATCAGGCCTTTGACGATCAGACGACGTTTGATCGGGCAGTATAGGAGCCCGCTTGGAAGTGTGGATGTATACCGGTAAATTTCGCATTTTTGCCGACTTTCCCGTGACAGACCCGAGTTAAGACGAAGTTTACGAGGTGTGTTTTACCCTCTGAATACAGTTGCGTGCGAACAAGCTGACAAAATTACAGTCTGTTTCACACCGAATATTATTTGCCGGGGCGCCACAGTGGCGCGTCGCTACGATGAGATAGCCGTCCTCCATGTTTGGTTCCAACGACGACAAGAAGACCCCAGCTGCGGCTGGCGAGAAAAAAGGCCTGTTCGGATGGCTGCGCAGAAAGCCGCAGGAAACCGTCGTGGAACAACCCGCGCCTGCGCCCGAAATCATCCCTGAGACGCTGGTTGAGGCCACTCCGGTGGAGGTCGAGGCCGCGCCCGAAGTGGTCGTGGTTGCCGCCGAGCCTGCGGTTGAATTGGCCGCCGAGCCGGCACCGTGGCCGCACTTGCCTGTCGCCGAAGAACCGGTGGCGCTTGTCGAGGATGTGCAGGCACCGCATATCGTGCCGCCGATCCCCGAGCCCGAGCCTGTTGTTGAAGCGCTTGCGGTGGTCGAGACTGTTGTTGAGCCAGAGCCAGAGCCAGAGCCAGAGCCAGAGCCAGTTGCCGTCGTCGCGCCTGTAGTCGCTCCTGCACCTGCACCTGCACCTGCGCCTGTGGTGGCTGCCCCAGCCCCGTTGGTCGAGGCCCCGGCCCCCGCGCCAGTTGCGCCCCCCGAGCAAAAAACAGGCTTTTTCGCTCGTCTCAAGCAAGGCTTGTCCAAGACCAGCGCCAGCATTGGCGAAGGCATGGCCAGCCTGTTTCTGGGCAAAAAAGCCATTGATGACGATCTGCTCGAAGAGATCGAAACCCGACTGTTGACCGCCGACGTGGGTGTTGAAGCAACCTCGGTGATCATCAAGAACCTGACGCAGAAGGTCGCGCGCAAGCAACTGACCGATGCCGATGCACTCTACAAGTCGCTGCAGGACGAGCTGGCGGCCATGCTCAAGCCGGTGGAGCAACCGCTGAAAATCGAATCGCAAAACAAGCCATTCGTGATTCTGGTGGTAGGCGTCAACGGCGCGGGTAAAACCACCACCATCGGCAAACTGGCGAAAAAACTGCAGCTTGAAGGCAAGAAAGTCATGCTGGCTGCCGGTGATACCTTCCGTGCGGCCGCCGTCGAGCAGCTGCAAGTGTGGGGCGAGCGCAACCATATCCCGGTCATTGCCCAGCACACTGGCGCGGATTCGGCGTCGGTGATTTTTGACGCTGTGCAAGCTGCCAAGGCCCGTGGCATCGACGTATTGATCGCCGATACCGCTGGTCGCCTGCATACCAAAGACAACCTGATGGAAGAACTCAAGAAAGTTCGCCGGGTCATGGGCAAGCTTGACGAAGACGCTCCCCACGAAGTGCTGTTGGTGCTCGATGCCGGTACCGGGCAGAACGCTATCAACCAGACCAAGCAGTTTGATCAGACCGTTGCCCTCACGGGTCTGGCACTGACCAAGCTCGATGGCACGGCCAAAGGCGGGGTGATTTTCGCCCTGGCCAAGCAATTCAATATTCCTATCCGCTTTATCGGTGTGGGTGAAGGCATCGATGATTTGCGTGATTTTGAGTCCGAACCCTTTGTCCAGGCTCTGTTTGCGGAGCGGGAGCGTCCATGATTCGTTTCGAGCAGGTCGGTAAGCGCTATCCAAATGGACACGTGGGCCTGCACGAGCTGAGCTTTCGGGTCCGTCGAGGCGAATTCCTTTTTGTGACCGGCCACTCCGGCGCAGGTAAAAGCACGCTGTTGCGCCTGTTGCTGGCGATGGAACGCCCGACCAGCGGCAAATTGCTACTGGCGGGGCAGGACTTGGGGCAAATCAGCAACGCGCAGATCCCTTTTTTACGTCGCCAGATCGGTGTGGTTTTCCAGAACCACCAGTTGCTGTTTGACCGCACAGTGTTCAACAACGTCGCCCTGCCGCTGCAAATTCTCGGCCTGTCCAAGGCTGAAGTCGCCAAGCGTGTCGACTCGGCGCTGGAGCGCGTAGCGCTGTCGGACAAGACCGACCTGTACCCGGGTGACTTATCCACGGGTCAGCAACAGCGTGTAGGCATTGCCCGCGCCATCGTGCATCGCCCGGCCTTGCTGCTGGCCGATGAACCCACCGGTAACCTCGACCCGCGTCTGGCGGCGGAAATCATGGGCGTATTTGAAGACATCAACCGCTTGGGCACCAGCGTACTGATTGCCAGTCATGACCTGGCGCTGATCGCACGCATGCGCCATCGCATGCTGACCTTGCAGCGCGGACGCCTGATCGGTGACGGGGAGGCCGCGCAATGAGTGCCACCCGCAGTTCCAAAGTATCCGAGCGCGTAGCTCCAAAGGCTGCCGACCCGCAGCCGCCGAAGAAAAAACACGATGATGACGATGGCCCGACCTTCGCCATGTTGTTTCACGCCTGGGTTGAGGCTCACCGGGCCAGTCTGCTCGACAGCCTGAAGCGCCTTGGCAAGCAGCCGATTGGTAGCTTTTTTACCTGCCTGGTGATGGCGGTTGCCTTGAGTCTGCCGATGGGCCTGTCGTTGTTGCTTAACAACGTCGAGCGCCTGGGTGGTTCCTGGCAGCGTGCAGCACAGATTTCGCTGTATCTGCAGATGGATGCCAGCAGCCAGCAGGGTGAAAATCTCAGCGATCAGATAAAAGGTATGGCAGGGGTGGCTGACGCGGAATTTATCAGCCGCGAAAAGGCACTCGAAGAGTTCCAGCAGCAGTCAGGGCTGGGCGAAGCGCTTAAAGAATTGCCCGATAACCCGTTGCCCGGTGTGGTCCTGGTAACCCCGGCAGAAGTCGATAAAGCGACGCTTGAAGCCCTTCGCGAACGCCTTGCGCAGTTGCCGAAGGTGCAACAGGCGCAACTTGATCTAGTCTGGGTCGAACGTCTGGCGGCAATCCTGAAATTGGGTGACCGTTTTGTGTTTGGCTTGACGGTGTTGCTGGTTTCAGCTTTGCTGCTGGTTATCGGTAATACGATTCGTTTGCATATCGAGAATCGTCGCATCGAAATCGAAGTCATCAAGCTGGTCGGCGGTACTGACAGCTATGTGCGCAGGCCCTTTCTTTATATGGGTGCGCTCTATGGCTTTGGTGCGGGAGTTTTATCCTGGGGCGTTTTGGCATTCGGCCTGAACTGGCTTAACGACGCGGTGGTGGGGCTGGCTGGCTTGTACGGCAGCAATTTTGCCTTGGCGGGTGTGCCGGTAGCCGATGGTCTGTCTCTCTTGCTTGGCGCGGTGCTGTTAGGGTATATCGGTGCATGGATTGCAGTTGCGCGTCACTTACGTGAGCTTTCGCCTAAATAGTTTTCTTTTTGCCTGTTGACCTTTTCAGCTTTTTTTGGGAACTTTTTTCCAGGTTTCCGGTCAACTTTCGCAGTGCTGAACTGCACGAGTTATGTGAGACGGAGGTTTTTTCGTATGACCACTTCTTTGCAACCTGCGTATGCGTTGGTCCCTGGTGCGAACCTCGAGGCCTATGTCAATACGGTGAACAGCATTCCATTGCTGACACCGGAGCAGGAGCGTGAACTGGCCGAGAGTCTCTATTATGAGCAGGATTTGGGGGCGGCTCGGCAGATGGTGCTCGCCCACCTGCGTTTTGTTGTACACATTGCCCGTAGTTATTCGGGCTATGGCCTGGCTCAGGCTGACCTGATCCAGGAAGGCAACGTCGGCCTGATGAAGGCGGTCAAACGCTTCAACCCTGAAATGGGTGTGCGTCTGGTGTCTTTTGCGGTGCACTGGATCAAGGCAGAGATCCACGAATTTATCCTGCGCAACTGGCGGATCGTGAAAGTCGCGACCACCAAGGCTCAGCGCAAATTGTTCTTCAACCTGCGCAGCCAGAAAAAACGTCTCGCCTGGTTGAACAACGATGAAGTGCATCGTGTGGCTGAAAGCCTCGGCGTAGAGCCTCGCGAAGTGCGCGAGATGGAAAGCCGCCTGACCGGTCATGATATGGCGTTCGACCCGGCAGCCGAAGCTGACGACGACAGTGCGTTCCAGTCGCCAGCCAACTACCTGGAAGACCACCGGTATGACCCGGCGCGCCAACTGGAAGATGCTGACTGGACCGACAACTCCACCAGCAACCTTCACGAAGCGCTGGAAGTGCTGGACGACCGCAGCCGTGACATTCTGTATCAGCGCTGGCTGGCTGAAGAAAAAGCCACGCTGCACGACCTGGCGCAGAAGTACAACGTGTCAGCCGAGCGGATTCGTCAGCTGGAAAAAAGCGCGATGAACAAGCTCAAACTGTCGATTGCCGCCTGACCGGCCCGACCAAAAAACGCCTCGATCTGATCGGGGCGTTTTTTTTTTGGAGGAATTAAAGCCCCCCCTTGCCAGCCTGCTTCGCGCAGGGCCAGTTTGACGGTTGTGCCTTTAGCAACTCTGGATCAACACCATTGGCCCTGAGCAGTGAGTCCACCAGTGATCGGGACATCTCCACCGAATGCACCAGCGACCACACCAGCCCACGCTCTATGCCGCTGGCGTATGCGGTGATTTCATCCGAGACCTCTTCTGCGCTTTTGAGCATCAGCGACACATGGGACAGCGCTTCGATTGCACGGATATCAGGCAGCACGGCAAAGGGTGATTGCTTGCCTGCCCTTAGTGCACGGGTGGGTTTGAGGTTTTCCAGGCAAACGGGCGGGGCCTGAAGCAGGGCGTCGAGAATAAGCCGGGTGGTTTCATCGTGCTGATGATCATCCCGGGGAGTGTGAATGGCTTTGGGATCGTCGGGCGTCGGCTTTTTCATGTTTCTTCCACGGGGGAGCATCGGCGACTGGTGAAGATAGCCCTGTGAGTTTGCGGGTCGCAAGCAGCGCTTGTGTGCATCGTGTTTTCTCGGAAGCGTCTGCCTTTTGGCAGCGTAAAAGTCTGACGTGGGCGCCCGGGGATCGAATTCGCTACACTGGCGCACTTTTACGCTGTGCGTTGGCGCCCCATGACTGTGCTCAAATACCTCCAGGCTTACCCCCAGACCTTGCAAGAGCAGGTGCGCCAATTGATCGAGCGCAACCAACTGGGCAGTTACCTGAGCGAGCGTTATCCACAGCGTCATGCCGTGCAAAGCGACAAGGCCCTGTATGCCTACGCTCAGGAGCTCAAACAGGAATACCTGCGCAATGCGCCATCCTTTGACAAGGTGCTGTTTGATAACCGGCTCGACCTGACCCACCGTGCGCTGGGTTTGCATACTGCTATTTCACGGGTTCAGGGCGGCAAGCTCAAGGCTAAAAAGGAACTGCGCGTGGCCTCGCTGTTCAAGGAAGCGGCGCCCGAGTTTTTGAAGATGATCGTGGTCCACGAGCTGGCCCACTTGAAAGAGTCAGACCACAACAAGGCGTTCTACAAGCTGTGTGAGCACATGTTGCCGGGTTATCACCAGCTGGAGTTCGACCTGCGGGTGTACCTCACGTGGCGGGATATGCAGGGCAAAACCTGACACTTACTTTATGTGTGGGAGCGGACCCGTAAAGACGGGCAGGAGTTCTGAATGGAAGTCAGCAAAACCAAAAGCAGCTTTTACCGGCGCTTGTATGTGGCCTGGTTGATCGATAGCCAGATCGCCAGCAGCGTGCCTGCCTTGACCGAAGTCACCGGCATGCCGCGTCGTACCGCCCAGGACACCATTGCTGCCCTGGCCGATCTGGACATCATCTGCGAATTTGAACAGCAGGATGGCGCCCGCAACCATGCCGGACGCTACCTGATCCGCAACTGGGGGCCGGTGGACAAAAACTGGGTCGCTGGGCATCTGGTGCAGATCAAGCAGGTGCTGGGTTACCCCTGAGATGTCAGGCGCATGCCGATGTGCGGGATGTTGTCTTCTAGGTAGATCTCGCCCTGGGTGTTGAACCCGTGTTGCTCGTAAAAGGGTTGCAGGTGCGCTTGGGCGGACAGGAATACGGGCTGCCCCGCCCAGTACTCTTCGATATTTTTCAGGGCCTGTTCAAGCAGGGTATGCCCAAGCTTTTGCCCGCGGCCTTCGACGGCAACGATTACGCGGCCGATCACTACGTCACCTCCCTGGGACTCGGGGTCGAGGATGCGGGCGTAGGCCACCAGCTGGTCGTCTTGCCAGCCCATCACATGCAGCGTATCGCCCGTCAGGTCTTGCCCGTCGACGTCCTGATAGGCGCATTTCTGCTCGGCGACAAATACTTTTGAGCGCAATTCGAGGATTGCGTAGAGCTGTTCCTTGCCCAGGTCGTTGTGGTGTTTGCAGAGCCAGTCGGTGGTCACGATCTTGTCCTTGTTGGCGAGTTCATGTCTCGATAGTAGGCGTGATGCCGACTGGCGCCAAGGCCTAAGGTGCCTTGACCAAATGCGCGGCCAGGGTGCGCAGTGGCCCGAGCTGGCGGCAAATCAGCGCCAGTTGGGTTTGTACCAGCCTCTGGTTTTCATCTATTTCATCGGGCATTTGTTCAAGTTCGCCGGCCAGGGCCTCTTCCTCATCACTTTGCACTGCAACCGCCTGCTTGGTGGCCAGGCCCTGGGCAATCTGGTCGATGCTGTCGGCAATCTTGCTCCCGGCCCCTTCAATCAACTGCTCGCGCACTTCGGCAGGCAATTGGGTGTCGCGGTGGGCGCCCAGGCCAGAGAGGTAACTGAGCAAAGTGTGGGACAGCACCAAAAAGCGGAAGCCCATGTCTGCATCCTTACGGAAATGCCCGGGTTCCATCAGCATATTGGCCAGGGTGGTCGACAGCGCCGCATCGGCGTTATGTGCGTTACGCCGTGCCAACCGATAGGCCAGGCTGTCGCTTTTACCCTGGGCATATTGCTGCATGATCTGGCGCAGGTACTGGCTGTTGCAGCTCAGGGTATTGGCCAGCACCTGGTTCAGGCGACGACCCTGCCAGTCAGGCAAGAACAGGAACACCGCCGCTGCCGCGATCACGCTACCCACCAGGGTATCGAACAGGCGCGGCAGGAACAGTCCGTAACCATCGCCCACCTGATTGAAGCAAAACAGAATCATCAGGGTGATGGCCGCCGTGCTCAGGGTGTAGCGCGTGGTGCGGTTGATAAAGAACACCACCCCGGCCACGACGGCAAACATCGACTGTACCAGCGGGTTGGGGAACAGATCGAACAACGCCCAGCCCACGGCCAGGCCGATGGCAGTGCCGATAATCCGCTGGCTGAACTTGCGCCGCGTGGCGCCGTAGCTTGGCTGGCACACGAACAGCGTGGTGAGGATGATCCAGTAGCCCTGGCTTGGGTGAATCCAGTGCACCATCGCAAAACCGATACTCAGCGCCAGGGGCAGGCGCAAGGCGTGGCGGAAGATCAGCGAGGTGGGTGTCAGATGCTGGCGCAGGCGTGACCAGACATCTTTGAGGTTGCGTGGCGAACGGTCGAGCAGGCTGCTATCGGTGGCATCGGCCAGGGTGTCGGGGTTGCTTGCATCGCTCAGCAGGCGGTCGAGGGTGCCGAGGTTGGCGGCCAGTGCCCGCAATGAACGCAACAGTCCGCGCCAGGCCGGGTTGCTCTGGATGCGCAAGTGTTCGAGGGAGGCGTGCAGGTCTCCCAGAGCCTCGGCAAAGCTGTCGTCATAGACGAATGGCTGGCGCAGCTTGATCGACTCCGACAGGCGCTGGCAGGCCACGCCTTGCTGGCGTAGCAGACGTTGGCAGCGGAACATCACATCACTGTGGAAGAAGGCGTCGGCCAGGGCGTTGTACGGGTAGTGCGACGAGCTGGCACGTTCGTGGATGTCTTGGGCGAGGAAATACAGCTTGAGGTAGCGGCTGAGTTTGGAGCCTGGCCGAGTATTGCCGACCCGGTGCAGGATGATTTCCTTGGCGGTGTTCAGCGCCGCCACCACCCTGCCGTTTTGCCGGGCCAGTTCCAGCCGGCCCGCTTCCACGTCCAGTTTGCGGATGGGCTCGAACAGCGCCGACTTGATTTTCAGGTACAGGCCAAGTTCCCAGAACAACCGGGCCAGGCTCTGTTGCACCGGCTGATTGGAAAACAGCGCCTGCCACAGCACCGACAGTATCCCGTACCAGGCGGCACCGGCCACCAGCAGCAAGGGTTCATGCCAGAAGTTGGTGACTTCGCCGCCGCGCTGATCTACGCCGATCATGGTGTACACGGCCAGAATCAGTGTGGCTGAAGCAATCGCCCCGTAGCGCTCGCCCAGCGCGCCGAGCATGGTCAGGCCGAAACTGGCCAGGGCCAGCGCGCAGACCATCAGCCAGGGGTAGGGGAAAAGCAACTCGACACTCAGGGCCGAGGCGGTGAAACACACCAGCGTCACCAGCAAGGCGTTGAGACGGCCTTGCCAGCTGTCATCGGTTTCAGACAGCGCACTGGCGATAACCCCCAGAAACAACGGGATCAGCAGTGACATCTCATCCTGATACCAGCAAAAAGCCATGCTGCCGGTCAGGGCGACAAATACCCGCACGCTGTAACTGAACTTGTCCAGTGCCCACAGGCGGCGCAGGGAATGCTGAAAGCTTTTCGATGACATGAAGTGGCGGTGCCTGGCTCGTGATTCGCTAACTTGAGCCAGATAAGACGACAGTGCAATGGGGCTGTCACATCGAACCAAAAATATTTTTCATGCGCCCCTGCAGTCGCCCCTGCAGTCGCTGCTGCAGGTTGCAGCAGCGGCTACGGGGGGGCAGGTCAGACGTACTGCGCCGCTGCATACCCCGAAGCCCACGCCCACTGGAAGTTGAAGCCGCCAAGATGGCCGCTTACATCCAGCACTTCGCCGACAAAATACAGGCCGGGGCTTTTCAGCGATTCCATGGTCTTGGACGACACTTCGCGGGTATCGACCCCACCCAGGGTCACTTCAGCGGTGCGATAACCTTCGGTGCCCGCGGGGACCACCTTCCAGCACGCCAGTTTGTCCGCCACCTGCGCCAGCTCCGCCGGGGTGTACTGCTTCATTGGCTTGGACTCGAACCAGTGCTCGGCCAGCAGATTGGCCATCTTCTTGGTGAAGATTTCACCCAGCAGGGTTTTCAACTCGCTGTTGGGGCGCTCAACCTGCTGTGTTTGCAGCCAGCTCAGGGCGTCGAGGTCGGGCAGCAGATTGATCTCAACCGTATCGCCGGGGTTCCAGAACGAGGAAATCTGCAAGATCGCCGGCCCGCTCAAACCACGGTGGGTGAACAGGATATTTTCGCGAAAGCTCTGGTCGTTGCAGCTCACCAGGCAATCCACCGACGTGCCCGACAGCTCGGTGCAGATCTCTTTGAGCTGATCGGTGATGGTGAACGGCACCAGGCCTGCGCGGGTTGGCAGCAAGGTGTGGCCGAACTGTTTGGCGATTTGATAGCCGAAGCCTGTGGCGCCCAGGGTCGGGATCGACAGCCCGCCGGTGGCGACCACCAGAGACTGGCAGTCAACCGGCCCCAGCGTTGTATTGAGGCTGTAGCCGTTGTCGGTTTTTTCGATCTGTTCGACTGAAGTGTCCAGGTGCAGGCTGACGCCGGCCTGTTTGCACTCGTCGAGGAGCATTTCGAGGATGTCGCTGGATTTGTTGTCGCAAAACAGCTGGCCGAGTTTTTTCTCGTGGTAGGGCACGCCGTGTTTGGCGACCATCTCGATAAAGTCCCACTGGGTGTAGCGGGCCAGGGCCGACTTGCAAAAGTGCGGGTTCTGCGACAGGAAATTGTTGGGCTCGGTGTACATGTTGGTGAAGTTGCAGCGGCCACCGCCCGACATCAGGATCTTTTTGCCTGCCTTGTTGGCGTGGTCGATCAGCATCACCTTGCGCCCACGGTTGGCGGCGGTCAGTGCGCACATCAGGCCTGCGGCGCCAGCGCCAATAATCACAACGTCGGTAGAGCGCAAAGCGGTGTCCTCGGTAAAAGCAGCCCTCACCCCAGCCCTCTCCCTGAGGGAGAGGGAGCTTGACCAGGGTGATTTCGAATTCTATGCAAATCTGCCCCCTCTCCCTCCGGGAGAGGGTTGGGGTGAGGGGGCTCTTGAAGCGTCTTACAAAACCCGCACGCGCAATACGCGGCCTTTGATTTTGCCTTCGCTCAGGCGCTGTGCAGCCTGCTTGGCAATGGTGCGGTCAACCGCCACGTAGGCCTGGAAGTCAAAGATGGCGATCTTGCCAACCTGGGCACCCGGGATGCCTGCGTCGCCGGTCAGTGCGCCAAGGATATCGCCTGGGCGAACCTTGTCTTTACGACCTGCGCCGATCACCAGTGTGCTCATGGCCGGCAGCAACGGTGCGCCGCCCTGAGAGGTGAGGGTGTCCAGGGTTTCCCAGTTCAGCGGAGCTTTCTGCAACTGCTCGATGGCCTGGGCGCGGTGCGCTTCGGACGGTGCAACCAGGCTGATGGCCACGCCTTTTTCGCCCGCACGGCCGGTACGGCCAACACGGTGAATATGGATTTCCGAATCGCGGGCCAGCTCAACGTTGAGCACCATGTCCAGCGCGTCGATGTCCAGACCACGGGCGGCTACGTCGGTGGCAACCAGTACCGAAGTCGAACGGTTGGCAAACATGGCCAGTACCTGGTCACGGTCGCGCTGCTCCAGGTCGCCGTGCAGGCCGACGGCCGAAATGCCCTTGGAGGTCAGGTGATCAACGGTTTCCTGCACCTGCTGCTTGGTGAAGCAGAACGCCACGCAGGACTGCGGGCGGAAGTGGCCCAGTACCTTGGTCACGGCGCTCATGCGCTCTTCAGGCGAGATTTCGTAGAAACGCTGCTCGATTTGGCTGTCAGTGTGCAGCGCCTCTGCTTTTACCTGCTGAGGGTTGCGCATGAACTTGGACGACAGCTGCTTGATACCGGCCGGGTAAGTGGCCGAGAACAGCAAGGTCTGGCGACGCTCCGGGGTTTTGACAATGATGTCTTCGATGGCGTCATAGAAGCCCATGTCCAGCATGCGGTCAGCTTCGTCCAGTACCAGGGTGTTCAGACCGTCCAGTACCAGCGAGCCTTTGCGCAAGTGTTGCTGGATACGCCCCGGAGTGCCGACGATGATGTGCGCGCCGTGCTCCAGCGAACCGATCTGCGGGCCGAACGACACGCCGCCACACAGGGTCAGGACCTTGATGTTGTCTTCGGCGCGGGCCAGGCGGCGGATTTCCTTGGCGACCTGGTCAGCCAGTTCGCGGGTCGGGCAGATCACAAGGGCCTGGCAGCCGAAGAAGCGCGGGTTGATCGGGTTCAGCAGGCCGATGCCGAAGGCGGCAGTTTTGCCACTACCGGTCTTGGCCTGGGCGATCAGGTCCATGCCTTTGAGGATCACCGGCAAGCTCTGCGCCTGAATCGGCGTCATCTGGGCATAACCGAGGGAGTCGAGGTTAGCCAGCATGGCGGCGGACAGAGGCAGAGTGTTAAAAGCGGTGGCAATGGTGGTCACGGGACTGGCCTGCAAAACAAAATGTCGCGCAGTGTACCAGTCCCATGCCCTTTGCCTGAACATTCTGGACGAGATGTCATCCAGTTCTTGGCGAAAAGTAGCTTAATGTTCCAGCTCATGTTCCGAGTTGGCCTTGGGTTTGCGGCCATCCTGGGGTGACAGTTGCAGGAATATCGCCGCTGCCAGCATCGCCATGATCCCTACTGTGAGGAAGGTCAGCTGGAACGCGCCCAGCACCGTGTCCACCCCATCGTTGCCGCCATCCCCGGTAAAGCCGCCAAGCAATGCCCCGGCGCAAGCCACGCCCAGGCTCAGGGACAGTTGCGCCACCACCGACAGCAAACTGTTGCCGCTGCTGGCGCTGGCGTCGTCGAGATCGATCAGGGTGACGGTGTTCATGGCGGTGAACTGCAATGAGTTGATCGCTCCCAAAACGGCCAGCATTGACAGCAACAACGGGTATGGCGTGTGTTCGGTAACCAGCCCCATGCTGGCCAGCATCAGGCCAAGGGCGAAGGTGTTGGCCGTCAGCACGGTGCGGTATCCCACGCGCTCGATCAATGGCCTGGCCACCCATTTGGCCAGCATGGCGGCCGCGGCCAGTGGCAGCATGCTCATCCCGGCCTGTGACGGGGAATAGCCCAGCGCGACCTGCAACAGCAAGGGCACCAGAAACGGCAGGGCGCCGCTGCCCAGGCGGGCGAACAGGTTACCGAGGATGCCCACTGCGAAGGTCTTGGTTTTGAACAGCACCGGGGAGAACAGCGGGTTGCTGATATTGCCCGCGCGTAACCAGTACGCTGCCAGACAGGCCATGCCCGCAAACAGCAGCAACATCACCCGCAGGTGCGGCATATGCAGCTCGCCCAGGCCTTCCATGGCAATGGTGATAAACACCATCGCCGCGCCAAACAGCACAAAACCCAACCCGTCAAAACGGGTGCGCTCGCTGCCGCGCAAATCCGGAATGAAGTGCCAGACGGCCCAGCAACCGAGAACGCCCACGGGCAGGTTGATCAGGAAAATCCAGTGCCAGCTCAGGTACTGCACCATCCAGCCGCCCATCGTGGGGCCGATCAGCGGGCCGAGCAGGCCGGGAATGGTGATAAAACCCATGATCCGCACCAGCTCCGAGCGCGGATAGGCCTTGAGCACCACCAGCCGGCCGATGGGCAGCATCAGGGCACCACCCAGGCCCTGGACGATCCGTGCGCCGATCAGCTCGTTGAGAGTGCCGGACAGGGCGCAGAGCAACGAGCCGAAACTGAACAGCAGGATGGCGCTGAAAAAGATTTTTTTGGTGCCGAAGCGGTCGGCGATCCACCCCGAGGCCGGGATCAGCAAGGCAACGGTGAGCATGTAGGCAACGATCACACCTTGCATGCGCAGCGGGTTTTCGTCGAGGTCGCGGGCCATGTCGGGCAGGGCGGTGTTGAGGATGGTGCCGTCGAGTGACTGCATGAAAAACGCGATGGCCACCACCCACGGCAACCAGCGCAGGGTTTCAGGGCTTAGAACCGGGTGTACGGGCATAGGACCTCTTTTTATGGACTGTCGATAATCCTCTGTGGGAGCGGGCTTGCTCGCGATGCAGAGGCCCGGGTTTTTTCAGGTAAACCGCGGCGACGCAATCGCGAGCAAGCCCGCTCCCACAGGTGTTACAGCGTCAGCGTGAGCTTTTTGACCAATGCCCCCGGCAGCAGATTTGACGCCGTCTGGCGTTGGTCGTAGGTGCTGGCCGAGAGCAACAACTCACGCTCGGCTGTCAGCGCTTCCAGTTGTGAACCCAGCAGACTATAGACGCTGTCATCAAAGCGCATGGTGTTGACCGGGGCCTTTATCTCGCCGTTTTCCACCCAGAAAGTGGCAAAGCGGGTCATGCCGGTCAGGCGGGCGGCCGGTTGGTCCGAGTAGTTCAGGTACCACAGGTTGCTGATATACAACCCGGTGCCCAACTGCTTGAGGATGTCGGCCTGCACCAGGCTCCCTGCCGCCATCGCCAGTGCGCTCGGGGCTTCGCCCTCCGGTGCGCCGTTGACCTCAAGGCCATACTCGGCGGCACTGCGAGAACTCACCAGTTGCTGTTCGGCCTTGCCGTGTTTGACCAGCGACAAGTCCTGACGCGGGTACCCCTCGCCGGAAAACGCCGGGCTCAGGGACTGGCTGACCTGCTCGTCAAACGACACCAGCGGGCTCAGTTGCGCATCGCCCGCGTAGAGCTTTTGCAGCGGGCTGGATTTGCTGGCCAGTGCCTGGGCCGAAAAACCGCCCCAGCACAGCATGCTCATCACTTCTTCCAGCGCCGCCGGCGCCAGGTAGGCTCGGTACTCACCGGGCGCCAGGGCATGCAGCGGGCGATCGAGGAAACCCAGTTGCTCGCGGGCCAGTTGCATGCGCCGGGCGAAACGTTCGCTGTCCCAGTCGGCGCCGGCGTAGCTGGCCTTGACCGCCTGACCGTTGCTGTGGAACAAACTCCAGTCGAAATTGAAGCTATTGGCCTGATGCCAGCCAAACGCGCCCTCGGAGCTGGCATAGCCGTAGCTGATCGGGCCACTGGCATAAAATCCGACCAGATCTACGCCTTTGGATGCACTGCGGATTTCTTCCAGAACCCGGGCCGTGTCCGGCAGGGGCTGGTTCTGCACGTTATGGCTGTTCCACGGCTGCGGGTTGAGCAGTAAATACGGATCGGCGGGCAACAATGGCAAGGTGTCGCGCAGTTGCCGCAGGGCATCGGCCAGGCGCTGTTTGTCGACATTAGGCTCGCCAGCCAGGGTGAGGTTCACATCGGCGTGGCGGCCGTCGTGGATCAGCTTCAGGCTCAGGCTGGCCTGTTGCACCTGTCCGGCCTGACGCACCTTGCCCTTGTTGAAACGGATAAATTCCGACGCTTCGCCGTTATAGCCCAGGGTGAACTGCTCAGGCGCAAGGATCGCTTTGCCCAACCACTCGACCAACCCCTTGAACTGCTCGGCCTGACTCAATGGGGTACTCATCAGGCATCACCTCCAAACACATCGATTTGACTGAACACGCAGGCGGGGGACGCATGGCCCACGCGGATCACCTGGTTGGGTTCGCCCTTGCCGCAGTTCGGGGTGCCCAGCACCTTGAAGGTGCTGGCGTCGCCCACGGCGCTGAGGTTGCGCCAGAACTGATCGGAAATGCCCCGGTAGTTGGGGTTCTTGACCACGCCCTTGAGTTCACCTTCCTCGATCAACTGGCCCCACTCGCAACCGAACTGGAACTTGTTGCGCGCGTCGTCGATCGACCAGGACCGGTTGGTGGCCATCAGAATACCGCTTTCGATACCGCCGATCATTTGCTCAAGCGACTGATCGCCTGGCTCGATATTGAGGTTGGCCATACGGTCAATCGGTGGCCGGTTCCAGCCGCAGGCGCGGCTGTTGGCCACGCCTTCGAGGCCCGAGCGGAACTGTGACAGTGCGCCACCCAGCGGGCGTAGCAGCAAGCCTTCGCGGATCAGGAACTCCTTGTAGGCCGGGGTGCCGTCGTCGTCGAAGCGGTAGCTGGCGAGCTCCTCGGGGATGGTTGGGTCGAAGGTCACGTTCAGCAGCTTTGAGCCATATTGCAGGCTGCCGAAGTCGCTGGTCTTGACGAAGCTGGTACCGGCGTAATTGCGCTCGTCACCGAGAATGCGGTCCAGTTCCAGCGGGTGTCCGATGGACTCATGGATTTGCAGGATCATCTGGTCGGGCATCAGCAGCAGATCGCGTTTGCCGACCGGAGCATTGGGTGCCTGCAGCAATTGCAGGGCCTGATCGGCGACCTGGGGTGCGGCACCGATCAGCCCGCAGCGGCTGATCACATCGGCGCCACCTTGCTGGCCGAAGTTTTCGCGGCCCAGGCTACGGCTCTGGCTATCGTTGCCGTCATAGGCAGTGACACTCATGCCCGGGTAAACAAAGCGCTGCGCCCGGCGCAACTCGGCGCCGGCGCTGTTCAGGTAAATTTGCTCGACGTGATTGAGGCCCAGTGAAACCACCCAGCTCACCAGCCGCTCGTCTTTGGGCACGGCGGCCGACTCGGCGCTCAGTAGCTCGAAGCACTCACTCAGTGACGGGAAGGCCTGGTCGAGGTCGGGAGAGAAAAAATCGGCGCGCTCATGGCACACCGGCTCCTGGCTCAGGTTGAGCAGGGCATGCCCGGCGATCAGCTGGGCCTGGGCTTCGGCGCGGTCGAGGGCCGCCTGCAGGCCGGTCTGGGACAGGTCGTTGGTGGCGGCGTAGGCTTCGATACCGCGCAACCGCACGGTGAGCATGGCGCCCTGGTCGTGACTGAATGAGGGAGGCTCTGCGACGTTCTTGCGTACCGACAGGTATTGCCCGGACTCGCGTACATAGCGTAACGAAAAGAACTCGGCCCGGGTGCGCAGCGCGGCAAAGCGCTGCTTGAGCTGAGGGTAGAAATCGAACATGCACAGACCTCCTTGGACTTGGTGGGTCTGTGGGAGCGGGCTTGTTCACGATGCAGGCAGTGCGGTTAACCCGCTGGACCGCGGTGATGCCATCGCGAGCAAGCCCGCTCCCACAGGGGCGCGCGTAGCGTGTTAAACCGGGCAACCCTTGGCGCGCAGGATGGCGTCAAAACGGTCCGGGTCCAGGGTGCCTTCTTTGATCGCCTTGAGCGTTGCCTGTTCACGGGCCAGCAGATCGTGGCAACGGATCAGCAATTCCGGCAGTTCACTGCGCGAAGCCGCAACCACGCCGTCACCGTCGCCGATCATCAGGTCGCCTGGCATTACCAGCATACCGGCACACGAGATGGGGACGTTGATTTCGCCGCCGCCGTCAGTGCTCGGACCGCGATGTACGCCGCCGATGGCATAGGCGGGCAGTTCACCGGTCTGCCACTCGTCGAGGTCGCGCAGGGCGCCGTTGATCACCACGCCGACAATCCCGGCCTTGAGGGCCATGGCACGCATGATGCCGCCGAACACGGCACGGGTCAGGTCGGCACTGCCGTCGATCACCAGCACATCGCCGGGGCGGGCCATTTGCATGGCTTTGAGGATCATCAGGTTGTCGCCCGGGCGTACACGGACGGTCAGCGCGCTGCCCAGCATCGGGCGGGTACCGTGGAACGGCTTGAGGCCCAGACCACCCACGTTGCGGCCCAGACAGTCACTGACTGCGGCTGCGGGGATCTTGCTGAATTCGGTGAGCCATTTTGGATCGAGAGGTTCTGCGTTTGGATTAATCAGGAAGCCGGTCGGCCATTTGCTCGAAGAGACAACATCAAACATAGAAAACCTCTTGGCCAGGCAAGGCTGGCATGTCGGGTGGGGCGGGGGGGTGTGGCGCGAAGCGAGGCACTAGATTAGGCCTGCGCTGAAGCGGGGGCAAGCGGGGCAAGATGAAACTCAAGAGTTACACAAAATTCGTAGCAGCTGCCGAAGGAACGAGGCTGCGTCCGGTTGCGAAGCGACCGTGAAACCAGATGACGCGATTCATCAGAAGAACCGCATAACCTGAATTTACGACGGCTGTGCCGCCGGACGTAGCCTCGCTCCGCTCGTCAACTGCTACGGATAGTGCTTACTGCGCGGTACGGCTCACTTCACGCAGCGGCTTGCCGCGTACCGGCGCGTCGCCTGCGACGTAGTAGTCGGCAGTGCTGCGCGGCTCCGGCTGGCGGCCACGGATCTTGTCGGCAATTTTCTCGGCGATCATGATCGTCGGTGCGTTGAGGTTGCCGGTGGTGATCAGCGGCATGATTGAGGCATCGACCACACGCAGGCCCTGCATGCCATGCACACGGCCCTCGCCGTCGACCACAGCCATTTCGTCGGTGCCCATTTTGCACGAGCAGGACGGGTGGAACGCGGTCTCGGCGTGTTCGCGGATAAAGGTATCCAGCTCTTCGTCGGTCTGCTTGTCGATGCCCGGGCTGATTTCACGGCCACGGAATGCATCCAGTGCTGGCTGCTGCATGATTTCACGGGTCAGGCGGATGCCGTCGCGGAATTCCTGCCAGTCCTGCTCGCTGGCCATGTAGTTGAACAGGATGCTCGGATACTCGCGCGGGTCCTTGGACTTCACATTGATCCGGCCACGGCTCGGCGAACGCATGGAGCCCATGTGCGCCTGGAAACCGTGCTCTTTCACCCCGTTGCTGCCGTTGTAGTTAATCGCTACCGGCAGGAAGTGGTACTGGATGTTCGGCCATTCGAATTCTTCGCGGGTGCGGATAAAACCACCGGCTTCAAACTGGTTGCTGGCACCGATGCCTTTGCCCAGGAACAGCCACTCGGCACCAATGGCCGGCTGGTTGTACCAAAGCAGCGACGGGTACAGCGACACCGGCTGGGTGCAGGCGTATTGCAGGTACAACTCAAGGTGATCCTGCAGGTTCTGGCCAACGCCCGGGAGGTCGTGCACCACCGGGATATCGAGGCTGTTGAGCAGTTCGGCCGGGCCGACGCCGGAGCGTTGCAGCACGGTTGGCGAGCCGATTGCGCCGCTGCACAGCAGCACTTCCTTGCGGGCCTTGGCCTGGATGCGGGTGTCGCTGTCGCCGACCATATAGGAAACGCCAACGGCGCGTTTACCTTCAAACAGGATCTTGTCGGTCAGGGCGTGGGTGACGATTTTCAGGGTCGAACGCTGCTTGGCCGTGTCCAGGTAGCCGCGGGCGGTACTGGCGCGACGGCCGTTCGGCGTCACGGTACGGTCCATCGGGCCGAAACCTTCCTGCTGATAGCCGTTCAGGTCTTCGGTGCGCGGGTAACCGGCCTGTACACCGGCTTCAACCATGGCGTGGAACAACACGTTGTTCCCGGCTTTGGGCGTGGTCACGCTGACCGGACCATCGCCACCGTGGTAGTCGTTGGGGCCGATATCGCGGGTTTCGGCTTTGCGGAAGTACGGCAGGCAGTCCAGGTACGACCAGTCTTCGAGGCCCGGGTATTTCGCCCAGCCGTCGTAGTCCATCGCATTACCGCGGATGTAGCACATGCCGTTGATCAGGGACGAACCGCCCAGGCCCTTGCCGCGGCCACATTCCATGCGACGGTTATCCATGTGTGGCTCTGGATCGGTCTCGAAGGCCCAGTTGTAGCGACGCCCTTGCAGCGGGAATGCCAGCGCCGCAGGCATCTGCGTGCGGAAGTCGAAACGGTAGTCCGGGCCGCCTGCTTCAAGCAGCAGCACGGTGACGCCTTGGTCTTCAGTCAGACGGGTCGCCAGGGTGTTACCGGCAGAGCCGGCACCAATGATGATGTAATCGAATTCTTGGGACATAAATGCACCCTCTTTGAAGTTGTGGCAGAACCCGTGGGAGCGGGCTTGCTCGCGATTCATGCGACGCGGTCTGTCAGGCAGACCGCGGCGATTCCATCGAGGGCAAGCCCGCTCCCACAGGGTTTATGCGGGCCTGTCGGTTTAGAACACCGAAACGTAGTCGCCCAGCTCTACCTGTACCGATTTGATCTGGGTGTACTGAGCCAGCGAGCTGATACCGTTTTCACGGCCAATGCCCGATTGCTTGTAGCCGCCCACCGGCATTTTTGCGTCGGACTCACCCCAGGCGTTGATCCAGCAAATGCCCGCTTCAAGCTGATGAATCACGCGGTGAGCGCGGTTCAGGTCCTTGGTCACGACGCCGGCAGCCAGGCCGAACTCGGTGTCGTTGGCGCGGCGGATCACTTCTTCTTCGCTGTCGTAGGTGAGGATGCTCATGACCGGGCCGAAGATTTCTTCTTTGACGATGGTCATGTCATCGGTGCAGTCGGTGAACACGGTCGGTGCCACGAATGCGCCTTTGGCCAGATCACCTTCGGTCAGGCGTTCACCGCCGCACAGCAGGCGGGCGCCTTCTTCTTTGCCCTTGGCAATGTAGCCCAGCACGCTTTCCATGTGAGCAAAGCTGACCAGCGGGCCGAAGTTGGTGTTTTCGTCTTGCGGGTTGCCGATACGGATGCGCGCTACGCGCTCCAGAATCTTGGCTTCAAACGCCGCTTTCATGGCCGTCGGGATAAATACGCGGGTGCCGTTGGTGCACACCTGGCCCGAGCTGTAGAAGTTAGCCATCATCGCGGTATCCGCGGCGCGATCCAGGTCGGCGTCGTCGAAAATGATCAGCGGTGATTTGCCGCCCAGTTCCATGGTCACGTCTTTGAGCGACGACTGGGTAGCACTGGCGGTGACTTTCTTGCCGGTATCGGTGCCGCCGGTGAACGAGATTTTCGCGATGCGCGGGTGCTCGGTCAGCCAGGTGCCCACTTCACGGCCGCTGCCAGTCAGAACGTTGAACACGCCGTCCGGCAGGCCCGCTGCGGTGAAGACTTCGGCGAGCTTCAGGGTAGTCAGGGAAGTGACTTCACTTGGCTTGAAGATCATCGCGTTGCCGGCAGCCAGGGCCGGTGCGGATTTCCACAGGGCGATCTGGATCGGGTAGTTCCACGCGCCGATACCGGCCACAACGCCCAACGGCTCGCGACGGGTGTACACGAACGAAGTGTCGCGCAGCGGGATTTGCTCGCCTTCGATGGCGGGCGCCAGGCCAGCGTAGTACTCCAGTACGTCGGCGCCGGTGACGATGTCGACATAACGGGTTTCGGAGTACGACTTGCCGGTGTCCAGGGTTTCCAGGGCGGCCAGTTCATCGTTGCGCTCGCGCAGGATTTCCACGGCGCGACGCAGGATGCGCGAACGCTCCATGGACGTCATGGCGGCCCAGATTTTCTGGCCTTTTTCGGCGCTGACTACAGCGCGCTCGACGTCTTCTTTGGTAGCGCGTTGCACTTGCGCGAGGACTTCGCCGTTAGCCGGGTTGATGGCATCGAAAGTAGCGTCGCTACCGGCGTCGGTGTAGCCGCCGTCGATGTAGAGTTTTTGCAGTTCGAAACGGGCCATAAAATCCTCGCAAGTGCAGACAAGTGGTGGGCGTTAATCGTGAGTCGGGTGCCCTCTAGCTGTGGCACCGCAGATTCACGACAGTTCAGGGGTTAAGCGTTAATTGGGCCTAACTCACCTGTTTCGCCAGTTGTAGATCCATATATTCGTAGCAGATGCGTTGTGCCTGGTCGGTGTCGAAGCCGTCACCGGAAAGGGCACCCCGCAACCATAGACCATCGATGAGCGCTGCCAGGCCTCGTGCTGCATTGCGGGCCTGGGCCTGGGGCAACACCCGGCGGAACTGGCAGCACAGATTGGAGTACAAGCGGTGGTCGTTGATCCGCTGCAATCTGTGCAACGACGGTTGGTGCATGCTGGCCGCCCAAAAGGCCAGCCAGGTTTTCATTGCCGGGCCATTGACCTGGCTGGCGTCGAAGTTGCCCTCGACGATGACCTGTAAATGAGCCCGCGGGCTGTCGTCGCCCAACGCCTGGCGGCGCTCGGTGACGTTGTCGATCAAGACGTTCATCAAGTACCGCATGGTGGCGGCAATCAGACCGTTCTTGTCTTTGAAGTAGTGACTGATGATGCCGTTGGACACACCGGCCAGACGGGCAATCAGCGCAATGCTGGCATCTGCCATCCCGACCTGATCGACAGCCGTCAATGTGGCTTCGATCAACTGCTGGCGGCGTATGGGTTGCATACCGACCTTGGGCATTTCGCAAATCTCCTTGGGCCGGCGGTCAGTGCAAAAACATCACTGAACGGCAGCCAGTCTATTTTGTTTTGATTGAACGTTCAATCAACAAAGAATAAGCTCTGCGACAAATCGTCGCGATTTATGTCGTTTTCCTACGCATGAATGGCGCAAATCGACACGGTAAATTCCCATGGAACCCAAGCAGAAGCAGGCTTTCGCAGGCGCTGACGGGAGATCCAAACAGGCACAACGCATCAGACCACGCGGGGCAGCCCTTGATTTCAAGGGGACGCACACAGGTTTTGAACGCGGTCTGGGCGGGTCCGGTTTTTTAGCGGTGTCTTTATATCACTCGACCGTTGGTCGCTATCTAGGCGAATGGTCGTGTGGTGCGTTGCCTTAAGTCCTTGTCTCGCACTCCCTGGAGCATCCGTGCAATGAGTTCTGCCTCTCTTATAAAGACCCCACCGCAAAAGGTGACGGTCAACGGTTGGGTGTTTTACACCTCCACTGCCTTGATACTTTTGCTGACTGCCATCCTGATCATTGCTCCCGAAGAAGCGGGCCGTATCCTGGGTGTGGCCCAGGAATGGCTGTCGCGCAGCTTCGGCTGGTACTACATGGTAGTCATCGCTGCTTATCTGATCTTTGTGGTCGGGTTGGCGTTTTCGTCCTACGGAAAATTGAAACTGGGAACGAAACAGGACACCCCGGATTTCAGCTATGGCGCCTGGGCCGGGATGCTGTTCTCGTCCGGTATCGGTATTTCGCTGCTGTACTTCGGCGCATCCGAGCCGCTGGATCACTACTTCAACCCGCCTGAAGGCGTGTCGGGCAGCCATGAAGCAGCGCGCCAGGCGTTGCAACTGACTTTCCTGCACTGGGGTCTGCATGGCTGGGCGATTTACGCGCTGGTCGGTCTGGCCGTGGCCTATTTTGCCTACCGTCACAACCAGCCGCTGGCGTTGCGTTCGGCGCTGTATCCGTTGATGGGCGAGCGCTGGGTCAAAGGTGCTGCGGGCCATGCGGTGGATGGCTTCGGTATGTTCGTGACACTGCTGGGTCTGGTGACCAACCTGGGCATTGGTTCGATGCAGGTGTCGTCGGGGCTTGAGAACCTGTTCGGCATGGAACACAGCAACACCAACCTGTTGATCGTGATCATCGTGATGAGCACCGTGGCGACCATTGCTGCAGTCTCGGGCGTTGAGAACGGCATCCGCCGACTGTCCAACCTGAACATTATCCTGTTCAGTGGCCTGCTGATTTTCGTGCTGCTGTTCGGTCCGACCCTGCACCTGCTCAACGGTTTTGTGCAAAACACCGGCGACTACCTCAACGGTATCGTGATGAAAACCTTCGACCTGTACGTGTACGAAGGCGACAGCAGGAAAACCGAAGGCTGGCTGGGCCTGTGGACTCTGTTCTACTGGGCCTGGTGGATTTCCTGGGCCCCATTTGTCGGGATGTTTATCGCGCGTATTTCCCGTGGTCGCACGGTGCGTGAACTGGTGGCGGGCGTGCTGTTGATTCCGCTGGGCTTCACCTTGGCCTGGTTGTCGATCTTCGGTAACTCGGCGCTGGACCTGGTGGTTAACCACGGTGCCGTGGAACTGGGTAAAACGGCGCTTGAGCAGCCGTCGATGGCGATTTATCAACTGCTTGAGCATTACCCTGCGTCGAAAGTTGTTATCGGTGTCTCGATCTTTGTCGGCTTTGTGCTGTTCCTGACCCCGGCCGACTCCGGCGCGGTGATGATGGCCAACCTGTCGTGCAAAGGCGGTGATGTGGACGAAGATGCGCCGCACTGGCTGCGGATCTTCTGGTCGGCGGTAATCACGCTGGTGACTATCGGCCTGCTGTTTGCCGGTAACTTTGCGGCGATGCAAACCATGGTGGTACTGGCCGGTTTGCCGTTTTCGGTGGTATTGATCCTGTTTATGTTTGGCCTGCACAAGGCGATGCGCCAGGACACTCTGGTTGAACAGGAACAAGCCGAGCTGGCTGCCCGTGGCCGTCGTGGTTTCAGCGAGCGGCTGACTGCACAGGACCTGCAACCGACTCAAGCCGTGGTGCAGCGTTTTATGGACAAACACGTGACCCCGGCACTGGAAGACGCGGCGGTACAATTGCGTAGTCAGGGGCTTGATGTGCAGACCCTGCTGGGCAGCGCCAAGCGTTGCATGGGCGTGCGGGTTGAAATGGAAGAAGGTAACCCGTTTGTCTACGAAGTCAGCCTGGATGGCTACCTGGCCGCACCGAGCGAGTCGGGTGAAGACGAAGTGCGCAGCCGTTATTACCGCGCTGAGGTGTACTTGCACAACGGTAACCAGGAGTACGACTTGATGGGCTTCACCCAGGAGCAGATCAGCCGTGACGTGCTCGATCAGTTTGAAAGCCATCGCCAACTCCTTGGCCGCGTATATAGCTAAGAACTGCAAAAGCCCCTCACCCTAACCCTCTCCCGGAGGGAGAGGGGACTGACTGCATGCTGACTCACTATCTCCACAAGTCAGCTCCCTCTCCCTCTCCCTCCGGGAGAGGGTTGGGGTGAGGGTAATGCCTACCCCAGATTCTTGCCCAGCAGCGCGTGATACAGCTCTGTATCCCCCAGTATCCCTACCACTTTGTGATCGTCGTGCAGCACCAGTTTGTTGCCGGTCTGGTAACGGATCTGTAGTGCATCGCGCATGCCGATGCCACTGTCCACCAGGGTTGGCCCACGCCCCAGGCCTTCTACTGCCTGACCGCTTTTCCAGTGTTGCAGGTCCACCACAGCAGCACCCTGGCGCACGCCTTTTATGGTGTTGCCCTCCGCCAGATCAATCCACGAGTCATCCCCCGGGTCGATGCACACCGAGCCATTGATGCGTTTGCAGTTGTCCAGTGTGCGCATCAGGCTGCGTCCGCACAGCACGTTGAGCGGGTTGGTATGGGCAACAAAGGTGCGTACATAGTCATCGGCGGGGTTGAGCACGATTTCTTCAGGCTTGCTGTACTGCACGATCTTGCCGTCTTTCATGATCGCAATGCGGCTGCCCAGCTTGAGTGCTTCGTCCAGGTCATGGCTGACAAACACAATGGTCTTGTTCAGCTTGTGTTGCAGTTCCAGCAACTCATCCTGCAAGCCCTGGCGGATCAACGGGTCAAGTGCCGAAAAGGGTTCGTCCATCAGCAGGATATCGGCGTCCATCGCCAGTGCCCGCGCCAGGCCAACCCGCTGCTGCATGCCGCCGCTCAACTCATCGGGCTTTTTATTGCGCCATTGAGTCAGACCCACCAGCTCAAGTTTTTCATCCACCAGGGTGCGGCGTTCCTTTTCGGGACGGCCCTGCATCTCCAGCCCGAAGCTGATGTTTTCGCGCACCGTCAGCCAGGGCATCAGGGCGAATTTCTGAAACACCATGGCGATGCGCTTGGTGCGCATCATCTTCAGTTCGGCAGGGGTGCACGAGGCAATGTCTATCTGCTTGCCTTCGTGCTCTACATACAACTGGCCGCGACTGACCGTATTGAGCCCGTTGATGCAGCGCAGCAAGCTGGATTTCCCCGAGCCTGACAAACCCATCAGTACGCAGATTTCACCTTTTTCGATGTCCAGGCTGGCCTTTTCCACGCCAACAATCTGCCCGGTTTTTTTCAGGATCTGATCCCGCGACAAGCCCTGGTCCAGAAGGCCGAGTGCTGCGCGGGGGTCTTTGGCGAAGATCACGTCAACATTATCGAAACGGATAATACTCATGCGTCGGCTCCTGCTTTGGCGTCCGGCTGCTTGCAGATACGGTCGAGCATGATGGCCAGCAGCACGATCGCCAGCCCGGCTTCAAAGCCCAAGGCGATATCGGCAGTGTTGAGGGCATTGACCACCGGTTTGCCCAGACCATCGGCACCCACCAGGGCGGCGATCACCACCATCGACAATGACAGCATGATGCATTGGGTAATCCCGGCGGCGATGCTCGGCATGGCGTGGGGAAGCTCGATACGGGTGAGCAACTGGCGACGGGAGCAGCCAAAGGCCTTGCCCGCATCAAGCAACTCATGGGGGACATCGCGGATGCCCAGGTAAGTCAGGCGGATCGGCGCGGCAATGGCAAATACCACTGTGGAAATCAGCCCCGGCACCACGCCCAGCCCGAACAGGGTCAGGGTCGGGATCAGGTAAACGAAGGTAGGAACGGTCTGCATCAGGTCGAGAACAGGACGCATAAAGGTGTAGAACATGGGTTTGTGCGCCGCGAGAATTCCTAGCGGCACGCCGATGATCACGCATACAAATGTAGCGAACAGCACCTGGGCCAGGGTTTCCATGGTTTCTTGCCAATACCCCAGGTTAAGGATCAGCAGAAAAGACAGCGCCACAAAAACCGTGAGCCCCCACTTGCGCTGGATAAAGTGGGCAAACAGTGCAATCAGCCCGATAAACACAAAGGGATTGAACCAGGTCAGGGCAAAGGTCACAGCGTGGATCATGGCTTCCAGCGTGCTGGCGATGGCATCGAAGGTGCTGGCGCCGTGCTGGGTCAGCCAGTCGACGAAGTTTGCAATGTAATCGCCCAGAGGGATTTTTTGATCAATCAGCATGGTAGTGAACGTCCGCATGCAGGGGAATTGAAACGGAGCCGGGCGCAGTTGCCGCCCGACGCCCGCGATTACTTCGCAAGGCTGGCTTTAACGGCCTCAAGCCCGGGTTTTCCATCCACCGTGGTAACACCCGCGAGCCAGCTTTCAAGCACTTGCGGGTTTTGTTTGAGCCAGGCTTTGGCGGCCGCGTCGGGTTTGATCTTGTCGTCCAGCACCTTGCCCATCAGGGTGCTTTCCATGTCCAGGGTAAACACCAGATTCTTCAGTAACTGACCCACGTTGCTGCATTCTTCGGTGTAGCCCTTGCGGGTGTTGGTGTAGATGGTCGCCTGACCATAGTTGGGGCCGAAGAACTCATCGCCACCGGTGAGGTATTTCATTTTGAAGCGAGTGTTCATCGGGTGGGGTTCCCAGCCCAGGAACACCACCTCGGTGCCACGACGCTGGGCGCGGTCAACCTGCGACAGCATCCCCGCTTCGCTGGATTCCACCACCTTGAAGCCGGCGTCCTTCAGGCCGAAGGCGTTTTTGTCGATCATGGTCTGGATCATGCGGTTGCCGTCGTTGCCCGGCTCGATGCCGTAGATCTTGCCGTCCAGTTCCTTGCTGAATTTGGGCAGATCGGAGAAGTCCTTGAGGCCCTTCTCATAGAGGGCTTCGGGTACGGCGAGGGTGTATTTGGCGTTCTCCAGGTTGGCGCGCACTGTCTCGACGGTGCCCGCGTCGCGGTAGGCCTTGATGTCGTTTTCCATGGTCGGCATCCAGTTGCCGAGAAACACGTCCATGTTCTTGCCATCGGCCAGCGACTTGTAGGTAACCGGCACGGAAATCATGGTGGTTTTGGTTTTGTAGCCCAGGCCCTTGAGCACTTCGCTGGTAACGGCGGTGGTGACGGTGATGTCGGTCCAGCCGACATCCGAAAAATTGACGGTACTGCATTGCGCCGGTTCTGCTGCCTGGGCGATGACGGGCAGACTCAGCAATGCAGCCAGCAACAACGATGAGGAATGTGTCATGGAGCGACTCCTGTGTGTCCGGGTTGCGGTTTTCGATCGAAAAGCCGCACATATCAGTTGCGGTCGGGCGATGCCCGGCAGGCGTGTTGCCAGCGCATCTTGCAATCGAGTCAGAACCGATCATGTAACAGCGAAAATCAAACGCCTACAGGGGGCGTCGCATCCAGTACAGGCAGGGTCGTATCTAGTACCTGCGAGGTCGTATCTGGACGAATGAGGCTTGAAAACTGTCTTTTTCATACCTCTGCGCCCTATAAAACGTCGGGGGCGCTGGCAGGCAAAGGCGGGTCGTAGCTGGACGTTTTTGCCGACTGCAAACACCCCATGATGCAAGGCATTCACCCCCGAGGTTCGTGCTCATGGCTATCAGCGTGTTTGACCTGTTCAAGATCGGTATCGGCCCTTCCAGTTCCCACACCGTGGGCCCGATGCGGGCGGCGGCGCTGTTTGTGCAGGGCTTGCGTGAACGCGATCAACTGCAACAGGTAAGCCGTATCGAAGTGCAGCTCTATGGCTCGCTGTCGGCCACCGGTATCGGTCATGGCAGTGACAACGCGGTCATCATGGGTTTGATGGGGGAATGGCCGGATGCGATTGATCCGTCCTGCATTGGTTCGCGTATCGCGCAGCTGCGCGAAAGCCGCACCCTGTTACTCGACGGCCATGTACCGATTCCGTTCGACTGGGCGCAGGATATGCGCCTGATAGACGAGAACCTGGCATTTCATCCCAATGCCATGACCCTGGTAGCGCACAGCGGGCACGGCATATTGCATGGCGATACTTATTACTCGGTTGGCGGTGGCTTTGTAGTGGATGCGACGCAAGCGGCCAGTGGCGTATTGGACATGGATCGCACCGAGCTGCCTTACGATTTTAATAGTGCCGTCGAACTGCTGGACCTGTGCCGCACACATCACCTGAGCGTGGCGGCATTGATGATGGCCAACGAACGCATCTGGCGCAGCGAAGATGAAATCCGCTGCGGTCTGATCAAACTTTGGCGCGCCATGCAGGACTGCGTGGAGCAAGGCCTGAAACATGAAGGCATCCTGCCCGGCGGCCTCAATGTACGTCGGCGTGCTGCGCGCCTGCACCGCAGCCTGCTGGAACTGGGCAAGCCCAATGTGATCGGCTCGACCCTGAGCGCGATGGAATGGGTCAACCTGTTCGCCCTGGCGGTCAACGAAGAAAACGCAGCCGGCGGGCGCATGGTCACGGCGCCCACCAATGGTGCGGCAGGGATCATCCCGGCAGTGTTGCACTACTTTATGAAATTCAGCGATGAAGTCAGCGAAGCGCATGTGGCCGACTACCTGCTGAGCGCCGCGGCGATCGGCATTTTGTGCAAAAAGAATGCGTCGATTTCCGGGGCTGAAGTGGGCTGCCAGGGCGAAGTCGGCTCGGCCTGCGCGATGGCGGCTGCCGGGCTGGCGCAAATCCTCGGCGCCACCCCGGAGCAACTGTGCAACGCCGCTGAAATTGGTCTGGAGCATAACCTGGGCCTGACCTGTGACCCGGTGGGCGGGTTGGTTCAAGTACCCTGCATCGAGCGCAACGCGATTGCCGCAGTCAAGGCGATCAATGCGGCGCAGATGGCCTTGCGCGGTGACGGCCAGCACTTTATTTCCCTGGACCGGGTGATCCGCACCATGCGCGACACCGGTGCCGACATGCACGACAAATACAAGGAAACCTCGCGCGGCGGCCTGGCGGTCAGTGCGGTGGAATGTTGAGCCCCCAAACACCTCTGGGAGCGGGCTTGCTCCTACAGCCTCGGCGCTTTTTCAGCGCACACCGACCCGTTTTGGCGCACTCGTACTTTCGGTGACATTCTGTAACCGAGCAGCTCCTACACCCTTCCCACAAGTGCTACCGATGTGCTCAACAGCCTCGGTCAGCACCTGTGTATCCGTGTTTAACCGTCATTTCCCATCACCCTGCCAGACACATTGCGACGTCGTTTTCAGGCTTTGTTGAATAGCCATTCAAGTTTAGGCATGGCATTTGCGTTGTCATTTCAAAGCCCCGTGAAACGAGGGTAATAACAAGAGCCTGTGCCTGAGGCCATCACCCGCTTTGTGTGAGGAGATACCGCGATGACGTCGTTCAACTCCGGGGTCCAACCCCAGAACCGTACGCCTCAATCCATCGGCTTTCTGCTGCTGGACAATTTCACGCTCATTTCCCTGGCTTCCGCGATAGAACCTTTGCGCATGGCCAACCAGTTGTCGGGCCGTGAGTTGTATCGCTGGAGCACCCTCAGCGCCGATGGCAGTCAGGTCTGGGCCAGTGACGGTCTGCAGGTGACCCCCGACGCCAGCATGCACAAGGCTCCGGCGCTGGACATGGTCATCGTGTGTGGTGGTATCGGCATTCAGCGCACCGTGACCCGTGAGCATGTGTCCTGGTTGCAGAGTCAGGCGCGCCAGTCCCGTCGCCTGGGTGCCGTGTGCACCGGCAGCTGGGCACTGGCCTATGCCGGCTTGCTCGACGGTTTTGATTGCAGTGTGCACTGGGAATGCCTGGCCTCGATGCAGGAAGCCTTCCCGCGCGTGGCCATGAGCACGCGGCTGTTTACCCTCGACCGCAGCCGTTTTACCAGCTCGGGCGGCACGGCACCGCTGGACATGATGCTGCACCTGATCAGCCGCGATCATGGCCGTGAACTGTCGGCGGCGATTTCGGAAATGTTTGTGTATGAACGTATCCGCAACGAGCAGGACCACCAGCGGGTGCCGCTCAAGCACATGCTTGGCACCAACCAGCCCAAGCTGCAGGAAATCGTCGCGTTAATGGAAGCCAACCTCGAAGAGCCCATCGACCTTGATGAGCTGGCGGTGTATGTGACTGTGTCGCGGCGCCAGCTCGAGCGCTTGTTCCAGAAGTACCTGCATTGTTCGCCGTCGCGCTATTACCTGAAGTTGCGGCTGGTGCGGGCGCGGCAGTTGCTCAAGCAAACACCGATGTCGATTATTGAAGTGGCGGCGGTGTGCGGCTTTGTGTCCACGCCGCATTTTTCCAAGTGCTACCGCGAATACTTCGGCATTCCGCCACGGGATGAGCGGGTGGGTTCCAACACTGCGCAGCAGACCACCCTGGTGCAGATCCCGCAGTCCCTGTTGCTGGCACCGCTGGCCGGGCCGATGTCGGCGTTGAATCAGGCGCGCAATGAGTCGACGTTTGCCAGTGTGAGGATTTAACAATCAAAAGCGCCCTGACCCGGGGTGGGGAGGGCGCTTGATCTGTATCGAGGCGCAAAACTGCTTTTGCTTTTAGTCCCCCTCCCTTCGGGAGAGGGCTAGGGTGAGGACGCTTTTGCCTTACCCGACCTTGCTCTGCTTGAACTGCGCCAAGCCCGGCAGCAACTGCCGGTCAATGGCCTCGCGCACCGCAGGTAAAATGGTTGCGCTGCCGGTGTAGAGCTTTTCGACCAAACCCTTGAGGGCGCGGGCATTGGTCTCGTTCAGCCCACAGACTGCCGTTGTGCAGGCCTGCTCCGCCGTACCTGACACTTCAAAGCCCAGCGAGCGCAGTTGGCCAACCAGATCCTGCTCATCAATCAAATCCGCGTGCATCATGACTTTTTATCCTTCTACAAAGCGCGATCGAAGTCTGATTCTGGTAGGGCTTTAGCCAGTGGGCAAGGGCGGTTTGGTGATATGTCTGATATGCCTAAGAACAGGTCGTTTTAAGGCACAGGCAAGGCAATCACCCGACTCACATACTCGGGTCTCGGCAGATCACGCTGTTGCTCCCCGATGGCCTGCAATACGGCCAGCGTGTGCTCGCCAAAGGGTGCGGAACGCGGGCCTGCCAAGTCCACGTGCAGCAGCATTTGCTCATTGCCCGCGAGGGCTCGCCCATCACCTGCCAGGTGCAGGCTGTGATAGACATGCAGGCGTTTTTTGTCGTGGCCGATGAGCTGGGTACGCACTTCAACGTGGGCGCCGAGCTTCACCTCGTGCAGGTAATTAAGATGCACCTCCAGGGTGAACAGTGAATGACCGCTGGCTTCGCGGCCCTGGCTGTCCAGCCCCAGGCGGTCCATCAGGGCATCCGTGGCGTAGCTGAAAATCAGCAGATAAAAGGCGTCGCGCAAGTGGCCGTTGTAATCGACCCATTCTTCAAGAATGGGCGTGGTGTAGGTGGTGAGGGTGGGCATGCTGTACCTCGCGGTTCGATCAGTCGTTGATGGTCATGCCATGTTTGAGTCTGGTTGCGTTCACCGCTTCCATCACCGCCAGCAGGCAGTCATCCCGATAGCTTTCCAGCGCGGCAATGCTGTGCTGGCCGAGTTGTTCAGTGGTGCCTTCCACCACATCGTCGATCAGTTTTTCGCTCAGTTCCGGAGCGGGCAAATACGTCCACGGCAGTTGCAGCGCCGGGCCGAACTGGTTCATGAAATGTCGCATTCCGGCATCGCCACCGGCTAGGGTGTAGGTCAAAAAGGTACCCATGAACGACCAGCGCAACCCTGCGCCAAAGCGAATGGCGTCGTCAATTTCACCGGTGCTGGCCACCCCGTCATTGACCAGGTGCAGCGCCTCGCGCCACAAGGCTTCGAGCAGACGGTCGGCAATAAACCCGGGCACTTCCTTGCGCACATGCAGGGGGCGCATGCCCAGGGATTGATAAACCTTGATCGCCGCCTGAATGGCCTCGGGAGCGGTTTTTTGCCCGCCCACCACCTCGACCAATGGCAACAGGTAAACCGGGTTGAACGGGTGCCCGACGATGCAGCGCTCGGGGTGTGTGGAGGTTTCATAAAATTCGCTGGGCAGCAGGCCCGAGGTGCTGGAGCCGATCAATGCATCGGGTTTGGCGGCGGCGCTGATTTTGCTGTGCAGTTCAAGCTTCAGGTCGAGTCGCTCCGGGGCGCTTTCCTGAATGAAATCGGCATCGCGCACGCATTCATCAATGGTGCTGACAAACCGCAGCCGGTGTTGGGATGCGCCTTCAGCAAGGCCGCTTTTTTCCAGTGCGGGCCAGGCTTTGGCGACGCGTTTGCGCAGGGCCGCTTCGGCACCGGGGGCCGGGTCCCAGGCCACCACGTCCAGGCCGTAGGCGAGGGCGCGAGCAACCCAGCCGCTGCCAATGACACCGCTGCCCAGGGCGGCGAAGGTTTTAATCTCGGTGATAAAGGTCATGGCGTGCTCCTGGATAACAATAATGAGAGTGCGTGGGAGCGAGCCTGCTCGCGAAGGCCCCAAGGGCACCGCGATAACTCAGTCAACAGGCGTTATCGTTGACGACCTTCGCGAGCAGGCTCGCTCCCACAGGCAATGCTGCTGCGTAGTTGCTTAGCGGCGTTCTTTAAGGCCCATCTTCACCCTGCCTTCAGCCGGGCTCAGCACCCGTGCACCCAGGCGGCTGAGGATCTCTGTGGCGCGCTCCACCAGTTGCCCGTTGGTGGCCAGCACTCCTCGGTCCAGCCATAAATTGTCCTCAAGCCCGACCCGCACGTTGCCGCCCAGCAGCACCGCCTGCGCGGCCATCGGCATTTGCATGCGACCAATGCCGAAACCGGCCCACACCGCATCAGGCGGCAAATTGTCGACCATGGCTTTCATGCTGGTGGTGTCTGCCGGAGCGCCCCACGGGATACCCAGGCATAGTTGAAACAGCGGGTCATCCAGCAGGCCTTCCTTGATCATCTGTTTGGCGAACCACAAATGGCCGGTGTCGAAAATTTCCAGTTCGGCTTTAACGCCAAGTTCCTGGATGCGCTTGGCGCCCGCTCGCAGCTGTGCCGGGGTGGACACGTAAATCGTGTCGCCGTCGCCAAAGTTCAGGGTGCCGCAGTCCAGGGTGCAAATTTCCGGCAACAGCTCCTCGACGTGAGCCAGACGGGTCAGCGGGCCGACCAGGTCGGTGTTGGGACCAAACTCCATCGGGTTCTCACCCGGGCCGATATGCAAGTCACCCCCCATCCCGGCCGTGAGGTTGACGATGATGTCGATGTCCGCCTCGCGGATGCGCTCCATCAGTTCGCGGTACAGCGCTACATCGCGGCTGAACTGCCCGGTTTTCGGGTCGCGTACATGGCAATGCACCACTGTGGCTCCGGCCTTGGCCGCTTCCACGGCAGCTTCGGCAATTTGCTTGGGGGTGACCGGTACCAAAGGGCTGCGGCCGCTGGTGTCGCCGGCACCGGTGAGTGCGCAGGTGATGATGACGTCGTGGTTCATGGGGCATTTCCTTGGGGCGTAGAGCGCCACACCGCAGCCATTGCAGGCTGCGCAGGGCGGGCTCGGTGTTGAATTATTTAGCGCTGAGTTTCAGGTTCCCGGCAGCGGGTTTACCGTCTACCGTGGTCACCCCTTCAAGCCAGCGCTGCTGGTCTTGCGGGTGGTCCTTGAGCCACTGTCGGGCGGAGGCTTGAGCATCCTTGTGATCAAGCAGCGGCTGCATCATGCGGCTCTCGTCTTCGGCGCTGAAGGTCAGGTTGCTGAGCAAACGGCTGACGTTCGGGCAGCGGCTGGCGTAGTCCGGGGCAGTGACCGTCCACACCGTGGCCCGGCCTTCATCGGGGCCAAGGGCATCTTCACTGCCCGTCAGGTAGGTCATGTCCTGATTAATATTCATCGGGTGCGGGGTCCAGCCGAAGAACACAATCGGCTCATTGCGTTTTACTGCGCGGGTCACCGCCGAGAGCATGCCGGCTTCACTGGACTCCACCAACTGGAACTTGCCCAGGCCAAACTGGTTTTTCTCGATCATGGCCTTGATCTGGGTATTGGCGCCGGAGCCCGGTTCGATCCCGTAAATCCTGCCGCCCAGTTCTTTCTCGAATGTGGCAATGTCAGCAAAGCTTTTGAGCCCCTTGTCAGCCATATAGGTTGGAACGGCAAGCATGGCCTTGGCGTCTTTAAGGCTCGGTTCGGCCAGTACCGTGACCTGTTTGGCGTCCACAAACGGGGTAATGCTCTGGTTCATGATCGGGTTCCAGTAACCCAGAAACATGTCCAGCCGCTTGTCACGCAAGCCGGCGAAAATAATTTGCTGTGAGGCACTGGTCTGTTTGGTTTTATAGCCCAGACCGTCGAGCAGGGTTTGCGCCATGGCGCTGGTGGCGATTACATCGGTCCAATTGACCACGCCCATGCGTACGTTCTTGCACGAAGCATCTTCAGCCGCCAACGCGTAGGGGCTCAGTACCAGCAGGCAACAGCTGATCAGTCGTTTCATGGGGAGGGCCTCGGCAGGTTGTTATTGGGGGATCGGCGTCTTTGTGCACCGTGATACCAAGGTACGCAGGCGGCGTGCTGCGCAACCGCACTGGGGCGACGTGGATTTGCACTGCAGCGACCTGACTGTGGTTCAATCCGCTGAACCGACGTGAGAGCGCCCCCTATGGCCCAGGATTTCTACTTCCTTCTGCTGCCCGGCTTTTCCTCAATGGGCTTTATTTCGGCCATCGAGCCGCTGCGGGTGGCCAACCGTTTTCGCGGTGAGCTGTACCGCTGGCATGTGCTCAGTTGCGGGGGTGGCGCCGTGTTGGCGAGCAACGGTATGTCGGTCAATGCCGAAGGCGGGTTTGAGGCACTTGAAGCCGGGGCGACGTTGTTGGTGGTGGCCGGCTTTGATCCGCTGACCCACGTGACCCCGGCGCTGATTCAGTGGCTGCGTCGCCTGGACAACGACGGCGTCACCTTGGGTGGCATCGACACGGGTAGCGTGGTACTGGCGCAGGCAGGTTTGCTCGACGGCTATCGCCTGACCTTGCATTGGGAGGCGCTGGAAGCGTTCAAGGAGTCATACCCCAGGCTGCATGTGACTCAAGAGCTGTTTGAGATTGACCGCCAGCGCATCACCTGTGCGGGCGGTACAGCCTCCATCGACCTGATGCTCGACCTGATAGCCCAGGCTTATGGGCCTGAGTTGGCGATTCAGGTGTCCGAGCAATTCGTGCTTGGCCGTATCCGTCAGCGCAAAGACCACCAGCGCATGCAGGTCGCCAGCCGTTATGGCATTCATAACAAGAAATTGGTGCAGGTGATTGGCGAGATGGAACAGCACAGCGAGCCGCCACTGAGCACTGCGCAACTGGCGCTTGGCATCAACGTTACGCGGCGCCAGCTGGAGCGTCTGTTCCGTTTGCACCTGAACGACACCCCGCGCAACTTCTATCTGGGCCTGCGCCTGGAAAAGGCCCGGCAACTGCTGCGTCAGACCGACATGAGCGTGCTGGACATCAGCATTGCCTGCGGCTTTGAGTCACCGTCGTATTTCACCCGCAGCTACCGGGCGCGGTTTACCTGTGCGCCGAGGCAGGATCGGGTTGCCGCTACTAACCCTTGAGCAACGCCGCACACGCCGCCTTGTAGGCCTCATGCTGATACTTGTTCAGCGAGGCGGGCAAGTCGAAGGCGTGTTTCTTGTATTGCGCATTGAGGGTCTGTGGCGACAGCAACTGCACCTCGCAATCGTCCAGCAACTGGATGATGCCCTCGATCTTGAAGGTAGTCGGGCCACCGGCAAATTCACCCTTTTTGCTGCGCTTCTTGATTGCAATGCGGGTGATGCCGTTGGCTTTCACAAAGACCGCTATTTGCATGGCGAAGGCTTTGACGTTGACGCTCTCGTCATCGTCGTCCAGGGCGATTTTCTTGGTGGCATTGGCCCTGTGTTCAAGGCCATTGGCGCCTTGGGCTGCCATTGCAAAAATGGCTTCGCTGCCTTTGATCTCGATACCGCAAATAGTCATAAAAACCCTGGTTTATTCAATATGAAGATCAGTCCTGCCCGATCGATTCCAGAAACTCTGAACGGTCATCGCTGATACGCGCCATGCAATCGTTCTGGGCGATGTTGAACGCTTCGGTGCCGGCGGTGGCGGGGAACACGGCAATTGCGCAATCGGCGTCGCGCTGGTGCAACCACAGGGCCTGGGCGGTCTTTATCTTGCTCAGGATGTTATTGAGTTGCGTCGCGTTACTGCCGTACAGCGAAGTCATGCGTTCCTGCAGGGCTTCGTAGTTTTCGCTCAGCAATTGTTCGGCAGCATTCTTGCTGAACACCGAGCACGCCAGGGTTTGGCGGTCGTTTTCTACCGCGTCGCACGGGTTGTAGTCGGCATTTTCAGCTGCATGAGCGCCGCCGGTGAACAATGCCAAGGCCAGGAGAATCGATTTCATTGCCGCTTCCTAATCCATAGTTGGGGCCGATTCTGGCTTATGCGTGAGCCAAAGAACAGATAGCTCATGACATTGCTGTCGGCGGCTTTGTCGCGTGTTGACGCTTTCGGCAATTGCGCTGTCGCTTTTGCACCCGGCTGGTTTTGACCCCGGGCCTATGCTGGCCCCAATAGCGCCGGCAGACGATTCGGCGCAGCAAACGCCAATAAGGGGACGCCTGATGAGCCCAACCGAGTTGCACGCAGACAGTATCGTTATCGACGGGCTGATCATTGCCAAATGGAACCGCGAACTGTTTGAAGACATGCGCAAGGGCGGCCTCACCGCTGCCAACTGCACTGTGTCGGTATGGGAGGGCTTCCAGGCCACGATCAACAACATCGTCGCCAGCCAGACCCTGATCCGCGACAACAGCGACCTGGTGCTTGCGGTCAAGACCACTGCCGATATCCGTCGCGCCAAGGAACAGGGCAAGACCGGGATCATCTTCGGCTTCCAGAATGCCCATGCCTTTGAAGACCAGCTGGGCTATATCGAGATCTTCAAGCAGCTCGGCGTTGGCGTGGTGCAGATGTGCTACAACACCCAGAACCTGGTGGGCACCGGCTGCTATGAACGCGATGGCGGGCTCTCGGGGTTTGGCCGTGAAGTAGTGGCTGAAATGAACCGTGTCGGGATCATGTGCGACCTGTCCCACGTGGGTTCGAAAACCTCGGAAGAGGTGATTCTGGAATCGAAAAAACCGGTCTGCTATTCCCACTGCCTGCCTTCCGGCCTCAAGGAACATCCACGCAACAAATCCGACGCCGAGCTCAAGTTCATTGCCGACCATGGCGGTTTTGTCGGGGTGACCATGTTCGCGCCGTTTCTGGCCAAGGGTATTGATTCGACCATCGACGACTACGCCGAAGCGATCGAATACACCATGAATATTGTCGGCGAAGATTCGATCGGTATCGGCACTGACTTTACCCAGGGCCACGGTCAGGACTTTTTCGAAATGCTGACCCACGACAAGGGCTACGCCCGCCGCCTGACCAGCTTCGGCAAGATCATCAACCCGCTGGGCATCCGCACCGTGGGCGAGTTCCCCAACCTGACCGAAACCCTGCTCAAGCGCGGCCACAACGAGCGCGTGGTGCGCAAGATCATGGGCGAGAACTGGGTCAACGTGCTCAAGGATGTCTGGGGCGAGTAACCGCACCGTATTTGTTGCGTAGCAGCTGCCGAAGGCTGCGTCCGGCTGCGAAGCAGTCGTAAACCCATATTGCACATTTTTCCTGTCAGGGCGCAGTGAGCGGTTTTGCGACCGCTTCGCGCTCGAACGCAGCCTTCGACAGCTGCACGGGACTTCATCATCTTTTGGAGCGCTACCCATGGCCAAAATCGCCCCGCAATTACCCATCGAAGTCGACAGCGAAACCGGCGTCTGGACTTCCGACGCTTTGCCGATGCTCTATGTGCCGCGCCACTTTTTCGTCAACAACCACATGGGCATTGAAGAAGTCCTTGGCGCTGATACCTACGCCGACATTCTTTACAAGGCCGGCTACAAATCCGCCTGGCACTGGTGCGAAAAAGAAGCCGAATGCCACGGCATCGAAGGCGTCGCGGTGTTCGAGCACTACATGAAACGCCTGTCCCAGCGCGGCTGGGGCCTGTTCAAGATCCAGGACATCGATCTCGACAAAGGCACTGCCACCATCAAGCTGGAACACTCCTGCTTTGTGTACGTGTACGGCAAGGTCGGGCGCAAGGTCGACTACATGTTCACCGGCTGGTTTGCCGGCGCCATGGACCAGATTCTGCACGCCCGTGGCAGCAACATCCGGACCGTGGCAGAACAGGTTTATAGCGGATCGGAAGAAGGCCACGACCACGGCCTGTTTATCGTCAAGCCGTTGTAAGTCGAGGATCGGGATATGGCGTTCGAAGCAATGTTTGAGCCGATTCAAATCGGCAAGCTGACCATCCGCAACCGTGTGCTGAGCACCGCCCATGCCGAGGTGTATGCCACCGATGGCGGCATGACCACCGAGCGTTATGTGCAGTACTACGAAGAAAAGGCCAAGGGCGGTATCGGCCTGGCGATTTGCGGCGGCTCTTCGGTGGTGGCCATCGACAGTCCACAAGAGTGGTGGAGTTCGGTCAACCTGAGCACCGACCGCATTATCCCGCACTTCCAGAACCTGGCCGATGCCATGCACAAGCATGGCGCCAAGATCATGATCCAGATTACCCACATGGGCCGCCGCTCGCGCTGGGACGGCTTCAACTGGCCGACCCTGATGTCACCTTCCGGTGTACGTGAGCCGGTGCACCGGGCCACATGCAAAACCATCGAGCCTGAAGAAATCTGGCGGATCATCGGTAACTACGCCAGTGCTGCAGGCCGGGCCAAAGCCGGTGGACTGGACGGGGTTGAGCTGTCGGCGGTGCACCAGCACATGATCGACCAGTTCTGGAGCCCGCGTGTCAACAAACGCACCGATGAATGGGGCGGCAGTTTTGAAAATCGCATGCGTTTCGGCCTCGAAGTGCTCAAGGCCGTGCGCGCTGAAGTCGGCCCGGATTTCTGCGTGGGCATCCGCCTGTGCGGGGATGAGTTTCACCCTGATGGCCTGAGCCATGAGGACATGAAACAAATTGCCAAGTACTACGACGACACCGGCATGCTCGACTTTATCGGCGTGGTCGGCTCGGGATGTGACACCCACAACACCCTGGCCAACGTAATCCCCAACATGAGCTTTCCGCCGGAGCCGTTTTTGCACCTGGCCGCCGGGATCAAGGAAGTGGTCAAGGCCCCGGTGCTGCATGCGCAGAACATCAAGGACCCGAACCAGGCCACGCGGATTCTGGAGGGGGGTTATGTCGACATGGTGGGCATGACCCGTGCCCATATTGCCGATCCGCACCTGATCGCCAAGATCAAGATGGGCCAGGTCGACCAGATTAAACAATGCGTGGGTGCCAACTACTGCATTGACCGTCAGTACCAGGGGCTGGACGTGCTGTGCATCCAGAACGCGGCCACCTCCCGGGAATATATGGGCGTGCCGCATATCATCGAAAAATCCACCGGGGCCAAACGCAAGGTGGTGATTGTTGGCGCCGGGCCAGCAGGGATGGAGGCGGCACGGGTAGCTGCCGAGCGCGGTCATGACGTGACCCTGTTCGAGAAAAAGGACGCCATCGGCGGGCAGATCACCACCGCCTCCAAAGCGCCCCAGCGTGACCAGATGGCAGGCATCACCCGCTGGTTTCAACTGGAACTGGCGCGCCTGAAAGTTGACCTGCGCCTGGGCACCGCAGCGGATGCGGCGACGATCATGGACTTGCGTCCGGACATTGTGGTGCTGGCGGTGGGCGGGCACCCGTTTGTGGAGCAGAACGAACACTGGGGCGCGGCCGAAGGGCTGGTGGTCAGCAGCTGGGATGTACTCGACGGCAAAGTGGCGCCCGGTAAAAACGTGCTGGTGTACGACACCATTTGCGAATTTACCGGTATGTCGGTGGCCGATTTTGCGGCGGACAAGGGAGCGCAGGTCGAGATCGTGACCGACGACACCAAGCCCGGTGTGGCCATTGGCGGCACGTCATTCCCCACGTATTACCGCAGCCTGTATCCCAAGGAAGTGGTCATGACCGGCGACATGATGCTGGAGAAGGTCTACCGCGAGGGTGACAAGGTGATTGCTGTGCTGGAGAACGAATACACCGGTGTCAAAGAGGAGCGGGTGGTCGATCAGGTAATCATCGAAAACGGTGTGCGACCGGATGAAGAGCTGTATTACGGGCTCAAGCCGGATTCGCGCAACAAGGGCCAGATCGACGTCGAAGCGCTGTTCGCGATCAAGCCGCAACCGTGCTTGAGCGAGGCGGGGGACGGCTACCTGCTGTTTCGTATCGGTGACTGTGTGGCCCAGCGCAACGTGCATGCAGCGATCTATGACGCGCTGCGGTTGTGCAAGGATTTTTGACCCGACACCGAACCAATGTGGGAGCGGGCTTGCTCGCGATAAACGATCACGCGGTGTTGCTGATGCACCGCGTCGCCTGAATCGCGAGCAAGCCCGCTCTCACATCAGACCTGCGTGGTCTTTGGGAGCTTCACCATGCTCAATATCGTTCTTCCCATCCTGCTGTTCGCCGCCCTCGTCCTGGCGATTGCGGGCGCCATTCGGCGCATGAACATGTGGCGCCGCGGTCGCCCGGCCAAGGTCGATCTGCTTGGCGGGCTGCTGGCCATGCCCCGGCGCTACATGGTCGATCTGCACCACGTGGTCGCCCGCGACAAATACATGGCCAACACCCACGTCGCCACTGCTGGCGGCTTTGTGCTGGCGGCCGTGCTGGCGATCCTGGTGCATGGCCTGGGCCTGCATAACCGCATCCTCGGCTATGCCTTGCTGTTGGCCACGGCGCTGATGTTTATCGGTGCTGTGTTCGTGTTCAAGCGTCGCCTGAACCCACCCTCGCGCCTGTCCAAAGGCCCGTGGATGCGCCTGCCGAAAAGCTTGCTGGTGTTTTCCGCCAGTTTTTTCATCCTCACCTTGCCGGTTGCAGGGCTGTTGCCCGAAGGCTTCGGCGGTTGGATGCTGGCGGCGGTTTTAAGCGTGGGCGTGGCGTGGGGTGTGTCGGAATTATTTTTCGGCATGACCTGGGGCGGGCCGATGAAGCACGCCTTCGCGGGCGCATTGCATCTGGCCTGGCACCGCCGCGCCGAGCGCTTTGGCGGCGGCCGTTCAACAGGGCTAAAACCGCTGGATTTAAACGATCGCAGTGCGCCCCTGGGCGTGGAAAAACCCAAGGATTTCACCTGGAACCAATTGCTGGGGTTTGACGCCTGCGTGCAATGCGGCAAATGCGAAGCCGCCTGCCCGGCTTTCGCCGCCGGCCAGCCGCTCAATCCAAAGAAACTGATTCAGGACATGGTGGTCGGCCTCGCGGGCGGCACCGATGCTCACTTTGCTGGCAGTCCCTATCCCGGTAAACCTATTGGTGAGCATGGCGGCAACCCGCATCAGCCGATCGTCAACGGGCTGGTCGATGCCGACACGCTGTGGTCCTGCACCACTTGCCGCGCCTGCGTTGAAGAGTGCCCGATGATGATCGAGCATGTGGACGCCATCGTCGATATGCGCCGTTTCCTGACCCTGGAAAAAGGTGCGACACCGAACAATGGCGCGCAGGTGCTGGACAACCTGATCGCCACCGATAACCCCGGCGGTTTTGCCCCCGGCGGGCGGATGAACTGGGCTGCGGACCTGAACCTCGACCTGATGCGCGACAAGCCCGCCGTGGACGTGTTGTTCTGGGTCGGTGACGGGGCTTTCGACATGCGTAACCAGCGCACCTTGCGTGCCTTTGTCAAAGTGCTCAAGGCCGCCCGGGTCAACTTTGCCGTGTTGGGCCTGGAAGAGCGCGACAGTGGCGACGTGGCCCGGCGTCTGGGGGATGAAGCGACCTTTCAGGCGCTGGCTAAGCGCAATATCCAGACCCTGGCGCAGTACAGCTTCCAGCGCATCGTCACCTGCGATCCGCACAGTTTTCATGTGCTGAAAAACGAATACGGCGCCTTTGGCGGCGACTACCTTGTGCAACATCACAGCACTTATATGGCCGAGTTGATCGATGCCGGCCTGCTCAATCTTGCCGCGGATGCGGGCGGCAGCGTGACCTATCACGACCCCTGCTACCTGGGCCGCTATAACGGCGAATACGAGGCGCCGCGTGCGGTACTGCGCGCCTTGGGCATCGAGGTCAAGGAGATGCAGCGTTCGGGCTTTCGTTCCCGTTGCTGTGGTGGCGGTGGCGGCGCGCCGATTACCGACATCCCCGGCAAGCAGAGGATCCCCGACATGCGCATGGACGATATCCGTGAGACGGGCGCCGAGCGTGTGGCGGTGGGTTGCCCGCAATGCACGGCGATGCTCGAAGGGGTGGTCGAACCCCGTCCGCAAATCAAGGACATTGCCGAACTGGTGGCCGATGCGCTGATTGAAGACGTCGTGGCCAAACCTGTCCGACGGCCAGAATCGGAGGTGATCGCATGAGTGACATTATCCGCCGCGACCCACGGGCCGAGTGGATCGCCCGTAACCGTCTGCATCCGTTGCACGCGGCCATGCAACCCGTGCAGCAGAGCTGGATGGGGCCCAATGGCGTAGTGCGCAAAAATGTCCATGGTGCGGGTTTTATCGGCCCCAACGGCATCAAGCGCATAGACCGCAGCGGCGTGCAGCAGGGCGGGACCAGCAGGCGCGCGGCCAGCGTCGAGGTGCAATTACCGCTGCATCAGGTCGCGGCCCCGGCGTTTTATATCGCCGTGGTGCCGGATATGGTCGGGGGCCGCCTGAGCAGCCACGACCGCGATCTGCTGGGGCTGGCCCATCAATTGGCGGGCAGCGATGGAGCGGTGCTGGCGGTGGTATTCGGCGAGTCCAGGGAGACCGCCTTTGCCACGGCCGGGGTTGATCGGCTGTTGATGCTCGACAGTGAAGGTTATGCACCGGAGCACCAGGTGCTGGGTTTACGGGCTGTGGATAACCAGTTCACGCCACGCCACTGGCTATTGCCTGACAGCCGCAGTGGTGGCGGTGAATTGGGCCGGCGCTTTGCCGCCAGCCTGGGAGAACGCCCGGCCACGCGGGTGTGGCAACTCAAGGATGGCGTTTGCATCGGCCGTGCCGGGGCAGGTCAGCAAGATGTCGTCCAGCCGTTGCGGCGGTTGATTCTGGCAGCGGCCGAGTGTGCCGAGCCGGTCAGTGAAACCCGGCATGAAGCGCTGGAGGTGCAGTTATCCACAGCAGCTGCCAGCTGTTTGCCGCGTATTGAGGATCTGGGCGCGGTTGAAGTTGACCCTGCTGCGATTCCCATGGCTGAAGCCGAATTTATCCTCAGCGGTGGTAACGGGATCAAGGACTGGGGACTTTTCCACAGGGCTGCCACTGCCCTTGGCGCCACCGAAGGTGCATCACGGGTGGCGGTGGACGATGGCTTTATGGGTCGCGAGCGTCAGGTGGGGGCCAGCGGGGTATGGGTCACGGCGCGGGTGTATGTGGCGGTCGGGATCAGCGGGGCGATCCAGCATCTGCAAGGGATTGGTGCCTGTGACAAGGTGGTGGCGATCAACCTTGACCCTGGCTGCGACATGGTCAAACGCGCGGATGTGTCGGTGATTGGTGACGGTACGGCGGTGCTTGAGGCACTGATCGAGGCTGTGGATAACTGGCGCAGCGCAACCTCTGTGGGAGTGGGCTTGCCCGCGATTCGGGCGACCCGGTCAGCCTGATACACCGCAGTGATTCCATCGCGAGCAAGCCCGCTCCCACAGGATTGAGTTCAGTCTGGAGATTTGCAAATGACCATCGCCACCGTTGCACTGGTTTCAATCGGCGCCCATCCTGCTTCAGGCCGCGCCCGTCGCGCCGAACAGGACGCCCGCGCCGTCGAACTGGGCCTGCAACTTGCCGGAGACAGCCTGCACGTGCTGCACGCGGGCAACCCCCATGAACCGGCCTTGCGCGCCTATCTGGGCATGGGGCTGGAGGAGTTGCATGTGCTGGAGCAACCCGACGGCGCCGATGCCGTGCCAGCGTTGCGCGATTACATCCGTGAAGCGGGCGTGCAACTGGTACTCACCGGCAGCCAGGCCGAAACCGGTGAGGGTTCGGGCATGCTGCCGTACCTGTTGGCCGAAGAGCTGGGCTGGCCACTGCTGGTAGGTGTGGCGCAGATCGAATCTATCCAAAATGGCGTGGCCCAGGTGCTGCAAGCCTTGCCCCGGGGGCAGCGGCGCAGGCTGCAAGTGCGACTGCCATTTATGGTTACTGTGGATAACGCTGCTCCCAAGGCGCGCCAAAGCGCCTACGGCCCGGCTACAAGGGGGCTGGTCAGTGCCGAAGTGGTTGAAATCGTTGCCGATGAGTTATCCACAACCGGCGTATTGCAACCTGCCCGACCACGGCCCAAGCGCTTGAAGGTGATAAGGGCCAAAAGTGGCGCAGATCGCATGAAAGCAGCTACCGCCAAGGCGGCTGGGGGTTCCGGGCAAGTTCACAAAGGGCTCAGTGCTCAAGCGGGAGCCGAGGTGATTCTCAAGCTCCTGATCGAAGAAGGCGTTGTGCGCTAGCGTTTGCGGCCGGAACCTGAGCCAGCGACATCATTTGTATTTGCGCTCGCCGCCAGATGCAAATATGGCCTGAGATTTACGGGCGTCAGCCTGGAGTCTTTGCTCGCGCTGGCTGACTAACTGCCCGTAGTACCCCTTGACGCGAAGGGCGTAGCGATTGCGCAGATGTTCACGATTTGGCTTTGTTCCGGCGTTATAGGCGCCCACGGCGTCCCAGCTGTAACCCAGTTGTTTGACAAATTTGGCTAGGATCCAGGCACCGGCCATGACACTGGTGCAGGGTTGAGTCTGTAGTTGATATTCACTAATGCCAAAAGTGGCAAGGTGTTTCAAATGGCGACTGTTGACTTGCATCAAACCTATATCGTAAGTCCCGTCTTTATTGACGTTGCGTGCGGCCGGATTCATTTTCGATTCAACTTGGGCAATGGCATGTAACAGCAACGGATCAATGTCATAGCGGTTGCCTGCATCCTGCCAGCAATTGGCATGAGCGAAGGTCGGTGTTAGTCCGGCACATATGACAAGTATAATCAAAAATGAATGTTTCATATAAAGACCTCGCCGTTTCAGATAACGGATAAAGCAGGGGTGCCAATCTAATCGATAGATTGTTTTATCTTGTTGAATCTGCACGGTTTTATTGATAATTAATAAGGGATCCGCAGTGTTAAGTGTGGCGCGCAAGATCACAAAATTTTCACGTTTAAACTATAAGTATTGGCGGGTTTTAGGGGCGTGTTACCTGCAGTTTTTGTAGGTGGTTGAGTGCCTGTATAAACAGGGTGGCGAACAGGCTGCATAAAAATAAATATAGGACTTATTCGATTGATGGCAATTATCCTTCAATCAAAATTGGATCCATTGAAATGAACCAGCTAATAGTGAGTTGGTTATCTTTTTGTTGGATTGTTCATTTTGTGAGTGTTTAGAGTTGTTTAATAAGGGGGAGGGGCCTTGCAGGCTGAAATTGATATAATGTATGGCGTGATGCCAAATCTCTAAAAAGTCTAAGAAACGTGGCAGATGATGGTGATCGATCCAGTGTTTTTAACGTCTGATATCACTGCCTTCGCGAGCGAGTTTGCGGACAGCTTTTTAGTAGGCAAGGTACTGCCAGACATCTGCGCAAAGTTACCCCGGGTTTCTGTGTGCCTGCCTGTGGGTAACCTGTCTGTATTTGCTTGCAGGGCCCGGCTGACGTGGCTCCTGCAGGTTTGTACAAAAAATGATCGCTGCCAGGAAATCACACTTGCAGAGCGCTTGCTCTGTTTACCCACAAACTCTGTTGGTGAAGGTGTGGATAAGTTGTTCGCTCTATCCTGCAGGCCTTTATATTAAAGGGCTCCAAGGTGCTGATCAAAAAATGTTCAATCCACGTTGCCATCGTCTTTTGATGGGATAAAACCAGCCAATACAAGGGCTAAGGGAGTTTTCAACAGGGTGGATAAAGTTGCGCACATATTCAGTTGGTCAAACTGTGGATAAGGTGGGTGTGGTTATCTGCAGGCCTTTAAAACCGTGGCTTGTGCAGGTTTGCACAAAAAATGTACAGATGTCTGCCCTGGTAGTGATCCATGACTTCCCCACAGTTGCTGTGGGTGTGCCTGTGGACAAGATGTTGGTGAAGGGCTGTAGCCCTTTGACTGCATGGGCTAGAGGGGAGTGGTTAAAAAACGATCATTAGCATGCAATACATGGACATAAATGAGGCCAGGGTTGCGTGTTGTTGAGTTGAATCGGTTTGAGCTAAAAAGAGTCCTGTGCCCCCGTGGAGTAAAACGAATGAGCGTTTCATTTCGTCCAGCAGTGCGTGCCGATGCACGCGAAATTGCACGTCTTTTTCAGATATCGTCCGAAGGCTGCGCCGATTACATCTGGAGTCAGATGGCGCAGCCGGGTCAGCAACTACTGGACGTCGGGGAGATGCGTTATGCCCGTACGGGGGTCATATTTTCGTATGAAAACTGCTGGATTGCCGAGGCCGAGGGCCTGGTGATCGGCATGATGCACAGCTTTGTGATGCGCGACGACCCGGATGCCCAGCCTGAGACTGACCCGGTGCTGGCACCTTATGCGGATATGGAAATCCCGGACACGCTGTATATCTCAAGCCTGGCTTTGCATAAGGGCTGGCGAAACCTCGGGTTGGGCGCCAGGTTCTTGCTGCATGCCAAGGCGCGTTGCGGCGAACTGGGGCTGACCGGTTTGAGCCTGATCGACTATGCGGCGAACACAGGTGCCCGTCGATTTTATGAGCGCCATGGTTTTGAGATCGTCAAAACCTGCCAGATAACGCCCCACCCGCTGATCCGCGTAACGGGTGAGGCGTATTTGATGCATTGTCCACTTCCCAGTTAAACGCCCCCTGCGCAGATGCAGGTTTACTGGGCAACCACACCCTTGAGATACGCCGCAGGCGCCGCTCCCAGATTGTTCAGCAGCCGCTCGCTGTACCAGTCGACAAAGTTGACCACGCCAAACTCGTAGGTTTGCGAGTACGGCCCTGGCTGGTAGGCGACCGAGTTGATGCCGCGCTGGTTTTCTTCAGCCAGCCGGCGATCCTGGTCGTTGGTGGCGTCCCAGACCTTGCGCATGCGCTCCACGTCGTAGTCCACGCCTTCTACCGCATCCTTGTGCACCAGCCATTTGGTGCTGACCACGGTTTCCTGCGCGCTGATCGGCCATACGGTAAATACGATGATATGGTCGCCCATGCAGTGGTTCCACGAATGCGGCAAGTGCAGGATGCGCATTGAGCCCAGGTCCGGGTTTTTGATGCGCCCCATCAGTTTTGCACAGCCTTGCTTGCCGTCTAGGGTCATCGAGACCGTGCCCTTGAGCAGTGGCATGCGCACGATGCGGTTACGCAGGCCGAAGCTGGCGTGGGCATAAGGAATTTTCTCGGCGTCCCAGGCGGCTGCTGAGGCGGCGACGTGATCCTTGAATGCTTGGTCGGCGCGCGGGTCGGTGACGTCGTCCCATTCAAGCAGGGTCTTGAGCAACTCGGGGTGCGACGCGTTGCAGTGGTAGCACTCGCGGTTGTTTTCCAGCACCAGTTTCCAGTTGGCCTTTTCCACCAGGGTGGTTTGAATCGCCACCTTGGTGTTTTCCATGTCGTAAGGTTCCATATAGTGGTTCAGTGTGGCGAGGAACTCGTCGATGGCGGGAGGGTTCTCGGCCAGGCTGATAAAGATATAGCCGCCCGCGGTTTTGACGTTCACCGGCTTGAGGCCGTATTGCTTCATGTCGAAGTCCGCACCCATCTCGGTGCCGGCAAACAGCAGGCGCCCGTCCAGCTCATAGGTCCACTGGTGGTAATGACACACCAGTTTGGCGACCTTGCCTTTTTCGCTGGTGCACAGTCGCGAACCACGATGGCGGCACACGTTATGAAAGGCATGCACCTGACCTTCTGCGCCGCGAATCACGATAATCGGGTTCTTGCCCACCTGCAGGGTCAGGAAGTTGCCCTTGGCCGGTATCTCGCAAGTCATGCCTGCAATCAGCCACTCCTTCTGGAAGATCTCCTGCATATCGATTTCGAACAGGCGCTCGTCGTTATAAAACGGCTGTGGCAGCGAAAATGTCCGCTCGCGGTTCTGCAGCATCTCGGCGGTGGCCTTGCGTGCGGGTTCCAGTGGATCGCCCAGGCTCAAGTTTGCGGTGACGTCCATCGTTGTAGTCCTCATGGCCATCGGATGTGGCCTAAAAATGGCTGATCAGGGGTTCGACGCAAGGCAAAGCAATACAAGTGGTAGTGGCGCTGAGTGTGCGTTCGAAGTGCGCCGCAGCCATATCTACGGGCGACATGGCCCAATCTGTTCCCGACGCTGAAGGTGCTGTTTTCAGGGGCTGGTCGCGATAAGTATGTGGATGTCGCGAATGGATAAATGGCCGCTTCGGGGCATGCGCAGAATCGCCAGCAAGAGGCCGGCTGTCGGCCGTGGAGAAGCGCATGTCCAATAGCTTTCTGAACCCGGTAACCACCCAGACCTGGGCCAATGGCCGACACATCGTGCGATGCGTCAAAGTGATTCAGGAAACCTGGGATGTGCGCACCTTCTGTTTTATGGCCGACCAGCCGATCCTGTTCTTTTTCAAACCGGGGCAATTCGTGACCCTGGAGCTGGAAATCGACGGTGACCCGGTGATGCGCTCGTACACTATTTCCAGCTCACCCTCGGTGCCGTACAGCTTTTCGGTGACCATCAAGCGGGTGCCCGGTGGCCGGGTCTCCAACTGGCTGCACGACACCTTGAGCGAAGGCCAGGAACTGGCCGTGCACGGGCCGGTGGGACTGTTTAACGCCATCGACGCGCCGAGCCCCAAAGTGCTCTATCTGAGCGGCGGTGTCGGTATAACCCCGGTAATGTCGATGGCACGCTGGTTTTACGACACCAACGCCAATGTCGACATGGTGTTTATCCACAGCGCCCGCTCGCCCAAGGACATTATTTATCACCGCGAGCTGGAGCATATGGCCTCGCGTATCGACAACTTCAGCCTGCACCTGATCTGCGAGAAGCACGGGCTGGGCGAACCCTGGGCCGGGTATCGCGGTTATCTGAATCATAAGATGCTCGACCTGATGGCCCCCGACTTCATGGAGCGCGAGGTGTTTTGCTGCGGGCCGACGCCTTACATGAACGCGGTCAAGCGCCTGCTGGAAAGCAACGGTTTTGACATGAGCCGTTACCACGAAGAATCCTTTGGCGCGACGCCGCCTGAAGTGCGGGCTGAAGCGGTAGAACAGGCCGAGCAGGCGGCGGACGCACCGGAGCTGGACGTGGCGGACTTGAACCAGGTGGAATTCACCGCGTCCGGCAAGAGCATTCGTGTGGGACCAGCCGAGACCGTGCATGCGGCAGCGGCCAAACTCGGACTGATGATCCCCAAGGCTTGCGGCATGGGCATTTGCGGGACATGCAAGGTGTTGAAACTGGGGGGGGAGGTGGACATGGAGCACAACGGCGGCATTACCGACGAAGATGTGGCCGAGGGTTATATCCTGTCGTGCTGCAGCGTACCGAAAGGGGATGTGCGGATTGAGTTTTGACGGGCTTTCGTGGCTCCAGAACCCTGGCAGGGAACAAAGGTTGCAAACCACAGTCTTTAGGGGTCTGAAAGCAAGGTTGCCGCTAGCTTAGCCGCTGACTTTTCTTTATCGTACGCGCCCTTCGAAACTGCTTGAGAACATCACCATGATTGAGTCATCCCTTAGCAAACTGGAACAACTGGTCAGCGACCTGGTACAGCAAAAACAAGAACTGCTGGATGCCAACGAGCAACTGAACACCGAACTGGCCCAGGCCCGTGACGAGAACGAAAGCCTGCAACTGACCCTGATGGAACAGGAAGAAAAGCAAGGCGCGACCGCAGCCCGCATCCAGGCACTGGTTGAGCGCGCGAGCCCTGTCAGCGCATGAGCCTTGACAGAGACGGAGTAAATGTCGTCTCGATTTTGGGTAACGACTACACGATCAAGGCGCCGGAGGGGGAGCAGAAAACCCTGATGGCGGCCACGGTCATGTTGAAAGCCGCCCTGGCCGAAACGAAAAGAAAGTACCCGAGCCTGATCGGGGACAAGCTGCTGGTGCTGGCAGCACTGAATCTGTGTTCAAAACAGATTGAGTTGCAACTGAGCCACAAACAGGAACTCGACCGTTATCAAGAGCAAGTCAGCGCCACGGTCGATGTGATTGAGCGAACCCTGGGGCAATCCTGACGGTTCGCAAACCAATCACCCCCTGTGGGAGCGGGCTTGCTCGCGATTCAGGCAACGCGGTTTGTCTGCACGACCGCGCTGATGCCATCGCGAGCAAGCCCGCTCCCACAGTGTTATTGATGTTACGTGCGCTTTAAGCGGACATCACTTCGCGAATATCCGCCGCAAGTTCCCGCACCCGTGCTTCCTCGGTATCCCACGAGCACATGAAGCGTGCGCCGCCCTTGCCGATAAAGGTATAGAAGCGCCAGCCCCTGGCGGTCAGTGCCGCTACGGCCGGTTCCGACAGTTGCAGGAACACGCCATTGGCTTCCACCGGAAACATCAGCTCGACCCCCGGAATGTCACTCACCAGCTGACTCAGCAACTGCGCGCAGTGGTTGGCATGGCGCGAGTGTTTGAGCCAGGCGTCGTTTTCCAGCAGGCCCACCCACGGCGCAGACAGAAAGCGCATTTTCGAAGCCAGTTGCCCGGCCTGTTTGCAGCGGTAGTCAAAATCCACTGACAAGGCATGGTCGAAAAACAGAATCGCCTCGCCCACCGCCATACCGTTCTTGGTGCCGCCAAAGCACAGCACATCCACCCCGGCTTTCCAGCTCAGTTCGGCGGGCGTGCAGCCCAGAAATGCGCAGGCATTGGAGAACCGCGCGCCGTCCATGTGCAACAACAGGCCCAACTCCTTGCAGGTGTCGCTGATCGCGCGGATTTCTTCAGGGCGGTACACGCTGCCGACTTCAGTGGCCTGGGTGATGGTGACCACCCGCGGTTTTGGATAGTGGATATCTTTGCGCTTGAGGGCGATCTCGCGGATTGACTCGGGGGTGATCTTGCCGTTTTCAGTGCGGGCGATCAGCAGCTTGGAGCCGTTGGAAAAAAATTCCGGAGCGCCACATTCGTCCGTCTCGACGTGGGCGGTCTCGGAGCAGATCACGCTGTGAAAGCTCTGGCACAGGGACGACAGCGCCAGGGAGTTGGCCGCCGTGCCGTTAAAGGCGAAATACACTTCGCAGTCGGTTTCGAACAGTTTGCGAAAATCGTTCGAGGCGCGCAGCGTCCATTCGTCGTCGCCGTAAGAGCGCTGGTGGCCGTGGTTGGCTTTTTCCATGGCGGACCAGACTTCAGGGCAGATACCGGAGTAGTTGTCGCTGGCGAATTGTTGGCTCTTGTCAGTCATTTCCCGGTTCCATGGTCGAATAGTGTTGTGCACTTTATCCAAGAATCTGGCAGGTGCACAGGCGCGACTTAAAGTGCGGAAATGCCCTACAAAAGAATAACCCAAAGGCCTGTAACAAAATGTGGGAGCGGGCTTGCCCGCGATGGCATCTCCCGGTTTCGCCAGACAAACCTCGCAGCCAGTATCGCGAGCAAGCCCGCTCCCACAGGGTTATGGGAAACCATGTCGTAAACGCACCATTGCGTGGCGTCCATGGGCATTTGGTCTGCCTGCGCCAGCTCTACCATCTGGCTCAAAGGGCATTAGCCCCACCGAGACCAAAAGGCGCGCTGGCGCTGGGAGAACGCGATGTTCAGCAAGCAGGATCAGATCCAGGGTTACGATGACGCCTTGTTGGCGGCCATGAATGCTGAAGATCAGCGCCAGGAAGATCACATCGAACTGATCGCCTCCGAAAACTACACCAGCCAGCGGGTGATGGAAGCCCAGGGCAGCGGTCTGACCAACAAGTACGCCGAAGGCTACCCAGGCAAACGCTATTACGGCGGCTGCGAACATGTGGACAAAGTTGAGCAGTTGGCCATCGACCGCGCCAAACAGTTGTTCGGCGCCGATTACGCCAACGTGCAGCCGCATTCCGGCAGCCAGGCCAACGCAGCCGTCTACCTGGCATTGCTCAACGCCGGTGACACCGTGCTGGGCATGAGCCTGGCCCATGGCGGTCACTTGACCCATGGGGCCAGCGTCAGTTTTTCTGGCAAGCTGTACAACGCCGTGCAGTACGGCATCGACACCAGCACCGGCTTGATCGACTACGACGAAGTCGAGCGTCTGGCTGTTGAACATCAACCCAAAATGATCATTGCCGGGTTCTCGGCCTACTCAAAATTCCTCGACTTCCCACGCTTTCGTCAGATTGCAGACAAGGTGGGAGCCTACCTGTTTGTCGACATGGCCCACGTTGCCGGTCTGGTCGCTGCCGGGTTGTACCCCAACCCGCTGCCGTATGCCGATGTGGTGACCACCACCACCCACAAAACCCTGCGCGGCCCCCGTGGCGGCCTGATTCTGGCCAAGGCCAACGAAGCCCTGGAAAAGAAACTCAATTCGGCGGTGTTCCCCGGCGGTCAGGGCGGGCCCTTGATGCACGTGATCGCGGCCAAGGCAGTGTGCTTCAAGGAAGCGCTGGAACCGGGTTTCAAAACCTATCAAAAGCAGGTCATCGACAACGCCCAGGCCATGGCCGAGGTGTTTATCAAGCGTGGCTATGACGTGGTCTCGGGTGGTACCGACAATCATCTGTTCCTGCTCAGCCTGATCCGCCAGGGCCTGACCGGCAAGGACGCCGACGCCGCCCTGGGCCGCGCCCATATCACGGTCAACAAGAATGCCGTGCCTAACGACCCGCAATCACCGTTTGTGACCTCGGGCCTGCGTATCGGCACCCCGGCGGTGACCACCCGTGGTTTCAAAGTGGCGCAATGCACGGAGCTGGCAGGCTGGATCTGCGACGTTCTCGATCACCTCGGCGATGCCGATATCGAGGCCGATGTGGCCCGCCAGGTGACTTCGCTGTGCCAAGACTTCCCGGTTTATCGCTGAGCGCGTTTTTGGAGTAGATCCTATGCAACGGTATTCAGGCTTCGGCCTCTTCAAGCACTCCCTCAGCCACCACGAAAACTGGCAGAAGATGTGGCGCACGCCGACCCCGAAAAAGGTCTATGACGTGGTCATCGTCGGCGGCGGCGGCCATGGTCTGGCAACTGCTTACTATCTGGCCAAGGAACACGGCATCACCAACGTGGCCGTGGTTGAAAAAGGCTGGTTGGGTGGCGGTAACACGGCACGCAACACCACCATCGTGCGCTCCAACTATTTGTGGGACGAGTCGGCACACCTGTACGAACACGCGATGAAGCTATGGGAAGGTTTGTCCCAGGACTTGAACTACAACGTGATGTTCTCCCAGCGCGGCGTCTATAACCTGTGCCACACCCTGCAGGACATGCGTGACTCCGAGCGTCGGGTCAGCGCCAACCGCCTCAATGGTGTGGACGGTGAACTGCTCAACGGCAAACAAGTAGCGGACGAGATTCCCTACCTCGATTGCTCGAAGAACACCCGCTACCCGATCATCGGCGCCACCGTACAACGGCGTGGCGGCGTGGCCCGCCATGATGCCGTGGCCTGGGGCTTTGCCCGTGCCGCCGATGCTCTGGGCGTAGACCTGATCCAGCAAACCGAAGTGCTCGGCTTTCGCAAGGAAAACGGCGTGTGCATCGGCGTCGAAACCAGCAAGGGCTTTATCGGCGCCAAGCGCGTCGGTGTGGTCACGGCTGGCAACTCGGGGCATATGGCGCGTCAGGCCGGCTTTCGCCTGCCGATCGAATCCCACCCGCTGCAAGCGCTGGTGTCGGAGCCGATCAAGCCGATTATCGACAGCGTGATCATGTCCAACGCCGTACACGGCTATATCAGCCAGTCCGACAAGGGCGACCTGGTGATCGGCGCGGGTATCGACGGCTGGGTCGGCTACGGCCAGCGCGGTTCGTACCCGGTGATCGAGCACACGATCCAGGCGATTGTGGAAATGTTCCCTGTGTTGTCCCGCGTGCGCATGAACCGTCAGTGGGGCGGCATCGTCGACACCACACCCGACGCCTGCCCGATCATCTCGAAAACCCCGGTGCCCAATCTGTTCTTTAACTGCGGCTGGGGCACGGGTGGATTCAAGGCCACGCCGGGTTCGGGCAACGTGTTTGCTGCCAGCCTGGCCAAGGGCGAGATGCACCCGCTGGCCGCGCCGTTTTCCATTGACCGGTTCCACACCGGTGCCCTGATCGACGAACACGGCGCTGCCGCTGTCGCCCACTAACAGGAGAAATACCCATGTTGCATATCTTCTGTCCCCATTGCGGCGAGCTTCGCTCCGAAGAGGAATTCCACGCCAGCGGCCAGGCGCATATCCCGCGCCCGCTCGACCCTGGCAGTTGCACCGACGCAGAATGGGGCGACTACCTGTTCTTTCGCGACAACCCCCGTGGCCTGCACCACGAACTGTGGAACCACGTCGCCGGTTGCCGGCAGTATTTCAATGCCACGCGCAATACCGTGACCTACGAAATTCTTGAAACCTACCTGATCGGCAGCAAGCCGCAGTTCACTGAGCAGGCAGTACCTGCGGCCACCACGGCCACCCGCGAGCTGGGAGAAAAAGTATGAGCCAGACCCATCGCTTGCCCAATGGCGGCCGCGTTGACCGCACCAAGGTGCTGAGCTTCACATTCAACGGTCAACAATACAAAGGCTACGAGGGCGACAGCCTGGCGGCCGCTTTGCTGGCCAACGGCGTTGACGTGATTGGCCGCAGTTTCAAATATTCCCGGCCCCGAGGCATTTACGCCGCCGGTGCTGAAGAGCCCAACGCGGTGTTGCAGATCGGTGCCACCGAGGCCACGCAAATCCCCAACGTGCGCGCCACGCAGCAGGCTTTGTACCAGGGCCTGGTGGCCACCAGCACCAACGGCTGGCCCAACGTCAACAATGATGTGATGGGCATCCTCGGCAAGGTCGGCGGCAAGCTGATGCCGCCGGGCTTTTACTACAAAACTTTTATGTACCCGCAGTCGTTCTGGATGACTTACGAGAAGTACATCCGCAAAGCCGCAGGCCTGGGTCGCTCGCCGACCCAGAACGATCCCGACACCTACGACTATATGAACCACCACTGCGACGTGCTGATTGTCGGCGCAGGCCCTGCAGGTCTGGCCGCGGCACTGGCAGCAGCGCGCAGCGGTGCGCGGGTGATCATCGCCGATGAACAGGAAGAATTCGGCGGCAGCCTGCTCGACAGCCGCGAAAGCCTGGACGGCAAACCGGCCATGGAGTGGGTGGCCAAGGTGATCGCCGAACTCAAGACGCTACCCGACGTGATCCTGTTGCCCCGCGCGACGGTGAACGGCTATCACGACCACAACTTCCTGACTATTCACGAACGTATCACCGATCACCTCGGCGATCGCGCCCCTATCGGTCAGGTACGCCAGCGTATTCACCGGGTCCGGGCCAAGCGCGTGGTATTGGCCACCGGTGCCTGCGAGCGGCCGTTGGTGTACGGTAACAACGACGTACCGGGCAATATGCTCGCCGGAGCCGTGTCCACCTATGTGCGCCGCTATGGCGTGGCACCGGGCAAAAAACTGGTGCTCAGTACCAACAACGATCATGCCTACCGCGTAGCCCTGGACTGGCTCGACGCCGGCCAGCAAGTGGTTGCTGTTGCCGATGCACGCAGCAACCCCCGTGGTGCGCTGGTCGAAGAAGCTCGGGCCAAAGGCATTCGCATCCTCACCGGGAGTGCGGTGATCGAAGCCCGTGGCAGCAAGCATGTAACGGGTGCACGAGTGGCGGCGATCGACGTCAAGGCTCTCAGCGTTGCCAGCCCCGGCGAGTGGCTGGAGTGCGATTTGCTGGCCACTTCGGGCGGCTACAGCCCGGTGGTTCACTTGGCCTCGCACCTGGGCGGCAAGCCGACCTGGCGTGAAGATATTCTCGGTTTCGTCCCCGGCGAAGCACCGCAAAAGCGCGTATGTGTGGGCGGTATCAATGGTGTCTACCCGCTGGGCGACAGCCTGGCCGATGGTTTTGAGGGCGGCGCACGTGCGGCCAGCGAAGCCGGTTTCAAGGCCGTGGAAGGGGTGTTGCCCAAAGCCCTGAATCAGCTGCAGGAACCGACCCTGGCGCTGTTCCATGTGCCCCACGAAAAAGGTACGGCGCGGGCACCGAAGCAATTTGTCGACCTGCAAAACGACGTCACTGCTGCGGCCATCGAACTGGCGACCCGTGAAGGGTTCGAGTCGGTTGAGCACGTTAAACGCTATACCGCGCTGGGCTTCGGCACGGATCAAGGCAAGCTGGGCAACGTCAACGGCCTGGCCATTGCCGCCCGCTCGCTGAACGTGACCATCCCGCATATGGGCACCACCATGTTCCGCCCCAACTACACGCCGGTGACCTTCGGCGCGGTGGCGGGGCGCCATTGCGGGCATATTTTCGAGCCGGTGCGCTACACCGCGCTGCAAGCCTGGCACGTCAAGCAAGGCGCTGAATTTGAAGACGTCGGCCAGTGGAAACGGCCGTGGTACTTCCCGCGTAACGGCGAAGACATGCATGCGGCGGTCAAGCGCGAATGCAAAGCGGTGCGTGACAGCGTCGGCATTCTCGATGCCTCTACCCTGGGCAAGATCGACATTCAGGGCCCGGATGCCCGCGAGTTTCTCAACCGTATCTACACCAATGCCTGGACCAAACTTGATGTGGGCAAGGCCCGCTACGGGCTGATGTGCAAGGAAGACGGCATGGTCTTCGACGACGGCGTGACGGCCTGCCTGGCCGACAATCATTTCGTCATGACCACCACTACCGGCGGCGCGGCCCGTGTGTTGCAGTGGCTGGAAATTTACCAGCAGACCGAATGGCCCGAGCTGAAGGTCTACTTCACCTCGGTCACCGACCACTACGCGACCCTGACTTTGTCCGGCCCCAATAGCCGCAAGTTGCTGAGCGAAGTGACCGACATTGATCTGGATCGCGAGGCGTTCCCGTTCATGACCTGGAAAGAAGGCCTGGTGGGCGGTGTGCCGGCGCGGGTGTTCCGTATCTCGTTTACCGGCGAGCTGTCCTACGAGGTCAATATCCAGGCTGACTACGCCATGGGCGTGCTGGAAAAAATCGTCGAGGCGGGCAAGCAGTACAACCTCACCCCTTATGGCACCGAGACCATGCACGTGTTGCGGGCCGAGAAGGGCTTCATCATCGTTGGTCAGGACACTGACGGTTCCATGACCCCCGACGACCTGAACATGGGCTGGTGCTTGGGCCGCACCAAACCGTTCTCGTGGATCGGCTGGCGCGGCATGAACCGTGAAGACTGCGTACGTGACCAGCGCAAGCAGCTGGTGGGGCTCAAGCCCATCAACCCGACCCAATGGCTGCCCGAAGGCGCGCAACTGGTGTTCGATGCCAAGCAGTCGATCCCGATGACCATGGTCGGCCACGTGACGTCGAGTTATGCCCACAACTCACTGGGTTATTCATTTGCCATGGGTGTGGTCAAGGGCGGCTTGAAGCGTATCGGCGAACGGGTGTTCTCGCCCCAGGTCGACGGCAGCGTGATCGAGGCTGAAATTGTGTCTTCGGTGTTCTTCGACCCGAAAGGCGACCGGCAGAATATTTGAATGGGTGATCTCATGACCACAGCCAACGTATACCAACAGCGCCCGGAGTCGGGCGCCAAAGCCGAATCCTCGCTGCACCATGCCAGCCTGGCCGGCCTGATCGGCAAGGGCCGGAAAAACCCTGGCGTGACCGTACGCGAGAAAAAACTGCTGGGCCACCTGACTCTGCGCGGTGACGCCAAAGACCCGGCCTTTGCCGAAGGCGTGCACAAGGCCCTGGGCCTGGAACTGCCCGTGGCCCTGAGCCTGGTGGCCAACGCTGATACCTCGCTGCAATGGATGGGGCCGGATGAGTGGCTGCTGATCGTCCCCGGTGGCCAGGAGTTCGCCGTGGAGCAAGCCCTGCGGGCGGCGCTGGCGGGGCTGCATATTTCGGTGGTCAACGTCAGTGGCGGGCAACAGCTGCTGGAACTGAGCGGGCCGAAGGTGCGCGAGGTGCTGATGAAGTCCACCAGTTATGACGTACACCCCGACAATTTCCCGGTGGGCAAGGCGGTGGGCACGGTCTTCGCCAAGTCGCAGCTGGTGATTCGTCATACCGGCGAAGACACCTGGGAACTGCTGATCCGCCGCAGTTTTTCGGATTACTGGTGGTTATGGTTGCAGGATGCGGCGGCTGAATACGGGTTGAGCGTGGAGGCGTAAACCCGCCTGCTGTCCCCTGTGGGAGCGGGCTTGCTCGCGATGGCAGCCCCTCGGTCAACCGGATGCACCGAGTTGTTTGCATCGCGGGCAAGCCCGCTCCCACACCTGTACGTGCGCATTCCAACAACAACCAAGGACTCCCGCCATGAGCCGCGCCCCCGACACCTGGATCCTCACCGCCGACTGCCCGAGCCTGCTGGGTACCGTCGACGCGGTGACGCGTTATCTGTTTGAGCACCGCTGCTACGTCACCGAACACCATTCCTTCGACGATCAGCGTTCGGCGCGTTTTTTTATCCGCGTTGAGTTCCGCCAGCCCGACGGCTTCGATGAACACGAATTTCGCGCCGGCCTGGCCGAGCGCGGCCAGGCCTTTGGCATGACGTTCGAACTGACACCGCCACACCATCGGCCCAAAGTGCTGATTATGGTGTCCAAGGCTGACCACTGCCTCAACGACCTGCTCTATCGCCAGCGCATTGGCCAGTTGTCGATGGACGTGGTGGCCGTGGTCTCCAATCACCCCGATCTGGAGCCTCTGGCGCAGTGGCACGGCATCCCCTACCACCACTTCGCCCTCGACCCGGCCAACAAGCCTGCGCAGGAGGCCAAGGTTTGGCAGGTGATCGAAGACACCGGCGCCGAGTTGGTGATCCTCGCCCGCTACATGCAAGTGCTGTCCCCCGAGCTGTGTCGCAAGCTCGACGGCAAGGCGATCAATATTCACCACTCCCTGCTGCCCGGCTTCAAGGGCGCCAAGCCCTATCATCAGGCCTACGAGAAGGGCGTCAAACTGGTCGGTGCTACCGCCCATTACATCAACAACGACCTCGACGAAGGCCCGATCATTGCCCAGGGCGTCGAGGTGGTAGACCACAGCCACTACCCCGAAGACCTGATCGCCAAGGGCCGTGATATCGAAGCGCAAACCCTGGCGCGAGGCGTGGGCTATCACATTGAGCGGCGCGTTTTCCTAAATGGAGGTCGTACCGTGGTGCTGTGACCCCGCGCCACCTTCTAAGCTGCAAGCAGCAAGTTAATCCCGCCAATAACAACTAAGGGTGAATACGATGGCTGACAATCGCGGTGTGGTGTACCTGGGCAACGGCCAGGTTGAAGTGCAAAGCATTCCTTTCCCCAAGATGCAGAACCCTCAGGGCAAGCCCATCCACCACGGCGTAATCCTGCGGGTAGTGTCGACCAATATCTGCGGCTCCGACCAGCATATGGTGCGTGGCCGCACCACGGCGCAAACCGGGCTGGTGCTGGGTCATGAGATCACCGGCGAGGTGATTGAGGCCGGGCGTGATGTGGAACACCTGAAAGTCGGCGACCTGGTTTCGGTGCCGTTCAACGTGGCGTGCGGCCGCTGCCGCAGCTGCAAGGAACAGAACACCGGCGTGTGCCTGACCGTCAACCCGGCCCGTCCCGGCGGCGCATATGGTTACGTGGACATGGGCGACTGGGTTGGCGGTCAGGCTGAATATGTATTGGTGCCTTACGCCGATTTCAACCTGCTCAAGCTGCCGAATCGCGATGCAGCGATGGAAAAAATCCGCGACCTGACCTGCCTCTCCGACATCCTGCCCACCGGCTATCACGGCGCCGTCACTGCTGGCGTTGGCCCTGGCAGCACGGTGTATATCGCCGGTGCTGGCCCGGTGGGGCTGGCGGCTGCGGCTTCGGCGCGCTTGCTGGGTGCGGCGGTGGTGATTGTCGGTGACGTTAATCCGATTCGTCTGGCCCACGCCAAGGCGCAGGGTTTTGAAATTGCCGACCTGTCCAAAGATACGCCCCTGCACGAACAGATCGCCGAACTGCTGGGCGAGCCGGAAGTGGATTGTGCGGTGGATGCAGTGGGTTTTGAAGCTCGCGGGCACGGCCATGACGGGGTCAAGCATGAAGCACCGGCCACGGTGCTCAACTCGCTGATGGGCGTGGTGCGGGTGGCGGGCAAGATCGGCATTCCGGGCCTGTATGTGACCGAAGACCCGGGTGCGGTAGACGCGGCGGCGAAGAAGGGCAGCCTGAGCATCCGCTTCGGGTTGGGCTGGGCCAAGTCCCACAGCTTCCACACCGGGCAGACGCCAGTGATGAAATACAACCGCCAGCTGATGCAGGCGATCATGTGGGACCGAATCAAGATCGCTGACATCGTAGGTGTTGAAGTGATCAGCCTGGACGACGCGCCGCGGGGCTATGGCGAGTTCGATGCCGGTGTGCCGAAGAAGTTCGTGATCGACCCGCACCGGATGTTCAGCAAGGCATAAACACCAGCGCCAACCCTGTGGGAGCGGGCTTGCCCGCGATTGCAGCACCTCGGTTATTGAGATGTACCGAGTTGTCTGCATCGCGAGCAAGCCCGCTCCCACAACTGCGTGGATTGTTTTTACAGGCTGGCCAGCGGCCCCTGATACAGCACGGGGCCCGTCGGCTGACCGGTTGGCGAGCCGCCTTGCGGTTCCAGGCTCACGGCGAGCACCACCGGCACCCTGATGAGTTGCTGCTGACTTTGGCTAAGGGTTATGCGGCCATCGCCATCGCGGGGGATCAGTCCAAGGGACACCGGTTTGCCTTCAACCGGTATCGCCCACAGTTCCAGGCTGCTGCCCCCATCCACCGCCGACAGCTCCAGCGGTTTTACTTTCAGATAATCGCTGTGGGCCTCGATGCTCAGGCCGGGCTGCGCAGTGCCGCTGAGCAGGGTGGCTTTGTATTGCACGCTGTCGCGATTGTAGAGCAGGCCGGCAGTCACGACGATCAGCAATGAGCAGGCAAGTGCACTCAAACGCAGCCAGTTCCAGAACGGACGCTTTGCCGGCACATGCAGGGTTTGCGGCTCGATACGGGCCACGATGGCCCGCCACACGCGATCCGGTACGGGTTGCTCGATCAGTGGCTCGGTCAGCAGGTTGAGGTGTTCCAGCCAGCGGGCCAGTTCGGCGCGCAGGAGCGCGTCGCCCTGCAGCAGGTGCTCAAAACGCCTGCGGGCCGTGGGCGGCATCAGCCCGATGGCGTAATCGGCGGTCAGCGCACGGCGTAACTCGGGTGTTTGATAGTTCATGATTCGAGGCACCTGCGCAGTCGCTGCATACCCCGGCGAATCCAGGATTTGACCGAACCGAGGGGTGCAGCCAGTTGCTGTGCCAGCTCGCTGGCGCTCAGCCCATGGAAGTAGGCGCTGGTGATGCTCTGGAGTTGCATGCCTTCGAGTTGTTCCAGGCACTGGTTGAGGGCGCAGGCTTCACGGGCGCTGCCCAGTTGGTCGAGGGCGCTGGGACTGTCATCGGCCACGTTGTCTTGCTGCTGGTCACTCAAGGGCAATTCACGGTGTTTGCGCAACTGGTCGATGGCCTGGTTGCGGGTGATGGTGATCATCCAGGTCAGGGGTGCCGACAAATGGGCTTCGTAACGTGAGGCGCTGTGCCAGATACGCACAAAACTTTCCTGCACCACATCCTCTGCCAGGTCGCGTCGGCCCATGCAGCGCAAGGCCACGCTGTACAAGCGCGGGGCCACGCTGCGGTAGAGGGTTTCAAAGGCGCGTCGATTACCCAATGAACATTGGGCCAACAGCTTTTCAAGGTAATCGGTATTGGCGGTTAAAATAGCTGTTCTCCCCTCAAAAAAAGCCAGGACTTCAGACCAGTTGTCGGTTGAGGGTAGTTCAGGGTATAGGGTTGTTCCAATCATGTGAGTTACCTCGCTGCTCTGTATACGCAGGCAAGGGCTCAGCGGATGCACTCGTTTTCAATTAAGATTACAGACCGTTTGACCCGATAGTGGCACTTGGGAACATCTGCCCGGTTTTTGGGTCTTACCCATAGTTTTACCGCTCCCTGGCGGGCGGCTTTTTGGTTCTAGAGGTTGAAGCGATGAAAAAGTTGAGCGGCGTGGCACTGGCAACATTGATGACCGTGGCAGCGAGCCCGGTGTTCGCAGGTTTCAGCCTGAGCGACGTAGCCAACGTGGCCGCGCAGGTTCAGGGTGGCAACGGTAATGGCGCCACCACGGACAAATCGGCCCAGGCCGTGCAGATGCTGACCAAGGTCAACGAGCTGGGCGTCAAGCCTGAGCAGGCAGCGGGCGGTATTGGCGCGATGTTGAGCCTGGCGAAAAACCAGCTGACCTCCAGCGACTACTCCGAACTGACCCAGCAAGTGCCGGGCGTGAACAAGCTGGCTGGCGCCGGTGCCCTGGGTCAGTTGAGCCAGTTGGGCGGCCTGCTGGGCAAATCCAGCGGTGTTTCCGAGACCGCGACCAGCGCTGTCAGCAACGTGGCCAACACTGACCAGCTGAACGCCGCATTCACGGCGCTGGGCATGCAGGACGGTATGGTTGCCAAGTTTGCTCCGGTACTGCTGGACTACTTCAAGGGCCAGAACGTCAGCACTTCGCTGCTGAGCAAGCTGGGCAGCGCCTGGGGCGTTTAAAGGCTAGCCGCGCTCGGCACGCAAGGTGCTGATACGCTGGTCTTTCAGGGTCCAGAGCTGGTTGACCCAGCTCTGGACCTGCTCACGAAACACCGGGTCGTTTTCGTAATCCCCCTGCCACAATGCCGGATCCAGTTCGCGGGTCTGTATATCGACAATCACCTTGGGCACCTGCCCGCTGATCAACTGCCAAAAGCCCGGAATCTTTGCCTGTGGATACACCACAGTCACGTCGAGCACGGCATCCAGCTGTTCGCCCATCGCCGCCAGCACAAACGCCACCCCGCCTGCCTTGGGCTTGAGCAGCCAGGTATAGGGTGAATGTTGTTGCGCGTGTTTGGCCGGGGTAAAGCGCGTGCCCTCGAGGTAATTGACGATCGTCACCGGCTGGCGCTTGAACAGTTCGCAGGCAGCCCGGGTGATCTTCAGGTCTTCGCCTTTGAGCTGCGGATGTTTGGCCAGAAAGGCCTTGGAATAGCGCTTCATGAACGGGTAGTCGAGCGCCCACCAGGCCAGGCCCAGAAAGGGGACCCAGATCAGTTCTTTTTTCAGGAAGAATTTGAAGAATGGCGTGCGCCGGTTCAGGCCCTGCATTAACGCGGGGATATCGACCCACGACTGGTGGTTGCTGATCACCAGATACGAGGTATCGCGGCTCAGACCTTCGGCGCCGCGAATATCCCATTGGGTGGGCAGGCACAGGGCAAAAATGCGTTTGTCGATTTCGGACCAGGTTTCGGCAATCCACATCACCGCCCGCGAATTGTAATCGCGCAGGCGCCCCGATGATGCCAGTTTGAGCAGGGCAAACAGCATCAACGGCCCGAACAGGATCAGGGTGTTGCACAGCAACAGCAGGGTAACCAGACAGCCGGTGAGCAGGCGGCGCATAAGCAACTCTTGAACGTTTAAGGACTGGCCATGATAAGCAGACTGGCGTAGAACGCCAAATCCATGGACCTTGTGGGAGCGAGCCTGCTCGCTCCCACACACCTAGTGTGAACCTACTGTGGATAAGTGGTCTAACTCTTACTTTTTCAAAGGAAATGCCTGCATGAAGTCTGTTCTTGCGTTGCTGTCTGTATTGGCGCTGCCGGTGATGGCCGCCGAGCCGACCCTTTACGGGCGTTACGAGTACATCAAATTGCCGGAAATCGGCGAGACCCTTAAAGCCAAGATGGACACGGGTGCCTTGACCGCGTCGCTGTCGGCCAAAAATATCCAGACCTTTACCCGTGACGGTGAAGAGTGGGTGCGCTTCCAGCTGGCCACCGAAGGTGCCAGCAGCAAAGTGTATGAACATAAGGTGGCGCGCATCAGCAAGATCAAAAGCCGCGCCGATGAAGATGAAGACCGGGAAACCCCCGAAAGCGCCAAGCGCCCGGTGGTCGATCTGGAAATGTGCCTGGGTGATGTCAAACGCACGGTGGAGGTCAACCTCACCGACCGGAGCAGCTTCAACTACCCGCTGTTGATTGGCGCCAAGGCACTGCGTGAGTTTGGTGCGGCGGTAAACCCGGCGCGGCGCTATACAGCGGACAAACCGGATTGCTGAGTGAGTGCTTGGCCCTCACCCCAGCCGCTTGATCGGGGTTGACGCGGATTTTGAATTCGCTGGAGATCGGCCCCCTCGCCCTTTGGGAGAGGGCTGGGGTGAGGGGCTTGCAGATTTTCAGGTTAGCCCGCCCAAGGCGCCTTGCGTGAGTTGTTCAGTGTGGTGAGATAGCTGTCGCCCCCCAACTGGCTCATCTGCTGACGAATCCACCCGGCGCGGCGGCTGACATAGGTGCTGGGGTGGCTTGCACTCCAGTTCAGCGGGCTGGGCAGCACGGCCGCCAGATAACTGGCCTGCTGGCGCGTAAGGTTTTTGGCACTCACGCCAAAGTGATGCTGCGCTGCAGCCTCGGCGCCGAACACGCCTTCATCCCACTCCGCACTATTGAGGTACACCTCAAGAATCCGCTGCTTGGGCCACAACACCTCGATCAACGCGGTAAACCAGGCCTCCAGGCCTTTGCGCAGCCAGCTGCGACCGGACCACAAAAACAGGTTCTTCGACACTTGCTGGCTCAGCGTACTGGCACCGCGCAGCGTTCCGCCTTGTTCGTTGTGGATCAGCGCAGCCCTGATCGCCCCGAAGTCAAAACCCCAGTGCTCGGGGAATTTCTGATCCTCACCTGCCATGACCGCAACTTTCAGTTCGTCGGATATTTCATCCCACGGCCGCCAACTGCGCTGCAGGTCAATCGGCTGGCCGTCAAGCCATGACTCGACCTTGCGTTCGACCATCAGCGCCGTGCCGGGAAGCGGTACCCAGCGAAAAACCAGCACCAGCAATGCGCTGCCCACTGCGAACCAGAGCAGGACCTTGAGAAAGCGATGAACAAGAAAACGCAGCATGGATGACTTGGCCGAACCCGTTGAGCGGGCCATTATACAGACCCTGCGCCATTCCATGATCCTGACTGGAGTAACCCCATGCTGCGCGTTTTTTTGATGCTGGCCGCATTCTTCGGCTTTACCGGTGTTGCTTTGGGTGCTTTCGCGGCCCATGGCCTTAAAGGCCGCCTGACTGAACAGTATCTGGCTATTTTTCATACAGGCGTGACCTACCAGTTGGTCCACACCCTGGCCCTGTTTGGCGTGGCCTTGCTGGCCACTCATCTGCCCGGGCGCCTGGTGACCTGGGCAGGTGTCTGTTTTGCTGTCGGCATTGTGCTGTTTTCCGGCAGCCTGTATGTGCTGACCATGACCGGCATCAGCAAGCTGGGGATCATCACGCCCTTCGGCGGCCTGGCATTTCTGGCCGGCTGGCTGTGTTTAGGGCTGGCCGCCTGGCGCCTGAGCTGAGCCTGCAAGATGAATGGCTTGGGTCGGCCTGACTGATCGGGCTAGAATGCTGGCCCCTTAAAATGAAGGCAGCGTCGCGCATGCTCATTCAGTTGAACGGTGAATCCTTTGAACTACCCGACGGCGAGACCGTCGCCGACTTGCTGGCCCGTCAGGAACTGACCGGCCGCAGGGTTGCGGTCGAGCTGAACCTGGACATTGTCCCGCGCAGCCAGCATGCCGAGACGGTACTCAAAGCCGGTGACCAGGTCGAAGTGGTGCATGCCATCGGTGGCGGCTAGGTTTTTGCCCTGCCCATCATGCTCGACCCGCAAGTGCACATAATTAAAGAGGATTCCCGATGAGCAACGTTCGCAGCGACAAGCCTTTTACCCTGGCCGGCCGTACCTACCAGTCGCGCCTGCTGGTGGGCACCGGCAAGTACCGTGACCTTGAAGAAACCCGCCTGGCCATTGAAGCCTCGGGTGCCGAGATCGTCACCGTCGCCGTACGCCGCACCAACATCGGTCAGAACCCGGGCGAGCCGAACCTGCTCGATGTGTTGCCGCCGGATCGCTACACCATCCTGCCCAACACTGCAGGCTGCTATGACGCGGTTGAAGCCGTACGTACCTGCCGCCTGGCCCGTGAACTGCTCGATGGCCACAAGCTGGTCAAGCTTGAAGTGCTGGCCGACCAGAAAACCCTGTTCCCCAACGTGATCGAAACCCTCAAGGCCGCCGAGATTCTGGTCAAGGACGGTTTCGACGTAATGGTATACACCAGCGATGATCCGATCATTGCCCGCGAGCTGGAAGCCATGGGCTGTATTGCCGTGATGCCGCTGGCTGGCCTGATTGGCACCGGTCTGGGGATCTGCAATCCCTACAACCTGCGCATCATCCTTGAAGAAGCAAAAATTCCGGTACTGGTCGATGCGGGTGTGGGCACTGCCTCCGACGCGACCATCGCCATGGAAATGGGCTGCGAAGCGGTGCTGATGAACTCGGCCATCGCCAATGCCCAGCATCCGATCATCATGGCCGAAGCCATGAAACACGCCATTGTGGCGGGCCGCCTGGCGTACCTGGCCGGGCGCATGCCGAAAAAACTCTATGCCAGCGCCTCTTCGCCGCTGGATGGTCTGATCAAGTAAGAGCCACTGATGACTGAATCACTAGACACCCCAATCCCGGAAGAAGGCGACGATCGCCAACACCGTCGCATCAAGAGTTTTGTGATGCGCGCCGGGCGCATGACCGAAGGCCAGCAACGCGGCCTCGATCAAGGTACGCCGCTGTATGTACTGCCACTGGCTGACGCACCGGTCGATTTCGACCAGGTGTTTGGTCGCTCTGCGCCGCGCACCCTGGAAATCGGTTTTGGCATGGGCCATTCCCTGCTGGAAATGGCAGCGGCTTCGCCTGAGCAGGACTTTATCGGCGTAGAGGTTCACCGTCCGGGTGTGGGCGCGCTGCTTAACGGCGTGTTGACCCAGGGCCTGACCAACTTGCGGGTATACGATTGCGATGCAATCGAAGTCCTGACCCGTTGCGTGGCAGACAACAGCCTTGATCGCCTGCTGCTGTTCTTCCCGGACCCTTGGCACAAGAGCCGTCACCACAAGCGCCGGATCGTGCAAGCGTCCTTCGCCGAACTGGTACGCTCCAAGCTCAAGGTTGGCGGCGTGTTGCACATGGCTACCGACTGGGAACCGTATGCTGAATACATGCTGGAAGTGATGAACGTCGCCCCGGGTTACCGCAATCTGGCTGAAGATGGCAAGTGCGTGCCACGTCCGCCTGAGCGCCCGGTGACCAAGTTCGAACGCCGCGGCGAACGTCTTGGGCACGGTGTGTGGGATTTGAAGTTCGAAAAACTGGCTTAAGCGGTTTTTCAATCACCGGCCCCACCCTGCTTTGGGGTCGGTGAAGTTCGTACGAAATCTGTGGGAGCGGGCTTGCTCGCGATGGCACCACAGCGGTGAATCAGATGCACCGCGTAGCCTGTATCGCGAGCAAGCCCGCTCCCACACGATATCCTGGGTGTTCTTCAGCGCCGATCCGCCACCACCCCGATCAATACCAGCACCACCAACAGCACCGGTGCCAGGCTGTAGTTGTTGAACTGGCTCAACCCGCGTTCGACCCAGGGCGTGGCGTAGATCAGGGCCGCACCGCTGCCGATCAGGCAAAGCAGGGCCATCAGCGGCACGCGCAGGGCGCCCGCAATGCTGCCCAGACGTTGTTCGACCCAGCCCTTGAAGTCGGCACCGAACAGCACCAGTACACAGCCAATCAAGGCCAGAGCGATCTCCGAGAGGTGACTGCGGCTCCAGCGCGATACGTTGGCAAGCAGGTCGAGTACCAAGTCCATTCGATTTCCTTAGGTCAAAAAGTGCTGCAACAGGTCATTGAGAAACAGCTGGCCCCGGGCAGTTGCCGCCAGGCGTGACGGTTCGACCTGCAATAAGCCACTTTGTTCGGCTGCTTTGCGTCCAGTGCTCAAGCTGTCCAGTGGTAACCCCGTGCGCTGAGGGTAGAGCGCCGAGTCAACGCCGTCGGTCAGGCGCAAGGCGTTCATTAGAAACTCAAATGGCAGCTCTTCTGCTGTAAGAGCTTTCTCTCCTGCTTGAAAGGATTTCGCTGGATTCAGGTAGTCCTTTGGCAGACGAGTTTTCCAGGTGCGCACGATACGGCCATCAGGATGGCTCAGTTTGCCGTGGGCGCCAGCGCCGATGCCGATAAAGTCGCCGAAACTCCAGTAATTGAGATTGTGCCGCGCCGGCCGGCCGGGCTGGGCGTAGGCCGACACTTCGTACTGGGTGTAGCCGTGCTCGGCGAGCAGCGCTTGACCGGCTTCCTGAATGTCCCACAGGGTGTCGTCTTCCGGCAGCACGGGGGGCTGGTTCCAGAACACCGTGTTGGGCTCCAGGGTCAGCTGATACCACGACAGATGCGTCGGCTTGAGCGCAATAGCCTGGCGCAGGTCGCTCAGGGCGTCCTCCAGGGACTGATCGGGCAAGCCGTGCATCAGGTCCAGGTTGAAGTTGTCAAAGCCCGCCAGTCGCGCCATTGAGGCTGCACGCACAGCTTCATCGCCGTTGTGGATGCGACCCAGGGCCTGCAGCTTCTCTTGCTGGAAGCTCTGGATACCGATCGACAGGCGATTGATGCCCAGCTTGCGGTAAGCCACGAACTTTTCCTGCTCGAATGTGCCCGGGTTGGCTTCCAGGGTGATTTCGATATCACTGGCAAACGGGATGCGCGCTTCAACGCCTTTTAGCAGGCGCCCCAGAGCGTGTGCGCTGAACAGGCTCGGTGTGCCGCCGCCGAAGAAGATCGAGCTGAGCTCGCGACCATAAACAGCGTGCAGGTCCTGATCGAGGTCGGCCAGCAGCGCGTCGACGTATTCTTCTTCGGGCAGCACCGGGCTGGCGGTGTGGGAGTTGAAGTCGCAATACGGGCATTTGCGCACGCACCACGGAATATGGATATACAGCGACAGAGGGGGCAATTGGCTCAGCGGCGCGCGCGGCGCCTGCTGGGTAAAGCCAGCCGCGCCCAGATAGAGCGGCTGTGGAGGTGTGTCGTGGGTCATTTCAGGCCCAAACGCTGACGCAGCAAAACCATGGCGCGCGCACGGTGGCTCAGCTGGTTTTTCTCCGTGGGGCTGAGTTCGGCGCTGGAGCAGTTGCGCTCTGGTACCCAGAACAGCGGGTCATAGCCGAAACCGTGTTCGCCGCTGGCTGCAGGCAGGATGCGCCCGTGCCACAGGCCTTCACAGATGATCGGCAGCGGGTCGTCGGCGTGGCGTACCAGTGCCAGCACGCAGACAAACTGTGCACCGCGCTCTGCCTCGGGCACGTCTTTGAGGGCGTCGAGCAGCTTGGCGTTGTTGGCCGCGTCGCCTTTGCCGTCTGCATAACGTGCCGAATAAATGCCCGGCGCGCCGCCGAGAAAGTCCACGGCCAGCCCCGAGTCGTCGGCCAGTGCCGGCAAGCCCGAGAGGCGTGCGGCATTGCGGGCTTTAAGAATTGCGTTCTCAACAAACGACAAGCCAGTTTCTTCCGGCTCAACGCTGCTGAATTCTCCAATCGAGCGCAACTGCACCGACTCGCCGAGCATGGCCTGAAGTTCTTTGAGTTTGCCGGCGTTGTGGCTAGCCAGTACCAGTTGCGTGAGGTTCATCATTCGATTGGAGCGACCATTTGAGAAAATTGGATGGTTTCAGAGGTAGCGCCGCCTGCCTTCACATCCACTTTGAAGGTGAAGGTCTGCGGCCCGGCCACCGGGAACTGGGCCAGATAATTGATTTCGCCGTTCTTGCCCACCTGACGGAAGGTCAAGGGTATCGGCTTGGCATCGCCCGTCCGGACCGTGCCTTGAACGTTGGCGGCAATGTTCTTGCCGCCCTTGTTCAGGGTGATGTTGAGCACCGCATTGGTTTTGCTGCGGGTGACTTCAAATTCGTTGGCGATTTCCGGCGTCAGGAAAGTCGACGGGAACGCGTTGTAATACACCGTTGTGTCGCCAAACGTCTGTTGACGCTGGGCAGATGTGCCGTCACCGGCAAAAGCCTGCATGCCAAAACACATCGAAAGCAGTAGTAATCCAATACGACCCATTGTCACTCTCCTTAGAACTTGCTGGTTTAGACCGCGACCTGATGATCCTGAAGGCCGGGACTGCTGACACGATAAATGCCAATCTCGCCCAACAGGTTAGGCCATATCTTGCTCGCCCACCCGTGTCGGTGTTGTTGATCTACGGCAAGGCGGTTGATCACTTGTGCTTCGCGCTCGCGGCACAGCGCCTCGAAGTCTTCGAAAGTGCAGAAGTGAATGTTCGGCGTGTTGTACCAGGTGTAAGGCAGGAATTCGGAGACCGGCATCCGCCCCTTGCTGGCCAGGTACCAGCGGCAACGCCAGTGGCCGAAGTTCGGAAAGGTGATGATGCACTGGCGACCGACGCGCAGCATTTCATCGAGGATCCGGTCGGGGTAGTGCACGGCTTGCAGCGCCTGGGTCATGACCACGATATCAAAGCTGTTGCTGGCGAAGTTGCCCAGGCCCTTGTCGAGGTCCTGCTCGATGACGTTGATGCCCTTGGCCACACATTCGGCAATGTTGTCCGGGTCGTTTTCCAGGCCGTAACCGGTGACTTGCTTGTTGTCGCGCAGCCAGCTCAGCAGTTCGCCATCACCACAACCAAGGTCGAGCACGCGGCTGCCGGCGGGGATCCAGTCTTGGATGATTTCCAGGTCGGCTCTCATGGCGTTCTCACAGTTCTATGCGGTTCATGTAATTGCTGAAGGCTTGCAGGTAGCGCGGAATCGGGATCAGAAAGGCGTCATGGCCTTGCGGAGCGTCGATTTCCAGGTAGCAGACGTCTTTTTTCGCGGCCATCAATGCATCCACCAGCTCCCGCGAGCGGGCCGGCGAGAAGCGCCAGTCGGTGGTGAACGACATCACGCAGAAGCGTGCCTTGGCCCCGGCAAAAGTTTTGGCCAGGTCGTCGTCAAAGTTGGCCGCCGGGTCGAAGTAGTCCAGCGCCTTGGTCATCAACAGGTAAGTGTTGGCGTCGAAACGCCCGGAGAACTCTTCGCCCTGATAACGCAGGTAGCTCTCGACCTGGAACTCGACGCTGTGGAAGTCGTAGTTGAGGTTTTCGTTCTTCAGGCCACGGCCGAATTTTTCGCCCATCGAGTCATCGGACAGGTAGGTGATATGCCCGACCATGCGTGCCAGCATCAGGCCGCGCTTGGGAATCACGCCTTTTTCCTGGAACGAACCGCCGTGGAACTCGGGGTCGGTAAGGATGGCCTGACGAGCGACTTCGTTGAACGCGATATTTTGCGCGGACAATTTGGGCGCCGAGGCAATCGCCAGGCAATGGCGCAGGCGATCAGGGTAACTGATGCTCCACTGCAGCGCCTGCATGCCACCCAGGCTGCCGCCGATCACGGCAGCCCATTGGCTGATGCCCAGCCGGTCAGCCAGGCGAGCCTGACTGTGGACCCAATCTTCAACGGTCAACACCGGGAACTCGGCGCCAAACGGCCGGCCGGTTTCAGGGTTCATGCTGCTTGGGCCGGTAGAACCGTTGCAGCCGCCCAGGTTGTTGAGGCTGACGACGAAGAACTTGTTGGTATCGATTGGCTTGCCGGGACCGATGCAACTGTCCCACCAGCCGGGCTTGCGATCATCGGCGCTGTGGTAGCCCGCCGCGTGATGGTGCCCTGACAGTGCGTGACAGATGAGTACGGCGTTGCTGGCCGAGGCATTGAGCTGGCCGTAGGTTTCGTAGATCAGATCATAGGCAGGCAGTGAGCGACCGCAGGCTAGCGCCAGGGGCTCGTTGAAGTGCGCTGTTTGCGGCACGACCAGACCAACGGAATCGGGGGGAAAGGCAGCTGGCATCGACCCTGCTCTCATTTAAATGAGGCGTAAGTCTAATGAGCGGGGGGCGTAGCAGCAAGCAATGGTCTGGGCTGATTTTATGACCTGTAGCCAAACTCTGTGGGAGCGGGCTTGCTCGCGATTGCATCACCGCAGTTTGTCGACCGAGCGCGGTGCCAGTATCGCGAGCAAGCCCGCTCACACAGGTTCAGGGCCTGGCCAGCCCCGGCAAGTCCGGCAGTTTTTTGGGTGCATGCAAGCGCACGCGTTTCTGCCGGTTAAGCTCGCCGCTCACCAGGCTGACCTGACTTTTGGCTATGCCGAACGCCTTGGCCAGAAAGGCCATCAGGTGGGCGTTGGCCTTGCCCTCTACCGGTGGGGCGGTGAGACGGATTTTCAGGCGGTCACCGTGCAGGCCGGCGAACTCGTCGCTGCTGGCCTTGGGTTGCAGGTGACAGTCGAGAATCAGGTCCTCGCCGTCCCAACGGTAGTAGCTCATCAGATCAGGCCGAACAAGATGACCGGCATGCCGACGTACATGGCCAATGGCGGGATCACGAAGCTCTGAATCAGCTGGATCACCATAAACGCCAGGATGGGCGAGATATCCAGGCCGCCCATGCTTGGCAGGAAGCGGCGGAACGGGGCCAGGGCAGGTTCGGTGATCTGGTTGACCAGTTCAGCACCAGGGCTGGTGCTGCCGGGTGCCACCCACGACAGGATCACGCTGATGATCATGGCGAAGAAGAACACTTTCAAAAACAGCGCAGTCACGCCAATGATCGCCCAGAGCAGCAGGCCAAAGACGTTGAACGACATGTAGCTGAGCGTCAGGACCACGGCGAAGATCACCATCTGCACGATGATCGCCAGTACCAGCGATGACATGTCCAGGCCGAACAGGCTCGGGATCACCCGGCGCAGCGGCTTGAGCAGCGGCTGGGTGGCCTTGACGATGAACTGGCACAGCGGGTTGTAGAAGTTCGCCCGCACCAGTTGCAGGATAAACCGCAGCAGTACGATCAGCAGGTAGAGGCTACCCAGGGTTTGAATCACGAAAATGGCAGCGCCATTAAGTCCGGACATCATGTGCTCCTTTATTGACCCAGTTGTTCGGCCATTTCGGCCGAGCGGTGCGCGGCCGCACTCAATGCTTTTTCGACCGTGGCGGCAAAGCCGTCGGCCTGGAATGACTTGATCGCTGCTTCAGTAGTACCGGCAGGCGAGGTCACGCGGCGGCGCAGCTCGGCAGCATCGACATCGCTGGCCACGGCCATGTGCGCGGCACCCAGTGCAGTCTGCTCGGCAAGCTGCTTGGCCACGTCACGGGGCAGGCCGAGCTTGACGCCGGCATCGGTCATGGCTTCGATCAACAGGAAGAAGTACGCCGGGCCGCTGCCGGACACGGCAGTCACGGCATCGATCTGCGCTTCGCTGTCCACCCACACCACAATGCCCACGGCACTTAGCAGTTGTTCAGCCTGCTGGCGTTGCTCGGCGGTAACATCGGCGGTGGCAAACAGGCCACTTACGCCCTTGCCCAGCAGGGCCGGGGTGTTGGGCATGCAGCGTACCAGCGGCTGGTTGCCCAGCCAGTCAAGCAGGCTGGCGCAGGTAATGCCGGCGGCAATGGATACCAGCAATTGATGGGGCTTGAGGTGCGGGCGCAGGTCCTGGCACACGGCTTTCATGGCCTGTGGCTTGACCGCGATCACGATCACATCGGCGTCCTGAATGGCTTGCGCGTTATCGGCAAACAGTTCGATGCCATGCTCGGCGGCCACTTTGGCCCGCGTCTCGGCACCCGGATCGCTGGCGCGGATCTGTGCTGCATCCAGGCCTTTGGCCAACAGGCCGCCGATCAAGCTGGAAGCCATGTTGCCGGCGCCGATAAAGGCAATACGCATTTTGCTCATAACCGATCCTTATAAAAAATGAGACAGGCCGTTTCAGGCCTGGCCGTAGTCGCGGGCGCCAAATAATGCAGTGCCGATGCGTACCCAGGTGGCGCCTTGGGCAATCGCAGACTCCAGGTCATGGCTCATGCCCATTGAAAGCGTATCAAGGCCCATGTTCAGGCTTTCTTGCAATGTGCGTACTGTCGCAAAGGCTGCGTCCTGCTCGGCGCGGTCCTCCGTGGGCTCGGGTATCGCCATCAGGCCGCGCAGTTTCAAGCGTGGCAGGGCGCTGATGGCGGCCGCCAGCGCAGGAAGGTCTGCCGGGGTACAGCCCGACTTGCTGGCCTCACCGCTGACATTGACTTGAATGCAGATATTGAGCGGCGGCAGGTTTGCCGGGCGCTGTTCAGACAGGCGCTGGGCAATTTTGAGCCGGTCAACGGAATGCACCCACGCAAAATGCTCGGCGATGTCGCGCGTCTTGTTCGATTGAATGGGGCCGATGAAGTGCCAACACAAGGGCAGGTCGGCTAATTCGAGCTGTTTGGCGCGGGCTTCCTGCAGGTAGTTTTCGCCAAAGTCGCGAATGCCCGCGGCATGGGCTTCACGCAGCGCGCCAGCAGGTTTGGTCTTGCTGACAGCGAGTAGATGAATGCTCGTTACATCACGTTGCACAGCCAGTGCGGCTGCACGGATGCGCGCCTCAACCCGGGCAATGTTGCCTGCTATCGTGGACATTCGTGTAAGCCCGCTGTTGTGAAAGTCAGCGGCATTCTACTGGAATTGGGAGGGGGGATGGATATCGCTGACCTGGTTGGCATGCAGCCGCTTCCAGCGGCTGCATGATTTGCCTGCGCTTAGCGTTGCACAACCTGCAGCGCGCCTTTCTCTTTAGGCAGCACACGCTTGGCAACCACATAGTGGTTCTGCCAGTAAGGCTTTTGCAGCGTGTCGATAGTCACCGACTTGCCGCGACGCGGAGCGTGGATAAAGCGGTCGTTGCCCAGGTAGATGGCAACGTGGTTGACCTTGCGGCTCTTGATGTTGAAAAACAGCAAGTCGCCAGGCTTCAAGTCCTTGCGCTCGACCTTTTGGCCATGGCCGCTGGCCATTTCGCTGGAGGTGCGTGGCAAATCAACGGCGGCCACGTCATTAAAGGCGTATTTGACCAGCCCGCTGCAGTCGAACCCTTTACTTGGGCTGCTGCCGCCCCAACGATAAGGGGTGCCCAGCACGTTGACGGCGCGGCTCAGCACCGTGCTGCTCTGCTTGTTGGCGGCGGCCAGGGAAGCGGCCGCAATTTTGCCCGGGGCCTTGCGGTGGGCTTTACTGGAGGCAGGACGTGCTACGGTCTTGCTGGTAGAGGCAACATAAGGCGCACTCGCAGATGACTTTGCGGTGTAGCCGGTGAAGCCCGAAGGAAGGTGTTGCTCACGATTGGTGGCGTGGGCGGCCAGTGGCAATAATAGGCAAATGGTTAGCCATGTCTTGAATATAGGACGCATTCGGCAGGGCTCAATGGTTATAAACGCGAAACTTTATAACAGCTTTTTTGTCCTTTCTCAGGCCATTTGTCAGGTGGACTGTAGGGTCAATTTCCGTAACGATGATGGCAAATTGTCGCATGGCGAGGGTGCAGGTCAGGTAACACAAGGCTTTGCGCCAATTTCTGTAAGACACTTTTACCTTTTGCACGACAGTAAAAAAGTCACAAAAAACTTCACAATATTTTTCTATCAGCAGCAAAGAGGGCATTTATGAGCGGCTATCGAGACGATGTTCAGCGCGATACTCACAGCAAAGTGCTGGGCTATTTGCTGTGGATTTTTGGTTTCCTGGGCGCGCACCGCTTTTATTACGGCAAGCCGGTAACCGGGACGATCTGGTTTTTCACCCTGGGCTTGTTGGGTATTGGCTGGTTGATCGACTTGTTCCTGATCCCGAGCATGGACCGTGAAGCCGACTTGCGGTTTACCGCAGGTAATACTGACTACAGCGTGGCCTGGATTCTGCTGACGTTTCTGGGCGTCTTGGGCGTACATCGGATGTACATGGGCAAATGGATCACAGGGATCATTTACCTGTTCACCGGCGGTTTTTTCCTGATCGGTGTCCTGTATGACTTCTGGACTCTGAACGATCAGATTTCGATCAAGAACGCAGAGCGTCGTTAAGACACAAATCCTGCCTCTGTGGGAGCGAGCCTGCTCGCGAATGATCTTCGCGAGCAGGCTCGCTCCCACGACTACAGGTTATTGGTAGCGCGTTAGCCTTCGTAACTGATCCGCCCATCCACCAGCGTGTAACGCACGGCACTCGGCAGGCAATGGCCGAGGAACGGGCAGTTGTCGCCTTTGGAGTGCCATTGTTCACCGACCAGGGTCGAGGCCGCCGGGTCAAACAGCACCAGGTCCGCCGCCGAACCCACTGCCAGTTTGCCGGCTGGCAGGCGTAAGGCGTCAGCCGGGCCAGCGCTCAGGCGGTTGAGCAGCGTCGGCAGGTCGAGCAAACCGTCTTCTACCAGTGTCATCGCCAGCGGCAGAAGCACTTCAACGCTGCTCATGCCCGGTTCGGTCGCGCCGAACGGTGCCAGTTTGGCATCGCGTTCGTGGGGCTGGTGATGGCTGGAGATGGCTTGCACCACGCCCGACTTCACAGCTTCGCGCAGGCCGTCACGGTCGGCGCGGGTGCGCAGTGGCGGTTGCACATGGTAAACGCTGGAAAAATCCACCAGTGCTTCGTCAGTCAGAATCAGCTGATACAACGCCACATCCGCAGTGACTTTCAGGCCACGAGCCTGGGCCTGAGCGATCAGGGCCACGCCACGGGCGCTGGTCAGCTGGCTGAAGTGTGCGCGCACGCCACTTTGCTCAACCAGCAGCAGATCGCGGGCCAGGGCTACGGTTTCGGCGGTTTCCGGAATGCCCGGCAAGCCTCGGAACGCAGCCATTGCACCGTCGTGGGCAATCCCGCCTTCGGCCAGATCACGGTCCTGGGAGTGGAAGATCACCGTCAGGTCGAACGTGGCGGCGTACTCCAGTGCCCGGCACAGAGTGCGGGTGTTGCTGAAGCTGTTGAGGCCGTTGCCAAATGCCACGCAGCCCGCGTCGCGCAGGGCGATCAGTTCGGCCAGTTGCTCGCCGTCCAGGCCTTTGCTCAATGCACCGATCGGGAACACCTTGCAATTACCGGCTTCGCGGGCGCGGTCAAGGATCAGCTCGGCAACGGCCGAGGTGTCCAACACCGGCTTGGTGTGCGGTGGGCAGCACAGGCTGGTGACGCCACCGGCCGCAGCCGCGCGGGTCTCGCTGGCGATGGTGCCTTTGCGGCTGTAGCCCGGTTCACGCAGGGCAACGTTGAGGTCAACCAGCCCGGGGGCGGCCACCAGGCCTTTGGCTTCGATGGTTTGCGTCGGGGTGAAACCGGCTGGCGCTGCGCCAATGGCAACGATCTTGCCGGCCTCCAGGTGCAGGTCAGTCACTTGATCCAGCTGGCTGGTCGGATCAATTACACGGGCGCCGAGAATGCTGAGCTTCACTGGGCGTTCTCCTGTTCGAATTGGCGCTGGGCGGTTTGCCCGCTCATGGTCATGGACAACACCGCCATGCGCACGGCAATGCCATAGGTCACCTGGTTGAGGATCACCGAGTGCGGGCCATCGGCCACCGCGGATTCAATCTCGACCCCCCGGTTGATCGGCCCCGGGTGCATCACGATGCAATCAGGCTTGGCCCCGGCCAGGCGGGCGGTGGTCAGGCCGAACAGGCGGTAGAACTCGCCTTCGCTCGGCAGCAGGCCACCGGACATGCGCTCGCGCTGCAGGCGCAGCATGATCACCACATCCACGTCTTTCAGGCCTTCGGTCATGTCGGTGTAGACCTTCACGCCGTACTGCTCGATGCCGATCGGCAACAGGGTCTTCGGCGCGATAACGCGAATGTCCTTACAACCCAGGGTCTTGAGGGCGATCATGTTCGAACGTGCCACCCGCGAGTGCAGGATGTCACCGACGATGGCCACCGACAGGTTTTCGAAGCCGCCCTTGTGCCGACGGATGGTCAGCATGTCGAGCATGCCCTGGGTCGGGTGGGCATGGCGGCCGTCGCCGCCGTTGATGATTGCCACCTGCGGGCACACGTGCTCGGCAATGAAGTGCGCGGCGCCGGAGTCACCGTGGCGCACCACAAACATGTCGGCGGCCATGGCTTCTAGGTTGCGCAGGGTGTCGAGCAGGGTTTCGCCCTTGCTCGCCGACGAGGTCGACACGTTCAGCGTGATCACGTCGGCCGACAGGCGCTGGGCGGCCATTTCAAAGGTGGTGCGGGTGCGGGTGGAGTTTTCGAAGAACACGTTGCACACGGTCTTGCCGCGCAACAACGGGACTTTTTTCACGGCTCGGGCGCCGACTTCAAGGAACGAGTCGGCGGTGTCGAGGATTTCTGTCAGCAGTTCACGGGGCAAACCGTCGAGCGACAGAAAGTGGCGCAGCTGGCCCTGATCATTGAGCTGCAGCGGGCGCTTGGCGTCTGTAGGCGTCATCGCAATGGTCTCTTAGAGGGCTAGGTCTTGAAGTTCGAGTGTCAGTGGCGCGGGGCCGGACAATTTTACCCGCTCGCTCGGCTTGAGCGACAAGGTCGCGCCCACCACATCCGGACGGATCGGCAGCTCGGCGGCGTCCAGGTCCAGCAAGCTGACCAGGGTCACGCTGGCCGGACGACCATAGTCGAACAGCTCGTTCAGCGCTGCGCGAATGGTCCGACCGCTCATCAGCACATCGTCGATCAGCACCAGGTGCTGGCCTTCAATTTCGAATGGCAATTCGGAAGGCCGCACTTGCGGGTGCAGGCCGTTCTGGCTGAAATCATCGCGGTAGAACGACACGTCCAGCGTGCCCAGCGGGGCCTCGCTGTTCAGCGCCTTGAGCAGCGCCTGGGCAACCCAGATGCCGCCGGTGCGGATACCGATGTAACGTGGTTCGGTGATACCGCGACGGGCCAGGTGGGCCTTGAGATCAAGGGCCATCTGGGAGATCAGTTCAGCGGGAACAGGCAGGATCATGGTGGCTCCTTAAAAGGCCCGCGCAGCAGAACGTGCGGCGGCGGGCGCAAACAATGAGGCGGGTCAATTGTACAAGCGCCGGGTCAGTCTTGAGAGTGCGCCGGGTTTTCGTCGAGCCAGCCTTGCAGCACCAGTTTGGCGGCGATGGCATCAACGGGGTTGTCGCGGTAGCTGCCGCGCTGGCCGCCCTGGGCCCGGCGCTCGCCCTTGGCCTCGAAGGTGGTCAGGCGTTCATCATGGGTAAAAACCGGCAAATTGAAGCGGCCATTCAGACGATTGGCAAATTTCTGCGCCCGGGCGCAGAAGTCGCTCGGGGTGCCGTCCATGTTCAGGGGCATGCCGACCACCATTGCGTCGGGCTGCCACTCCTTGATCAGCTTTTCGATTTCTTCCCACTTGGGGATGCCATTCTCGGCTTTCAGGTTGCACAGTTCGCGGGCCTGGCCAGTAATCATCTGGCCCACAGCCACGCCGATGGAGCGGGTGCCGTAGTCGAAGCCCAGCAGTAAACGAAGGCTGGCCATCAGCAATGGCCTGCTTGGGTGCTTAACAAATTGAGGTTCACTCCGAGGTGTTTGGCGGCTGCGTCGAGGCGCAGCTCGCTTGGGGTATCAAACAGGATATGAGCGGAATAGGGGCAGGTCAGCCAGGCGTTGTCGGCCAATTCGGCCTCCAGCTGGCCAGCATCCCAGCCGGCATAGCCCAGGCAGATCAGGCTGCGGTTCGGGCCGCGGCCGTCGGCAATGCTGAACAACACATCGGCAGAGGTACTCAGGGCCAGCCCGTCGTCGAGTTCGACTGTAGCGTCAAAGTTCATGCTGGCCGGATGCAGGACAAAGCCACGGTCGATCATGACAGGCCCGCCACCGAAGACCGGCACGTGCTGGCACAGGGGTGAAGAAAGTTTTTCCGGGCGCAACTGCTCAAGAACATCCGCCAGGTTCAGTTCCAGCGGACGGTTGATCATTAACCCCATGGCACCATTGGCCGTGTGCTCGACGATGTAGGTCAAGGAGTGGGCAAAGTTCGGGTCGGCCATATGGGGCATGGCGATCAGGAATTGATGCTTGAGGTAAGTCGGCGCGTGTTTTTTCATGAGTCTTAGTGTGGCGCTGGCAGCGTGAACTGACAAGTTTGCAGCTCAAGATTCCTGGGTCTTTGTGGGAGCGGGCTTGCTCGCGATACAGGCGGCGCGGTTTAACGTTAAAACGCAGCGATCCAATCGCGAGCAAGCCCGCTCCCACAGTGCTTCAGTTGCTGGACAGGCGGTCGCCTTCGGCGAATTTCCAGGTGCGGATGATCTCCAGCCGGTCGATGTCCGCCAGATCACCGGTAAAGGGGGCAAAAGGTGCCGCCAGGCGCACGATGCGTTGTGCCGCCTGGTCCAGCAGCGGCTGGCCCGACGATTCAAGCACCAGCACTTCATGCAGCGAACCGTCGCGGTTGATCGACACCAGCAGGCGCAGTTTGCCGTAGATCTTTTCCCGGCGTGCCTGCTCGGGGTAGTTGAGGTTGCCGATGCGTTCAATCTTCTTACGCCAGTCTTCTTTATACCAGGCGCCCTTGTCGCGCATGGTCGAAGCCGCGCTCATGCGGTAGATCTTTGGGCGCTTGGCGTACAGCTGCTGCTCGTTGGCCAGTTCGGCTTCGAGGCTGGAAATCTCGCTGGACAGCTGGGAACTGTCGAACGTTGGAATGCTGGCCTTGGGTGCCGCTTCGGTCTTGACCTTCTGCGGCTGGCTCGGGGCTTTTTTTGCCGTGGGCGCCACGGTAGTCACGGCGGCCTTGGGTGCGGCCTGGGTCTGTTCGGGTTTGGCGGCAGGCGGCGGGGTGACCTTCTTGACGCTGTTGTCCTGGAAAGGGGCGATTTCCGTCGTCTTGGGCACGGCTTTCTTGTCCAGCGTGCCGCTGCCCTGCTGGTTGTCCTGGGCTAAAAAGTCGGCTTTTTCCGGCGCTTTTTCGCTTTTGAACGTGGACAGGGTGATTTCCAGGGTTTTGCTGATCTGTTTGGGCGCTTCCATGTTGAACCCCACGCCGACGATCACTGCAATATGCAGCAGTGCCGCGACAAACAGGGTAAATCCGAGGCGATCGGCCGCACGCACGCCTTTATGGCCGAGTTCGGGGGGCAGGTCGTTGGGAGGTGTCATGGCAAAAAGACCAACATCGCGGGTTTCACGGGGTGCCCATGATAGCGCAATGTTGGTCTTTTATAGGGCTTGCAGATCAGCGTGCAGCGAGCTTGCGCTCTATCGCATCCATCAACAGGGCGCCGATATTGGTGCCGAACGCATTATCGATCTCGCGGATGCAGGTCGGGCTGGTAACGTTGATTTCAGTCAGGTGCTCACCGATTACGTCCAGACCTACAAATAGCAGACCCTTTTCACGCAGCGTCGGGCCGACCTGAGCTGCAATCCAGCGGTCCTTTTCGCTCAACGGGCGGGCTTCGCCACGACCGCCTGCGGCGAGGTTGCCGCGGGTCTCACCTTGCGCCGGAATACGCGCCAGGCAGTAATCTACCGGCTCGCCGTCAATCATCAGGATGCGTTTGTCGCCATCCTTGATCGCCGGCAAATAGCCCTGCGCCATGATCTGCTGAGTGCCGTTATTGGTCAGGGTTTCGAGAATCACCGACAGGTTCGGGTCGCCCACTCGGTGGCGGAAAATCGAGGTGCCGCCCATGCCGTCCAGCGGTTTGAGGATCACGTCACCGTGCAAGGCAGCAAATTCACGCAGCACGTCGGCGCGGCGGCTGACCACGGTTGGCGGCGTGCATTGGGTGAACTGGGTGGCGAACAGTTTTTCGTTACAGTCGCGCAGGCTCTGCGGTTTGTTGACGATCAGTACGCCATCGCGCTCGGCCTGTTCCAGCAGGTAGGTGGAGTACACAAACTCCATGTCGAAGGGCGGGTCCTTGCGCATCAGGATCACGTCCAGATCGCTCAGGGCCGTGTCGGTCTCGGCGTCCAGCTCAAACCACTTTTGCGGGTTGGCGAACACCTTCAGCGGCTTCATGCGGGCCCGGGCCTTGCCTTCATTCAGGTAAAGGTCTTGCTGCTCCATGTAGAACAGGGTCCAGCCACGGTCCTGGGCTGCCAGCAACATGGCCAGCGAGCTGTCCTTTTTATAGGAGATGCCCGCAATGGGGTCCATGACAATCCCGACTCGAACGCTCATGGCAAATTCCTCAAATAAATAGTGGGCGCAAAGGCTTTGAAAAGTGGCGCCAGAGTGGCGCTGAGTGTGGCCCCGGTCAAGGAAAAACCGCCTGCTCCAGTCAGCCCGCAGCCCTTCGATAGATTGAAGGTCGTGACTGTGCTAAAAAGGCTCGCACAGTGCTTGCAGCCCTTGTCCATCAAGGAGTTGGGGTTTCAGGCCGTACAGTTGTAACAAAACGGGTCGCCTTGGCGATGGTAGAGCAGATATGGAAAAGCATTCCAGCGCCTTGAAGGTGATGGTGATCGACGATTCGAAAACCATTCGCCGCACCGCCGAAACACTGTTGAAAAACGTGGGCTGCGAGGTGATTACCGCCATCGATGGCTTTGATGCGCTGGCCAAGATTGTCGACCACCACCCGCATATTATCTTTGTCGACATCATGATGCCGCGCCTGGATGGCTATCAGACCTGCGCCCTGATCAAGAGCAACCGGGCTTTCAAGTCGATCCCGGTGATCATGTTGTCGTCCAAGGACGGTCTGTTCGACAAGGCCAAGGGGCGGATTGTTGGCTCTGATCAATTTTTGACCAAGCCCTTCAGTCGCGACGAACTGCTGAGCGCAATCAAGGCACATGTGCCAGCCTTCACTATCACCCAAAGTGCCCAATAACACCGGCCAGCCGGCCAACCACCTGATAAATGGGGAACACCATGGCTCGCATTCTGATCGTCGATGATTCGCCGACTGAAATGTACAAATTGACCGGCATGCTCGAAAAGCACGGCCATGTAGTGCTCAAGGCCGAAAACGGCGCAGACGGTGTTGCCCTGGCGCGTCAGGAAAAGCCCGATGTGGTCTTGATGGACATTGTGATGCCGGGCCTCAACGGCTTTCAGGCGACGCGTCAGCTCACAAAAGATCCGGAAACCGGCAACATCCCGGTGATCGTCGTGACGACCAAGGATCAGGAAACCGACATGGTCTGGGCCCAGCGCCAGGGTGCCAAGGGCTACCTGACCAAACCGGTGGATGAAGAGCAACTGATCCTCAAGGTGAAACAAATCCTGGAAGAAAACCCTCCTAAATGACGGTCACCCTATGCCCGGCGCACTGACAGCCTTCGAACTGCTGCTTGAGATCGACCAGCGTTGTCGCTCGCTGGCGGCGGGTCTGGCGCCTGCACAGGCGCAGCTCGACACCTGGAGCGGTATTGGTTTTCGCATCGGCGAGCATTGTTTTGTGGCGCCGATGGGCGAAATTGCCGAGATCCTGCATGAACCACGGTTCACCCTGCTGCCCGGGGTAAAACCCTGGGTCAAGGGCGTGGCCAATTTGCGTGGGCAACTGCTGCCGATCATGGATCTGTGCGGTTTTTTCGGGGTCGAGCTGTCACCCTTGCGTAAACAGCGCCGTGTATTGGTGCTGGAATACAAAGACGTGTTTGTCGGCTTGCAGGTCGATGAAGTGCAGGGCATGCAGCACTTCGCCCATGCCGACCTCAATACGGATACGCAAACCTTGCCCCACCCGGTATTTGCACCTTATGTGCAAGGGCACTTTGCCGCTGAGCACCTGTGGTGGGTGTTCAGCCCGTTTGCCCTGGCCCGGGCGCCACAGTTCTGGGCGGTGGCCGTATGAGCAGGCTTTCAGCTTTAAAACGGGATTTCGGGACCTGATCGATGACCACAGCCAATACCGCTAAACCACTGGAAGGGTCGCGCAGTCGTTCGCAGATCATCGTGCTTTTTATCGCCCTGATCGTGTTCATCATGCTGTTATTCGCCAACTTTGCTTACCTCAATACCCAGTCCAACTACGACAAGCAGTACATCAGCCACGCAGGTGAGTTGCGGGTGCTGTCCCAGCGTATCGCCAAAAACGCCACCGAGGCCGCTGCCGGCAAAGCCGCCGCATTCAAGTTGCTGATTGATGCGCGCAATGATTTCAGCCAGCGCTGGGGTTATCTGAGAAAAGGCGACCCGGCCACCGGCCTGCCTCCTGCTCCTGCAGCCGTACATAAAGAAATGCAGGCGGTGCAACGTGACTGGGAGCTGCTGCTCAACAACGTCAACGCCATTCTGGCCAGCGAACAAACCGTGCTGTCGCTGCATCAGGTGGCTGCAACCCTGGCCGAGACCGTGCCGCAGTTGCAGGTTGAATACGAAAAAGTCGTCGAAATTCTCTTGCAGCGAGGCGCCCCTGCCAGCCAGGTAGCTCTGGCCCAGCGCCAGTCCTTGTTGGCCGAGCGTATTCTGGGTGCGGTCAATACCGTGCTGGCCGGTGACGAAAACGCTGCCCAGGCCGCCGGTGCCTTTGGCCGTGATGCCAACCGCTTCGGGCTGGTGCTCAACGGCATGCTCGAAGGCAATGAAGGGATGAGAATTACCCAGGTTGAAGACAAGGATGCCCGCGCCCGCTTGCAGGAGATTTCCGAGCTGTTCCAGTTTGTGTCCGGTACGGTGGATGAAATCCTTGAAACCTCGCCGCAACTGTTCCATGTGCGCGAAGCGGCAAACAACATTTTCAGCCTGTCGCAAACCCTCCTCGATGAAGCCTCGACCCTGGCCAATGGTTTTGAAAACCTCGCCAGCGGGCGCTCGCTGGATATCATCGGCGGTTATGTTCTGGGCTTGCTGGCACTGGCATCGATTATCTTGATCGGCCTGGTGATGGTGCGCGAAACCAATCGCCAATTGCGCGAGACGGCGGAAAAGAACGAGCGAAACCAGAACGCGATCATGCGCTTGCTTGACGAGATTGCCGATCTGGCGGACGGCGACCTGACGGTGACCGCCTCGGTGACCGAAGATTTCACCGGTGCCATCGCCGACTCGATCAATTACTCCATCGACCAGCTGCGTGAACTGGTGGCCACCATCAACCTGACAGCAGGCCAGGTGGCGGCAGCGGTACAGGAAACCCAGGCCACCGCCATGCAGCTTGCCGAAGCTTCCGAGCATCAGGCCCAGCAGATTGCCGAGGCCTCCGGGGCGATCCAGGAAATGGCCCATTCGATCGACGAGGTATCGGCCAACGCTTCCGAATCTTCGGCGGTTGCCGAGCGTTCCGTAGCGATTGCCAACAAGGGCAATGAAGTGGTTCATAACACCATTCGCGGCATGGACAATATTCGCGATCAGATCCAGGACACCGCCAAGCGAATCAAGCGTCTTGGCGAGTCCTCACAGGAAATCGGCGATATCGTCAGCCTGATTGATGATATTGCCGATCAGACCAATATTTTGGCGCTCAACGCTGCCATTCAGGCCTCGATGGCCGGTGATGCCGGGCGCGGCTTTGCCGTGGTGGCCGACGAAGTGCAGCGCCTGGCCGAGCGCTCATCGGCGGCGACGCGGCAAATCGAAACCCTGGTGCGGGCCATTCAGGCCGATACCAACGAGGCCGTGATTTCGATGGAGCAAACCACTACCGAAGTGGTGCGCGGTGCCCGTCTGGCCCATGACGCTGGCGTGGCGCTGGAAGAGATCGAAGGGGTGTCGCAAAACCTGGCAGACCTGATTCAAAGTATCTCCAATGCCGCACAAAAGCAGACCACTTCGGCGGCGCAGATTTCCCTGACCATGAGTGTCATTCAGCAAATCACCAATCAGACCTCGTCCGGCTCCACGGCGACCGCCGAAAGCATCGGCAATCTGGCCAAAATGGCCAGCCAGCTGCGGCGCTCGGTGTCCGGTTTTACTTTGCCTGCTCCGTCCAAAGACCATGAGCCACAGTAATGCGCTGCAATTCTGACTGGAGTCGTTATGGTTGACCGGCACGACTATGTGGCCCTTGAATGGGTCAAAGGCGAAATTGCCCATACCCTGAAACAGGCCCGAGTGGCGCTGGACGCCTATGCCCAGCGGCCAGCCGCCGACGTGCTGGAACAGTGCCTGGATTGCATTCATCAGGTGCATGGCAGTTTGCTGATGGTTGAATTCTATGGCGCGGCTTTGCTGGCCGAAGAGATGGAGCAACTGGTGATTGCCCTGCAGGAGGGCCGCGTCAGCCAGGTCGACGAAGCACTGCGCCTGCTGCAGCAAGCGTTCAGCCAATTGCCGTTGTATCTGGACCGCGTCCACAGTGCCCGGCGCGACTGGCCCCTGGTGGTGTTGCCGTTGCTCAACGATTTGCGCAGCGCCCGTGGCCAGGCCCTGCTCTCGGAAACCAGCCTGTTCAGCCCGCCCTTGCAGGTGTTGCCCGCCCTGGATGAGGCCGCCCTAGCCCGGCTGGCACCTGCTGACTTGCCGAGCCAGCTGCGCGTGATGCGCCACACCCTGCAGGCCGCGTTCCTGGCTTTGCGCCGCGGTGAAGCGGTGCAGGCCAACCTGGAAAAAATGGCCGCGGTGTTCGCGCAACTGCAAGGCATTTGCCAGGGAGCACCGCTCAACGCCTTGTGGAAAATTGCCGCTGCACTGATCGACGGCATGCTTAAAGGTCGGGTACCCAACAGCCCGGCCCTGCGCAGCCTGCTGAAAAAATCCGACAAGGAACTCAAGCGCCTGCTGGCACAGGGCATCGAGGCCATCAACCATCCTGCCCCCGAAGACCTGCTGACCAGCCTGCTGTTTTATATTGCCAAGGCCGAGCATCCGACCACGAAAATGCTCGCGCTGAAAAACCACTACGAACTGGATCAGGCCATGCCCGATGCGGCGATGGTCGACGAGGAGCGGGCGCGGTTGGCCGGCCCTGACCGGGATGCCATGCGCTCGGTGGTGGCGGCGTTGTGCGAAGAACTGGTGCGGGTCAAGGAACGCCTCGACCTGTTTGTACGCAGTGATCGCCTGCATGTCTCGGAACTGAGCAGCCTGATGGCGCCACTGCGTCAGATCGCTGACACCCTGGCCGTACTGGGGTTCGGGCAACCGCGTAAAGTCATCATTGATCAACTGGCGGTGTTGCAAAGCCTGGCCCAGGGCCAGCGCGAACCCACCGATGCGGTGTTGATGGATGTGGCTTCGGCCCTGCTTTATGTCGAGGCCACCCTGGCCGGTATGGTCGGCAGCGTCGAGCCCTCGCTGCGTGAAGAAAGCCGGTTGCCCACCACTGACCTGATGCAGATTCACCAGTTGGTGATCAAGGAAGCCCGCATCGGCCTTGAAGAAGTCAAAGACCTGATCGGCGATTATCTGGCGGCCGAGTACGACCGCCAGCACTTGCAGTCCGTGCCTGCGCTGTTGACGCAAATCCGCGGGGCGCTGGCGATGATTCCCCTGAATCGCGCGGCCAGTTTGCTGCAAGCCTGCAATGAATATTTGCGTGAGCGCGTGCTGCAAGGGTCTGATCACCCCGCGCACGAGCAACTTGATCACTTGGCCGATGCGTTGATCAGCATTGAGTATTACCTGGAACGCCTGGCCCAGGACCCTGGTGCTTCGAGCGAGCAGGTGCTGGATCGGGCCGAAAACAGCCTGGCTGCACTGGGTTACGCGCCGGCGACGCATCCCGTGCCATTGTCCGATGATAGGCCTGGCGGCCAAGAGCAATCGCTGATGCCGGACCTGCAGGCGCCTGGCCTGGCCGATGTACTGGCCAGCCCGCTGTCGGCGCTCAATCCTCCGGCGCAACACATGCCTGCCAGTTTGCTACCGCCACCCGTGGATGAAGCGCCGCTGGACGAAGAACTGCTGGAAGTCTTTCTCGAAGAAACGGACGAAGTCCTGATCAGCCTGCACGACAGCCTGCCGCAATGGGTCGCCGACCCGGCGGACAGTGTTGCGCTGGCCGAGTTGCGGCGCGGCTTCCATACCCTCAAGGGCAGCGGGCGCATGGTGCGTGCGCTGGTGCTGGCAGAGCTGGCGTGGGCGGTCGAAAACCTGCTCAACCGGGTGATTGAGCGTAGCGTGGCGCCGTCTGCGCAGATCTTCCAACTGCTTGAAGACGTTATGGCCATGCTGCCCGAACTGATTCAGGCCTTTGCCGAACAAAGCCAGCGTCAACGCGAAGACGTCGACCAACTGGCCGCACGCGCGCAGCACCTGGCCCAAGGCGAGCCGCAACCACTGTTGATTGCCCAGGACGCCGGCAATTTCGATCCACAGTTGCTGGATATCTTCCGTCAGGAAGCACAAGCCCACCTTGAGCGCCTTGACCGTTTTCTGGACCAGGCCCGTGCACACATGCCGCTGCAGGCCAGTGACGATTTGCAACTGGCCGTGCACACCCTCAAAGGCAGCGCACATATGGCAGGCGTGATGCCCATGGCTGAACTGGCCGCGCCGTTGGACCATCTGGTGCGTGAATACAAGGCACACACGCTTGCCCTGGGGGAGGATGAAATCGACCTGCTGCTGGAAGCTGACACCCTGCTGCATGCGGGGCTCAAGCAACTGGATAGCGACCCGCTGGCCGAGATCCAGGGTGCGCGCTCACTGATCGAGCGCACCGAGCAACTGATCGCCAGCCGCCTGGATACCCTGCTCAATAGCCCTGCAAGCAGTTGGGTGGCCAGGCGTGACCCGCAGCGCATTGCCGAGTTTCTGGCCGAGAGCATGGATATTCTGTTCGATGCCCAGGAGCTGCTTAAAACCTGGCACCAGAACCCCCATGAACGCGATGGCCTGGACAGCCTGCTGGATCAGCTGACCACCCTGGGTGAGTCTGCCCACCTGCTGGACTTGCAGCCCATGGATGCGCTGTGCGAAGCCCTGCTTGACCTCTATGGCGCGGTCGAAGAAAGCAGCCTGGCACCCAGCGAGCGTTTTTTCGAAGCGGCCGATGATGCCCAGGAAGCCCTGATCAACATGCTCGACCAGTTGGCGGCAGGGCAGGAAATCACCCCGCAGCCGCAGTTGGTCCAGACCCTGCACGCGCTGCTGCACGAAGGGCTCGCGCCTGACGCCACAGGGCTGATTCGCGGTGATGGCGGGCGGGTTACCGAGCTGGGGGCCGCCACCAGGCAATTGGGTGGAGGCCAGGACGAGGACATCGATGATGAAATCGTCGAGATTTTTCTCGAAGAGGCGGTGGACATCCTCGAGAGTGCCGCGCAGGCCTTGCAGCGCTGGCTCAGTGCACCCGACAGCCTGGCGTCGCTGTCGTCCTTGCAGCGCGATTTGCACACCCTCAAGGGTGGGGCGCGCATGGCCGGTATTGAACCGATCGCTGAACTGGCCCATGAGCTTGAACACTTGTATGAAGGCTTGCTGGACCGGCGCCTGAGTGACAGTCCGGCACTGGCTCGCCTGCTGGAGCGCAGCCACGAGCAACTGGCGCTGATGCTTGAAAAATTGCTGCACAAGCAAACGTTGAGCGAGCCTTATGAACTGATCGAGGCGATTCGCGGCTTTCGTCTTTACAGTGCAGCCCTGCCTGATGCTGGCAGCGTTGCCCCGCAAGCGCCACCGAGCAATGAAGATCCGCAGTTACAGGAAATCTTCCTCGAAGAAGCCTTCGATATTCTCGAAAGCTCGGGTGCGGCCCTGGCGCGTTGGCAAGCCGAGCCGCAAAGCCACCTTGAAGTGGAAAACCTGCTGCGCGACCTGCATACCCTCAAGGGCGGGGCGCGGATGGTGGAGGTCGCCGCGATTGGCGATTTTTCCCATGAGCTTGAAACCCTTTTCGAGGATATTTCGGTAGGTGCCATCACGCCCAGTGATGGGCTCTTTGTGTTGCTGCAGCGTTGCCACGACCAGCTTGCGCAAATGCTTGACGCGCTGCGCAGTGGTCAGGCGCTGCCTTCGCCCCAGGTGCTGATCGAGAAAATCCGCCAGATTGAGCGTAACGCCCGGCCGACACCTGCCACCCCGGTCAAGCCCGAGCCTGCGCCTGCACCGGTGCCCGAAGGTGAGCGCACCGGGCTGGACACCCTCAAGGTTCCGGCCGAGCTGCTCGAAGACCTGGTCAACCTGGCGGGTGAAGCCTCGATCATTCGGGGGCGTGTGGAGCAGCAGGTCAACGACGGTCAGGTCGCCCTCAACGAGATGCAGACCACCCTTGAGCGGATGCAGGATCAACTGCGGCGCCTCGACATCGAAACCCAGGGTCGCCTGCACAACCGCGCGCACACCGAAGCCGATGGCGTGGCCTACGACGAATTCGACCCGCTGGAAATGGACCGCCATTCCCTGCTGCAGCAGCTGTCCCGAGCCCTGTTCGAATCAGCTTCCGATCTGCTCGACCTCAAGGCGACCCTGACGGCCCGCTACCAGGACGCCCACGGGCTGCTGCAAAAACAGGCGCGGGTGAACACGCAATTGCAAGAGGGCCTGATGGGCACGCGCATGGTGCCGTTCGAGCGCGTATTGCCGCGCCTCAAACGGGTGGTGCGCCAGGTTGCCAGCGAGCTGGGCAAGCAGGTTGAATTCAGCGTGATCAATGCCGAAGCCGAGATCGATCGCAACGTTCTGGAACGCATGGTTGCGCCCCTGGAGCATATGCTGCGCAATGCCGTCGACCATGGCCTGGAACCGGCCGACGTGCGCCATGCCAGCGGCAAGCCGGAGCAGGGGCTGATCAGCCTGGAACTGTCCTATGAAGGCGGCGACGTAGTATTCGACATGCACGACGATGGCGCGGGAGTGCCGCTGGAAGCCGTGCGCCGCAAAGCCATCCTGCGTGGCTTGCTGAACCCTGAAGCAAGCATCAGCGACCGTGAGGTGCTGCAGTTCATCCTGCAGCCCGGGTTTTCCACGGCCGAAAAAATCACCCAGATCTCCGGGCGTGGCGTCGGCATGGACGTGGTACATGAAGAGGTGCGCCAGTTGGGCGGCAGCATGACCATCGATTCGGTGGCGGGCCAGGGCGTGCATTTTCAGATTCGCCTGCCCTTCAGCGTGTCGCTCAACCGGGCTTTGATGGTGCAGTGCGCAGACGAACAATACGCCATTGCCCTCGACACCGTTGAAGGTGTGGTGCGCGTCATGCCCAACGAGCTGGAAGGCTACTACCAGCTCAACCCGCCGCTTTATCACTACGGTGGGCAAACCTACGAGCTGCGTTACCTGGGCGAGTTGCTGCAAACCGTGGGCAAACCCAAGCTGGTGGGCGAAAGCCATTCGCTGCCGGTGCTGCTGGTGCATTGCCAGGACCAGCGCGTGGCGTTGCAGGTGGATGCGCTGTTGGGTTCGCGGGAGATTGTGGTCAAGAGCCTCGGCCCGCAATTTACCGGGGTACAGGGCCTGTCGGGCGCGACCATTCTGGGGGACGGGCGGGTGGTGCTGATCCTCGACCTGCCGGCCTATATCCGTGCCCATCAGGCGCGTCAGCCGTTGCAGCGGGCGCAGCACGAGGCGGTGGGCGCCCTGGAATTCACCCCGGCCGTGCGCCCGCCGCTGGTACTGGTGGTGGACGACTCGGTCACCGTGCGCAAAGTCACCAGCCGCCTGCTGGAGCGCAACGGCATGAACGTCATCACGGCCAAGGACGGGGTCGACGCCATGAGCGTACTGGAAGAGCACACCCCTGACCTGATGCTGCTGGACATTGAAATGCCGCGCATGGACGGTTTTGAAGTGGCCACCCGCGTGCGTAACGACCCGCGCCTCAAGGACCTGCCGATCATCATGATCACCTCGCGCACCGGGCAAAAACATCAGAACCGGGCGATGGCCATTGGCGTCAACGACTACCTGGGCAAACCTTATCAAGAGTCCGTGCTGCTGGAGCGCATTGCCTACTGGAGCAACTTCCATGCTTGACCATCGCGTGGGCAGCCTGACCGGCTTGCTGCTGCCGCTAGCAGATCGCTATCTATTGCTGCCCAATGTGGCCATTGCCGAGCTTATCGGCTGGCAGCGCGGCGAGCCCAGCAGCGACTCCCCGCCCTGGCACCTGCGCCAGATTACCTGGCGCGACCACCAACTGCCGTTGATCAGCTTTGAAGCGGCATGCGGCGGGCCACTGGTGATCGGTGAGCGGGCGCGGATCGTCATCCTCAACACGCTGGGTGGTGACCCGGATTTCAAATTCATGGCCATGGTGATTCAGGGCATCCCGCGCTCCTACAAGGTCGATAGCCAGTTGAGCTTTGTCGACGTGCCGCTGTGCCCGCTGGAGCGCGCGGCGGTACAGGTGGGCGATCATGTGGCGAAAATCCCGGACTTGCTGGCGCTGGAACGGTTGGTGCGGGGCAGCGCGGATTAAGCAGCACGTGTGGGAGCTGGCTTGCTCGCGAGCAGGCGATGCGGTCAGTCAGTTAAACCGCGGTGCTGCTATCGCGAGCAAGCCCGCTCCCACAGAGTTTCGTGGCAGGCCCCGAATTCTGGGAACACTGCAAAACCTGTGGGAGCTGGCTTGCCTGCGATGCAGGCGATGCGGTCAGTCAGTTAAACCGCGGTGCTGCTATCGCGAGCAAGCCCGCTCCCACAGAGTTCAGTGGTAGGCCCCGAATTCTGGGAACACTGCAAAACCTGTGGGAGCTGGCTTGCCTGCGATGCGCTCAGTCAGATAAATCGCGGTGCTGCTATCGCGAGCAAGCCCGCTCCCACAGAGTTCAGTGGCAGGCCCCGAATTCGGTGAACACTGCAAAACCTGTGGGTACAGGTTGCCCTGCTCGACGAACGCCGCATTGCCCTTTAACCTCGCAACCCTGACCCTTATCTCATAACCAGGTGACACAGTCGCACTATCGGCTCTTGAGGATCTTGCACATGTATCACGGGGAAAAACTCAACGCCTGGACCCATCTGGTGGGTGCCGTGGCGGCAGCAATAGGCAGTATCTGGTTGTTGGTAATGGCCTGCCTGGACGGTAGCCCGCAGAAGATTGTCAGTGTGGCCATTTATGGTGTCACGCTGGTGCTGTTGTACAGCGTATCCACCGTGTACCACAGCGTGCGCGGGCGCTCCAAGGTGATCATGCAGAAGTTCGATCATCTCTCCATTTACCTGCTGATCGCCGGCAGTTACACGCCGTTTTGCCTGGTCACGCTGCACGGCCCCTGGGGCTGGTCGTTGTTTGGCATCGTGTGGGGAATGGCGGTGATCGGCATGCTGCAAGAGATCAAACCGCGCTCCGAAGCCCGCATCCTGTCCATCGTTATCTACGCGGTCATGGGCTGGATTGTACTGGTGGCCGTCAAGCCCTTGCTGGCAGCGCTGGGTACCGCAGGCTTTGTATGGCTGGCCACCGGCGGGGTGATGTATACCGTGGGGATCATCTTTTTTGCCCTCGACCACCGTCTGCGCCATGCCCACGGCATCTGGCACCTGTTTGTGATCGCCGGCAGCCTGCTGCACTTTGTGGCCATCGCCCATTATGTGATCTGACTCGGGGCTACTGAACCTCCTGCTTGGGCTTCTGGGTGTCGCTGCGGATCTGCGCGTGGCTGATCAGGGCGAAGATAAAACTGCCACCAATGATATTGCCGGCCAGGGTGGGGCCGGCAAAGATCAGCCAGAAGTCCTTCCAGGGCAACTCGCCAGCAAACACCAGATACGACACCTCGGCCGTACCGACCACGATATGGGTGAAGTCACCCAGGGCCATCAGGTAGGTGATGAGGATGATGATCCACATCTTGGCGCTTTCCATGGATGGGATCATCCACACCATGGTGGCAATCATCCAGCCCGAGATAATGCCTTTGGCGAACATCTGGCTGGCGTCGTTTTCCATGACCTTGCGGCCGATTTCCAGAAAGGCCTTGTCGGTCTGCGTGTCGAAAATCGGCAAATGCAGCATCACATAGGCCACCAGCAGGGTGCCCATCAGGTTGCCCACCAGCACCACCGCCCACAGCCGCAGCAGCCGCCCGAAATTGTTGAGTGTGGGTTTGCTCATGATCGGCAGAACGGCAGTCAGGGTGTTTTCGGTGAACAGTTGCTGGCGGGAGAGAATGACCGCCAGAAAGCCTGCGCAATAACCGAAGCTGGCGATGACCTTGAACCCGTCGCCGTCGGGCAGGCGTGAGTTGAGCAGGCCCATGGCCATAAGGGACAGGCCCATGGTCAGCCCGGCGGCCAGTGCCGACCAGAACAGGGCGGCGATGCTGCGCTCCAGTTCCAGATCGCCCTGCTGGCGGATGATTTCGTGCAGCACCGCGGCGCGCGGTGGCTGGTTTTTGCTGACCTCGTGCTTTTCTTCAGCCGTCAGGTTGGGGGTTTTGCCTGAATTTTGAGTGTCCATAAGGCTCCAGAACCGAAGGCGTGTGAAGGTACGACACGCATGGACTGTAGCTGTTCACTCTTGACCTGTAGATACTCTGTTGCCGGTCAACCCTCCCTGTGGGAGCGAGCCTGCTCGCTCCCACAGTTAAAATTCCCTTCAGACCTTCGGCAGCTGCTACGGGAGCCAGGCATCAAGCCTGGCTGTCATCCTGGAACTGGTCCTTGACGTATTTGATCTCGGTACGCCCGTGCGGCGCCGGCAGGCCGTCTTCACCCAGGTTGACGAAAACCATCTTGTCCACAGTCAGGATGCTTTTGCGGGTGATCTTGTTGCGCACTTCGCAGGTCAGGGTAATCGAGGTGCGACCAAACTCGGTGGCGGTGATGCCCAGTTCGATGATGTCGCCCTGGCGCGAGGCACTGACGAAGTTGATTTCGGAGATGTACTTGGTCACCACACGCTGGTTGCCCAGCTGGACGATGGCGTAAATCGCGGCTTCTTCGTCGATCCAGCGCAGCAGGCTGCCACCGAACAGGGTGCCGTTGGGGTTGAGGTCTTCGGGTTTAACCCATTTGCGGGTGTGAAAATTCATATTCGCTCCTGACCGTCTTGCCTTAGATGCCGACCATGATGTCAGACCACGGCATTCAGCTCTATTAAGCTTCGACTATGGTCTCGATTAGGCAAATCAAAATGCCGTGGATAAATCCTTGGGAACATCGGCGCGGATGGCTATAATGCCCCTCGCTTCAAAACGGTCATTTTTACCCGGTACCGTTCCCGCCACCTGTCCGAGGGGCGCTGCAGCAGGTTCAACCTGTCAGGCTCGGATGGGGCGTTGTTTGTTCAGGGCTCCCTGGGCAGGCACTAAACGCACAACGGCGCCCATTCGCGATTAAACGAATGGAGGCTCTTGATGAGCGCTGTAAACACGCCTGCAGGTTTTAACGACTTTAAAGTCGCCGATATGTCCCTCGCCCAATGGGGCCGCCGCGAAACCTTTATCGCCGAGTCCGAAATGCCTGCCCTGATGGGCCTGCGTCGCCGTTATGCAGCAGAACAACCGCTCAAGGGCGCGAAGATTCTGGGTTGCATCCACATGACCATCCAGACTGCCGTACTGATCGAAACCCTGGTTGCCCTGGGTGCCGAAGTGCGTTGGTCGTCGTGCAACATCTTCTCGACTCAGGATCAGGCTGCTGCCGCTATCGCTGCTGCCGGTATCCCGGTTTTCGCCTGGAAAGGCGAAACCGAAGAAGAGTACGAGTGGTGCCTGGAGCAAACCATCCTTAAAGATGGCGAGCCATGGGATGCCAACATGATCCTCGACGACGGCGGCGACCTGACCGAGCTGCTGCACAAGAAATACCCGGCCATGCTGAAAAAGATCCACGGCGTGACTGAAGAAACCACCACCGGTGTTCACCGTCTGCTGGACATGCTGGCCAAAGGCGAGCTGATGATCCCTGCGATCAACGTGAACGACTCGGTCACCAAAAGCAAAAACGACAACAAGTACGGCTGCCGTCACAGCCTGAACGATGCCATCAAGCGTGGTACTGACCACCTGCTGTCCGGCAAGCAGGCACTGGTTATCGGCTACGGTGACGTGGGCAAGGGTTCGTCCCAGTCCCTGCGTCAGGAAGGCATGATCGTTAAAGTGTCCGAAGTTGACCCGATCTGCGCCATGCAAGCCTGCATGGACGGTTTTGAAGTGGTTTCGCCGTTCATCAACGGCCAGAACGATGGCACCGCTGCCAGCATCGACGCTGCGCTGCTGGGCAAGATCGACCTGATCGTGACCACCACCGGTAACGTCAACGTGTGCGACAAGAACATGCTGGCCGCGCTGAAAAAACGCGCTGTGGTGTGCAACATCGGTCACTTCGACAACGAAATCGACACCGCTTTCATGCGCAAAAACTGGGCATGGGAAGAAGTGAAGCCACAGGTTCACAAGGTTCACCGTACTGGCCTGGGCGAATTCGACCCACAGAACGATGACTACCTGATCCTGCTGGCTGAAGGCCGTCTGGTTAACCTGGGCAACGCCACAGGTCACCCAAGCCGCATCATGGACGGTTCGTTCGCCAACCAGGTACTGGCGCAGATCTTCCTGTTCGCCCAGAAGTACGCTGACCTGCCAGCCGAACTGCAAGCCGAGCGTCTGACCGTAGAAGTGCTGCCGAAGAAGCTGGACGAAGAAGTGGCCCTGGAAATGGTTCGTGGTTTTGGTGGCGTTGTAACGCAACTGACCAAGCAACAGGCTGACTACATCGGCGTCACCGTCGAAGGCCCGTTCAAGCCAGAAACCTACCGTTACTGATTAAAGAAAGGCGGTCAGGCTTGCACTGACCGCCTTTTTTTTGTGTGAAAGTTCAGCGTCAGGGGTTGTCCATGCCCCCCTCGCGCACGCCAGGGTATTCCCATGTCTCAAGACCGTCGTTACAGCTTCGAGTTCTTCCCGACCAAGACCGATGCTGGACATGAAAAACTGATGAACACGGCTCGCCAGCTGGCGACCTACAACCCGGATTTCTTTTCCTGCACCTACGGTGCCGGTGGCTCGACCCGTGACCGCACGATCAATACCGTGCTGCAACTGGAGAGCGAAGTAAAAGTACCTGCTGCTCCGCACCTGTCGTGCGTGGGTGACAGCAAGGCCGATTTGCGCGGCCTGCTGGCCCAGTACAAGGCCGCGGGCATCAAGCGCATCGTTGCGCTGCGTGGCGACCTGCCTTCGGGCATGGGCATGGCCAGCGGCGAACTGCGCTATGCCAATGACCTGGTGAGCTTCATTCGTGAAGAAACCGGTGACCACTTCCATATCGAAGTGGCGGCTTACCCGGAAATGCACCCGCAAGCGCGCAACTTTGAAGACGATATCAACAACTTCGTGCGCAAGGCCCATGCTGGCGCTGACAGTGCCATCACCCAGTACTTCTTCAACGCCGACAGTTACTTCCGTTTTGTCGAGCGCGTACAAGCAGCGGGAGTGATGATTCCTGTGGTGCCGGGCATCATGCCGATCACCAATTACAGCAAGCTGGCGCGGTTCTCTGACGCCTGTGGCGCTGAAATCCCGCGCTGGATCCGCAAGCAACTTGAAGCCTACGGCGATGACACGCAGAGCATCCAGGCATTTGGTGAGCAGGTCATCAGCGAAATGTGCGAACGCCTGCTCGACGGCGGCGCCCCGGGGTTGCACTTCTACACCCTGAACCAGGCTGATCCGAGCCTGGCGATCTGGAACAACCTCAAGCTGCCGCGCTGATCTGCCTTTGTAAGAGCGGGCTTGCCCGCGATGGCATCGCTGCGGTCCGTCAAGGGATGCGCGTCGTATGCATCGCGAGCAAGCCCGCTCCCACATGGGTTTAAAGCCGTTGGGCAGCATGAAATCGGCGCGTCGTGATTGCTCTGTTATACTCCGGTTTTTCCGCCAGGCTTACGCCCGGCCGCTCGTCCTTGTACAAGGCATTCAACCTCCCGTTACGGCGCAGCTCTCAGCCAGCGCGAGCGGCATGAATGGGCCTTCAGGACTGGAGCAGGACCGGACGGGATTGCGTCATCTTAAACGCCATTCACGCCAGGCAAGACTATCCCTTTGGGCCAAGCCCTAACTAGAACAGGATTTCTCATGTCCTTTGCTTCCCTCGGTCTCTCCGAGGCTTTAGTCCGCGCCATTGAAGCTGCGGGCTATACCGAGCCTACTCCGGTGCAACAGCGGGCCATTCCCGCCGTGTTGCAAGGTCGCGACCTGATGGTTGCGGCACAGACAGGTACTGGTAAAACCGGTGGCTTCGCTCTTCCGATTCTGGAAAAGCTGTTTCCCAATGGCCACCCGGACAAATCCCAGCGCCACGGCCCACGCCAACCACGCGTGCTGGTCCTGACGCCTACCCGCGAACTCGCCGCCCAGGTGCATGAGAGCTTCAAGCTCTATGCCCGCGACCTGAAGTTCGTGAGCGCCTGTGTTTTTGGCGGTGTGGGTACCAACCCGCAGGTTCAGGCCCTGGCCCGTGGTGTTGACGTACTGGTTGCCTGCCCCGGTCGTTTGCTCGACCTGGCCGGTCAAGGCAGTGTTGACCTGTCCCACGTTGAAATCCTGGTACTCGACGAAGCCGACCGTATGCTCGACATGGGCTTTGTCCATGACGTGAAAAAAGTCCTCGCTCGTCTGCCGGCCAAGCGTCAAAACCTGCTGTTTTCGGCGACGTTCTCCAAGGACATCACCGATCTGGCTGGCAAGCTGCTGCGCAACCCGGAACGCATCGAAGTAACGCCACCGAACACCACGGTCGAGCGTATCGAGCAACGCGTGTTCCGTCTGCCTGCCACGCACAAGCGTGCCTTGCTGGCGCACCTGATCACCGCTGGCGCCTGGGAACAGGTTCTGGTCTTCACCCGTACCAAGCACGGTGCAAACCGCCTGGCCGAGTACCTGGACAAGCACGGCCTCAGCGCTGTGGCCATCCACGGTAACAAGAGCCAGAACGCGCGCACCAAAGCCCTGGCAGACTTCAAGGCCGGTACCGTACGCATTCTGGTAGCGACCGACATTGCCGCTCGTGGCCTGGACATCGACCAGCTGCCGCATGTGGTCAACTTCGAGCTGCCAAACGTCGACGAAGATTACGTTCACCGTATCGGCCGTACTGGCCGTGCCGGTCGTTCGGGCGAGGCGATCTCGCTGGTAGCGCCGGACGAAGAAAAACTGCTGAAAAGCATCGAGCGCATGACCAAACAGAAAATCGCCGATGGCGACCTGATGGGTTTTGACTCGAGCACGGTTGAAGCTGAAAAGCCTGAAGTACGCGAGCGTCCGGATGTGCGTAACCCGCGCAACCCGCCGCGCGGCCCGCGTGGCGACGGTCCGGGTAACCCGGGCGGTGGCGGCGGTCGTAAAGACAAGGGCAAGGAAAAGAGCAAAGAAAAGCCGGCAGCTGCTCGCAGCGAGCGTCCAGCTCGTGAGCAAAAGCCGCGCGAAGCTCAGCCTGCCCGTGAACAGCGTCAGCCAACCCCGCGTGCCGACGCCAATCGTGCGCCGGACGAGTTCCGTGATGACGATGTGGATAACTTTGGTAACCGCGCTGATTACGTCAGCCCGTACCAGAACAAGAACAACCAGAGCCGTGGCCGTCGCCCGGGGGCTCCGGCCCAGGGCGCAGGCACTGGCGCTGCGCCAGCGGGTCGTACCGGTGGCCGTCAGAACGGTCCGCGTACCGGTAGCGGTGCCAGCACTGGCACTCCGCCTGCCAAGCGCAGCGGTCCACGCAGTGGCGCTCCGCGTGACGGCCAGGCCCGTCGCGAAAACCGCCCGGCCCGTGACGATGCCCGTCAAGAGCCAGCGGTTAAAGGCCCACGCGAGAACCAGCCGAAGATCATGCACAAAGAGTCGAAAAGCGATCGCTTCCCGACGCCTGAGCAGCTCGATCAACTGCCGAACCGCCCGCGTGGCGAGAAGCCAGCGCTGCTGACGCGTAACCGCTAAAAATTGTGGGAGCGGGCTTGCTCGCGATTCAGGTACTTCGGGTTAACGGCTGCACCGAGGCAATCCAATCGCGAGCAAGCCCGCTCCTACGACAGCACACAAAAAAACGCCCCGGCTCTCACAAGCCGGGGCGTTTTTTTTAGCCGTTTAAAAGCGCTATTACTTGGCCTTTACGCCTTCCAGCGAGATATCCAGGCTCAGGGTCTGGTCCTTGCTTGGGGACTTGATGCCGAAATCCTGCAGGTTGATGGTGGTGGTCGCGTTGAAGCCAGCACGTTCGCCGCCCCACGGATCCTTGCCTTCGCCGTTGAACGTTGCCTTGAAGGTTACAGGCTTGGTCACACCGTGCAGGGTCAGGTCACCGGTTACGTCAGCTGTGTTGTCGCCAGTCGGCACAACCTTGGTCGACTTGAAGGTCGCTTCCGGGTACTTGCTCACGTCCAGGAAATCTTTGCTGGCGATATGCTTGTCACGTTCGGCGTGGTTGGAAAACAGGCTGGCGGTTTTCAGGGTCACGTCAATCTTGCTGTCGGCAGGTTTGGCTGCGTCCCACGAGAACGTACCGCTCCAGTCCTTGAAAGTACCGTGAATGAAGCTGAAGCCCAGGTGGCTGACTTTCCAGTCGATAAAGGCGTGCTGGCCTTCTTTGTCGATGGTGTAGTCAGCCGCCATGGCCTGACCTGCGGTCAGCATTGCGGTTCCGAGAGCCAGCGCAGCGAGGGTCTTTTTCAACATGCGTTCTATTCCTTTTGAGTTGAGGTTGAGCATCAGGCTTTGCGCCCCAGCATACGGTTCAGGGTCGCATCACGATCGATAAAGTGGTGTTTCAAAGCAACCAGACCATGAAGCCCTGCAAAAATGACCACGGCCCATGCCAGGTAAAGATGCACGACACCCGCTACATCAGCCTGGTCAGGCAGGTTGGAAATCAGTGCAGGGACTTCAAACAGGCCGAAAACCGGAATACCCACGCCTTCAGAGGTGGAAATCAGGTAGCCGGCGATCATCACGGCAAACAAACCCAGATACAAAAAACCATGCCCGAGTTTGGCACCGATTCGTGTTGCACGGCTGTAACTGGCCAGTGCCGGTGGTGCCGGGCTGAACCAGATCCATACAACGCGTAGCAGCATTACAGCGAATAGCGTCAGACCAATGCTTTTATGCAGGTCAGGCGCCTCTTTGCGCCAAGGGCTGTAATAGTCCAGACCGACCATCCACAACCCCAGTGCGAACAACCCGAACACCGCCAACGCAACAGACCAGTGCATGAAGATGCTGACGGCACCATAGCGAGAAGAAGAGTTACGTAGCTGCATGACCAACATCCTGTAGGAACTTGGGTCTAAGACTAATGGTTTACCTATCGATTGAAAGCGCATTTTATTGCTGCAAGCTATCGATAAATACGATCTGAAGCCTGAGAGTCAAACGTTAAGCAAACGTTAACAATATTTGTGTTGCCTGTGGGTGTCCAAGGCCGTCTTTGAATACGGAGTAAACGTAATAGGTTGTTACACGCCTGCGCATTGCATAGGCTTGCACTCTTGTTTGCCCGCACACGCCGGGAGCCAGCGCCAGGAGAGTGAAAATGGGCCTGAATAACCAGTGGATGCAACGCGACCTTGCCGTGTTGTGGCATCCCTGCACCCAAATGAAAGACCATGAACAACTGCCCTTGATCCCTATCAAGCGCGGCGAAGGCGTGTGGCTGGAAGACTTTGAAGGCAAGCGCTACCTCGATGCCGTGAGTTCCTGGTGGGTCAATGTGTTTGGCCACTGCAACCCGCGAATCAACCAGCGCATCAAGGATCAGGTCGATCAGTTGGAGCACGTGATCCTTGCAGGCTTCAGCCATCAGCCGGTGATCGAACTGTCCGAGCGGCTGGTCAAGATGACACCTGAAGGCCTGACCCGTTGCTTCTATGCCGATAACGGTTCGTCGTGCATCGAAGTTGCGCTGAAGATGAGCTTCCACTACTGGCTCAACCGTGAACAGCCAGACAAAAAACGCTTCGTTACCCTGACCAACAGCTATCACGGTGAAACCATGGCCGCGATGGCCGTGGGCGATGTGCCGTTGTTCACTGAAACCTACAAGGCGTTGCTGCTCGACACCATCAAGGTGCCGAGCCCCGACTGCTACCTGCGCCCTGAAGGCGTGAGCTGGGAAGCGCATTCGCGCACGATGTTTTTGGCGATGGAGCAGACTCTCGCCGAAAATCATCAAACCGTGGCTGCGGTTATCGTCGAGCCGTTGATTCAGGGCGCGGGTGGCATGCGCATGTACCACCCGGTGTACCTCACACTGCTGCGCGAGGCCTGTGACCGTTACGGCGTGCACTTGATCCTTGATGAAATTGCCGTGGGCTTTGGCCGCACCGGTACCATGTTCGCCTGCGAACAGGCGGGCATCACGCCGGACTTCCTGTGTCTGTCCAAAGCGTTGACCGGTGGCTATTTGCCGTTGGCGGCCTGCATGACCACGGATGAGGTGTACAGCGCGTTCTACGACGATTACCCGACCCTGCGCGCCTTCCTGCATTCCCACAGCTATACGGGTAATCCGCTGGCCTGTGCCGCAGCGTTGGCGACGCTGGATATCTTCGAAGAAGACAACGTTATCGAGAACAACAAGGCCCTGGCTCAACGTATGGCCCTGTCGACTGCCCATCTGGTTGATCATCCTCATGTCTCGGAAGTGCGTCAGACCGGTATGGTGCTGGCCATTGAAATGGTTCAGGACAAGGCCAGCAAAACCGCTTACCCGTGGCAGGAGCGTCGGGGGCTTAAAGTCTTCCAGCACGCCCTGGAGCGGGGTGCGTTGTTGCGCCCACTGGGTAGCGTGGTGTATTTCTTGCCGCCTTACGTGATCACCCCCGAGCAGATCGACTTTTTGGCTGAAGTAGCCAGTGAAGGGATCGATATCGCGACCCGCAGCGACATCAGCGTGGCCGTGCCATCGAATTTTCACCCGGACTTCCGTGACCCGGGTTAAACCGGGCCGTACTGTATCTCCTGTGGGAGCGGGCCTGCTCCCACATTAGCACCCGAATTTTCAGAGAATTTAAATGAGATTGTCCCGCTTTTTTATCGACGCTCCTTTGAGCCTTGGTGAGCATGAATTGCCTGAGGCTCAGGCGCATTACATTGGCCGCGTGCTGCGTATGGCCGAGGGCGATGCCTTGCAAGTGTTCGACGGCTCGGGCCAGGAGTTTCTGGGACGCTTGCTGGAAGTCGGCAAAAAGCGCGTACGCGTGCTGCTGGACGAAACCTTCGCAGGGCAAGTTGAATCGCCGTTGGCCATTCACCTCGGTCAGGGCCTGTCCCGTGGCGAGCGTATGGACTGGGCGATTCAAAAGGCCACCGAGCTGGGCGTGCGTGAAATCACCCCGATCATGAGCGAGCGCTGCGAAGTGCGGCTCAAGGACGAACGCGCCGACAAACGTCTGGCCCACTGGCGGCAGGTGGCGATCAGCGCCTGTGAGCAATGCGGCCGTTCGCGGGTGCCCGTTATCCATCTGCCGGTGTTGCTCAGCGACTGGATCAAAACCACTGAAGCCGACCTCAAGCTGGTGCTGCACCCGGTGTCAGAACCCTTGGCCAGCCACGCGAAACCTTCGCGCCTGGCGTTTTTGATCGGCCCCGAAGGCGGCCTGACCGATAACGAAATCGACCTGGCCCAGGCCGCCGGCTACCAGCCTGCACGCCTTGGCCCACGGGTGCTGCGTACCGAAACTGCGCCGGTTGTAGCCCTGGCCGTGGCGCAGCAGTTGTGGGGTGATTTCTAAGTCAGGCCCTGCTTTTTTGCTTTTGTGGGAGCAGGCTTGCTCGCGATGGGGTCGACGCGATTATCTAGACCTACCGCGGCGCCTGCATCGCGAGCAAGCCCGCTCCCACAAAGGCGTGGCCTTCAATTTCAGTCGTTTCGTACGACGTTTCGCTTTCATTCTCGTGAATCATCCGAGAAGATTCCGCTCGCTTGCGCCTGTTCAAATCGGGGAATAGTCTCGGCCCATCGCTGCAAATCAGCGGTCGGGTTTAGTCGCCTGGTAGATGAGCAAGGCGCAAGGCGCCACCTTAGTGAGGCGCTTTTTTTCGGCCCCGCTTTATGGTGGCCGTGCGCAGGGCGCCCTCGGGCGCGCCGGTTTCCGAGCTCACCGGTCTACTAACCTGCGTACGGCTGCCACCCGTTCGTTTTGGTGTTGTCGGTCATGCACTTGGTGGAGCTGGCCAAGGGTTATGTCGACAAGTCGCTGGATACGCTGGCAACGCACTGAAGCAGCACGCGCCTGAGTGCAGCAGGCGCGTTTTGGGGCAGCTGGTTTGAAGGTGAGGGTGTAACGGAAGACTTTTTTTGACGCCCTTACTCCACCGGGTCACTCACCGGCTTGGCGATGATCTGTTTTAGCTCGGCGGTCATCGGGAACTCCAGGTTCAGGCCGTTGGGCGGGATCGGTTGTTCGAACCAGCGCTGGTAAATGCTGGTGATTTCCCCGGACTGATACAGGTCGGCCAGGGTCTTGTTCACCACCGCCAGGAACTGCGGGTCGTCCTTGCGCACCATGCAGCTGTAGATTTCACGGGATTGCTCATCCCCTACAACCACCCATTTGTGCGGATCACGAGCTTTGGCACGTTCGCCGTAGAGCAGCGCATCGTCCATATAAAACGCAACGGCGCGGCCGGTTTCGAGCATCTTGAAGGCTTCACCATGATCTTTGGCACTGATCACGTTCATGCCCATTTTGTGGTCGGCGCTGTAGCTTTTGATAAAGCGTTCGTTGGTGGTGCCTGCCGTTGTCACCACGTTTTTGTCGCGCAAATCATCAAAGCCCTTGATGCCGCTGTCCTTGGCGGTCAGCAGTTGGCCTTTGACGTAAATAAACCCATAGGAAAATGCCACCTGTTTTTGCCGTTCGGCGGTCACGCCGGTTGAGCCGCATTCCAGGTCTACGGTGCCGTTCTGCACCAGCGGGATGCGGGTTTGCGAGGTCACCAGGTTGTATTTGACCTTCAGCGGTTTGCTGCCCACTTGCTGCTGGATGCGCTCGACGATTTTATTGGCCAGCTCCACCGAATAGCCCATGGGCTTGCCGCTGTTATCGCCGACATAGGAGAACGGCACCGATGCATCGCGATAACCCAGGGTAATACTTCCCGAGTCGGCGATTTTTTTCAGTGTGCCCTGCAACGGGGCTTCGTTGGCTTGTACGGCATGGCTGATTAACAGGCCCAGCGTGCAACTGATCAAGGCAAATTTTTTCATTGTTGTTTTCCCTTCACACAGATTAATGACGAACTGCAATCACGCTGATTTCCACCAATACCTCAGGCCGTGCCAGCTCCGCCTGCAGGGTGGTGCGGGTGGGCGCCTTGCCTGCCGACAGCCAGGCTGACCACACGGCATTCATGGCCGCAAAGTCGCGCTGGATGTTTTGCAGGTAAAGGGTGGCGTTAACGATGTGGTCTTTATCGCTGCCAGCTTCGGCCAACAGGGCGTCGATCTTGCTCAACACTTCTTGCGTCTGCGCGGTAATGTCCTCGCTTTGCGTAGGCACCTGTCCCGACAGAAACACCAGGGCTTCAAACGTCGCGGCGGCGCTCAAGCGGTCATTGCTGTTGATGCGTTGAATGGTCATAGGGCTTTCCTTGTGGACGGGATGGCGCACTCAGGCGGCCAGGCCTTGCATGTCAATGGAAGTTTTGCGTTGTGCAATCAGTTCGCTGAGCAAGCGCCCGCTGCCGCAGGCCAGGGTGAAGCCCAGGGCGCCGTGGCCCAGGTTGAGCCACAGATTGCGATAACCGCTGGCACCCAGGATGGGTACGCCGCTGGGGGTTGCAGGGCGCATGCCAGCCCATTCGATGGCGGTTTGATAGTTGCCCGCATCCGGGAAAGTGCTGCTGGCCAGTTGACGCATTTGCGCCAGGCGCTTGGGGTCCGGGGCAGGGTCGAAGCCGACGATATCGACCATCGCGGCGATGCGCAGTTGCTCGCCGATACGCGCGTAGACAATTTTGCGGTCGTAGTCGGTAATGCTCACTTGTGGTGCCTTTTGCGGGTCGGTCAGGGCCAGCGTAAGGCTGTAACCCTTGAGCGGGTACAACGGCAGGTGCAGCCCCGGCAGGCGCAGGGCCGGGCTGTTGTGCCCGGCGGCGAGCACAAGTTGGTCCACGGCCAGAACCTCGTCGCCCATTTCCACTGCCTGTACCGCCCCGTTGGCGTGGCGAAGCCGGGTGACGGTCTTGCCCAGCATAAAGGTGCAACGGCCACTGGCCTGCAAGCGGGCGGCCAGTTGCTGACAGAACCCGTGGCAATCCCCGACCTCTTCGCTGGGGGTATAAATACCGCCGACGAATGCCGAGCCTTGCAGCCCGGGTTCCAGGCTGGCGCACTCGCCGGCAGTCAGTGCTTGTTGAAATGAGCTGTGGATAACTTTTTTCCGGGCCTTTTCAAAGTTGCCGCGCTCACGGAACGCCACCAGCTTGCCGTTGCGCTGCCAGGCGAAGCCGTCGAGCTGATCTTCTTCGCGCCACTGCTGCAGCGTGGCCTGGCTGAGCAATGCCAGGCGCAGCAAATGCGCGCCATTGCGCTGGTTCACCGAGCCACGGCAGGCAGCCACAAACGAGGCCAGCCAGCGCCATTGGGCCGGGTCCATGCGCGGGCGCAGCTTGAGGGGCGAGTCGCCGCGCAACATCCAGCCCATCGCTTGCCACGGCACGCCGGCATCGGCCAGCGGTGCTACATAGCGGTAGGAGAGCTGGCCACCATTGGCAAAGCTGGTCTGGCTGCCCAAGGTCGGGCGGGCCTCGATCACCGTCACTTCAAAGCCGTCGCGCACCAGGGCATACGCTGTAGCCAGCCCGATTACGCCCCCGCCGATGATGCAAACTCGCTGTGCCATGTCAGTCCTCACCCTTGCTGTTCGGGCTTCAGATTAGGGGCAGGTGACAGGCGGCGAACAATGAATAAAGATGGTCATCCCATAAACAAAGGTTATGGACTACTGCCATGCGCTTGCGTCATATCGAAGTGTTTCAGGCGATTCGCCAAACCGGTTCTGTCAGTGCGGCGGCGCAGTTGCTGCATGTGTCGCAGCCTGCGGTGAGCAAGGTGCTGCAACACGCTGAGCAGCGGCTGGGGTTCCCGTTGTTTCTGCGGGTACGCGGCAAATTGCAGCCCACCCCGGAAGCGCTATTGCTCGAGCGCGAAGTCGACAAGGTGACCGAGAGCCTGCAAGGGGTGCAGCGTCTGGCGCAAAGCCTGCGGCGTACGCCGGGGCATCGTTTGCGCATTGGCAGTACGCCAGCCTTGGCATTGGCACTACTGCCGCCCGTGATCAGCGAGTGGAAGCACCGATATCCGGACATCAACTGTGAACTGGTCAGTGCTCATACACGTGAATTGATCCAGAACCTGTTGATGCGCGAACTGGACGTAGCCCTGACCTTCAAACTGCCCGAACACCCGGGCCTCAAGGCCCAGGCGTTGGCCCACGGCGTATTGGTGGCACTGGCTCCGCGGGGGTTCTGGCCTGATGCAAGTGAAGGTGTGCCACTGGCGCTGGATGAACTGGCGGATGCGCCTTTGATCGGCCTGAGCAGTGCCGATCCGTTGTTTGCACGGCTGGACAGCTACCTGCAATCGGTTGAGCCGCCGCCACGTATCAGCATTGCGGTACAAACCTATTCACTGGCGCGGGCGATGGTGGAGGCGGGGGCGGGGTTGGCGGTGATCGATCCATTTACGGCGCTGGGGGCGTCGCGGGCGAGTACCGTGATCCGGCCTCTGAGCCCCGCACTACCGATTACGCTGTATGCGCTGACCCGGGCCGATGAGGCCCCGGTACATACGCTGGAAGGGTTGCTGCAACTGTTCGCAGAGCGTGCCAGCGAACAGTTGCAGCGGTTGGCGGGTTGATAACGCGATTTAACAGTGTGGGAGCGGGCTTGCTCGCGATAATGGCCGCGCGATTTGTCTGAGTGACCACGGCGCTACCATCGCGAGCAAGCCCGCTCCCACAGGGTGGGGGGTTACTTCGGCAAGGCGTACACCACCACCTGATCACCTACCTGATCTTTCAAGATCGAGTTGCCCCCCGCTACAAACGCCACATACTGACGGCCCTTGTATTCATAGATCGCGGGGTTGGCCACGGCAGGGGCCATGACGATATCCGACCACAATTCCTTGCCGTCATCCAGGGAGTAGGCGCGCACCTTGGCATCCATCGAGGCACCGATAAACACCACGCCACCGGCCGTTACTGCCGGGCCACCAATGGTCGGTGAGCCCATGCTTTCAGGCATGTACCAGCCCCACTGCTGCACGGCACCCATCGGCCGACGCCATTTTACGTCACCGGTGTTCATGTTGATTGCCACGATTTCACCGAAAGGCGGTGCCCAGCACGGCATGCCTGCCCAGTTTTGCGCGTTCAGCAAACTCATGCCGTAAGGCGCGCCGATCTGTGGGTAGAAGCCGTTTTCGTTGCCGGAGTCTTTAGGCTGTTTGTCGTAGGAAGCGCGATCCCACAGCTTGATCATCTGCACGATGTGCGAGGTGTTGACGATCGCCACCTGACTCACCGGGTCAAACGCGACACCGCCCCATTGCACGCCACCGGCACTGTCCGGGTAAGCCAGGACGCCGTTGCCTTTGGTCGAAGGCGGTGAGTACATGCCGTTGTATTCCAGGCCGTCCCACATTTTGCTGCACTGGCCGAAACCGACGATATCGGCGATTTTCCAGATGGCTGGTTTTTTCGACTGATCCAGCAGCGGCGCAGGTTTGGTCGGGAACGGTTGGGTCGGTGAGTAGACTTCGCCATCGGCGTCGCCTTTGGGTACGGGGCGCTCTTCGATCGGCCACACGTCTTCACCGGTACGGCGGTCAACAGTGAACAGGAAACCCATCTTGGTCGCTTGCACCAGCGCGGCGACAGGCTTGCCGTCGACGGTGATATCCATCAGCGTTGGCGCCGAGTTGATGTCGTAGTCCCACAAGTCATGGTGAACCCACTGACGAGACCAGACGACCTTGCCGGTATTGATATCCAGCGCAGTGGTGGAGGTTCCCAGAGGAATCGGTTTGGTCCGGTTGCCGCCCCAGTAGTTGGGTGACGGTGAGGACACGGGGATGTACAGCAAGCCCAGAGCCGGGTCATAAGACATCGCGGTCCAGATGTTGGCGGTACCGGTTTTGCCAGCTTCTTCATCCGGGATCGGCTTGAATTCCCATTCCAGCTCACCGGTGCGAGCATTGAGGGCAAACAGCGAGCCCGGTGATTCAACTTCGTATTCCCAGTCTTTGCCGGCCCAGCCCACGATCAGCTTGTCGCCAATAACGGTGGGGGGTTGCAGCTGGGAAAGTGGCCACTTGGCGTTGACCTTGTTCCACTGGTTGACGTCCACCACGCCATTTTTACCGAAGCCTTCGCAGGGTTTGCCGGTATCGGCATCCACCGCGTACAGCTGTGCGGTCATATTGCCCAGGTACACGACCTTCTGGCAGGCCACGCCCGCTTGCGGGTTTTTTTCCTGCCAGTAGGCCACACCGCGTGATTTAAGCGCGGGCTGGGTTTCGGCCACCAGGGGCGATTTAGTGTCGTAGGTCCACTTCTCTTTGCCGGTCTCGGGCTCAAGGGCAATGATCCGGTAGAACGGCGTGCCGACGTAGAGTGTGTCATTGGCGAAAATGGGCGTGGCGGACCACACCGACGGCGGAATTTTGCCGGTGCCGGTGGACATGTCGCCGGTGAAGTACTGCCAGACTTTGGTCAGTTTACCGACGTTGTCCTTGTTGATCTGGGTGAGGGGCGAGTACTTCTGCGAGCTGAGCTGGCCGTGGAAGCTGTCCCATTCCTTGCCGCTGGGGATCGGGATTCTGGCGTCTTCGGCAGAGATGCTCGACGGTGCCAGCAACGGTGGCGGTACGGTGTAGGTGTCCTGGGCGTAAGCGTTGGATACCCCGGCGAGCAGGCACAGCGCCGGTGCTGTCAAAATGTGCTTCTTGATCCCGTTCATATCGCGCTCCTTGCTGGCTTGGGGCCAAAGGTTTCAATGACAACACCCACGGCGTAGACCAGCAGGGCAATCACTGTCCACCAACCATGCAGCAGGCTGGCGGCAAAAATGGTGCCTATCGCACCGGCCCAGCCCAGAAACAGGACGAAGTTGCGCAAGCCTCCTGCCCCGGTCTTGAGCAGCAGTACGCCCAGGACAAACAGCACCAGTTCGGCAAACATAGTGGTCATTGCCCCGCCGGAACCCGTCACACCGGACAATGGCATAAAGAACCGCCCTGCCGTAATGGCCAGGGCAGCCAGAGCCGCGATGATCATGATATGGGCACCCAGTTGGCGCCTGGGCGGTGCGTAGGCTGCAGAAGTACTCATCCCTTTCTCCTTAGCGATTCATGCCCGAGGGCATCACGGAAAGTGAGTGTAGCCAAGGCGGAGGAAATCGCCGGGAGGATGCAAGCGGCAGCAATCTTTGTGGGAGCGGGCTTGCTCGCTATACAGGCGGCTCGGTCTCTTTGACAGACCGAGTAGATGCCATCGCGGGCAAGCCCGCTCCCACAGGAAATGTGAGTGTCAGTGCGCCTGCTCAGCCTCTATCGGCGCATCCTTGGTCACATGCTTGACCAGTTTGCCGATGGTCAGGCCCTGGAACAGGATCGAGGACAGCACCACGATATAAGTGATACTCAGGATCAGGTCGCGCTCCGGGCCCAGCGGCAAGGCCAGGGCCAGCGCCACCGAAACACCACCGCGCAAGCCGCCCCAGGTGAGGATGCGGATAGTGCCGCGCGGCACGGTGCGCCAGCGGCGCAGCAAGACAATGGCCGGGGCCACAGTCAGCAGGCGCGACAGCAAAATGGCCACGGCCAAACCGCTGGCAGCCAGCAAATGCAGCCACGAGAACGGCAGCAGCAACAGTTCCATGCCGATCAGCGCAAACAGCAGCGCATTGAGCATGTCATCCAGCAGCTCCCAAAAACCGTCCATGTAGCGACGGGTCATCTCGTTCATGGCCTTGTTGCGGCCCAGGTTGCCGATGATCAAACCGGCGACCACCATCGCAATCGGCGCCGATACATGCAGCTCACTGGCCATGGCCGAGCCGCCAATCACCAGGGCCAGGGTCAGCATCACTTCGATCTGGTATTGCTCGATGCTCTTGATCATGCGGTACACCAGGTAACCGATCAGGCCGCCGAACACCACGCCGCCAATGGCTTCGTGGGCGAACAGCATGGCCGTGGCGCTCAGGCTAGGTGTTTCGCCCAGTTGCACGATGCCCAACAGCACGGTGAACACCACAACGGCGGTGCCGTCATTGAACAGCGACTCACCGACGATGGTGGTTTTCAGTGGCTTGGAGGCATTGGCCGTACGCAGCACGCCGAGCACGGCAATCGGATCGGTGGGGGAGATCAGTGCACCAAACAGCAGGCAGTACAGGAAGCTGATATGCCAGCCGAACAGGCCGAAAATCCAGTACGCGAGGCTGCCGATCACCGTAGTGGCAATCAATACGCCGACCGTGGCCAGCAAGCCAATGGGCCAGCGATAGCTGCGCACGTCGTTGAAATTCACATGCAGGGCGCCGGCAAACAGCAGGAACGACAGCATCCAGTTCATCAGCAGGTCGCCGAAGTCGATCTGGCCGATCAGCTCTTGCACGCGCTCTTCCAGCCCGGGGTAACCGAGAAAGCTCAAGCCTTGCAACAGCAGGGAAAACATCAGGGCGGTGACCATCACGCCAATCGTCGGCGGCAGGCCGATAAAGCGGAAGTTCACATAAGTCAGTAGTGAGGTCAGGCAGATAAACGCAGCAACAAGCTCAAGCATCCGGGATCCTGTGGTGGCGAGAGTGAATGGAAATCCGATGGGTTCGGGTCATGTTTGGATGCAAAAACGGGCGTCAGGGGCACATCCCGGGGGTGTGGCAAACGGACGCGAAGTGCGAGGTCATTGACCACAATGCTGCACTGAGGTTGCATGGTGGCGCTTGCGGCAGTCGCAGGTTGATAACAATAAGGAGTCTGCGGTGCTGGCAACGGTGTTGGTGTTGGTCGCGGCGGTATTGCACGCGATCTGGAACACCCTGATCAAGTTCAGCGGTGAGCGCTTGCTGGTGATCGCCTGCATGGACACGGTGGCGCTGGTGGTGGTGGCGGCGCTGGTGGGGTTTGCGCAATGGCCACCGGCGGATATCTGGCCGTGGATCCTGGCGTCGGTATTTTTCGAGCTGGTGTATCGGGTGCTGCTGATCCGCGCGTATCGGGTGGGGGATCTGGGTCTGGTGTACCCGCTGATGCGCGGGCTTTCGCCGCTGGTGGTGCTGGCGCTGACCCTGACCTTTGCCGGAGAAGTGCTGACCGGGCAGCAGATTATCGGTATTTTGCTGATTCCGTGCGGCATGGCCTGCCTGTTGTGGCAGGGCGGTGGCGGTGATCGTCTGCCCTGGTCGATGCTGCCGGTCGTGGCGCTGATCGGCCTGTGTATCGGTTGCTATACCTTCCTGGATGGCCAGGCTATCCGGCGCTGGTCGCACCCGCTGGATTACCTGGTGTGGGTCACGCTGCTCAGCGCCTGGCCGTTTCCGTTGCTGGCGGTTACCCGCAAGCGTGCCGCGTTTGCGCTGTTCTGGCGTACACAATGGCGATTGGGCGTGGCGGTGGGGGTTTGCGTGCTGGCCAGCTATGCGCTGGTGCTGTGGGCCATGCAACTGGGCTCGATTGCCGAGGCGGCGGCGCTGCGTGAAGTCAGTGTGATTCTGGTGGTGCTGTTCGGTATGCGTTACCTCAAAGAACCTTTCGGCGGACCGAGGCTCTTAGCCTGTGGGCTGGTGCTGATCGGCATGCTCGTGATGAAACTCTAAAAAGGAAATTCCAATGACGGTTGCTTTCTGGTGTGTGCTGATTGCCTTCTGTTTGACCTATGTGTGTACCGCCTTTGCCAAGTTCAGTGACGGCAAGTTCGGGCCCAGGCAAAACCATGATCCGCGTACGTTTCTTGACGGCCTGCAAGGGTTTGCCAAGCGTGCCCACAGTGCCCAGCTCAACAGCTTTGAAGTGACCCCGGCGTTTGCCGCGGCGGTGATCATTGCCGATATCGTCGGCAACGCCCAGCCGGTGACCATTGACGTGCTGGCGGTGCTGTTTATTACCAGTCGCATGCTCTACATCATCTGCTACCTGGCTGACTGGGCGATGCTGCGTTCCATCGTGTGGTTTATCGGCATGGGGCTGGTGGTCAGCTTCTTTTTTGTGTCGATGTAACGCAATCACCACACTGTCTGTGGGAGCGGGCTTGCTCGCGATGTCGGCGATGCGGTTTACCTGATGCGCCGCAGTGATGCCATCGCGAGCAGGCTCGCTCCCACAAGGGCAGTTACAACGGCAACGCCGCCCCTTTAGGCCACAGCAGCCAGATATTGCCCTTTTGTTTCATGTCGCCTGCAATTTGCCCTGCCTCGGGGCCCGTACCGACAAAGAAGTCGGCCCGCACTTCGCCGGCAATGGCGCCGCCGGTGTCCTGGGCGGCAACCGGGCGCACGATGGGCTGGCCGTCGGCCTGGGTGGTCGATAACCACAACAGGCTGCCCAGCGGGATTACCTTGCGGTCCACGGCCACGCTGTAACCGGCCGTCAGCGGCACGTTCAGCGAGCCGCGCGGGCCTTCGTTGCTGTCGGGGTTCTGAGTGAAGAACACGTAGCTGGGGTTGCTGGCCAGCATCTCGTGGACGCGTTGCGGGTTGGCCATGGCCCAGGCGTGAATGGTGCCCATGGTCACGTCTTCTTTCTTCAATTCGCCTTGCTCGACCAGCCAGCGGCCAATCGGTTTGTACGGGTGGCCGTTCTGGTCGGCATAGCCAATGCGCAGTTGACGGCCATTGTCCAGCTGGACCCGGCCAGAGCCCTGGATCTGCAGGAATTGCAGGTCCATCGGATCGGTCAGCCACGCCAGTACCGGAGCATTCAGGCCGTTGCTGTTGATGGTTTCAGCGGTGTCGTAAGGTTTGAGTACACGGCCTTCGAGGCGACCGCGCAGGCGTTTGCCTTTGAGCTCGGGGTAAATGCTGTCCAGGTTGACCACGATCAGATCAGACGGTACGCCGTAGATCGGTACATTGGCCGCCTGGGTGGGCTTGAGGCTGCCCGGGTAAACGGGTTCGTAGTAACCGGTGATCAGGCCGTCGCTGCTGCCTTCGGCCGAACGCAAGCTGTAGACGTCGAGGTGGGTTTGCAGGAAGTTGCTGATTTCGGCCACGCTGGGGCTGGCAGGCAGGGCCGCAGCGTCGCTGCATACCGGCCCCCAGTTGGCGTCGGCCTTGAGACGGGTGCAGGCGCTGCGCCATGAAGCGAAGCCGCTTTGCAGGTCATTGCCTGTCACTTCAGGCAGCGCACTCCAGTCGGCTTTGCTGTAGGTCGTGTGAGGTTCAGGTTTTGCGGCATTTTTGTCCGCGTCCTTGTCGGTGCCGTTGCACCCGGCCAGGAGCATGACAACGGGCAGCGCCCAGGCCAGTGGTTTGAAAAATATGTTCATTGACGCTGTTCCTTAACGGCTGCCGAGGTCTGATGGCCTTCAAGGCAACCCGTATATTTAATAAGGGTATTGGTCTTTACGGGTGACACGAGGATACTGGCGGCCGATTTCCGTGACCTGAAGCCACCATGATTCTTAAACGATTGACTGTTGTAGTGCTGGCCTGCCTGACGCTGACGGCGTGTGGCGGGGTTGATCCCGATTCGCCGCTAGGCCAGCGTAAAGCGATTTTCAAGCAAATGCTAAAGACCAGTGAAGATCTGGGCGGAATGTTGCGGGGTCGAATTCCGTTCGATGGTCCGCGCTTTACCGCAGGCGCTATCAAGTTGGATGCGTTGGCTTACGAGCCGTGGAAGCATTTCCCTCAAGTAAAGGAGAGCGATCAAACCAGCGCTACTGATGACGTCTGGCAAAAGCAGGCACGTTTTCAGGAGTTGGCGCGGCAGTTGGAGGCTGCTACGGGTGAGCTGGTTATCGCCAGCCAGGTGCAACCCTACAAGGCCAGTAACCTGATGCCTGCGGTGCAGAAGGTCGAAGACACCTGCAGTGCGTGCCACAAGGCATTCAGGAATCACTGAGTAAAGTTGAGCCGGTACCCACCTGCTGTGGGAGCGGGCTTGCTCGCGATGCAGGCGACGCGATCTGTCAGGCAGACCGCAGCGATCCCATCGCGAGCAAGCCCGCTCCTACAGGGCGTATTACTTGTCCAGCTGATCCAGCGCTTCCTGCAACTCTTTGCGCGATTCGGCCAGCTTGTTTTTGCGCTTGTCGATTTTTTCCGGGTCGCCTTTCTTCATGGCCTTGTCCAGATCTGCCTGGCGCTTGCTGACTTCGTGCTTGGCTTCCAGCACCTTGTTTTCGCGTTCCTTGCGCAGGCCCGCGTCGGTGCAATGGGCTTCAACTTCGCTCAGGGCTTTTTCCAGGCCTGCTACCTGGTTGCTGTTGCCGTGGGCGCGCGCTTGCTCAAGTTGCAGGGTGATGGCCTGCTTCTTGGCAGCACAGCCGGTCAGTTCAGGCGCTGTGTCGGCGGCCATCAGCGGGGCAGCCAACAGGCCGCAGACAGTAAACAGGGCGAGCGGTGAAAGTAATTTCATAAATAGCTCCATGACCAAAGATGACAATTAAATAAGGTCGAAAGAACGCTGCACAAGCGTCGTTCGGCGGTTCGAAACCGTGGATGTTAGCAGCATCCGTACGCAAGCAATCCGTTGCGCGATGCCCGCCAGCAGCAAAAAGCCCCGAACAGTCGCCTGTCCGGGGCTTTTGGTGCAGCAGGCTTAATTACAAACCAGCGGCAGTACGCAGTTCTTCAGCGCGGTCGGTACGCTCCCACGTGAACGTGGTGAAGGTATCGTCGCCAACCGTTTTGGTCTGCGGGATACGGCCGAAGTGACCGTATGCTGCAGTTTCCTGGTACATCGGGTGCAGCAGATCAAGCATCTTGGTGATGGCGTATGGACGCAAGTCGAACACCTCACGCACCAGCTTGATGATCTTGTCGTCGGAAATTTTGCCAGTGCCGAAGGTATTCAACGAAATCGAAGTCGGTTGAGCGACGCCGATTGCGTAGGAAACCTGGATCTCGCAACGCTCAGCCAGGCCGGCAGCCACGATGTTCTTGGCCACGTAACGACCGGCGTAGGCCGCCGAACGGTCAACCTTGGATGGATCTTTACCCGAGAACGCGCCGCCGCCGTGACGGGCCATGCCGCCGTAGGTGTCAACGATGATCTTGCGACCGGTCAGGCCGCAGTCGCCAACCGGGCCACCGATGATGAACTGGCCAGTAGGGTTGATGTGGAACTGGGTGTCTTTGTGCAACAGATCAGCAGGCAGCACGTGCTTGACGATCAGCTCCATCACGCCTTCGCGCAGGTCTTTGTTCGACACTTCCGGGTTGTGCTGGGTCGACAGCACGATGGCGTCGATGGCCACAACCTTTCCGCCTTCGTAACGGCAAGTGACCTGGGACTTGGCGTCCGGGCGCAGCCACGGCAGCAGGCCGGATTTGCGGGCTTCTGCCTGGCGCTGTACCAACTGGTGAGAGAAGGTGATCGGTGCCGGCATCAGCACGTCGGTTTCGTTGCTGGCGTAGCCGAACATCAGGCCCTGGTCGCCGGCGCCCTGATCTTCAGGCTTGGCGCGGTCTACACCCTGGTTGATGTCAGGAGACTGCTTGCCGATGATGTTCATCACGCCGCAGGTAGCACCGTCGAAGCCGACGTCGGAGCTGGTGTAACCGATGTCGGTGATCACGTCACGAACGATCTGCTCCAGGTCAACCCAGGCCGAAGTGGTGACTTCGCCGGCGATGATTGCTACGCCGGTTTTCACCAGAGTCTCGCACGCCACACGGGCGAACTTGTCTTCAGCAATGATGGCGTCCAGCACCGCGTCAGAAATCTGGTCGGCGATTTTGTCCGGATGCCCTTCAGACACGGACTCGGAGGTGAAAAGGGAGTATTCGCTCATCTCGACGGTTTCCTAATATTTACCGATGGTGAGTGTCGCCAGCTGGCCGCTGAAAGTGGCGGACCTGAAGCTGGAAACCATTACGTAAGCCTACATAGAGGCTTTCCCCGGGAACGAGTCCCGCAGCGGTGGCCCAACGGGCCAGATCATCTTGTTCAAAACCCAGCCATAAATCACCGCAGGCCTCGCGGGCCCACGCCTGATTATGGCTGCACAACTCTGTTACCAGCAGGCTACCGCCCGGTTGCAGCAAGGTCGCCAGTTGCCTGAGTGCTTCGGCCGGTGCAGCGAAATGGTGCAAGACCATGTTCACGACCACGCAATCGACCTGGATCGGTGCTTCATGCAGCGCGTCGGCCAGGATCAGGCTGACGTTGTTCAGTGACTCGCGTTCACACAACTGGCGGGCCAGCTCCAGCATCACCGGGCTGTTGTCCAGCGCCGTGACCTGATGGAAACGACGGGCCAGGTCGGGCAAGAAGCTGCCATCGCCGGGGCCGACTTCCAGGGCTGTGGCCCCCGGGCCGAAGCTCAGTTTGTCGAGCAGGGTTAAAACACTGTCACGGTATTGCGGCAAGCCGGCGATCAAATCCTGTTGAGCGCGAAATTTCTCGGCTATGCGTGAGAAAAAGTCCTGACTGGCGGCTGCACGTTGGCCGTGTACGGCGCTGATGCGCGCCTGTACATCGGCGGGCAAGGCCAGGTTATCGACCTCTTCCAGCAGTGCTGCATGCAATTTGCCGCCCAGTTGTTCGGTATGGGGCAGGGCGCGGCGATAAAAAATCGCGTTGCCTTCGCGCCGGGTTGCAACCAGCCGTGCCTGGGACAGCACCTTGAGGTGGTGGCTCATGCCGGACTGCCCGGTGGCGAAAATCTGTGTCAGTTCCAGCACACCAAACGAATCATTGGCCAACGCGCGCAGCACATTGAGTCGCAGCGGATCGCCTCCAGCCTTGCACAGGGCGGAGAGCTCGTCGCAATCGTCATGGCGGATTGAAGGCACGCGTAAGTTCATGGGGCCGCAGTCTAGTTACCCGCTCAAGCCCCCGCAAGTTCAATATCAAAACTTTTTGATATTGGTCGATAAATGGCACGTTTGTCGGGTGGAATGTGCTTATTAACGAAATGAAATGTCCGATCCTTAACAGATTGCCTGCCTGAACAAAGGAAAAACGTTTCAGCTGACTATCTGTCATTGCCCCGAGGGGGTGGGTGAGGGAAAATGCTCGCCTTTTTTCCGTTTCGATTTAACTTCCAATACCCAGGAGAACAGCGATGCCCAGCCGTCGTGAGCGTGCCAACGCCATTCGTGCACTCAGCATGGATGCCGTGCAAAAAGCCAACAGCGGTCATCCAGGTGCCCCTATGGGTATGGCGGATATCGCCGAAGTACTGTGGCGCGATTATCTGAAGCACAACCCGAGCAATCCTTCGTTCGCTGACCGTGACCGCTTCGTGCTGTCCAACGGCCACGGTTCGATGCTGATCTACTCGTTGTTGCACCTGACCGGCTATGACCTGTCGATCGACGACCTGAAAAACTTCCGCCAGCTGCACAGCCGCACCCCGGGCCACCCGGAGCTGGGCTACACGCCGGGCGTTGAAACCACCACTGGCCCGTTGGGTCAGGGCCTGGCCAACGCTGTGGGCTTTGCCCTGGCCGAAAAAGTCATGGGCGCGCAGTTCAACCGTCCTGGCCATAACGTTGTCGATCACCACACCTACGTGTTCCTGGGTGATGGCTGCATGATGGAAGGCATTTCCCACGAAGTTGGCTCGCTGGCCGGCACCCTGGGCCTGAGCAAACTGATCGCTTTCTACGATGACAACGGCATCTCCATCGATGGCGAAGTTGAAGGCTGGTTTACCGACGACACGCCAAAGCGTTTCGAAGCCTACAACTGGCAAGTGATCCGTAACGTTGACGGTCACGACCCGGAAGAAATCAAGACCGCGATCGAAACCGCACGCAAAAGCGACCAGCCAACGCTGATCTGCTGCAAGACCACCATCGGTTTCGGTTCGCCGAACAAGCAGGGCAAGGAAGACTGCCACGGTGCTCCACTGGGCAACGATGAAATCGCCCTGACCCGCAAGGCCCTGAACTGGAACCACGGTCCATTTGAAATCCCGGCTGATATCTACGCCGAATGGGATGCCAAGGAAGTCGGTGCTGCGGTTGAGTCCGAGTGGGACAAGCGCTTCGCTGCCTACGCTGCCGAGTTCCCTGAGCTGGCCGCCGAGCTGTCCCGTCGCCTGAGCGGCAAGCTGCCAGCTGACTTCGATGCCAAGGCCAACGCCTACATCGCTGAAGTCGCGGCCAAAGGCGAAACCATCGCCAGCCGTAAAGCCAGCCAGAACGCGCTGAATGCCTTCGGCCCGTTGCTGCCTGAATTGCTGGGCGGCTCCGCTGACCTGGCCGGCTCCAACCTGACCCTGTGGAAAGGTTGCAAAGGTGTTTCGGCTGAAGACGCCAGCGGCAACTACGTGTACTACGGTGTACGTGAGTTCGGCATGAGCGCCATCATGAACGGCGTTGCCCTGCACGGCGGCCTGGTGCCTTACGGTGCAACCTTCCTGATGTTCATGGAATACGCCCGCAACGCCATCCGCATGTCGGCCCTGATGAAACAGCGCGTGATCTATGTGTTCACCCACGACTCCATCGGTCTGGGCGAAGACGGCCCGACTCACCAGCCGATCGAACAGCTGACCAGCCTGCGTACTACGCCGAACCTGGACACCTGGCGCCCGGCCGATGCGGTGGAATCCGCAGCTGCCTGGAAATACGCCCTGGAGCGCAACGACGGCCCGTCCGCGTTGATCTTCTCGCGTCAGAACCTCAACCACCAGAACCGTGATGCCGGCCAGATTGCCGATATCAACCGTGGTGGCTACGTGCTCAAGGACTGCGCAGGCGAGCCTGAGCTGATCCTGATCTCGGCCGGTTCCGAAGTGGGCCTGGCTGTTCAGGCCTGGGAAAAACTGACCGAACAGGGCCGCAAGGTTCGTGTGGTGTCGATGCCATGCACCAGCGTGTACGAAGCTCAAGATGCGGGCTACAAGCAGTCGGTTCTGCCGCTGCAGGTGAGCGCCCGTATCGCCATTGAAGCCTCCCACGCTGACTACTGGTACAAGTACGTGGGCCTGGAAGGCCGCGTGATCGGCATGACCACCTACGGCGAGTCGGCGCCTGCGCCTGCCTTGTTCGAGGAGTTCGGCTTCACCCTGGAAAACATCCTGGGTCAGGCTGACGAGCTGCTGGAAGACTAAGTAACAAAGTGGCTGCCTTATTCGCGAGCAGGCTCGCTCCCACATGGGCTATGTAGATCCCTGTGGCAGCGAGCCTGCTCGCGAAATAGTAGTGGTGAAGGATTCACCTTGGTAATCGAGAACCCCATGCCTCAACCGCGTCCCTACAAAGTTGCACTCAACGGCTACGGCCGGATTGGTCGTTGTGTCTTGCGTGCGTTGTTCGAGCGAGGGGCTTCTGCCGGGTTTGAAATTGTTGCACTCAATGATTTGGCCGATATGGCCAGTCTCGAATATTTGACGCGCTTCGACTCCACCCATGGCCGGTTTCCCGGCGAGATACGGATCGAAGGCGACTGCCTGCATATCAATGGCGACTGCGTGAAAGTGTTCCGCAGTGCCACCCCCGAAGGGATCGACTGGGCCGCGCTGGGCATTGACCTGGTGCTGGAATGCTCCGGTGTCTACAACACCCGTGCCGACGGCCAGCGCTTTCTGGATGCCGGGGCTCCCGGCGTACTTTTTTCGCAACCGATGGCCAGCGACGCCGATGTCGACGCCACCATTGTCTACGGCGTCAACCAGCACAGCCTGACGGGCGAAGAGCGCCTGGTGTCCAACGCTTCCTGCACCACCAATTGCGGCGTACCGCTGTTGCGTCTGCTGGATCAGGCGCTTGGCCTGGAGTACGTGTCGATCACCACGATTCACTCGGCGATGAACGATCAGCCGGTCATCGATGCCTACCATCATGAAGACCTGCGACGTACTCGCTCGGCCTTTCAGTCGGTGATTCCGGTATCGACCGGCCTGGCCAAAGGCATTGAGCGCCTGTTGCCGGAACTTGCCGGCCGAATTCAGGCCAAAGCAGTACGGGTGCCGACCTTGAACGTGTCGTGCCTGGACATCACCCTGACCACGGCCCGGGATACCGATGCCGCAGAAGTGAACCGCCTGCTGCGCGAGGCTGCCACCAGCGGCCCGCTCAAAGGCTTGCTGGCCTACACCGAGCTGCCGCACGCCAGCTGTGATTTCAATCATGACCCTCATTCGGCCATTGTCGATGCCAGCCAAACCCGCGTTTCCGGCCCCCGGCTGGTGAACCTGCTGGCCTGGTTCGACAACGAATGGGGTTTTGCCAATCGAATGATCGATGTGGCAGAGCACTACTTGCACGTTACCCACCCAAAATCCGTTCTCTAACATTAGAAACTCAGGAATTGCGACCCATGACCGTGTTGAAGATGACCGACCTCGATCTGCAAGGTAAACGCGTACTGATCCGCGAAGACCTCAACGTCCCAGTCAAGGACGGTGTAGTCACCAGCGATGCGCGTATCCTCGCTTCGCTGCCGACCATCAAGCTGGCGTTGGAAAAAGGCGCGGCGGTTATGGTCTGCTCGCACCTGGGACGTCCGACTGAAGGCGAGTTCTCGGCTGAAAACAGCCTCAAGCCTGTAGCCGAGTACCTGAGCAAGGCCCTGGGCCGTGAAGTGCCGCTGGTCAGCGATTACCTCAATGGTGTCGACGTCAAAGCCGGCGACATCGTGCTGTTCGAGAACGTGCGCTTCAACAAGGGCGAAAAGAAAAACGCCGACGAACTGGCCAAGCAATACGCCGCCCTGTGCGACGTGTTTGTGATGGACGCTTTCGGCACCGCTCACCGCGCCGAAGGTTCGACCCACGGCGTGGCCAAGTTTGCCAAGGTTGCTGCGGCAGGCCCTCTGCTGGCTGCTGAACTGGAAGCACTGGGCAAGGCCCTGGGCGCCCCGGCCAAGCCAATGGCGGCCATTGTTGCCGGCTCCAAGGTGTCTACCAAGCTTGAAGTGCTCAACAGCCTGAGCCAGATCTGCGATCTGCTGATCGTGGGTGGCGGTATCGCCAACACTTTCCTGGCCGCTGCCGGTCACCCGGTGGGCAAGTCGCTGTACGAGCCCGACCTGCTGGAAACTGCCCGCGCCATCGCTGCCAAGGTCAACGTGCCCCTGCCTACCGACGTAGTCGTGGCCAAGGAGTTCGCTGAAAGTGCCGCTGCCACCGTCAAGCTGATTGCCGACGTGGCTGCTGACGACATGATCCTGGATATCGGCCCGCAAACTGCTGCGCATTTCGCCGAGCTGCTCAAGTCTTCGAAGACTATCCTGTGGAACGGTCCGGTTGGCGTGTTCGAGTTCGACCAGTTCGGCAACGGCACCAAGGTTCTGGCCCGGGCCATTGCCGACAGCGCAGCGTTCTCGATTGCGGGTGGCGGCGACACTCTGGCGGCGATCGACAAATACGGCATTGCTGATCAAATCTCCTACATCTCCACCGGCGGTGGTGCATTCCTGGAGTTCGTCGAAGGCAAGGTACTGCCTGCCGTTGAAATCCTGGAAAGCCGCGCCAAAGCCTGAAGGTGTTTCAGGCCCTGAAAGGAAGCATGGACATGGTCAAGTTGTTACCGCTGTTGATGATCGCGGGCTTTTTGGCCGGTTGCGCCGGCTCGAGCGAGTCGGTGCCCGAGGCTGCAACCCCTGAAGAGAGTGGTTGTTACCAGGCTGACTGGCAGGCGCAAAGCGTGCCGCTGGTCAATAAACGCTCAGGGCCCGAGGCGCTGGAAAAATACGAGTCGCCCAAGCCTTCACAAGAGCGCGGGTGCCCATGATTTGAAATGCGGCCCACCCAATGGGCCGCATAGCTATAGCTGAAGCTGTAACGTTTCAGCTAAATCGCATTGGCCATATCGGGGCAAACCCCCGATCTGCAATAACTTGAATAGCAGCCGCCGCTACGGCAGGCTTGCACGATTAACGACCCTTGTCCGGGAGAGACACACACAATGGCACTTATCAGCATGCGCCAGATGTTGGACCACGCCGCCGAATTCGGCTACGGCGTTCCAGCCTTCAACGTAAACAACCTTGAGCAGATGCGCGCCATTATGGAAGCCGCTGACAAGACCGACTCCCCGGTGATCGTTCAGGCCTCGGCCGGTGCGCGCAAGTACGCGGGTGCTCCTTTCCTGCGTCACCTGATCCTGGCTGCAATCGAAGAATTCCCGCATATCCCGGTGTGCATGCACCAGGACCACGGCACCAGCCCTGACGTGTGCCAACGCTCGATCCAGCTGGGCTTCAGCTCGGTGATGATGGACGGCTCGCTGGGTGAAGACGGCAAGACCCCGACCGACTACGACTACAACGTTCGCGTGACTCAACAAACCGTTGCCCTGGCGCACGCTTGTGGTGTTTCGGTTGAAGGCGAGCTGGGCTGCCTGGGTTCGCTGGAAACCGGTATGGCTGGCGAAGAAGACGGCATCGGTGCAGAAGGCGTTCTGGATCACAGCCAGATGCTGACCGACCCGGAAGAAGCGGCTGACTTCGTCAAGCGCACCCAGGTAGATGCCCTGGCAATTGCCATCGGTACTTCCCACGGCGCTTACAAGTTCACCAAGCCACCGACTGGCGACGTACTGGCAATCGACCGTATCAAAGAGATCCACAAGCGCATTCCGAACACTCACCTGGTGATGCACGGTTCGTCCTCTGTTCCACAAGAGTGGCTGGCGATCATCAACGAGTTCGGCGGCGACATCAAAGAAACCTACGGTGTGCCGGTAGAAGAAATCGTTGAAGGCATCAAGCACGGCGTGCGCAAGGTCAACATCGACACCGACCTGCGTCTGGCATCGACTGGCGCGATGCGTCGCCTGATGGCAACCAACCCGAGCGAGTTTGACCCGCGCAAGTTCTTCGGCGCCACTGTAACGGCCATGCGTGACGTGTGTATTGCCCGTTACGAAGCCTTCGGTACTGCCGGTAATGCTTCGAAGATCAAGCCGATCTCCCTCGAAGCCATGTACCAGCGTTACCTCAAAGGTGAGCTGAACGCCAAGGTCAACTAAGACCGGCGCGTACTAAAAAGCCCGCAGCGATGCGGGCTTTTTTGTGGGTGTCAGTTGCAGCCCTCTCCCTCCGGGAGAGGGCTAGGGTGAGGGTCACTTGAGCAACCCGCGCACACTGATCCACACAGGAATACCCAAGCCAATCCAGCTCAATACATCCCACGCCTCGTCACCCAATAGCGCACTGAACAAGCCCATCACGCTGACCAGGCCAATCGCCAGCGGGATGGAAAACACTTTCCAGAAGTTCGACTGACGGGGCCTCATCGTGCGCTCTCCCTGGCCGCTCGGCGGCGCACCCACCACAGGTAGAGTCCGCTGCCGAGCACCACAATGGTCAGCACGTCGAGAGCCGCCCAGAGAATTTTCATCGGCATGCCGCCGTAATCGCCGAAGTGCAGCGGTTGCGACATGCCCATAGCGTCCATGTACCACGGGCGCCCGGCCACTGCGGTGACCTCCAGGGTACTGGCATCGATCAATACCGGGGTCAGCAGGTGAGAAGTCAGGTGCGTGCTGCCTTTCATAAAGACCGCGTAATGGTGCTCGCTGGAGAACCGTGTACCGGGGAAGGCGATAAAGTCCGGGCGCATGCCGGGCGCGGCTTTGGCTGCGATCTCCAGCAACTGGCTGGCCGGGGCAAGACGGGTCAGTGGCGGAGCATCGCGGTAGGGTTCGATTATGGCGCTGAGGCTGTCATTGCGCCATGCGGCAATGATCAGGTCAGCACAGGCGCTGATAACGCCGGTCACCCCTACCACCAGGGCCCAGGTCAGGGTCACGGCGCCAATCAGGTTGTGCAGGTCGAGCCAGCGCAGGCGTTTGGATTTGTCGGTGCGCACGGTAGCGAATTCATGGCGGCGCATAAAAGGCAGGTACAGCACTGTGCCGGAGATGATGGCCAATACAAACAGCAGGCCCATAAAGGCCAGTAGCAGCTTGCCGGGCAGCCCGGCGAACATGTCCACATGCAGGCGCAGCATGACCATCATGAGTCCGCCATTGGCTGACGGCACCTCTATGGCTTCGCCGGTGCGCGCATCGAGCATAAAGGTGTGGGAGGAATTGGGTTCGGTGCCGGCGGTGGGTGCCATGATGGTCAGGACGGCATTGGGTTCGTCCTCTTCCCAGCCAAAATACTGCATGACCTCGCCCGGGCGATGAGCTTCGGCGGCGCGCACCAGTTGTTGCAGGTCGAGGGTTGGGGTATCGGCGGGCAGGGTTTTGACCTGCGGCGCATCGCCTAGCAGATGGTCGATTTCATGATGAAAAATCAACGGCAGGCCGGTCAGTGCCAGCATCAGCAAGAACGCAGTGCAAATCAGGCTGGTCCAGGTGTGGATAAAGGACCAGCGGCGGATGGTTTTGCTTTTCATGAAAATCCTGAATGCGTAAACCCCCTGTGGGAGCGGGCTTGCTCGCGATGGCATCAACTCGTTTTTGCAGTTGCACCGAGTTGTCTGCATCGCGGGCAAGCCCGCTCCCACAGGGGGAAGGTGGTGCAGCCCTTAGCGGGTTACCACTTGTAGTTGACGCTGGCCATGACGTTACGCCGGTCGCCGTAGTAGCAATAGAAACCGTCGCAGGTCGACAGGTATTCCTTGTCGAATACGTTGTTGGCGTTCACAGAAACCGTGGCGCCCTTGAGCGTTTTGCTGACCTTGCCCAAGTCGTAATGCACCGCGGCGTCGTAGACGGTATAAGCGTCGGTGTGGCCATAAGAAGCGTCGGGCACATAAGCCATGCTGCCGATTGCGATGTTGTCGGTCTCACCAATGTAGCGGGCACCAAAGCCGACGCCGAAGCCATCCAGCGCGCCTTTGTGCCAGGTGTAGTCAGCCCAGATCGAGGCTTGATGTTCAGGCGTCAGGGGCAGTGGACGGTTCTTGTCCAGCGGGTCGGAGACCTTGGTCATCTTGGTGTTGGCATAGGTGTAGGCAGCGGTCAGTTTAAGGTTCTCGTTGACGTTACCCACGGCCTCCAGCTCCACGCCGCGCACGTTGGCTTCACCCAGTGGCCGGCTTACACCCAGGGTGTCGCTGAGCACGATGTTTTTACGGGTCAGGTCATACACAGCAGCGGTGAACAGCATCTCGGTGCCGGGTGGCTGGTACTTGAGGCCCACTTCGTATTGCTTGCCAGTACCGGGCTTGAACGCCTTGCCGCCAAAACCACCCGGCTCGGCCTGGAACGATTCGGCATAGGACACATAAGGCGTGAAGCCGGAATCGAACACATAGCTCAGCGCGGCATTGCCGGTGAAGGCGCTGTCGTCACGTTTGTCGCGCGCATTGTTCTCGTTGTAGAACGTGGTGTCGGTGTGCAGCCAGTCCTGGCGTCCGCCCAAGGTCAAACGCCAGTTATCCAGCGCCATCTGGTCTTGCAGGTAGAGGCCTGTGTCACGGGTTTTCTGGTTGTAGTCGTTGTAAGCGGTGTATTTGACGTTGCTGAAATCCTGCCCGTAGATCGGGTTGATGATGTTGCTGGCCGGGGCTGCGCCGTATTGCCACTTGTAGTTGGTATTGACGCGTTGGTGATCGAGGCCGATCAGTACCGTGTGCTTGAGGGCGCCCGTATTGAAGTCTGCCTGGAAGTTGTTATCCACGGCGAACTGGCTGATGTCTTCGTTCACGATATTGGCGCCGCGCTGCACGGTACCGTCGTCGGCAACGGAGCCGTAGTAACCGCCTGCAGTGATGCCCTGAAATGACAGGTCGCTTTTGGTGTAGCGCAAGTTCTGACGGAACTGCCACACATCGTCAAAGCGGTGTTCGAAGGCGTAACCGAGTGCGTAGTAGGTCTTGTCGTAGAACTCCCACTTCGGATCACCCAGGTTTTCGTGATACTTCACACTGCCCGCCGGTGAGTCAACCTTAGTGCCCTGGATCGGCAAGAACTGACTTGTGATACCGGTGTCGTCACGATTGAACTGGCTGAGGAACGTCAGTTTGGTGTCCGGGTCGATGTTCCAGGTCAGACTGGGCGCGAGGTTATAGCGCTTGTCTTCGTTGTGATCGATGGCGGTGTTGCTGTCGCGTACCAGGCCGCTGATACGGTACAAAAAGCGGCCTTCATCATCGATCGGGCCAGTGCTGTCGAAGCTGATCTGCTTGCGCTGGTAGCTGCCGACCTGGACCTGCACTTCATGGCTGGGGGTGTCCTGCGGGCGACGGCTGACCATGTCCAGCAAACCCCCGGCAGGTGTCTGGCCGTAGACCGATGACGCTGGGCCACGCAGCAGGGCTACGCGCTCCAGGTCCCAGGTTTCCAGCTTGGGCATGGTGTAGGAGCCCTTGGGCAGCGGTAGGCCGTCGAGAAACTGGGTGGGTTCGAAGCCGCGTACCTTCAGCCACTCCGAGCGGCTGTCGCTGCCATAGCTGCTGGCCGTAACGCCGGGCATGTAACGTACTGCATCATCCAGGTTCTGCACCGCCCGGTCCTGCATTTGGCTACGGGTGGCCACGGAGATGGAGCGCGGGGCTTCAGCCAAAGAGGTATCGGTTTTGGTACCCGACGCCGTGCGCTGGGCGAGGTAGCCGTCCACCGGGCCCCAGGCGCTTTCGTAGCTGCCCTGGGCGGAGATGGTCGTTGCTCCTAGAGCCAATGCGCCCTGGGGAATCTCGATCAGAGTAAAGCTGCCAGCCGAGCCGGGCACCAGCTGCAAACCGCTCCCCTGCAACGCCTCACGCAACGCAGTCGTGGCTTCAAATGTGCCGTTGACCGGCGCCGAGGTTTTGCCTGCCAGCAAGGACGAGTCGATGGCCAGGGTGATGCCAGCCTGGCTGGCGATCTGGTTCAGGGTGGCCGCCAATGGGCCGGCGGGCAGGTTGTAGCTGCGCGCAGAGGATGCCTGTTCGGCGGCGATCAGCGTGGTGCTGGCCAGCGGAGCGCCAAGGGCAATGGCAACAGCCAACAGGCTGGGGCGCAAAAACGTGTCGAGGGTGCGGGACATTCGGCGGGTTCCTGAATGGAAATGTTTCTCAATGCCTATCTGCCGCACGAGATTTGAAAAGTGATAGGGCTTATTGAAAATAATTTAGATTCAGTTCGCCGCAGGCCTGGCGCTGACAGTGACCCACCACGGGGTGCGCTGTTCGATTTGCACCGGCAAGGTCGGCAACAGGGCGTTGAGCGCCAGTTCGACGTTGTTCAGCGGGAAGCTGCCAGTGATGCGCAGGTCGGCCACTTCGGGGGCTACACCCAGGTGGCCACGGTGATAGCGGTTGAGTTCGCCAACCATGTCGCCCAGGCGCACGTTGTCCAGTACCAGCATGCCCCGTGTCCAGGCGTCGGCCCCGGGGCTCACTGCATACATCTGGCCCAGACGGTCGCGGTGCATCAGCACTTGCTGCCCTTCGCTGTAGATGGTCTGTTCGACGCTATCTTCTGGATGGGCCTGGACACGCGATTGCAGCACGCTCAGGCGCGTGCCGTCGTCTTCGCGTTTGACCATGAACCGGGTGCCAAGGGCCAGCAAGCTGCCATCGCGGGTTTGTACGATAAACGGGCGAGGGTCGCCGTGGCCGGTTTCGACCATGATCTCGCCTTCTTGCAGGATGATGCGCCGGGTGCTGTTGTCAAAACGTACATCGACTGCACTGTGGGTATTGAGGTTGAGCAACGTGCCGTCGGCCAGGCGCATCTGGCGCTGTTCACCGGTGGCAGTGCGCTGGTCGGCCATCCAGTAATCGATGGGCAAGTAGTTCTTGCCGGCAAACAGGGCCAGCCCGCACACCAGGGCGATACTCGCCAGGCCGCTGCCGATCTTGCGCGCCTGCTGCTGCACGCCATTGCGCGCATTGAGCAGGGCGTTGCGTGCCGGGATGCCGGTATTGCTGAAGCGCTGGTCGAGCATGCCCAGTTGTAACCAGGCCCGGGCGTGTTCTTCGCTGGCGCTGTACCACTTGGCGAACTCGGCCTGTTCCACGGCGCTGCCGTTGCCGCAATCCAGGCACAGTTGCCAGGCGATGGCGGCGTCCAGCACCTGGGCCGAGACAGGTTTGCCGTTGGCCTGGCTCATGTCGGCTCACCATACAGGGCGATGTAGCACTGGCGGATGCCCTGGGCCAGGTATTGACGTACACGGGGCACCGATACGCCCAGGCGTTCGGCGATTTCGCCGTGGGTCATGCCGTCGAGCCGACTGTGCAGGAAGGCCGCACGCGACTTGCTCGACAGTTTGGCCAACATGCGGTCGATGGCTCGCAGGTCTTCGAGGATCAACTGCTGGGCCTCGGGCGAGGGGTGCTCGGCTTCGGGGATCAGCATCAACTCGTTGAGCCAGGCCTGCTCCAGGGCGGCGCGGCGAAAATAGTCGAACAGCAGGCCTTTGGCGATGGCCGCCAGAAAGGCCCGGGGTTCGCGCGGGGCTTGCAGTTCGGTACGGCCAAGCAGGCGTACAAAAGTGTCCTGGCTGAGGTCCTCTGCCCGCTGCGGGCAGGCTACGTTGCGCCGTAACCACGCCAGCAGCCAGCCGCGATGGTCGCGATAAAGCGCTCCAACCAGCTCACTGTGGGGGGTTTGGACTGACGACAAGAGCATCACCGACTGCAAGTTTTAACTAACGATAATTATTCGCGATTGTGGCAGAGGGAGTGATCCTACGCAATTGACGCTCATCGGATGACATATAAGCGGGGGAGGGTCGTTATTGTGGGAGCGGGCTTGCTCGCGATGGGATCGCCGCGTTTCGCCTGATGAGCCGCGTCGCATGAATAGCGAGCAAGACCCCTCCCACAGATTAAAAACCGTGAATCTGCTTGCGTCGCTGCCACTGGTTAAGCCGCTGTTGCAAGGCCAGGGGGCTGTCGATGCCCTGGACGCTGGCACGGCTGAACAGGATCAGTGCCAGCTCGGCCGTGGCCAGCGCGTCTGCACTGGCGTTGTGACGGTCTTCAACCTGCAGGTTGAAGTGGTTGATCCAGTGATCAAGCCCTGCCTGGCGCGGGTTGAACTGCGGGCAGAGCATCGGTGCCAGTGCGGCCACATCCATAAACGGATGCTGCAACCGATAGCCCAGGCTGTCCTTGAGGGCTCGGGTGAGCATGTGCTGGTCAAATGGTGCATGGAAGGCCAGTACCGGGCTATCGCCGACAAAGTCCATGAAATCCAGCAGCGCATCCACCGGGTCGCTGCCAGCGGCAATGGCGGCAGGTCCCAGTTCATGCAGCAGCATGCTGGGGCTCAGGGGGTGGTCGGGGCGCAGCAGGGTGCGCTCAAAGGCCTGGCTCAAGTCAATGGCGCCGTCTTCAATCACTACTGCACCAATCGACAACACTTGATCGCGGTTGAGATTAAGACCGCTGGTTTCCAGGTCTACCACCACCCAACGCTGACTGCGCAATGGCACATTGCTCAAGGCGGTGGCGGACGGCAATTGCAGCAGGCGTTGCTGTTGCTCAAGGCTTAGCAGCGGTTTTTTGCGGGGTAACAGCCAGGACAACAGGCTCATAGCTGATACCGCAGGGCCAGGCTGCTTTGCAGGCGCTGGGCCTGGCGCAGGGCTTCACGCAGGATACGGCGATCCAGCTGGTTGAGGTTGTCCGGGTCGACGCGATTGGAGTACGGGCGATTTTCCCGGGTTTGCAACTGGTGCTGCTGCATGCGGGTTTGCTGGATAAAGTGGTAAGCCTCTTCGTAGGCACCGCCGTCCAGCGGTTCGATCACGTCGAGAGCAACCAGTTGGCGCAAGCGCTCAAGGGTATTGTTGGCTTCTACACCGTTGGCCAGTGCCAGCAAGCGAGCCCCGTCGACAAAGGGCGTAAGGCCCTGCACCTTGAGGTCGAGGGTGGCCTTGTCACTGCCTTTGCGCTCCAGCACAAACTCGCGAAAGCGCCCCACCGGCGGCCGGTGACGCAGGGCGTTGTCGGCCATCATGCGCTGGAACAGGCGGTTGTCGGCCACTTGCTCAAGGATGCCGCGACGTAGTTGCGCGCAGCCCTGTTCATCGCCCCAGACCACGCGCAGGTCGAAGTAGATGGTGGAGGCCAGCAGGTTTTCCGGGGTGGCTTCACGAATAAACGCCGCAAAGCGCCGCGCCCATTCGGTACGGGACAAGCACAGGTCGGGGTTGCCGGCCATGATATTGCCCTTGCACAGGGTAAAGCCGCAGGCCGCCAGGTGCTGGTTGATCTGCTGGGCGATGGGCAGCAGGCGCTGGCGAATGTCGGCGGCCTCGGCAGCGTCCCTGGCCTCGAACAGGATGCCGTTGTCCTGGTCGGTGTGCAGGGTTTGTTCGCTCCGTCCTTCGCTGCCAAAACACAGCCAGGTAAACGGCACGCCGGGGTCACCCTTGTCGGCCAGCACCAGCTCAATCACCCGGCAGACGGTGTGATCGTTCAGTTGGGTGATGATATGGGTGATTTGCGTGGAAGATGCGCCGTGGGCCAGCATGCGCTCAACCAGCTGGCCGATTTCGCCGCGCAGGCTGATCAGGGTTTCCAGCCGTGGAGCATGGCGAATGGTACGTGCCAGATGCACCAGGTCGACCCGTTGCAGCGAAAACAGGTCACGCTCGGAAACAACCCCACACAGGCGTTGATCTTTAACCAGGCACACGTGGGCAATATGCCGCTGAGTCATGGCGATTGCAGCGTCGAAAGCGCTGTGATCGGGGCTCAGGTAGAACGGCCCGGGGGTCATGTGCAGGTCGATGGCCTGGTCGAAATCCTCAATGCCATTGGCAACGACCTGACGCAGGTCGCGCAGGGTGAAAATCCCCAGCGGGGCCTTGAGCGCGTCGACCACCACAATGCTGCCCACCTGCTGTTCGTGCATCAGACGCACGGCTTCACGCAGTGCAACCTGAGGCGCGCAGGTCACGGGATGACGCATGGCCAGTTCACCCAGGCGGGTGTTGAGCGAGTACTGGGTGCCGAGGGTTTCAGCGGCTTTTTGCTGCACCTGCTGATTGACCTTGTCCAGCAGGCTGCTGACGCCGCGCAAGGCAAAGTCGCGAAATTCGTCGGACAGGCCAAACAGTTTGATAAACGCGGTTTTGTTCAGTTGCAGGCAGAACGTATCTTCGGCGGCCCGGTGTTCGGTGCGGGTGGCGCGCTCGCCCAGCAGCGCGGCCAGGGGGAAGCATTCGCCGGCGGTGATCTCGAAGGTGGTCTGGGCTTCTTCGCGACCGGCGTGGGTGCGCTCGCCCACCACTCGGCCCTGCTTGACGATATAGAAGTGCTCCACCGGCCCGTCGGTGGGTCGGATGATGCTTTCGCCCGGGGCATAGAAGCGCAGTTGGCACTGCTCGACCAGGTACGCCAGGTGAGTGTTTTCCATTTGGTTGAAGGGCGGGAATCGCTGCAAGAATTGCATGGTGCCGTGAATGTTCTGCAACACCGCGGTTTTCCCTGCCTGGAGAAACGCATCCGATTTACTCATTACTGATACCGCGTCGTTGGTTGTGAGCCGTTGTTGTTATGACCGGACAGGGCATCGCCCCAAGGTGTATTTCTATCCCTCATGCTCGGTGGTCTGCGCGCGGGTGCCCATTGGACGTAAGTCTATGGGGCAGCGTTGTGCTGCTGTTTTAAAAACATCGCACATTGGTTTCAGATATTTCTTGTGCTGGCAGGCTTGGAAATACCGGAATGTGAGCGCACATTTACACCCAGTAATGGATAACCGACTACGCTATTAGGATATTTCGCCTGCAAGTCAGCTTCCGAGAAGCCTATGACCGAACACGACATTTTGACTGACGCCGAAAGAGAGGCCTTACAAGAGGTCATGCAGACACCTGCTTCGGTCTCGTCATGTGTGTTGATTGTCGAAGATGATGTTTTGGCTCGGGAGTTGTTGGCGGAGTTTCTTGAACTCAATGCCATTGAGTGCCTCCAGGCCAGCAATGAAGAAGAAGCGCTGGCGCTATTGGCATCGGGCCAGCCGATCAACCTGATGCTCACCGATTTGCGCATGCTGCCCCACGATGGCTTGCATCTGATCCGCAAAGTGCGTGAATCCGAGCGGGCGGCCTTGCCGGTTATCATCATGTCGGGGGATGCGAATGTACGGGATGCCATCGATGCCATGCATTTGAGCGTGGTGGACTTTTTGCTCAAGCCGATTGATACCGACAGGTTGCTCAAGCTGATCCGTGAGGAGTTGGGGATGTAAGGTTGGTCTCCCACCGTGTCAAAAAAAAGCCCCGAATGATCGGGGCTTTTTTTATTGCTGCGGGTTACAGGCCGTTTCTGGCCTTGAACTCGCGCCGACGACGGTGCAGTACCGGCTCGGTGTAGCCGTTAGGCTGTTTGGTGCCTTCGATGACCAGTTCGACCGCCGCCTGGAAGGCGATATTGCTGTCGAAGTCCGGCGCCAGCGGACGGTACAGCGCGTCGTTGGCGTTCTGGCGGTCAACCACCGGTGCCATGCGCTTGAGGCTTGCCATGACCTGCTCTTCGTTGACGATGCCGTGACGCAGCCAGTTGGCGATGTGCTGGCTGGAGATGCGCAGCGTGGCACGGTCTTCCATCAGGCCGATGTCGTTGATGTCCGGCACCTTGGAGCACCCCACGCCCTGGTCGATCCAGCGCACAACGTAGCCCAGGATGCCCTGGGAGTTGTTGTCCAGTTCGTTCTGGATCTGTTCCGGGGTCCACTGCGGGTTCACCGCCAGCGGGATGGTCAGGATGTCGTCCACCGAAGCCGGAGCGCGCTTGGCCAGTTCGGCCTGACGGGCGAACACGTCAACCTTGTGGTAATGCAGCGCGTGCAGGGCGGCGGCGGTCGGTGACGGCACCCAGGCAGTGTTGGCGCCGGCCAGCGGGTGAGCGATTTTCTGCTCCAGCATGGCGGCCATCAGATCGGGCATGGCCCACATGCCTTTACCGATTTGTGCACGACCTTGCAGGCCAGTGCTCAAGCCGACATCGACGTTGTTGTTTTCGTAGGCCGAAATCCACTTCTGGGCTTTCATGTCGGCCTTGCGCACGACCGGGCCGGCTTCCATCGACGTGTGAATCTCGTCGCCGGTACGGTCCAGGAAGCCGGTGTTGATAAACACCACTCGCTCGCTGGCGGCCTTGATGCAGGCCTTGAGGTTGATCGTGGTACGGCGCTCTTCGTCCATGATTCCGACCTTGAGCGTGTTGCGTGGCAGCTTGAGCACGTCTTCGATGCGGCCGAACAGCTCGTTGGTGAACGCGGCTTCTTCAGCCCCGTGCATCTTCGGCTTGACGATATACACCGAGCCGGTGCGGCTGTTGCTGCGCGTGGTCTGGCCATTGAGGCTGTGGATAGCCGCCAGGCTGGTGAGCAGGCCGTCGAGGATGCCTTCGGGCACTTCGTTGCCGTCTTTGTCGAGGATCGCATCGATGGTCATCAGGTGGCCGACGTTGCGCACGAACAACAGCGAGCGGCCGTGGAGGCTGACGGTGCCGCCGTTTGGCGCGGTGTACTCGCGATCCGGGTTCATGGTGCGGGTAAAGGTCTGGCCGCCCTTGGATACTTGCTCGCTGAGGTCACCCTTCATCAGGCCGAGCCAGTTGCGGTAGATCACCACCTTGTCATCGGCATCGACCGCAGCGACCGAGTCTTCGCAGTCCATGATGGTGGTCAGGGCGGCTTCCATCAGCACGTCTTTGACGCCTGCAGCATCGGTCTGGCCGACGGGGCTGGCCGCGTCGACCTGGATTTCGAAATGCAGGCCGTTGTGCTTGAGCAGCACGGCCGTCGGCGCTGCGGCCGTGCCGTGGTAACCGATCAACTGCGCGGTGTCGCGCAGGCCGGTGCTGGCGCCGCCCTTGAGGGTGACCTGCAAGGCGCCGTCAACAATGGCGTAGCCGCTGGAATCAACGTGGGAGCCGCTGGCCAGAGGTGCAGCTTCGTCGAGGAAGGCGCGGGCGAAGGCGATGACCTTGTCGCCGCGAACCTTGTTGTAGCCTTTGCCCTTTTCGGCGCCGTCGGCTTCGCTGATGGCGTCGGTGCCGTAAAGCGCGTCGTACAGCGAGCCCCAACGGGCGTTAGAGGCGTTGAGGGCAAAGCGCGCATTCATCACCGGCACCACCAATTGCGGGCCGGCCATGCGGGCGATTTCGTCATCGACGTTTTGCGTCGTTGCCTGGAAATCCGCAGCTTCTGGCTGCAGATACCCGATATCCTGGAGGAAGGCCTTATAAGCCACGGCGTCATGGGCCTTGCCGGCCTGCGCCTGGTGCCAGGCGTCGATGCGCGCCTGCAAATCATCGCGTTTGGCGAGCAGTGCTTTGTTCTTGGGTGCCAGGTCGTTGATGACCTTGTCGGCACCGGCCCAGAACTGATCGGCGGTGAGGCCGGTACCGGGGATAGCTTCGTTGTTGACGAAGTCGAACAGGACTTTGGCGACCTGCAGGCCACCGACGTGAACGTGTTCAGTCATTGCTTGCCTCACTCATTTTTATTTAAAGCCTGGAGCGCTTCTCAAAACACCGCCAGAGCGGGTTTGTACGGGGATTGCAGACGCTTTGGCAGACCATGTTGCAAGTTATGTAGTGGTCGCCGAGGCATACTACATGATCAATTGCAGATGTGAAAATCAGACTGATCACGTCGTTCTGCGACCATTTTTACGCGAACGGTCACTCAGAAGAACGGGATGTTCTCAAGAAACAGGCAGGTTGTTCCAGATAATTCTAAAAACAGTACACAATTTGTGATTTTGAAGGCATCTGTGGAGCAGGCTTGCTCGTGATTCGGGCGACGCGGTCTGTCAGGCAAACCGTGGCGAGACCATCGCGAGCAAGCCCGCTCCCACAGGGAAGGGTGTTGCCTATACTCAATCGACCCCCTAATAAGAGAGTCCCGCCATGAATCATCTTGTTATCACTGTCTTTGCCCAGGACAAGGCCGGGCAGGTCGAGCGTATTGCCCAGTGCATCGCCGAGCATGGAGGTAACTGGCTGGAGAGTCGCATGTCGCGTATGGCCGGGCAATTTGCCGGGATCCTGCGTGTCGGCGTGCCTGCCGAAGCCCACGATGAGCTGGTCGATGCGCTGCAGCGGTTGGGCAAGGAAGGGATTCGGGTATTGATCGCCGAAAGCGGGATCGAGCAGTCCTGCACCTGGAAGCCCATCGCCATGGAGCTGGTGGGCAACGACCGCCCCGGCATTGTGCGCGATATCACCCGGGTGCTGACGGAGCAGGGGGTGAGCCTGGAGCGGCTGGTGACCGATGTGCGGCCCGCGCCCATGAGCAACGAGCCGCTGTTTCATGCCGAGGCCATTCTGGCGGTGCCCCTGACCTTGTCGCTGGACGTGCTGCAAAAGCGTCTGGAAACCCTGGCCGATGAACTGCTGGTAGACCTCAAGTTCAGCACCGAAGAGTAACTACGCCGGTTCAGCTGCGCTGGCGCAGGCTGAACCAGGCATCGAGGCTGTACACCACCAGCCCGGCCCAGATAAACGCAAAGGCGATCAAGGTGCTTTCGGACAGGTGTTCGCCATACACCCAGACCGCCAGGATCAGCACCAGCGTCGGCGCGATGTACTGCATAAAGCCCAGGGTCGTGTAGGGCAGATGTCGTGCGGCGGCGTTGAAACTGACCAGGGGTATCAGCGTGGCCGGGCCGGCAAATACCAGCAGCCAGGCCTCTGAGGTACTCCAGAAGTCAACGTGGGCGCTGTTGGCTTCCGGATGCAGCAACAGCCAGCCGATGGCAACCGGGACCAGGATCCAGGTTTCTACCACCAGCCCCGGCAGCGCCTTGACCGGTGCTTGCTTGCGAATCAGCCCGTAAAAGCCAAACGTCAGCGCCAGCACCAGCGATACCCACGGCAGGCTGCCCACTTGCCACACTTGTTGTGCCACGCCCGCAGCTGCCAGGCCTACGGCAATCCACTGCAAGCGGCGCAGGCGTTCGCCCAGCAGCAACATGCCGAGCAATACGTTTACCAGCGGGTTGATGTAATAGCCCAGGCTGGCTTCGACCATGCGGTCGTTATTTACGGCCCATACATAGGTCAGCCAGTTGGCGGCAATCAGCAGGCCGCTGATGGTCAGCACGCCCAGGCGTTTGGGGTTGTCGCGCAGTTCCTGCCACCAGCCGGGGTGCTTCCACACCAGCAGCAGCAACGAGCCGAACAAGGCCGACCAAAGCACCCGGTTGACGATGATTTCGGCCGCCGGAACGCTGGCCAGCAGTTTGAAGTAGAGCGGGAAGATGCCCCAGATGACATAGGCCGTGAGGCCTAAAATATACCCGCGGCGCGGGTTGGCGGCTTGCATGCAGAATCCTTGCTTAGGCAACTAACAGACACGGAAGAAGTCAGGATTGTAAGCAGGTTTTGCAGGCGTGTCGTGCAGGAGATTTGCAAGGCAGACAGTTGTTTTTGCACCAGCAGCGGTCCCGGATTTTCTGTGGGAGCGGGCTTGCTCGCGATGCGGGCGCTGCGGTCTGACAGTTAAACCGCATCGAGCCAATCGCGAGCAAGCCCGCTCCTGCAAGAGCCACATACATGGCGTCAGAACAATTTCAGCGGCTCCTCATTGAGTGCTGAAAGCTGTTCACGCAATGCCAGGATCTGGTCGCCCCAGTAACGTTCGGTACCAAACCACGGGAAGCTGTGGGGGAAGGCCGGGTCGTCCCAGCGTCGCGCCAGCCAGGCACTGTAGTGCATCAGGCGCAAAGCGCGCAGCGGCTCGATCAATGCCAGTTCCCGCGGGTTGAAGTCATGGAATTCGCTGTAACCGTCCATCAACTCTGACAGCTGGCCCAGGCATTCCTGGCGATCACCGGCCAGCATCATCCACAAGTCCTGCACCGCAGGGCCCATGCGGCAGTCATCGAGGTCGACGATATGGAACACTTCATCGCGGCACATCATGTTGCCGGGGTGGCAATCGCCATGCATGCGGATGTTGGTGTGCGGGGTGGCGGCGTAGACGTCTTCAACGCGCTTGAGCAGGTCGCGGGCGACGGACTCGTAGGCCGGGAGCAGGCTGCGCGGTATGAAGTTGCCTTCGAGCAGGGTGGTCAGCGAGTCGTGACCGAAGTTTTTCACGCCCAGTGCTTCGCGGTGTTCGAACGGCTTGGTTGCGCCTACGGCATGCAGGCGGCCGAGCAGTTGCCCGAGACGATACAGCTGGTCGAGGTTTCCCGGCTCTGGCGCACGGCCACCACGGCGTGGGAACAAGGTAAAGCGAAAGCCCTGGTGCTCGAACAGGCTTTGGCCGTTGTGAATCATCGGGGCCACGACCGGGACTTCGCAGTCGGCCAGTTCGAAGGTGAAGCGGTGCTCTTCGAGGATCGCTTCGTTGGTCCAGCGCTGAGGGCGATAGAACTTGGCGATCAGCGGCTGCGAGTCTTCGATACCGACCTGGTACACGCGGTTTTCGTAGCTGTTGAGCGCCAACACGCGGGCATCGCTCAGGAAACCGATGCTCTCGACAGCGTCGAGGACCAGATCAGGGGTAAGTGTTGCAAACGGATGAGACATGCTGACTCCTGCGCGCAGCAGGCTGCCGCGTCCGGCCATGCATGTTAGCGCAGACCGGGGCCCGGAAGGCGACTTAATCCGCTGTGGGAGCGGGCTTGCTCACGATGCAGGCGCTGCGGTCTGTCAGTTAAATCGCACCAACCCGATCGCGAGCAAGCCCGCTCCCACACCGAAAGGGTCAGGCGCCGACGATACCGCCGTCTTCACGGCTGATGGCCATGACCGAAGAACGCGGTTTGCCGTTGGGCAGATGCTCGGGGAAGGTGGAGCCGCCGTTTTCGCCGGGGTGCTGAATACCAACGAACAGGGTTTTGTGGTCGGGCGAGAAGCTGATGCCGGTGACTTCACAGCCAATCGGCCCGACCATGAAGCGGCGGATTTCACCGCTGGCCGGGTCGGCGCAGAGCATCTGGTTATTGCCCATGCCGGCAAAGTCGCCGCTGTTGCTGGCGTCGCCGTCGGTGAGGATCCACAAGCGCCCTGCGTCGTCGAAACCCAGGCCGTCGGGGCTGTTGAACATGTTTTGCGGGGTAATGTTGGCCGAGCCACCTTTGGCCGTTTTGCCGTGCACTGCCGGGTTGCCGGCCACCACGAACAGGTCCCAGTCAAAGGTGTCCGAGCCGTGATCACCCTTATGGGCGTTCCAGCGCAGGATTTGTCCGTAGACGTTTTTCTCACGCGGGTTGGGTCCGCCAGCCGGTTGTCCATCCTCGCCACGTTTGACGTTGTTGGTCAGGGTGCAATAAACCTGGCCGTCTTTGGGGCTGACCACTATCCATTCCGGGCGGTCCATGCGTGTGGCGCCGACTGTGCTGCCTGCCAGGCGGGCATGGATCAGGGTATCGGCCTGGCTGGCGAAACCATGGTCGGCATCAATGCCGTTTTTGCCGTGACTCAGTTCAAGCCACTGGCCCTGGCCCTTGGGGCGATCAGGGTTGCTGTCGCCATTGTCAAAGCGCGCCACATAAAGCGTGCCGTGGTCGAGCAGGTCGCGATTGGCCTTGGGGTTCTGGTGGTCGATCTTGTCGCGGCTGATAAATTTGTAGATGAACTCGCCGCGTTCATCGTCGCCCATATAGACCACGGCACGACCGTCGCCGGTTTCAGTCAGGGCGGCGTTTTCGTGTTTGAAACGGCCCAGGGCGGTGCGTTTGACCGGTGTTGAAAGCGGGTCGAACGGGTCGATTTCCACTACCCAGCCGTGACGGTTGAGTTCGTTGGGGTTGAGTGCCAGGTCGAAGCGCGGGTCGTGTTGGTGCCAGTTGATATCCTTGCTGGCCGCCACGGCACCATAGCGCTTTTGCGCGGTGTCGAAGGTTTGCTTGGCATCAGAGCTGCCGAAACAATCAGTGAAGTTTTCTTCGCACGTCAGATAAGTGCCCCACGGGGTTTTGCCGTTGGCGCAGTTCTGGAACGTGCCGAGGGCACGGCTGCCGGTGGCATCGGCCCGGGTGCGCAGCAGTTCGTGGCCCGCCGCGGGACCGCTGAGGCGGATCGGCGTGTTGCCGTGGATGCGCCGGTTAAAGGGTGAGCCCTGAACAAACTGCCAGCTGTCGCCCTTGCGCTGGATTTCGATCACCGACACGCCTTCACTGGCCAGGGCCTTGCGCACTTCTTCAAGGGAAGTGGGCGAGCCACCGTGAGGGTAGAGGTAGCGGTAGTTGGTGTATTCGTTGTTGATCGCCATGAGGGCCCGGTTCGGGTCATCGGGGAAGGCGAACAGGCTCATGCCGTCATTGTTGTCGCCAAATTGCACTTCCTGCTCGCTGGCGGTGCCTTTACCGGAAGGGTCAAACGCCGGGCCTTTGGCCTGCAGCGGCTGACCCCAGCTGATGAGCACCGAGGAACGGTAGCCGGGCGGCAGGCTGATGGTGTCGGTGGTGGCTGCGTTGATGCTGTCGAACCCCAGCAGGTTGCTGTTGGCGGCGCTGACCCCGGCCGCCAGGGCGCTGCGACCAAGCAGGCCGCCGCCGAGGAACATCGCCGCACCACACAAGGCGCCCGCACTGATAAAGCCCCGACGGCTCAGGCCGATGATCTGCTCAAGGTCGGTGGATTGGTTTTCTTCTAATAGGCTCATGGCTGGCTCGTCTGGCAACGGTTTTGGCAGACACCATAAGCAGCGGGTATGACAGGGATGTTTCAGTTTTTGTTTGAAAAGCCCCTCACCCTAACCCTCTCCCATAGGGAGAGGGGGCTGGTTTAGGGGGGGTGAAGGCGCATGCGGTCAGCTCCCTCTCCCTCCTGGAGAAGGGTGGGGTGAGGGCAGCGGTTTAGAGCGCTGTGCCCAGCAACACCAGCGTCGGCGCAAACTGCACCTGTGCCGTACTGCCCACGGCCAGCCCAAGTGTTTCAAGGTGTTGCGGTTCGGTCAGCGCACACAGCGTCTGGCTGCCAGGCAGGCTGATGCGCACTTCACTGGGGCCGTCGGCGATGTGCAGGATCTGTTGGATCTGCCCATGCAGGTGATTGTGTTCGGGGCTGGGCACTTGTGCGACGTCGATCAACTGCAGCCAGCCCGCTTTAATCAGTGCCACCGCCGGGCTATTGATCGCCAGTTCCAGGTGCTGGGTACTGTCGTGGGTGATTTGCGCCTGCAAGGTCAGGCCACCGGGCAACTCAAGGTCAATCAGATCGTTGTGACCATGCCTGTGGATGGCAATCACGGTACCGTGCAACTGGTTACGGGCGCTGGTACGCAACATCAGGCGGCCGAGCAGGTCGAGATCCCGGGCGTCTTCGGCGGCGTCCAGCACCTGAGCCTGTAACGCCTGCAAGCGCTGATAAAGGCGCAGCACCCGCTCTCCGGCCACGGACAACCGGGCGCCGCCTCCGCCCTTGCCGCCAATGCTGCGCTGCACCAAGGGGGTTTGCGCCAGGTTGTTCAGCTCATCGATGGCATCCCACGCAGCCTTGTAGCTGATGCCCGCACTTTTGGCGGCAGCCGTGATCGAGCCCTGCTCGGCGATGTGTTGCAACAGGGCAATACGTTGCGGGCGGTGGACAATATGCTGGGCAAGCAGGGCAGGCAGGTGCATGAAGGCAGGTTCGCAAGACGGGGAGTGCCTGAAAAGTGCCTGCTCCACGGGGAGACGTCAAGCAAGCCCATCAGGTTTTGGCGTGCGCGCCAGACAATACACATCGACCCGCCGCGCCCCACCCTTGAGCAACAGGCGCGCCAGGCTTTCTGCCGTGGCGCCGGTGGTCAGCACGTCATCGATCAGGGCCAGATGCAAGCCATTCACCTGCACCCCTGGCGCGAGGCTGAATGCGTGGCGCAGGTTGCGTTTGCGGGTTTTGGCGTCCAGATCCTGTTGCGCAGCGGTGTTCCGCGAACGCAGCAGCCAGTGCGGCTGGCAGGGGATGCACAACTGCTTGCCGAGCCAATCCCCCAGCATCCCGGCCTGGTTATAGCCACGCTCACGCAGGCGTTTGGTGGACAGGGGTACCGGCAGCAGGGCGTCAGGTCGAGGTTCACCCATGTTGAGGCTATCAAGCAGTGATTGCCCAAGAATTTCGGCCAAAAGGCGGCCGTAGGGCCATTTGCTGTGGTGCTTGAAGCGCACGATCAGGCTGTCGATCGGAAAGCCATACACCCAAGGTGCATGAACTCGTTCGAAGGCGGGTGGCTGTCTGATGCACTGGCCGCAAACCAGCCCCGCCATGGGCAGCGGCAAAGCGCAGCGCTGGCAGCGGTCACCCAGCCAGGGCAGTTCCAGTTCGCAGGCGACGCACAGGGCCTGCTCTGTACGGGCGCGCTCGTCACACAACAAACAGGACTGGTTGTTTATTAACCAATTGTAAACCAATCGAATCCATAGTGGTTGACAGTTCATGTCACATCCTTAAACATGCCGATATCCGTGCCGTGCCTGGGTTTTTTGCCTCGGGTTCTAGTCAAAGCATAAACAAGAGAAACGCCGATGAGCGCCAGCAGCCTTGCCAACTTGCGACATGATTGGTCATTAGCCGAAGTCCGGGCGATGTTCACCCAGCCTTTCAACGACCTGCTTTTCGAGGCGCAGACCGTTCACCGCAAGCATTTCAATGCCAACCGGGTTCAAGTTTCGACGCTGTTATCGATCAAGACCGGGGCCTGCCCGGAAGATTGCAAATATTGTCCGCAGTCGGGCCACTACAACACCGGCCTGGCCAAAGAGAAGCTGATGCAGGTGCAGAAGGTGCTTGAAGAAGCACAGCGGGCCAAGGACATCGGTGCCACCCGTTTTTGCATGGGCGCAGCCTGGAAGCACCCGTCGGCCAAAGACATGCCCTACGTGCTGGAAATGGTCAAAGGGGTGAAGGCCATGGGCCTGGAAACCTGCATGACCCTGGGCAAGCTCGATCAGGAGCAGACCGCTGCACTGGCCCATGCCGGTCTTGACTACTACAACCACAACCTCGACACCTCGCCCGAGTTCTACACCAGCATCATCACCACGCGGACCTACAGCGAACGCCTGCAAACCCTGAGTTACGTGCGCGACAGCGGGATGAAAATCTGCTCCGGCGGCATCCTGGGCATGGGCGAGTCGCTGGACGACCGCGCCAACCTGCTGATCCAGCTGGCCAATCTGCCTGAGCACCCGGAATCGGTGCCCATCAACATGCTGGTGAAAGTGGCCGGCACGCCGATGGAGAACGCCGAAGACATCGACCCCTTTGATTTCATCCGCATGCTGGCAGTAGCGCGAATCATGATGCCTCTGAGCCATGTACGCCTGTCCGCAGGTCGTGAGGCAATGAACGAGCAAATGCAGGCGCTGGCGTTCTTTGCCGGGGCCAACTCTATCTTTTACGGCGACAAACTGCTGACCACGGCCAACCCGCAGGCAGACAAGGACATGCGGCTGTTCAGCCGTTTGGGCATTCTGCCGGAGGAGGGTAAAGATCACGCTGACGAGGTGCATCAGGCGGCGATAGAGCACGCGCTTAGGGATCAGAAATCCAGCGAGCAGTTCTATAACGCTGTGGTTTAACCACCGTGCAGGCCTGTAGTCGTTGCCGCAGGCTGCGATAAGGTCCGCAGGACCTTCGCTTTCAATACCGAAGCCGGGGCCGCTTCGCTGCCCATCGCAGCCTGCGCCAGCGGCTACAAGGGATTATAGTCAGCATGTCATTCGATCTACGCTCCCGGCTGGCCGCACGCCGCGCCGATAACCTGTATCGCCAGCGCCCGCTGCTAGAAAGCCCGCAAGGGCCGCAGGTGGTGGTCGATGGCAAGCCTCTGCTCGCCTTCTGCAATAACGACTACCTGGGCCTGGCCAGTCACCCGCAAGTGATTGAAGCCTGGCAAGCGGGAGCATCGCGCTGGGGCGTAGGCGGCGGTGCGTCGCATCTGGTCATCGGTCACAGCACCCCGCACCACGCACTGGAGGAGGCCCTGGCCGAGTTCACCGGTCGCCCGCGTGCGCTGCTGTTCAGTAACGGATACATGGCCAACATGGGAGCCGTCACCGCGTTGGTCGGGCAAGGCGATACGGTGCTGGAAGACCGCCTCAACCATGCCTCCCTGCTGGATGCCGGTTTGTTGAGCGGGGCGCGCTTCAACCGCTACCTGCATAACGATGCAAGTAGCCTTGCCAAGCGTCTGGAAAAAGCCAGCGGCAGTACGCTGGTGGTCACCGATGGCGTATTCAGCATGGACGGCGATCTGGCCGACCTCCCCGCTCTGGCCCGTGAAACCAGGGCCAAGGGTGCCTGGTTGATGGTAGACGATGCCCACGGTTTTGGTCCATTGGGCGCCAATGGCGGCGGGATTGCCGAACATTTTGGCCTGAGTGCTGACGATGTGCCGGTACTGGTCGGAACGCTGGGCAAGGCATTTGGCACCAGCGGTGCATTTGTCGCGGGCAGCGAAGAACTGATCGAAAGCCTGATCCAGTTCGCCCGACCTTACATCTACACCACCAGCCAGCCTCCGGCGCTGGCCTGTGCGACGCTCAAAAGCCTTGAGCTACTGCGCACCGAGCATTGGCGCCGTGAGCATCTGAACAAGTTGATTGCTCAGTTTCGCCTTGGTGCCGAGCAAATTGGCCTGCAGTTGATGGACAGCTTTACGCCGATCCAGCCGATCATGATCGGTGACAGTGGCCAAGCCCTTCGCCTGTCGCAGAGGCTGCGCGAGCGCGGCTTGCTGGTGACTGCAATCCGCCCGCCCACTGTCCCCGCAGGCAGCGCCCGTTTGCGCGTGACACTGTCGGCCGCCCACACAGAAGCACAGGTACAGCTATTGTTAACGGCACTCGACGACTGTTGGCGTACGTTGGAGCCTGCTCATGCGTGATCGTTTGATTCTGCTGCCGGGCTGGGGCCTGGGGGTTTCACCTCTGGAGCCTCTGGCCGAGGCCTTGCGCGGGCTGGACGAGCACTTGCGGGTCGAAATCGAACCGTTACCGGTGCTGCTGTCCACCGCTCTTGACGACTGGCTCGATGAACTCGACGCGACCCTGCCCGACAACGTCTGGCTGGGTGGATGGTCGCTGGGCGGGATGCTTGCCAGCGAGCTGGCTGCGCGTCGCGGCGATCGCTGCTGCGGGCTGGTTACCTTGGCCAGCAACCCGAGCTTTGTCAGTCGCGCGGATTGGCCAGGCGCCATGCCTGTCTCCACGTTCGAGCCGTTCCTGAGCGGTTTTGGTGATGCGCCGAATACCACGCTCAAACGTTTTTGCCTGCTGTGCAGCCAGGGCTCGGAGGAGCCGCGGGCGCTTGCCAGCCTGCTGCTGGCCGGCGCACCCAATGCTCAGCCCGATGCCTTGTCGGCCGGCCTTGAATTGCTCGGCAGGCTGGATACGCGGGCAGCCTTGCAGCGTTTCAACGGGCCGCAATTGCACCTGTTCGCGGGGCTTGATGCGCTGGTTCCGGAGCAGGCGGCAAGTGATGTGCTGGCGCTGTTACCCGATGTCGAAGTGGGTCTGATTGAACAGGCCTGTCATGCATTTTTACTGGAAGCCCCGCACGAACTGGCGGCGGCGATTCAGGCTTTTTTACACGAGTCGGGCGATGAATGATTTGAGTATTGCGATGCTTGCGGCCAGCTTGCCGAACAAGCGTCAAGTGGCTGTCTCGTTTTCCCGTGCGGCCGCCAGTTACGACAGCGTCGCCCAATTGCAGCGTGACGTTGGCCATGAGCTGATGGCCCGTTTACCGCAGGATTTGAGCCCGCAGCGCTGGCTGGATCTGGGCAGTGGCACAGGTTATTTCAGCCGCGTGCTGGGTCAGCGCTTTACCCATAGTCAGGGGGTGGCACTGGATATCGCCCAAGGCATGCTGGCGTATGCCCGGCCTTTGGGCGGGGCACAGCATTTTATCGCTGGCGATGCCGAAAGCCTGCCGCTGCAAGCAAACAGTTGTGATCTGATTTTCTCCAGCCTGGCGCTGCAATGGTGTGCTGATTTTCGCGCGGTGCTGAATGAGGCCCAGCGTGTGCTCAAACCCGGTGGGGTCCTGGCCTTCACCAGTTTGTGCGTGGGCACCTTGAATGAGCTGCGTGATAGCTGGCGGGCAGTCGACGGCCAGGCTCACGTCAATCGTTTTCGTGAGTTCACGGCCTATCAGCAGCTTTGCGCCGACAGCGGTCTGCAGGTGCTCGGCTTGCAGAATCAGCCGCATGTGCTGCACTACCCGCAAGTACGCCAGCTGACCCATGAGCTAAAAGCGCTCGGTGCACATAATCTCAACCCGGGACGTCCTGAGGGGCTGACCGGCAGGGCGCGGGTTCAGGGGCTGGTTGGCGCCTACGAGCAGTTTCGTCAGCCGCTGGGGTTACCGGCGACTTATCAGGTGGTCTACGGCATTCTGGAGAAAGCGCGATGAGCCCAGCGTACTTCATCACCGGTACGGACACAGATGTAGGCAAAACCACGGTGGCGGCAGGTTTTCTGTATGCCGCGCGCACGGCCGGGCTGAGTACGGCCGCGGGCAAGCCGGTTGCCTCGGGTTGTGAAGTTACTCCCCAGGGATTGCGCAATGCTGACGCACTGGCATTGATGGCCGAGAGCTCGATCAAGTTGAGTTATGACGAGGTCAACCCGGTGGCGTTCGAGCCGGCCATCGCCCCGCATATTGCGGCGCGTGAAGCCGGGGTGGTACTGACGGTGCGCTCGCTGCTGGAGCCGATGCAGCACATTCTGGGTCAAAAGGCCGACTTCACCCTGATTGAAGGCGCCGGCGGCTGGCGCGTGCCGTTGTCCGGTCAGGACAGTTTGTCGGAGTTGGCACAGGCGCTGGACCTGCCGGTAATCCTGGTGGTGGGCGTGCGTCTGGGCTGTATCAGCCATGCACTGTTGACCGCCGAGGCGATTGCCCGTGATGGCCTGCAGCTGGCTGGCTGGGTCGCCAATATCATTGGCCCGAAAACCTCACGCCTGGAAGAAAACCTCGCCACCCTGGCGGAGCGATTGCCCGCGCCTTGCCTTGGGCGTGTGCCTAAACTCAAATCAGCGTCGGCGCAGTCCGTGGCTGAATACCTGCAACTGGATTTGCTGGACTGATACACCGCTTGAATCTGTGGGGCGGGCTTGCTCGCGATGGCCTCGCCTCGGTCTGCCTGACTGTCCGAACCGGCTGTATCGCGAGCAAGCCCACCCCAAAAATATCCCCTCCCTTGATCAGACAAATCCGACCCAAGACGAACGGCGGCTTCGCGCTGCTTGACAATAAATAGGCGTAAACGTATGTTTCAAACACCTGTTTGACCGCCATAACAAATCCACGCGGTTGTTCATCCCCGGTTTCATCAGCAGAGGTTTATCGCTATGCCTGACTACAAGGCCCCCTTGCGTGATATTCGCTTCGTTCGTGACGAACTGCTCGGTTACGAAGCGCACTATCAGAGCCTGCCGGCTTGCCAGGACGCCACTCCAGATATGGTTGACGCCATTCTTGAAGAAGGCGCCAAGTTTTGTGAGCAGGTGCTGGCACCTCTGAACCGCGTGGGTGACATCGAAGGCTGCACCTGGAGCGAAACCGGGGTTAAAACCCCTACAGGCTTCAAAGAAGCCTACAAACAATTCGTTGAAGGCGGCTGGCCGAGCCTGGCTCACGACGTAGAGCACGGTGGTCAAGGCCTGCCGGAATCGCTGGGCCTGGCCGTGAGCGAAATGGTCGGTGCAGCCAACTGGTCGTGGGGCATGTACCCTGGCCTGTCCCATGGTGCGATGAACACCATCTCCGAGCACGGCACCCCCGAGCAGCAAGAGACCTACCTGACCAAGCTGGTGACCGGCGAATGGACCGGCACCATGTGCCTGACCGAATCGCACTGCGGTACTGACCTGGGCCTGCTGCGCACCAAGGCTGAACCTCAGGCTGACGGTTCCTACAAGATTTCCGGCACCAAGATCTTTATCTCGGCCGGTGAACACGATATGGCCGATAACATCGTGCACATCGTGCTGGCTCGCCTGCCGGATGCACCGGCTGGCACCAAAGGCATTTCGCTGTTTATCGTGCCCAAGTTCAACGCCAACGCCGATGGCAGCATCGGTGAGCGCAACGCCGTGTCCTGTGGCTCGCTTGAGCACAAAATGGGCATCCACGGTAACGCCACCTGCGTGATGAACTTCGACGGCGCCACCGGCTACCTGATCGGCCCGCCGAACAAAGGCCTGAACTGCATGTTCACCTTTATGAACACCGCACGTCTGGGCACCGCGCTGCAAGGCCTGTCCCACGCTGAAATCGCCTTCCAGGGCGGCCTGAAATACGCTCGTGACCGTCTGCAGATGCGTTCGTTGACCGGCCCGAAGGCGCCTGAAAAGGCGGCTGACCCGATCATCGTTCACCCGGACGTACGTCGCATGCTGTTGACCACCAAGGCATTCGCCGAAGGCAACCGTGCGATGGTGTACTTCACCGCCAAGCAAGTCGACATCGTCAAATACGGCGTTGATGAAGAAGAGAAGAAGAAAGCTGACGCACTGCTGGCCTTCATGACACCGATCGCCAAAGCCTTTATGACTGAAGTCGGTTTTGAGTCCGCCAACCACGGCGTGCAAATCTACGGCGGCCACGGCTTTATCGCCGAGTGGGGCATGGAGCAGAACGTTCGCGACAGCCGCATTTCGATGCTGTACGAAGGCACCACCGGCATCCAGGCACTCGACCTGCTGGGCCGTAAAGTGCTGATGACCCAGGGCGAGGCGCTCAAGGGCTTCACCAAGATCGTGCACAAGTTCTGCCAGAGCAACGAAGGCAACGACGTACTCAACGAGTTCGTCACGCCACTGGCTGCGCTGAACAAGGAATGGGGCGAGCTGACCATGAAGGTCGGTATGGCCGCGATGAAAGACCGTGAAGAAGTGGGTGCGGCCTCGGTCGACTACCTGATGTACTCCGGTTATGCCTGCCTGGCTTACTTCTGGGCTGACATGGCGCGCCTGGCAGCTGAAAAGCTGGCGGCCGGCACGTCCGAAGAAGCGTTCTATAAAGCCAAGCTGCAAACGGCCCGCTTCTACTTCCAGCGCATCCTGCCGCGTACCCGCGCGCACGTTGCCACCATGCTGTCGGGCGCTGCCAACCTGATGGACATGAAAGAAGAAGACTTCGACCTGGGCTACTAAGCCTCGGCGGGTCATCTTGCAAAGCCGCTTCTCCTTTTGGGGAGGCGGCTTTTTTAGTTTTGGTGCGCCTTAACTTTCTGTGGGAGCGAGCCTGCTCGCGAAAGCCCTCGCGAGCAGGCTCGCTCCCACATCAGATATGCTCTCGACCAAAACATATACATTAGTCACAGCATGACCCTATGTATCGCTATCGTCGTTAAGCTAGACTGGGTCCTACATTAATAATCGCCGTTTACAGATTACGAGGTTTGCCATGGCTGACTACAAAGCGCCCCTGCGCGATATGCGCTTCGTCCTCAATGAAGTCTTTGAGGTCGCCAAGCTCTGGGCGCAATTGCCTGCGTTGGCAGAGACCGTAGATGCTGAAACGGTTGAAGCCATTCTCGAAGAAGCGGGTAAGGTCACCGCGAAAAGCATCGCGCCGCTGAGCCGCAGTGGTGATGAGGAAGGCTGCCACTGGGACAATGGTGCAGTGACCACCCCGGCCGGTTTTGTCGATGCCTATCGCACCTACGCCGAAGGCGGTTGGGTGGGTGTGGGCGGCGACCCGCAGTTCGGCGGCATGGGCATGCCCAAGGCTGTGTCGGCCCAGGTCGAAGAGATGATCAACTCCTCCAGCCTGTCGTTCGGCCTGTACCCGATGTTGACCGCCGGCGCCTGTGTGTCGATCAACGCGCACGCCAGCGAAGCATTGAAAACGACCTATTTGCCGAATATGTACTCGGGTGTGTGGGCGGGTTCCATGTGTTTGACCGAGCCCCATGCGGGTACTGATCTGGGGATTATTCGGACAAAAGCCGAGCCTCAGGTGGATGGTTCCTACAAAGTCAGCGGCACCAAGATTTTCATCACCGGTGGTGAGCACGACCTGACCGAAAACATTATCCATCTGGTACTGGCCAAATTGCCGGACGCGCCTGCGGGGCCTAAAGGCATCTCGCTGTTTCTGGTGCCCAAGTTCATGGTCAATGCTGATGGCAGCCTGGGTGAGCGCAACCCGGTGACCTGCGGCTCTATCGAGCACAAGATGGGTATTCAGGCTTCGGCCACCTGTGTGATGAACTTCGATGAAGCTGTCGGCTACCTGGTGGGAGAGCCCAACCGTGGCTTGGCCGCCATGTTCACCATGATGAACTATGAGCGTCTGGGGGTTGGCATCCAGGGCCTGGCTTCGGGTGAGCGTTCGTATCAGAACGCCGTGGAATATGCCCGCGATCGCTTGCAGGGGCGCGCTGCAACAGGCGCAGTGGCCAAGGATAAAGTGGCGGACCCGATCATCGTTCACGCCGACGTCCGACGCATGCTGCTGACCATGAAGGCCTCGAACGAAGGCGGTCGGGCCTTCTCTACTTATGTTGCCAACCAGCTGGATATCGCCAAGTTCAGTGAAGACCCGGCAGCCCGTGAGCGCGCCGATGGCCTGGTGGCCTTGCTGACCCCGGTGGCCAAGGCCTTCCTGACCGATCTGGGCCTGGAAACCACCGTGCATGGCCAACAGGTGTTCGGCGGCCACGGCTATATTCGCGAGTGGGGCCAGGAGCAGTTGGTGCGTGATGTGCGCATCACGCAAATCTACGAAGGCACCAACGGTATCCAGGCGCTGGATCTGGTGGGGCGCAAGATCGTTGGCAACCACGGGGCTTACTACCGCCAGTTTGCTGATGAAATCCGTCAGTTCATCGCCACCGCCAACAGCGACCTGAACGAGTTTACCCAGCCACTGGCGGCGGCTTTGGACACACTTGACCAGTTGACAGCCTGGGTACTGGACCGTTCGCAAAACAACCCGAACGAGATCGGCGCAGCCTCCGTTGAGTACCTGCAGGTTTTTGGTTACACAACGTATGCGTACATGTGGGCGTTGATGGCCAGGGCCGCGTTGGGTAAAGAGGCCGATGAAGCCTTCTATGCCAGCAAGCTGGGCACGGCACGCTTCTATTTCGCCCGTTTGCTGCCGCGTATCCACTCGCTGAGCGCGTCGGTCAAGGCGGGTAGCGAGTCGCTTTACCTGCTGGACGAAGCACACTTTTAACCTGTTTAGTGTTTTGTAAGCATTTGCTTACATTACATGCTGACAATCTCCCATATCGGCAGATTGGATCCAGGGGTAATCTACTTTCCATGGACGTAGAGCAGGAAGCTCAAAGCAACAACACGGACACGTAGGATTCTGCCAGGATGGCGGAGTGAAAAGGATGTCAGGGAAACAGTCTGCAAAACCCCGCCTCGGCGGGGTTTTCTTTTTTGTGCGTCAGAATTTTCTCGATTTCCCAGTTCCTGTGGGAGCGGGCTCGCTCGCGATCGCATCACCACGGTCTTCCTGGAGCACCGAGTCGCCTGAATCGCGAGCAAGCCCGCTCCCACAAGGTGGCCAGCTACAGCGCCCCTTCATCGCCCTGCATCACATCTTCAAGCAACGTGCGCAGCAGTCCCAAAGTGGCTTGCTGGCGTTGCACATCGCGACACACCAGCCCCACTTGCAGCGGTACCCGTGGCTCGCTCAGCGGCTTCCACAGCAGCGCCTTGTCGTCGTGTTGATGACGCGAGCGCCCTGGCAAGACAGTGGCCAGCTTGCTATGGGGCAGGCTGTCGAGGATCCCCGCCATGGTGTTGAGCTCGGCCTGCACCTGCGGGCGACGGCCCAGATTGGCAAGCTGGGCTTGCCAGATCTGGCGCACCTGAAACTCTTCCCCCAGCAGCAACATCGGCAGCTCTGCCGCCTGGCTCAAGGACACTTTCTTGAATTCGCGCAACGGATGATCCGCCGGGATCACCAGTTGCAGTTCGTCTTCGTAAAGCATCATGGCGTGCAGCCCAGGCTGGCGTGGCGGCAGGTAACTGATGCCAATGTCGAGTGAACCATTCAGCAGGCGCCGTTCGATCTCTATGCCCGTGAGCTCGTAGATCTGTACCACCAAATGGGGTTGGGCCTGACGTACACGCTCCAGCATCTGCGGCACCAGGCTGGTATGCACAGTTTGCAATACACCGATGGCAATGGTGCGCAGGGCCTGGCCCTGAAAGTTGTGCAGAGCCTCTTTGGCTCGCTGCAATCCGTCGAGCAAGGGCAGCGCGTGGTTGTACAGCGTGTGTGCTGCCAAAGTAGGCAGCAGGCGCTTGCTGCTGCGCTCGAACAGGCTCACATCAAGGTTGTGTTCGAGCTGACGGATCTGCTGGGAGAGGGCTGGCTGCGAGATGCAAAGCCGCTCGGCGGCACGGCCCACATGGCCTTCTTCATAGACCGCGACGAAATAACGCAGTTGCTTGAAATCCATAAGTAATACTTATCGAAAATGCTTAAAAAACGAAATGGCTCAACGGCCTGCCGGCGCCTAGTCTACGCCCATTCCACAAGGCTCATCGAGCCAGAGATGCTGATAGGCAACGGCGTTTTACATAGGCAGGACAATAAACCCGAGCAGAGGTTTACCTTTCCCATGAAGCGTCGGCGGTTGCAAATCGAATCTGTTTATGGTCACAAGGTCCGCGTGCATGAACCTGTTTAACCTGCGTCGCCATTCCCCCAGCCTCGAAGAAATGGCCGCCCACTCTGCGCCATCCAAAGCTGGCAACCACCCGTCCCGAGACTGCCTGATGCCCTGCGTTGAGCGTGAAGCCCAAGTGTTTGTGCGCGGCCAGGGCTCATGGATGTGGGACAGCGACAGCCGTGCATATCTGGATTTTACCCAGGGCAGTGCGGCCAACAGCCTGGGCCACAGCCCGGCGGTGCTGGTCAAGGCAATGACCGAGCAGGCGCAATCGTTGCTAAACCCGGGTGCAGGTTTTTTAAACCGCGGGATGTTGAACCTGGCGCAGCGCTTGTGTGAAAGCACCGGTAGTGATCAGGTGCATTTGCTCAACACCGGCGCTGAGGCCAATGAAGGTGCGATCAAGCTGGCACGCAAATGGGGCCAGCTGCATCGCGGTGGCGCCCATCGGATCATCACGGCCAGCCGCAGCTGCCACGGTCGCAGCTTTGGCGCGATGTCGGCTTCGGGCAGCGCATCTGTGGATAACCGCTTCGAGCCACAGTTGCCGGGTTTTATCAATGTGCCGTTCAACGATTTGCCGGCGCTGCATGCGGCAGTCGATGCGCAGACCGTGGCCATCATGCTGGAGCCGGTACAAAGCGAAGCCGGGGTGATTCCTGCGACTGAGCACTACCTCAAGGGTGTTGAGCGCTTGTGTCGCGAGCTGGGCATTTTGCTGATCCTGGATGAAGTGCAGACCGGCGTGGGGCGTTGCGGCACCTTGCTGGCAGAACAGAATTACGCCATTCGCGCCGACATCATTACGTTAGGCAAGGGCCTGGGCGGCGGTGTACCAGTGGCCGCATTGCTGGCTCGGGGCAAGGCCTGTTGCCTGGAGCCCGGCGAGCTGGGCGGTACCCATCATGGCAATGCCTTGATGAGCGCAGCGGGGTTGGCGGTGCTGGATACCGTGCTGGACAAGGGCTTTCTGCAGCAGGTTCGCGACGCGGGGCAACACCTGCGCGAGGGTTTGGGCCGGTTGGCGAATAGTTATGCACAGGGCGAATTGCGCGGCCAGGGTCTGCTTTGGGGTCTGACCTTGTCGGATAACTCGGCAGACGCTGTGGTCAAGGCGGCGTTGTATGAGGGCTTGCTGATCAGCGCCCCGCAGCCCGACTGCCTGCGTTTTACCCCGGCCCTGTGTGTGAGCAAGGGCAATATCGATGAAATGCTGCTGCGTCTGGCCCGGGCGTTTTCCCGGGTTCGAACGGCGCAATTGCAGTGCCGTCGCGGGGTTGCCGTCTGATTGCAGCCGTTACACAGAATTTAAAGAACCGTCTCGCGGTATAACGCATCGCCCCGTGCCTGATTTCTTCGGTACGGGGCGTTTTTTTTTGTCTGTGGATAAGTTCAGTCTGAACCTTTGGCTTGCGCCTGGAGTCGATTAGAAGCAGGGCCATTTCTGGCCCGCCACTATCAGGGAGCTGCGCATATGGATCTTATTAAAATCATCTTTGCCATTCTGCTTCCACCGCTGGGTGTGTTTATGCAGGTGGGTTTTGCCGGTGCGTTCTGGCTGAATATTCTGCTGACCCTGTGCGGCTATATCCCGGGCATCGTGCATGCGGTGTGGATTATCGCCAAGCGGTAAACAGGCAGCGACTACAGTTATGTATCGGCCTGCATCACCTGGCTATAAAACAACCATTCCTGTTCCAGTGCATGGGCCTGGTTACTGGCCTTGCGAAAGCCGTGGCGCTCGTCCGGGTAGTAATGGGCCTGGGCCGGGATGCCGTTGTATTGCAGGGCCTGGAGCATGTCGCGGGTTTGTTGCGGCACCACTACAGCGTCCAGCTCACCCTGGAAGAAAATAACCGGCACGCTGATCTGGTTGGCGTACAGCAACGGAGTGCGCGCTGCATAGCGTTCAGCGTCGCGCTCCGGATCGCCAATCAGCCAGTCCAGGTAGTCACCTTCAAACTTGTGGGTGGACCGCGTCAGCGCAATCGGGTCGCTGACCCCGTACAGGCTGGCACCCGCCCGGAACACTTTATGGAATGCCAGCGCGCACAAGGTGGTGTAACCCCCCGCGCTGCCGCCACGAATAAACGCACGGCGGGGAGCAATCAGATCTTGTTCGGTGAGATAACTGACCACCGCGCAGGCATCTTCGACATCCACCACGCCCCAATTCAAATGCAAGGCTTGACGATACTCACGGCCATAGCCGGTGCTGCCGCGATAGTTGAGGTCAGCCACGGCAAAGCCGCGCTGGGTCCAGTATTGAATGCGCGGGTCGAGCATCGGGTAACAGGCCGAAGTCGGACCGCCGTGGATAAATACCAGCAGGGGCGGTTTTTTTTCGCCGTTCATAGCCGGGTAGAAAAAACCGTGGGCATGGCCCGTTCCAGAGGGATAACGCAGAGTTCTCGGGCGGCTGATACGTTCGGGGGGCAGCGGTGCAATGCCACCTGCCAGTACCTCCACCTTATGCTCGGCACGGCAGATACGGATCACGGCTGAAGGGCGTATCGGCGATGCTGCGATGCAGTAGATAAATGCCTCATCCAATGCCAGGCTGCGAAAATGGCTGTAGTCACCGGTGAAGTCTTCGAGGTTGCCGTCAGCTGTGCGGATGCCCAGTCGCCCGAAGCCGTCCTCGGTCCAACTGGCCAGATAGGCCTGCTCTCCCAGCGGCACAAAGGTGCTGGTGCCCAGTTGCCAAGGGGCCGGGGCGTGATCGGCGCGCGCGCTGGGCGCGGGTACCAGGCCTTCGCCAGACTCGGCCCAGGGCTGCCAGAAACCTGCGCGGTCGGTCAGGCAATGGAGCCGGTTATGTTCGTCGAAACGCGGCTGTTGCAGCGATTCCTCATCAAGATCACCGGCCAGGCACTGCGCGGTGTTCCAGCGCCCGGCGGTTTGGCCATCGGCCAGCATCAAACGGGTAGAGGTCCACGGTTGGTGTGGGCGGCTCCATTCGACCCAGGCCAGGCGCTGGCCGTCAGGGCTCAGCGCCGGTGCGCCGTAGAAGTCGGCACCTTCAGCCAGGATCTGACGTTCAAGGGTGCCCAGGTCGATGCTGACCAGTCGGTGTTGGTCGCCGGTTTCTTCGACTGCCAGCACCTGCCCGCCGGCAAACTGCACGCCGCCGTAGCGGCATTCACCCTGGGTCAGTGCCTGCGGGGCGCTACCTTCCAGAGGTTGCAGATACAGCTGCTGATCGGTTTCGTTGACGAACACCACGGCGTTATCGCTCAGGCAAAACCCGCCACCGCCGTACTCATAGACCCGGCTGCGTGCGCTGAAACCAGCGGGCGTCAGGCAGTGGGCCTGGCCATCGCGCCAGTGCCAGATGCGCGAGGCCGCATCCTGTGGACGATATTCGTTCCAGAACAGGCCTTGCGGGCCGACTCGCAATTCTGCGAAATCAACCCCGGCGGCTACGGCGAGTGCGGCGCTGAAGGGCTCAGCTTTTGGCGATAAGACGTGAGTTTCGTTCATTTCGGAAGGCCAATTGTTCGATGGTCTGGGTGGCGTGCTCGGCTTCTTCGCGCGCCTTGAGAATCAGGTTGTGTTGGGGCGATTTGCTGCACACCGGGTCCGCATTGCTGGCGTCCCCGGTGAGCATAAAGGCCTGGCAACGGCAGCCGCCGAAGTCCTTTTCTTTCTCGTCGCACGAGCGGCAGGGCTCGGGCATCCAGTCATAACCGCGAAAACGGTTGAAGCCAAACGAGTCGTACCAGATGTGCTGCATGCTGTGGTCACGCACATTGGGGAACTCGACCGGCATTTGTCGGGCACCATGACACGGCAGGGCCGTGCCGTCAGGTGTAACGGTCAAAAAGATGCTGCCCCAGCCGTTCATGCAGGCTTTTGGGCGTTCTTCGTAATAGTCCGGCGTCACGAAGATCAGCTTGCAGGGGTGACCCTCTGCTTCCAGTTTGGCCCGGTATTCGTTGGTGATGCGCTCAGCCCGTACCAGTTGCTCCTTGGTCGGCAGCAGGCCGACACGGTTGAGCTGGGCCCAGCCGTAGAACTGACAGGTGGCCAGCTCAACAAAGTCGGCTTCAAGGGCGATGCACAGCTCGATGATGCGGTTGATTTTGTCGATGTTGTGCCGATGGGTGACGAAGTTCAGCACCATCGGGTAGCCGTGGGCCTTGACTGCCCTGGCCATTTCGAGCTTTTGCGCGAAGGCTTTTTTCGAGCCGGCCAGCAGGTTGTTGACCTGCTCGTCGCTGGCCTGGAAGCTGATCTGGATATGGTCCAGCCCGGCTTTTTTGAAGTCGCTGATCTTTTGCTCGGTCAGGCCGATGCCCGAGGTGATCAAGTTGGTATAGAAACCCAGCTTGCGCGCTTCGCCAATCAACTCGGCCAGATCCTGGCGCACCAGTGGCTCGCCACCGGAGAACCCCAGTTGCGCTGCACCCATCTCCCGCGCCTCGCGAAACACCTTGATCCACTGTTCGGTGCTCAGTTCTTTGCCCTGCTGGGCGAAGTCCAGAGGGTTGGAGCAATACGGACATTGTAACGGGCAGCGGTAGGTCAATTCAGCCAGCAGCCACAGCGGCAGGCCGACTTCAGGCTTGGGCGGGATACGGCTGTCAGGCAAGTTCGATCCAGTGCTCTGCACGAGCGACCTCCATAAATTGCTCGATATCTGCGCCGAGCTCGGGTACGCCGGGGAACTGTTTGTCCAGTTCGCCAATAATGGCCGCGACGTCGCGCTGGCCGTCGATCAGGCCGCCGATCAGGGCCGCGCTGTCATTGAGCTTGATCATGCCTTCGGGGTACAGCAACACATGGCCTTTTTGCGCGGGCTCGTACTGGTAACGATAGCCGGTGCGCCAGGTCGGGATTTTGCTGCGATCGAAGCTCATAGGGTGATTCCTTTGTGCCAGACACGTTGGCTGGTCACGCTGTGATAGGGCGGGCGGTCCAGCTCGTAGGCCATGGTCATGGCATCGAGCATGCTCCACAGGATATCGAGTTTGAACTGCAGGATTTCCAGCATGCGCTGCTGGCCTTCATAAGTAGTGTAGTGCTGCAGGGTGATTGCCAGCCCGTGCTCCACGTCGCGTCGGGCCTGGCCCAACCGGGTGCGGAAGTATTCGTAGCCGGCGGGGTCTATCCACGGGTAATGCTGGGGCCAGCTGTCCAGGCGCGACTGATGGATTTGCGGCGCAAACATTTCGGTCAGCGAGCTGCTGGCGGCTTCTTCCCATGTAGCGCGGCGGGCGAAGTTGACGTAGGCATCCACGGCAAAACGAACGCCGGGCAGGACCAGCTCTTGAGAGCGCAGTTGATCCGGGTCCAGGCCAACCGCTTGACCGAGGCGCAGCCAGGCTTCGATGCCGCCGTCTTCACCGGGCGCGCCGTCGTGGTCGATCATGCGTTGAATCCACTCGCGGCGCACTTCACGGTCAGGGCAGTTGGCCAGGATCGCGGCATCCTTAAGCGGGATATTGACCTGGTAGTAGTAACGGTTGGCGACCCAGCCCTGGATCTGCTCGCGAGTCGCGCGGCCTTCGTACATTGCCACCTGATAGGGGTGGTAGATGTGGTAATACGCGCCTTTGGCCCGCAAGGCGGCCTCGAATTCGGCGGTAGAGAGTGGGGCTTGGGTCATCTGGTGCCTCCAAAAAATGTGATGCCTTTGTAGCAGCTGCCGAAGGCTGCGTTCGGCAGCTGCTACAGATTCAGCTTTTACAATTCGATGCTCATGCCATCAAAGGCCACTTCAACCCCCCGGCGTACCAGTTCGGCACGCTCGGCGGAGTCTTCGTCGAGAATCGGGTTGGTGTTGTTGATGTGGATAAGCACTTTGCGCTGCTCGGGCAGTTGCTCAAGCACTTCGAGCATGCCACCGGGGCCGTTTTGCGCCAGATGGCCCATTTCCCGGCCGGTACGGGTGCCTACGCCGCGGCGCTGCATTTCGTCGTCGTCCCACATGGTGCCATCCACCAGCAGGCAGTCACTGCCCGCCATGATTTCCAGCAACGGCGCGTCAACCTTGCCCAGGCCTGGGGCATAGAACAATTTACCGCCCGTGCGCAGGTCTTCAACGATCAGGCCGATATTGTCGCCCGGGTGCGGGTCGAAGCGATGCGGCGAATACGGCGGCGCGGCACTGCGCAGGGGCAGCGGGCTGAAACGCAGGTTGGGGCAGGCCGGGATGGTGAACGAACCTTCCAGCTCGATGCGGTTCCAGTTCAGGCCACCATTCCAGTGCTTGAGCATGGTGAACAGCGGGAAACCGGTGCTCAGGTCTTCGTGGACCATGTCAGTGCACCAGACTTCGTGGGGGCAGCCTTCGCGCAGGCTCAGCAGGCCGGTGGTGTGGTCGATCTGGCTGTCCATCAGAATAATGGCGCTGATCCCGGTATCACGCAGGGCACGGCCCGGTTGCATCGGGGCGAAGTCCTGGAGTTGCGCGCGAATGTCGGGCGAGGTGTTGCACAGCACCCAGTTCACGCCGTCGTCGGAGATCGCAATCGACGATTGGGTACGCGCCTTGGCGTTTAACGAACCATCACGAAAACCCGCGCAGTTGACGCAGTTGCAGTTCCACTGCGGGAAACCACCGCCAGCGGCGGAACCTAGAATCTGGACAAACATGGCGTGTTCTCTTGCAAATCTGGAAATAAAAACGCCCCGGCGAACCGAGGCGTTGGGTTGCTCTGCTCAGTGAAGAAGCAGATCAACGGCTAGCGAAGTACATGGTGACTTCAAAGCCAATACGCAGGTCGGTGTAAGCAGGTTTAGTCCAAGCCATAACATGACTCCTTCAGCGGGTGGGTGAGTAGTGTCTCTTGATTAGTCCAGCTCCCGAAGGAGATGTTCAAAAGCTTAGGTGGCTATGTTACTAAATTTGACGCTTTTTGAACGCCCAATGTCGAAGAAAGCCCTTTGCAGGGTTGGTAATTATCAGCTTCTTCCTGGATAAAACGTTTCAGTTACAGGACCGGTAGCCACACATAACCAGCGGCTGTCAGGTTGTGTGGTTTGCTGCGCAGCCTTGAGTGTAGTGTCTTGATCCAGCGCCATAAGCGCAGTGTAGAGGGCTGTCAGGTAATCCGACGGGTGGCCTGCCAGCTTGCTTTGCCATAGCAATTCGCTGGCCTGGGACACGCCCAGGGCCTCACTTGAGAATTGCTGTGCCAGGGCGGCGCGGGCCTGGGTGAAAGATGTTTCATCCAGTGCCGAGACCAGATTTGGCAAATCTACGAGGAAGTTACGGATGTGCTCAAAGATTTGTGCCGTGCTCGCGTGGGGCGATTGCACACCAAACAGCAGGCCGGTTTGGCCATTGATTTGGCGCAAGCCACTGAACACCGCGTATCCCAATTGCAGTTCAACCCGCAGGCGTTGATAGAAAGGGGTTTGCGCCACTTGGGCAAGCAGACGCCAGGCAGCTTCGCCCGCCACTGTGGCCTCGGCGGCCGGGCAAAACAGCAGCAGTGCGTGTTCGCTGGAATCACAGGGTACTGTGTGCCAATGGCGCTCGACAGGATGCCCGGACTGAAGCGTCAGTTGCGCATCCGGGGTACCAGGCACCTTGTTCAGCACGGGGCCAATCAAGGCCTGTGTGGCAGATGGCAGGCCGACTGCCAGCCCGTCCCAGCGTGTTTCTGACCAATTGTGGGACCCGTCACTTTCGCCAGCGGGCGGGCACAGTTCGGGCAGGCGCTTGAGCAGTTGGCGAATGGGCATCAACGTCGCCTCAGGGGGCGTGCCGGCTGATTGCCCGGTGCACGGGCTGGCGAGCGTACGCAGGGCGCTTTCCAGAATGGCGGGCATCGGCTCGTGGTAACCGTACATCTTCAGCAGCCAGTCATTGCCCAAAGCGTTGAGCGAAAGTTCGACACCAGCGTCACGAGCATCCTGGATCAACGGGCGCAGGCTGTTCTGCAGCGCAGGCATCGGGTTGTCGGCAGGTGTAGCGGGCAAACGCCAGCGCAGGTAAATCGCTGCTTCGCCGCTGAGGTTGGGTATTGCCGTGCTGAAACTCATGGCAGACACGTCGCGGCGACTGCGCAAACGATCCTGGGCAAAGGTGCGCAAACCACGGTGAGCGCTGGTTTGCCCGCGAATCAGGCCGGCACTCACCGGCTCCTTCGCTGCTTGCAGAAATGGATTGGGCGCTGGCAGTTGCCAGGCATGGTGCGATAACTGCATTGCCCCTGGCTGCAGCTGCCCCAGCACGACCTTGAGGGTTGTTACGCCTTGATCCGATAAGCCGGGCACATGTTGCTTGCAGTCACTTCGAGCAAGCTCCAGTGCGCCACTGATGTCTTGCTGGCGTTGTTGCAGCAGACAGAACTCTTCACGTAACGCTGGCCAGTCCTGTTGTGCGCGGAAGAACCCCAGCCAGTCATGGAAGGTGTCGCTGATTAGCGTGGCATGTTGGGCAATGGCGTTGGTTGCAGTGAACTCAATCTGTAGCAGTGCCTGGTCTTTGAAGCAGTAGAGCGACGTGGCCTTAAGGGTGTCGATCAGTTGCTGCTGGCGTAACTGTGCGAACAGACCGCCGGCTTTGTCGGCATTGATCCAGTTGCACAGGAACTCCAGCGCCTTGTCAGACTCCGGCGGCAGCTGTTCCAGGGCAAACATCAGGCTCAGGCGCGAGCCGTCAATGTGTTGATAATGTCGCTGCTGACCGGTCATCAAGGCGGGTGCATCGGCCTGTTGCACGGCTTTGCCGGGGCGCAACACAGCGCTGCAGCGCTCGGCCAGGGTGCTCAGTTCACGGATTGCCGACGGGCCGCTCAGGCTCAAGGTCATTTGTCCGGCCTGATAAAAGGTCTGGTAGAAACCTTTCAGGGCTTGCTGAAAACCCTCGCGAGGTACTGGCAGGCTATAACGGTTACCGGCATGGAATGCGCGCAGTGGATGGGCCGGGTTCAATGGCTGGAACAGTTTGATCTCACGCTGTGCCGAAGGCTCACGGGCCCAGGCAATAAATTCGGCATGTAGCACTTCACGTTCACGCAGTTGGTCAGGCAGAGTCATGCGCGGATGGGCGAGCATGTCGCACAAGCGTTCAAGACCCCCTTCGAAAGCACCCATTGGCAGTTCGAAAAAAAAGTCGGTATGTCGCTCGCAGGTTCTGGCATTGACCTGACCGCCGTGGCGCTGTACCCAGGCCATCAGGTTGTCTGCCGCCGGGAAGCGTGCGGTGCCCAGAAACAGCAAGTGTTCAAGGAAGTGCGCCAGGCCCGGCCAGGCCGCAGGCACATCATGGCTGCCTGCGGCGACCCTTAAAACGGCCGCGCAGCGCTTGAGGCGCGGCTCGTGGCGCACGCAGAGGGTCAGGCCGTTTTCAAGGGTCAGACGTTGGGTGTGAGGGTGGTTCAGCGCAGGCATGGGCACTTCCGGAACAGAGAAGCGCTCATGCTAGCGGATTTAGCCCTTGCTCAGCTCGCCATATAGCTCGGGCCGACGGTCTGCGAGGTAAAAGTTGCCGGTTTTTGCATCAGTCAGCTGTTGGCGTTGCAACGTTGCCACCAGCAGGGTCTCATCCTGTTCGGCCAGGGCAATCTGCTTGCCGTTGGGTGCGGCGATGCTGCTTTGGCCGCAGTAATGGATCTCGCCTTCATGGCCACAGTAGTTGGCGTAGGCTACATAGCAGTGGTTTTCGAAAGCGCGGCAACGCACGGTGACATCGGCGATGAACTCGAAGGGCACCATATTCGCGGTGGGTACCACAATCACTTCAGCTCCGGCCAAGGCCAGCCTGCGGGTGTTTTCCGGAAACTCGAGGTCGTAGCAGATCAGCAGGCCGAGCTTCCAGCCGTTGAGTTCAATGACCGGGAATGAGTCGGGGCCCTGGCTGAACATCGAGTGATCGAGTTCGCCGAACAGGTGAGTCTTGCGGTAGTTGCACAGACTTTTGCCGTGTGCGTCGATCAACTGTGCACTGTTGTAGATATGTCCGTCTGCACCGCGCTCGGGGTAGCCGTACACAATGGCCATGCCCGTGGCTTTGGCCAGTTTGGCAATTTGCTGTGCGGCGTCGTCGTCGTGGGCTTGTGCGAGTTCGGCTACGGCTTGCGCGCCGATGTTGTAGCCGGTGAGGAACATTTCGGGCAACACCAGCAGGTCAATGTTATCGGCTTGCTGGGCTGTTTCACGCAAACGCTGCAGATTGCCCGCAACATCCAAGGGCAGAGGCGGGCATTGGTAAAGGGCGATGCGCATGGGGTTCTCCTGGTGTTGACTGTTGGTGTGGGAGCGGGCGTGCTCGCGATGGCATCCACCCGATATGCCTGATGCACCGCGTTGCCTGAATCGCGAGCAAGCCCGCTCCCACTGGAATCAATTCACCCTGCGGGGTCAATCCGGCAGCGCAATCGGGCCAATTTCGTGGAACACATCTCCCGGCCCCGGGTTGGCCGCATGGGTGCTGCCGCCAAAGTGATGCATGATGCCCCAGACCGCGTTCAATGAAGTCTGCACCGCGCCCTCAACCCAGGCCGGGGTCCACGACACGTCATCGCCGGCAATAAAGATCCCGCGTTGTTCTGCGGGCATGTCCTGTTGCATGAAGTGCGCATACATCCGCTGGTTGTAGCGGTAATGCCCCGGCAGTGCACCCTTGAAGGCGCCCAGGAAATGCGGGTCTGCCTCCCATGAAATGGTGATCGGGTCGCCGATGATGCGGCTGGCGATATCCACCTTCGGATAAATCTTTTTCAGCGAGTCGAGGGCCAGCTTCACGCGCTTTTCCACAGGGTGCGGGAGCATTTTCAGCGCATCGCTCATCCACGAGTACGACAGGCATATCACCCCCGGCTTGTCGTCGCCGTTGTCGAACAGGTAGGTGCCACGGGTCAGGCGGTCGGTGAGGGTCATGCTCATCAGGTCGCGGCCGGTTTCCGGGTCTTTGTCCTTCCAGAACGGGCGGTCGACCATGACAAAGGTTTTCGATGATTGCATGTAGCGCGTACGGTCAAGGGCCATCCACAGCTTCTGTGAGAACAGCGACTCTTCGCATTCGATCTGGGTGGTCAGTAGCCAGCTTTGACATGTGACCAGCACGGCTTCGTAGGGGCGTGTGACACCGAGAATGTCAGTGACGGAAAACATCCCATCTTGTGTGCGAGAGATCGCCTTGACCCCGGTGCGAGGTGCGCCGTTGTGCAGCGAACTCAGGCTGGTGCCTGCAGGCCAATGGGCACAGCGTTCGGGGGCGTGGCGCCAGATTCCCAGTGGCACTTGCTCGACACCGCCAACGACCAGATGCTGATGGTCGTCGCAGTTGGTCATCACCACCCGGAAGATTTCCAGCATCGAGTTGGGGAAGTCCGAATCCCATCCGCCAGTACCGAAACCCACCTGGCCAAACACTTCGCGGTGCTGGAATGACAGTTTGGCAAAGGCCTTGGAGGTCGCGACGAAGTCGTAGAACGTGCGGTCGTCCCACAGAGGAACCAGCGTGTTCCACAGTTCTTTGAGGCGAGGGACGTCGCGGTCACGGATGGCTTGCTGAATATCGCCAAAGCGCGAACCTTCCTCCAGCGCATCGGCCCAGGCGTCGGCCACTTCCTGAAACAGGGCAGGCAGATCCGCCAGTTTTTGTGCGTAGAAGGTTTGCCCTTCGAGGTCGATAACCGTACTGCCGGAAGCAGGGGTCAGCGGGTTGGGGAAGGGTTTGGTCTCCAGCCCCAGCTTGTCGACATAGTGGTAAAACGCTGTTGAAGACACCGGAAAGCGCATGCCGCCGAGCTCGGCAATCACCCCTTCACTGCCCTCAAAGGCTTGCGAGCGCAGGCGCCCACCCATTTTCGAGGCTTCATATACCACGGGTTTGAGGCCCAGCTTCATCAACTCGTAGGCCGCCACCATCCCGGCCATGCCAGCACCGACAATCGCTACCTCAGCGCCAAGTTTATGTGTGGGAATACTGCCCAGGCCAGCGGGGTGTTCGATCCAGTCATCGAAGGCAAACGGGAAGTCCGGGCCGAAGATGGTGACGGGTTTTTTACCGTCGACAGGGTGACGATTATTCTTGTTCATGGCTGACCTTGCTGGCGACCCAAGCTTTACCTTGAGTATAGAAAAAGACAGGCACCATGATAGGCAGCGCAGAACACGTAAATAAGACGCAAACTGTCGTCGTTATGACTTTTATTTAGTCAATATGACGAAGCGGCTAGTCGATGTGACTTATCCGCGATCAACTTTGCTGCTGAGGATGATTGAGGTGGTGGTTTTCTCGACGCCTTCGACACTGCCGATCTGATCGAGCAACTGGTCCAGCTGCTCGGGTGAATCGCTGCGCAGCCAAGCCACGTAATCGAATTCGCCACTGACTGCGCACAGTTGCTGCACCTGGGCCATCGCACTCAAGCGTCGCACCACGTCCTTGCCGGAGCGTGGCTGCACGGTAATCCCGACATAGGCCTGCAGGCCGCCATCAATCAGGCGCTGGCCCAAGCGAACCCCGTAGCCGGTAATCACCCCGGTTTTCTCCAGCCGCGCCAGGCGTGATGTCACGGTGGTGCGGGCAATCCCCAATTGGCGTGCCAGCATTGCCACGCTTTCCCGGGCATTGAGCTGCAAGGCCGCGATCAATTGACGGTCGATTTCATCCAGTGCAGGGGGGCGGGTGTCAGGCAAGGGTGGCTCCAGGGGCTGCGTGATTGTTGGTCTTAGTCGAGTTTGCTACTCAGTGTCTGGTCACCTTGGAGGCTGACGCCGTACTGAATTTGGTAGCGTGTGCTGCGCCCACTGCCAGGCAGGCGAGTGATGCAGCCTTTCGCAAGCAGGTCACCTAGGTGGCGGGTCGCGGTAGCCTTGGAGACTTTGGTCACGGCTTGGTATTGAGCGGCGTTTATACCGTTCTCGAAGCCGCGTTCGCCACCGTCGAGCAGGTGGTTCAGCACCTTGAGCTGTTCGGCTAGCAGGGCCTGGTCGCGGTGTAGTTGCCAGAAACGGGCCTTGCTCAATACTCGTTCAATCCGGGCAAGGGCTTGCTCCAGGCTTTTAAGCAGCGTGGCTAGAAACCACTGCAACCAAGGAGTGATATCCAGTGTGCCTTTCTGGCTGGACTCCAGAATTCGGTAATAACCGGTGCGGTCATCAAGAATGCTGGCTGACATGGCATAGAAGCGGATGGATTGCTGCTCACTCTGGGCCAATGCCAAATCGGTGAGCGTGCGAGTGAGGCGGCCGTTGCCGTCATCGAACGGATGCAAGGTAACGAACCAAAAGTGGGCAATGCCAGCACGTAGTAAAGGATCAAGGCTGACATCGATTCTGCTGCCCTCGAACCAAGTGAGGAAGTCGCCCAGTTGCTCTTCCAGCCCGGCACGTGGTGGTGCTTCAAAATGCACGGTGGGGTGGTGGAGGGGCCCGGATACTACCTGCATGGGTTCTTCGCCGCGCAGCGTGCCAGTGTGCAGTGGGCGGGCCAACAGCTTGTCCTCGCCGGGGAACAGCCAGCAGTGCCACTTATAGAGGCGTTCAAGATCCAGCAAGCGTTGATTCGCACTTGTGGCATCGAACAACAATTGTGCCAAGCCTTCGGAGCGTGCAGTTGTGCGACCTGTTCCGGTCAGCCCCATGCGGCGAGCCAGGGATGAACGTACAGAGCCTGCATTCAGCTGTTCGCCCTCAATGGCTGATGAGGTAACGATGTTTTGCAGCATGGTGTCCAGGCTGTTGAGCGCTTCATTATCACTTCCGACAGCGCCAATCATCCCCAGCAAACGGCCCTGAGCCTGGGTGCAGGCACGCAATAGCGGGTTAAGCATCTCAGCTTGCCAGCTAAAGTTTGGCCAGCCGGGCTGTTGCCAGATCCAGGGGGAATCGTTCATGGGCTTTACTCGTCTATGAGCCGATTAATGAATATATTCGGCTCATATAGTGAGCCGATAATGCCGGCTAATCGGCTCACTGTCTAACCTGGGATGCAGGGTAAGCCGACGAAAGGACTATAGAGCTGGCCTGTGGACGTTTTGTGGACGCAAACCGGTTTTCTGGGCGTTTTGAAAAGCAAAATCCCAAACCCCGGAAACACAAAAGCCGCGCAGTGCGCGGCTTTGAGTATGGTGGGCCCAGTAGGACTCGAACCTACGACCAAGGGATTATGAGTCCCCTGCTCTAACCAACTGAGCTATAGGCCCTCAGTAGGTCGCGGATTATAACGATGGTTTCTAAGTAGTGCTATCCGAAAGATCTGAAATTGCCAGGTGAAGGAAAGTTGCTGCAAATTTTTCGGGAAGTAACGGCGGGCTGACGATCTCGCCCTGGATCAGTTCGCAACCTGCCTGCGCCAGGAAAATCTGTTGTTCCCGGTTTTGAACACCGTCGGCAATGATGGTGAAGTGCATGCTGTGCCCCAGCGCGATGATGGCATGCACGATGGCAGCATCATGGGGGTCGTCGGGCAAGCCATGTACAAATGACGGGTCGATTTTCAACGTGTCCAACGGCAAGCGCTTCAGGTAACTGAGGGACGAGTTGCCAGTACCAAAATTGTCGATGGACAGTTTTACTCCCAGTTGTTTGAGCCGATGCAGGGCATCAAATGCCGCTTCGGTCTGGCCGGTGAGAAAAGTTTCGGTGATTTTCAGTTTCAGGCTCTCGGGTTTGAGCTTGCAGGTTTCGAGCAGTTGCTGAATGTGCGCCATCAGCCCCGGCTGGTGTAATTGGGCGCTGGCAAGGTTGACCGAGATGGGTCCAAAGGGCTTGTACAGTTGATTCCATGAGCACAGTTGCTGGCACGCACGCTCGAGCATCCAGTCACCAATTTGAATGATCATGCCGTTTTCTTCTGCCAGATGAATCAAGCGCTCATGTGAGATTCCTCCGAGTAGAGGGTGGTTCCAATGCAACAGTGCTTCGGCGCCAGCCAGCGTATGGTCGCGCAACCGGACTTTGGGCTGATACAGCAGTGAGACCTGGCCTCGCTCCAGGGCGCGGCGCAGTTCCTGGCCCAGAAGGATGCGGGCACTGGTCTGGGAGTTAAGGTCGTGGCTGTAACGTTCGACGCGATTGCGCCCTTTGAGTTTGGAGTGGTACATCGCGATATCGGCATTTTTGATCAGTGTGGCCACGTCGTCGCCATCATCCGGGTAGATGCTGATACCGACGCTGGCGCTGATAAACAGTTCGCTTTCGTCGGTCAGAAAGGGTTCGTTGAAGCTGTTCAGCAGCTTTTCGGCAATCTTCTGTGCATCTTCCGGGTGTTTGAGCCCAGGCAGCAGGACGATAAATTCATCGCCGCCAAGACGGGCAACCGTGTCGATGTCGCGCAATTGTTCGGTGAGGCGGGCTGCGATGCCCCTCAGCAACTGATCGCCCACAGGGTGCCCGAGGCTGTCATTGATGTTCTTGAAGCGATCAAGGTCCAGAAACAGCACCGCGCTATGTTGATCATTGCGCCGCTGATCGGAGAGTACCTGGCGCACCCGGCTTTCAAACAGCAAACGGTTGGGAAGGTTGGTCAGCGGGTCGTGGTGGGCCTGGTGATCAAGGCGTTCCTGGGCCAGTTTGAGGGTGGAAATATCAGAAAATACGGCGACGAAATGTGTCACCACATCATTGTTGTTGCGCACGGCGCTGATGGTCATCCAGCTGGGGTAGATTTCACCGTTTTTGCGTCTATTGAAGATTTCGCCCTGCCAGTTGTCAGCGGTCGATAGCTGGTACCACATGGTTGCAAAGAACAGTTTGTCGTGTCGGCCAGACCCCAGCATGCGCGGCGTCTGGCCCAGGACTTCACTTTCGGAGTAACCGGTGATTTCGCCGAAGGCCCGGTTGACCGCGGTAATTTTTTGCTCGGGATCGGTAAAGATGATGCCTTCGGCCGTGCTCTCGAACACGGTGGCTGTTTGCAGAAGTTTTTCCTGCATCTGATGCCGTTCGGTAATGTCGTGGACGATGGTCAAAATGCAGTCGTCGGCGCCGATCAGCAACGGGTAGCTGGAGATTTCACAGAGGCGAACTTGTCCGTCCTTGTGTCGGATATGGCAGGTGAAGTCGCGCACAAAGCCGTTTTTTTCCAGGACCGTAAGCAATTCACGGCGCTCATGGGGGTCGACCCACAATTGCAGTTCCAGGGTTGAGTGGTACAAGGCACTGGCACTGTCATAGCCGATGACCCGGCTGAAACCTTCGTTGATCTCGAGTATCAGGCCATCGCTTTGACGGCTCAGTAAAAGGCCGTCCAGCGATGCATGAAATGCTTTGGCAAACTTTTCTTCGGAAAGAAGCAAGGCTTCTTCAGTCTGCTTGGTTTCGCTGATATTGATCAGCAAGCCGCGAACCACGGCTTGCTGATTGTGGGTCGTGATACTGGCAATGTCCCGTAGCCAGAGGATGTTGCCCTCTGCGGTGATCACCCGATAGTCCAAGCTGTGATCGTGGCCTGCGCTGATCTCTTTTTTACGCCAGGCCTGGATTCTGGGCAGGTCATCGGGGTGAACGACCCGTTTCCAGAACCCCGGGCTTAGCCAGTCAGAGACTGGATAGCCGAGCAAGGCTTCGGCCTGGGGGGAGACATAGGTATAGGTGTCGTTGTCCAGCTGTGCTTCCCAGGCAATAGCCGAAAGGCTTTCAATCAACCCCTTGTAGTGATCCTCGCTGCTGCGCAGTTCCTGTTCGAGGGTGGTTCGCCGGGAAATCTCGGAGCTCAGGCGTCGGTTGATGCGGATGACTACGAACAAAATGATGATCAGCAGCAGTATGCCAGGCAGGACATAGAGCAGCAGGGTGCGCCACAGGGGTCGGTAATCGTTGATATCGCCTACCCAGTGCTGCTGAATGCGCTGGGTTTCACTCGGGCTTATATTGGCCAGCACCTTGTCCAGCAGTCCTAGCAGAACGGTCTGGTTTTTAGGAACGGCCATGGCCAATTGAAAGCGATACGGGGTTTCCCCGCTGACGTACAGGCCATCGAGCTTGAGCTGGCGCAAGCTCCATACGCTGGAAGCCAGATCACCCACCATGGCATCCACCTGGTCCGTGGCCAGAGCCTGCAACGCCGAGCTGACGTTGGGCAGGGCGACGATGTTGAGGTCAGGGTGTTGAGCGCGCAGTAATTCGTGGGGGGCGTAGTTTTCAATTACACCCACTCTGAGGCCGTAGAGTTCCTGGATATTTTTAGGCGCCGCGCCGCCCTTGTGGGCGAGGATGACAATGGGGAAGTCCAGATAGGGCCGGGTAAATGCCAGGCGTTTTTGGCGCTCGGGGGTCGACATGACGCCGGGTAACCAGTCGAGTTTGCCTTCCTTGGTTTGCTCCAGGACTTCGCTCCAGCTTGACGCAGCGACTTGCTTGACGCTTACGCCCAACTGGTTGGTGATCAGGTTTACATAGTCGGCAGCGAGGCCTGTATAGGTGCCCTGTGCGTTGAGGAACTCAAAAGGCGGCCATGTGGTATCGATGCCGAGGAGCAGTTCGGGGTGCTCTTTGAGCCATTGCTGTTCTTCATCGGTGAACGTCAGGGCTTGGGCGCCAGAGGTCCAAACGAGAAGTGACAGAAGCAGGGTAGCCAGCAAGCGTGACATACGCATCCCTTCAATACACCTGGATGCATCCAGTGTAGTCGGGCTGTGGCGGAGGGGAGGGAGCAGGAGGTTTTTAGCTGTAAAGCAAAACCCCCGGCAGGGCCGGGGGTTTTGTTGTCACTCGTCGAGGAAGGAGCGCAAATGCTCGCTTCTCGTCGGGTGGCGCAGCTTGCGCAGCGCCTTGGCTTCGATCTGACGAATCCGCTCACGGGTAACGTCGAACTGTTTACCAACCTCCTCAAGGGTGTGGTCGGTATTCATGTCGATACCGAAACGCATGCGCAGTACCTTGGCTTCACGGGCTGTGAGGCCGCCGAGTACGTCGCGTGTCGCTTCTTTAAGGCTCTCAACGGTAGCAACATCGATTGGCGACTGCATGGTCGAGTCTTCGATGAAGTCACCCAGATGGGAGTCTTCGTCATCACCGATCGGTGTTTCCATGGAGATCGGCTCTTTAGCGATCTTCAATACCTTGCGGATTTTATCCTCAGGCATTTCCATGCGTTCGCCCAGCTCTTCCGGGGTCGGTTCACGGCCCATTTCCTGCAACATCTGACGGGAAATACGGTTGAGCTTGTTGATCGTCTCGATCATGTGCACCGGAATACGGATGGTGCGGGCCTGGTCGGCGATCGAGCGAGTGATCGCCTGACGGATCCACCAGGTGGCATAAGTCGAGAATTTGTAGCCGCGGCGGTATTCAAACTTGTCTACCGCTTTCATCAAGCCGATGTTGCCTTCCTGGATCAGATCGAGGAACTGCAGGCCACGGTTGGTGTACTTCTTGGCGATGGAGATCACCAGACGCAAGTTGGCTTCAACCATTTCTTTCTTCGCGCGGCGGGCCTTGGCCTCGCCGATCGACATGCGACGGTTGATGTCCTTGATCTCGGCAATCTTCAAGCCTGTTTCTGCTTCCAGAGCAGAGAGCTTTTGCTGGCAACGGATGATGTCCGGTTGCAGGCGACCAATGGCTTCAGCATATTTGCTTTTGCCTTTGGCCAGCGCATCGCTCCAGCTTTCGTCGACTTCGTTGCCCGGGAACAGGCGCAGGAAATCGGTGCGCGGCATGCGTGCATCACGTACACACAGCTGCATGATTGCGCGCTCTTGTGCACGCAGACGCTCCAGGGCGCTGCGAACACGCTCAACCAGGCCTTCGAATTGCTTCGGAACCAGTTTGATCGGCATGAACAGCTCAGCCAGTGCAACCAGCTCGGCAATTGCCTGCTTGCTGCCGCGACCGTGCTTTTTCAGGGCCTTGCGAGCGATTTCCATCTGATCGGAAACAGCGCCAAAGCGCTGGGCCGCGATGATCGGATCAGGGCCGCTTTCGACCTCTTCCTCGTCTTCGCCGGAATCTTCCTTGTCGTCCTCTTCGTCATCACCTTCGGCTTTCACCTTGGTGTCGACAGGAGGAGGTACTTCGGCTGCGGGCGGCGCAATACCGTCGTCCGGGTCGATATAACCGCTCAGAACGTCGGACAGGCGGCCACCTTCGGTGGTGACGCGAGTGTACTCGGAGAGAATATGGTCAACCGTGCCAGGGAAGTGCGCGATTGCGCCCATCACTTCACGGATGCCTTCTTCGATACGCTTGGCGATTTCGATTTCGCCTTCACGTGTCAGCAGTTCTACCGTGCCCATTTCACGCATATACATGCGCACAGGGTCGGTAGTACGACCAATGTCGGTCTCTACTGCCGCCAACGCTGCAGCCGCTTCTTCAGCTGCTGCTTCGTCGGTGTCGGCATCGGCCAACATAAGGGCGTCCGCATCCGGAGCACTCTCGTGTACGGGGATCCCCATGTCATTAATCATGCGGATGATGTCTTCCACTTGCTCCGGATCTGAAATATCTTCGGGCAGGTGGTCGTTGACCTCTGCGTAAGTCAGATACTTCTGCTCACGGCCGAGGGTGATCAACTCTTTGATACGAGACTGCTGTTGCGCTTTTCCGGACATAACACCCTATCCACTGAAGGTCTTGGCGGGCAAAAAACAAGCCGAGGATTATACCTTAGCTATGACCTCACGCGCCAGTTGAGGTCGGGTTTGATGCAGGATTATTGCGACTTAAAAGGTCGCGTAACTGATTTTTTTCCTCGCTACTTAGCTCGCCTTGACGTGCTTTTCGAAGAAGTTGCTCTAGATTTCGCTCGCGTTGGCGAGCTGACAGGCTAGTTATGGTGTCGAAAAACTGTTGTTCAAGGTTATCGGCATCAATTAGCCATTCCTTTTCCAGCAGTCTTTGCAGCAAACGGCCCTGTTCAGTGCCGTGCCAGCGGGACAGTAGCTGAATAGAGCTTAGCTTAGGATTTTTCTGTACAGCCTCGACCAGAGCAATCAGTAGTTGATTATTAGTCTGGTCTTCTGCAGCAAAGTGCCCGGCGTCCTCAACTTTTTTGGCCAGTTGCGGGTGATGCAGCAGGGTGCGCAGGGCTGTCAGGGTCGGGGGTTCAACACCTACCGGGATCCAGGCCTGCTCGCGTTCGGCGCCGCGCTTGCCTTTTTTGTCCCAGGGTTTGTTTTCCCACTTTTTGCCGCCAGCGCCGGTCTTTTTCGGGGTCCATTCCTGTTGGGGGATGTACATGTCCGGTTGCTGGAAGTCGCTGTAGTCGGGCATTGCATCGTAATCAATGCCCGGGTCATAGGTTGGCTGTGCCTGGATTTTTGCGGGCGTATTTTGTGCCAGCTGGCTGACGGTTTCGCTGGTAAGGCCGGTTATTTCGCTCAGGCGCTGACGCATCAGGGTCCGCAGGTTGGCGCCCGGGACTTTGTCGATCAGCGGTGCTGCCAGCGTGGCCATATGGGCCTTGCCTTCGAGCGAGCGAGGGTCGGCTTCTTCGGTCAATTGCTGGAAGAAGTAGTCTGCCAGCGGCTGGGCATGCTGGTTGATACGGGCCTTGAAGGCATCGGTGCCTTCAGAGCGCACCAGGGTGTCCGGGTCTTCACCTTCGGGCAAAAACAGGAAGCGTGCGCGGCGCCCGTCCTGCAGGCAGGGCAGCGTGGCTTCAAGTGCGCGCCATGCCGCATTGCGGCCGGCCTGGTCGCCGTCAAAACAGAACAGCACGCTGGGCACCACGCGAAACAGGCGCTTCATGTGCTCTTCGCTGGTAGCGGTGCCCAGTGTCGCGACAGCATTGCGCAGGCCTTGCTGGGCCAGGGCAATGACGTCCATATAGCCTTCAACCACGATGATTTCGTCGAGGCTGCGATTGAACTTGCGTGCTTCGAACAGCCCGTACAGTTCCTGGCCTTTGTGAAAGACCGGGGTTTCCGGGGAGTTCAGGTATTTGGGCTTGTCGTCGCCGAGCACCCGGCCACCAAAAGCGATGATGCGGCCACGGCTGTCGCGGATCGGAAACATTACCCGGTCGCGAAAGCGGTCGTAACGCTTGCCGGTCTCGGCGTTTTCGACCAGCAGGCCAGCGTCGATCATGGCTTTTTGTTGCAGCGTGTCACTGCTCAGGTGTTTGTAGAGGTTGTCCCAGCCTGGTGGCGCAAAGCCCAAGCCGAAGTCGCGAGCGATTTCGCCGGTCATGCCTCGGCCTTTCAGGTAGTCCACCGCTGCTTTTCGTGCCGGATGGCTTTTCAAGGCCTGGCGATAAAAGTCAGCAGCTGCAGTAAGAAGCGGGTATAGCGGGGAGTCAGTCGGTTGCCGAGGTTTGTGCGCCCGGCCGCTTTCTTCCCGTGGGATTTCCATCCCGGCAGCTTTGGCCAGTTCTTCGACAGCCTGGGGGAAGTCCAGGTTGTCATGGTCCATGATGAAGCCGAGGGCGTTACCGCCAGCGCCGCAGCCAAAGCAGTAATAGAACTGCTTGTCCGGGCTGACGCTGAACGACGGGGTTTTTTCTTTGTGGAAGGGGCAGCAGGCGGTGTAGTTCTTGCCAGCTTTCTTCATTTGCACGCGCGAGCTGACGACATCGACGATATCGGTACGGTTCAGAAGGTCGTCAATAAAGCTCTGGGGGATTAACCCGGCCATGGCGTTCTCGTCATCACTGCGCAGAATTGGGTCCGAATAAAGAGCTTGGTCATCGTGCGTGCAGGCAAAAGCTCTGCTCGATCGTGGGGCGTCTGCTCAATTATCTCGGGGAAGTGTATCTGTCGAAATCCGCTCTACTCATATTAATCAGAGTCGACGGGATCGATAAATGTCACGCTCTGAGTCCGGCACTGACCAATGGCTGGTCTCGGATAGCTCATAAGCAGGCACTGGAGAGGTGCCTTGGGCTGATCGTCTTTAAGGATAATCAGAGAGGTGTGCTCGTCGGTAGCCTTGGAAGGCTCGTCAGTAAAGACGTGCACCGCTGGCTATTAGGCCAGGTCTGACGTGTTGTAACGCTTGTCGCGGTCGCATCTGCGGCCTTGACGATAAAGCATGTAACTTGCAACAACTGCCTACGGCCCGGCTTTAGGCCGGGCTTGGCAGAAGCGTGCAACGAACGTCTGTGTATTAGTACAGACGAACGGCGCGGCGCTGCTCGCGCTGAACTTTCTTCGCGTGACGCTTAACAGCAGCTGCTGCTTTACGCTTACGCTCAGAAGTCGGCTTCTCGTAAAATTCGCGGCTGCGAACTTCAGCCAGAACACCGGCTTTTTCGCAGGAGCGCTTGAAACGACGCAGAGCTACGTCGAAGGGTTCGTTCTCTTTTACTTTGACGGCTGGCATCCAGAGCTACCTTCATTCATTACCGGGGTCAACGTCTCAAGGCAAAATCGCGTTGGAAGACGTCGGTTTTTAAGGGTTGCGGATGTTAACCCCTCATCGCCCGGAATGCAAAGCCTCTGATCGAAAACCGCTGGCCGGGGGCGGGAGTGGCGACTATTATGCGCGCCTTCGAATTTAGCCTCTACAAGGCGTAAACCCATGCTAGTACTGGGATTAGAAACCTCCTGCGACGAAACCGGCGTCGCGCTATACGACAGTGAACGCGGGCTTTTGGCCGATGCACTGTTCAGCCAGATCGACCTTCACCGCGCCTATGGCGGTGTGGTACCGGAGCTGGCTTCCAGAGATCACGTCAAGCGAATGCTGCCGTTGATTCGTCAGGTGCTGGCCGAGGCCGACTGTGTGCCTACCGAGATCGACGCAATTGCCTATACGGCGGGCCCGGGATTGGTTGGAGCCCTGCTGGTTGGGGCTTCTTGCGCCCAGGCGCTGGCGTTTGCCTGGGGCATTCCGGCCCTTGGCGTGCATCACATGGAAGGCCATTTACTGGCCCCTATGCTGGAAGAGCAACCTCCGGAATTTCCGTTCGTCGCTTTGTTGGTCTCGGGCGGTCATACGCAGCTGGTTCGCGTTGATGGCATCGGCCAATACGAGTTGCTGGGCGAGACACTGGATGACGCCGCGGGTGAAGCGTTCGACAAGACCGCGAAGATGATGGGGCTTAACTATCCGGGTGGCCCTGAGATCGCGCGCTTGGCCGCCCAGGGCGTTGCAGGACGCTTTGTCTTCCCCAGGCCCATGACAGACCGTCCGGGCCTGCAATTCAGCTTCAGCGGCCTCAAGACGTTTGCCTTGAACACCTGGCAGCGTTGTGTGGCAGAGGGCGACGACACTGAGCAGACCCGTTGCGATATCTCCCTGGCGTTCCAGCAGGCCGTGGTTGAAACGCTGACCATCAAGTGCAAGCGTGCCTTGAAGCATGCAGGCATGAAGCGCCTGGTGATTGCAGGCGGGGTGAGTGCCAACAAGGCGCTGCGCGTTTCCCTTGAGAAAATGCTCGGTGAGATGAAGGGCAATGTGTATTACGCCCGTCCGGAATTTTGTACGGATAATGGCGCGATGATTGCGTTTGCGGGTTGTCAGCGCTTGCAGGCCGGTCAGCACGAATCATTGGCGATCAGCGTGCAGGCACGCTGGCCGATGGAGCAACTGCAGCCCCTGTGAGAATGGGGGCTGGAGCCGGCGTGAAGATTTTTCACGGGCAAGATTCAGAAATGCCGTTCGCGCCCGGCCATCAGGTCGCGTAAATTGCCGCGATGGCGCCATACAATCAGCGCCGTCAAGGCGCTCATTGGCAGTAGCGCGGCAGGCTCTTGCCAGGCCAGCAATGGCAGGGTCAGGGGAGTGGCGATCAACGCCGCCAGTGAGCTGGTACGGGTCAGCTGGAAGGTCAGCAGCCATGCGGCGACTGCCAACAGTGCAGCAGGGGGATACAGTCCCAGCAGCATGCCGGCCGCCGTGGCGACACCCTTGCCGCCGCGAAAGCGGAAGTAGGCAGGGTACATGTGACCTACAACGGCGCAGCCGCCGATCCAGGCCTGGTCCTGGAGCGAGAGATCCAGTTGGTTGGCCAGCAGGACGGGCAAAAGCCCCTTGCACAGGTCGCCGAGCAAGGTCAGGACGGCAAGTTTTTTGCCGGCCAGACGCAACATGTTGGTTGCGCCGGCATTGCCGGAGCCACTCATTCGCGGGTCGGGGGTTCCCGTCAGGCGGCTGAGCAAAATGGCAAAGGACAGAGAGCCGAGCAGGTAGGCGAGGATCGCCAGTAACCAAAACATGCTAACTATTCCGGGCGAGGACGCCCTGATTCTAACGGCGCTTTGCGCCCTTGTCGTGCTGCGGAGAAGAGTGCTTGGACAGAGTGTTTATCGAAGGCCTGGAAGTTGACACCGTAATCGGTGCTTATGACTGGGAACGTGGCATCCGTCAGTGTCTGCGCCTTGATCTGAGTTTTGCGTGGGATAACCGTCCAGCTGCGGCTGGCGATGATCTGACGTTGGCGCTGGATTATGCGAGCGTTTCTTCGCGAATTCAGGCGTTCGCCGAGCAGGCTCAATTCCAGTTGGTGGAGACCTTTGCAGAGCGACTGGCCGAAGTGTTGATGAGTGAGTTCACTATCCCCTGGCTGCACCTCAAGCTGACCAAGCCCGGCGCAGTTGCGGCGGCCACTGGGGTGGGCGTGGAGATTGAGCGCGGATGTCGCTAACTCAGGTTTATCTCGGGCTGGGCAGTAATGTCGAGCGTGAAAAGCACTTGCTGGCAGGGCTGGAAGCGCTGAGCGGATTCTTGCAGGAGATGCGCTGTTCGGCGGTGTTTGAAAGCCAGCCGGTGGGTATCAAGAGCGGGCCGTTTTTCAACCTCGTGGTGTCGGCAAAAACCGATTTTCCACTGGTTGAGTTAAGTCGTCGTTTGAAGCTGATCGAAGCTGATAACGGGCGTTACGCTCAAGATCGCAAAGGTTTGCCGCTGGATATCGACGTGTTGTTCTTTGGCGATCTGGTGGGCAACTTTGACGGTTTGACCTTGCCCCGTGCCGAAATCCTCAAGAACGCTTTTGTGTTGTGGCCGCTGTCTTTGATTGCCCCAGACAAAGTTCATCCCGGTGTGGGCAAGACGCTTGCGCAGATTTGGGCCGAGGCGCAGATCGAGCAGGTGCTTGCGCCTGCAGCCTTCGAGTGGCGGGGGGAGTCCTTGACGCCGCTGGAGATGCTGGCGGGCTGAGAGTCGATTGAATGGGCTGCAGGTTGCTGCTTTTTTGTGGGAGCGGGCTTGCTCGCGATGGCGTCGATGCGGTCTGAGTGTAAGACCGTGGTGCCCTAATCACGAGCAAGCCCGCTCCCACAAGGTTTGCACTACGCCGCATCCTTGTAAGCTTGTAGTGCCTTGAGCCGTTCGCGCTTGAGTGCTTCGCCCAGTTCGGGGCCCTTGTAACCCTGCTCCAGTAACGGCTGCACCGCTACCGAAAGGGCGGCCCGCGCCGCGCCGCGCAGGTAGTCGGCCTGCGGGTAGGGTCGGTCTTCCAGGCCCAGGCGGCCTTTGGCGTCCATCTCGCACGCTACGATAAACTCCTCGAACCGCTGTGGCCGACGGTATACGTCGAAGCGCTGCAGCAATTCCAGTAGCGTCGAAGCCTTGAGCTCAAGGGCGCGATGGCCGTGGGTGTGGTATTCGCCTACCAGCAATGCCAGCTCCTGACAGTCCCTCGGCACCTTATAGCGTTCATTGACCGCCTTGATCAGGCGCAGTCCCTTGTGTTCGTGGGCAATATGCCTTGGCCAGTCTTTCTCTGGCGTAAGCCCCTTGCCCAGATCGTGCAGTAAACAAGCCCAGCGAACCGTCAGCGGTTGCTTGTGCAGCGCCGATTGCTCCAGCACGCTGAGGGTATGTACACCACTGTCGATTTCCGGGTGATGGGCGGGGGGCTGAGGGACGCCGAACAGGGCGTTCACTTCGGGTAGCAGTACTTCAAGAGCGTCGCAGCTGCGCAGCACTTCGATAAAAACCTGAGGCTGATCTTCCATCAGGGCGCGGGAAATTTCCTTCCAGCAGCGTTCCGGGGTCAAGGCTTGCAGTTCGCCGGACCGGGACAGTTGGCGCATCAGCTCCAGAGTCTCGGGAGCGATGCTGAAGCCCAGGCTGGCGTAGCGCGCAGCGAATCGGGCTACGCGCAGTACTCTTAGGGGATCTTCGGCGAATGCGGGGGAAACGTGGCGCAAAATGCGGGCTTCAAGGTCGCGCTGGCCATGGTAAGGGTCGGTTACGTTGCCAGCCTCGTCCTCTGCCATCGCATTGATGGTCAGGTCGCGACGGATCAGGTCTTCTTCGAGGGTGACGTCGGGGCTGGCGTGAAAAACAAAGCCCCCATAACCATGCCCGCTTTTGCGTTCGGTGCGGGCCAGTGCATATTCGTCACCCGTCTTGGGGTGAAGAAATACCGGGAAGTCAGAACCAACAGGGCGATAGCCCAAGGCCTGCATTTGTTCGGCTGTTGCGCCCACCACCACCCAGTCAATATCGGTGACAGGCTTGCCCAGCAGGCGATCGCGCACTGCGCCGCCAACTTTATAGATCTTCATAAAAAACCTCCGTTAGCGCGACAGGATAGCGCGTGTGCCGTGCTAACGGAGGCCTGCTTTACAGGTGAATGGCTCCCATATCCAGGCGACCGCGGTCAATCTCGCCGTGGTCGCCTTTTGGCGGGACATGGTGGACCTTCATGACCTGGTCGCCTTGCAGTGTTTCCAGGTGGATGTCGAAGCCCCACAAGCGGTGCAAGTGCTTGAGAACTTCTTCGGTGGAGTCGCCCAGGGGTTTGCGGTCATGTTGCTGGTGACGCAGGGTCAGTGAACGGTCGCCCCGGCGGTCGATGCTCCAGATCTGGATATTGGGTTCGCGATTGCCCAGGTTGTATTGCGCGGCCAAGGTTTCGCGAATGATGCGGTAGCCATTTTCGTCGTGGATGGCTGGCACCAGCAGGTCGTCTTTTTGATCGTCGTCCATGATGCTGAACAGCTTCAGGTCACGGATCACTTTGGGTGAGAGGTATTGCAGGATAAAACTCTCGTCCTTGAAGCTGCTCATGGCGAATTTGATGCTCGACAGCCAGTCGCTGCCCGCAAGGTCCGGGAACCAGTAACGATCCTCCTCGGTCGGGTGTTCGCATATGCGCCGGATATCGCAATACATCGCAAACCCAAGCGCGTAGGGGTTGATACCGCTGTAGTAAGGGCTGTCAAAGCCGGGCTGGAACACCACGCTGGTGTGGGAAATGAGGAACTCCATCATAAAGCCCTCGGTCACCAGGCCTTCGTCGTACAGGTCGTTCATCAAGGTGTAATGCCAGAAAGTCGCCCACCCCTCGTTCATCACTTGTGTTTGCCGCTGCGGATAAAAGTACTGGGCTATTTTGCGCACGATACGTACAACTTCGCGCTGCCAGGGTTCCAGAAGCGGGGCGTGTTTTTCCAGGAAGTAGAGGATGTTTTCCTGAGGCTCTTCGGGGAAACGGGCGTTGTCCTTCTCGCTGAGCTTGTCTGCGCTTTTGGGGATGGTGCGCCACAGGTCGTTGATCTGTTTTTGCAGGTGCTCTTCGCGTTCCTTTTGTCGACGGCGCTCCTCCTCGGCAGAGATCGGGTCAGGCCTTTTGTAGCGGTCCACACCGTAGTTCATCAAGGCGTGGCAGGAATCGAGCAGGTCTTCCACCGCATCGATACCGTGGCGTTCCTCACATTGCATGATGTATTGCTTGGCGAATACCAGGTAATCGATGATCGAACTGGCGTCAGTCCAGGTCCGGAACAGGTAGTTGCCCTTGAAGAAGCTGTTGTGGCCATAGCAGGCGTGGGCTACTACCAGTGCCTGCATGCAGATGGTGTTTTCTTCCATCAGATAGGCAATGCAGGGGTCTGAGTTGATAACGATTTCGTAGGCCAGACCCATCTGGCCCCGAGTGTAGGATTTTTCAGTACTAAGGAAGTGTTTGCCGTAGGACCAGTGGTGATAACCCAGCGGCATGCCCACTGATGCGTAGGCATCCATCATTTGTTCGGCGGTGATGACTTCAATCTGGTTGGGGTAAGTGTCCAGCGCATAGCGGCCAGCCAGGCGGCCGATTTCGCGGTCATACGCCTGGATCAGGTCAAAGGTCCACTCTGAGCCGGTGGAGATGGGTTGGCGCTTATTCTCTTTGGCGGTCATGTCACTAACCTGCGCTGGAAGAGTTCACGGAAGACCGGATAAATATCGCCGGCCGAGACCAGTTGCTGTTGAGCGAAGGTGTCGGAAAACGCCTCGCTGATGCGTTCGTACTCATACCAGAGCGCCTGGTGTTCGCGCGGGGTGATCTCTACATAAGTGTAGTACTGCACAAATGGCATGATCTGGTTGATCAGAATGTCGCGGCAGATGGGTGAGTCGTCGTTCCAGTTGTCTCCGTCAGAGGCTTGGGCTGCGTAGATGTTCCATTCGTTGGTGGGGTAGCGTTCGGCCATGATCTCCTGCATCAGTTTGAGTGCGCTGGAGACGATAGTGCCGCCGGTTTCCCGGGAATAGAAAAACTCCTCTTCGTCCACCTCTCGTGCGCTGGTGTGATGGCGAATAAACACTACGTCAATCTTGTCGTAGTTACGCTTCAGGAACAGGTACAGAAGGATGAAAAAGCGTTTGGCAATGTCTTTGGTGGCTTGGGTCATGGAGCCTGAAACGTCCATGAGGCAGAACATGACGGCTTTGGAGCTGGGGTTGGGCTGTTTGATCAACAGGTTGTACTTGAGGTCAAAGGTGTCGAGAAATGGCACGCGATGAATGCGGGCGCTGAGTTTCTCGATTTCGGCCTCGATGGTCTTGATATCGCCGAAGTTATCGGGCTCCTCGCGTTTTAATCGCTCCAGTTCGGCCTTGGCTTCCCGCAGTTTCGCCCGGCTGCTGCCGGACAGCGCGATGCGTCGAGCGTGAGCTGAGCGCAAGGTACGAATGATGTTGATACGAGACGGGTTGCCCTCGTTGCTGATACCGGCACGTACGGTTTTGAACGTGTCGGTGCCGGTCAGGTTGCGTTTGACCAGATTGGGCAGTTCGAGGTCTTCGAACATGAATTCGAGGAACTCTTCCTGAGTGATCTGGAACACGAATTCGTCCATGCCTTCGCCGGAATTCCCCGCTTTGCCAGGGCCGCCGCCACCTCCCGATCCACCTTGGGGCCGGGGGATATGTTCGCCGCTGGTAAACTCCTTGTTGCCGGGGTGAACCACGGTTTGCTTGCCACCACGCCCGTGATGCATCACCGGCTCATCGATATCGCGGCCAGGGATGCTGATTTGCTCGCCATGTTCCATATCCGTAATGGAGCGGCGGCCCACGGCCTCTTCTACGGCCTTTTTAATGTGGTCACGGTAGCGACGCAGAAAACGCTGACGGTTAACCGTGCTCTTGTTCTTGCCATTGAGGCGTCGGTCGATCACATAGCTCATTAGGCCCTCCGGGCAGCTTCAAGTTGTGAGCTGCAAGCTGCAAGTCCAGGCATTTACCCATGCCTTTTCCTGCAGCTTGAGGCTTGAGGCTTACAACTGCCTCACTGCGACTTGCGGACCCGCAGGTACCACTCGGAGAGCAGCCGCACTTGTTTGTCGGTATAGCCACGTTCGACCATTCGAGTAACAAAGTCGTTGTGTTTTTGCTGGTCCTCTTTGCTTGCCTTGGCGTTGAAACTGATAACCGGCAGCAGGTCTTCGGTGTTGGAGAACATTTTTTTCTCGATCACCACCCGCAGTTTCTCGTAACTGAGCCAGGTTGGATTCTTACCGTTGTTGTTCGCCCGGGCACGCAGTACGAAGTTGACGATTTCGTTGCGGAAATCTTTCGGATTGCTGATGCCGGCCGGTTTCTCGATTTTTTCCAACTCTTCGTTGAGGGCCACGCGGTTGAGGATTTCGCCGGTTTCCGGATCCCGGTATTCCTGGTCCTGAATCCAGAAGTCGGCGTAGAGCACATAACGGTCGAAGATGTTTTGCCCGTATTCGCTGTAGGACTCCAGGTAAGCGGTCTGGATTTCCTTGCCGATAAATTCGATGTAGCGCGGCGCCAGGTATTCCTTGAGGAAACGCAGGTAGCGCTCGCGGGTTTCGGCCTGGAATTGTTCCTGTTCGATCTGCTGTTCGAGCACATAAAGCAGGTGCACCGGGTTGGCGGCAATTTCGTGGGGGTCGAAGTTGAATACCTTGGACAGGATCTTGAACGCAAAACGGGTCGAAAGGCCATTCATGCCTTCGTCCACACCCGCGTTGTCACGGTACTCCTGGATGGACTTGGCTTTCGGGTCGGTGTCCTTGAGGTTCTCGCCGTCATAAACCCGCATCTTGGAATAGATGTTGGAGTTTTCCGGTTCTTTGAGGCGCGACAGTACGGTGAACTGGGCCAGCATCTTCAGGGTGTCGGGTGCGCAATGGGCTTTGGCCAGTGAGCTGTTGAACAGCAGTTTGTCGTAGATTTTCACTTCGTCACTGACACGCAGGCAGTACGGTACTTTGACGATGTAGATCCGGTCGATAAACGCTTCGTTGTTCTTGTTGTTGCGGAAGGTATGCCATTCCGATTCGTTGGAGTGGGCAAGCAGGATGCCGGTAAACGGAATCGCGCCCAAGCCTTCGGTACTGTTGTAGTTACCTTCCTGGGTAGCCGTCAGCAGTGGGTGCAGCACCTTGATGGGTGCCTTGAACATCTCGACGAACTCCATCAGGCCCTGGTTGGACCGGCACAGAGCGCCCGAGTAGCTGTAGGCGTCGGCATCGTTCTGCGGGAATTCTTCCAGTTTGCGGATATCGACCTTACCTACAAGGGCCGAAATGTCCTGGTTGTTTTCGTCACCGGGTTCGGTTTTGGCTACACCGATCTGGTTGAGGATCGACGGGTACAGTTTTACTACGCGGAACTGGCTGATATCACCGCCAAACTCGGCAAGGCGCTTGGTGGCCCACGGCGACATGATGGTGCTCAGGTAGCGTTTGGGAATGCCGAAGTCTTCTTCGAGGATCGCGCCATCTTCGGTGGCGTTGAACAGGCCCAAAGGCGACTCGAAAACCGGTGAGCCCTTGATTGCATAGAAGGGGACTTTTTCAATCAACTGTTTGAGCTTTTCGGCAAGGGATGACTTGCCGCCCCCTACCGGGCCCAGCAGGTAAAGGATTTGTTTTTTCTCTTCCAGGCCCTGTGCGGCATGGCGGAAGTAGGAAACTATCTGGTCGATGCATTCTTCCATTCCGTGGAAGTCTTCAAAGGCCGGGTAGCGGCGAATCACCTTGTTGGAGAAAATCCTCGACAGCCGGGAGTCGGTTGAGGTGTCCAGCAGTTCCGGCTCGCCAATGGCCAGCAGTAGCCGTTCTGCGGCTGAGGCGTAAGTGCTTTTGTCCTGTTTGCACAGCTCAAGATATTCCTGGAGCGTAAGCTCTTCCTGGCGTGTGGACTCGAAGCGTTGTTGGAAGTGGCTAAAAATACTCATGACGTCACCTCGCTCGATACGTGGAGTCGGCGATAGATCGGTCAGTTCGAGTGCTGGCATGCAGCAGCATTTCAGCTGCTGTGTACCCCCCAGGACACCATCAAGGTGGCTAACCCCTTGAAGTTACTACCGATGATCCATTCGCCGGTGTACCGGCTCTCCCCAGATTTGGATGGCCTGAGGTAAAGGATAGTTGGTAATACGGGAGGTCAAGGTCAGATGCGTGAATTGTTGCCTTAGACCGTTGGTCAGGCAGGCCCCAAGCCCTCTGATCACGGGGGCTGGGGCTGATAAAAATATTATTCGCCCGGGCTTTGGGCGGTTTCGTCCGGGTAAGTGGTACGCCACAACTCGAAGCCGCCATCCAGGCTGTAGACCTCGCTAAAGCCCTGGCCGACAAGATACGCCGCAGCGCTCTGGCTGGAGTTGCCGTGGTAGCAGGCCACGATCAGAGGGGCGTCGAGGTCGGCGTTGGCGATGAAATCGTGCAGCGAGTGGTTGTCCAGATGTTTTGAACCGCTGATGTGATTGGCGGCAAAAGCTTGCGGGTCACGCACGTCGACGACTACGGCGCCTTGTTCGCGCAGGGCCTGAGCCTGTTCTGGCGGGATGCGTTTGAATTCGGTCATGGGAAATTCCTGTGGCCTGAAAGCGGGCGCGGCTGGCTGGCGCCCAAGGGTTGGGAAGTTGGTGCGGAGTGTGGGGCAATGCCGGGTACGGCAAGTGTTGGATCGTCGCAATCGCAGAGCAGGCGTTGGCCGGTGTCGACATTGAGCAGGGTCATGGCGCCGCCCCAGACACAGCCGGTATCGAGTGCGAAGATGCCGGGTTCCTTGCAGTTGCCTTCCAGTGCTGCCCAATGCCCGAAGATGATCTTGAGGCCTTGGGTTTTGCGTTCTTTGTAGCTGAACCATGGAGCGAAGCCGGGCGGTGCAGTACCTACGCCTTCTTTGCTTTTCAGGTCGAGCTTGCCGTCCCGGGTGCAGAACCGCATACGGGTGAAATAGTTGGTAATAACCCGCAACCGGGTAACGCCGGTCAGTCCGTTATCCCACTTGGCCGGGTCGTTGCCGTACATGCCGTCGAGATAGGGGCCGACAAGGTTGTCATCGCGCAGCGCCTGTTCGACTTCGCTGGCGCATTTGAGGGCTTTTTTCAGCGTCCACTGGGGCGGTATTCCGGCATGCACCAGTGCAACCTCACGCTCGGCATCGTAATGCAGCAGCGGTTGCTGACGCAGCCAGTTCAACAACTCATCGCAATCGGGGGCCTGGAGAATTTCGCGCAAAGTGTCGCCTTTTTTCAGGCGTTCGATATTGCGCCCCACGGCCAGCAGGTGCAGGTCATGGTTGCCCAGTACACACACCAGCGACTCGCGCATGCGATACAGAAAGCGCAGGGTTTCCAGTGATTCGGGACCGCGGTTGACCAGGTCGCCCACCAGCCAGAGCTTGTCTTTGGTGGGGTCGAAGGCCACGCGTTCGAGCAGGCGCTTGAGCGGTTTCAAGCAGCCTTGCAAATCGCCAACGGCATACACCGCCATCAGTGCAGGGCTCCGGGTACCGCCAGGCGAAAGGGCGCAATAATGGCTTTGAACTCATGACCGTCATCGGCATGCATCAGGTAGCTGCCCTGCATGGTGCCGACTTTGGTTGTGATGACCGACCCACTGCTGTAGGTGTGCTCGCTGCCGGGATCAATCTTGGGTTGCAGTCCTACAACACCGGCGCCACGGACTTCTTCTACATGACCATCGCCGTCGGTGATTACCCAGTGCCGTGACAACAGCTTGGCAGGTATTGAACCGTTGTTGCGTACCGTGATGGTGTACGCAAAGGCAAAGCGCTGATGCTCGGGCTGTGATTGTTCTGGCAGGTAACGTGTGACGACGCTGACGTCGACCAGATAGCGGGGATCGTGCATGCGAGAGGCCTTACTTGAAAGCGAAGACACAGTTCGGGATAAAACTGATGCCTGAGTCTAGGCCAAACAGCGGGTACCCGGCTAGACGTGGCGTCTGGCCGGGTACCCGTTTTTTCTCGGCGATCAGTCGGCGGCGGGCGCCACGACCGGTTGCTCGCTGAGCTTGTCGGCCAGGCGCACGAAGGCGGCCAGGTCGAGTTGCTCCGGGCGTTTGCTGCCATCGACGCCTGCGGCTTCGATTTCAGCGTTGCTGAGCAAGGCTTTGAGGGTGTTGCGCAGGGTCTTGCGGCGCTGGTTGAAGGCTTCGCGAACCACGCGCTCAAGCAGGCGGTGGTCTTTGGCCGGATGCGGCAGCACTTCGTGGGGCACCAGACGGACAATCGCTGAATCAACTTTCGGCGGCGGGTTGAATGCACCCGGGCCTACGTTGAACAGGTGTTCGACGCGGCAGTGGTACTGAACCATGATCGACAGACGACCCCAATCACCACCGCCAGGCCCGGCGGCCATGCGCTCAACCACTTCTTTTTGCAGCATGAAGTGCATGTCGCGGATCAGCTCGGCGTTTTTCAGCAGGTGAAAAATCAGCGGCGTGGAGATGTTGTACGGCAGGTTACCAACCACGCGCAGGGTGCGAGGGGCAGCATTGAGGCTCTTGAAGTCGAACTTCAGCGCATCACCCTGGTGCAGGGTGAAGTTGCTCATGCCGGCAAACTGACGGTTGAGGATCGGCACCAGATCCTTGTCGAGCTCCACAACGTCGAGCTGGCCACCGCTGTTGAGAATGCCTTCGGTGAGGGCACCCTGGCCCGGGCCGATTTCCAGCAGGCGTTCGCCAGCCTTGGCGTTGATGGCGCGCAGGATGCGGTCGATAACCCCGGCATCGTGCAGGAAGTTCTGACCAAAGCGCTTGCGCGCCTTGTGTTGGTATTGCTCGTTCATATACGGGTCTCGGCCATCTGGTAGGCGGTTTCCAGGGCGACTTGCAGGCTGCCGGTATCGATCTTGCCACTACCCGCCAGATCCAGGGCGGTGCCGTGGTCGACAGAGGTGCGGATAATCGGCAAGCCCAGGGTGATGTTGACTGCGGCACCAAACCCTTTGTACTTGAGTACGGGCAGGCCTTGGTCGTGGTACATCGCCAGCACTGCGTCGCAGTGTTCCAGATATTTGGGGGTAAACAGAGTGTCGGCAGGCAGCGGGCCACGCAGGTCCATGCCCTCGCTGCGCAGGCGCTCCAGGGTTGGTTCGATGATGTCTGTTTCTTCGTGGCCCAAATGGCCGCCTTCACCTGCATGGGGGTTGAGCCCGCAAACCAGGATGCGCGGCCGGGCGATGCCAAATTTTTGTTTTAGATCGGCGTGCAGAATGCGGGTGACCCGCATCAGTCGCTCGGGGGTGATTGCATCGCTGACCTGACGCAGGGGCAGGTGAGTGGTGACCAGTGCCACGCGCAGTCCGCGGGTGGCAAGCATCATCACGACCTGCGGTGTATGGGTCAGGTCGGCGAGGAATTCGGTATGCCCGGAGAACGGGATGCCCGCTTCGTTGATCACGCCCTTGTGCACCGGGGCGGTGATCATGCCGGCAAAGTCGCCATCCACGCAGCCCTGGGCGGCGCGTGTGAGGGTTTGCAGCACAAAGGCTGCGTTGGCCTTGTCCAGCTTGCCGGCGGTAACCGTGGCGTTCAACGGGGTGTCCCACACGTACAGGCTGCCTGCCGGAGCCGGCTGATCGGGCCAGTTGCCCGGCTCGACCGGTAGCAGGCTGACAGCCACACCGAGCTGCGCGGCCCGCTCAAGGAGCAGGTCGCAGCTGGTGATGGCGATCAGGGGGTGTGGCTGGTGTTGCGAGGCGAGTAGCAGGCACAGGTCGGGACCTATGCCTGCCGGTTCGCCGGGTGTCAGGGCAAAACGCTGTGTGTTCACTGCGCGGCCTGGCCTGCGCTGTCAGTACCGGTTGCGCCTGGCAGCTTGATTTCAACATAGGCTTCGTCGCGGATCTGACGCAGCCAGGATTGCAGCTCTTCATCGTATTTGCGGTTACGCAGAGCGTTCATAGCCTGTTGCTCGCGCGCCTGGGTGGTGCTGTCAGTGGCACGACGGCCAAGGACTTCCAGAACATGCCAGCCGTATTGGGTCTTGAACGGCTTGGACAGCACACCTTGCGGAGTGTCGGCCATGGCTTCGCGGAACTCGGGCACCAGCGAATTCGGGTCAACCCAGTTCAGGTCGCCGCCGTTGAGGGCGGAGCCCGGATCTTCCGAGTAAGTCTTGGCCAGGGTGGCAAAGTCTTCGCCCGACGTAATGCGGTCGTAGATTTTGGCTGCCAGTTCCTTGGTTTGCGCTTCAGTACGAATTTCGCTTGGCTTGATCAGGATATGACGGACATGAACTTCGTCCACCACCACTGATCCACCGCCGCGTTTCGCGTTCAGCTTGAGGATGATGAAGCCGCCTGGCGTGCGCACTGGAGGTGTAACGTCGCCTACAGGCATCTCACTGAGCATGCGGTCGAAAGGGGGAGGCAGTTGAGCAGCTTTACGCCAGCCCATGTCGCCACCTTCCAGTGCCGTGTCGCTGCCGGAGCGGGCGATGGCCATTTGGGCAAAGTCAGCGCCCTGTTTGAGCTTGTTGTAGACCTCTTCAGCTTGCTTTGCCGCGTTCTGGATGGCTTCCGAGCTCGCGCTTTCAGGCGTCGGGATCAGGATATTGGCCAGGTGGAACTCTTCGGACATCTGCAATTTGCCCAGGTCCGAGGCCAGGAAGTTTTTCACTTCCTGATCCGTGACCTGAATGCGCTCAGCCACGCGGCGTTGACGCACACGGCTGATGATCATCTCGCGACGCACCTGTTCACGGGCATCTTCATACGACAGACCGTCGTGGGCCAGGGCCTGACGGAATTGCTCGATGGTCATGTTGTTGCGCTGGGCAATGGTGCCGATAGCCTGGTTCAGTTCTTCGTCCGTGATGCGAATGCCTGAACGCTCGCCGATCTGCAGTTGCAGGTTTTCGACGATCAGGCGCTCAAGCACTTGCTGATCCAGAACACTGGCAGGCGGTACACCCTGGCCACGCTTGGCGATGGTTTGCTGAACTTCGTGGACACGCTGGTCCAGTTGGCTCTGCATGATCACGTCGTTGTCGACGATGGCCACCACTTTATCCAGGGGCTGTACTGCAGCGCTGGCTGCAGTACCCAGGAACAACGCGCCCAGCATTAGCGGGCGCAGACACTCAGAAAGCTTGATCTTCACGTTCACGATAACCTTGGATGCCTTTGTCGAGGAAGCTCTCTACTTTGGTGCCAACAACGCCACCGAGACCTTTCAGCACAACTTGGAGGAAGAGACCATGGTCGCCCTTCTCGTTTTGAGGGGCTTCCTGGGTGTACTCGTCGTTGGATACCCAGTAACGGCTGATCAGACGAAGCTTCCAGCAGCAGTTGTCGTACTCGAAGCCACCGAAAGCTTCCAGGGTACGGTTGCGGTTGTAGTCGTACTGCCAGCGGCTGATGGCGTTCCATTGCGGCACGATCGGCCAGATAACCGAGAAGTCGTGCTGCTGGATTTTGTAGTAATCCTTGATGTAACCCGGTTGGCCAGGGGTGCCGTAGTCACCACCGCCCACTACCCATTTACCGGTGTACTGGTCGTAGCGAACCTGGTCGTTGCGGTAGCGATAGCCGACGTTGACCACCTTGTTCGGGTTGTCTTCAGGCTGGTAGTGCATCATCGCACTGCCTGAGCGCGGGCTGTGGCTTTCCGGGTCCCAGTTGTAGTCAGCGGTTGCACGCCAGTCGCGGTTGAAGCGATAGGCGTATTCCAGTGCATACGGAGACATGCCGGCAGTCGCATCGGCACGGTCAGCATCAATACCTGGCAACTGAACTTTGCGATCCTTGAAGTAGTAGGCCTGGCCCACGCTGATGCGTTGACGTTCAAAGCCGTTGTCTTCGATCAGGCGGCTGGTCAGACCCAGCGACAGCTTGTTCTCGTCGCCTACACGGTCAGTACCGGTAAAGCGGTTGTCACGCCACAGCGAGGAATAGCTGAAGGTGCTTTCGCTGGTGTCGAAGATCGGGATGTCATCCTGATTGCGTTCCGGCACATACAGGTAGAACGCCCGCGGCTCCAGGGTCTGGCGGTAGTCGGTGCCGAACCAGTTGGTGTTGCGGTCGAAGTACAGGCCGCTGTCAACGCTGGCGATTGGCACGCTGCGGTTGACCGAGCTGTCGAACTTGCCACCAGCACTGGTCAACTGAGTCTTGCCGGTGCCATCCAGATCCAGATCGTACTGGGTGTACATGTACTTCAGGGACGGCGTCAGGAAGCCATAGCTCCAGTTCAGCGGCAGGCTGACACTTGGGGCAAGGTTCATGCGTGTGCCGTTGGCACGGGCCAGGCCGGTCACGTTGGTATCCAGACGATTGGCGGTGGTGCCGTCCTCGTTGGTGTACTGGCCGTTTTCCAGGCTGCGGTCAAACCGTACCAGCTCGGTGTTGTAGGCGAAGTTCAGACCACCCGGATGATTTGGCAGCATGCCATCGAGGGTAAGTTGCGGCAGCTTGTCGTAAGGCGTGATCTGGGTAACGGTGGCCAGTTGATAGGCCTGCACGTTCAGTTTGGCGGTGTAGTCATCGCCACGGTAGCTGACGGCGCCTTGCTGGTTCAGGAAGTCACGGCTTTCAACGCCGATCTGGTCACTTTCCAGGTCCTGGAAGTAATACGGATCGCTGATTTTGGTGTAGTCGACTTCGGTCAGTACACGGGAGTCGAGACCACCCTTGTGCTGCCAGTTAAGCATGTAGCGCTTGTCGGTGTAGTCGGTCTGGCGCTTGCGGTCGTCGTTGTCGTCGTTGAGGTACGCGGCACCGAACTGGCCTTCGCTCGATTCGGTCAGGTAGCGGAACTCGCCTTCCATCAACAGGCCGCGCTTGGTCATGTAGCGTGGGTACAACGTGGCATCGTAGTTGGGTGCCAGGTTGAAGTAGTACGGGGTCACGAGCATAAAGCCGGTGTCGGTGCTGCTGCTGAAGGACGGCGGCAGGAAACCGGACTGGCGGCGATCGTCGATCGGGAAATAGATGTACGGGGTGTAGAACACCGGAATGTCCTTGACCCGCAGCGTCACGTTGGTGGCCGTACCGAAACCGGTGGCCGGGTTCAACGTGATGTTATTGCCCTTGAGCTGCCAGGCGTTGCTGTTTGGCTCGCAGGTGGTGTAGGTACCATCCTTGAGGCGGATGATCGAGTCTTCGGCACGCTTGGCATACAGCGCACTGCCGCGGATGCGCGACTTGTGCAGCACATATTCGGCGTTGTCGACCTTGGCCGCACCCGTGTCCAGTTGCACATCGGCGTGGTCGCCGACGATCAGTGCGCCGTTGTCACGCAGGCGCACCTTGCCGTTGAGCTCGCCACGGCTTTCAGCCTGGTACAGGCTGGCTTCGTCGGCTTCGATCTGCATGCTGCCCTGGCGCATGACTACGTCACCGGCCAGGGTCGCAACCTGCTCTTCCTGCTCATAGCGGGAGGCTTTGGCGCCGATAAAGGTCGGGGCGTCGCTTTTGCTGGTGGGGTCGTTCATGCCCGGACGGATGGGCTCTACGTACGAACCGGAGCAGTACGGGCCGGTTTCGGCCAACTGCGCAGCGGTCAGCTTGTCCCGGGGCACCCAGTCGAGGTGACTGTAATCGTCACTGCGCGCCTTGAGCCCACGGCCTTTGGCCTCGGTGACCAGCGGGGCCTGTTTGGCCTGCTCGCTGGTTTCACCGCTGGCACCCACAGACCCGTCACCGTGCGCAGGACGCGGTGGCAGTTGCGCCACGTTGGTTTTTGGTGCGCAATCCCAGCCCCCCGTAGCCGACACGGAACAGTCATACTGCTCCTCGGCAAACGCGAACGGCGTGGCGAGAGGTTGCATGGCCAGCAAACTGCCGGTTACCAGCAACGGAAATTTTTTACGAAACGCGGGGGATTTCAATGCCATCTTATTAGTCCGGGCTTCCTGCGTGCCATCAGCCCGCGGTGGGGGACCGCACGCCTATCGATGGTCTGGAAAAGATTCTGGATAATAAAGCATGACCCGCTTGACGGCTAGCGCCGTCGGAGACCCTTGTAATGCCTGACCAAGATGTACGCCTGCAACACCTGAAAGTTTGGCTGGATGAGCAGCTGGCAACCGTGTTCGAGAATGAGGGTTGGGGAGCTGTGCCCCCGGCCACGTTGACTGCTGCCAGTAGCGATGCGAGCTTCAGACGCTATTTTCGCTGGGAGGGCGAGGGCCGCAGTTTTGTTGTCATGGACGCGCCGCCGCCCCAGGAAAACTGCAAACCTTTCGTCGATATTGCTGATTTTTTGCGAACTTGCCTGATTAACGTACCGAAAATTTACGCTCAGGATCTTGATCGCGGCTTTCTATTGCTCAACGATCTGGGCAACAAGACCTTCCTGGACGTGATCAACAGCAGCAACGCCGACGAGTTGTTCAAGGATGCCATTGAAGCCTTGCTGGCCTTTCAGCAATTGCCGATGACCGAGCCTTTGCCCAGCTATGACGTGGCCTTGTTGCGTCGCGAGCTGGAGCTGTTCCCCGAGTGGTACGTGCGAGCTCACCTGGGGGTGGATTTCAATGAGCAGCAACAGGCCGTCTGGCAACGAGTCAGTACGCTGCTGATCGACAGTGCCCTGGCGCAGCCCAAAGTGCTGGTGCACCGCGACTTTATGCCGCGCAACCTGATGCTCAGCATTCCCAATCCTGGGGTGCTGGATTTCCAGGACGCAGTGTATGGCCCGGTGACGTACGACATTACGTGCCTGTTCAAGGACGCCTTCTTGAGCTGGCCTGAAGAGCGTGTGCGCAACTGGCTGCAGGATTACTGGAAGCTGGCGCTGCCGTTGGGCATCCCGGTGCAGCGCGATTTTGAAGAATTCTTGCGCGCCAGCGACCTGATGGGTGTGCAGCGGCATTTGAAAGTGATCGGCATTTTTGCCCGCATTTGTCATCGCGATGGTAAACCACGCTATCTGGCCGATGTACCGCGCTTCTTCTCTTATATAGAAGCTGTGCTGGCGCGACGTCCCGAGCTGGCAGAGCTGGGTGAGTTGTTCAGCAGCCTGGGGCTGGTCAGCGAGGTCGATGCATGAAAGCGATGATTCTGGCCGCCGGTAAGGGCGAGCGCTTGCGGCCACTGACCCTGCATACACCAAAGCCCTTGGTGCGTGTGGGTGGCGTGCCGTTGATCGAGTACCACTTGCGGGCGCTGGCCGCGGCAGGTTTTACCGACATTGTGATCAACCATGCCTGGCTGGGTCAGCAAATTGAAGATCATCTGGGCGACGGTTCGCAGTTTGGTGTCAGCATCCAGTACTCCCCGGAAGGCGAACCGCTAGAGACCGGTGGCGGAATTTTCCAGGCGCTGGCGTTGCTTGGCGATGAACCCTTTGCCGTGGTGAACGGTGATATCTGGACCGATTACGAGTTTGCTGCCTTGCGTCAGCCGTTGACCGGGCTGGCTCATCTGGTTCTTGTGGATAACCCGGCACACCACACGAGCGGTGATTTCAGCTTGAGCGGCGGACAGGTTCAAGATGGCATGTCGGGTGCCGATACGCTGACCTACAGCGGTATCGCCGTGCTTCACCCCGATCTGTTCAGGGGCTGTACGGCGGGTGCATTCAAACTGGCACCGCTATTACGTAACGCCATGGCGGCAGGGCTAGTGACAGGTGAGCGATTGCAAGGGCATTGGGTGGATGTAGGGACGCACGAGCGCCTGGCCGAGGTCGAGTCGTTGATCAAGGACGCGCGCTAGAATGTTGTGGCCAGGGACTCTGCTCGGAGCCGGAGCAGGCTTTTTCATAGCCAGTATTCCGGGGGCCATGCTCGGTGCTTTACTGGGGCAGGCGCTCGACCGGCGCTTGCAACTGCACAGTTGGGCCGATCTGCTTGAGCGTTTTGGTGCCCGGCCGGTGCTGCGCAACGATGAGTTGTTGTTTGTGTTGCTCGGTCGTCTGGCCAAAAGCGGCGGACAGGTGGTGGGCAAGCATATCGAGCAGGCGCGGCTGGAAATGCGTCAGCTCGATATGGAGCCTGCAGCGCAAAAGCGTGCCATTGCCGCGTTCAACCGTGGCAAATCCGGTACTGATTCGCTGCGCGGTTACCTGAAACGGCTCAAGGCTCAGCCTCATGCGGCAGAAGGTGTATTGCGTGCCTGCTGGCGAATGATCCTGGCCGATGGCCGGGTGGCTCCCCAGGAACGTGAGCTGATAGTGCTTTGGGGGGGCTGGCTGGGCTGGACCCGCCAACAGGTTCTGGTGTTGGGTGGCGAACATGAGCCTCAGCCCAAACCGCTGGCGACCCGTGGCGGTACCTACCGGCAAGCGCTGCTTCTGCTGGGGGTGACCGAGGCCAGTGATCCTGAGCAAATCAAGCGAGCCTATCGGCGCCTGCTCAGTCGTCATCACCCGGACAAGGTTGCCGGCAGCGGTGCGGGCCCGGCGCAGGTGCGCGAGGCCACGGAAAAAACCCGTGAACTGCACCAGGCCTACGCCTCGATCCGTGAGCGGCGTGGTTTTTAGCGCAGTTTACTTATCCACAGGTTGCGGGCTGAGCCAGCCGCGTACACGGCGAAACAACTGCTCCTGTTCACCATCCCGGTTGCCCGGGGTGGCGAACAATCCGACCTGCTTGAAATTCGACCCGTTGGCTCGCTTGCTGGCCTGCAATCTTTGCAGGGCGGCTTCGCGGGCCAGGGGTTGGTCTTTATAGAAGATATCCAGCAGCGCCACGTTGAGGGCCGGGGTCAACTGGCTCAGGTCCGGCTCTGCCAACACAGGTTTGCGGGCAGACACCATGATCAGTTTCTGGATCTGGGCAGGATGCTTGGTACTGATATAACGCGACGCCCAGTAGGCCCCGGAACCATGGCCGAGCAGAACGATAGTGCGCATGTTCTGGTGCTGGGCAAAGGCAATCGCTGCATCAATACGGGCGAAGATGCGCTCGGCATCGGCCTTGTCCAGGTCTTGCCCGGTTTGAGCCGCTTCGGATTCCGTGCTTTCGGTGCCGTCACTGGCGGCCTGCTCGATGGGTTTGGCCGTGGTGGTGGCTGCCTTGCTGCTACTGTCTGTCGCAATTGCAGCAGGAGGTTTCTCTGGTTCGGCTTCGCGCGGCTGGCTGGCTTCGCTTTGCATGTCCGGCAGACTCAGGCTCAGGCTGGCCCAGTTGGCGTCCGGCAGCTTGTTGCGCAGAGGGCTGACGGTCAGTGGCCAGTCAGCGGTTTCACCGGCTCCGGGGATGATGATGACCGCACCCTCGGGGGCGCTGCTGTTTGCGGGCTTCCACAGGGCGAGAAAACTGTCATTGGGTGCTTGCAGTTGTTGTTGCTCATGTTGCGGCAATTGCCGCTCAAGGGCCGCCGCATCTTCCTGACTGCGCTCGGGCAGGGGCGCGCGAACTGCGGGTTCTGGCTCGACTTGGGGCTTGGTATCGGCTGCAAGCACTGGCAGGGCGAACGGCAATATCAGCGACAGGCACAAAGCCGGTAGTGCCAGACGATAAGAAAACATCGGTTATTCCAGGCCAGAAGTAGTACCGGCAGCGTAATGGGTTGATCAGTATTTGTCAGGGTATGACGGTTGAGATGAAATGTTTTTGCTCTCTGTGAGTTATCGGCTCCTGCTGTGGTTGCGTGGGCGTAGCGAGAAAATGCGTACAGTTCGGGTCTAGATCCAGCAGGCATCCCACAGGGGGTAATCACCGATCCGCGAGGTCAGTTGAGAGCGGATCGGGTTTTTGATGATGTAGCGGGCGATGTTTTTAATGTCCTCTTCCTGTCTGACAGCCCTGTCGTGATAGCCCCTTTGCCAGATTCGCTCACTGGATCGGCATGCTTGATTGACCGTAATGCTGCTGCGTGACTTGAATCGGCACATCAACTCGCCCAGGGTTTTGGTACGTAACTCTACGAGCCAGTGGCAGTGGTCAGGCATGACCACCCAGGCGATGGACCTGACGATGCCGTCGTCGTGAGCATGCCGGAGTTGGTTCACCACAAGACGGCCTAGATGGAAGTCGGTAAATACGGGTCGCCGTAGCTCGGTGACGGCGGTGAGCAGGTATATGTGGCCAGGTTCGGAGTAGCGCCCGGTGCGCAGGTGACAAGCGTTGTTTGAAATTGGCAATCCTTTGCCCTCGGTCTGTTTTTTTCTAACGCTAGATCAGCCATCGGCAAGTATCAAAGTGAACACTTAACCGGATATTGCACTTTGCGTAGCAGCTGCCGAAGGAACGAGGCTGCGTTCGGCGGCGAAGCCGTCGTAAAAACAGGCAACACGGTGTGTCATCTAAAACCGGGGTTGAGGGTTTACGGTCGCTGCGCAACCGAACGCAGCCTCGTTCCTTCGGCAGCTGCTACAAATGGCCAATCATCGCTGCTACGGTGTGCGGCACATAGCCAGCGGTATACAATGCGCGCCACCGTGTTTAGCCCACTAAAAGGTGCGTCATGCAGCCCTTCGCTATTGCCCCATCGATTCTTTCCGCCGATTTCGCCCGTCTCGGCGAAGAAGTGGACAACGTACTCGCCGCGGGTGCTGATATCGTTCACTTCGATGTCATGGACAACCATTACGTACCCAACCTGACCATCGGCCCGATGGTCTGCGCCGCCCTGCGCAAGTACGGCGTCACCGCACCGATTGATGCGCATCTGATGGTCAGCCCGGTCGATCGCATCATCGGCGACTTTATCGAAGCCGGCGCCACCTATATCACCTTCCACCCCGAAGCGACCCAGCACATCGACCGCTCCCTGCAACTGATCCGCGAAGGCGGCTGCAAGGCAGGTCTGGTGTTCAACCCGGCCACCCCGCTGGATGTGCTCAAGTACGTGATGGACAAGGTCGACATGATCTTGCTGATGAGCGTGAACCCGGGCTTTGGCGGGCAAAAATTCATTCCCGGCACGCTCAACAAACTGCGCGAAGCCCGTGCCCTGATCGATGCCAGCGGTCGCGAGATTCGCCTGGAAATCGACGGCGGCGTAAACGTTGGCAATATCCGTGAAATCGCTGAAGCCGGTGCCGATACCTTTGTCGCCGGCTCCGCCATTTTCAACACGCCAAACTATGAAGAAGTGATTCAGAAAATGCGTGCCGAGCTTGCGTTGGCCCGCCCATGAGCCGCTTTGAGCAGCTACTCCAGGGGCAGCTGCCAAAATTGGTGATGTTCGATCTGGATGGCACCCTGATTGATTCGGTACCGGATTTGGCCGTTGCCGTGGAGGCCATGCTGCTCAAGCTCGGTCGTCCGCCCGCCGGGAGTGAAAACGTACGGCTGTGGATCGGTAACGGCGCGCCCATGCTGGTGCGCCGTGCCCTGGCCGGGAATATGGACGGCAGTGGTGTTGATGACACAGAGGCCGAACAGGCACTGGAAATTTTCATGGAAGCCTACGACGGTGGCCATGCACACACCAAGGTCTACCCCGGTGTGCGTGAAAGCCTCAAGTGGCTGCAAAAGCAGGGTGTTGAAATGGCCCTGATCACCAACAAGCCCGAACGCTTCGTGGCGCCATTACTGGATGAGTTGAAACTGGGACGGTTTTTTCGCTGGATTATCGGTGGCGACACCCTGCCACAGACAAAACCCGACCCTGCCGCCTTACTGTTTGTAATGAAAATGGCTGGCGCCACTCCCGCGCAATCGATATTTGTCGGCGATTCGCGAAATGACGTGCTGGCCGCCAAGGCTGCCGGCGTTCGTTGCGTAGCGCTGAGTTACGGCTACAACCACGGTCGCCCGATTGAAGAAGAGTCACCGGATATGGTGATTGGTAACCTGCAAGAGCTGATAGCCGGTTGCTTAGAATCTGCGCCTGAGATAACGTTGGGCAATTCTGTTTCCCCCTCTCGAAGAGATTCCATCGTGGTGGTCACCCGCAAACTCTGGATGAAAGTCATCAAGGCCCTGGCCCGCTGGCGTTGGCGCGCCTGACTTGAATCTGGCCGCGCAGTCGGCACGTTTGCATACCTGACCGTTTTACCCTCAGACCACGAGGCACCTCATGATCCGCGAAGAATTCCTGCGTTTGGCCGCTGCCGGCTATAACCGTATCCCCCTTGCACGCGAAACCCTGGCTGACTTCGACACGCCGTTGTCGATCTACCTGAAGCTGGCCGATCAGCCCAACTCCTATTTGCTGGAGTCGGTGCAGGGCGGCGAGAAGTGGGGGCGTTATTCGATTATTGGCTTGCCATGCCGCACTGTGTTGCGTGTGCATGATCATCAGGTCAGCGTGACCCATGACGGTGTCGAGATCGAAGCCTGTGAGGTTGAGGATCCACTGACCTTCGTCGAGCAGTTCAAGGCCCGTTACAACGTGCCGACCATCGCCGGCTTACCGCGTTTCAACGGTGGCCTGGTGGGCTATTTCGGCTATGACTGCGTACGTTATGTGGAGAAACGCCTGGGCAAGTGCCCGAACCCCGATCCTCTGGGTGTGCCGGATATTTTGCTGATGGTATCGGACGCCGTGGTGGTGTTCGACAACCTGGCGGGCAAGATGCACGCGATTGTGCTGGTCGACCCGGCTCAGCCTGAGGCTTATGAAGAAGGCCAGGCCCGGCTTGAGGCGCTGCTTGAACAACTGCGTCAACCGATTACCCCGCGTCGCGGCCTGGACTTTACAGCGCAGCAGTCGGCTGACCCGGTGTTTCGCTCCAGCTTCACCCAGGGCGATTACGAGAAAGCCGTCGATACCATCAAGGACTACATCCTTGCGGGCGATTGCATGCAGGTAGTGCCCTCGCAGCGAATGTCCATCGACTTCAAGGCTGCGCCCATCGACCTGTATCGCGCTCTGCGCTGCTTCAACCCTACGCCGTATATGTACTTCTTCAACTTTGGCGACTTCCATGTTGTGGGCAGCTCGCCGGAAGTGCTGGTACGGGTTGAAGACAATCTGATTACCGTACGCCCGATTGCCGGCACGCGTCCGCGTGGCGCAACCGAAGAGGCTGATCTGGCGCTTGAAGAAGACCTGCTCAGTGATGACAAGGAAATCGCCGAGCACCTGATGCTGATCGACCTGGGCCGTAATGACACGGGTCGTGTATCTGAAGTCGGTTCGGTCAAGCTCACCGAGAAAATGGTGATTGAGCGTTATTCCAACGTCATGCACATTGTGTCCAACGTCACCGGCCAGCTTAAAAGCGGGCTGACAGCGATGGATGCACTGCGGGCGATTCTGCCGGCGGGTACGTTGTCTGGCGCACCGAAAATTCGTGCGATGGAAATCATCGACGAACTGGAACCGGTCAAGCGCGGTGTGTATGGCGGGGCTGTGGGTTACTTCGCCTGGAACGGCAATATGGATACAGCGATTGCGATCCGTACTGCAGTGATCAAGGACGGAGAGCTGCATGTGCAGGCCGGTGGCGGCATTGTTGCTGATTCGGTCCCGGCCCTGGAATGGGAAGAAACGCTGAACAAGCGCCGAGCAATGTTCCGTGCCGTGGCCCTGGCCGAGCACACCCCGCGGGATTAAAAACCTGCAACCGGCCTTGTGGGAGCGAGCGTGCCCGCTCCCTTCCACAGGCTTTAGTAATTCAGACTTAGCCCGATATTGGCGCCCTGTTGCGTCACGCCATCACTTTTCCTTACGTTATAAGTCGCCTGCAGCCTGAGGTCGGCGGTCAGCCTGTGGCTAGCCCCCAGGCTGATACGCCCGAGGTTGCTTGGCGGCGTATAGCCTTCGAGTTTGAAGCGATTGTTGGGCAGGCTGTTGAGCGCGGTATTCAGGCGCTGGGTATCGCTCTGGAACTCATGCTCATGGGCGGCTTCGCCGAACAGCAGAGTCTGTGGGGTGGCCTGGTAACTGGCGAGCAAGCCCGCGCCCAGGCGCTTTGAAACCAGTGTCTGCTCTTCGTAGTTCAATGCAGTCGAACGTCGGCCCTTTTCTTCATAGCGGTTAACTTCCACCCGCGAGTAGTCGGCGCTGATAAAAGGCGACAGCTGCCACAGGTCTGCAGCCTGTGCGATTTCATACCCCAGGCGTGTACTTAATGCCCGCAGATGTCCGTCGGCCTGGCCTTGCTCCATGCCTTCACCCACACCAAGCGCGAATTTACGCTTTAGGCTGTCGTAATCCAACCTGCCCAAAGTCAGTGCGGCATCACCCCACCAGTGACTGTGCTGGTATTGGGCAAACACGCTGCCCATATAGCTGTTGAGCTTGTAGTCCGATTCATTGGCTCCGGTCTCCAGGCGTTGCCGGTAAAACCCGCCTGCAATGCCAAATCGCCAGGTTTCATCCAGCCTGTAGCTGGTGCCGATGTTCAGGTTGTAGCCTTTGCCATCGGCACTCACGGACGTGGCCTGCTTGTCGATTTCCAGGCGTTGCCCGCCACCGGCGAGCAGGGGTCTCCATTGGCCAACGGCTTGCCAATGGCCGTTATCGCCAGCCCATTGGTGACGCAGTTGGTCTTGATGGGCGTTTAGCGAGCCTTGGGCCATGACGGGTAACAAGGTCAGCTCCCACGGGGCGGCCAGCAATGAGTAGGCATAGTCGGCAATCAGCTGTTGCCCTGTCTCGGTGGGGTGTACCGAGTCGTTGAACAGCAGTTTGGCCGGGTTGGGGGTTGCGCTGTTGAGGCCGTACTGCGGGTTTTCCGAGCACTCTTCGCCGCTGAAGCAGGTTGCGACAAGGTCCTGACCGAGTGCCAGGCCATAACGGGCAGGATCTGCCATGGCTTCACGCAGCAGCAGCGGGATATTGAGGGGGATTAGTTCGGCATCTATCTGTTCGAGTTGTTGGACTAGCGCATGATTGAACAGGGCACTCAGGTAGCTGGTGCCGGCCTGAGTGGGTGTACCGTAAACGGCTGGTGTCAGGCCCAGATCGGGCAGCAGCCAGACCATGATGTAGCGTGCCCCGGCCTGTTGCAGGGCCATGGCGCTTGCGGCCAGCCTTTGTGCGGCATCGCCTGCTTCAGCGGGGTTAGTGACCTTGCCTTGGAGAAAGTCATTGCCGCCACCTGAAATGAAATACAACGCCTTGGGGTCAGCTGTGAAGCTGTTCTGCACAAGGTAACCAGGCTTGCTGCGCAGGACGTAGCCGCCTACGAAGGCCCAGTCATCCGGGAAGGCGACCTTTGACTCGGTCTTGATGGAATTGAGTATCTGGTCTGTGCGATAGCCGCCCACCGCCCAGTTGTTGCCGTCGGGTTCCCCGGTGAGAAAGTTACCCGGCGATGTGGACGGGCGCAGATCTGCGGGTGCGATACCCAGTTTTATGCCCAGCCGAGTGGGCGCAACGCCAGCATATTCCTCACCCCGATATTCCTTGTACGTCGGTCCGGTGAGATTGGTGAAACGCATGCCACTGCCTACCCCTGGATAATGCCCCGAGTCGCTCAGGCTGTCGCCGAACACAATCATGGTGGAGTACGGGGAGGGTGCTGCAACTGCTCGTTCACTGACGACGGACAAGATACATCCCGCCAGGGGGATAAGTAGGGAAAACCTGCGCATGTGACGACCTGTTTTTATTATTTGGGTTACAGACCTTAGCAAGACAATCTGTATTAAATGTTTCATGAAAAACAAAGTCACAAAGTACTTAGCAGGTGTTTTTCCCCGTATGTGCTGCCCCGTGTTGCACCTGTTGCAAGGCTACGTTACTGTGCCATGACGTAGAAATGAGACCCTTCCTGTGTTGATCATCAGCAAACTCTTTATGCGAGTTCTCAAGGCCCATGGCCGTTGGCGTTGGCGCGCCTAATATTTCTCTGCCGGCCTCGCCGGACCTGCCCCCTGCGTTTTCCTGAATGGCTACCCCTCGGTTGGTGTGTTCAATCCAGCAATCGAAACTGCGGGTAATGCATTCTGAAAACAGTTTTGAATGTCAGTGAATTCAGAGGTTTAGCAACATGTTGCTGATGATCGATAATTACGACTCTTTTACTTACAACGTTGTGCAGTACCTCGGCGAGTTGGGTGCCGAGGTCAAGGTGGTGCGCAACGATGAGTTGACCGTGGCCCAGATCGAAGCGCTCCAGCCCGAGCGCATTGTGGTCTCGCCCGGTCCATGCACGCCGAATGAGGCGGGCATCTCTCTTGAAGCCATCAAGCACTTTGCGGGCAAACTACCGATCCTGGGCGTGTGCCTGGGCCATCAGTCCATCGGCCAGGCCTTTGGCGGCGATGTGGTACGCGCGCGCCAGGTGATGCACGGCAAGACCAGTCCGGTTTATCACCTCGATACCGGAGTGTTCCAGGGTCTGAACAATCCGCTGACCGTGACCCGTTACCACTCGTTGGTGGTCAAGCGCGACACCCTGCCGGATTGCCTGGAGCTGACGGCCTGGACCCAGCTTGAAGATGGCTCGGTCGACGAGATCATGGGCCTGCGCCACAAGACGCTGAACATCGAAGGGGTGCAGTTTCACCCTGAGTCGATCCTGACCGAACAGGGTCATGAACTGTTTGCCAACTTTCTTAAACAAACCGGCGGCACGCGCTAAGGACTTCAAATGGATATCAAGACAGCCCTGAACCGTATCGTCGGTCACCTCGACCTGACCACCGATGAAATGCGTGATGTGATGCGCGACATCATGACCGGTCAATGCACCGAGGCGCAGATTGGCGCGTTCATGATGGGCATGCGCATGAAGAGCGAAAGCATCGACGAAATCGTCGGTGCCGTGACCGTGATGCGCGAGCTGGCAGACAAGGTTGAACTCAAGACCCTGGACGGCGTGGTCGATATCGTTGGTACCGGCGGCGACGGCGCGAATATTTTCAACGTGTCCACCGCTTCGGCGTTGGTGATTTCGGCCGCTGGCTGCACGGTGGCCAAGCATGGCAACCGCGCGGTGTCCGGTAAAAGCGGCAGTGCCGACCTGCTGGAAGCGGCCGGTGTGTACCTGAACCTGACCCCGGTTCAAGTTGCCCGCTGCATTGATAGCGTGGGCATCGGTTTTATGTTCGCACAATGCCATCATGGCGCCATGAAGCATGCGGCCATCCCTCGTCGCGATCTTGGCCTGCGTACCCTGTTCAATATGCTTGGCCCGCTTACGAATCCGGCTGGTGTATTGCATCAAGTGGTCGGCGTGTTCAACCAGGCGCTGTGCCGGCCCCTGGCTGAAGTGTTGCAACGTCTGGGCAGCAAGCACGTGCTGGTGGTGCACTCGCAGGATGGCCTGGATGAGTTCAGCCTGGCAGCACCGACCTTTGTAGCGGAATTGCATAAAGGTGAAATCAAGGAGTATTGGGTTCAGCCTGAAGACCTTGGCATCAAGAGCCAAAGCCTGTTTGGCCTGGTGGTCGACAGCCCGGAGCAATCGCTGGAGCTGATCCGTGATGCCTTGGGGCGGCGCAAAACCGAAGCAGGCCAGAAAGCGGCTGAAATGATTGTACTCAATGCAGGTGCTGCTCTGTACGCCGCGGACCTTGCCTACACACTCAAAGAAGGTGTGGAATTGGCCCACGACGCGCTGCATACCGGGCTGGCCCGGGAAAAGCTCGAAGAGCTCGGCGCCTTTACCGCGATTTTCAAGCAGGAGAATGAAGCATGAGTGTGCCAACCGTTCTGGAAAATATTCTGGCGCGTAAAGTTCAGGAGGTTGCCGAGCGCAGTGCGCGGGTAAGCCTGGCTGAACTTGAGCGTTTGGCCGCTCAGGCTGATCCTGTTCGTGGTTTCGCCAGTGCCTTGCTGGCGCAGGCCAGGAAAAAACAGCCCGCGGTGATTGCTGAAATCAAAAAGGCATCGCCGAGCAAGGGTGTGATTCGCGAGCACTTCGTGCCTGCCGAGATTGCTAAAAGCTATCAGGCAGGTGGCGCTACCTGCCTGTCAGTGCTGACCGATATCGACTACTTCCAGGGTGCCGATGCGTACCTGCAGCAGGCACGTGCCGCGAGTACTTTGCCGGTTATCCGCAAGGACTTCATGATCGACCCTTACCAGATCGTCGAAGCCCGGGCGTTGGGCGCCGACTGTGTGCTGTTGATCGTCTCTGCCCTGGACGACGTAAAAATGGCCGAGCTGGCGGCTGTTGCCAAAAGCGTCGGGCTGGATGTGCTGGTTGAAGTGCATGATGGCGATGAGCTTGAACGTGCGCTTAAAACCCTCGACACACCGCTGGTGGGTATCAACAACCGCAACCTGCACACCTTTGAAGTCAGCCTGGAAACCACGCTGGACCTGTTGCCGCGCGTTCCCCGTGACCGCTTGGTGATTACCGAAAGCGGCATTCTCAACCGGGCGGATGTGGAGTTGATGGAAATCAGCGAAGTGTATTCGTTCCTGGTGGGCGAAGCCTTTATGCGTGCCGAAAACCCGGGCAATGAACTGCAGCGCTTGTTCTTCCCTGAGCGTGCTACTGCAGTGACGGGCTCGACCCTGGATTGACCCAATCCCCCCCTGTGGGAGCGGGCTTGCTCGCGATAGCATCAGTGCGATTTGCCTGTCAGGCCACGGCGCCTGAATCGCGGGCAAGCCCGCTCCCACAAGGGTTCAGTGTCTGATAAGGAATCCCATGACACCCATTCAGCAACTCACCGTCGAAGCCGGCCTCAAGGCCGAACAGGATTTACTGGCATCTGTGTGTGCCGGTGAGTGCGAGGCGGGTGTGCTGTTCTGGCAGCCCACCGACCGGGCGCTGGTCATGCCACGGCGCTTGAGTCGCCTGCCCGGTTTTGAGCAGGCCAGTGTCGAACTGGCTGCCAGTGGCTGGCCAATCCTGCTGCGTGAAACCGGTGGCGAACCCGTTCCGCAATCGGCATCGACCGTCAATATTGCCCTGGTTTACGCACCTTTACCCAGTGAAGGCGATCATGGGCGTATCGAAACGGCTTATCGCCGTTTGTGCGAGCCCATCTGTGATTTGTTGACGCAATTGGGTGGGGAGGCGTCTTTGGGGGAGGTTGAAGGCGCGTTTTGTGATGGTCGCTTCAACGTCAATCTCAATGCCCGAAAACTGGTAGGCACCGCCCAGCGCTGGCGCCAGAGCAGAGGCGGGCAGCGCCCTGTCGGTCTTGTGCACGGTGCCTTGCTGGTGGATAACGAACGTGAGTCGATGGTGGCTGCAGTCAATCGATTCAATCGGTTATGCGATCTGGAGCAATATTGCATGGCCGACAGCCATATTGCGCTGCACGAGGCCTTTGCCGCTCCGGATTTCTTTGAGCGCCTGAGTGCCAGTTATCAACAGCTCCTGGCGCCCTTGCTCAAGGTTTAGCGCGTACCGAACACCACCATGGTCTTGCCTTTGACGCTTACCAGGTTCTGTTCTTCCAGGCTTTTGAGTACGCGTCCTACCATCTCTCGCGAACAGCCGACAATCCTGCCGATTTCCTGCCGAGTGATCTTGATTTGCATGCCATCGGGATGGGTCATGGCGTCCGGTTGCTTGCACAGTTCCAGCAGGCAGCGAGCCACTCTTCCGGTGACATCAAAGAACGCAAGATCACCGACCTTGCGTGTGGTGTTGCGCAGGCGCTGTGCGATTTGGCCACTCATCGCGTAAAGAATTTCTGGTTCTTGCTGGGTGTACTCTCGGAATTTTGGGTAGCTGATTTCAGCAACTTCGCACTCGGTCTTGGCTCGAACCCATGCACTGCGCGTCTGCTCCTGGCCTGCCTGTTCAAACAGACCCAGCTCGCCGATAAAGTCGCCGCTATTCAGGTAGGCAATGATCATTTCACGACCTTCCTCGTCTTCAATCAAAACCGTTACCGAGCCTTTGATGATGAAAAACAGGGTGTGTGAAGATTCGCCAGCGCAGATGATATTGCTCTTGGCGGGGTAGCGTTTGCGCTGGCAAAAAGTCAAAAACTTGTCGAGGTTTTTGATCTTGGGTATGGGAGTAAGAGCAACCATGGTTGTTTCCCGGAAAGCTGGCACAGTAAGGGTCAGATCTATTTTTATATAGAGTGCTAGCTGGCTGGCGCCGGCTATTTGGCGCCAGCTTACCAGACAGGTTCTGTGTGGTTAGTAGAATTTTCAGAGTGGCTTATCGGAGAAACGCTTCAGTGCGGCGAGTTATGAGTTTCTGGCCCTGTGCTAAGCTGGCGCCCCTTTTAAAACAGTGGAGTCTGGGCGATGAAGGCACGCATTCAATGGGCTGGCGAAGCCATGTTTTTGGGCGAATCCGGTAGTGGCCACGTTGTTGTAATGGATGGCCCGCCTGAGAGTGGCGGTCGCAACCTGGGCGTGCGTCCGATGGAAATGCTGCTGTTGGGCCTCGGCGGCTGCAGCAACTTTGACGTGGTCAGCATTCTCAAGAAGTCGCGTCAGGCGGTTGAGAGCTGTGAAGCGTTTCTGGAGGCTGAGCGCGCCACCGAAGATCCAAAGGTGTTCACCAAAATACACCTGCACTTTGTGGTCAAGGGTCGTGGTTTGAAAGAAGCCCAGGTCAAGCGCGCCATCGAGCTGTCGGCCGAGAAGTATTGTTCGGCTTCGATCATGCTCGGCGCTGCGGGTGTTGCCATCAGCCATGACTATGAAATTATTGAACTGGCCTGAGCGGACATTCAATTTTCATAAAAGCGATGCAGACTCTGGCGATCAGTCGCTGACGTCTGCATAATGCGCCACTTTTTTCAGGGTAGTGGCGGGGTTGATTCCCGGCCGCATGTCCGAACAGATAACCAAAATCGCCATCGCGAAGAGGTGTTAACCGTCCTACGCAGGTGCGTCCCACGCACTTGACGGGCATGCTGGATCACGCGGCCGAGCCGCATCGACATAGAGAGTTTTATAACGGTGAAAAGCAAACTCAAGCTCCACGGGTTCAATAACCTGACAAAGACCTTGAGCTTCAACATCTATGACATCTGTTATGCGGAAACCCCGCAAGACCAGCAGGCATATGTTGAGTACATCAATCAAGAGTACGACGCAGAGCGCCTGACGCAGATCCTTACAGATGTGGTTGATATCATTGGTGCCAACATCCTGAACATTGCCCGTCAGGATTACGACCCCCAAGGCGCCAGCGTGACTATTCTGATCTCCGAGCAGCCGGTAATACCTACCGAAAGCCAGATCGAAGAGTCCCCAGGCCCGCTGCCCGAGACCATCCTGGCTCACCTCGACAAAAGCCATATCACGGTGCATACCTACCCGGAAATTCATCCGGTTGATGGGATTGCAACATTCCGTGTGGATATTGACGTGTCGACGTGCGGCGTTATTTCACCGCTTAAAGCTCTCAACTATCTGATCCATCAGTTTGATTCGGATATCGTGACTGTCGATTACCGTGTACGGGGTTTCACCCGTGACGTGGAAGGCAAAAAGCACTTTATCGATCACGAGATCAACTCGATCCAGAACTACCTCTCCGAAGACACCCGCGACGGTTACCAGATGACCGACGTAAATGTGTACCAGGAAAACCTGTTCCACACCAAGATGCTGCTCAAGGAGTTCGAACTGGATAACTACCTGTTCGGCGATGCCACCAGCAATCTGTCGGTTGAACAGCGCGCCCAGGTCACTGAACGGGTGAAACACGAAATGCTCGAGATTTTCTACGCGCGCAACATGGCGTAAATTCTCGGCATATAAAAAGGCGGCTACCTCACGGTAGCCGCCTTTTTTTGTGCTTCGCAGAACCCCTGTGGGAGCGGGCTTGCTCGCGATGGCCTGACCACGGTTAGACAGAAAGGCCGCGGCGCGTGAATCGCAAACTGGCCTGCTTGCACAAAGACTGTGCTGTCAGATCCGGTAGGTGCTTTTGGTCATGACCTTGGCCATCAGGCTCATGCCGAACTTCACTGGGGCAGGGAAGCGAAAACCGCCGGCATTGAGCGCGGACTCTGCGTGCTGTTCTTCGTCGATACGCATTTGCTCAAGAATTGCCCGGGACTTTTCATCCTCAGGCGGCAGTTGCTCAAGATGCTCGTTCAGATGCTTGCACACCTGATCTTCAGTCGCTGCCACGAACCCCAGGCTGACCTTGTCACTAATCAAGCCGGCAGCGGCGCCTATCCCAAAGGACATGCCGTAAAATAACGGGTTCAGCACGCTGGGGTGGCTATCCAGTTGACGGATGCGTTGTTCACACCAGGCCAGATGATCGATTTCTTCTTCCGCGGCATGTTCCATCGCCTCACGCACATGGGGAAGCTTGGCTGTCAGCGCCTGGCCTTGATACAAGGCTTGAGCACAGACTTCGCCGGTATGGTTGATACGCATCAGACCGGCAACATGACGCTTGGCCTGTGGGTCCAAAGGGTGTTCAGGTTTGACGATGGCAGGCGACGGCCGATGCGGCTGACCGCTGAACGGCAGCAGTGTTCGCAAGGCGGTATCGGCTTGTAACAGAAGACGGTCAATCGGCGAGTAGTGACGTTGGGTAGTCATGCTTACCTCCGGAAAAAATCACGGCGGTCAGTTTACCCCAATCCCGCAGCCGGGGTTTGCGTTGGATCACGGGTGAACGCGAGAGCCATCGGGCTCACGCGTCATAGTTATTGATCAATCAACCCGGCGGCCAGTTCATCTGGCGCTGACCCAGAACATGCATATGAATGTGGTAGACGGTCTGACCGCCCTTTTCATTGCAGTTCATCACCACGCGAAAGCCGTCTTCGCAGCCCAGCTCTTTGGCCAGACGCTGTGCCGTGAACAGGATATGGCCTGCCAGCGGCTTGTCTTCTTCGGTCAGGTCGTTGAGCGTGCGGATCGGTTTTTTCGGGATAACCAGAAAGTGGACCGGTGCTTGTGGGGCGATATCGTGAAAAGCCAACACTTGATCGTCTTCATAGATGATCTTGGCGGGTATTTCGCGGTTGATGATCTTGGTGAACAGAGTATCCAAAGCTGTGTCTCCGTGAGTGAAGTCCGGTCTGAGTGTACTCAGGGCAGTCAGTTACGCCCAGCCTCGTTAACGAGGGCAGTAGGATTTGTTGACTGAGGCGGCTATTTTTCGCGTCATCCAGCGTGAGAGCAGGCGTGGCAAGCGAGTTATCCAGCGATTGCGCCGCCCGGGAATGATGATCGCCCTGTTTTTGTCGAGTGCGCGCACAGTGTAGAGCGCAACTTCTTCTGGGGTCATGGCGCTGGTACTTTGCTTGATGGCGTCGGTATTCATGTTGGCTGCATCAAAAAAGCGGGTGCGGGTGATGCCGGGGCAAAGGACTGAAACCTTGATGCCGGTTTTTTTCACTTCCTCGCGCAAACCTTCGGAAAAATGCAGCACATAGGCCTTGCTCGCAAAGTAGGTACTGAGCCAGGGCCCGGGCTGGAAGGCGGCGATCGAAGCTACATTGAGAATTTGCCCGCCGCCCTGGACGGCCATCATATTGCCGACGGCGTGGCACAAGCGGGTGAGCGCCAGCACATTGAGCTCGATCAGATCTTGTTCGGCACTCCAGTCGTGGGCCAGGAACGGCCCGCAGGTGCCTATGCCCGCGCAGTTGACCAGCAGATCGATCTGACGATCGCCTTCTTCGAGTTCGAGCAAAAAACCGGACAGGCGCAGGGGCTCGCCAAGATCACAGGCGCGGAACAACACCTCGATACCGAAACGCTGGGTCAGCTCAAGGGCAATGGTTTCCAGCGCATCCCGTTGGCGGGCCACCAAAATCAGGCTGCGCCCACGTCGGGCAAGGGCTTCAGCCAGGGCCAGGCCAATGCCGCTGGTGGCGCCAGTGATTAAAGCGTAACGGGTCATGCTGTTCTCCATTGCAACGGTACAGTCCGGTGACAATGATGTCCCTGGCGTTAACGCGTTCATTAAGGCACGCAGTCTACAGGCTGTTGCTGTTCACTGCGTTGATCACCGCAGTCATCAGGCCCAAAGCCAGCACGGCAACCATCGCGCAAATGCCCAATCCAATCAAAAAGATCGTGATTGCCGCCAGCACGTTGACGGCCCGGCTGTTGGGCGGTGGCGGCGGGCCATATTTATTTGGGCCGGGAGTGCCGGGCATCAGCAGCATCATGAGGGACAAAACCAGATTGGCCACTGGCACCAGATGCAGCAACAGCATCCAGGCAGACCAGTTTATGTCGTGTAAACGCTGGGCGCTGATTCTCAGGCTGATGATGAAGTAGGCCAATGTGAGCGTTGCACCACAGGTAATGCCAAGCGTGGGGGAAACCTTGACGGCAAGCAGCACCAGCAGTGACGTGATCATGGCGATGATGCTGATGATCATGCTCCAGGCCAGTAGCCGTAAACGCCCGATCCGGCCGCTGAATCCCAAAGGGTCAAGCGGTGCGTAGTGTTCTTGAGGGGTTTTGTCCAGGCTCAGCTCGGGCATGGTGGCTTCCTTGTCCGGATGTGTTTAACAAAAGCCCGCCGGGATTGGCGGGCTTGGTGCTGTCAGTGATGCGGCCAATGTCGGGCCAGCGTCGAAGTGAGGTTATGCGCCTTGCGGTATTCCTCATCGAGGCGTGCAATCAATTGATCGGTGGTGGGTAGATCGTGGATTTCTCCTACGCCTTGGCCCGCAGACCAGACCGTTTTCCATGCTTTGGCTTCATCGGTCAGCGGTTTGAGCCTGGCTTCGCTTTTGCCCTGGAGTGCCGCAAGGTCGAAACCTGCATTTTCAAGGCTTTGGCGCATAAAGCTGGCGGGTACCCCTGACACTGCCGGGGTGTGGATGATATCGGCAGCGCGGGATGCCAGCAGCATCTCTTTGTAGGCATCAGGCGCTTGGCTCTCTTGTGTAGCGATAAAGCGCGTGCCGAGGTAGGCAAGGTCTGCGCCCATAATCTGCGCGGCCAGGATCTCGTGGCCGTGGTTCAGGCAACCCGAGAGCAATACGGTTTTGTCGAAGAACTGGCGAATTTCGGCCAGCAATGCAAACGGGCTCCAGGTGCCCGCATGGCCACCGGCTCCGGCGGCGACGGCAATCAGCCCGTCGACCCCGGCTTCTGCGGCTTTTTCGGCATGACGACGGGTGGTGACATCGTGGAACACCAGCCCGCCATAACTGTGGACGGCATCCACCACCTCTTTGACTGCGCCCAGGCTGGTAATGACGATGGGCACCTTGTGCTCGATGCAGATCGCCAGGTCCGCCTGTAGCCGTGGGTTGCTGTTGTGCACGATCAGGTTCACGGCGTAGGGCGCAGGGTTATCCAATGTGGCGAGCCCGGCTTCGATCTCTTCCAGCCAGGCCTTGAACCCGCTGCTTTCACGCTGGTTGAGTGCAGGGAAGCTGCCCACTACCCCGTTGCGACAGCAGGCCAGCACCAGTTGCGGGTTGGAAATCAGAAACATGGGCGCAGCAACTACCGGCAGGCGCAAGCGTTGTTCAAGCAGGGCGGGCAGCGACATTGGATAACCTCGGCTAGTCAGGATGTGAGTTTAAAACGGTTTGACCACCACCAGAATTACGATAGCCAGCAAGAACACCACCGGCACTTCGTTGAACCAACGGTAGAACACGTGAGTGCGTTTGTTTTCACCACGGGCAAAACGCTTTACCTGTGCGCCGCACATATGGTGATAACCAATCAGCAGAAACACCAGTGTCAACTTGGCGTGCATCCAGCCTTGGCTGAGAAAGCCTGGGCTTAGCCACAATAGCCAGCCGCCGAAGATCAGGGTCGCAATCATTGCAGGCCCCATGATGCCGCGATACAGCTTGCGTTCCATGATGCTGAAGCGTTCTTTGCTGACGGAATCTTCGCTTTGTGCGTGGTAAACAAAGAGGCGGGGCAAGTAAAAAAGGCCTGCAAACCAGCAGACAATGCTGATGATGTGGAAGGCTTTTAGCCATAGATAAAGCATTTTTAGTTATTCCCAGGTTCACGGTAGATCAAATAGTAGTAGTAGAGCGTCTGTGAGTCACCTTGGCGGTTGTCGCAGGGGCGCGCTGACCCTATTATCAAAGGCTTTCCAGTGGTTTCGTTGAGGGCAGGTTATGGTCAAGGTCGGTATTGTCGGCGGCACGGGTTACACCGGGGTCGAATTGCTGCGTTTGCTGGCACAGCATCCGCAGGCAGAAGTGGTAGTCATCACTTCTCGATCCGAGGCGGGCCTGCCGGTTGCCGATATGTATCCCAACCTGCGCGGCCACTATGACGGCCTGGCCTTCAGCGTGCCGGACACGCAAACCCTGGGCGCGTGCGATGTGGTGTTCTTCGCTACACCTCACGGCGTAGCCCATGCCCTGGCGGGTGAACTGCTGGCCGCAGGCACCAAAGTTATCGACCTCTCTGCTGACTTCCGTCTGCAGGATGCCGAAGAGTGGGCCAAGTGGTACGGTCAGCCCCACGGTGCGCCAGAATTACTGGACGAAGCCGTATACGGCCTGCCGGAAGTGAACCGCGAGCAAATCAAAAAGGCCCGCTTGATCGCTGTGCCAGGTTGCTATCCGACCTCGGCGCAGTTGGGTTTCCTGCCGCTATTGGAGGCCGGTCTTGCAGAGACGACGCAGTTGATTGCTGACTGCAAGTCAGGTGTGAGCGGTGCCGGTCGGGGTGCCAGTGTGGGCGCGCTGTATGCCGAAACGTCAGAAAGCATGAAGGCGTATGCCGTTAAAGGTCATCGTCATTTGCCAGAAATTCGTCAGGGTCTGCGCCGCGCAGCGGGCAAGGATGTGGGGCTGACCTTCGTTCCGCATTTGACGCCGATGATCCGTGGTATCCATTCCACGCTGTACGCAACCGTGGTTGATCGCTCCGTTGATCTGCAGGCCTTGTACGAGAAGCGCTATGCCAACGAACCTTTCGTCGATGTGATGCCGGCTGGCAGCCACCCTGAAACCCGTAGCGTTCGCGGTGCCAACGTATGCCGTATTGCGGTGCATCGTCCGCAGGATGGCGACCTGGTGGTGGTGTTGTCGGTGATCGACAACCTGGTCAAGGGCGCGTCTGGCCAGGCCGTGCAGAACATGAACATCATGTTCGGTCTGGATGAGCGTCTGGGCTTGTCCCATGCTGGGATGTTGCCTTGACTGCAGCGTAGATTTGCGGCTTCAAACGGCAAGCGGGCAGTGCTTCGCTTGCCGTTGCTACTTATGAATAGTTGACCGCTTTTCTAGGAGAAGCGGATAATGCGCGTCATCACGCATTATGGCGGCATAACGCCGGGAGATAGTCAGCATGAGCGTCGAATCCTTCACCCCCATGGCTTTGCAATTCACCGAAGGTGCTGCGCACAAGGTGAAGAGCCTGGTCGATGAAGAGGGTAATGATCGTTTGAAGTTGCGCGTATTCGTTACGGGCGGCGGTTGTTCCGGTTTTCAGTATGGCTTCACCTTCGATGAAGAAGTGGCCGATGACGACACCCTGGTTGAGCGCGAAGGCGTTAGCCTGGTGGTCGATCCCATGAGCTTCCAGTACCTGGCGGGTGCCGAGGTGGATTATCAGGAAGGTCTGGAAGGCTCGCGCTTTGTAATCAAGAACCCGAATGCCACCACCACCTGTGGTTGCGGCTCGTCTTTCTCGATCTGATTGCATTAACAGGCTTTAAACTCAACGCCGCGTCGATTCGCGGCGTTTTGCTGTCTGGCGTTTGGCGGAGGTGTCAGGCGGGGTAGATGGCGCCCAGCACGCGAAGGCCGCGTGCGCCGGTAACGCTGGGGCGGTTGGTGGGGATGCCTTCCAGGCAGCAGTGGGCAAGCCAGGCAAAGGCCATGGCTTCAACCCAGTCAGGGTCAACCCCCTTGGCCTGGGTGCTGCTCACTCGAGCGGGTGCAAGCAAATCGCCAAGGCGGGCCATCAAGGCTGCGTTATGGGCGCCACCACCGCATACCAGCAGCTCGTCCGTGTGTGGCTGGGCTGTTTGCAGCGACTGCACGATGGTCTGTGCGGTGAGTTCCAGCAAGGTTGCTTGAACGTCTTCGGCAGGAAAGGTCGGCAGATTGAACAGGTGCTGCTTCAGCCATGCGAGGTTGAATACCTCACGGCCTGTGCTTTTTGGGCCCTGGGTCTGGAAGAACGGGTCGCTGAGCAGGGCGTTGAGCAGCAGCGGTTCAACCTTGCCGCTGGCTGCCCAGTCGCCGTTGCGGTCATAGAGTTCGCCACGTTTTTCCTGTATCCAGGCATCCAGCAAGACGTTTCCGGGGCCGCAGTCGAATCCTGCAACGGGAAGGGCGGGGGTTATCAGGCTCAGATTACTGAAGCCGCCTACGTTCAGTACCGCGCGGTTGCCGCCTTCACCTGTGAACAAGGCCTCGTGGAACGCAGGAACCAAGGGCGCGCCCTGGCCCCCGGCAGCCACATCGCGACGACGGAAATCACCGACGACGCAGATGTCAGTCAGTTCGGCCAGCAGTGCCGGATTGCCGATCTGCACGGTAAAGCCCCGGGCGGGCTCGTGGCGAATGGTCTGACCATGACTGCCGATTGCGCGGATATCAGCAGGGGAGAGTTGTTGCTGTGCGAGAAGGGTGTTGACGCCCTGAGCCGCCAGCTCGACCCAGTGGTTTTCGGCAATTGCACAGCGGGCCACTTCATCTGTGCCGCTGGCGCACAAGCCAAGCAACTCGCTGCGCAAGGCCTTCGGCATGGGGGTGTAATGGGTGGCGAGCAACCTGATGCCTGCCTCCAGCTCTATAAGGGCAATGTCCATACCGTCCAGGCTGGTTCCGGACATCACGCCTATATAGAGGGCCATGGCTTAGCGCTTGCTCGAGGCCAGAAGAGTGGCCTTTTCCTGGTTCATGCGCGCCATCAACGGCTGGCTCTGCTGCAGGAAGCGGGTGCGTTCGGCCTTGGCGATCGGGTCGGCCATCGGCAGTTTCTGGCCCAGCGGGTCAACGTGTACGCCGTTAACCTGGAATTCGTAGTGCAAGTGCGGGCCGGTCGAAAGGCCGGTAGTGCCGATATAGCCAATCACCTGGCCCTGCTTGACCGAACCGCCGGTTTTCACGCCCTTGGCGAAGCCTTGCATGTGCCCGTAAAGGGTACGGTAGGTGTTGCCGTGTTGAATGATCACGGTGTTGCCATAGCCTCCCCGACGGCCGGCTAGAAGCACTTTGCCGTCACCGGTAGCCTTGATTGGAGTACCGCGTGGCGCTGCGTAATCCACACCTTTGTGGGCGCGGATCTTGTTCAGGATCGGGTGCTTGCGGCCTGAGGAAAAGCGCGAGCTGATACGGGCAAAGTCCACCGGTGTGCGGATGAATGCCTTGCGCATGCTGCTGCCATCAGCGGTGTAGTAATTGCTGATCCCCTGTTTATTGGTATAGCGCACTGCGGTGAAGGTTTTGCCGCGGTTGGTAAAGCGTGCAGAGAGGATATTGCCGGTGCCAACGGTTTTGCCGTTGATCACTTTCTGCTCATAGATCACTTCAAACTGGTCGCCAGGGCGAATGTCCTGGGCGAAGTCGATGTCGTAACCGAATACTTTGGCCATATCCATCGTGGTGCTGTGTGGCAAGCCTGCGCGCTGACCCGAAACAGACAGGGAGCTGCTGATCACGCCGTGTGCATACGCCGAACGCATGGTCGGCTGGGTGGTCACGCGGCGAAAGGTATAGCCTTTGGCGGTTTTGTTGAGGGTGATGGTCTCCAGGTCGCTGACCTGGCTGTGCAGCTTGTTCAGTTGCTGACCGTCGGGGCTCATTTCAAATTCGAGTTTCTGGCCGTGCTTGAGCTGGCTGAACTGCTTGGCTTGCTTGTCGCTTGCCAGTACTTCATGCACGGAGGTCGCAGGCAGGCCGACCTTCTGGAACAGGGTTGAAAGCGTATCGCCCTTGCTGACGATCACTTCGCGGTGGCTTGGGGCAGGGGCAACTTCTGGCTCGACTTTGGCGGTCGCTACCGGGGCGCTGTCCTGCTGTTCAATCTGGGCAAATGGCGATGGATTCGCTTCATTTGTGGCTTGAACGAGATCTGCAGCGTCTTGATCTTGTGTCAGTTGTTCTGCCGGGCTTTCCAGCTCCAGATTCAGGGTCGTTCTTTTGGCTTCTACTTCGCTGGAGGGAAATACCAGCAAGGCCAGACTTAAGAGGGCGGCGATACCACTTGCGGCAAGCAGGTGGGTCTTCGGATAAAGCGGTGGCGCTTTAGGCGGTTGACTGGTCATAGATGATTTTGACTTTGAGATAAGGATGAATTGGAAAAGATGACTGACACAATGAATATGAAATAACTGTATAAAATATAACCAAATCGCCCTTGAAGCAAGTCTGCGAACCATTCGCGCGCGGATAGTCGGCCGTATGCCTGCCGGAACTTGTAATTAGTCCCTGATCTTGTATCGTTGGTTCCCTTTGAATTTGAGCCTTACGGGTCTGATATGAAGTCGGTAGAAGAGCAGCTAGCGCTAATCAAGCGGGGTGCCGAAGAGGTACTGGTCGAGTCTGAATTGGTCGAGAAACTCAAGCGCGGTCAGCCGTTGCGAATCAAGGCCGGCTTCGACCCTACGGCGCCCGATCTGCACTTGGGTCATACCGTGCTTATTAATAAGCTGCGCCAGTTCCAGGAACTGGGTCATCAGGTGATCTTCCTGATTGGTGATTTCACCGGGATGATCGGTGATCCAAGTGGCAAAAGCGCAACCCGTCCACCGCTGACGCGTGAGCAGGTGCTCGAGAACGCCGAGACCTACAAGACTCAGGTGTTCAAGATCCTTGATCCGGCAAAAACCGAGGTGGCATTCAACTCCACCTGGATGGATCAAATGGGGCCTGCCGACTTCATTCGGCTTACCTCTCAATACACCGTTGCTCGCATGCTTGAGCGCGATGACTTCGACAAGCGCTACACCACCAATCAGCCTATCGCGATTCACGAGTTCCTTTATCCGCTTGTGCAGGGTTATGACTCGGTTGCGCTCAAGGCAGACGTTGAGTTGGGCGGTACTGATCAGAAGTTCAACTTGCTGATGGGTCGTGAGTTGCAGCGCGGCTACGGTCAGGAAGCTCAGTGTATTGTGACCATGCCTTTGCTCGAAGGTCTGGATGGCGTCAAGAAGATGTCCAAGTCCCTGGGTAACTATGTCGGTATCCAGGAAGCGCCAGGCGTGATGTACAGCAAGCTGGTTTCCATTCCTGATGCTTTGATGTGGCGTTACTTTGAATTGCTGAGCTTTCGTTCCATGGACGAAATCAATGCATTCAAGGCTGAAGTCGAAGCCGGTGCCAATCCTCGAGACATCAAGATCAAGCTGGCTGAAGAGATTGTTGCCCGCTTCCACGGTGAGGAGGCTGCTGCCAATGCGCATCGTGGCGCCGGTAACCGGATGAAGGATGGCGAGCTGCCTGATGATCTGCCGGAGGTTGAACTGACTGCTACTGAGGATATGCCTATTGCTGCTGTCCTTAATAAAGCGGGCCTGGTGAAGAACTCTGCAGTGGCGCGCGACCTGCTGGGGTCGGGTGGTGTGCGTATAGATGGTGAAGTGGTTGATCGCACCTATATATATGCATTGGGTTCCACCCATGTGTGTCAGGCAGGTAAGAAGGCTTTCGCGCGAATCACCCTGAAAGCCGAGTAATGCTGGGGTTTAGGGTTAATTGATAGGTTTGTTCAATTAACCCTTGACTCGGAATTGTAACTGTCTATAATTCGCCCCACTTCCGGCGCAGTCGAAACGGAAAACTCCTTGA
>NZ_SCFF01000003.1:0-836383 GCF_022496745.1 Pseudomonas sp. TMW22080 | reverse complement strand
CGGTCGAAGATACCAGGCCGCTGCGACTGTTTATTAAAAACACAGCACTCTGCAAACACGAAAGTGGACGTATAGGGTGTGACGCCTGCCCGGTGCCGGAAGGTTAATTGATGGGGTTAGCTAACGCGAAGCTCTTGATCGAAGCCCCGGTAAACGGCGGCCGTAACTATAACGGTCCTAAGGTAGCGAAATTCCTTGTCGGGTAAGTTCCGACCTGCACGAATGGCGTAACGATGGCGGCGCTGTCTCCACCCGAGACTCAGTGAAATTGAAATCGCTGTGAAGATGCAGTGTATCCGCGGCTAGACGGAAAGACCCCGTGAACCTTTACTATAGCTTTGCACTGGACTTTGAATTTGCTTGTGTAGGATAGGTGGGAGGCTTTGAAGCGTGAACGCCAGTTTGCGTGGAGCCAACCTTGAAATACCACCCTGGCAACTTTGAGGTTCTAACTCAGGTCCGTTATCCGGATCGAGGACAGTGTATGGTGGGTAGTTTGACTGGGGCGGTCTCCTCCTAAAGAGTAACGGAGGAGTACGAAGGTGCGCTCAGACCGGTCGGAAATCGGTCGTAGAGTATAAAGGCAAAAGCGCGCTTGACTGCGAGACAGACACGTCGAGCAGGTACGAAAGTAGGTCTTAGTGATCCGGTGGTTCTGTATGGAAGGGCCATCGCTCAACGGATAAAAGGTACTCCGGGGATAACAGGCTGATACCGCCCAAGAGTTCATATCGACGGCGGTGTTTGGCACCTCGATGTCGGCTCATCACATCCTGGGGCTGAAGCCGGTCCCAAGGGTATGGCTGTTCGCCATTTAAAGTGGTACGCGAGCTGGGTTTAGAACGTCGTGAGACAGTTCGGTCCCTATCTGCCGTGGACGTTTGAGATTTGAGAGGGGCTGCTCCTAGTACGAGAGGACCGGAGTGGACGAACCTCTGGTGTTCCGGTTGTCACGCCAGTGGCATTGCCGGGTAGCTATGTTCGGGAAAGATAACCGCTGAAAGCATCTAAGCGGGAAACTTGCCTCAAGATGAGATCTCACTGGAACCTTGAGTTCCCTAAAGGGCCGTCGAAGACTACGACGTTGATAGGTTGGGTGTGTAAGCGCTGTGAGGCGTTGAGCTAACCAATACTAATTGCCCGTGAGGCTTGACCATATAACACCCAAGCAATTTGCTTAGAAGCGAATTGCGGTGTGTGAAGACGATACAAACCGAAAGTTTGCGGTTCACAAAACACCACATCTATTACATACCCATTCGCTGGAGCGTAAACCGAAAGGTAAACGACCTGGCTACCGAATTTCTTGACGACCATAGAGCATTGGAACCACCTGATCCCATCCCGAACTCAGTAGTGAAACGATGCATCGCCGATGGTAGTGTGGGGTTTCCCCATGTGAGAGTAGGTCATCGTCAAGATTAAATTCCAAACCCCCTGTCTGCTCACGCAGACAGGGGGTTTGTTTTTGTGCGCGAAAAAGCGGTCGCAAGCTTCAAGCCGTGTGCTCTCGGCTTGCCCCAAGCAGTTAGCTTGCTGTGTGCGCGGGGTTTCTATGCAATGGCGCCGCTCATGGCTATCATGCGTGCCTCATTGTGAGGCGATACATGCATGCTGACGTTGTTGAAACTCCTCAAAGATGGTCGATTCCACTCAGGGCAAGCGCTTGGTGCTGCACTTGGCGTTAGCCGCAGTGCAGTCTGGAAGCAGCTCCAGCTTTTGGAATCAAACCTGAACCTGTCGATTCATAAAGTTCGTGGTCGTGGCTATCAGTTAGCTGCACCGCTTGAGCTCCTTGAGCAGGACCAGTTGACTGCCAGCCCATGGCCTGTCTCTATTCATGATTCATTAGACTCCACCAATGCCGAGGCCTTGCGCGCGATCGACAGTGGCACTGCGGCGCCGTTTGTTGTTACGGCTGAGCGGCAAACTGCTGGTCGTGGACGAAGAGGCCGCAAATGGGTCAGTCCTTTCGCAGAAAATATCTACTACAGCCTTGTTCTTCGCATGGATGGCGGGATGCGCCAGCTTGAAGGGCTTAGCCTTGTGGTTGGTCTGGCAGTACTGAGTGCGCTTCGCGGGGTGGGGATATCTGACGCCGGCCTCAAATGGCCAAATGATGTGCTCGTAGGCAACAAGAAAATTGCCGGCATTTTGCTTGAGTTGGTCGGCGATCCGGCTGATGTGTGTCATGTGGTTCTGGGGATCGGCATTAACGTCAATATGCGGGTGGCCAGCGAGGTAGATCAGGCCTGGACCTCGGTATTTCTCGAGTCAGGTCATTCGGTAAACCGCAATGCGCTGATTTCGAAACTCAACGATAGCCTGCTGGTGTATCTGAATCGCCATGCTACCGAGGGCTTTTCGGCATTGCAGGCGCAGTGGGAGCAAAACCACTTGTGGCAGGGTCGTGAAGTCTCTCTGATAGCTGGAGTGCATCAGGTGGATGGCACTGTCATGGGTATTGATCAGCAGGGCGCGCTGCGCATGAGTGTCAATGGCGAAGAGAAAGTGTACAGCGGCGGTGAGCTTAGCTTGAGGTTGCGCCATGATTCTTGAGATGGACTGTGGCAACAGTTTTATAAAGTGGCGTGCCCTTGACGCCGGGGTGGCGGTGGGTGGGGGCGTAGTTGACTCTGATGCTGCGCTGCTGGCCGCGGTGTTGGCCGTTCCGGGGTTGAACATCACCCACTGCCGGTTGGTCAGTGTGCGCAGTGATGATGAGACATCGAGCCTGGTGGCCTCCATCGTGACGACCTTTGGTGTGGCTGCACAGTGCGCGCAGCCTGCAAGGAGTGCCGCAGGTGTCAGTAACGGTTATGAGGAGTTTGCCCGTTTGGGGCTCGATCGCTGGCTTGCCGTGGTTGGTGCTTTTGAGTTGGCGAAGAGCGCGTGCCTGGTACTGGATTTCGGCACGGCGGTAACGGCGGACTTCGTGGCTGCTGACGGTCAGCACCTGGGCGGGTTTATTTGTCCCGGGATGCCCTTGATGCGCGATCAGTTGCGTACTCATACACGCCGTATCCGGTATGACGACCTCTCTGCGGAGCAGGCCTTGCTCCAGCGTACGCCCGGGCGTACGACGGTTGAGGCTGTTGAACGTGGGTGTTTGTTGATGCTGCGGGGCTTTGTGATGACCCAGCTGGAATTGGCGCGCGAGTACTGGGGAGAAGACTTTGAAGTTTTTCTTACCGGCGGTGACGCAAGCCTGGTAAAGGATATGGTTCCAGAAGCGCGCTTGGTGCAAGACCTGGTATTTGTCGGTTTGGCGGTGGTTTGTCCCCTTCCTTGAGGTTTCTATGCGTTGGCTGTTTCTGCTGCTGGTTGTACTGAATGTCTTTTATTACATATGGCACCAGCAAGAGGCTCCGTTGAGGGCCAAAGAAGTTGTTTCCTTGTCTTTGTACAAGGGCAGTCATCAGGGCATACGCCTGCTTGGCGAGGTGCCGCCGGCAGGTGGGGGAGGTGCAGTCGCCATTGACCAGGCGCTGAGTGCGCAATGCATGTTTTTAGGCAATTTACCTGTGCAAGAACAGCTGCACGGCCTGCAGCGCAGGTTGTCTGAGATGGGGATAGCATCTACCCAAGTCGAAGGTGAGCAGGCTGAAATGCCTGGCTATGCCCTCAAGATCAGCCCGCAAGGCACTGCTGCGGCCAGTGAAATGGTTTTGCAGAACCTTGTTAATGAATTCAATGGGTTAAAATACAAAAAAATGCGCTGTGAGGGCTTGCAGGTACCCGATAGTTTGCATAGAATGGCGCCCGCTCCACAGTGAACGCCAAACAGGCTACTAGGTGTGAAGCGAGTCAAGTTGCTAACTTCCTGATTTAATTGAAGAAAGTGGTTGACATAAGGTTGGAATGATGTAGAATTCTAACCAGCTCAGGAGGGGTTCCCGAGCGGCCAAAGGGATCAGACTGTAAATCTGACGTCTACGACTTCGAAGGTTCGAATCCTTCCCCCTCCACCATATTTAAGCTAGAGCAGCAAGATTTGCGGGTGTAGTTTAGTGGTAGAACCTTAGCCTTCCAAGCTAATGATGCGGGTTCGATTCCCGCCACCCGCTCCAGTCTAGCTGTTTTCGCGACATGTTTTGCTCTTGTAGCTCAGTTGGTAGAGCACACCCTTGGTAAGGGTGAGGTCAGCGGTTCAAATCCGCTCAAGAGCTCCATATAACAAGGCAGATATGAAAATATCTGCCTTTGTTTTAACAGGTGCATAGCCTGTCTGGGGTGTTTGCTGGTGGCGCTGTTTTTAGGTGTCACTGCCCTGGTTGGTTGTTACGGTTGTGAGTAGCTCGCATTCTGCTATTCGCTGGCAATTCTCTGCTTGGATAGGGTTGATTGCAAAAGTAATTGCGCTTGTTGTTGAAAAGTCTCTCTCGTGTCGGCATAATCCGCGGCTCGATAATGTTTTAGGTCAGTAGCTCAATTGGCAGAGCGACGGTCTCCAAAACCGTAGGTTGGGGGTTCGATTCCCTCCTGACCTGCCAGATTCGCTCATTGCGTCTGGCTTTCTTTTCACAGGATCCTCTTTGATGACTCCCAAGGCTGAAGTTCAAGGCTCTCGCTTCGATCTCCTCAAGTGGCTTGTAGTGGTAGCTCTTGTGGTGGTTGGCGTTGTTGGGAATCAGTATTATTCTGGTTCGCCGATCCTGTATCGCGTCATTGCACTTCTTGTGATTGCTGCTGTTGCTGCCTATGTGGGCTTGCAGACGGCAAAAGGCAAGTCGTTCGCTGTCCTGGTAAAGGAAGCTCGTACTGAGATTCGTAAAGTCGTATGGCCAACTCGCCAAGAAACTACGCAGACCACGTTGATCGTGGTGGCTGTTGTTCTTGTTATGGCGTTGCTGTTGTGGGGTTTGGATTCCCTGCTCGGCTGGCTCGTTTCCTTGATTGTTGGCTAAGGGTGTCCCGTGGCTAAGCGTTGGTACGTAGTGCATGCTTATTCGGGTTACGAAAAGCATGTTATGCGCTCTCTGATAGAGCGTATTAAGCTGGCAGGCATGGAAGATGGCTTCGGCGAAATTCTGGTTCCCACTGAAGAAGTGGTTGAAATGCGTAATGGCCAGAAGCGCAAAAGCGAACGCAAGTTCTTCCCTGGTTATGTGCTGGTTCAGATGGACATGAGCGAAGGGACTTGGCACTTGGTCAAGGACACTCCGCGTGTCATGGGCTTCATTGGTGGTACTGCTGATAAACCGGCACCTATCACTGATAAAGAAGCAGAAGCAATTCTGCGTCGCGTAGCTGATGGCAGCGACAAGCCCAAGCCGAAAACACTGTTCGAGCCGGGCGAAGTTGTCCGTGTTACCGACGGTCCGTTTGCCGATTTCAATGGCACGGTCGAAGAAGTTAACTACGAAAAGAGCCGCATTCAAGTGGCGGTGCTCATTTTCGGTCGCTCTACTCCGGTAGAGCTAGAGTTTAGCCAGGTCGAAAAGGTCTAGTTAAACACGAATCCCAACCCCATGGCCTAGGCTGTGGGGTTTTGTCGTCACTGGGATAAACGCGCAAGTAACCGGGGAGCCTCTTTAGGCGATTGAACCCGTAATTGGAGTGCCTCATGGCTAAGAAGATTACCGCTTACATCAAGCTGCAAGTGAAGGCCGCTCAGGCTAACCCAAGCCCACCTGTTGGTCCGGCTCTGGGTCAGCACGGCGTGAACATCATGGAATTCTGCAAGGCTTTCAACGCCCGTACTCAGGGTATTGAGCCAGGCCTGCCGACTCCAGTGATCATCACTGTATACAGCGACCGTAGCTTCACGTTCGAAACCAAGTCGACCCCTGCTTCGGTTCTGCTGAAGAAGGCTGCCGGTCTGACTAGCGGTTCCGCTCGTCCAAACACCGTTAAGGTTGGCACTGTAACTCGTGCTCAGCTGGAAGAAATCGCGAAAACCAAAAACGCGGATCTGACTGCAGCTGATATGGAAGCAGCCGTGCGTACTATCGCCGGTTCTGCTCGTAGCATGGGCCTTAACGTGGAGGGTGTGTAATGGCTAAGCTGACCAAGCGTCAAAAGGCAATCGCCGGTAAAATCGAAGCTGGCAAGTCTTACAATTTTGTAGACGCTGCTGCTTTGCTGGCTGAGCTGTCGACTGTAAAATTCAGCGAGTCTTTCGACATCGCCGTTAACCTGGGCGTAGACCCACGTAAATCTGACCAGGTTGTTCGTAGCGCTACTGTGCTGCCACACGGCACTGGCAAGACTGTACGTGTTGCTGTGTTCACTCAGGGTCCAGCTGCTGAAGCTGCTCTGGCTGCCGGCGCTGATCGCGTTGGTATGGACGACCTGGCTGCCGAAATGAAAGGCGGCGACCTGAACTACGACGTAGTTATTGCATCCCCGGACGCAATGCGTGTTGTTGGTCAGTTGGGTCAGATCCTGGGCCCACGTGGTCTGATGCCTAACCCTAAGGTTGGTACTGTAACTCCAGACGTAGCCACCGCTGTTAAGAACGCGAAGGCTGGTCAGGTTCGTTATCGCACCGACAAAAACGGTATCATTCACACTTCCGTTGGCAAGATCGGCTTCGACGCCGTTCAGCTGAAGGAAAACGTTGAAGCCCTGATCGCTGATCTGAAGCGTATCAAACCAGCTTCCTCGAAAGGTATTTATGTTAAGCGCGTAACCCTGAGCACCACTATGGGCCCGGGCCTGGTCATCGACCAGGGTTCCCTGGACGCGTAAGACAAAATTGGCGCAGTCAAATGCGCCAATTGAAAGATTGGGGTCCCTGCCTGGCGGGGGCTATCCAAGACCGTAGGCGGCGAAAGCCTTAAACCTCAAGCCTACGCAGATGGTGCTCCCGGTTCCTTACCGAATCAGACACCAAAACGACATCAGGCCTCGGCCAGATGAAACGGTAACAAGCAGGAGTTAAACCCGTGGCAATTAAACTCGAAGACAAGAAGGCCATCGTCGCTGAAGTCAACGAGGCTGCCAAAGTTGCCCTGTCCGCTGTTGTGGCTGATGCCCGCGGTGTGACAGTAGGCGCTATGACCGGACTCCGTAAAGAGGCTCGTGAAGCTGGCGTTTACGTACGTGTTGTACGTAACACCCTGCTCAAGCGCGCTGTTGCTGACACTGAATACAGTGTTCTCAACGACGTGTTCACTGGCCCGACCTTGATTGCATTCTCGCAAGAACATCCGGGCGCTGCTGCTCGTATCTTCAAAGAGTTCGCAAAAGGTCAGGATAAGTTCGAGATCAAGGCAGCTGCGTTCGAGGGCAAGTTCCTCGCAGCTAATCAGATCGACGTACTGGCAAGTCTGCCGACCCGTGACGAAGCAATTTCTCAGCTGATGAGCGTGATTCAAGGCGCTACCAGCAAATTGGCTCGTACTCTGGCGGCCCTTCGCGACCAGAAAGAAGCTGCTGCAGCCTAAGGCTGAGCGACTCCTTTCAGCGTTTATTGTTTATTTCGATGGCCGCGTAGGCTGTCACCCCAATACAGGAATTTATAGTCATGTCTCTGACTAACGACCAAATCATCGAAGCAATCGGCGAAAAATCCGTTCTGGAAATCGTTGAACTGATCAAAGCAATGGAAGAGAAGTTCGGCGTTTCCGCTGCTGCTGCTTCTGCTGGTCCTGCTGCTGCCGCTGCTGTTGTTGAAGAGCAAACTGAATTCAACGTTATGCTGCTGGAAGCTGGCGAGAAGAAAGTTAACGTGATCAAGGCTGTTCGTGAGCTGACTGGTCTGGGCTTGAAAGAAGCCAAGGCAGTAGTTGACGGCGCTCCAGCTATGGTACTGGAAGCTGTTGCTAAAGAAGCAGCTGACAAAGCCAAGGCTACCTTGGAAGAAGCAGGCGCTAAAGTCGAGCTGAAGTAAGCATCGACCTTGCGTTTCCAGCCCAGGCGTTAAGCTGAGGCTGATGGCTGGTGGCTCTTGCCACCGGCCTTTTTCCGTTATTGGCAGCCGACTAGGTTGGTGCCTTTAACGTGCTGTAACCACCCTGTGCGGTGGAGCAAACCAAGGGGTTTGCACGATTTTCTGGCTGCTCCCGTCGGGAGAGGCCAAACAAGCAGGTGACCAAGCTGGGGAACGCTGATGGCTTACTCATATACTGAGAAAAAACGTATCCGCAAGGACTTTAGCAAGTTGCCGGACGTCATGGATGTGCCGTATCTCTTGGCAATCCAGCTGGATTCGTATCGTGAATTCTTGCAGGCGGGAGCGACTAAAGATCAGTTCCGCGACGTGGGCCTGCATGCGGCCTTCAAATCCGTTTTCCCGATCATCAGCTACTCCGGCAATGCTGCGCTGGAGTACGTCGGTTATCGCTTGGGCGAACCGGCATTTGATGTCAAAGAATGCGTGTTGCGTGGCGTAACGTACGCCGTACCTTTGCGGGTAAAAGTTCGTTTGATCATTTTCGACAAAGAATCGTCGAACAAAGCGATCAAGGACATCAAAGAGCAAGAAGTCTACATGGGTGAAATCCCCCTGATGACTGAAAACGGTACCTTCGTAATCAACGGTACCGAGCGTGTAATTGTTTCCCAGCTGCACCGTTCCCCGGGCGTGTTCTTTGACCACGACCGCGGCAAGACGCACAGCTCCGGTAAGCTGCTTTATTCCGCGCGTATCATTCCTTACCGTGGTTCGTGGCTCGACTTCGAGTTCGACCCGAAAGACTGCGTGTTCGTGCGTATTGACCGTCGTCGCAAGCTGCCTGCATCGGTATTGCTGCGCGCGCTGGGTTATACCACTGAGCAAGTGCTGGACGCGTTCTACACCACCAACGTGTTCCACGTTCAGGGTGAGAGCATCAGCCTGGAGCTGGTTCCACAGCGTCTGCGCGGTGAAATCGCGGCCATCGATATTACCGATGACAAAGGCAAGGTGATTGTTGAGCAGGGTCGTCGTATCACTGCCCGTCATATCAACCAGCTGGAAAAAGCCGGTGTCAAAGAGCTCGTTATGCCTCTGGACTATGTCCTGGGTCGCACAACGGCCAAGGCTATCGTGCATCCGGCTACTGGCGAAATCATTGCTGAGTGCAACACCGAGCTGACCACTGAAATCCTGGCAAAAGTTGCCAAGGGCCAGGTTGTTCGCATCGAAACGTTGTACACCAACGATATCGACTGCGGTCCGTTCGTCTCCGACACGCTGAAGATCGACTCCACCAGCAACCAACTGGAAGCGCTGGTCGAAATCTATCGCATGATGCGTCCAGGCGAGCCGCCAACCAAAGACGCTGCCGAGACTCTGTTCAACAACCTGTTCTTCAGCCCTGAGCGCTATGACCTGTCTGCGGTCGGCCGGATGAAGTTCAACCGTCGTATCGGTCGTACCGAGATCGAAGGTTCGGGCGTGTTGTGCAAAGAAGACATCGTTGCCGTGCTGAAGACCCTGGTCGACATCCGTAACGGTAAAGGCATCGTCGATGACATCGACCACCTGGGTAACCGTCGTGTTCGCTGTGTAGGCGAAATGGCCGAGAACCAGTTCCGCGTTGGCCTGGTACGTGTTGAGCGTGCGGTCAAAGAGCGTCTGTCGATGGCTGAAAGCGAAGGCCTGATGCCGCAAGACCTGATCAACGCCAAGCCTGTGGCTGCGGCGGTGAAAGAGTTCTTCGGTTCCAGCCAGCTGTCCCAGTTCATGGACCAGAACAACCCTCTGTCCGAGATCACCCACAAGCGCCGTGTTTCTGCACTGGGCCCGGGCGGTCTGACGCGTGAGCGTGCGGGCTTTGAAGTTCGTGACGTACACCCGACTCACTACGGCCGTGTTTGCCCTATTGAGACGCCGGAAGGTCCGAACATCGGTCTGATCAACTCCCTGGCTGCCTATGCGCGCACCAACCAGTACGGCTTCCTCGAGAGCCCGTACCGTGTAGTGAAAGACGCACTGGTAACCGACGAGATCGTTTTCCTGTCCGCCATCGAAGAAGCTGATCACGTGATCGCTCAGGCCTCGGCCACGATGAACGACAAGAAAGTGCTGATCGACGAGCTGGTTGCTGTTCGTCACTTGAACGAATTCACCGTCAAGGCGCCGGAAGACGTCACCTTGATGGACGTTTCGCCGAAGCAGGTTGTTTCGGTTGCAGCGTCGCTGATCCCGTTCCTGGAACACGATGACGCCAACCGTGCGTTGATGGGTTCCAACATGCAGCGTCAAGCTGTACCAACCCTGCGCGCTGACAAGCCGCTGGTAGGTACCGGCATGGAGCGTAACGTAGCTCGTGACTCCGGCGTTTGCGTCGTGGCTCGTCGTGGCGGCGTGATCGACTCTGTTGATGCCAGCCGTATCGTGGTTCGTGTTGCTGATGACGAAGTTGAAACTGGCGAAGCCGGTGTCGACATCTACAACCTGACCAAATACACCCGTTCCAACCAGAACACTTGCATCAACCAGCGTCCGCTGGTGCGCAAGGGTGACCGTGTACAGCGTAGCGACATCATGGCTGACGGCCCGTCCACCGATATGGGTGAACTGGCGCTGGGTCAAAACATGCGCATCGCGTTCATGGCCTGGAACGGTTACAACTTCGAAGACTCCATCTGCTTGTCGGAACGAGTTGTTCAAGAAGACCGCTTTACCACGATCCACATTCAGGAACTGACCTGTGTGGCACGTGACACCAAGCTTGGGCCTGAAGAGATCACTGCAGACATCCCTAACGTGGGTGAAGCTGCACTGAACAAACTGGACGAAGCCGGTATCGTTTACGTAGGTGCTGAAGTTGGCGCCGGCGACATTCTGGTAGGTAAGGTCACTCCGAAAGGCGAGACCCAGCTGACTCCGGAAGAGAAGCTGTTGCGTGCCATCTTCGGTGAAAAAGCCAGCGACGTTAAAGACACCTCCCTGCGCGTACCTACCGGTACCAAAGGTACTGTTATCGACGTACAGGTCTTCACCCGTGACGGCGTTGAGCGTGATGCTCGTGCACTGTCGATCGAGAAGACCCAGCTGGACGAGATCCGCAAGGATCTGAACGAAGAGTTCCGTATCGTTGAAGGCGCTACCTTCGAACGTCTGCGCTCTGCTCTGGTTGGCCGCATTGCCGAAGGTGGTGCCGGTCTGAAGAAAGGTCAGGAAATCACCAATGAAATCCTGGACGGTCTTGAGCATGGTCAGTGGTTCAAACTGCGCATGGCTGAAGATGCTCTGAACGAGCAGCTTGAAAAGGCTCAGGCTTACATCATCGATCGCCGTCGTCTGCTGGACGACAAGTTCGAAGACAAGAAGCGCAAACTGCAGCAGGGCGATGACCTGGCTCCAGGCGTGCTGAAAATCGTCAAGGTTTACCTGGCAATCCGCCGTCGCATCCAGCCGGGTGACAAGATGGCCGGTCGTCACGGTAACAAGGGTGTGGTCTCCGTGATCATGCCGGTTGAAGACATGCCGTACGATGCCAATGGCACCCCGGTTGATGTGGTCCTCAACCCGTTGGGCGTACCTTCGCGTATGAACGTTGGTCAGATTCTCGAAACTCACCTGGGCCTCGCGGCCAAAGGTCTGGGCGAGAAGATCAACCTCATGATTGAAGAACAACGCAAGGTCGCTGACCTGCGTAAGTTCCTGCATGAGATCTACAACGAAATTGGCGGTCGTCAAGAAAGCCTGGATGACTTCTCCGATCAGGAAATCCTGGATCTGGCGAAGAACCTTCGCGGCGGTGTGCCAATGGCTACCCCGGTGTTCGACGGTGCCAAGGAAAGCGAAATCAAGGCAATGCTTCGTTTGGCAGACCTGCCAGACAGCGGCCAGATGGTGCTGACTGATGGTCGTACCGGCAACAAGTTCGAGCGTCCGGTTACCGTTGGCTACATGTACATGCTGAAGCTGAACCACTTGGTAGACGACAAGATGCACGCTCGTTCTACCGGTTCTTACAGCCTGGTTACCCAGCAGCCGCTGGGTGGTAAGGCACAGTTCGGTGGTCAGCGTTTCGGGGAGATGGAGGTCTGGGCGCTGGAAGCCTACGGCGCGGCATACACTCTGCAAGAAATGCTCACAGTGAAGTCGGACGATGTGAACGGCCGTACCAAGATGTACAAAAACATCGTGGACGGCGATCACCGTATGGAGCCGGGCATGCCCGAGTCCTTCAACGTGTTGATCAAAGAAATTCGTTCCCTCGGCATCGATATCGATCTGGAAACCGAATAACACGTGACGCGAATCGAGAGCGGGGCTGTATGGCCCGCTCTCTGCTCCGCCAGGAGGAAAGGCCTTGAAAGACCTACTGAATTTGCTGAAAAACCAGGGTCAAGTCGAAGAGTTCGACGCCATCCGTATTGGATTGGCATCGCCTGAGATGATCCGTTCGTGGTCGTTCGGTGAAGTTAAAAAGCCGGAAACCATCAACTACCGTACGTTCAAGCCTGAGCGTGACGGCCTGTTCTGCGCCAAGATCTTTGGCCCGGTAAAGGATTACGAGTGCCTGTGCGGTAAGTACAAGCGCTTGAAGCACCGCGGTGTGATCTGTGAGAAGTGTGGCGTTGAAGTCGCACTGGCCAAGGTCCGTCGCGAGCGCATGGCTCACATCGAACTGGCTTCGCCAGTGGCTCACATCTGGTTCCTGAAATCGCTGCCGTCCCGTATCGGCTTGCTGATGGACATGACCCTGCGTGATATCGAACGCGTTCTCTACTTCGAGAGCTATGTCGTTATCGATCCGGGCATGACCACTCTGGAAAAAGGTCAGCTGCTGAACGATGAGCAGTACTTCGAAGCGCTGGAAGAGTTCGGCGACGACTTTGATGCCCGCATGGGTGCTGAAGCTGTCCGTGAACTGCTGCACGCTATCGACCTGGAGCACGAGATTGGCCGTCTGCGTGAAGAAATTCCGCAAACCAACTCTGAAACCAAAATCAAGAAGCTGTCCAAGCGCCTGAAGTTGATGGAAGCCTTCCTGGGCTCCGGCAACCTTCCGGAGTGGATGGTTCTGACCGTTCTGCCGGTTCTGCCGCCAGATCTGCGTCCTCTGGTACCGTTGGATGGCGGTCGTTTCGCGACTTCCGACCTCAACGACCTGTACCGTCGAGTGATCAACCGTAACAACCGCTTGAAGCGCCTGCTTGATCTGTCCGCTCCGGACATCATCGTGCGCAACGAAAAGCGTATGTTGCAAGAAGCGGTCGACGCACTGCTCGACAACGGCCGTCGTGGTCGCGCTATCACCGGTTCGAACAAGCGTCCTCTGAAATCCCTGGCTGACATGATCAAGGGTAAGCAAGGTCGTTTCCGTCAGAACTTGCTCGGTAAGCGTGTTGACTACTCGGGTCGTTCGGTAATTACCGTAGGTCCGACCCTGCGTCTGCACCAGTGCGGTCTGCCGAAGAAAATGGCTCTCGAGCTGTTCAAGCCGTTCATTTTCGGCAAGCTGGAAATGCGTGGTCTTGCTACCACCATCAAAGCCGCCAAGAAGATGGTTGAGCGCGAGTTGCCGGAAGTGTGGGACGTTCTCGCTGAAGTTATCCGCGAACACCCGGTTCTTCTCAACCGTGCACCGACCCTTCACCGTCTGGGTATCCAGGCGTTTGAACCGGTACTGATCGAAGGTAAAGCTATCCAGCTGCACCCTCTGGTCTGTGCTGCGTACAACGCCGACTTCGACGGCGACCAAATGGCCGTGCACGTACCGCTGACACTGGAAGCCCAGTTGGAAGCGCGCGCGTTGATGATGTCGACCAACAACATTCTGTCGCCAGCCAACGGTGAGCCAATCATCGTTCCGTCGCAGGACGTTGTATTGGGTCTGTACTACATGACGCGTGAAGCGATCAACGCCAAAGGCGAAGGTCGTGTATTCGCTGACTTGCAGGAAGTTGACCGTGTATTCCGTGCCGGCGAAGCCGCACTGCACGCCAAGGTCAAGGTTCGTATCAACGAAACCGTCAACGACCGTGATGGCGGCAGCGTGACCAACACCCGTATCGTCGACACCACTGTCGGCCGTGCGCTGTTGTTCCAGGTTGTGCCAAAAGGTTTGTCGTACGACGTCGTCAACCTGCCGATGAAGAAAAAAGCGATCTCCAAGCTGATCAACCAGTGCTACCGCGTGGTTGGTTTGAAAGAGACCGTGATCTTCGCTGACCAGTTGATGTACACCGGTTTTGCTTACTCGACCATCTCCGGCGTTTCCATCGGTGTTAACGACTTCGTTATCCCGGATGAAAAAGCTCGCATCATCGCTGCTGCAACCGATGAAGTGAAAGAGATCGAAAGTCAGTACGCCTCCGGCCTGGTAACCCAGGGCGAGAAGTACAACAAGGTAATCGACCTTTGGTCGAAAGCTAACGATGAAGTTTCCAAGGCGATGATGTCCAACCTCTCGAAAGAGAAGGTAATCGACCGCCACGGCAACGAAGTCGAGCAAGAATCGTTCAACTCGATGTACATGATGGCCGACTCCGGCGCACGGGGTTCTGCTGCGCAGATCCGTCAGCTGGCCGGTATGCGTGGTCTGATGGCCAAGCCGGACGGTTCCATCATCGAAACGCCGATTACTGCGAACTTCCGTGAAGGTTTGAGCGTACTTCAGTACTTCATCTCGACTCACGGTGCTCGTAAGGGTCTGGCGGATACCGCCTTGAAAACAGCTAACTCCGGTTACCTGACACGTCGTCTGGTAGACGTTGCACAAGATCTGGTTGTGACTGAAGTTGACTGCGGTACCGAACACGGTCTGCTGATGACTCCGCACATCGAAGGCGGCGACGTTGTTGAGCCATTGGGTGAGCGCGTACTGGGTCGAGTAATCGCCCGTGACGTATTCAAGCCGGGCACCGAGGAAGTTATCGTTCCTGCAGGCACCCTGGTTGACGAGAAGTGGGTTGAATTCATCGAGCTGAACAGCATCGACGAAGTGATCGTGCGCTCGCCAATCAGCTGCGAAACCCGTTTCGGTATCTGCGCCAAGTGCTACGGCCGTGATCTGGCTCGTGGTCACCAGGTGAACATCGGTGAAGCTGTCGGCGTTATCGCTGCCCAGTCGATCGGTGAGCCGGGTACACAGCTGACCATGCGTACGTTCCACATCGGTGGTGCGGCAAGCCGGACCTCCGCTGCTGACAGCGTTCAGGTGAAGAATGGCGGTACTGTCCGTCTGCACAACCTGAAGCACGTTGAGCGTGTAGATGGCTGCCTGGTTGCAGTATCCCGTTCCGGTGAGCTGGCCATTGCTGATGACTTCGGTCGTGAGCGTGAGCGTTACAAGCTGCCGTACGGCGCCGTGATTTCGGTTAAAGAAGGTGACAAGGTTGACGCTGGCTCTATCGTAGCCAAGTGGGATCCTCACACTCACCCAATCGTTACCGAAATGAAAGGTACCGTGACCTACGTGGGCATGGAAGAAGGCATCACGATCAAGCGTCAGACTGACGAATTGACCGGTATGACCAACATTGAAGTACTTGATGCCAAAGACCGTCCAGCTGCCGGCAAGGACATTCGTCCAGCCGTCAAGATGGTGGGTGTTGATGGCAAGGATCTGCTGTTGCCAGGTACCGACGTACCGGCTCAGTACTTCCTGCCAGCGAACGCCTTGGTCGGTGTAGCGGATGGTGCGGAAATCGCGATCGGTGACGTTATCGCTCGTATTCCGCAAGAAACTTCGAAAACTCGAGACATCACCGGTGGTCTGCCACGGGTTGCTGACTTGTTCGAAGCCCGTCGTCCGAAAGAAGCCTCGATTCTGGCTGAAGTCAGCGGCACCATCGCGTTCGGTAAAGAAACCAAAGGCAAGCGCCGTCTGGTTATTACCCCGAACGACGGTACTGATCCGTACGAAGAGCTGATTCCAAAGTGGCGCCACCTGAACGTCTTCGAAGGCGAACAAGTGAACCGCGGCGAAGTTATCTCCGACGGTCCAAGCGATCCACACGACATCCTGCGTCTGCTGGGTGTGAGTGCGCTGGCCAAGTACATCGTTAACGAGATCCAGGACGTTTACCGTCTGCAAGGCGTAAAAATCAACGATAAGCACATCGAGACCATTCTGCGTCAGATGCTGCGTAAAGTTGAGATTGCCGAGTCTGGCGATTCCACCTTCATCAAGGGCGACCAGATGGAGTTGACGCAGGTATTGACCGAGAACGAGCGTCTGGGCAACGAAGACAAGTTCGTGTCCAAGTTCACTCGCGTCCTGCTGGGTATCACCAAGGCGTCGTTGTCGACTGAATCGTTCATCTCGGCGGCCTCTTTCCAGGAGACCACTCGAGTACTGACCGAAGCGGCGGTAACCGGCAAGCGCGATTACCTGCGCGGCCTGAAAGAAAACGTTGTCGTGGGTCGTCTGATCCCGGCAGGTACCGGTTTGGCATACCACAGCGAGCGTAAGCGCCGCCGTGAGGCTGACAAGCCGTTGCGCGTAAGCGCCAGTGAAGTGGAAGCTGCACTGACCGAAGCGCTGAACTCGAGCGGTAACTGAGTTCTGCGGTAAATGATGGGCGGGCCCCGGCAGTTCCGTTCATCGAATCGAGACAATTTGTCTGGGTTTGATGAGTGGAAGTGTCGGGGCCTTGCCTTGACTGGGGGCAAGATCCTCTTTAGACTCTTGTACCCCTAAATTTGGCGGGAATTCGTTCCTGCCATTTTGCTTTTCTTGCAAGACAATAGCGTCGCAAGACAACAGTGGAGCTAGTAGATGGCAACTATCAACCAGCTGGTACGTCAGCCGCGTAAGCGTATCGTCGAGAAATCCGACGTACCTGCGCTGCAAAACTGCCCGCAACGTCGTGGCGTATGCACCCGTGTGTATACAACTACGCCGAAAAAACCTAACTCGGCACTGCGTAAAGTATGCCGTGTGCGCCTGACCAACGGTTTCGAGGTTTCCTCGTACATCGGTGGTGAAGGTCACAACCTGCAAGAACACAGCGTGGTACTGATTCGTGGCGGTCGTGTAAAAGACTTGCCAGGTGTTCGTTACCACACCGTTCGCGGCTCTTTGGATACTTCCGGCGTTAAAGGTCGTAACCAAGGTCGTTCGAAGTACGGTACCAAGAAGCCGAAGTAGTCTTCGGTTTCCGGTAAATAATGCAGATTTCTTTTTTTCTGAGTCGATAAGAGTAAGGTCGGACCTGCATCCCTGGGGTGTAATGGTTCCGAGCTAACCTGAAGACCGTTTGAGGGCTTATCCATGCCAAGAAGACGCGTAGCAGCCAAGCGCGAAGTGCTTGACGATCCAAAATACGGAAGCCAAATTCTGGCCAAGTTCATGAACCACGTGATGGAAAGCGGCAAAAAAGCCGTTGCCGAGCGTATCGTTTATGGCGCGCTGGAAAAGGTTAAAGAACGCAAGAACAGCGATCCCCTGGAACTCTTCGAGAAAGCTCTCGACGCCATCGCTCCGCTGGTCGAAGTGAAGTCGCGCCGTGTAGGCGGTGCTACTTACCAGGTTCCGGTCGAAGTTCGCCCGTCCCGTCGTAACGCCCTGGCAATGCGCTGGTTGGTAGACTTCGCCCGCAAGCGCGGCGAGAAGTCTATGGCTCTGCGTTTGGCTGGCGAACTGTTGGACGCTGCCGAAGGTAAAGGTGCTGCTGTTAAGAAGCGTGAAGACGTGCACCGTATGGCCGAAGCTAACAAAGCTTTCTCGCACTACCGCTTCTAATTTCAGCTTCACTAATTTTGCGAGGGCTTTATGGCTCGTACTACTCCGATTAGTCGCTACCGTAACATCGGTATCGTCGCTCACGTGGATGCTGGTAAAACCACCACCACCGAGCGCGTACTGTTTTACACTGGCAAAAGTCACAAAATGGGCGAGGTGCATGATGGCGCCGCGACCACAGACTGGATGGTTCAGGAGCAGGAGCGTGGTATTACCATTACTTCTGCTGCCATTACCGCCTTCTGGAAAGGTTCTGCCAAGCAGTACAAGGACGAACACCGCTTCAACGTAATCGATACCCCGGGCCACGTTGACTTCACTATTGAAGTTGAGCGTTCCCTGCGTGTACTCGACGGCGCTGTCGTTGTGTTCTGTGGTACCTCGGGCGTTGAGCCTCAGTCGGAAACCGTATGGCGTCAAGCCAACAAATACGGCGTTCCACGTCTTGTTTACGTAAACAAGATGGACCGTGCTGGTGCCAACTTCCTGCGCGTTATCGAGCAGATCAAGAAGCGTCTGGGCCACACTCCAGTTCCAATCCAGTTGGCTATCGGTTCCGAAGACAACTTCCAGGGTCAGATCGATCTGATCAACATGGAAGCTGTGTACTGGAACGATGCTGACAAAGGTATGGTTCCTGTTCGCAAAGAAATTCCAGCTGAGCTGAAAGATCTTGCTGACGAGTGGCGCGACAACATGGTTCAGGCTGCGGCCGAAGCCAATGAAGAGCTGATGAACAAGTACCTCGAAGGTGAAGAATTCACCATCGCGGAAATCAAGGCGGCTCTGCGTCAGCGTACTATCGCTGGTGAGATCGTCCTGGCTGTTTGCGGTTCTTCCTTCAAGAACAAGGGTGTTCCCCTGGTTCTCGACGCCGTTATCGACTTCCTGCCTGCTCCGACTGATATTCCTGCCATCAAGGGTACTGACCCGGATGACGAGACTATCGAACTGGAGCGTCATGCAGACGACAACGAGCCGTTCTCGGCTCTGGCGTTCAAGATCGCTACCGACCCATTCGTGGGTACCTTGACCTTCGTCCGTGTTTACTCGGGCGTGTTGAACTCCGGCGACGGCGTAATCAACTCGGTTAAGGGCAAGAAAGAGCGCGTGGGTCGTATGGTGCAAATGCACGCAAACGCCCGTGAAGAAATCAAGGAAGTACGCGCTGGTGACATCGCGGCCTTGATCGGCATGAAGGACGTCACCACTGGTGAGACTTTGTGCAACGCTGACAAGCCAATCATTCTGGTTCGTATGGACTTCCCGGAGCCGGTTATTTCGGTTGCCGTAGAGCCTAAGACCAAGGATGACCAGGAAAAAATGGGTGTTGCACTGGGCAAGCTTGCTCAGGAAGATCCATCTTTCCGCGTTAAAACTGATGAAGAGACTGGTCAAACGATCATCTCTGGCATGGGCGAGCTGCACCTGGACATCCTGGTTGACCGGATGCGCCGTGAGTTCAACGTCGAAGCCAACATCGGTAAGCCTCAGGTTTCCTATCGTGAGCGCATCACGAAGAACTGTGAGATCGAAGGCAAGTTCGTTCGTCAGTCCGGCGGTCGTGGCCAGTTTGGTCACTGCTGGATTCGTTTTGCACCTGCTGACGAAGGTCAGGAAGGTCTGCAGTTCGTGAACGAAGTGGTAGGTGGTGTGGTTCCTAAGGAATACATCCCGGCTATCCAGAAGGGTATCGAAGAGCAGATGAAGAACGGTGTTGTTGCCGGCTATCCGCTGATCGGCCTGAAGGCTACCGTGTTTGATGGTTCTTACCACGACGTCGACTCCAACGAGATGGCGTTTAAGGTGGCTGCTTCCATGGCGACCAAGCAACTGGCTACCAAAGGTGGCGGTGAGCTGCTTGAGCCGATCATGGCGGTAGAGGTTGTTACACCTGAAGACTATATGGGTGACGTGATGGGCGACTTGAACCGTCGTCGCGGCATGATCCAGGGTATGGAAGATACGGTCTCCGGCAAAGTAATTCGTGCTGAAGTACCGTTGGGTGAAATGTTCGGTTATGCGACCGACGTTCGTTCCATGTCCCAGGGTCGCGCAAGCTACTCTATGGAATTCAAAAAATACGATACAGCTCCGGCGCACATCGTCGAAACTGTTACTAAAAAACAAGGCTGATTTAGTTCAGTCCTTTAGGCAAGGAGTTAATTGTCGTGGCTAAAGAAAAATTTGATCGTTCCCTACCGCACGTCAACGTTGGCACTATCGGTCACGTTGACCATGGTAAAACCACGCTGACTGCAGCTCTGACCCGTGTTTGCTCCGAAGTTTTCGGTTCGGCAATCGTTGACTTCGATAAAATCGACAGCGCGCCAGAAGAAAAAGCTCGTGGTATCACGATCAACACTGCGCACGTTGAATACAACTCGCACATTCGTCACTACGCTCACGTTGACTGCCCAGGTCACGCTGACTATGTGAAGAACATGATCACCGGTGCTGCTCAGATGGACGGCGCTATCCTGGTTTGTTCGGCCGCTGATGGTCCGATGCCACAAACCCGTGAGCACATCCTGCTGTCCCGTCAGGTTGGCGTTCCGTACATCGTGGTTTTCCTGAACAAGGCTGACCTGGTAGACGACGCTGAGCTGCTGGAACTGGTTGAGATGGAAGTTCGTGACCTGCTGTCGACTTACGACTTCCCAGGCGACGACACTCCGATCATCATCGGTTCGGCTCGTATGGCGCTGGAAGGCAAAGACGACAACGAAATGGGCACCACTGCCGTTCGTAAACTGGTTGAAACTCTGGATACCTACATTCCAGATCCAGTACGTGTTATCGACAAGCCGTTCCTGATGCCAATCGAAGACGTATTCTCGATCTCCGGTCGCGGTACTGTTGTAACTGGCCGTATCGAGCGCGGTATCGTTCGCGTTCAAGATCCGCTGGAAATCGTTGGTCTGCGTGACACTACTGTTACCACCTGCACCGGCGTTGAAATGTTCCGTAAGCTGCTCGACGAAGGTCGTGCGGGCGAGAACTGCGGCGTGCTGCTGCGCGGCACCAAGCGTGACGACGTTGAGCGTGGCCAGGTTCTGGTTAAGCCAGGCTCGGTTAAGCCACACACTACCTTCGAAGCTGAAGTGTACGTGTTGAGCAAAGAAGAAGGCGGCCGTCACACTCCGTTCTTCAAAGGCTACCGTCCTCAGTTCTACTTCCGTACAACTGACGTAACTGGTAACTGCGAACTGCCGGAAGGCGTTGAGATGGTAATGCCGGGCGACAACATCAAAATGGTTGTTACCCTGATCAAAACCATCGCAATGGAAGACGGTCTGCGTTTCGCAATCCGTGAAGGCGGTCGTACCGTTGGCGCTGGCGTTGTAGCCAAAATCATCGCGTAAGTGATGATTGCCTGAAAAAAGCCCCCGCTCAGCGGGGGCTTTTTTTATTGAGTTGACACCTACTGGGGTCGTCTATAGAATTGCGCCTCCTTTTAACGGGCGTATTGCGCTCGGTGGGAACAGCAATCTGGAGTCTGAAATCCAATGCAAAATCAGCAAATCCGTATCAGGTTGAAGGCTTTTGACCATCGCCTGATCGACCAATCAACCCAGGAAATCGTGGAAACCGCGAAACGTACTGGTGCTCAAGTGCGTGGTCCAATTCCACTGCCTACCCGTAAAGAGCGGTTCACCGTTCTGGTCTCCCCGCACGTCAACAAAGACGCGCGTGACCAGTACGAGATCCGTACTCATAAGCGCGTACTGGACATCGTCCAGCCAACGGATAAAACCGTTGATGCACTTATGAAGCTTGATCTTGCGGCCGGTGTGGAAGTGCAGATCAGCCTCGGCTAAGACTTGGGTCTTAGTCGTGTAACGCTCTGAAATGGGCGGCCATAGCGGGTGAAAGCCCCGTACACTCATGAGGTTTACAACATGACTATTGGTGTAGTCGGTCGTAAATGCGGTATGACCCGTATTTTCACCGAAGAAGGTGTCTCCATTCCGGTCACGGTCATTGAGATCGAGCCGAATCGCGTCACCCAGTTCAAAACTGAAGAAACCGATGGCTATCGTGCAGTGCAAGTCACTGTCGGCGAGCGTCGCGCTTCGCGTGTAACAGCTGCTCAAGCGGGTCACTTCGCTAAAGCAAACGTTGCCGCCGGTCGTACCGTAATGGAATTCCGTCTTGAAGAAGGCGAGTACCAGGCTGGCGATCTGATCAACACTGAAATCTTCACCGCTGGCCAACTGGTTGATGTAACCGGTCAGTCCAAGGGTAAAGGCTTCCAGGGTACGATCAAGCGTTGGAATTTCCGTGGCCAAGACAACACTCACGGTAACTCCGTTTCCCACCGCGTCCCGGGCTCTATTGGCCAGTGCCAGACTCCTGGTCGTGTATTCAAGGGCAAAAAAATGTCCGGTCATATGGGCGCTGAGCGCGTGACCGTGCAGTCCCTGGAAGTAGTGCGCGTCGACGCTGAACGCAATCTGTTGTTGGTCAAGGGTGCTGTTCCTGGCGCTACTGGCGGCAACCTGGTTGTACGTCCAGCGGCCAAGGCTCGCGGTTAAGGGGAAGCTGACATGCAATTAAATGTAAATGACGCTCAAGCGATCGAAGTTTCCGAACTGACTTTCGGCGGCGAATTCAACGAGACGCTGGTTCACCAAGCAGTCGTGGCCTACATGGCCGGCGGCCGTCAAGGTAGCAAGCAGCAAAAGACCCGTTCCGACGTTCGTGGTGGCGGTAAGCGCCCTTGGCGTCAGAAAGGTACTGGCCGTGCTCGTGCCGGTACTATCCGTAGCCCAATCTGGCGTGGCGGCGGTACCACTTTCGCAGCTCGTCCACAGGATCACTCCCAGAAGCTGAACAAGAAGATGTATCGCGCAGCAATGCGTTCCATCCTTGCTGAGCTGGTGCGTACTGATCGTCTGGTCGTGGTTCAGGACTTCGCTGTTGAAGCGCCGAAAACCAAAGATCTGCTCAACAAGCTGAATGGCATGGGTCTGACTGATGTCCTGATCGTGTCTGAAGGTGTTGATCAGAACCTGTACCTGGCTGCTCGTAACCTGCCACACGTTGATGTACGTGACGTGCAAGGTTCCGATCCAGTTAGTCTGATCGCATACGACAAGGTGTTGATCACCGTGTCGGCCGTGAAGAAATTCGAGGAGCTGCTGGGATGAACCAGGAACGCGTATTTAAAGTTCTGCTTGGCCCGCACGTTTCCGAGAAGGCTACGGTTCTGGCAGACAAGAAAGGCCAGTTCGTTTTCAAGGTTGCTACCGATGCAACCAAGCTGGAAATCAAGAAGGCCGTCGAAAGCCTGTTCAGCGTGAAAGTTGAGCGTGTTACTACCCTGAACGTTCTGGGTAAGAGCAAGCGCACCGCTCGCGGCGTGGGCAAGCGTAATGACTGGAAGAAGGCAGTAATCTCCCTTCAGCCAGGCCAAGATCTCGATTTCAGCAGCAGTGCTGAGTAAGGAAGGGGTGCATCATGGCAATCGTTAAATGCAAACCGACTTCCCCTGGCCGCCGTCATGTGGTCAAGGTGGTCAACCAGGAGCTGCATAAAGGCGCTCCTCACGCACCGCTGCTCGAGAAGAAATCGAAGTCTGGTGGTCGTAACAACAATGGCCGTATTACCACTCGTCACATCGGTGGTGGTCATAAGCAGCATTACCGTATGGTCGACTTCCGTCGCAACGACAAAGATGGCATTCCAGCCACTGTTGAGCGTATCGAATACGATCCAAACCGTACTGCTCACATCGCTCTGATGCTGTACGCAGACGGCGAGCGCCGCTACATCATTGCCCCTAAAGGCGTGAGTGCTGGCGACCAGCTGATTTCGGGTGCTTTGGCCCCAATCAAGCCGGGTAACTCGTTGCAACTGCGCAGTATTCCAGTTGGTAGCACCGTACACGGCATCGAATTGAAGCCGGGTAAAGGCGCGCAAATCGCACGTTCCGCTGGTGCTTCGGCTCAGCTGGTCGCTCGTGATGGTGTCTATGTGACCCTGCGTCTGCGCTCTGGTGAAATGCGTAAAGTACTGGCTGAATGCCGTGCGACCCTGGGTGAAGTCTCGAACTCCGAGCACAGCCTGCGTTCGCTGGGTAAAGCTGGTGCCAAACGCTGGCGTGGCGTTCGCCCAACCGTTCGTGGTGTTGCCATGAACCCGGTTGACCACCCACATGGTGGTGGTGAAGGTCGTACCTCTGGTGGTCGTCATCCGGTATCGCCATGGGGCTTCCCGACTAAGGGCGCGAAGACTCGTGGTAATAAGCGTACCGACAAAATGATCGTCCGTCGTCGCAAGTAAATAGAGGGATACGACAGTGCCACGTTCTCTGAAAAAAGGTCCTTTTATTGATCTTCACCTACTGAAGAAGATCGAAGTGGCGGCGGAAAAGAACGATCGCAAACCGGTGAAAACCTGGTCGCGTCGTTCGATGATCCTGCCACAAATGGTCGGTCTGACCATCGCTGTGCATAACGGTCGTCTTCATGTCCCAGTTCTCGTGAACGAAGACATGGTTGGCCATAAACTAGGCGAGTTTGCCGGTACCCGCACTTATCGTGGGCACGTGGCAGACAAGAAAGCCAAGCGTTAAGGGGTAAGGAACGATGGAAGTAGCCGCTAAGTTGTCGGGCGCTCGAATCTCCGCCCAGAAAGCCCGCTTGGTCGCCGACCAGATCCGCGGGAAGAAGGTGGGCGAAGCGCTCAACCTGTTGGCTTTCAGCAACAAGAAAGCCGCCGAGATCATCAAGAAAGTGCTGGAGTCGGCCGTAGCCAACGCCGAGCATAACGAAGGCGCAGACGTTGACGACTTGAAAGTCGCCACCGTTTTCGTCAACGAAGGGCGTTCGCTGAAGCGCATCATGCCGCGTGCCAAAGGCCGCGCTGATCGCATCGTCAAGCGGTCTTGCCATATCACTGTCAAGGTTGCTGACAAGTAACGGAGTCGAAGAGATGGGTCAGAAAGTACATCCCATTGGCATTCGCCTGGGAATCGTCAAGGAGCACACCTCCGTCTGGTACGCAGACGGCCGGACTTATGCGGACTACTTGTTCGCTGATCTGAAGGTGCGTGAATACCTCCAAGACAAACTAAAAAGCGCGTCCGTAAGCCGTATCGATATCCATCGTCCGGCCCAAACTGCACGTATCACCATCCACACCGCTCGTCCAGGTATCGTTATCGGGAAGAAAGGTGAAGATGTTGAGAAACTGCGTCAGGACCTGACCAAGCAAATGGGTGTGCCTGTGCACATCAATATCGAAGAGATCCGCAAGCCGGAACTCGACGGTATGCTGGTTGCGCAGAGCGTAGCTCAGCAGCTGGAGCGTCGTGTAATGTTCCGTCGCGCGATGAAACGCGCTGTACAGAACGCTATGCGCATTGGTGCCAAAGGCATCAAAATCCAAGTGAGCGGTCGTCTCGGCGGTGCTGAAATCGCACGTACTGAATGGTATCGCGAAGGTCGTGTGCCATTGCACACCCTGCGTGCCGACATCGACTATGCCAACTACGAAGCTCACACCACTTACGGTGTGATCGGTGTAAAGGTTTGGATCTTCAAAGGCGAAGTAATTGGTGGTCGCCAAGAAGAACTGAAGCCACAAGCACCAGCGCCTCGTAAAAAAGCTGCTAAGTAAGGGGTACGCCAAATGTTACAACCTAAGCGTACGAAGTTCCGCAAGCAAATGACTGGCCACAACCGTGGCTTGGCATTGCGCGGTAGCAAAGTCAGCTTCGGCGAATACGCGCTGAAGTCTGTTGCTCGTGGTCGTCTCACCGCTCGTCAGATCGAATCAGCGCGTCGTGCACTGACCCGTCACGTTAAGCGTGGCGGCAAGATCTGGATCCGTGTATTCCCGGACAAGCCTATTTCCAAAAAGCCCCTAGAAGTTCGTATGGGTAAAGGTAAGGGTAACGTGGAATATTGGGTTGCCCAGATTCAGCCAGGCAAAGTCCTGTATGAAATCGAGGGTGTTACTGAAGAGCTGGCGCGTGAGGCTTTCGCCCTGGCTGCTGCAAAGCTGCCGCTCGCCACCTCCTTTGTTAAACGGACGGTGATGTGATGAAAGCGAATGAACTTCGTGAAAAATCCGCACAGCAGCTGAACGAGCAACTGCTCGGCTTGCTGCGCGACCAGTTCAATCTGCGTATGCAGAAAGCAACTGGCCAGTTGGGGCAGTCGCATCTGCTCTCGCAAGTTAAGCGTGACATCGCTCGCGTGAAGACTGTGCTCAAACAGCAGGCAGGTAAGTAATCATGGCTGAAGCCGAAAAGACTGTCCGTACGCTGACTGGCCGTGTTGTCAGCGACAAGATGGACAAAACCATCACCGTTCTGATCGAGCGTCGCGTTAAGCACCCGATCTACGGTAAATACGTTAAGCGTTCGACTAAGCTGCACGCGCACGACGAAACCAATCAGTGCCACATCGGCGACAAAGTCACTATTCGTGAAACTCGTCCGATGGCCAAGACCAAGTCTTGGGCACTGGTTGATGTTCTCGAACGCGCTGTGGAAGTCTAAGGACTAGGGGTCGGAGAAATTATATGATTCAGACTCAATCCATGCTCGATGTGGCCGATAACAGCGGCGCACGCCGCGTTATGTGCATCAAGGTGCTGGGTGGCTCCCATCGTCGTTACGCTGGTATCGGTGACATCATCAAAGTTACCGTGAAGGAAGCAATTCCTCGCGGTAAAGTGAAAAAAGGCCAAGTGATGACTGCTGTTGTAGTCCGCACTCGTCACGGCGTACGTCGTGCTGATGGCTCCATTATCCGCTTTGATGGCAACGCTGCTGTTCTTCTGAACAACAAGCAAGAGCCGATCGGCACCCGTATCTTTGGGCCAGTGACCCGTGAACTTCGTACTGAGAAGTTCATGAAGATCGTCTCGCTCGCCCCAGAAGTGCTGTAAGGAGATCCGACATGCAAAAGATTCGTCGTGACGACGAGATCATCGTGATCGCCGGCAAAGACAAAGGTAAGCGCGGTAAGGTGCTTAAGGTTCTCGCTAACAACCGTTTGGTTATTGGCGGTCTGAACCTGGTTAAGCGTCATACCAAGCCTAACCCGATGTCGGGCGTACAAGGCGGTATCGTCGAGAAAGAAGCTCCACTGGACGCTTCTAACGTGGCCATCTTCAACAGCGAAACCAGCAAAGCAGATCGCGTTGGTTTCAAAGTAGAAGAAGGCAAAAAAATTCGTGTCTTCAAGTCGACCCAAAAAGCGGTTGATGCTTGAACACTGCTAGGTAGATGAGACCATGGCACGACTAAAAGAGATTTACCGGAAGGAAATCGCTCCGAAACTTAAGGAAGAACTTAAGCTTTCGAACGTGATGGAAGTTCCGCGCGTTACCAAAATCACCCTGAACATGGGTTTGGGCGAAGCGATCGGTGATAAGAAAATCATCGAGCACGCTGTAGCTGATTTGGAAAAAATCACGGGTCAAAAATGTGTAGTGACCTACGCTCGCAAGTCCATCGCAGGCTTCAAAGTTCGCGAAGGCTGGCCGATCGGCGTTAAGGTTACTCTGCGCCGTGAGCGTATGTACGAATTCCTGGATCGTCTGCTGTCGATCTCCCTGCCTCGGGTACGCGACTTCCGCGGCCTGAATGCCAAGTCCTTCGATGGTCGTGGTAACTACAGCATGGGCGTAAAAGAGCAGATCATCTTCCCGGAAATCGACTACGACAAAATCGATGCTCTCCGCGGTCTGGACATTACCCTGACCACCACTGCTCGGACAGATGATGAAGGTCGCGCCTTGCTGCGTGCTTTCAAATTCCCGTTCCGCAACTGATTGGAGTAGGACCATGGCTAAGATGAGCATGAAAAACCGCGAGCTGAAACGTCAGCTCACGGTTGCCAAGTTCGCCAAGAAGCGTGCAGCACTGAAAGCTATCATCGTGGATCTGAACGCAAGTCCAGAAGCACGTTGGGAAGCTCAAGTTGCTCTGCAGAAGCAGCCACGTGACGCAAGCGCTGCGCGCATGCGTAACCGCTGCCGCCTGACTGGCCGTCCGCATGGTGTTTACCGCAAGTTCGGCCTTGGCCGTAACAAATTGCGTGAAGCAGCAATGCGTGGCGACGTACCAGGTCTGGTTAAAGCCAGCTGGTAAGGCGCACAGGCAAAGTTACCCCTGTCAGGGTTGCAAGATCCTGACAGCCGGTGACCTTGAATATGAATCAAGCCCCTATTGGGGCTTGATTCATTTCTGGCGTGTGTCTAGAATGACCGGCTCGCCTGAGCCCGTGCTTTTTAAGCATTGAGTACTCGGCGACAGTTGTAGCCGCAAGGCTAATTCTTTTTGTATCAGGAGCGTCTAGCCCATGAGTATGCAGGACCCGTTAGCGGACATGCTAACTCGAATCCGTAATGCCCAGATGGCTGAAAAGTCCGTCGTAAGCATGCCATCTTCCACGTTGAAGGTAGCTGTAGCCAAAGTTCTCAAAGACGAAGGTTACATCGCGGATTATCAGATCAGCAGCGAAATCAAGCCACTGCTGTCTATCGAGCTGAAGTACTTCGAAGGCCGTTCGGTTATCGAAGAAGTTAAGCGCGTTAGCCGTCCAGGCCTGCGTCAGTACAAGTCCTCCGAAGATCTGCCGAAAGTTCGTGGCGGTCTGGGTGTGTCTATCGTCTCCACCAGCAAAGGTGTGATGACGGATCGTGCTGCGCGCGCTGCCGGTGTCGGCGGCGAAGTTCTTTGCACTGTGTTCTAAGGGGGGATAAGCATGTCACGCGTCGCTAAGAACCCCGTTAAGCTGCCAGCTGGTGTCGAAGTAAAATTCGCCGGCCAACAGCTTTCGGTGAAGGGTGCCAAGGGTACTCTAGAACTGAACATCCATTCGTCCGTTGAGATTGTTGAAGAAGCTGGTGAGCTGCGTTTCGCTGCTCGCAATGGCGATCAACAAACTCGCGCAATGGCTGGTACCACTCGTGCGTTGGTAAACAACATGGTCCAAGGCGTAAGCCAAGGCTTCGAGCGCAAGCTCCAGCTGGTCGGTGTTGGTTACAAAGCGCAAGCAAAAGGCACAGTGCTGAACCTGGCTCTTGGCTTCTCGCACCCAGTGGATTACGAGTTGCCGGAAGGCATCACCGCTGAGACTCCTAGCCAAACCGATATCCTGATCAAGGGTATTGATAAGCAGCTGGTAGGTCAGGTGGCCGCTGAGATCCGCGGTTTCCGTCCGCCAGAGCCTTATAAAGGCAAGGGTGTACGTTACGCGGACGAAGTCGTCCGTCGTAAAGAAGCCAAGAAGAAGTAGGGCATAGCAAATGACCGACAAAAAAGTTACTCGCCTGCGCCGCGCTCGCAAAGCACGTCTGAAAATGCACGAACTCGAAGTCGTGCGTCTCTGCGTGTTCCGCTCGGCACAGCACATATACGCCCAGGTCATCTCGGCCGACGGCAGCAAAGTCCTGGCAAGCGCCTCGACTTTGGACAAAGAACTGCGTGATGGTGCCACTGGCAACATCGACGCGGCCACAAAGGTTGGCCAGCTGGTCGCTACGCGTGCAAAAGCCGCTGGCGTCTCGCAGGTGGCTTTCGACCGCTCTGGCTTCAAGTACCACGGCCGCGTGAAAGCGCTGGCTGAGGCTGCTCGTGAAGCTGGGCTGGAGTTCTAAGTTATGTCAAATAACGACCAAAAGCGCGACGAAGGCTACATTGAGAAGCTGGTTCAAGTTAACCGCGTAGCCAAAACCGTTAAAGGCGGCCGTATCTTCACTTTCACCGCGTTGACCGTGGTTGGTGATGGTAAAGGGCGCGTTGGCTTCGGCCGTGGCAAGTCACGTGAAGTGCCTGCTGCGATCCAGAAGGCAATGGAAGCTGCTCGCCGCAACATGATTCAAGTGGACCTTAACGGCACCACTCTGCAGTACGCCATGAAATCCGCCCACGGCGCTTCCAAGGTTTACATGCAGCCTGCTTCTGAAGGTACCGGTATCATCGCTGGCGGCGCTATGCGTGCTGTCCTCGAAGTTGCTGGCGTTCAGAACGTACTGGCCAAGTGCTACGGCTCGACTAACCCGGTAAACGTGGTTCACGCCACTTTCAAAGGTTTGAAAGCTATGCAATCTCCTGAATCTATTGCCGCCAAGCGTGGCAAAAGCGTCAAGGAGATCTTCTGATCATGGCTACCGTTAAAGTAACGCTGATCAAAAGCATGACCGGCCGTATCCCTAACCACAAACTGTGCGTTAAGGGTCTGGGTCTGCGTCGCATCGGTCACACTGTAGAAGTACTTGATACTCCCGAGAATCGCGGGATGATCAACAAGGCTTACTACATGCTGCGTGTAGAGGGTTAATCGATGAAACTCAATGATCTGAGTCCAGCGCCGGGTTCCCGTCGCGAAAAGCATCGTCCGGGCCGTGGTATCGGTAGTGGTTTGGGTAAGACTGGTGGCCGTGGTCACAAAGGTCAGACCTCCCGCTCCGGTGGCACCATTGCTCCAGGCTTTGAAGGCGGTCAACAGCCGCTGCATCGCCGTCTGCCTAAGTTCGGTTTCGTATCCCTGAAAGCCATGGATCGCGCAGAAGTGCGTTTGTCCGAGCTGGCTAAAGTGGAAGGCGACATCGTAACTGTGCAGACCCTGAAAGATGCCAACGTGATCAACGTCAACGTACTGCGTGTGAAAATCATGCTGTCCGGTGAAGTGACTCGCGCTGTCACAATCGGCAAGGGAATCGGCGCCACCAAAGGTGCGCGTTCGGCTATCGAAGCAGCTGGCGGCAAGTTCGAGGAATAAATGGCTAAGCAAGGTGCTCTCTCAGCGCTCAGCAAAGGCGGGTTATCCGAGCTCTGGGCTCGACTGCGTTTTCTATTCCTGGCGATTATCGTCTACCGGATAGGCGCACACATCCCAGTTCCAGGTATCAACCCGGACCGGCTGGCGGACCTGTTTCGACAGAATGAGGGGACCATACTTAGCTTGTTCAACATGTTTTCCGGCGGCGCGCTGGAGCGGATGAGTATTTTTGCGCTGGGGATCATGCCGTACATTTCGGCATCGATCATCATGCAGCTTATGTCCGCTGTCAGCCCGCAACTGGAGCAGTTGAAGAAGGAAGGTGAAGCTGGCCGTCGCAAGATTAGCCAGTACACCCGCTACCTCACTGTCGCTCTTGCTCTTGTCCAGGCTATTGGCATGTCCATTGGTCTGGCAGGGCAAGGCGTAGCGTTCACTGGTGACCTGGGCTTCCATTTCGTTGCAGTAACCACGTTTGTGGCGGGTGCAATGTTCATGATGTGGCTGGGTGAGCAGATTACTGAGCGTGGTGTTGGCAACGGTATCTCGATGTTGATTTTTTCGGGTATCGTCGCCGGTCTTCCGAGAGCAATCGGGCAGTCTTTCGAGTCTGCACGTCAGGGCGATATCAATATTTTCGCTCTGGTTGCTATCGGTTTGCTGGCAGTAGCGATTATCGGTTTTGTGGTGTTCATTGAGCGTGGCCAGCGTCGTATTGCTGTTCACTACGCCAAGCGTCAGCAGGGCCGCAAGGTGTTTGCTGCGCAGACTAGCCACCTACCGCTGAAAGTGAATATGGCCGGTGTTATCCCGGCTATTTTTGCGAGCAGCATTTTGCTGTTCCCGGCTTCGCTGGGTGCCTGGTTCGGTCAGTCTGAAGGTATGGGCTGGTTGCAGGACATCTCGCAGTCGATCGCTCCTGGTCAGCCGTTGAATATTCTGCTGTTTAGTGCAGGGATTATTTTCTTCTGCTTCTTCTATACGGCGTTGATGTTCAATCCGAAAGACGTAGCGGAAAACCTGAAGAAGTCCGGTGCCTTTATTCCGGGTATCCGTCCAGGTGAGCAGTCGGCACGCTATATTGATGGCGTTTTGACTCGTTTGACTCTGTTCGGTGCTCTTTATATGACGGCCGTGTGCCTGTTGCCCCAGTTCCTGGTGGTTGCGGCAAACGTTCCGTTCTACCTTGGCGGGACCTCGTTGCTGATCGTTGTTGTGGTTGTTATGGACTTCATGTCCCAAGTACAATCGCACCTCGTTTCGCACCAGTACGAATCCCTGATGAAGAAAGCCAACCTGAAGGGCTACGGCAGCGGCATGCTCCGCTGAAGTACTACCCCGTAAGGTGAGAGGAGTTGGTGATGAAAGTTCGTGCATCGGTGAAAAAGCTGTGCCGTAACTGCAAGATTATTCGCCGCGAAGGTGTTGTTCGGGTAATTTGCAGCGCGGAACCACGTCACAAACAGCGCCAAGGCTGAGTGTGATCTGTTTGAAGCCCAGCAGCTAGTGCGCTGCTGGGTTGATTATTTGTTATTACAGCGATATTATCTCGCGCCCTATTTCTTGGCTTCCGGGGCGTAGGTAGCTGTCAATTGGAGTCCCACTGAATGGCCCGTATTGCAGGCGTTAACATTCCAGATAACAAGCACACTGTTATCTCGCTGACCTACATCTATGGTGTTGGTCGCACTACCTCACAGAAAATCTGTGCGGATGCTGGTGTAAACCCAGCCGCTAAGATCAAGGATCTGAGCGACGAGCAGATTGAGTTGCTGCGTGGCGAAGTGGCGAAGTTCACCACTGAAGGTGACCTGCGTCGTGAAGTCAACATGAAAATCAAACGCTTGATGGACCTGGGCTGCTACCGCGGTCTGCGCCATCGTCGTGGTCTTCCAGTGCGCGGTCAGCGTACCAAGACCAACGCGCGTACTCGCAAAGGTCCGCGTAAGCCGATCCGCAAGTAATCGCACCAGCGAATCGACAGGAATTTAGTCATGGCAAAACCTGCTGCTCGTCCTCGTAAAAAAATTAAAAAGACAGTGGTTGATGGCATCGCCCACATCCACGCGTCTTTCAACAACACCATCGTGACCATCACGGATCGTCAGGGTAACGCGCTTTCTTGGGCTACCTCTGGTGGTTCGGGTTTCCGCGGTTCACGCAAGTCCACCCCGTTCGCTGCTCAAGTAGCTGCTGAACGTGCTGGTCAAGCTGCGCTGGAATATGGCCTGAAAAACCTTGACGTTAACGTCAAGGGCCCAGGTCCAGGTCGTGAGTCCGCTGTCCGTGCTTTGAACGGCTGTGGCTATAAGATCGCCAGCATCACCGACGTGACGCCAATCCCGCACAACGGGTGCCGTCCGCCGAAGAAGCGCCGCGTGTAATCAGGAGACTGTAAAGAATGGCTCGTTACATTGGTCCAAAATGCAAACTGGCACGTCGTGAAGGCACTGATCTCTTCCTGAAGAGTGGTGTGCGCGCTATCGAATCGAAGTGCAATATTGAAGCTGCTCCAGGCATCCACGGCCAACGCCGCGGTCGCCAATCCGACTACGGTACCCAACTGCGTGAAAAGCAGAAGGTCCGTCGTATCTACGGCGTTCTCGAGCGTCAGTTCAGCGGCTACTACAAACAAGCTGCTGGCAAAAAAGGTGCAACCGGTGAAAACCTGCTGCAACTGCTCGAATGCCGCCTGGATAACGTCGTATACCGTATGGGTTTCGGTTCTACTCGTGCCGAATCTCGTCAGTTGGTATCGCACAAGTCGATCAGCGTTAACGGTCAGACCGTAAACGTTCCGTCCTACCAGGTTCGTGCTGGTGACGTGGTCGCTATCCGCGAGAAAGCAAAGAACCAGCTTCGCATTGTCCAAGCTCTCGATCTGTGTGCCCAACGTGGCCGCGTAGAATGGGTAGAAGTAGACACTGAGAAGAAGTCGGGCGTTTTCAAGAACGTTCCTGCTCGCAGTGATCTGTCCGCCGACATCAACGAAAGCCTGATTGTCGAGCTCTACTCCAAGTAAGGGCTAGAAAATAGGTGCATCCATGCAGATTTCGGTAAATGAGTTCCTGACACCTCGCCATATTGATGTGCAAGTTGTCAGTCCAACCCGCGCTAAAATCACTCTCGAGCCTCTCGAGCGTGGTTTTGGCCACACCCTGGGCAACGCGCTGCGCCGCATCCTGTTGTCCTCAATGCCAGGCTGTGCAGTAGTCGAGGCCGAGATTGACGGTGTGCTCCACGAGTACAGCGCCATCGAAGGTGTACAGGAAGACGTAATTGAAATCCTGTTGAACCTTAAAGGTCTGGCTATCAAGCTGCACGGCCGTGACGAAGTTACGCTGACCTTGTCGAAGAAGGGTTCGGGGGTGGTTACCGCTGCCGATATTCAGCTGGATCATGATGTCGAGATCGTTAATCCCGATCACGTAATCGCCAACCTGGCGTCTAACGGCGCCTTGAACATGAAGCTCACCGTAGCTCGTGGTCGTGGTTATGAACCAGCAGACTCGCGTCAGAGCGATGAAGACGAAAGCCGCAGCATTGGTCGCTTGCAGCTGGATTCTTCGTTCAGCCCGGTTCGCCGTATCGCATACGTGGTGGAAAACGCCCGTGTCGAGCAGCGCACCAACCTGGACAAGCTGGTTATTGATCTGGAAACCAACGGTACACTGGATCCTGAAGAGGCCATTCGTCGTGCTGCAACCATCCTGCAACAGCAGTTGGCTGCATTCGTCGACCTCAAAGGTGACAGCGAGCCAGTGGTAATCGAGCAGGAAGACGAGATCGATCCGATCCTGCTTCGTCCTGTTGACGATCTGGAACTGACCGTGCGTTCGGCCAACTGCCTTAAGGCGGAGAACATTTACTACATCGGTGACCTGATTCAGCGCACCGAAGTAGAACTGTTGAAGACTCCGAACCTGGGCAAGAAATCCTTGACTGAAATCAAGGACGTTCTGGCCTCCCGTGGTCTGTCCCTCGGCATGCGCCTCGACAACTGGCCGCCTGCAAGTCTTAAGAAGGACGACAAGGCGACTGCCTGATCGTCGTAATCACCGAACGTTGTGTTTGGTAAGGAATGAACCATGCGTCATCGTAAAAGTGGTCGTCACCTGAGCCGCACTAGCTCGCACCGCAAGGCTATGTTTCAAAACATGGCAGTGTCGTTGTTCGAGCACGAGCTGATCAAAACGACTCTGCCGAAAGCCAAAGAATTGCGTCGCGTTGCTGAGCCGCTGATTACTCTGGCCAAGATTGATTCTGTTGCTAACCGCCGTCTGGCCTTCGACCGTACTCGTTCGAAAGCCATGGTTGGTAAGCTGTTCAACGATCTGGGCAAGCGTTATGCAACTCGTGAGGGTGGCTACCTGCGCATCCTCAAGTGCGGTTTCCGCGCTGGCGACAACGCGCCTATGGCGTACGTCGAGTTGGTTGATCGTCCAGTTGGCGGTGAAGCTGTATCCGCTGAGTAAGACGTCAGTCTCTACAAAGAACCGGGCCTAGTGCCCGGTTTTTTGTGCGCGTTCGATTATGATTATCTATTGATTCTGATCATTTAATGCATTTGCCCATGTGTAATTCATGGTCAATACTCCTCGTCAGCCGATTAGCCGGCAGTACAAAGACTGACTGAGGAAGCAAACATATGAGCCAGACCAAAACGCTTACAACCGCCAGCGGCGCTCCAGTTGCGGATAACCAGAATTCTCGTTCTGCCGGTCCTCGTGGCCCATTGCTGCTTGACGATTTTCATCTGATCGAAAAGCTCGCGCACTTCAACCGTGAAAACATTCCTGAGCGTCGCGTACACGCCAAGGGTTCAGGCGCCCATGGCACTTTCACCCTGACCCGTGACATGGCTCAGTACAGCAGTGCCAAGCTGTTTGACACCATCGGCAAGCAAACCCCCACTTTTCTGCGCTTCTCAACGGTAGGTGGCGAGCGCGGCTCGGCTGATACCGAGCGTGATCCACGTGGCTTTGCCCTCAAGTTCTACACCGAGGAAGGTAACTGGGACATCGTCGGTAATAACACCCCGGTGTTTTTCATCCGTGACCCGCTTAAATTTCCCGACTTTATCCACACCCAAAAACGCCTCCCGCAAAGCAACCTGAAAAGCGCACAGATGATGTGGGACTTCTGGTCGCACTCCCCTGAGTCGCTGCACCAGGTCACCATCCTGTTTTCCGATCGCGGCATTCCAGATGGTTACCGCCATATGCATGGCTTTGGCAGCCACACGTACAGCCTGATCAATGCTGCGGGTGAGCGTCACTGGGTCAAATGGCATTACAAAACCAAGCAGGGCATCAAGAACCTGCCGCCTGCAGAGGCTGCGCGCCTTGCCGGTACCGACCCGGATTACGCACAGCGTGACTTGTTTGCCGCCATCGAACGCGGTGACTTTCCGAAATGGCGCGTATGCATGCAGGTCATGACTGAAGCTCAGGCTGCAGCCCACTATGAGAACCCGTTTGACGTGACCAAGACCTGGTCGCAGAAAGAGTTCCCGCTGATTGAAATCGGTGAGCTGGAGCTGAACCGCAACCCGCTGAACTACTTTGCCGAAGTGGAGCAGGCTGCGTTCGGGCCAAGCAATATGATCCCGGGTGTGGGCCTGTCGCCTGACCGCATGCTGCAAGGCCGTGTGTTCGCGTATGCCGATGCCCATCGCTACCGTGTAGGCACCAACCACCAGCACCTGCCGATCAACTCACCACGGGTACCTGTGCATAACTATCAGCGTGATGGCTCTATGGCCTTCGGCAACAATGGTGGTGCTGCACCGAACTATGAGCCGAACAGCTATGGCGACGCGCCAAAACAAGCACCGCAATATGCTGAGCCGCCATTGGCCCTCAGTGGTGCAGCTGATCGTTACGATCATCGTGTAGACAGCGATTACTACAGCCACGCCGGTGCCCTGTTCCGACTGATGAACGACGAGCAGAAAGCCCTGCTGATCAACAATATTGCAGGGGCTATGGAGGGTGTGACGGGGGATGTCGTCGAGCGTCAGCTGCAGCATTTCTACAATGCTGATCAGGCTTATGGTGATGGTGTTGCCAAGGCGTTGGGTGTACAGCGTAACTAACTCTAAGTGAGAAGCAGAACCGCCCTCAATTGGGCGGTTTTTGCGTTATTTAACCCTGTTTTCTCTGAAAAACAGGGTTTTTATTGCGATTTAGCCGTGACCTCTCAGTCGGCTTGGTTCAAACTACAGCCTTTCAAGCAGGGAGATGTAAGGCAATGCAAGGCCACCCGGATGTAATCGATTATCTCAATACGTTGCTGACCGGCGAGTTGGCTGCGCGTGACCAATATTTCGTCCATTCCCGTATGTACGAGGATTGGGGTTTCACCAAGCTTTACGAGCGTATCAACCACGAGATGGAGGAAGAGGCACAACACGCTGATGCGTTGATGCGCCGGATTCTGATGCTCGAGGGTACGCCGCGCATGCGCCCTGACGACCTGGATGTGGGTACTACGGTGCCTGAGATGTTCGCTGCCGACCTGCGCCTGGAATATAAAGTCCGTGCCGCGCTGTGCAAAGGCATCGCCCTGTGCGAACTGCACAAGGACTACGTGAGCCGTGACATGTTGCGTGTTCAGCTGGCAGACACCGAAGAAGACCACACCTACTGGCTGGAAAAACAGCTGGGCCTGATCAAGTCGATCGGCTTGCAGAACTACCTGCAATCGCAGTTCTGATCCAGGGAAGCTGAGATGCTTTTGGTGGGAGCGTGGCTTGCCCGCGATGCAGGCAACACGGTCTGGCTTGTGTGTCGCGGCGTTACCTTCGCGAGCAAGCCCGCTCCCACAAGAGCTTGATTTGCGCTCAGTAAAAAGCCCCTGCCATCTCACGATGGCAGGGGCTTTTTCGTACCGCGATTTAAGCCTTGTCGCGAATCAACAGTGGCTTCAGGTAGAAGCCCGTGTGTGATTGCTTCATCTCGGCTACTTCTTCCGGTGTACCGGTAGCAATGATCTGCCCGCCCTTGGAACCCCCCTCAGGGCCGAGATCCACCAGCCAGTCAGCGGTCTTGATCACGTCCAGGTTGTGTTCGATCACTACCACGGTGTTGCCATGGTCGCGAAGACGATGCAGCACATCCAGCAACTGCTGGATGTCAGCAAAGTGCAAACCGGTAGTAGGCTCATCGAGGATATACAAGGTCTTGCCTGTATCGCGCTTGGACAGCTCACGGGACAACTTGACCCGTTGCGCCTCACCGCCTGACAGCGTGGTGGCGGATTGTCCTAGCTTGATATAGGACAAGCCTACATCCATCAGCGTTTGCAGCTTACGCGCCAGTGCAGGCACGGCATCGAAGAACACTCGCGCTTCTTCGATGGTCATTTCCAGCACTTCGTGGATGCTCTTGCCCTTGTATTTGATCTCAAGGGTTTCACGGTTGTAACGCTTGCTTTTGCACACATCGCAAGGCACATAGATGTCCGGCAGAAAGTGCATTTCTACCTTGATCAGGCCATCACCCTGACAGGCCTCGCAGCGTCCGCCCTTTACGTTGAAAGAGAAACGCCCCGGGCCGTAACCGCGCGAGCGCGACTCGGGCACACCCGAGAACAACTCGCGGATTGGCGTAAACAACCCGGTGTAGGTCGCAGGGTTGGAGCGCGGCGTACGGCCAATCGGGCTTTGGTCGATATCGACGACCTTGTCCAGATGCTCAAGCCCCTTGATGCTGTCGTGCGCCGCCGCTTCCAGCGTGGTCGCGCCATTCAGTGCCGTGGCGCTGAGCGGGTAAAGTGTGTTGTTGATCAGGGTGGATTTGCCTGACCCCGAGACCCCAGTGACACAGGTCAGCAGGCCAATCGGAATTTCCAGATCAACATTGCGCAAGTTATTGCCGCGAGCACCCTTGAGCGACAGTGTCAGCTTCTTGTTGCGCGGTGTGCGCTTGGCGGGTACGGCAATCTTCACACGCCCCGACAGGTATTTGCCTGTCAGTGAGTCAGGGTGAGCCATCACCTCGGCCGGTGTACCTTCAGCAACAATATGACCGCCATGCACGCCAGCACCAGGGCCGATATCCACCACATAGTCCGCCAGGCGGATGGCGTCTTCGTCGTGCTCCACCACAATCACGGTGTTACCGATATCACGCAGATGCTTGAGGGTGCCCAGCAGGCGATCGTTATCGCGCTGATGCAGGCCGATGGAGGGCTCGTCGAGGATATACAGCACGCCAACCAGGCCTGCACCAATCTGACTGGCCAGACGAATACGCTGGGCTTCACCGCCTGACAGGGTATCGGCACTACGGTCCAGCGACAGATAGTCCAGCCCCACATTCACCAGGAACTGCAGGCGCTCGCGAATTTCCTTAAGGATTTTGTCAGCGATTTCGCCACGGCGTCCGCTCAGGCTCAGCGTGCTGAAGTATTCGGTTGCATCACCGATAGGCATGCTGGTGACCGCGGGCAGGGTTTTTTCGCCGACCCATACATGACGGGCTTCGCGACGCAGTCGGGTACCCCGGCAATCCGGGCAGGACTGGGTGCTGAGGAACTTGGCCAGTTCTTCGCGCACGGTGGCCGACTCGGTTTCGCGATAACGGCGTTCCAGGTTTGGCACGATGCCTTCGAACGGGTGAGCACGCTTGACGATATCGCCACGATCATTCAGATAGCGGAAATCCACGTTTTGCGTGCCGCTGCCATAGAGGATCACCTTTTGCTTGTCGGCCGGCAGCTCGCTGAACGGCACTTCAAGGCTGAAGTCGTAATGCTTGGCCAACGCCCCGAGCATCTGGAAATAATAAACGTTGCGCCTGTCCCAACCGCGGATCGCGCCTTCGGCCAGCGTCAGCTCGCCATTGACTAGGCGCTTGATATCGAAGAACTGCTTGACCCCCAGACCATCGCAGGTCGGGCATGCACCTGCCGGGTTGTTGAAGGAAAACAGCTTGGGTTCCAGCTCGCTGATCGCATGGCCGCAAATCGGGCAGGCGAAGCGCGCGGAAAAGATTATTTCTTCGCCCGGCTCATCGTCCATCGGCGCAACCAGGGCAATGCCATCAGCCAGTTTCAGCGCTGTCTCGAAAGACTCGGCCAGGCGCTGCTGCAGATCGGCACGCACTTTAAAGCGGTCAACCACCACATCAATGCTGTGCTTTTTCTGTTTGTCGAGCTTGGGCAGTTCGTCCAGCTCGCAAAGCTTGCCGTTGACCCGGGCGCGAACAAAACCCTGGGCGCGCAGTTCTTCAAATACTGAAAGGTGTTCGCCCTTACGCTCGCGGATCACCGGCGCCAGCAGCATCAGCTTGCTGCCTTCGGGCTGGGCCAGTACCAGGTCGACCATTTGGCTGACGGTCTGGGCTTCCAGAGGAATGTCGTGATCCGGGCAGCGCGGGATACCTACGCGGGCATACAGCAGGCGCAGGTAGTCGTAGATTTCGGTGATGGTGCCGACCGTGGAGCGCGGGTTGTGCGAGGTCGATTTTTGCTCGATGGAAATCGCCGGCGACAGACCCTCGATGGTATCGACGTCAGGCTTTTCCATCATCGACAGGAACTGCCGCGCATAGGCTGACAACGACTCGACATAACGGCGCTGGCCTTCGGCATACAGCGTGTCAAACGCGAGGGATGATTTGCCGGAGCCAGACAGTCCGGTGATAACGATCAGTTTGTCCCTTGGCAGGGTCAGGTCGATGTTCTTCAGGTTGTGGGTTCGTGCCCCACGTATCAGGATCTTGTCCACTGCGGCCTCGCTTGGCGGGCATAACGTAAACGAATGAGTATACGGATCTGTGCGAAAGCTGTGCAGGCCCTTGATGGCACACTGTCATTCAAGCAGCCTTTATAACTTTTGCGTGACAAAGCGTCGCGTCTCTCTCGTGTATGTGCTGTTAGACGATGGGACTGATAGAATCGCCGCCGGTTCACATGAGGTTTTTCCATGCACGATCCCCACAGCGAACGCATGAGTAGCGGCGAGACCCGGGCAGCAAGCGGTCTGGCCCTTGTGTTCGCCTTCCGTATGCTGGGCATGTTTATGGTGTTGCCGGTTCTGGCAACCTATGGAATGGACCTTGCCGGTGCAACGCCCGCCCTGATTGGTCTGGCGATTGGCGCTTATGGCCTGACCCAGGCCATTTTCCAGATCCCCTTTGGTGTTATTTCCGATCGTATTGGACGGCGCCCGGTCATTTACCTGGGCTTGATTGTCTTCGCGCTGGGCAGTGTGCTGGCGGCCAATTCCGATTCGATCTGGGGCGTCATTGCGGGACGCATCCTGCAAGGTGCGGGGGCGATTTCTGCAGCGGTCATGGCGCTGTTGTCAGACCTTACCCGTGAACAGCATCGCACCAAGGCCATGGCCATGATCGGCATGACCATCGGCTTGTCATTTGCCGTGGCCATGGTGGTGGGCCCGCTCCTGACTCGCGCTTTCGGGTTGTCCGGGCTGTTTCTGGCGACGGGGGCAATGGCGCTGTGCGGGATCGTGATTGTGATGTTTATGGTGCCGCGTTCCACCGGTACCTTGCAGCATCGTGAGTCCGGAGTGGCGAAGCAGGCCTTGCTGCCGACCTTGCGCCATCCCGACCTGTTGCGCCTGGACCTTGGCATTTTTGTGCTGCACGCCATGTTGATGTCGAGCTTTATCGCACTGCCGCTGGCGCTGGTCGAGAAGGCCGGCCTGCCCAAGGAACAACATTGGTGGGTGTATCTGACGGCCTTGCTGATTTCATTCTTCGCCATGATCCCGTTCATCATCTACGGCGAAAAGAAACGCAAAATGAAACGAGTTTTGCTCGGCGCCGTCGTGACGTTGATGCTCACTGAGCTATTCTTCTGGAAGTTCGGCGACAGTTTACGAACGCTGGTGATTGGCACTGTGGTGTTTTTCACTGCGTTTAACCTGTTGGAGGCTTCATTGCCTTCGCTGATCAGCAAAGTTTCACCCGCAGGCGGCAAGGGCACGGCGATGGGGGTTTACTCCACCAGCCAGTTCCTCGGATCGGCACTGGGCGGCATACTCGGCGGCTGGCTGTTTCAGCATGGCGGTCTGTCGGTTGTGTTCCTGGGAGGCGCAGGTCTGGCTGCACTCTGGTTGGCCTTTGCTGTTACCATGCGTGAACCACCGTATGTAACAAGCCTGCGCCTGCCGTTATCGCCCGAGGCGTTGCGCGAAGCAGGTCTGGCTGAGCGTCTAAAGGCAGTCAATGGCGTTACAGATGCAGTGATCGTGGCTGAAGAGGCTGCGATTTATATCAAATTGGACACCGAACTATTGGATCGCGCGACACTCGAGCAGTTGGTTAACCCAGCGCCGACGTGCGAAGCCTAGGAGAACGTTATGGCCCGTGGGGTTAACAAAGTTATATTGGTCGGCACATGCGGCCAGGATCCCGAAGTTCGCTACTTGCCTAACGGTAATGCCGTGACCAACCTGAGTCTGGCAACCAGCGAACAATGGACTGACAAGCAAACCGGTCAGAAAGTCGAGAAGACTGAATGGCACCGTGTATCGATGTTCGGCAAAGTGGCCGAAATCGCCGGCGAATACCTGCGCAAGGGTTCGCAGGTGTACATCGAAGGCAAGCTGCAAACCCGTGAGTGGGAAAAAGACGGTATCAAGCGTTACACCACCGAAATCGTGGTCGACATGCAAGGCACCATGCAACTGCTGGGTGGCCGTCCACAGGGCGACCAGCAAAACCAGGGTGGTGGCAACAACTACCAGCAACAACAGTCGGCTCCGCGTCAGCAGGCTCAACGCCCTGCACCGCAGCAACAGCAACAGTCGCGCCCTGCGCCGCAACAGCAGGCCCCGCAGCCAGCTCCGGATTTCGACAGCTTTGATGACGATATTCCGTTCTGAGGAATAGCAGAGACTCTTTTGTAAAGTTTCTCTAGGAAACCCCCGCATTGCGGGGGTTTTTTCGTTTTTGGTGTGTAAAAAATGACTTGCTGATTTTTAGCTACGTTCATACCTTGAATTTACGTATTGAATTCGAGGTGTCTATGCATCTATCGGTGAGACGGTTCCAGGGAAGTTCGGGGGAGAGGTTTTCGATCCTTGTCGATGACACTGGCATGCCGCTTTATTACCCGTCGCTGTACGTAACTGCCGAAATGCGCGGTGCCTCTCTTTCTATCAACACAATCAATGGAGCCTTGTCAGCACTCAAGGCGATGCGCGCCTGGCAGGATTACTTCGACCTTGATCTGGAATCGCGCTTTAAGCGAAGTGAGCTGCTTTTGGCTCATGAGATCCATTCGCTGAGGGATTTCATGCAAAAGCCTTTGGAAAATATGTGGCCAAAAGACGGGAAGATCAGGGCCATCAAAGGTCGACAGAAAAGGGTCTCCAAGGAGAATCAGTACAACCGCATCTCTGTCATTGCTGAGTATGTTGGGTTCTTGGCCGGTAGGCTGCACCCAGAGACTGCAACCAGCGCTAGGGCTATCGCAACCATGGTGTCTCAAATTAAGGCTAACCGGCCTAAAATGGGCGCTAAAAGTGAAACAGATAGATCTGATTCTTACCTGAAAGACGCCGTCTTGGATCAGGTTGAAAATATCCTCAAACCCGGCAACGAATTTAACCCGGTTGCTGACTTTGGCCTTCAGTTAAGAAACGCACTGATGTTCAGCATTCTTCGTCTGACCGGGATGCGGCGGGGGGAGCTGTTGAACCTCAAAACCGATGACTTCGATTTTGCGAATAACACGTTAATAATTGTCCGACGAGCAGATTCTGTTGGCGATCCGAGAACCTATCAGCCTCTGGCGAAAACACGGGAGCGTACGGTTCCTCTTATTCCAGAACTCATGGATCGAGTTCGCGAGTACATATCAAAATACCGTAATAAAGTTCCTGGTGCCCGTAAGCACGGATATCTTTTTGTCACTCATCGTCCTGGAAAAACAACAGGGTGGCCAATTTCTAACTCTGGCTTTGGAAAATTCATTGCAACGCTGTCGAGTCTTGCTGGTGAGTTTTCAAGCCTGCATAGCCATGCGCTTCGCCACCATTGGAATTACATTTTCTCAAAATATTGTGATGAAAACTCTATCACTCCCGAGCGTGAAGAAAAACTCAGGTCTTACCTCATGGGGTGGAGTGAAACTTCCGAAACGGCAGGAATTTATAATAAACGTCACATCAAGGAAGAAGCTGGTAAAGCTACTGTTGGATTGCAGGAAAAGCACTTGGGGAAAACATCTGATGATCATGAATTATAAAGCCGTCCCTGGCCGCTATGAACGTACTTCGTTTGTATCTAAAAGTGGCTATGAAGTTGATATATATTCGGATTATTGGAAGTTAAGTAAAGATATTGGGTTCTTCTTGGATGCTCTTCCCGCATGGCTGGATTGTAATTTCAAGCACGTATTTAAGCAGGTTTTGGCTATTTATGGAGAGAACTGCTCGGCGGGATACACGCTGGCGCTATACCGCCGGTTCAAGCTTTATTTTGAATCAACGGACGCTCTTTCACTCTTTAGTCCGGAATCAATGATTTCCTATCGCTCACAGATGGCTGATGCTGAGTGGGAATTGAGTTCAATGCGTGCGTTCATTCGCACATGGGTAAGTCTTGGATATCTCGGAGTCTCCTCTGATATCTTGAAAATGATGGAGAGCTGGAGAATCAAAGGGAACGAAAAAGGGTACGCAGTACAATCAATGTGTCCAGAGAACGGACCTCTTACAGATATTGAGATGGAGGCTATTGTCTCAGGCGTGCTTGATTGTTATGCGATTGGAAAACTCAACTTGCGAGAAACTTGCTTCGTGATGATTTTAGCTATGACTGGCAGGCGTTCAGCTCAAATTGCAGCGTTGAAGATTAAAGACCTTCGCACTGTTGGACAGCGCTACTTCATCGATTTTCCTCGGGGCAAGCAAAAGTATGAGGGGTGGCGTCAGTCGTTCTCTGCGTTTGAAGTTGTTGCGGATTTATGGGCGCTTCTTCAGGAGCAGGCAGGCTATGTGAAATCAGCTTTTTCTGATCTGTGCGGAGGTTCTATCCGGCAGAGTCTTATTCCCGAGCTGCCACTGTTTCCGGCCATCAAACACTACGACGTGAATAAAGGTCTTGAGGTGCAACTTGCAGGAGATTTTTTGCATGCTCGAGTGAAAGAGATTGGTGACTCAATGTCGAGCATTAAAGAGGTGATCGCCGTTATCAGTCACCGAACGGGCGCTTACACGAACATCAATCCATACCGTTTCCGTTACACCCTCGGAACCAACCTAGCGCGAGAAGGCAGGGGCGAATATATCATCGCGCAAGCGCTTGATCACTCAGATCTCCAAAATGTCGGCGTCTACGTAAGGAACATTCCCGAGATTGTTGAGCGTATCGATAAAGCTGTAGCGCTGCAGTTGGCTCCACTTGCGCAAGCGTTTCAAGGCATCCTTGTTGTTGATGAAACCAATGCTCGTCGTGGGGGAGACCGTTCAAGCAGGATTTGCAGTTCAGATGGCAACGTTGGTACCTGTGGCAGCTTTGGGTTTTGTGGTGCTCTGGCCCCGGTCGCTTGCTACACATGCTCTCACTTTCAGCCATGGCTTGATGGGCCACACGAACGTCTCCTTGATGAGCTTATTCGTGAGCGTGGCAGTGTTTATGAAGGCACCGGAGATCTGAAGATAGCATCGGTAAATGATCGACTCATTCTTGCAGTCAGTGATGTAGTAACCCGTTGCAACGCTATGAAGAGCGATCGCACAAATGTCTGACGTCTTCCTGTTTGTTCCCAAAGCCCAGATCAGCAGCCGGCAAAATCTTGACGAGTTCATCCTCATGTGCAGGAACAAGCTCAAGGTGTTTGGGGCTGATCTGGACTGGCATAGCGATGCATGGGTAGGTGTTGGTAACTTCACAAAAAAGGGTGCGCCATCCCGTGGTTTTACCAAAGCGCAGCTTCTGAATGTAGGCATCATTCCATTTGCGAAAGCTTACGTTCGCTATCAGCAGGGGCATAATCCTAGCAAGCTGAAGAGTGAGTTCAAAGCTATTCGCTGCATAGAGGCTGGGCTCCTTGAGGTCAAAGGCTGCGCCGACATCACTCAGACTGACATCAGTGTCATGAACGAGGCTGCCAAGGTTGCGTTCACCTACGGTGCCTCGTCGTATCAGGCAGGAATCAGCCTGGTAAAATTAGTAGCATTCCTAAATGAAAGTGGAATTATCCCGACGCCAATTGTCTGGAAGAATCCCATCAAGAAGCCGAAAGAGATTCATCGCACGGATAACGTTGGCAAACAACGCCGCAAGGAGAAAATACCTCCCGACCACATGCTTGAGGCGATGGCAGAGATGTTCAATAACAATCTCCTGGGCGCACGAGATCGCTTCACAACATCGATCTTCGCGCTGTGCATGTGCGCACCGTCAAGAATTACAGAGGTGCAGGATCTTCCAGTGAGTTGTTTGCACCGGGAGACTGACAGTAAGGGTGTTGAACGGGTCGGGCTCAGATTCTATGCCGGAAAGGGGTATGAATCGGATATTAAGTGGTTGCCTACCCCGATGGTTCAGATCGCCGAAGAGGCAGTTCGCAGGCTCACTGAAATGTCAGAGCTAGGGCGCAAGCTAGCGAAGTGGCTTGAAATTAACCCGAACAGGTTCTATCGCCATGAAGGATGCCCAAACGTGGATGAGGATCAGCCGTTAACTGATACCCAAGCATGCTTAGCTTTGGGGTTAGATCCGGGTGACGTAGCATATGTAGCTACCTGTAGGCTGAAAGCAGGGATGAAATCGTACAAACCTTTTTCGGCCTTTTATGCCGAGCACGGATATGTAACGCTGCGGTTTTTGAACGGTTTCATGCGCAGCAAGCTGCCAAAGGGATGGCCGTGGATGAGCAAGGAGCGGCACATCAAGTATTCCAACGCACTTTGCTGCTTCCGGCAAAACGAGCTTCGTATGGATATGCCGCCTCGACCGATAATTGTCTGGGTGCCAGGGAAGAGCACTTTTACCACCGACATCAACTACATCAATGGCCAGGAACGCAGCATCTGGGAACGAAACGGCTATAAGAATCCTGATGGGACCCCAATTTCTATGGGGTCTCACCAAGTTCGCCACTACTTAAACACTTTGGCTCAGCGCGGCAGCATGGGGCAGTTGGATATCGCTAAGTGGTCGGGGCGAGTGAATGTGCACCAGAACGCTACCTATAACCATATGACTGATGATGAGCACTTGGCAATGGCTAGAGAGGCGGGTGTGGGTGTTGCTTTAACCAAGATCAGGGAGAGCGCACCTGTAACATTGGCTGACCTTAACGCCCATGGAGAGGGGATTGCTCACATCACAATTTTCGGCTTCTGTGTGCATGACTATTCGATGTTACCGTGCCAAAAACATCGTGATTGTCTGAACTGCGCCGAGCAAGTTTGCGTTAAGGGAGATGCCGACAAGCTCGAAAGGCTCAAGAAACACCGTGATGGCATTCGGCTACAGCTTGCAAAGGCTCAGTCTGCGAACCAAGAAGGAGTCTACGGTGCTGACCGCTGGAGCCAGCATCAGATCAAAACCCTTGAGCGAGCTGAACAACTTATTCAAATTCTTGAGTCGAATGAAACTCCTAATGGCACGATCATCCGTTTGAGCATTGATCAAGAATTCAGCCCGTTGAGGCGTGCTATTGCCGCTCAATCCACCGCTCCGCGTTTGCCTGTTTTAAAAGATGTACCGAGCATGGACTAACTCCGAGCATTAATGGAACTGTAAAGCATGGCAAAACATCTGATCTCAAAGGACATGGATTTAATAATAGGGTTGATTGACGGTTGGGAGGGTAAACTTAGCTGGGAGGCTCTCTGCGATGCCGTCGAGACGTTAATCGGATCGCGACCTACCCGGCAAACTCTGCATTCGCATGCCAAGATTAAAAGTGCATTTACTCACCAGAAAGGGAGGCTGAAGTCAGGATTCGTTTCTACAAAGCGTCCGGCCAGCCTAAGTATCGCTGAGCAGCGAATTCGCCGGTTGGAGGCTGAAAACCATCGATTGGAAGGTGAAAATAGCCGCCTGCTGGAGCGGTTCATTCGCTGGCAGTACAACGCTTACAAGTTCAACATTTCTGCAGAAAAACTTGATGCGCCGCTTTCTGTCGTGGAGCGTGACTCATCGGAGGTTAGATCACGAAGTTAGGTGAACGAAATTGTTCTGATTTGAGCTAGGGGTAGCTCACCGGTGAACGATAGCGATCATGAGTGAGCTAGGGGTAGCTCATCGGTGAGCGATAGGCCAGGTCGCGCAACTTGGTCTAGAGTGTCCCTATGTAGTCACTTTCAGGTGAAGTCTGAGCTTCTACACTTAAACGTACCACCCAACCCTTGCCACCCATGCGCCTCGTTATATGAATACCCTCAACGGTAAAGATGGTCTTCTTTCCGCCCACTCATCTTTTGTTATTGGGGTATTGTGTAGACTCGCTTACCCAATTGCAGTTGATCTGGGCTGCTTTTTACATGGATTTTACCACCACATTTCATGACCTTGACCGGCAGAGAGCGACTGTGGATTCAAGCGGTGGATGCAACAATAGCCAGCCTACGCGCCGTCCTGGAGGTATGCTGAAATCAAAAGTTAGAGGTGCTTGTAGGAATCGCGATGAAAATAACCGGAAGAGTTGAAATTGAGGCCGTCACAGATGTCGTATGCGATGTATGCCGTTGCTCCACACGCTTGGATACTGGCGGGCATCAGTTTGGCACCCTACAAGCACACTGGGGCTATGGTAGTGCTCATGATGGGGAGCGCTATGAACTGCATCTGTGTGAGGAATGCTTCTTTCGAACATTGACTTACCTTAAGCAGGATCAGCGAACTCAGCAACAGCTCAGTGAGGATGGCCAAGATTTCAACGATAGTCTCGGGCTGGTCGCGAAGGATGATTATTTTGGTGACGCTGGAAGCCGATAGCTAGTCTCCGCATATTGCAGTTTGGCCGTAGCTGATCCGTTGGGCACAAGGTCGCGTTAGGCCAGCATCCGCACATGCAGTGTTTTTATGAGTGGTGCTGCCTTTTCCTGTGGTATTTGCGAGCCATCTTCATCGCTCATGTCACTCGCTTGCCGTTCTATTCCATACAACCCGCCAATCGAGTTCAGTGCCTGTTTTGCCATGCCCCTTTGGCGTGACAAGGAAAATCCTGAGGGAGAGAATTTTAGCATTAGCTGGAATACTGTATTAATATACAGTATGCTGGCGAGAGTTTGTAGTGTGAAACGTGATTCAAAAGTGGTTATATGTCGTGGCACTTAGCCACCAATGCAAGGGGGACAATCTTTGGCCACTTTAACAGATGATCAAATAGCTTCACTAAAAATAAGTAATTTCCTCTTTCATGTAGTTCACCATGGAAAGGATGAACCCGAATATTTTGACGATGTACCACTTGGGAAGTTCGAGCCTTTTTTTGTCGCTCGAATAAAAGATACTCTTAAAGGGAATAGGTTTTCCTTCTTGGATGACTCTAGTGTTAAAGCCCAAATATTGAAGTGGCAGGGCAAGGAGACCACTTTTCTCGAGCTTTCAAAGGTTTTAGCTTCTCAGTTTAACGATTTTTATGATAAGCGAGTTACACTTGGGGTTTTAATTGTAATCGAGCTGCTCGCTGGAGAGAAACGATACTACTCACTTATAAAGTATGATTCGGATGAAGTCGTTAGCTTCACAAGAAATGGCGCGAAGGCCGTGCTTGCAGATGTGGTCAATAATTTTACACAGTCGGCCAAGTCACTCCAGAAGTCCGCGCTTGTCGACTTGGATGCAGTTGCCGCTGAAGGCCATGTAGCAGTGATTGATCGTCAGACGCGATCTAGTATTAGTGATATTTTTAGAAAGTTTCTTGGTGTCGAACGCACCAAAAAGCCAGCGGAGCTAACTGAGTCCTTGCATAAGGCCGTAATTAAGATCGTTTCTAAGCATAAAGATGACTTCCCATCCTCGTTTACTTGTCGCGCTGTAGAGCAGGTCAGAGAAATTGCAGAGAAACAGAAAGAATTCAATGCAGATGACTTTTTTGATCAGTTTTTTGGCGCTTATGGGAATGATGAGGTTAAAGCGTCCTATCAAAAAGAACTAAATTACCAAGGATTGACTGGTGAAGTATTTGAGTATGTGCCAGATGCGTTGCCGGAGGTAAGAAAAGTTAGATACAAGACCCAAGAGGGGATTGTGATCACGGTTCCGCCTGGGGCTGGTAATACCTTAAAAATTTCTCCAGATGGGAAAACTATCACCATCTCAACGTCTAAAGTAAACGAGGTTTGATATGGATTATGGTGCTCAATTAGTTAGGTTGCTAGAGCAGCCGGGAATGGGCACCAAAGTCGCAGTTTTTGAAACGCTTGCTGAAGTGCGAATGGATGATGTTTCTGAGCCAAGTGCGGAGTTTATTAAACAGCTTAAGCTGACTTCTACATATCTCACTACATATGGACTAGGTTCCATGGTGATCATTGGTGCTATCAGTGGTCAGGAGTGGCCGGCTGAGGAATTCAGTGTAGAAGATGCCTTGGAGCCTGTAAGGGTTATTATCACGAAGCTGTCAACTGATGACTGGGTGTATTTCGCAACGGTCGACGGCTTTCGGCAATGGTTAAAAAGCTTCTGCGCAGGCCAAGCCATTGCGCCAGAACGACTTTGTGTCTGGGTGGCTGGAGATTTTGCGCCTTTTGCTACTTTTCAGCATGCTGTAAGGCCATTCCTATCAGATAAATTATTGCCCGAGATCGAACAGAAGCCCGAGAAACCTTGGAAGCTTGTTCGGGATCTAACTCATGCCTATACCCCGTCGTCTATCAGTCCATGGTTAATTTTAGAGAGTCCTGCCTCAGCAAGCGTTGTATACGATGCATGGTCAGATATTGCCAAACAGAATTTGGCTTTCTGTCTACCGTCCGAAGTCCGCAGCGAAGGTGATGCTGTAGAAGCAGTGTTTCGAGGTGGGCGTTCACTTCCTGTACCGGTGAAGGAGGTGAACTGGAGCGGCGTCGACTATGGTAGTTTTAGTGAGGCATGCAATTGGGTTTATGCAACTCCTCGTGAGGCCGAGACTAAATTTCAGCTATTAAACAATCACTTGGCTATAAATTGGAATCAAGGCAGTGCATGGCCTGAAGGTGCCAGTCAAGTTCTCGAAAATAGCCTGGTAGGCGCCAAAGAGGCATTTGCCTTCCATTTACAAGATCAGAGCAAGGAGGCCATAAAAGGACTTGGTGATCTGAGGAAAGGGCTACAGGAGGAAGTCGCAAAAACACAGACTGCTGCGCGGGATCTAATTTCGGCAGTGTGGCGCGACTTTGCTATTGCAGGTGTCGTGTTAGCGCTTAAGATTCCAAGCAGTCCGATCACTGTGGGTGGAAAAGTTATTCAGTCGCTTTATATTGCGACAGCTCTACTATTAGCGCTTAGTATTTTCGTCAGTGGGTTCTCAAATCGACGATTTAACTCTTTGGCAGACTCTAGTCGAAAAGACTGGAGAAACAAACTATATAGCTTTATGTCAGATAAAGATTGGCAAACGTTAGTAGAGTCTCAGGTAGAGGCTGGAAGAAAGGTTTTTTGGGTGATTTGGGCGCTTTGTTTCATTCTTTACGGGGGGGCCGCCTTGTATCTGATATCACTAGCCTTTCCTGGAGTCATTACCAGCTTTTTGAATATGCTTTTTTTAGAATATCTGAATCCATTGGTAGAGGTGGTTCGTGAGTCTATTGATTGTTGCGTTGGGTAATATAACACCGTAGCGTACAGGTTTTTTTGAATTCAAGCGGTACTAAGTAATTACTTCGATGAAATAAGTCTTTTTAAAAGCTCTGTTAGGCGGGCTGCTTTGGTCACTGGTTTTAGAGCCGGTGTCGAACAGGTGTAGCTCACCAATCTGCATTTTCGGTTCAGGTGGTTAAAGATACCGTAAGGTTTAATAATCCCAGCGTTATTCAGTCAACAATGACCTATTCAGCTCAACTCGAGGCGTCTGACATTGCGGAAAGTATTTATCCATCAGGTCATGAAAGCGGTCGTTATGGTGACGTTCGTCTAGGTTATGTACGAACAGTAACGTCGTAAACATCGCATGGCGCAGGCCAGCGAGATTATCGCCGCATAACTTTTCGTGAGTTTGTCGAAGCGTGTAACGATGCGGCGGTTCTCCTTTAGCCAACCAAACATACCCTCGATGATATTTTGCTTTCGGTACTTGGGTCGCTTACACAGAGTCGACCCATAGCAGTCATTCATTCCTGAGCCTTTCCCTGTCATCTTCAGAATGTCGGCGTAGCTTCCTTCCATTGGAAGGTGTTTTTTAAACACGCAGCAAGTGTTCCAGAGAGCTCGCTCCTCAGCTTGGTATTTGATGAATAGGGTGCGCGAGTGTGTTTACTGTCGTTCGTGAGCACTCCGCAATATTTCACCACATCGTTTTTTCCAGCCGTTATCCATCTGGTTACGGCGAGTAAATGGTTTTGGTCGACCAGATGTTGAGGCCCGTGCCGGGCGGTCTGCCGGCGTACATTGCGGCGTTGACCTAGCCCATTACCGTCTCGGTCCACGCGGTAACGTTTCTACCCCAGCATGCTGTCAGGGGATCAAACGATAAAGTCGCGCTCTAGTTCTCTCACCGAGGCTTTTACCGCAGAAATAGTGCCGTTAGATTCTGGGTGGGCATAAACAATCGCAGTATTCAAATTATGAAGTTTCGCGAGCGCAAGGAATACCTTCAACTTGTATTGCGGCATGCCGTAAACCGACCATAGCTCCCGGTCCTTAAGCTTTTCTAAGTAAAGTTCTGCATACCTTTTCGATAAAAATAAAGGGACCGTGGGTCGGCCGTCGGCAACTGGAGCATGGTAGCTTCCAGTGCTGTACTGGGTTGGACTATTACTCCGCTCTGCGATAATCCAGAAAGGCTCGCCAAGTAAATTAGGTTCATGCAGCCCAGAACTTATAATCTGTTGACCTACTAACTCTGGAAGCGATGGTAGGTCGTCCGCGGTGAGTAGTGATATGTTGTGTCTAGCGGCTACCATCTCAACACCTGCTTGGTAGCCAGATCGAGACACAACTATTCCAATAACATCATGTCCGATATTTTTAATCTTCTGGTGAAATTCGAGGATTTTACCTTGATCAATGGGGCGCTTCCAATCTTTACACTCGATAGCTACCCTATGTCGAACGCCTACCCTAGAAAATTCATAGTATACATCAACTTCATAGGTGTCGCCGGTGGGTAGCTTGAAGGTGGTTCGGCGAGATACTTGTGTTTTTTCGCCGCGAAGATTGAGTAGCGTGCTGTAAACGTACTGGACGTAACTCTCAAAATCCTTGCCCGTATTCTGTATCTTAGACATGTTTCACCGTGAATTAGGTACGATGTTTAGAAATTCTTGGTCAGGCGCACTCTTAAAGATTTTTCAAGTGTGAACCTGTGGATTAATCGTGAACTGTTATTTTAAATCTTGCCAAACTGTGAGATATTCTTTGAGCCCATCCTTTTCGAAAAAAGCGCGATCCTCTAGCAGTTTTAGTATGCCCCATCCTGAATATGCTTGTGCTATGCATACTAAGTTCAGGAATCTAACGGGCATCGTATAGTTACAGATTTCTATGTATTTTTCCTGGTAGCGGGAAGGGCATGCTTCGGTTGTTATTTTGAATAGTATGTAAAAACTTCTCACCGAAGAGAAGACCCCCATTGATGATTGCTCGTCTAACTTGTCGAACATCGCTTCGAAGTCAGACTGCACATCCATTTTGATATTGTCTTTATATAATCTGATAATCTCTTCTTCGATATGGCTGACAGCGTAGGACTCACAGTGCTCTTTGCCGGATGAATCCTTTATAATAAGTCGGCTGTACTCTTGCCTGGCAACTTCCGCAAGATTGTAGAAAGTAGACTCAAAAGATCTCAAGTCTTCAAGCTCTTTTTGCCTTTCCTCAGAGTTTTTTATATGGTTGTTTTGTTCGATAATGCTCATGTTCGCATCTTTTTGCAGGTCTATAGACTTGATTAACATGCACATTGTAATAAAGGTTATAATGGGATTAGAAAATCCGCCTATAAAATCACCAAACGTACCCCATTCTCCCTTGTCAGAAGATAATCCAAGACCTTCATTGAAGTTCAGAGAATATATTAGTAATGCCCCGGTTATCGTCATAGCGCCAATCACTATTTCTTTTCTCATGGTCCTATACCTGTTTAGTCAAGGATGACGCTATGGACCTTGTAATGCTTGACTATGTCATCTCGACCCATAACGCGGGTGACTTCCAATGTTAAAGGCGAAAAATCTTCTGAGCCATTGTTTTGGTGCAGGTTTCTTGAAAAGAGTTTTCTTTGATTAGCAGGGAACATTTGCCAGGTTCTCGCAGGAGCAAAGCTAACAGATTTTTCGTCCTCTGATAAAATTAGGCGGCCAGTTCCTGTTAGTTTGTTAAATCTGGTAATTACAGCGGTTATTTGAATGCGTTGATCTTCTGTAAATTCATGTGATAAATACTGAAATGTGTCGCTATTAAATACTGAAATTGGCGAGCGTCTTTTATTTAAAACTATTCGGTAACCTTGATTTTCTATAGGTTTGTGTATTCTCAGTAAAGGTTCACGAATTCTCTGGATTAAGTCAACTTCGTCTTCGATGTAGGTTCTGGCCCAGCTTATTGCGACAGGCTTTATTATTTGATGCTCGACGCCTACGGCTTGACCTATGTAGTGTTTCATTATCTGGAAGAACCCATCTTCTCCAATCCATTCCAGCACTCTAACTTGTTCGGCGCCAGTAATTGCTAACTCGAATTTTTGCCCGAAAGAGCCGATGAAGGATCTTTTAAAATTGGCTCTTATTCCTTCTATTGAGGGGACTTGCTTTGCGAGTGTTCTATTCAAAATAGTATGTGCTACAAGAGCAACGACCTCTGAGGTCCCCTCTAATGCTTTAGCTCCATAATAGAAGTCGAGATCAGTAAAATTTGCCTCACCTGTTCCAATCGTCACATCCATCGGAATTATCAATTATGTTCCCTCAAAAATGGTGATGTCACCTTACCATTATCCATGGCATGACGATCCTTGGGATACCTATTTTCGATGACTCCTAAGGCTCACTAGCTACACTTGGTTGTTCATGTCTCAGGGCAGGGATCACTGATGCTCAGTAGACCGAGCTGTCTTACTGAGACCAAAAAACCACAGTGCGCGGTACTCCACTATGGGAGCGTGATTTCTCAGGGTTTTGACTAGCTTACAGAGATACACTCAAATCTGAGTAAATCTTCAGGAGCCACTGTAGCTCTCATCGATTTGAGGGTTTTCTGCCGGTCATGGTTACAACCCGCGCTGGTCTAATTCGATTCAGTCGGTGGCTAGAACGAATTAAATGGTCAAGATGAACGCAAATGAGTAGTCAAGTGGAGTGCGACTTCGCACCAATGACATTGCTGTGTCATAGCTCTGTAGCGACCCAACATGAATCTACCGTTCGTCGCCTTTTTTGGCCAAGTTCGCTGCTTGATGCATGGAGTTAGTCGCAGGGGATTCTGTAAAGTTTAGGATGATAAATTGGTGAGGTTGGACAGAAATTTTACAAAAAAATATACAAAATCAATGCGAAATTGAGCTGGTGTGTATCGCGGGCTCCAGTGTTTTGCGGAATGAATCGCTTGCTCGCCAAAATGCAGAGGCTTCTGGTATTCATAACCGTTCTAGGTCTTGCCTTGGGCTTAACAGCTTCAGCGTTACCTAAAAAGCCCCGAGAGTTCTGCTCTCGGGGCTTTTTGTTTGCCTCAAAAATAATCCCCGTAAACGGGGATTATTTTTTACATAAACGCAACCAGCCGTTTATTTTTCAGCGCTGTCCGGTAATGCATACGCAATGATGTAATCACCTACGTCAGGGGAGTGGCTCATGCCCCCTGCAGAGATCACCACGTATTGTTTCCCGGTAACCGGTGATTTGTAGATCAGCGGTGCGGCCACTGCGCCGACAGGCAAGCGTGCTTTCCACACTTCTTTACCGGTTGCCGAGTCGAGCGCACGCAGGTAGTAGTCTTGAGTCCCTGCAAAGAACACCAGGCCCGAGGCTGTTGAGGTTGGACCACCCAGTGTTGGCATGCCCAGCGGTATCGGCATGTGGGTTTTAATTCCCATAGGGCCGGTATCCTGGACGGTGCCCATAGGCACTTGCCACACCAGTTTCTGAGTATTGAGATCAATCGCACTCATGCTGCCGAACGGGGGTGTATTGCACGGCACGCCCAGTGGCGATTGCAGAATGTCGATTCTCACGCCGCCATAGATACCGGCGACTTGTGGGCGAATGGTTCCCATGAAACCGGGCACTTCGTCAGTCGATACTTTGAACTTGCTGGTGTCTTCCTTCGTCACCAGCGACATCCGCAGGGGCACACGCATGTCGTTAACAAACATCATGCCTGTATTTTCGTCGATGGAGATGCCCCCCCAGTTCATACCGCCCAACAAGCCTGGCCATTCGATGTACGGTTTCTCGGACGGAGGTGTAAACGGGCCCACGTAAACGGAGTCCTTGAACATGATCCGGCAGTACAGTTGATCGAAAGTCGTCACGCCCCACATGGACTTCTCAGTCAGTGGCTCAACACCAATAGTTGGCATTCCGACCGAAAACGGTTGAGTCGGTGACAGGTGCTCGCCTTCAGCAGCAGGTGAGGTTGGAACCGGACGTTCTTCAACTTCGGTAACAGGTTTGCCTGTACGACGGTCCAGAACAAAAATATTGCCTGTTTTGCTGGTCTGGATCAAAACCGGCGTTTTCTCGCCGTCAGCGCTCTTCCAGTCATACATAACTGGCTGAGAAGGCAGGTCGTAATCCCACACATCGTGGTGAACGATCTGGTAAACCCACTTGGCTTTACCGGTCGATGCATCCACAGCTACAACCGCCGAGCCATATTTTTCCTTGGCCGCGTTGCGATCACCGCCCCAGTAGTCCGGTGGGCCATTGCCTGTTGGCAGGTAGACCAGGTTCAACTCTTTATCGTAAGTAGGAATAGTCCATACGTTAGGCGTTTCCAGCGTGAACTGGTGATCGTCGGCAGTAGCGTCCTTACCCTCAGGTGCGCCTATGTCCCATGCCCAGACCAAATCACCGGTCAGCACGTCAAATGCACGCACGGCCCCTGAAGGCTCGCCCGCTACAATGTCACGCACCCAGCCGCCGACTACGGTCAGATGACCCATCACAACCGGCAGAGAGGTTGGGTGATAGCGTTTGCTCTTCTCGGTCGGGCCCATGCCTTTCTTGAGATCGACGTAACCGTTCTCACCAAAGCTCGAGCACAGGGCGCCGGTGTGCGCGTCAAGCGCAAACAGACGGGCATCTACCGACGACACCAGAATGCGCTGACGGCATTGTTGGTCGTTGTCGTGCGAAGCCTTGACCTCAGCACTCAGGCTGTCGTCTTTATCGATGTCGTAATAACCCACGCCGCGGCAGGTGACGTGTTCTTCAGTTTTGGCTTTAGGGTCGAACTTCCAGAGAGGAGCCCCAGTATCACCATCCAGTGCGGTGATCAGATTCTCCGGTGTGCATGAATACAGCACGTTGCCAATCTGCAACGGCGTGTTTTCGTCTACGCCTGCACCAGCCCCGGTCGTTCTGCGCCCTGTTCTGTATGTCCAGGCGACCTGTAGGTCCTTGACGTTTTCTGGGGTGATCTGCGTGTAAGGCGCAAACCGGGTACCCGATGCGCTGCGACCATAGTATTCCCAATTTTCAGGCGTATCGGCAGTAGGTTCCTTCGGCTCGGATGCCTTCGACGCGACCACAGGATTTGAGATCGCACCGTGAGGGTAAAACGCAGCAATAAAGGTGGCGATCAACGCGGCAAACACCGCAAAGCCAAACCGGTTAGCCATGCGCCGAGTCATCAGGGATGTACCCGGGAACGTCGCGCCCACCCACAAACTAAGTGTCAGGATAATGGCTGGAACGACAAGGCGTGGCAGCAGTTCCCAATAACTGAACTGACCTACCTCATAAAATGCCCAGACGCATGTGGCAAGGAAAATAAGTGCCGAAAATATAATGCTGAAACGTTTACGCCATAACAATAACGGGGCGAGTAGCAAATAAGCCAACCCGGCTATTAGATAATAACTTGATCCGTCCAGGGCCAATAACATGACCCCACCGTATATCAATGTCACTGCAACAGCAAAAACGAAGAGGGAAAATATTATTCTCGCGAGCGAGCTGATTGCCCGTCTTTTAGTGGGTGATTGATGGTCATCCGTCATTTTCATGAATGCTCTATGGGTGAATACAAAACTGTTCCTCGTCGGTGCGAACAGCCCGGCCGAATGATCGATTCGGACGTAATTGGTTGGGCGTAAATCCTCTGGCACCTCGTCAATCAAGCGTTAAAGCGCTGAAAAACCAGGTCGTTACCCGGTGAGTCGGATGCTGAACGCGCAGTTGCACACAAAGGACTGAAGGTTCTACGAAACCTGGAGCGGAGCATCAGTGCTCTATAGGGTTGGATTTTGTGACTTTGTTTGCGCTAGCAGGCTAATTTTAATCGGATGATGTCTCGGATAAATCCAGCGCATTGGAAAACAATATTGATGAAACAGTAACAATCAAGTAGTCGTGAGCGACTCAATAGGTGCAGAACGTCATCGGTGCTGGGTGGCCAACGAGCAATGAGTCATAGGCACGATGAGCAGATCTGTTGAGTCATCGCTTCAGGTTCGTGCCTGTTAGTTCAAGAGCTGGCATTCAGGCGAATTGTTACGAACGCACCAACAATGTTTCTTGCAGAGTTGGATGTATTCCAAAAAAGCTAATGCTTACACTTAAGCGTTGCTACTAACGTCAAGCGACGTTATCCAATCCAATCCAATCCAGTCCTTACACCCTGACGCAAGCAGCATAAGGCGACTTGCTAAACAGCCTTGATCATCTGCGTTTTTTCAACGGAGCACCTTTCGAATGTTTTTTTCTTTCCGCGCGCTGCTGAGTACCAGCCTGTGCAGCGGTTTGTCGTTCTGTATGTTGTCCCCTGCTTCAGCGTTGGCAGATTCTACGGACTTGATGAGTCGCTCAACACTCACCGGCGATTGGGGAGGGGAGCGACAGAAGCTGGTCGACAAGGGGATTAAGCTGACGGGTGAATACAGCTCCGAGACGATTTCGAACCTGCACGGCGGGATAAAACGCGGCACTCGCTATGCGCAACAAATACGCATTGGCGCGCAGTTTGATCTGAGCAAGTTACTCGACACTCCGGATGCTGGGGTGGTGCAGATCATTATCAATGACCGTCGTGGCCACAGCGCCACGGAAGATTTGCTCGGTAACCGCTTATCAGCTCAGGAAAACTATGGGGGTGAATACACCCGGCTGACCGAGTTCAGCTATCAACGCAATCTGTTTTCCAAAGACCTGTCGGCCAAGGTCGGATATATGGTCATGGGCACCGAATTTGGGGGGATGCCCATCCTGACCAACTTTGTAAGCGCCGGTTTTTGTGCACACCCGTTAACCATGTCCAGCGGCAGTGGATGGGGTAACTATCCGACGGCACACTGGGGGGGAGAACTGCGTTACGACGTTAACCCGTCTCTAACGCTGCAAACCGCTGTGTTCCAAGTCAACCCGGAGCACAACGCACGCCCTTCTGAAGCGTTTTCCATGCCCAGCAACGGTACCACCGGGGCTATTTTGCCACTGGAGGCGATTTTCAATAATCATGCCTTTCTGGATGGTCAGTACAAAGTCGGTTGGTATTACGACACGTCCAATTACCAGAAAATTGGCAGCACAGAAAAGAGCAGTAACCGTACCGGGGCTTACGTGTTGTTTGATCAGGCCATCTGGAAGGACGAGCAAGACCCTGAAAGCGTATTGCGCCTTTTCGGGCAAGCGGCCACCAGTAACGCTGCGACTTCACCGATGCGTCGTTGGTATTCGGTGGGTCTGGTCAAGCAGAAGCCCTTTGCAAACCGCCCCAAAGATACTATCGCCTTTGGTTATGGCCGCGCCGTGATCAATTCGCGCACGCGCGATGAGCAAGAAGCGGCTGCAATCAATTTTGGGGAGTCAGACATGATCGCCAGCCTCGACAACGGCGAGCAGATGCTTGAACTCAACTATGGCGCGCAAGTCACGCCCTGGCTGCTGGTGCGACCGGACATGCAGTACTACATCGAACCGGGCGCGTTCTTCGGTAAAAAAAGAGGAAACGCATTGGCTGTAGGACTACAGATCAAAGCGACTTTTTAACAGGCGGGCTGGCGATTTGTGCGTTACGAACCTGAAAGCGCAGGCTATTAAGCGATCTCCGCGACTCAGGCAAGCACACATTGCCCATTGACCATGCGCCACAGTTCGAGCGGATTGCCCTCCTGTAGCGTTTCAGGCATCAAGGCCGCAGGCAGGTCCTGATAACACACCGGCCGTAAGAACCTGTCGATGGCGCTGGCGCCGACGGCGCTACTTCGACTGTCCGAACTGGCCGGGAACGGGCCGCCATGCACCATCGCGTGAGAGACCTCGACGTTGTTCGGATAACCGTTCACCAGGATGCGGCCCGCCTTGCGCTCAAGGATGGGCAGCAGCTTTCGGGCCAGCCCATGATCAGCGTCATCCAATTGCATTGTCGCCGTCAGCTGTCCTGACAGGTGCTCGGCCACCGCCAGCATTTCATCTTCGTTCTTGCAGGCGACGATCAGCGAGCTGGGGCCGAATGTTTCGTCGCCAAGCCGTTCTGTTGTGAGAAAGGTGGCTGCATCGGTTACGAACACTGTGGCCTGCGCGGCACTTGGCTTTTCTGCAGGGCACCCTTGGCCCAGCGTTGTAATACCGCTGATGTTGCCTGTCTCCTCGATCCCAGCGAGGTAGGCATGATGAATCCCCGGCGTCAGCATGGTTGCTGCCGCCTTTTTGTGCAGGGCGTCCAGGGCCGTGCTGCAAAACTGGGTCAGTGCCTGACCTTCCAGGGCAATCACCAAACCTGGATTTGTACACAATTGGCCGGCACTCATCGTCAGAGCCTCAACGAATCCACGGCCGATTTCGCTGGCGCGCATCGACAGCGCATGCGGCAACAGGAACACGGGATTGATGCAGCTCATTTCGGCGTACACCGGAACCGGTTCGCTGCGTTGCGCCGCGGTACGCATCAGCGCCAGACCGCCTTGTCGCGAACCCGTGAAGGCGACTGCCTTGATCGCGGGATGGCTGACCAGGGACTGGCCGAACGGATGACTGTCGCCAATGAGCAGGGAAAACACGCCCTCTGGCAAGTTGTGGGCAGCGGCTGCCTGTTGAATCACCTGGCCTACCAGTTCAGACGTACCCAGGTGAGCTTCGTGTGCCTTGACCACTATCGGGCAGCCAGCGGCCAGGGCAGCGGCGCTGTCGCCGCCGGCAACCGAAAACGCCAGGGGAAAATTGCTTGCACCAAATACAGCCACTGGGCCGAGCGCGATTTTGTGCAGCCTCAGGTCGGGGCGAGCAGGGATGCGTGTCGGCAATGCGCAGTCGAGGGTGGCGCCGAGGTAGTGGCCGTCGCGCACCACCTGGGCAAAGAGTCGCAACTGGCTCACGGTGCGACCCCGTTCGATGATCAGGCGCGCTGCCGGCAATCCGGTTTCGAGAGACGCGCGCCCGATCAGCGTGACCCCCAACGCCAGGATGCCCGTGGCGATCGCTTCCAGAAACTGGGCACGCTGTTCTGCCGTGGTCGCGCGGTAGCGATCGCAGGCCTGCTGCGCCAACGTGCAGGCCTGTTCAATGTCAGCGATACCGCCGACGCCGAAGTCAGGGCCCAGCGTTTCATGGGTGGCAGGGTTGATTGCAGACAGCAATCCTTTGTCGCCACGCACTGCCGACTGGCCGATGAGCATTTTGCCAGTAATCATCATGTGTCCTATTGTTTGCTGTGCCATCGTCAGGCCCGATTTTTCCTGGAAATGAAATGCGCAGGAGGTTGGTTCTATGTGTAGCGGTAGCGGCCCAACACAGCTTGGGGATCCATTAAAAGCTGCATAGCCCTGCTGATTTCCTGCACCTCTGGGGGCGTGTACTTGCCGTAATAAGCTGCATTCACAGGCCCGACGCCATGCTCTGCACTGAAGCAGCCGCCGTTTTCGGTCACCAGCTTATAGATGCCGCTACGCACAACGACGACCTTGGCGATGCCGTACTGTCTGATGTGGGCGTGCGGCACCAGCACAATCAAATGGCAGCCGCCGTCGGCAAAATGGCCGAAATCGTAAAGCTGTAGCAGCGGATGTTCGCGCTGTAACCACTGTGCAGCTTGATCACGGAAAGCGACCAAGCGTGAGCGCGAAAACGCTACGTCGAACGACAGTGGGATACCTTCCTTGGCGATGGCCAGCGGTAGATTGTCTCGCAGTGGCCAAAAGCTGCTGGTATTTCCAAAGGCGGCGTCGAGAATTCGGCCGCTTTCATACAGCGCTTCCAACACCTGTTCGGTTCGTTGCGCAAAAAGGCTGTGCAAGCCAGGCATGCTGCTGGCGATCTCAATCAGGGCATAGCAGCTTGCCGACGATTGGCCGAACGGGTGGCGCAGCGTGGGGAAGTTGCGCAACGTAATGGCGAGCGCCGCCTCGGATATCACTTCGAACGCGCACAGCAGATCGCCAAATTGAAGTTCGAAGGCCTGCAACACCTCAAGCGCTGTCCCATGGTCAGGCAAGGCCACAAACACGCTTTGCGTCGACTGGTCGATGCGTTTGAGCTCAAGCGTCGCCGCCGTAATGATGCCGAAGGCGCCGCCGGTGCCGACAAACAACTGCTTGAGGTCAAGCCCGGTATTGTTCTTGCGCAGCGGTGCGAGGAGTTGCACCACGGTGCCGTCGCCATCGGCCAGCACCACTTCGATACCGAGCAGGTTATGGCGCACGTCGCCATGCTTGAGCAAGCGGCTGCCGCCGGCATTGGCGCCAATTAATCCGCCTATGGCCGGGTCGCTGCCGATATCAATAGGGAAATACAGCGAATGGCTTTCCAGTGTGCGATTCAGTGCTGACAAGAGCGTGCCGGCTTCCACAATCACCGTGCGGTTCAAGGGATCAATCTCGCGCACTTGGCGCATGCGCGAAAGTGAGACGATCACTTGCTTGCCGGAGTTGTCGGTGACGGCACCGCCCACCAATCCGCTGCGGTTGCCTTGGGCGACCAGCCGTATGCGATGGCGCACCGCGATGCGCATAAGCGCGCTGACAGCGTGGGTATCGCACGGGATGACGACCGCCGCCGCTTTGCCGCGGCAATGAGCAACGTCGATTTCATAGGGGGCACAGTCCGCCCCGGTCAGCAGCGACGCCTGCCCCAGAACTTCGGCGACTTCGGCCAGAAACGCGTCGAGTCCCGAGGCTTGTCGGTCCACGGTATGTTCCAGGTCGCTCATTGCGCCGCCGCCATGCGCTTGAGCAACTGGCTGCGTACCAGCACCAGTGCGACGACCGGCAATACGCCTCCCAGCAACGTGTTATGGCGAAAAATCAACGACACGGCGACGGCGATGGCCGCGCCAATCAGCAGCATCACAGAGAGTTTTCGAACCAAAGCCTGGTTGCTGCTGGTTTCGCCGATAAAGCCGAGTGGAGAAAACCGGGTGGCAGCCATGCCAATCACCAATACGCACGCCAGCACGGGTGCAGCACCCAGCTCCTGCCCCCACACTTGCAACGCAGCGGTAGAGACCGTGGCCAACAGGGCGCCAATCATCAGGTACAGGTCGACGCCCATTGCGATCCAATGGCCAGGGCGGTAATTGAACAGCCAGATCAGGTGCGCAATGCTGAGAATACCGCTGAGCACATACGCGGTATCCCAGCGTACGCCTGCCTCACCCGGGCCGAAACGGCCATACAACAGGAACACGATGACCGGAATGAATGCGCTGGCATTCGACAAATAGGCACGGCCTAGCTTGCTGATAGACATGCGGGTTTCCTTGGATAGAGATGCAATGAAATGCCTGAGTCCCGGGCTTAACTCTTGTGCCAGCGGAACATTAAGGTGGCTGCGGTGAGAAACAACGTGGTCCAGCCTGCCATGGCCAACAAGGGCAGCCACAGCGAAGGCAAGGGCGCTCCTTCGAGCAGCACTTGGCGCAGTACCGAGACAAACTGGTTGATCGGAATCACCGAGAGAATGCTTTTGATCCAGGCTGGCGCATCGTTCAACGGGATGGTCAGGTTGCCGAAGAACAGGGCCGGGTAATGGATCAGATGGCACAGCAATTCGGTTTCCTTGACCGAGGAGGTGCGACTGGCCAGCAGGGTGCCGAGGCTCAGCAACATGGCGCCGCCCAGCAGAATGACCGGCAACGCACGCATGGACTGCACGCTCCACAGCGAGATATCAATGCCGTACCCGTACCGCGCCACCAGCAGCAAGGTGCCGACAGAAATCAGCATCATGAGCACCCGCGACACGAGAATAGAGGCCAGAAAGACCAGCTTCGGCACTGGAAAGCAGGCGTAGATCTTGAGTGCATTATGTTCACGCAAGCTTGCAATCGATAAGGCGGTGGACATGATGCCGAGTGACATCAAACAGATGACCAGAATGCCGGTTGTAAAGAACTGGCCGTAGTCGAAGGGCTTGGCACCGGAGGCCGTATCCTCGAAACGCACCAGGTCTGTTGAGACGATGCCGCGTCTGGCCGCTGAACACCTGACCGCGGCGATCTCGATCACGCGCGCTGCGGCGCGTACCGCCAGCTGACCCTTGAAGTCATAGTGCACCTGCAACGGTTCGTCGCCGGCCGCAAAGACGATGCGTACCGTGTCTGCTGCGATGGGGGCAGTGCTGCTGACGGTTGAAAAATTGGCCTTTACCGGATCTCCGCCAGCAAATGCCTGCTGGATTGCTAGCTGGCAACTGGTGTCCGAACTGGCCTGGGCGTCAGCCTCCAGAAACTGGATATTTACCGTACCGAGTGAGCCAGGATGACCGAACGCCATCAGCATCACGGTCAGCAGCAGTATGGGAAAGGCCAGCGCCCAGAACAGCGCCGACTTGCTGCGAAAAAACCCCAGCAGCTCGTTGCGCGTCAATATCGCCAGTATGCTAAACATCCTGTTCTCCCTGGGCGCAGAGGTGCAACATGTCGCGGTAATGGGTGGGGCCGAACTCAAAGTGCTGGAACGCAACATTGCCGATCAGGCGGCGTATCGACTGATCCAGTTCCTGCGTGCCATAGACGCTGATTTCAGTGTTTGATGGCCTCGACAGCCGCAACGTGGCGCTTTCGCGCTCCAACTGGCGATAGATGGCGTTGATATGATCACTGTCGTCCAGCTGCAGATACGCATGGAAGGCGCCGACCAGGCGGTTCTTTAATGCTTCTTTATCGCCTCGATACTTAACGCCGCCGTTGCACACCCACACCACATCGCTTGCGGCATCCAGCTCTTCCTCCGAGTGGCAAATCATGATGATGGTCAGTTCCGTCAGGTCGTAGCGCAGCAGGTGTGCGACGCGCTCGATATACGCTCGGTCGAGCCCGGTAAACGGTTCGTCAAGGATTGCGATTTCCGGGTGGTGTGCCAGCGCCACGAACAAATCGAGCCGCTGTTTCTGGCCGCGTGACAGTGCCCGATAGGGCAGTTTGCGCAGCGCTTCGATATCCAGTGCCTGCGCCACCTGCGGGTCTTGCTTGCCGTACAGGGCCTGATGCAAATCGAGGATTTCCCTGACATTCGACGAGTCTTCATATTCGACCCGCTGCAATTGCACCCCCAACCGCTTGCGGTGCCGGGTGCTTTGCAGAAAGCGCGACGCCGCAACCCCCAGAATCTGCGCCTCTTCCAGATGCGCCTGACGGAAGCCGAGCAAGGCTTCGATCAGGGTGGTTTTGCCAGCACCATTGGGGCCAATGATGGCGGTATGTCGACCGCGCCGGAACTGCAGATCGCGGACCTCGAAGTGGAAACTGCCAGCGCTGACCCGGATCAGTTTGGCCGCCGCCGCATAGGGTTCATCAGTGCGCGTAGGTGCCAACTGCACCTCACGGTGCAGGGCAGGTTCGGACAGCCCGTGTGTTTCGTCCGTCAGCAGGATTTGACTGTTCATGTTCAATCGAACAACGCGACTTGGACATCGCGTTTGCCTTTGTAGGGATTGCGGCCATGGGCGACGGCAATGTTATCGATCAACAACATGTCACCGCTGTGCCAGGGAAACGCAATCTCCTGCGCCTCCAAGGCGTCGTATATCGGCGCGATTTCATCCTCCGAGATCGGCGAGCCGTCGCCCAGCCGCACATCGTAAGGGCGTGCCGGTTTGTCCTGATAGGCGTGCTGAATGTAGGCGTAGCCCGGCTTGCCGAGGGAGCGGGCGTTGTTGTGTTGGGTCGACAGTTGATTGAACCAGATCGCTTCGCCGGTCAGCGGATGTTTCAACATGGCATCACCGGTATGCGAGACCGTGATGCTGCCATCGTCGAGCCACTGGTAATCGAGGTGGGTATCGCGGCACAGCTGTTCCACCTGCTGCGGATCATCGGTCAGGAACGCTTCATCCCAGGGGCGGTGGTATTCGCGCATATGGGTGTTACGCGGTTCATTCTCGGGTGTGCTGGGGGCACGGAAGTTGCGCAAGTACTGGATGCGCGCGGCGCTGAGGCGTTCGATCAATGACGGTGACAGGCGACGGGTGACGGCTCGCATATCACACAGTATGGTTTCGCCGCCTTGGTCAGAGGGCTGTTTGCAAAAGAAAGCCAGTTTCTGTGGATAGTGCGCCATGTAGGCCTTTTCCTGATGCAGACCGATTTTCAGGGTGGCCGGGATGCGTGTCGATTCGTAGACTCTGCCTTCGATGTTCTTGCGTGGCGTGGCGCCGCCGATATAACCGAACGCATGCTCAGGATAGTGTTGCGCAATGGCCTGGAAGTCCGCGTTTTCGCGCAATGGAAAACCACGGAACAACAGGCAACCGAACTCCAGCAGCATGCTGTCAAAGATTGCCTGGTGCTGGCGATACCATGTCGTAAAAGCCTCGCGGTCATCGCTTAGCGTACTGTCGACAGGCGTTATGACGAGCGGCATGTGCTCCGGCGACAGAAAGCCACACTGTATCCGCGAGCCGCCCAGCATTTCGTTAAAGTGCTCAACCCTATCTAAACGATGATCCATAGCTTTTTCCCCGACGAGTTGCGTATCAAGCCAGCAAAGGCTTTTTGATGAGGATTTCGAAACCCAGTGCGCCCATGCCGGAACTTGGGCTGGTCACTACCGTGCAATGGTCCAGACCCGCTTCGATGACCAGCGCGCGTGCCTCTTCCAGGGTGACTTTTTCTTCAACATGGGTCGGTGGATAACCCACTGAAGCGCGCATTTGAGTGAACTTCTCCAGCAAGTCGGGGGCGACGTCGCGGCGCATGTCGTGCACCAGGCCAACCCCGCCCGGCTGCAGTACGCGATACATTTCAGTCAGGCTTTTCAGCTTGTCCGGCAAGTGATGCAAGGTGGCACGGCTTACCGCCATGGTCAGGCTGTTGTCGGCGAAGGGCAGGTCCAGGGCATCGCCGACCTTGAGTTCGATGGTATCGCTCAGGCCTAGCGCTTCGATGCGTGGTCGGCCTCCTTCGAGCATGGTTTCGTCCAGATCCAGGCCGATGAAATGCCAGCCTTTCAAAACCGGGTCGGCCGCCAGACGCACCGGGACCACGACGGTGGCGGTGCCGATATCGACCAGGGCGCCCGGCGGCAAGTCGCGGGCAATCTGGCGGATGCGGGTGACGAACAACACATCCCAGGGTTCCAGTGCTTGCGAGGCAAAGCGGTCGTACTCGTCAGCAGGGCGTAGATTTTTCAATAACATGGATACGTTCTCGTCTTGGTTAGCGTTAGAAGAAGATTCAGCGTTGAACTAGCCAGTGCGTGTGGCTCATTTCTTGTCTTACAGCCACCCCACTGGAACGGTGGCCAACAACTTGCGCGCGGCTTTGCTGTTGACACCGAAAGCAGGGCGATCGCGCCGCTCGATGGCATGCGCGACCATGGCCGCCACCCGGCCACAGAGCCCCAGGCCGACACCCCAACGGGCTTGGGTCACGCCGAGATCGAGCAGGGCTGCGGCGGTGATGAAGTCAATATTCGGACGTAGGCCTTTGCGCTCCAGAACGTGGGCACAAACAACGTCGTAAATCTCCAGATAGCGCCCCCCGAAACCCCACTGGGAAAACAGGGCCCTGATGTGCGGCGGTCGTGGGTCCTGCACAAACAGCGGATGGCCAAAGCCAAACAACAGGTTGCCCGGCTGATCCAGCGCAAGGTCGACCGCTTGCCGTATGTCAGCAGGGCTGGCTTGCGCACTGATGGTCTTGAGCCAGGTCATCGCTTCTTCTGCTGCGCCGACATGGTTCGGTCCGCTGGCCATGAAACCGGCCGCCACGGCCTGGGCAAGGGTGACACCGGTGCCGATGGCGGTACGGGGTACCAGCACCGTCGGCGTGATGTAGCCGAAACCGGCGTGCCAGGCCACCAGCAGGGCATCAACGACACGAATGGCTAATGGGTCGATATCGGTCGCGCCCATTGCCGTCAACACGACCTCGGCGTGATGCGTCGATGCTGCGCCGGGGGCGCTATAACCGAGCGCCGTTTGCAGAAAGTGCGGCGTTGAAGCAACGCTGACCAGGCCCTCGATAAAATCCTGATGCGTAGGCAAGTCGCGAACGGTGGCTTCGATCAGGACAATATGTTCCAGCGCTGCCAGATCACCGAGAAGGCCGCAGGCGGCGGCCTGAACGATGCCGGCACCGCTGTCGGCCACGGCTTCGATGCCACGTCGATAGGCAGGCTCCGCCGACAGGTGGCTGGCAATGCGTACCAGAAGGGCGTCAACGGCCTGGCTCTCAGCAGGGGTCGGCAGGCTGCCAAACCACGCCAGCCATAGCGCTGTGGGGAAGTCGACAATGCCGATCAGGTCATTGAGGTTGCGACCCCTGACCCACAGCCCTTCATTAGGCTCAATCGTGGCGCCGTCGATATTGGTACCGCGATACAGGGTGCGTGGTCCGCCAAACAGGCTCTGCGGCGGTGTGGGTATCAGCGTGTCGGCCTGTGCCAACTCATCAAGCGCAATGCCGCAGTGGGCGACCAGCAGGTTTTCTATTGTGTGTGCGTGTTGCGTGACCGTCGGCAGGATGTTGGCGAAAAAATAATGGGCGGTCTTGACCTTGCCACGGTAAAAAGCGGCTTCTTCGGCACTCAGTGGCTCGCGCAACTGACGCTCGGCCAGGCAGGCCGATTCAAGCAAGACCCAGGCGCTGGCGGTGAGACCGAGCATTTCCAGGAAGCGGGTATAGAACTGGCTGGTTTCGTGTGTGCGGCCTTCACGCACGTGCTCATTGATACGGGTTAGCGCCTGCTCCACGGCAACCATGGCGTTTTCCAGCGCCGGGAATTGGTCGTGCAGCTCAGAACCGACACCCGTTGTGTTGTTCAAGAAGGCATCCAGCTCTTCGCGCAGAAACTTGATCAGGCGTGAGTTCCTGCCAAAACCGAGCTTGTCGCGCACCAGGTCCTGGGACTGGATGTAGTTGGTCCCTTCCCAGATCGACAGGATTTTCACGTCGCGCGCATTTTGCTCGACAGGGTAAGCATCGGTGTAGCCGATACCGCCATGCACTTGTATCGCCAGTTCGCAGATTTTCCAGGCCTGGTCCGAGACGAACGCCTTGCACACCGGCGTGAACAGCAGCACCAGCTTGCGGTATTTTTCGACCTGGACTTCGTCCAGTACCGGCTCGGCTTCCAGGGCAAATGCCTGGGTCGATGCGCCGGTCAACTTACCGAGCAGGCCACGGCAACCTTCTACCCGGGCCTTCATTTCCAGCAGCATGCGCTGCACGTCGGCGTGTTCGATGATGGCTACAGGCGGGGCGCTGGCATCGGAGGTGCGACTGATTGCACGGCCCTGGAACCGTTTGCCGGCGAAATCGACTGAATGCAGATAAGCGCTGGAAGCCAGGCCCAAGCCGATAATTGCCGTGCTCATACGGGCCTGGTTCATCAAGGGCACCAGTTGCAGCAATCCGGCATTCTTGCGGTCGCCCAGCAGTACGGCGCGGGTGGTGCCGGTTCGACCAAACACCAGTTGGGTATTGGCGCAGCCCTTCAATCCCATCTTGCGCAGCAATGAAGTGCACTCGACATGGTTGTCTTCCAGCTCGCCCGTTTCGGGATTAGGCCAGAAGCGCGGCACCAGCAGGCAGGACAGCGAGTAGGAGGTCGAGGTGGTGGTATTGATGCGGCCCAGGACAAAGTAAACGGTGTTTTCGGTCAGCGTATGCATGCCCGCCGAGATGTAGACCTTTTCGCCGCTGACGGCGTATTCGCCGTTTTCAAGGGGTTTTGCGACAGTGGTGACCGCTGTCAGGTCGCTGCCGGCCTGCTGCTCGGTGGCGCAGAAACACGCGTCCCAGTCGTAGCGCTGAAGCTTGCGCAGGTACGTTGCCTTTTGCGCTGCGGTAGCGTGCAGCTTCAACAGCTTGATGGCCGGAAAATTGAAGCCGCCGTAGGTCATGAACGCCGGATTGGCGCCCATGAACATTTCCTGGATGGTTTGCCGGATCAGGGGTGGCAAGGCCGGTTGCTGGGATTCGCTGTCGATGCCCAGCACCTGAATCCACTCTTCCTTATAGCGCTGCCAGAGTCCGTGGAACTCTTTGGGGATTTCGACCTTGCCGTTTTCCAGCAAGTGGCATTCCTGTCGGTCGGAGGCTTGATAGGCCTTGCCTAACTCATAAGCGAACGCCCTGGCGCGCTCCAGCAAGGCATCGTAGTAGGTACGATTTTTGTCGTTGAACGGCGCCCGTGTGAGAAAATTCTGGTCGGTTTTATGCAGTTCCCACAAAAAAAAGCGAAGCTCACGCAGGCTGACTTTATAAGCAGACATAGGTTTTCCTGATTAATAAGCGGTGTGTATCTGGGTTCAGGCGCCAGCCTGGATCTCGGCCACAATGGCGCCAGCGGTGCCGCACAACGCCGCATCCCAAAGCAGGGCGGTGGCTGTTTTACCCTGAGGCAGGGTGGCGCGCAGGCGCATAAGCGACAGCAAGGGGGCCGCGCTCGAGTGGTGCGCGCGGGCACCGAGTTCGAAATGTCGCTCTTGTGCAATGCCCAGTTCGCGACTGACGCCCAAGGAGAAGCTGTCGCTGAATCCGGCCGGTAATACCCAATCGATATCACTGGCTTTCAGGCCGGAACGTTCGATTGCCGTTTGCGCTGCGCTCACCGCCATCGGATGCAGGCGCTCAGCCAGAGCGGCAGGGGTCAGCCCCCAGGGGTTGTCAATGGCCGCGCCATAGTGCACCGCCGAGGCGCGTATCGCCCCCCAGCCAGGCGTCGTCTGAGCGTCGCCATCGAGCAAGATGGCGGCTGCGCCGTCGCCGTACACAACCAGATCCCCCCAGGCGCGAAAGAAGGGGTAGAGCCACTTATCGGACGCCACCAGCAGCACCTTGCCGCCGAGACTGACCAGCGCTTCGATCATGGTCAGTGCGTTGAACACGCCGGCAGTGCCCGATTGGCCGATGGCGAACGGCAACGCGTTGGGCAAGCCCAGTGCATGCTGGATACGGCCTGCGACCGACTCATTAATGCGTTGGTTAAGGGCGCTATTGGTCACCACAATGTGGGTCACCTGTGCCAGCGTTTCTGCCGGAACCTGTTGACGCAATCGCGTGACCGCTTCCAGTGCCAGGTCGGCGCAGCTTTGCAAGGGTGGCGCTACCGGCAGGGCGATGCTCGCCGTGGGAAGCAGTCGACGCTCTTCTTCGGCGTCGATCCTGCCTTTGCCACGAGGCATGGAAAAGACCGCCGACTTGTACAACAGATGGCCATAGCCGATGTTTTTTTCCTGAGCTTGTACCGCCCGGAACGGGGTCGTATCGGGGACGTGAGAAGCGATAGCGCGGATTCGAAGCATGAGGCTATTCCGTGACCGTAAGTGAGGTGGAGAAAAACTCGGAAAACTGCTGCTTCAGCTGCTTTCGGTCGATCTTGCCGTTCGGATTGCGCGGTAAAGGCGAGTCATGGAAGGACACATGCAACGGCACCATATAGGTCGGCAGTTTGTCCCGGCACAGCTTGATCAGTGCCTGGGCGCTGGTTTGTATCTGCGGATGGGCGAACAGGCTGATGATGATGGCTTCGCCCTGTTGCGGATGCGGTACACCAAACGCTGCCGCCTCGGTCACGTCATCCACGGCAAAGAGGATTTCTTCGACTTCGGTGGGGCTGACGCGATAACCGGAGGTCTTGATCATGTCGTCGCTACGGGCAACGAAATACAGATAATCGTCGCTGTCGCGGTAGACGATATCGCCCGACCAGACCGCTGTTTCGGTACGCGAAATCTGCTGGTCCGGGTGTAACCAGGGACGAAAGCGTTGAGCGGTCAGTTCTGGATCATTCCAGTACCCGAGCGTGACGAACGCCCCGCGGTGCACCAATTCACCGTGCTCTCCAGCGGCACATTCGCTGCCGTCCTGGCGCATCACGCGAATATCAGCATTGGGGACCGCCTTGCCGATGGAGTCGGGTCGTGTGACGGCCGCTTCCGGCGCCAGGTAGGTGGAGCGGAAAGCCTCGGTCAAGCCGTACATCAGGTAGGGCAGCGCATTGGGAAATGCGGTTTTGAGTTTTTCCAGCAAAGGCGGTGGCATATGCCCGCCGGTATTGGCGAAGCAGCGAATGCGAGCGCCGGCAGGCTGCGGCCATTGCACTGACGCCAGTTGCATCCACAGTGGCGGCACGCCGGTAATCACGGTGACGCCATGGGCTTCACAGAACGTCGGGACTTCGCCCGCTTGCAGGAAATCCAGCGGGGCGTAGCAAGCACCGCTGACCAGCGCCGTGGTCAGCTGACTGAACCCGGCATCGAAGCTCAGCGGCAATACGCCCAGGATGACGTCATCGGCCCGCAAGCGCAGATAGTGAGCGACGCTATAGGCGCCAGACACCAGGTTACGTTGCGACAGCACCACGCCTTTGGGCCGTCCCGTAGAGCCGGAGGTGTACAAAATGGCCGCAGGATCACTGTCTGTGACGGCGGCGTATGCGTTGAAAAACGCCGCATCGGTCAGTGTGTTCAGGGTCTCGGACTGTAGTTTTTCCAGTTGCCAGGTATCGAGTTCGATGTCATTCAACGCCGCCTCGATGCGTCTTAGGCGTGCCCCCGTACTGATGAGCAAGCGAGCACCGCTGTCCAGCAGGATATGGCGTACCTGTTGCTCTTTGAGCTGAGGATTGATGGGCACCAGGATCGCACCCCGGGCATTGATTGCCAGGAACATGACGACGGTTTCGTACTGCTTGCCCGTATAGACAGCGACGCGTTCGCCCGCTTGCACGCCGCTATCGGCCAGCCTCTTTGCCGCCAGGCGCACGTCCTCCAGCAATTGGGAATAAGTCGCCATCTTTGCGCCTTGCGCGAACGCACGGCGGTCGCCATGGTGTTGGGCGCTGTCTTTCAACAGGTCGTACAAACTGATGTGGGCGGTCATGGTGACGTCCCTAGGATTGGTGGATATAGGTGTGTGCCGGGCTCTGCGAGAGGAAAGCGCTGACGCTGTACGTCTGGTTGTAGGCGCCGCAGTTGTCGAAGATCACCAGATCGCCCACGCTCGGCGGGGCCGACAGTTCATGACTCCAGCCGATCACGTCGGCGCGGCTGCAGGTGCTGCCAACAAACTGGATCGGCAACGGGGGCGCGTCACCCGGTGCCTGTTGACGCCGCAGCAGGCGCGGCTGTGCGTAGTTCTTCAACATGGCCTCAGTTTTGGCCAGCAGGAAGTTGTGGCTCAGGCCACCGTCGCAGACGGCAACGTAGCGCTCACCCAAGGCTTTGACTGAACGTACGCGGGTCACGAAAGTGCCTGCGCCAGCGAAGACACCGCGCCCGGACTCGTGGACGACCTTGAAGTCTTTTTGCAGCGGCGCAATGCGCTGGCGATAAGCGTCAAACGTCTGCGCCTGGTTGTTGAAGTGCTCGGAGAAACCGCCACCGACGTTAAGAAATTCAACCGGCATGCCGGTGAGGCGTGCTACTTGTGGCGCGAATGCAGCGAGCGCATGGGCAAGGGCGGCGGCATCGGCACCCTTGTCATCGATGTGAAAGCTATTGGAGCCCGCAAACGTATGGAGGCCGATGATTGGCACGTTGGCCTGGGCCAATGCAACCGTCGTCAGCAAGGCGTCTTGGCGACTCATGCCGAAGTGGTCCGCCGGGTGTTTGCCCGAGCTGACCAGTTGGCCCGCGTTCAAGCGCAAAATCGTTTGCGGCGCGGTCTGTTTGCCGATGACGCGAATCAGTCTCTGCGCCTGCTCCAGGCTGTCGATGATGAACGTGCAGCGTGAGGCCAGGGCCGCGCGCATGAAATCTTCATCCATTGACGGATTGTTCACGTATTTGGGGGTGTTGATGCGACCCGCCACAATATCGAGTTCGCCCAGGCTGGCCAGCTCCACACCGTCGACGAAGGCATGGCCGCAGCGGATCAACAAATCCAGGTTTGGATTGGCCTTGAGCGACACAATCAACGGTGTACCCAGACGCTCGCGTAAATCAGCGTAACGCGCCTGTACGACAGTGGGGTCCAGTACGTAGCAAGGCGTTTTCAGATTCAGCAGCCATTGGTCGGTCGTTGCGTCGTCGCTTCTGACAGGCGCGCAGGCGGTGGTCATGGTCATGTCAATTCACCGGATGAAGGGTCAATGCCGAAAATGAACCGTTGTCCGATTCCGTTATGTTCATCAGGTGCGCCCCGGCATCGACCTTGCTCAAGCCAATATCGGCCAGGTTGATCGCCAGGTCCGAGCCAAAGGAGTGGCCTTTGTTCAGAATGTTGTCGGAGTAGAGCGTGGAGGAGGGAATGGCCATGGCGCCACAGAAGGCTTTCCAGCCAGAGTGGTTGGAGTTGTAAGGCAAAATGCATGAAAAATCGCTAAGCGCCATGCCACAGTCGGCCACGGCTTCCTTCATGACTTTGCGGGTGTAGTGCCACTCCAGATTGAACATTTCCTTTTTCACCGCGTTGTTGGTCACGGAGCCCAGATACCAGCTGCCGTAATTGCGCACGGCCGTTGCACCGACCCGGTTACGCCGGCTGTTACGGGTCACCAGCAAGCACCCTGCGCCATCACTTAAGATGCTTGCCTGCAACACCCGGTAACGCTCGATAAAGACGCGGTCGGACGACACGATCAGCACCGAGTGCAATTGGCTATGGACATTCATCAAGGCCTTGGCCATCTGAATGGCGACGCTGATCGACGAGCAATTGAGCTGTGCGATCGAGCCGGCCCAGACAGGCTTTATGCCGAATGCAGTGGCCACTTCCATGGGCAGGCTGCGTGGCGCCGGCGGTACGCTGAATAGCCCGGTATGAACATGGATGACCGCACCGATGTCGCTGCCCTTGAAGCCTTGCTCCTCTTGCAGGCGAGCGACAGCGCGCTTGGCCAGCTCGACCTCGTCGATGTCCGGTGACACATGGAAATAACGGCAACCCGCATTGCGGATCATGTCAAAGCGCTCGGCGGGCAACTTATGGTGCTGAGCCCAGTCATTGAGGTCCTGGCGTTCGCCGGGTAACTCGTAAGCGGCGGCTTCAATACCGATCGTGAAGGGGGCGGGGCTGTTTGTTGCCGCAGTAGTTGGGGGCGTCATGACTGTATTCCTGTTAAGCCGGCATTGGCATGGCGGCGTAGTCCAGCACTCTGAGCTTTTCAAAGGCATCGCTTACACGGGGCGTCAGCAAACCCATTTCGCGGATGGTCGGCACCAGCCGCCGGAAAATGGAACGGCGCATGGAGTTGGCCACTTCAGAACTCCTGACCAGGTGGCTGCACTCTTTTTTGGATAAGCCCATCGGCTCCCATATGTCGTCGGCGCACAGGTGTTCGTACAAGGTATAAGCACCTTCAACCACAAACTCTTCGCGCTCCTTGCGTTCAGTTCCGCTCATTTCCTTGTACACACTGCCCAGCGTGATGCGGCCAATGGCGAAATGGCGCGCCTCATCGCGCTGAATGCGCGTCATCAGGTCTTTGATAAAAGGGTCTTTGGTGTAGGCGACCATGCTTTGAAACAGTGACAGCGCAATGCCCTCCACCAGCACTTGCATGCCGAGGTTGGTCATATCGAGTTTGCTGGTGGTAATGGTGTCTTCCAGCAGGCCTTTGAGCGCCTTGCTCATGGGGTAGCTGATGGGCAGCTTGTTATTCACCAGGCGCCCGAATGCTTCAATATGACGGGCTTCATCGATGATTTGCCCGGCAGCACAGAGGCGAGCCGAGAGGCTTTCTTCTGCCACCGCCAGTTTCGATGCGCAAATCAGGGCAGCCTGTTCACCGTGCAGTACCTGTGACAGGGTCCAGCCTTGCGAGTGATGGCGAATTTCGGCGCGGTTTTTTTCATTCATTTTGTTCCAGACATCGGTGCCGTAGATCAGCAGTGTGCCGTCCGGCATGCCCAGTGGATTGTCCGGGTTGAGCTCGTAGCTCCAATCGATGTCGGTATTGACATCCCACTGGTTGGCCTTGGTTTTCTGATACAGCGCATTCAAGCTGTCATTGCTGAAATCGTAGGTCTGAGACATGTAAGCCTCGACCGAGAAATTCCACTTGATCGGCTCGCCATCATCCAATGTCGGTTTGTGCTCTGTTTGCATGATCACACCTGTACGTGCGTGCATTTCGGTTGAGAGGTGGTGAACGGCTCATGCACAGGAGATGTGTGCACCTGTGCCGCGAAGTAGTCCAGGTCGGGTAAGAACCACTCGGTGATGGCTGGCGTTTGCGCGGTATTCCAGGCTGCGATGTGCAGGAGGTTATCGCCGCCGTCCCACAGGTCGCGGCGAATCTGTTCGGCGCTGATCCAGACCACCGGCGTCTGTAGCTGGCGCGCCCAGAACAAGGCTTCGTTCCATAAATGGGCGCCCATCGTCACGCGTGGATCGAGCAGGTTTTTTGGCAACGCAAGGTCGATGGAAGGCATGCGTACCTGCGCCAGGAGAAGCGTCTGCTCACCGCAGCTGCCCCAAATGTACTGGGCCAGCGTGGACAGCAGGGTGTAGTACTGCTGGTTGTTGACCAGCACAGGCGCGGGATTGTCGTGTGCGTACACACTTCGGCGTGCATAGTCTTGCGTTTCGAGCAGTGGCAGGTTGCGAGCCGAACAAGGGATCGCCAGGTTGTAATCGGGGTTACGCTGCAACAGCAGGGAACAGGTTTGCGCGCTCTTCACATTTCACCTTCCAATGCATAGTGCAGATCAGGCGCGAGGGTTATCTGGGCAATCGAAAAATAGCCGTTCATTGCCAGCGAAGAAACGATGCAATCGCTACCCGTGTGCGCGGAACCCGCACCCAGCTCCCCCAATAGCGAAAGCCAGGGGTCGCTGCCGAATGAATGGCCAAATCGTTGATAATGGTCGGCGTGCACAGACGAAGTGTCGAAGCACTTGAACAGCGCGCGGCGCGACATCTCTGGAAAAAACGGTACTGCAATGCCTAGACCTGGCCGGCTTTCGGTGAAACTGCGCAGGTTTCGTCCTAATTGCAGTAGCGCATTAGCCTGGCTTGAAGTGCCGATGACCAGCATGTTTTTGGCCTCTGGAATCACGTCAATCACTAACGTGCAGATGCCAAAACCGGAATTCCCCCAGCGGTTGTTGCCTAACCAGTAAGTAAAATTGTGGATATCGGTATCGACAATCTGCAGTAACAGCCTGCGACGACCGCTGAACTGAGCCTTCCCCTGGATATATCGCAGGATGAAACCCCAGCCCGTGCATTCATAGGCGTTGGTGACCCAGTCAGGACGGCGCCCATACTGGGTGGCTATCGCCTCCTGGAAATAGCCTGCATGTGGCGAACCGTCTGCCAAAAACTGTGACAGCACAGTAGAGCTCACCACGTAATCGTCGATAGGGCCTGCGTCGCTTGCATAGCGGCAAGCCTCATCGCCTACCCGCTGCCCCAATGCCAACGCTGCATCCTCCAGGCTGACCTGGTGCGATACAAAGGGCGTTTCTGTGCGTCGGTAAGCTAGCGTATGGACCCTGAAAGCCGGAGCGGTGCCAAGCGACTGCGTTGATGCAAAGGGCTGCGAGTTCGACATGTTGAGCTTCTGGTATGAGGGTGGCTGGCGATCAGGCGACTTGTTGCTGCTGCAACTGCGAGTCGATTTGCTCCAGAGTGGTGTACTGCGTGATGTTCAGTTGCTCAGGATCAATCGATCCGTAGAGCTGTTCGCAATAGACGATCAGCTCAACCACGTTGAGTGAATCGATACCCAGTTCGCCCAAACCGACATGGGTATCGACGGATTCGATATTGAGAATCTTGGCGGCTTCTTTCTTCAGAAGTTCCAGCGTGTTGAGGGTTTCAGTCGTCATTGGTGCATCTCCTGGGGTTAAAGCGGATTAAAGTGAGTCGGATACGGGCTTGGCTACGCGCATGCTTGCGCGCAATTCGTGATAACAGCGGTAAGAGCTGCCTTCCATTTTGGTAAACGCCAACAGATCACGCTGGTCGAGAAAACTCGGTACGGCAGAGCGGCTGACCAGATGCAAAAGCAGTTCATTGGAGGCGAATTTCAGTGCCAGCACGCGGTGCACGTCTTCGCTCTCATAGCGGTCGGACAGCGTCTTGGTACGGGCGGCGGCAGCGATGAAGTCGCGTGACGCGCGTTCGTCGGGTGTCAGTTCGAGGCGGCCCTGACTTGCCAGCCAGTCAACATGGGCCATCAGTGCGCGCACCAGGAAAGGCCGTACCGTCGTCAGGTATTTATTGAGTACCGCAGGGCCGCCCACTTTCAGACGATCTTCCTGGGAAACCTGCACCGTGCCCTTGACGTTCCCCAACTGCACGACATCGCCGAGAAAGGGCTCGCCGCAGAGGGTTCGCTTGAGGGTCTTGTATTGCTCGGGCCAGACCAGGAAGGCCGAGGGGAAAAACGAGCCCGGCGTGCGGGCGGCAACGATTGCCATGCCATCAAGGTTGGCGTACATGCCCCATACCTTGTCGATATGCAGCTTGAAACCATCCCCTTCAGGCTGGGCGACAGTGCGCCAGCTAGTGAGGGTAGGGCCGCCGGCATCACTCATCAGAAAACGCAGGGCACTGCCCGCATCAATGCTGGCGCGCGCCCGTTCGTATTGATCCGGCGTCAGGAACAGCGAAAACAAATGGGCGAAGTTCTGCATGAACGATCGGTAGTGCAACGCCAGACCGTCTTGCTGAATGCGCTCCAGAATATGTTCCAAGTCATGGCTCGGCTGCGACAGGGCCACCGAGGGGCGGTTTAATTGCTCGGCAGGCTCATAGTCTTGCGGTGTCTGCGAAATCAACATATCTGAATCCATCAGTCGCACTGAAGCGCGCGAAATAATATGGATCAAGTGAGCAGGCAGTTCGCCGTATGTCGATAAGCGATGAAGAACCGGTTGTGCACACACATTCAATAATGAATGGCGTGACGAAGCCGTATCCCCACCTTGCGTCAAAGTGTGCATAGTGTGTGATCCAGTATTTGAAAGTTGCAGTGCTTCAGTGTGTCGATGTTATTGGCGTGGTTGTAGATTAACTAACAAGCTGTTCGCGATCGGCCTTGTCTTTGTTGTCCAGTACGGTTTGCAGATAAATAGTTCGGCATTCCAAGCGCTTGAGTTTGTTGCTGGTCGTACGTGGCAAACTTCCGGGTAGCACGAATGTAATGGCGTGGGCACCAAATCCGAACTTCTCACGCAATTGGTTTTGAAGTTGGGTGCGCAGTTCGATAGGGTTATGCTTCGTTTCAAGCTCGATCAGAATCGCCAGGCTCTCGGTTCTCTGTGTCTCGTCGTAGATACCGAAGGCCGCTATTGCATTACCCCCGCTGGCCAATAAAGGGTGTGAGGCAATGACGTCTTCAATTTCATGGGGGAAATAATTACTGCCACGGATAATGATGAGTTCTTTCTTGCGGCCGAGTACAAACAAGTGCTCATCCACGCGATAACCTATATCCCCGGTCGCAAACCAGTCGCCGCTCTGGTAGTGCTCGGTCTGGCCTTCGGCGGGTAAATAGCCGGACATGACCGAAGAACCACGTATGAAAATTTCGCCCACTTCGCGGTCCTTGGCGTCGGAACTGTCCAAAGCCCTTACCGCCACTTGCATCCCGTCAATCGGCCGGCCCATCGACAGTACGGTTTCTACCCGCCGACTGTTATCGTCGGCGCGGCGTGCCTGCCAATGATCGATTACCGCGCCGGAGTCGATACGGTCAGGAATCACGTAGGAGAGCGCCTGCTTGTCGTAATCAAAGGTCGTGTTATGCATGGTCACTGCCAGCGTCGATTCCGCCATGCCGTAGCAGGGTTGCAGCGCAGAACGTGAAAGGCCGTGGGGCGAGAATGTCTGTGCAAACTCCCTCAGGCAGGCTTCATCGACCCTTTCGGCGCCGACAAAGATATTGCGCAACTTGCTCAGATCCACCTCTTTCATTGACGCTTCGCGGTAACGGCGAATGCAATACTGCAGGGCGAAAGTCGGCGCCGCCGTGGTGGTTGCGCCAAAGCTGGACATGCGCTTGAGCCAGCCAAGCGGGTTGCGAATAAAACTGGCCGGCTGCATCAATAGCAGCGGTGCCTGGTAATACAGGTTCGACAGTAGCGTCACCAGGCCCATGTCGTGATGCAGCGGCAGCCAGGACGCAGAGGCGTCGCCGCGTTCGACACTGTAGCCAACAACACCGCCGATACCGCGCACATTGGCGATGACATTGCGATGGCTCAGGATGGCGGCCTTGGGGCGACCGGTCGAGCCCGAGGTCAGTTGCACATGATGGCCGCTGTCAGCCTGGCAGCGTTCCACGCGCACTGGAAACCCTGCGCTGGCAGCGAGGCTCACCTCTGCGCTCGTGACCACGCGTACAGGCAGGTTGGAAAGCAAGCGCTGGAGTGCCGGTGTATTGCTTTCGGATGCGATCAGCAGGCGCGGTGCAAACAACTGACAGGCCACATATATCTGATTGCGCGGTGAGTCTGCCATCAATCTTCCAGGCAGCGCGACGGTGCAAGGCAAGGCGCCAATCAACACGCATCCAGTCAGCAGTAACAAGTGATCGATCGATGCCGGCAGGGCAAGAATAACCAGGTCATTACGAACAACCCCCAGTTCGGTCAGGGCTGAAGAGACCGCCAATGCTTGTTGTGCCAACGCTGCATAGGAAATGCTTTTTTCTTCCCCGTTCTCTTCTATAACAGTAATTTGCCGCAGTGCACTTTGCTGTGGATTATCCAAGGCAGACAAAATAGCATCGATCATTGTTTCCAATTTCCGATCTCCGGGAAGTCAATCAAACAAGTCTGTCAAATATTACAAATTCAATACAACGCTCTAGTGAGCATACAAACCTGTAGTGCCCGGTCTGGCGGACTTTATGGGATGGAACAGTGTTTGTAAATCGGTCGGGTGAAAGTTTCATAATCTTTCATGTTCGTTTGTAGTCGGCGCTATTGCCCGGTTCTAAAGCAAGTTTATAGTTGTTTAAGTGTCTAAACGCTTGTTACTCGGCGTTGGATGTTTTGTATTTAAGTCGTGCGCGCAGTCGTTTACTTTTGTAGTACGTGTCGACTCTTTAGTTGTGGGAGTGTCTCGAATAAGTCGTTGGTAGTGCGGGGTAAGCGTGCTCTTCAAGATCACGTATTTCGGCGCTTCCGGCGTATTCTTATAACGGGCGTACTCGTCGTCCAATGAGTACTTTCTCTCCCGGTTTGGTGTTTGCTGCAGTTACGATGCCTGATCTTCGGGTTACACATTTTGTCTAGTGGTGTATTGAATGGCGGCAGTTTCAGGCAAGCCTCAACCGATTATTTCCCGCGCCTGACGTGTCATTGACTACGCTGTACCTGATCGAAATTACAGACGCGCCCTGTCTCGAACCTAATCCCTTCGGTACGGTTGGCCTATCAAGGATGTGCAGGAGGCCCCCGGGTTTGTACAAATTCAAAACAGCGTTTCTGCTTCTTGTCCTGTTGTGCTCGGGCAATGGCATGCTTTTGGCCGCCCCTACACTGGCCTCTGTGATCAAGGCCGAGGAATCCGATGGCAAGCCTCCCGTGCTGGTGGATGGCGGGCTGCTGGGGGCTTTGGGTGCGGGGATGGACGAGGTTCAAGGTCAGCTCGGCCTGAGTATGCAGTTGCTGGACGCCTGGCGTTTACGCACCGAGCGGGCGGCAGGTGAAGTAGGACAACTGGTCGAGCAGGCATCCACACATCCTTCCTGGAGTGGTGTAGGCGACTTTTTCTTGCTGACGGTTATCTGGTCCGGCGTTTTTTTCGGGTTGATGCTCGCAGGAAGATTGCTGGCGCGTTATTTGTGTACCACGCGTTCGATGGTTGACCGGCCACGCATCCAGACGCTGGTGGGTTATGTGGTGCCCTACATGTTGCCTGCGCTGGTCTCGTTGATGCTGGCCCTGTACGCCAGCCGCATGCTGCAAGACACCTTGGGTCGCTCGTTCGGCCTGACCCTGACCTATGCCGGCAGCGCCGGGGTGTTCTGTGTGGCGCTGGTGCTGTCACTGAGTACCTTGTTTGAAACGGGCCACAAGCGCCGCGCGGTGCAGATTATTCGTCAGTACTCGAAACGGGCGCTGTTCTTGATCGGCTTTTTTTCGGCACTGAGCGACGCAATGAGCAGCCCGCAAATTGCGCGGCAAATCGGCGGCAATATCGCCAGTTGTCTGTCGGTATTCGCCGGCCTGCTGGCGTGCGCCATTCTGGGCTGGCTGGTGGTACGGCTGCGGCGGCCCGTGGCTCACCTGATCCGCAATCGGGCCCTGGCACAACGGCTCGGGCAGCCAGCCTTGCAAGAGTCGTTGCGCATTTTTTCGGTACTCTGGTACTGGCCCGTGCTGCTGATGTTGCTGGTGAGCGCGCGCAATTTACTGGGCGTGGGTGAGGGCAGTGAACGTGCCTTGCGCAGTGCATTGCTGACATCGGGCCTGCTGATCGGCACGGTATTTCTGAGCACGATTCTGCACCATTCATTTCGGGCGCGAACCCAGCATACAGGGGCCTATAAAGAGCGTTTTATCGGTGTGGTTTACGCATTGCTGCGCATTGCCCTGGCCGTGACCTTTATTGAGTTGCTGGCGAAGATCTGGGGTTTCTCGCTGTTGGCCTTCGCTTCCGACAGCAATACCGGCAAGGTCATCAGTGATTCCCTGGGCCATATCCTGTTGATCCTTCTGGTGACCTGGTTGACCTGGGTGGTCCTCGACACGGCCATTCAACAAGCGCTGGAACCGGCCACCAACCGGCGCGGGAGCCATGAGCCCAGTACGCGAATCAAGACCATCCTGCCGCTGGCGCGCAATGCTATCAAAGTGATTCTGGTGGTGATCTGTACCATCACCACCATGGCCAATCTGGGGGTGAACGTCGCGCCCTTCCTGGCTGGCGCCGGGGTGATAGGCCTGGCCATCGGCTTTGGCTCCCAGCAGTTGGTGCAGGACGTGATTACCGGGCTGTTTATCATTATTGAAGACACCATCTCGGTTGGTGACTGGGTGGTGATCGACTCCGCCCATGCCGGCACCGTCGAGGGGTTGACCATACGAACCCTGCGCCTTCGCGATTCGAGAGGTTTTGTCCATTCGGTGCCTTTCGGTCAGATCAAGGCCGTCATCAACCATTCCCGGCAGTTTGCCTATGCCTTTTTTTCCGTGCAGTTCACCTATGACACCGATATGGACAAAGCGACGGCCCTGATTCGGGAAGCGGGGAGCCAGATCAGCAGCGATCCTTTGCTCAGCCTGAGCCTGCAGGGTTCGCTGACGATCTTTGGCGTCGACAGCATGAACCTCGATGGCGTGACCATAACCGCGCAGTTCCGAACCATGTCCGGGGCGCAGAACACCGTGAGCCGGGCATTCAATGACCGGCTTAAAAAGCTTGTGGATAAGTCGCCGGATGTTCACTTCGCACAGCATTATCCACAGGGGTTTCTGCTGCCCGTGCGGGAGCCGGAACAAACGCTGCCAGCGGACTCCTTGGCGCAACGGTCTACGGTATTACTGACTGATATTCCGCCCAGATCCCAATGAAGGCCTTTTAGCATGAGGCAGTTTGTCAGTGACGGGTGGGCAAGAAACCCGCAAAATGCGGCTATCTTGATTAGGGTCAGCAGCTTTCACGGCTGGTTTTCTGGTATACATCACCGTTCTAAATAGACTGAGCCTGCATACTTTATGCGAATGCGCCTTATGTTATTGGGCGGCGGAAATGCCCTCGGGCAGGCGCTGATTCGTCTGGGTGCCGAGGAAGACATCAATTTCCTAGCCCCGCGCCCGCCGCAAGACGGTTGGGACGCCGCGAGCCTCACGCAACTGCTCGATGACACCCGCCCGGATGCTGTCATCAACCTTGCGTACTACTTCGACTGGTTTCAGGCGCAGACAGTAAGCGAGTCGCGTCTTGCCGCCCAGGAGCGCGCTGTCGAGCGTCTGGCCGAGCTGTGCCAGCACCACAGCATCACCTTGTTGCAACCTTCCAGCTATCGGGTTTTCGATGGCTCGCGTGCGACGGCCTATAGCGAAAAAGACGAACCCGTCCCGCTCGGGTTGCGCGGTCAGGCACTGTGGCGTATCGAACAAAGTGTGCGGGCCATTTGCCCGCAACATGTGCTGCTGCGTTTTGGCTGGTTGCTCGATGACAGCCCGGATGGCACCCTCGGGCGGTTTCTGGCCCAGGCCGAAAAACCGGGTGAGTTGTTGATGGCCGATGATCGACGGGGCAACCCGACGCCGGTGGATGATGCGGCGCGGGTGATTATCTCGGTACTCAAGCAGCTCGATTGCGCGGCGCCGCTGTGGGGCACTTACCACTACGCCGGGCACGAAGCGACAACGCCGCTGGCGCTGGGGCAGGCAATCCTGGCCGAGGCCCGTAACCTGCACGAACTGGCAATCGAAGCGCCGACACCCCAGGCGCACGCCGCGCGGCCCGACGCGGCAGAAGAACCCCAGCACGCGGTGCTGGCGTGCAAAAAAATTCTACACACCTTCGGGATCAAGCCTCGCGCCTGGCGTGCGGCGCTCCCCACTTTACTGGACAGGTTTTATCGTCATGGTTGATGCTCCCGTTTTAATCACCGGTGGTGCCGGTTTTATTGGCTCCAACCTGGTAGACGCCTTGTTGGCCAAGGGCTACTCCGTAAGAATTCTCGATGACATGTCCACAGGCAAACGCAGCAACTTGCCAATGGCCAACTCGCGGGTCGAGCTGATTGAAGGTGACGTGGCCGATGCCGCACTGGTTGCCAAAGTCATGGCCGGTTGCAGCGCCGTGGTTCACCTGGCGGCGGTTGCTTCGGTACAAGCCTCGGTAGACGACCCGGTGCGTACTCACCAAAGCAACTTCATCGGCACCCTGAATGTGTGCGAAGCCATGCGCGAAACAGGGATCAAGCGCGTTGTTTTCGCCTCCAGTGCTGCGGTCTACGGCAATAACGGCGAAGGCGAGTCGATTGTCGAAGACACGCCTAAAGCGCCATTGACACCTTATGCCGCCGACAAGTTGTCCAGCGAGTACTACCTGGATTTCTATCGTCGCCAGCACGGTCTGGAGCCGGTGATCTTTCGCTTCTTCAATATCTTTGGCCCGCGCCAGGACCCCTCCTCGCCTTATTCGGGCGTGATCAGCATTTTCAGTGAGCGTGCTGAAAAGGGCCTGCCGATCACTATCTTTGGCGATGGCGAACAAACGCGCGACTTCGTGTATGTGGGTGATCTGGTCAAGATTCTGGTGCAAGCCGTCGAAACCGAGAACGCTGAAGCGGGTGCCGTGAACGTAGGCTTGAACAAGGCCACTACACTCAATCAAATGCTGGCAGCGTTGAGCGAAGTGATCGGCGAGTTGCCACCGATCAGCCACGGTCCGGCCCGCTCGGGTGATATCCGCCATTCCCGTGCTGACAATAGCCGTTTGTTGCAACGCTTCACCCTCGGTGAAACCACACCAATGAGTGTCGGGCTGGCACGCCTGCTAGGCCGCTAAGAACCACCCGCCCACAAAAAAGGCGCCTTTCGAAGGCGCCTTTTTTATGATTGCCGGACTTAGAATTTGTAGCCCAGGCCAACCATGTATACCCATGGGTCCACGTCTACGTTGACCTTGGCACGAGTGCCTGGTGCCACGGCGTTGTTTTCCACAGTGGCGCGGGTGTCGATATCGATATAACGCGCCTGGGCGTTGATCATGATGTTGTCGGTCAGCATGTAGTCAGCACCCAACTGCCAGGCCATGCCCCAGGAGTTTTTTGCCTTGAAGTTGTCGAACCCTTCGGCGCTGGCACGGCTGCCGACGTGTTCGTCGTAGATCCAGGTGTAGTTGATGCCGGCACCGACGTAAGGCTGGAATGCCGATTTGGTATCCAGTGGGTAGTACACAACGCTCAGGGTTGGCGGCAAGTGTTTGAGGCTACCCAGTTTGCCGTTGGCGGCTGCCAGGCCAGTACCCTTGAGTTTCACGTCATGCTCAAACGGTGTGGCTGCCAGCAATTCGATACCCACATGGTCGGTGATCATGTAAGCGAAGTTCAGACCCAGTTGCGTGTCGCTGCTCATGGTCGCCTTGCCACCCAGATCAGCACCTGCCAACGGGCCTTGATCAACCTTGACGCTGGAGCTGTCGGCTTTCGGGTTTACCGTGATAGCACCGGCACGCACGATGATGTCGCCTTCCGTGTGCGCGTGGGCAAGAGGGGCGACGACGGCGAGCGCAAGGGCGGCTGCGCTGAGCAAAGACTTGTGCATGGGAGCTCCATTTGGATATTTAAAATTTATATAACCAATGGTAATGAGCGCCCAGGCCTGTTCAGTTGACCCAGCTCAATGAAAGCGTGAAGTTGTGAAAAATTCGTTAATTGCCCAGAGCCCCTCACCCCAACCTTCTCCCGGAGGGAGAGGGAGCTGATGGGTGGCGTTGCGCAAACCTGCTTTTGCTTTTAGTCCCTTCTCCCACTGGGAGAGGGCTAGGTTGAGGGGCCTTTGGGGTTACTCCGGCAATTCATACACCACGATCCGCTGCGCATCCATCTGATACCCCGCATCCGCCAGTTCGCTAGTGCTGGCCTTGACCTGCAGCGCGCCCACGATCCAGTACGGCTGGTACAACTCGTCGAGTTTGACCCCTTCCTTGCTGGTCACGTGCACGATCTGGTTCGACGGCGGTGGCGGTACATGGATGCAGGCACCGAAGTACGGCACCAGCAAAAAGTCCGTGGTGCGCCCGTCTTCGCTGACTTCAAGGGGCACGATATACCCCGGCAGGCGAATCAACTGGCCATCCAGCGCCGGGACCACCGGCGCATTGGGCAAGTCCTGCCTGGCTGCCGGGGCGGCTTCCATATTGCCCATCTGCGAGAGGTCATGCAGGGGCGTCATGTCCGGTGCTTCAGGCGGCGCATCCGCCGGGATCATTTCCGACCAGGTCAGCTCTTTCGGTTCGGCCGCCCACAGCGGCGTCGCAACCAGCAGTAACAGTGCCAGCAGCACGCGAGACATTGCAGACCTTTTCATAAATGTAAGCTCATAAACGAATGGACAGACCATCTGCCAGCGATTGTCGGTAGGCGCGCCAGGCAGGCACGCAGCCCATCAACAGGGCCGCTGCCAGAATACCGCCGAGCAGCGTCCATTCATATTCACTTGGCCACGCCAGTGGCAAATACAACCCGTAGTTCGATTGAACATAGCCTTGGGCCACGGCAATGCACACATACAACAGACCGACACCTGCGATCACTCCGGCGAGTGCCAGAGCCAGTGCTTCGAACACCAGTAACGTGGCGATATGCCAAGGGCGGGCGCCCACGGAGCGCAAGATCGCCATCTCGCGGCGCCGCTCATTGAGGCTGGTCAAGATTGCGGTGAGCATGCCGATCAGTCCGGTCAGTACCACAAACAGCGACACCACAAACAACGCTTTTTCAGCAGTGCTCATCAAGCTCCAGAGTTCCTGCAGGGCTACGCCGGGCAAAATCGCCATCATCGGCTCACCGCGAAAATCGTTGATCTCCCGTTGCAGGGCAAAAGTCGAAATTTTGCTGTTCAGGCCCAGCATGAACGCAGTAATGGCCTGGGGGGTTAGGTCCATATTGCGGGCCTGGTCAGCGCTGATACGCCCGGCACCGTGGGCGGGCACGCCGTTATGCCAGTCGATATGGATTGCTTCCATACCGCCCAGGCTGATATGCAGCGTGCGGTCCACCGGGGTACCGGTGCGCGCGAGAATGCCAACCACGGTGAACGGTTTGTCGTCGTGCTTGACCAGGCTGATCGCCGCCACGCCATGAGCCAGCACCAGTTTGTCGCCCAGTTTGTAATGCAGGGCATCGGCGACTTCGGCACCCAGTACCACTTCGAACGGATCGCTGGCAAAAGGACGACCGCTGGCCAGTTTCAGGTTTTGCTTGTGGCCGTACTGGTAGTGCTCGAAGTACGCCTCGCTGGTGCCCATCACCCGATAGCCGCGGTGCGAGTCGCCCAGGGACATGGGGATGGCCCATTTCACTTTCGGGTTGTTGGCGAAATGTTCAAAGCTGTCCCAACGAATATTGTTGGTGGCATTGCCGATGCGGAACACCGAATACAGCAGCAGATTGACCGAGCCCGAGCGGGCACCCACGATCAGGTCGGTGCCGCTGATGGTACTGGCGAAGCTGGCGCGGGCTTCGGTGCGGACCCGCTCCACGGCCAGCAGCAGGCACACCGACAGGGCAATGGCGAAGGCGGTCAGCAGTGCGGTAAAGCGGCGGTTGGCCAGGCTGGCCAACGCTAGACGAAACAGATACATCTCAGACCTCTACCGACAGGGCGGCGCGATTGAGTTCAGACAACGACAGGTTACGGTCGAACAGAGGGGCCAGGCTTTGATCGTGGCTGACAAACAAGAGGCTGGCACCCGCTTCACGGCATTCGGCAAACAGCAGCTGGATAAAGGCTTCGCGAGCGTCCGCGTCCAGTGCTGATGTGGGCTCGTCGGCAATCACCAGTTCGGGCTGACCGATCAGTGCGCGGGCGGCGGCAACACGCTGCTGCTGGCCGATGGATAACGAGTCTGCACGTCGCTCCAGCAGGGCCGGGTCTTTAAGGCCCAGATGGGCCAGCAGGGTTTGCGCGGCGTTATCCACACTGCCGTGGCGTTGCACGGCGCGGCTGGCACGCAGTTTGGAAAAGTGGCAAGGCAGCTCGACGTTCTCGCGAACCGACAAAAATGGCAGCAAATTGAATTGCTGGAAGATATAGCCCGTGTGGTCAACCCGGAAACGGTCACGGGCCCCGGAACCCAGCTCTCCCAGCTCCTGGCCGAGCAAGCGGATGCTGCCGCTGTTGGCTTTTTGCACGCCGCCAAGCAACCCCAGCAAAGTGGTTTTGCCACTGCCACTGGGGCCTTTGAGGAACAGGGTTTCACCTGCTTGCAGGCGAAACGCCGGAATATCCAGTAGCACGGGGTGCCCCGGCCAGCGGAAACTCAGGTCGCTCAGTTCGATAAGTGCTTGGGTCATTGGGGGAGGAGATCGCCTGGGAGTTGGTGGAAGTCTTTCTGTGGGAGCTGTTTAAAACTTCAGCACAGGTGCCTTGGCTGTCACTTCCACGGCTTGCTGACCGCTCGGGCCGATCAGTTGTACCTTGAATTTATGGGTGCCGGGGAATGTCTTGAAAAACTGCGCCAGATCCAGCGCTTTCAAAGCGTCCGGCGTGCTGCAGGTAAACGCATAGTGGGCTTCGATATCGCTGTGGTGGTGCTCGCCCTTGGCGCTGCCTTCTTCCGGCGCCGGTTCGAACAGCGGGCTTTTCAGTTCCTGCGCTTCAGCTGTGCAACCGGCGGCCTTGGGGATGCTGAACAGCACCAGTGGGTCTTCCAGTTGTTTGCGTACCGAGCTGACTTTGGCCTTGTCAGCATCAGTGGTAGCAACGTGTTCAAAGCCCACCAGGTTCATCGACGGGCCATCCAGGTCCAGTTCCAGGGTCTGGCCGTCGAGCGCGACATTCAAGCTGCCTACGCCATGTTCATGGGGCGCCAGGCTGCTGTGTTCATGGTCGTGATCATGATCGTCGGCGGCGTGAGCCATCGCCAGCGGCAACAAGGCAAACGGCAAAGCAAGAAGCAAACGGCGCATGGGAGCACTCCAGCAGAAATGTGAAAATATTGTTATGTGATCTTATAACAACTGTTGCGAGAGTTTGCCCGTGTGCTTGGCGTTACGCAAGGCGCGTGGGAGCATGGCTGCAAGAAAATTGAGGAGCACGACGATGGTGCGCATTCGCGGAACGATAGGCGACTGGCCGGTGGATTTGACGGTGGAGCTGGATGAGAGCGACTGGATAAAGCTGGGCGCGCAACTGCACGTCAGTGAAGCGCCGATCAGCCAGCCGCCCGCAAAACCTGCGAATCAGGATGATGCCGTGTGGGAAGCCACCAAGGATTTGCTGCGCAAGGCTGGACAGATCAGCGGGCCTGAATTGCTGGGGCAGCTTGAAGCGCTGACCGGCAGCACGGGCGCAGGCAAACGCTTGTTGGTGCGCCTGCGCCATTGTGCCGAGGTGAAAGTGGTTAGCGGTGCTGATTCGCCGATTTACAGCTGGGTTGACGTGGCGTAACAAAAACTCCCGTAGCAGCTGCCGAGGGACGAGGCTGCGTTCGGCAGCTACAGGAACACTGCAACTGTGGGAGCGAGCCTGCTCGCGAAGGTCGTTCGCGAGCAGGCTCGCTCCCACAATAGGGCTTGACCTGCAACAGAGTATCTACAGATATGTATCGGGGTTTAGTACAGCGCTGCAAACAGCTTGCGGCGGTAGGTGGTGACCAGCGGGTGATCATTGCCCAGCAAGTCGAACACCTGCAGCAGGGTCTTGTGGGTGATGCCTTCGTTGTAGCTGCGGTTGCGGGTGAACAGTTTCAGTAGCCCGTCCAGTGCGCCTTCATATTGCTGGCGTGCCAGTTGCTGGATTGCCAGTTGATACGCCGCTTCGTCGTCTTGCGGGTTTTGTGCCACGCGGGTCTTCAGGTCGGCCACATCCGGCAAGTCCGCTGCCTGGCGCAAGAACGTCAGTTGCGCCTTGGCCCCGGCCAGTTCGGCCTTGTGCTCGTCGCTCTTGACCGCATCCAGCACCGCTTGTGCTTCAGTCAGCTCGCCACGTTCAGCCAGGCAGCGGCCATACAGGATCAGCGCTTTGGCGTTGCTGTTGTCTTCAGTCAGGATGCTTTTGAGCAAGGCTTCAGCATCGGCAAAACGGCTTTCGGCAAACAGCGCCTGGGCTTGAACCAGCGGGTCTTCAACCGCAGCTTCAGGCATCACCACATGGGGCGCGAGCATGGCACGGATCGCTGATTCCGGCTGGGCTTCCTGGAAACCGTCGACCACTTTGCCGTCCTTGAACAGCACCACGGTGGGCAAGGTCTGAATGCCAATGCGGCCAACAATATCCTGCTCGACATCACAGTTGACCTTGGCCAGCAGCAGTTCGCCCTGATAGTCCTCGGCAATTTGCTCCAGGATCGGCAGCATCACCTTGCAGGGAGCGCACCACTCGGCCCAGAAATCCACCAGTACGGGTTGGTCGAATGAGGCCTGGACCACCAGCCTGTCGAAGTCAGTGGAGGTCACGTCGAAGCTGTAAGAAGGCGTAGGCTGATTCATTTCGTGTCTCGAAGCAGGTAAATAAGAGCAACTATAAAGGCTGGGCGCAGTGGCTGAAAGGCACAGGCTCGCGTTGTGCGTGATACAGGCTGACGTTGCGAAATTCGTGGGGCTCGGCCAGGTCGGGCAGGGTCAGGGCCTTGAGCATGGCCAGTTGCCGATAAAGCGGGTGCTTGAAGTCGCGTACGCGGGAATCGGCTACCAGGGTCTGCTGGCCGCGGCTAGGGAACTGATCCAGCAGCGGCAGGTTTTCGCGGTCGTAGAGCACATCAGCCACCAGGATCAGATCGAACCGGTCCGCCTCGGCAAAAAAATCGCTGGAGTAGCCCAGCGCGACATCGTTGAGCTGGGCATTGGCCCTGCAGGCCGCCAGTGCCAGCGGGTCAAGGTCACAGGCCACCACTTCCAGCGCCCCGGCCCTGGCTGCTGCAATCGCTGCAACGCCCGAACCGGCACCAAAATCCAGAACGCGCTTGCCCTTGACCCACTGCGGTTGCTCGGCCAGAAAGCGTGCGAGCGCCAGCCCGCTGGCCCAGCAAAAGGCCCAGTAGGGAGGTTCGTAGAGAATGCGCCGGGTTTCGTCGGGGGTGAAGGCGCGATCCATATTGTGGGCATCGATCAACCAGAGTTTGAGCGCGGTGCCGGGCAAGTCGGTCGCCACCAGCCGCGCATCACCCAGCAACTCGCTCAACGACTGCTGCAGGCCAAACGGTATATTCATGGTGCTTTGACGAAGGCCAGGGTACCCAGCGCCTGCGTGGTGGGCTGGTTGATGATCCGCGAAGGCAGATGCAGGATCAATTGCCCGGACTGGCTGGCGCGGCCGCGCAGCTCGACCCGCATCCCGGTCGGGAAGGCTTGCGGGTTGAAGCGCAGCTTGAAGGGCAGCGCCTGGCTGTTGCCGAGGATCTTGCTGCTGGCCATCAAGCCTTGGGGGCGGCCACGATCGTCAACGATCAGCATGGCCAGCTCGACCTCGGCGCCTGCCGGCACACCGGTCAGCACTCCGCTCAACTCGCGCTGATATGACGGCAGCGGGCCAAGGTCAGCCGGGGCATCGGTTTTTGGCTGCGTCAGCACTTGGGGCTGTGCCGATTTTGGCGGCTCACTGCTACAAGCGACCAGCAAACTGGCAAGGCACAGCAAAACAAGCGTTCGTAGCGGCATACACGGCTCCAGCGGCAGGTCAGTCGGTGTATCAGATTGTGTAAAAGATAGTAGCCCGTCTGTATACCGTAAAGCCTATGGCTTGTCTTGCCAGTGGGATGCGCTAACATGGCGCTCCCCATTTTTGTTGGCTGCCACCATGCACTGTCCCTTCTGCGGTGCCAACGACACTAAAGTCATCGACTCGCGTCTGGTTGCCGAGGGCGACCAGGTGCGCCGCCGGCGTGAATGCCTGGCCTGTGGTGAACGTTTCACCACCTTTGAAACAGCTGAGTTGGTATTACCCCGCCTTATCAAGCAGGACGGCAGCCGCCAGCCGTTCGATGAAGAAAAGCTGCGCGCCGGCATGCAGCGTGCGCTGGAAAAGCGCCCGGTGAGTGTCGAGCGTCTTGAAGCCGCGCTGGCCCGGATCAAGCACAAGCTGCGCGCCACTGGCGAACGCGAAGTCAAATCGCTGGTTGTTGGTGAACTGGTCATGGGCGAGCTGCAAAAGCTCGACGAAGTGGCCTATATCCGCTTTGCCTCGGTCTATCGACGTTTCCAGGACTTGAACGAGTTCCGCGAAGAGATCGACCGTCTTGCCCGTGAGCCTTCCAAAGAATGATCCAGTCCACAGAACAATCGATTTTAGACACCCATTACATGGCGCGGGCCATCGAGCTGGCGCGCAACGGGCTGTACACCACTCACCCCAACCCCCGTGTCGGTTGCGTCATCGTACGTGACGGGCAGATCGTCGGCGAAGGCTGGCATGTGCGCACCGGCGAGCCCCATGCCGAAGTCCACGCCTTGCGCGCGGCCGGTGAGCTGGCGCGGGGCGCCACGGCCTATGTCACCCTTGAGCCGTGCAGCCATCATGGGCACACCCCACCGTGCGCCGAAGGGCTGATTAGCGCAGGTGTGGCGCGTGTGGTTGCAGCCATGCAGGACCCCAACCCGGAAGTTGCCGGGCGTGGCCTCAAGCGTTTGGCCGATGCCGGTATTGAAGTGCGCAGTGGTGTGCTGGAAGCCGATGCCCGGGCGTTGAACCCTGGTTTTCTCAAGCGCATGGAACACGGCCTGCCGTTTGTACGGGTCAAAATGGCCATGAGCCTTGATGGCCGCACCGCGATGGCCAACGGCGAAAGCCAGTGGATCACCGGGCCAGAAGCGCGCTCGGCGGTGCAGCGCTTGCGGGCCCAGGCCAGTGTGGTGCTGACGGGTGCGGATACCGTGCTGGCCGATGGCGCCCGCCTGACCGTGCGCGGCCCTGAACTGGGCCTGAGCCCCGAGCTGACCGCGCTGGCGCTCAGTCGTCCGCCGTTGCGGGTGTTGATCGACGGGCGTTTGCGGGTGCCGCTGGATGCACCGTTCTTCAAGGCCGGGCCAGCGCTGGTTGCCACCTGCGTGCCGCCTGCCGAGCAATACCGTACCGGGCCCGAGTGCCTGGTGATCCACGGCGCCAATGGCCAGGTCGACCTGCGCAAGTTGTTGCAGGCGCTGGCCGCCCGCGGCGTCAACGAAGTGCTGGTGGAGGCCGGGCCGCGTCTGGCGGGGGCCTTTGCCGAGCAGGGGTTGGTGGATGAATACCAGATATTTGTCGCGGCCAAGTTTTTGGGCTCTACGGCGCGGCCATTACTGGAGCTGCCGCTGACCCATATGAGCGAAGCGCCATTGCTCAAAATTACCGACATGCGCGCGGTAGGCGATGACTGGCGAGTCACTGCCATACCTGTGCCGTCAGCGAGCGTATAATTCTCAGCCTTCGTGTTACGCAGGCTTTGTTCTCAAGGGGAACGCCATGTTTACCGGCATCATTGAATCCATCGGCAGCATCCGTGCATTGACCCCCAAGGGCGGTGATGTGCGAGTTTCCATCGACACCGGCAAGCTCGACCTGAGCGACGTCAAACTCGGCGACAGTATCGCCATCAATGGCGTGTGCCTGACCGCCGTTGAGCTGTCGGGCAACGGCTTTGCCGCTGACGTCAGCCGCGAGACCCTCGATTGCACCGCGTTCAACGACTTGAAAAGCGGCAGCCGGGTCAACCTGGAAAAGGCCCTGACCCCGACCACGCGCCTGGGCGGTCATCTGGTCAGCGGCCACGTTGATGGCGTGGGCGAGGTGATCTCCCGTGAGGAGAACGCCCGTGCCATCGAGTTCCGCATCCGTGCACCCAAAGAACTGGCCAAGTACATTGCCCATAAAGGCTCGATCACGGTCGACGGCACCAGCCTGACGGTGAACGCGGTCAATGGCGCCGAGTTCTCGCTGACCATCATTCCGCACACCCTGAGCGAAACCATCATGGGTGACTACCGTCCGGGTCGCCGGGTCAACCTCGAGGTCGATTTGCTGGCGCGCTACCTTGAGCGTTTGCTGCTGGGTGACAAAGCTGCCGAGCCGACCTCGGGTGGCATCAGCGAAAGTTTTCTGGCCGCCAACGGCTTTCTCAAATCCTGACGTAAGGGGGTGCCGCGTGGCGCTCAACAGCATCGAAGAACTGGTTGAAGATATCCGCCAAGGCAAGATGGTCATCCTTATGGATGACGAAGACCGCGAGAACGAAGGCGACCTGATCATGGCCGCCGAGTGTTGTCAGGCCGAGCACATCAACTTCATGGCGCGCTTTGCCCGTGGCCTGATCTGCATGCCGATGAGCCGCGAGCGTTGCGAACTGCTCAAGCTGCCGTTGATGGCACCGCGCAACGGTTCCGGTTTTGGCACCAAGTTCACGGTCTCGATCGAAGCGGCCACCGGCGTCACTACCGGCATCTCTGCCGCTGACCGCGCGCGCACCGTGCAAGCGGCGGCCGCCAAGGACGCCAAAGCCGAAGACATCGTCAGCCCGGGCCATATCTTCCCGTTGATGGCTCAAGCCGGTGGCACCCTGGCCCGCGCCGGCCACACTGAAGCCGCCTGTGATCTGGCGCGCATGGCCGGGTTCGAGCCAAGCGGAGTGATCTGCGAAGTGATGAACGACGATGGCACCATGGCCCGTCGCCCTGAACTGGAAGCTTTCGCGGCCGAGCACGGCATCAAGATCGGCACCATTGCCGACCTGATCCACTACCGCATGATTCACGAACGTACCGTTCAGCGGATTGCCGAGCAGCCACTGGACAGCGAACTGGGCCAATTCAATTTGGTGACCTATCGTGATTCAGTCGAAGGCGATGTGCATATGGCACTGACCCTGGGCAAGATCTGCGCCGAAGAACCGACCCTGGTGCGCGTGCATAACATGGACCCGCTGCGCGACCTGCTGATGGTCAAGCAGCCCGGCCGCTGGAGCCTGCGCGCCGCCATGAGCGCGGTGGCTGAGGCCGGCAGCGGTGTGGTGCTGTTGCTCGGTCACCCCCTGGATGGCGATGTATTGCTGGCCAATATCCGCGAAACGGCAGACCACGCGCCGGTGAAAAAACCGACCACCTACAGCATCGTCGGTGCCGGTTCGCAGATCCTGCGTGACCTCGGTGTACGCAAAATGCGCCTGATGAGTTCACCAATGAAGTTCAATGCCATATCCGGTTTCGATCTGGAAGTTGTAGAATACGTGCCCTCCGAATAAAGACCGGTCGTGTCCAGTCCGAATTCGTGGCCCAATATCCTAAAGAGCGCATGCAAATGCGCTCTGGCTCTTTAATACGAGACATACCGAATGACCCTGAAGACCATCGAAGGTACCTTCATCGCCCCCAAAGGTCGCTACGCACTCGTAGTTGGCCGTTTCAACAGCTTCGTCGTCGAAAGCCTGGTGAGTGGTGCCGTTGATGCCCTGGTTCGCCACGGTGTGAACGAAAGCGACATCACCATCATCCGCGCACCTGGCGCGTTTGAAATCCCGCTGGTCGCGCAAAAAGTTGCCCAGCGCAACGAATTCGCCGCCATCATCGCCCTGGGCGCCGTGATTCGTGGCGGTACTCCGCATTTCGAATACGTTGCTGGCGAGTGCACCAAGGGCTTGTCCCAAGTGTCCATGCAGTTCGGCGTACCGGTTGCCTTCGGCGTGCTGACCGTTGACTCGATTGAACAAGCCATCGAGCGCTCGGGCACCAAAGCTGGCAACAAAGGCGCAGAAGCTGCCTTGTCCGCCCTTGAAATGGTTAGCCTGTTGGCACAGTTGGAGGCCAAGTGATTTCCGACGAAAGCGATCGTTTCAACCCGCGCGACCCGAAACCTGCGGACGCTGGCAAGCCTTCCAAGAGCGCCAAGCGCCGTGAAGCGCGTCAACTCGCAACTCAGGCCCTGTACCAATGGCACATGGCCAAGCAGTCGCTGAACGAAATCGAAGCGCAATTCCGCGTCGATAACGACTTCTCCGACGTTGATGCTGCCTACTTCCGTGAAATCCTGCACGGCGTGCCTGCGCACAAAGGCGAGATCGATGCTGCCCTGGTTCCGTGCCTGGACATCACCATCGAAGAACTCGATCCGGTTGAGCTGTCTGTTCTGCGCCTGTCCACCTGGGAGCTGATCAAGCGTGTTGACGTGCCTTACCGCGTTGTGATCAACGAAGGCATCGAGCTGGCGAAAGTGTTCGGCTCCACCGACGGCCACAAGTTCGTCAACGGTGTGCTCGACAAATTGGCGCCACGCCTGCGTGAAGCTGAAGTAAAGGCTTACAAGCGCTAAACCGCGCTGTCGGCCATGGGCGAGTTTGAGCTGATCCGCAACTTCTTCGCTGCCGCGCCCTGTGCGCAGGGCGGCGAGGGTGTTGCCCTGGGTATTGGCGACGACTGCGCCCTGCTGGATGTTCCCTTCGGGGAACAGCTGGCGATTTCCACCGACACCCTGGTAGCCGGGGTGCACTTCGCAGATCCCTGCGACCCTTTCCTGCTCGGTCAGCGTTCGCTGGCAGTGGCGGCCAGTGATTTGGCGGCCATGGGGGCAACTCCTGTCGCATTTACCCTTGCCCTGACCCTGCCGACGTTTGACGCCGAGTGGCTGCAAACCTATGCCCGTGGTTTGAACCTGATGGCCCAGACCTGTGGCCTGCGCCTTATCGGTGGTGACACCACGCGCGGGCCATTGTGTCTGACCCTTACAGTTTTCGGGCGAGTGCCCACGGGCCATGCCCTGACCCGCAGCGGCGCGCGCCCCGGTGACCTGCTGTGTGTGGGTGGCGAGCTGGGCAATGCGGCCGGGGCGTTGCCGTTGGTGCTGGGGCAGCGCACCGCGGCATCGATGATCGGCGAACCGTTGCTGGCCCATTACTGGTCGCCACAACCGCAGTTGGCGCTGGGCCAGGCCCTGCGTGGTAAAGCCACCTCGGCGCTGGATATTTCCGATGGCCTGCTGGCCGATTGCGGGCATATCGCGGCGGCGTCGAAGGTGGGGCTGGCGATTGAACTCGACCGGGTGCCGGTCTCGCTGGCGCTGGAAGAGTTCCTGGGCGAGGCGGGAGCGCAACAGGCAGCGTTGAGCGGCGGGGATGACTATGTACTGGCGTTTACCTTGCCTGAGGTTGAGGTGCCGACCCTGCTGGCCGATGGCTGGCCTATCCATGTGATTGGTCGCGTGGTTGAAGGGCAGGGCGTCACGCTGCTGGATGACGAAGGCCTGGACATTACTCCGGCAGTCCACGGCTATCAGCATTTTCGTGCGTGACCCTGTGGGAGCGGGCTTGCTCGCGATGGCAGCGCCACGTTCAGCCTGATACACCGCATCGCCTGTTTCGCGAGCAAGCCCGCTCCCACGGGGCCTGTGTAGCGTAAGTCATCAAACTTTTAGATATTTATCCTCGGTAATTCAGCCTAAGCGTCTGTAGGAACCTCCTGTTACAATGTCGCCTCTGCGAATTTCCAGTACTCAAACTGATCAGGAGCACACGGTGCCTGTCGTTTTCGTTGCCGCTTGCAAATTACCCACCCCCTTTGCCGAGTTCACTATGCATGGCTTCCTTGAGAAGGCCACGGGTCGTGAACACGTTGTGCTCAGTTTGGGCGACGTTACAGACGGTGCGCCGGTTCTGGGGCGTGTGCATTCCGAATGCCTGACCGGTGACGCCCTGTTCAGCCAGCGCTGCGACTGCGGCTCGCAGCTTGAAGCCGCCTTGCAGGCCATTGCCCGCGAAGGTCGTGGCGTATTGCTGTACCTGCGTCAGGAAGGCCGTGGCATCGGCTTGCTCAACAAAATCCGTGCCTACGAGTTGCAAGATGGCGGCGCCGATACCGTTGAAGCCAACGAGCGCCTCGGCTTTGCCGCCGACCAGCGCGATTACGCCATTTGCCTGCCGATGCTGGAGCACGTAGGCGTGCATTCGCTGCGCCTGATGACCAACAATCCGCGCAAGGTCAAAGCCCTGACTGACATGGGCATCACCGTGGCCGAGCGTGTGCCGCTGCACACCGGGCACAACCCGCACAACAAGCTGTACCTGGCGACCAAAGCCAACAAGCTAGGGCACATGATGGGTAACCAGCATCAGAGCGAGGCTGACCCGGCATGACCCGTGGCCAGCGTCGTCGGCGCCTGAGTTTCAGTTGGTGGCAACAGCTGCTGCTGACCCTGCTGCCTCTGGTGCTGGTCTGCTGGTTTTTCGGCAGCGCCGAGCCGTTGCTGCCTGAGCTGGCAATGCCGTTATTTATTGCGGGCGTGGCTTCGATGTTCGTCACCCTGCGCACGTTCGGGCCTTACAAACATGGCCTGATCAATCTGCAGAAAGCCCTCAACACCCCACAGGAACCTGCAGCCTGGGATGAGCTGGCGCGTGCACGTCAGCGGTCCCTGCTAGCGGCGGGGCTGCCCACCTGGATTGCCACGCTGGCGGTGTTTGTCGGGCTTGAAGGCGTACCGCTATTGCTGCTGGTACTGTCAACGCTGGTGCTGTTTTACCTCTATCGCGTCCCCCGCCAGGTAGGCTGATGCGCGTCTGGCTGGCAGCTCTGTTGCTGACTGTCAGCTTTTCTGCCCAGGCTGTCAGCCGCGTGGTGAGCCTGTCACCGTCCCTTTCTGAAATGGTTGTCGAACTCGGCGCCGCCGATTTGATGGTGGGGCGTCTGGAAGCAGGGGAGCCGTTACCTGAGCTTGCCGACGTGCCTTCTGTGGGCCGCTACGGGCAACTGGACATGGAGCGTCTGCTCAGCCTGCAACCCGACCTGCTTTTGCTTTGGCCAGGCAGTGTGGGTGTTGCCCAGCGCGAGCAATTGCGTAACCTGAATATCCCCACCTTCACCGCCGAACCGGCAAGCCTCGATCAACTGGCCGATCAGGTTGAAGCCCTGGCCATCGCCCTGGGTCGCCCGCAGCGTGGAAGGGAGCTGGCAACGCAACTGCGCCAACGTCTGGCACAACTGCGTGAACAGTACCGGACTGACGTGCCTGTGCGGGTGTTTTATCAGGTGTGGGATCAGCCGCTGTACACCATCGGCGGCGGGCAAATCATCAGTGATGCGCTGGCAGTGTGCGGAGCAAGCAATGTGTTTGACCACCTCAAACTGCCGGCGCCGCAGGTTGGTATAGAGTCTGTGTTACAGCGTAATCCTGAGGTGATTATCGCCGGCACCCAGGCGCAGCTGGATGCCTGGAAAGCCTGGCCGCAGATCGATGCGGTCAAGCATGGGCGTTTGCTGCTATTGGCCGACAAGGGCCTGGAGCGTCCGAGCGGGCAGATGCTGGAAGCGACGGCCAGATTGTGTGAGCAATTACAGAGATAAAAATTATCTGTGGGAGCGGGCTTGCTCGCGATGCAGGTGATGCGCAGTGTCAGGTAAGTCGCGGTGATGCTATCGCGCTCCCACAGGTTTAGAACGTCGGCGTCCAGGTAATTGCCAGCTGCAGCGAGCGCCGTTCTTCGCGGTAGCCATAGTAGTTGCCGTCATAGCTGTACAGCGCGCGGGTGAAGCTTTTGTCCAGCAGATTATCGACCTTCAGGTCGAGCCGCACTTCTGAGCTGGCCTGCCAGTTGCCGCGTAATCCCAGCAAGCCATAACCGCCAACGGGCTGCTTGTTGTCTTCATCATTGAAGCTGCTGCTCACCGCTTGCCAGCTGGCGCCGACACCTACCTTGTCAAATTGCCGATCCAGATCCAGGCTCAAGGTACGGCGTGCGCGTCGGCTCAGGGTATGGCCGGTATCACGATCGCGCGGGTCAATAATCGCGATACCCAGGCTGCTCTGCCAGCCGAACCATTCTTGCTGCAACGCGCTTTCGAAACCGGTGATCCGTGCTGCGCCGATGTTCTGCTGAATAAAGTCGGCATCGGCCACAATCGCGTCGCGAATATCGGTGCGATACAGCGAGGTTTCCAGGCGACTGGTCTCACTTAGCTGACTGCGCCATTGCAGCTCGTAGCTTTTTGAGTATTCCGGCTTGAGATCGGGATTGCCGAACTGCGGGTAGTACAAGTCATTGAACGTCGGTGCGCGAAACCCTTCACTGTAAGTCAGCATAACGTCGTTGTCGGCGTTCAGCGGCACCGTCAGGCTGGCGCTCCAGGTGTTGTGGCTGCCAAATTGCTGGTTCTGGTCGTGACGCAGGCCCAGCTCGGTCGAGAAGTACTCGCCGTGGAAGCGGTGCTGAACAAACGCGGCGCGGTTCCAGCGGCTGTCTTCCTCGAAAACGGTGCTGCTGCGTACCCGGTCTTGATAGGCGTCGGCGCCGAGGATCAGGCTGTTTTGATCGTCCAGCGTCAGGTTGTTCTGCCAGTTCAGCGAGTCGCGATAGGTGTTGAAGCTGTAGATCTCGGCGCTGAGTTTGTCCCGGGTTTTTTCACGGTTTTCGCTGTGGCCCAGCTCCAGGCGCGAGTTCCAGCGTTCGTTCAGTTGCGCGTCGATAAAACTGCCGACGCTGCTGATATCAAAATCGCTGTAGAGCTGTTGGCCACTGACAGTCTGGGTCTGCGGGTCCCAGCGCCCGAACGAATTGTCGAGTTCGGTCTTGCCGACGTTTTTCATGGCCGTCAGGCCAATTTCAAGCTCTTGGTTCAGGTAGTGGCTCAGGTTCAGGCTCAGTGACTTGTTGCGATAGGCGTCGTGGTCGCTGTCGCTGGGGAAGGATTCGTGGGTGCGGTTGATCCCGGCGGTTTGTTCCAGGCTGCCACTGAGGTTGTAGCGCGTTTGCCCGTCGCCACCGGAGATGCCCAGGCTGTTTTGCGAGCTGCCATAACTGCCCACTGCACTATGCAGGCGAAGCTGCGGGGCTTGATCGGCACCGCGTCGGGTGAAAATCTGGATCACACCGCCAATCGCATCGCTGCCGTAGATCACCGAGCGCGAGCCGCGCAGCACTTCAACCCGCTCGATCTGATCGATATTGAGGTACTGCAGATTGCTGTCGGCCGAAGTGGCATTGGCCATGCGCTGGCCGTCGACCAGCACCAGGCTTTGCGCCGACTTGGTGCCGCGAATGTAAATCCCCGGCAAACCGCCGCGTCCACCGCTGCGGGCCACTTGTACACCGGGTACCCGGCCGAGCAAGTCGGTCAGGCTGGTGGGTTGCAGGCGGTCGATATCGTCACGGGTGAACACGCTGTTGGCGCTTGTGCTGTCCGAGCGAGCCTCGACCTGGCGATTGCCGGTGATCAGGGTCTGCGGGAGTTTGAGCGCATCTTCGCGCTCCAGCGGCTCTGCAAGCAAAGGGCAGGCGGGGATAAAACCGAGGATCAGGGCAAGACGAAGGTGTTTCATGGTGTCTCAACAGGGTGTTGGGCGGATCGTAGCAGCTGCCGTAGGAACGAGGCTGCGTCCGGTGGCGTAGCCACCGTAAACCATGCCTCGCGGTGTATCAGTATCACCGAGGGGGGCGGATTTACGATCGCTTCGCAATCGAACGCAGCCTGCGGCAGCTGCTACGAAATCGCGCAGACCAAGTGGCTCAGAGCCCCAGGAGTTCCATGCGCTGACGTACCGAGGCTTCGATACCTGCCGCATCCAGGCCGCATTCGGCCAGCATCTGGCTCGGTTTGGCATGTTCGACGTAAATATCCGGCAAGCCCAGGTGCAGCACAGACTTGAGCACGTTTTCACGGGCCAGGAACTCGCTGACGCCGGCGCCTGCGCCGCCCATGACAGCGTTCTCTTCGATGGTCACCAGCAGCTCATGGCTGGCAGCCATTTCGCGAACCAGCTCTTCATCCATCGGCTTGACGAAGCGCATGTCGACCACGGTGGCGTCGATTTTTTCTGCCACTTGCAGGGCTTCTGCCAGTTGCACGCCGAATACCAGCATGGCGACTTTCGAACCCTGGCGACGAATCACGCCCTTGCCGATTTCCAGCGGCTTGAGGTTTTTTTCGATCACTGCGTTCGGGCCTGTGCCGCGAGGGTAACGCACTGCCGCCGGGCCGTTGTACAGGTGGCCGGTGGTGAGCATTTTGCGCAGTTCGTTCTCATCGCTCGGGGTCATGATAAGCATGCCCGGGATGCAGCGCAGGAACGACAGATCGAAGCTGCCAGCGTGGGTCGGGCCGTCTTCGCCCACCAGGCCGGCACGGTCGATGGCGAACAGCACGTCAAGATTCTGCACCGCGACGTCATGCACCAGCTGGTCGTAACCGCGCTGCAGGAACGTCGAGTAAATTGCCACTACCGGCTTGGAGCCTTCGCAGGCCATGCCGGCAGCAAAGGTCACGGCATGTTGCTCTGCAATCGCCACGTCGAAATAGCGCTTTGGATACCGCTCGCTGAACGCAATCAGATCCGAGCCTTCTTTCATGGCCGGGGTGATGCCCACCAGGCGCTCATCGGCAGCGGCCATGTCGCACAGCCACTCGCCAAACACGGCGGAGTATTTGGGCCCGCTGGGTGCCTTCGGTGCAGCTTTCGGAGCATTGAGCGGTTCGAGCTTGGTGATGGCGTGATAGCCGATCGGGTCCGCTTCGGCCGGAGCGAAGCCCTTGCCTTTTTTGGTGACGATATGCAGAAACTGCGGCCCTTTGAGGTCGCGCATATTGCGCAGCGTCGCGATCAAGGTCGGCAGGTCGTGGCCATCGATCGGGCCGATATAGTTCCAGCCCAACTCTTCGAACAGGGTGCCGGGTACCAGCATGCCCTTGGCGTATTCTTCTGTGCGCCGCGCAATTTCCCACGCACCAGGCAGACGCGAGAGCACCTTTTTGCTGCCTTCGCGCATGCTTGCATAGGTGCGGCTCGACAGGATCTTGGCCAGGTAGTTGGACAAACCACCAACATTGCGCGAGATCGACATGTCGTTGTCGTTGAGGATCACCAGCATGTTGGCGTCGACTTCGGGGGCGTGGTTCAACGCCTCAAACGCCATGCCCGCAGTCAATGCGCCGTCACCGATCACGGCAATCGCCTTGCGCTCGCTTTTTTGCAGGCGGGCGGCAATGGCCATGCCCAGCGCTGCGCTGATCGAGGTGCTGGAGTGGCCGACACCAAAGGTGTCGTACTCGCTCTCGGCACGACGCGGGAAAGCGGCAATGCCGTCTTTCTGACGCAACGTTGCCATCTGCTCGCGACGGCCCGTGAGGATTTTATGCGGATACGCCTGATGGCCCACGTCCCACACCAGCCGGTCGTCCGGGGTGTCGAACACGTAGTGCAACGCGATGGTCAGCTCAATGACACCCAGGCCGGCACCGAAATGCCCGCCCGTCTGGCCGACGGTATAGAGCAATTCCAGGCGCAACTCATCGGCCAGGGTTTCCAGCTCGGCTTCTGCCAGGCGGCGCAGGCCCGCAGGCGTGCCTGCCCGGTCAAGCAGGGGCGTAGTCGGACGGTTGCGGGGAATCTCTTGAAACGTCGTTGGCATCAGGCGAATCGTTATAGGTATAAGAAGAGGCGGCAGTTTACCTTATGGAACGTAAGCTGCCCACGCAGTCTGGCATTCGTTCGTAAGACCTTGGCATTAGAGCTGTCAGAAAACGTTACTGAGCAGCGCCCTTTAGTGGCGTCGCTCAACGATATAACGTGCCAGTTCACGCAGCGGTTCGGCGGCTGCATCAAAATGTCGCAGGGCGTTGAGCGCCTGGTCGCGCAGCTCAAGCGCATAGCCTTTGGCCTGCTCCAGCCCCATCAGGGCGGGGTAGGTCGGTTTGTCCCGTGCTATGTCGGCCCCCTGGCGTTTGCCCAGAGTTGCGGTATCGCTTTCAACATCCAGAATGTCGTCCTGAACCTGAAACGCCAGGCCAATGGCCCGTGCATAAACGCTCAGTGCGTGCAGGTTGTCTTCGTTTGCATGACCGCTGGCCAGGGCGCCCAGTTGCACGCTGGCTTCGATCAGGGCGCCGGTCTTGTGCCGGTGCATGTATTCCAGCGCGGCCTGGTCAAGCTTGAGCCCCACCGAACCGAGGTCGATCGCTTGCCCGCCGACCATGCCCGCCGGGCCTGCAGCAAAAGCCAGGGCCGTGACCATGCGCAAACGGGTGTCGGCGTCCAGGTTGCTCAGGCGCGGGTCGAGCAAAGCGCTGAACGCCAGGCTTTGCAGGCCGTCGCCCGCCAGAATGGCGCAGGCTTCGTCGAACGCTTTGTGGGTGGTTGGCTGGCCGCGACGCAGATCGTCATCGTCCATTGCGGGCAAGTCGTCGTGCACCAGCGAATAGGCGTGGATCAATTCCACGGCACAGGCCGCGCCATTGGCTTGCTCAGGTGTACTGCCGAGGGCTTCGCAGGCGGCATAGGCCAGCAGCGGGCGAACCCGTTTGCCGCCATTCATGACGCTGTAGCGCATGGCCTCATAAAGACGGGCCAGCTCGGGAGCCGGAGCGACAAACAGGCTTTCAAGCGCCGCATTGACACGGGCCTGGCTGCTGATCTGGTAAGCATCAATCATTCGGACTGTTCCGCATCAAAAGGCTCTTGTGCCAGCTCACCGTCACGCTCAAGCAGGATCTGTACTTTCTGCTCGGCCTGGGCCAGTGCGCCCTGGCAATCACGGGTCAGGCGGATGCCTTGTTCGAAGGCGGTCAGGGAATCTTCCAGCGACAGCTCGCCATTTTCCAGACGCTCGACCAGTGTTTGCAGGTCAGCGAGTGACTGTTCGAAATCCGGGGAAGCTTTTTTGCGGGCCATGGCGGCATTCTCGGTAGGCGTTAAAACCGGCTGACACTAGCAGACGGCGGGTTTTGGGGCAAATCGACAGGGCGCCCATGTATCCAGGTGAGGGGGTTTTCACTTGTCGCTACTAAACGAGTGGGTGGCAGCCGTACGCAGGTTAGTCGACCGGTGCATCCGGAACCCGGCGCGCCACAAGGGCGCCCTGCGCACGGCCACCATAAAACACAGGCCGTAAAAAGCACCTTGCGGAAGTGTTGCCTTGCGCCGGATTACAGATCGGGCGACTAAACCCGACCGCTGATTTTGCAGCGATGGCCCGAGACTATTTCCCGAGTTTGGCAGGCGCAAGCGAACGGGATTTTTCTCGGAAGTTTCACGAGAATGAAAGCGAAGTGTCGTACGAAAAGACCGAATTTAAAGGCTTATGTTGTGTGCCCTGCCAGCGATTGGATCTGTGCACTGCAGATGTTTCGAGCACGCTGGCGTGGTCACGAGAGAAAAAGCCATGAGTGAAACTCCTGTTGGTTTGAGTGCGCAGCCCGAGGGCTACAGTGACTGGTTGAGCGATCTTAAAGGCCGCATTCATGGCGCCCAGCAGCGCGCCACGTTGGCGGTGAACCGCGAGCTGGTACTGCTGTACTGGCAAATCGGTCACGACATTTTGACCCGCCAGACACAGCAAGGTTGGGGCACGAAAGTGATTGAGCGTCTGGCGCTGGATCTGCGCGCAGCCTTCCCGCACATGAAAGGTTTCTCGCCACGCAACCTCAAATATATGCGTGCCTTTGCCCAGGCATGGCCTGACACAGCAATTGTGCAAGAGGTGCTTGCACAATTGCCCTGGTATCACCAATTGGCGTTGCTGGACAAACTCCCCGGCCCAGAAACCCGCCGTTGGTATGCGGCCAAGGCCATCGAACACAACTGGTCGCGAAATACGCTGGTCATGCAGATCGAGGGTCGTTTACTGGAGCGCAGTGGCAAGGCCGTGAGCAATTTTGAAAACTTCTTGCCCAAACCCCAGTCCGATTTGGCCCGTGAGTCGTTGAAAGATCCCTACCGTTTCGACTTTCTTGGACTCGGCGCTGATGCGCACGAGCGAGAGATAGAAACTGCTCTAGTCAGGCATGTCACCGACTTTTTGCTGGAGCTGGGCGCAGGTTTTGCCTTCGTCGGCAAACAAGTGCTTTTGAATGTGGGAGGTGACGAGTTTTTCATCGATCTGCTGTTCTACCACCTCAAGCTGCGCTGCTATGTAGTGGTTGAACTCAAGGCCGGTAAATTCAAACCGGAGCACCTTGGGCAGTTGGGTTTTTATCTGGCCGCCGTGGATGGGCAGGTCAAGGATCCTCAGGACAGCCCCACCATCGGCCTGTTGCTGTGCTCCAGCAAGAACAAGGTGGTGGCCGAGTACGCCTTGCGCGATAACACCCGGCCCATCGGCGTGGCCGAGTACCAGTTGGTAGAGTCACTGCCAGCAGAGTTGCAGACCAGTTTGCCCAGCATCGAACAGATCGAACGCGAACTGGCGGGTGATGGCGTCGCTATCGAGGAGTGTCGAGTGAACGAGGATTATTTCAGGCATTAAAAAGCCGGCTTGTGGCCGGCTTCTCGGGGGCGGGTTTGGCTTATTTTTGGTAAGCCGTACTCGCCTTCAATCGGGACATCCAGCGCGTTGTGGCTGGGTGTGGGGCGTAGCGGCTTTTTGCTGCCTGGCCCTGCATTCCGGCTCGCGTGCCGCGAGGGGGAGTGCACAAGTGCGACGAATCATACTGGGGTTTGAGTACTTTTCCCAGACCTAAGGTTGTTCGTCCAGTTTGTAAGGCACTGGCGGGCGTCGCTGGCTAAGCGTGGACCACCAGAATACCCAGCCCAGTATCCGTATCTGCTGCGCATGGACTTCTGTTGCGTCAAAGACTTCGTCCGGATACTCCAGGCAGTTGTGGCTGCGGATGCGCAGGCCGTTGTTGGGCAGGCGGTAGAGGTATTTGATGCGCAGCATGCCATCCTGCTCGAGCGCGTAGATTTCACCGTCGACGATTTGGGTCAGGCTGCGGTCGATGGCGACTGTGGAACCATCCTGGATCCTGTGCGCCATGCTGTTGCCAATCATGGGTGCGCAAATGGCCTGGTCGGGGCTGACATCCAGGGCCTGCAGGGTCGAGCAACTGAGCCGCACGGTGCAATCAGGAATTTTCACCACATGGGTTTTGCCTGATCCGTCGGGGTGCAAGGTTTCGTTGTAGAAGGGCGCGTCAATATCGCAGGCATTAGCCGGTTTGGGCTGTCCGGTCTGGGCAGGCGATTTTTCATCGTTGCTGCTGACAAGGCCCGGATGCTTGACGCCCTCGCCGGTACGTAGCCAGCGGCTGTTGACGCACAGCAGTTCGGCGATTTCGTCCAGGCGAGCCATCGGAATGCCCCGTTTGAACCAGTTGTTGACGTGCTGCGGCGTAACGCGGCGATTGGCTGCGAAGTCCGAAGCGGTTAAATGGCACTCCCGCAGGAGGGCTTTCAGGCGATCACCGGATGTATTCATGAACACAGAGTCTACGGGCAAGCCAAGCCTGTTTAAATAAACTAAGCGTTCAAAAAAAAACGGTAAAACCAGAAAATTCCTAGACTTGCAGCGATATTTCCTACTGGCATTGACTGGGCATTTTGCGCGCCGTAAACAGGCTGTTTTATTGCGTTTATGCAGGCATAAAAAAACCCCGGCGAGCCGAGGTTTTTTTTAACCGCTTGCTTAGCCTTTGTAGGCCGCAACCGATTTGGTGATTTCGGCGCGGGCAGCTTCAGCATCGCCCCAACCTTCGATCTTCACCCATTTGCCTTTTTCGAGATCTTTGTAGTTCTCGAAGAAGTGCTGGATCTGCTGGATCAGCAGGGGTGGCAGGTCGGTGTACTCTTTCACGTCAACGTACAGCTGGGACAGCTTGTCGTGAGGCACTGCAACCACTTTGGCATCGCCGCCGCCGTCGTCAGTCATGTGCAGGATGCCAACCGGGCGAGCACGGATAACCGAGCCTGGAGCTACCGGGTAAGGGGTAACCACCAGCACGTCCAGCGGATCACCGTCGTCAGCCAGGGTGTTAGGGATAAAACCGTAGTTGGCCGGGTAGAACATCGGGGTGGCCATGAAGCGGTCAACGAACAGGCAATCGCTGTCTTTGTCGATTTCATATTTGATCGGCGCGTGGTTAGCCGGAATCTCGATAGCGACGTAGATGTCATTCGGCAGGTCTTTGCCAGCCGGAATCTTGCTGTAGCTCATTGGGCGGTGCCCCCGTTAGTAGGCCAGTTTGTTTGGCCGATTTGGCCAAAAAGTGGCGGCGATTATAGGCGTATTCCTATAAGGACGTCACCCTTGGGCGATCAGTGCTGCGCGCGGTATTCGGGGTGTTCGCTTTGCAGCTGCTTGAGGCGTGCCAGCGTGTCCTGACGATAAAACAGGCTCAGTTGTTGATAGACCAGCGGGTAGGCATGGTTCAACAGGTCGGGTGCGCTGAAAAAGTACTCGCTGGTGACCGCAAAAAACTCCGCCGGGTTTTCGGCGGCATAGGGGTCGATAGGCGCGTGGTCGGGGTTGTGGTGGTCGAGGTAGTGATTGAGATGGTCGTAGGCCTGTTGCATGGCCTGGGTCCAGTCACTGACATGCATGCTGCTGTGCAAGGGCGGCATGCCATTCGCGGCACCATTGAGCATGTCCAGCTTGTGCGCCAGTTCGTGGATGACCAGGTTGTAGCCTTCCCAGCCACCGCTGGCCAGAACGCCCGGCCATGCCAGAACGACCGGCCCATGCTGCCAGGCTTCACCGCTGTGATGGCCTTCCCATTCATGCTCTACACCGCTGGAATCGCGATGGCGCTGGGGGCTGACGAAGTCGTCGGGGTAGAGCACGATTTCGTGAAAGCCCTGGTACCAGTCCAGGTCACCCAGGTTGAGCAGCGGCAATTGCGCCTGAGCGGCCAGCAACAGCCGGCCCTCTTCGGTCAGCTCAACCCCGGGCATGGGGGTGAGGTGCTTGGCTTGCAGAAACAATACGCTGCTGTCGCGCAGCCATTTGTCCTGCTCGTCATTCAGCCCGTCGAGAATGCTCAGATGCTGGCGCACGTTGTGCCATACGTCAGGCGTTACCGGGTGCTGCGCAAGGATTCGCTGGCGCCGCCATTCACTTAGAGACCACATGGTGGTGTCTCCCGATCAGGCTTTGGCTTTGGCTGGAGTACGGCCCAGACGGCTGCGGATCACGCCAATAATCATCGGTACCAGCGACAGCAGAATGATGCCCACCACCAGCAGCGACAGGTTCTTCTTGATAAATGGCACATTGCCGAAGAAATAACCCAGAGTGACCAGGCCGCCAACCCACAGGATGGTGCCGAATACGCTGAACATAAAGAAGCGCGGGTAGAACATGCGCGCCACACCGGCAACAAACGGAGCGAAGGTGCGGAAAATCGGCAGGAAACGGGCCATGGTTACGGTTTTACCGCCATGACGCTCATAGAAGTCGTGGGTTTTTTCCAGGTAGTCGCGACGGAAGATTTTCGAATTCGGGTTGCTGAACAAGCGCTCGCCTGCCGTTCGTCCGATAACGTAGTTGGTGCTGTCGCCCATGATCGCAGCCAGCATCAGCAAGCCTGCGAGCAGTACCGGGTCCATGCCGCCGCCGGCAGCTACGGCGCCCGCGATAAAGAGCAGCGAATCACCCGGCAAAAACGGCATGACCACCAGACCGGTTTCGCAAAAAATCACCAGAAACAGGATGGCGTAGATCCATGGCCCGTAATTGTTTACCAGCATGTCGAGGTACACATCGAGGTGCAGGATAATGTCGATCGGGTTGAAATCCATGTGAAGCACCTGTGTTGATGACCCGGCTCTGCAGGTCTGTGCGGGTAGGGATGCGTAGTTAACTACAACAATTGTAGTTTTTTCGTACTTTTTTGAAGAACCGGATTATACGGATTGAGACGAATTCTGCAGTGTGAGTTTGTAGCGAAGCGTGTATTGGTAGTCAAAAGCCGTAGCAGCAGCCTCGTTCCTTCGGCAGCTACTACGCAGAGTTAATCGCCCTTGAGCAGAAAGTTTTCGCTGGGCGCCTCGACATCCAGGGTCTGCACCTGGGCTTCATCCTTCAGATTCACTCCCGATAATTGCCGCCGGCAGGCTTCGCGCATCAGGTACGCCAGCCGATGAGCGGCCATGCCGTAGCTCAGGCCTTCAAGCCGTACATTGGAAATACAGTTGCGATACGCATCGGTCAGGCCGATTTTCGGCGCGTAGGTGAAGTACAGCCCCAGGCTGTCGGGGGAGCTGAGCCCGGGGCGTTCGCCGATCAACATCACCACCATGCGTGCGCCCAGCAGTTCGCCAATTTCATCGGCCACGGCAACTCGCCCCTGCTCTACCAGAATCACCGGCGACAGCGACCAGCCTTCAGTCGCCGTGTGCTCTTCCATGCGCGCCAGGAAGGGCAAGGTGTGGCGATGCACGGCCAGTGCCGACAAGCCATCCGCTACCACCACGGCGACATCGATGCCGCCGGGGTTGGCCGCTGCGTAGTCGCGCAATTGCTGCGCAGAGTCGTCGTTGAGCTTGCGTCCCAGATCCGGGCGTTGCAGGTAGCTGTGGCGGTCAGCCGCGGCACTTTGCAGCAGCAGGCTCTCGCGCCCGCGCTCGGTTAACTGTGCACTCAGGCCGGGGTGATCAAACGGCAAATGCACCGCATCCCGGGCCTGGGCATGGGCGAATTGAAAGTCGAGTTGGGCCTGGGTCGGCATGCTGGTGCCGGTGCGTCCCAGGGCAATACGTGCGGGGGTCAGGCGGCGCAGCTCCAGCCACGGGTTAAGGTTGTCGGCCATGCCTAGCGTCCTCCCAAATGAGCCAGCGCCTGGCGAAATGCAGGTGGCAGTTGATGGCCGAACTCGATGCGGCCATCGTTCTGAGTAAAAATGCCCACCTTGCTGAGCCACTGTTCAAACTCTGGGGCGGGTTTTAACCCCAGGGTTTTGCGGGCATACAGGGCGTCATGGAACGACGTGGTCTGATAGTTGAGCATGATGTCGTCCGACCCCGGGATGCCCATGATGAAGTTGATCCCGGCCACCCCCAGCAATGTCAGCAGGGTGTCCATGTCGTCCTGGTCCGCTTCGGCATGGTTGGTGTAGCAGATATCACAGCCCATGGGCACACCCAGCAGCTTGCCGCAGAAGTGGTCCTCAAGGCCGGCGCGGATGATCTGCTTGCCGTTGTACAGGTACTCGGGGCCGATAAAACCGACTACGGTATTGACCAGAAACGGCTTGAAATGCCGTGCCACGGCGTAGGCGCGGGTTTCACAGGTTTGTTGATCCACGCCGAAATGGGCGTTGGCCGACAGCGCGCTGCCCTGACCTGTTTCGAAATACATCAGGTTATTGCCCAGAGTCCCGCGATTAAGGCTCAAGCCTGCGTCATAGCCTTCCTGCAGCACATTCAGGTTGATGCCAAAACTGGCGTTGGCGGCCTCGGTGCCGGCAATGGACTGAAATACCAGATCCAGCGGCACGCCGCGATTGATGGCTTCGATCGAGGTGGTGACGTGGGTCAGTACGCAGGACTGGGTGGGGATTTCATAGCGCTGGATGATGGCGTCGAGCATGTTCAGCAGGTCGCAGATCGAGGCAATGCTGTCAGTGGCCGGGTTGATGCCGATCATGGCATCGCCGTTGCCGTAGAGCAGCCCGTCGAGAATGCTGGCGGCAATGCCGGCCGGGTCATCGGTGGGGTGGTTGGGTTGCAGGCGTGTCGAAAGTCGGCCGCGCAGGCCCATGGTGCCGCGAAACCGGGTAACCACACGGATCTTTTGCGCGACCAGAATCAGGTCCTGTACGCGCATGATCTTCGACACGGCGGCGGCCATTTCCGGGGTCAGGCCCGGCGCCAGGGCCCGCAGGCTGTCCTCGCTGGCTGCGTCGCTGAGCAGCCAGTCGCGAAAGCCACCGACGGTCAGGTGGCTGACCGGGGCGAAGGCTTGAAGATCATGGCTGTCGATAATCAGCCGGGTGACCTCATCGGTCTCGTAGGGGATCAGAACTTCTTGCAGAAAATAGGCGAGCGGGATGTCAGCCAGCGCCATTTGCGCGGCCACCCGTTCGCCGTCGTTTTGCGCAGCCACGCCGGCCAGAAAATCCCCGGAACGGGCCGGGCCAGCCTTGGCCATTACATCTTTAAGGCTATCGAAACGGTAGGTCTGAGTGCCAACCGCATGTGAGAACGTTGCCATACAGGGTGCTCCATGACGCCAGACGCAAGGCGTCTGGCGGGATTCTCAGCGGTCAGTGCAAGGCTTTTTCGGCCTGTTGAATAGCCGCAAATTCCTCTTCCGGCGTACCGGCCACCAAATGGTGCCGACTGTAAAAAGCGAAGTAGGCAATTAATACTCCATAGATCACCGCAGCGCCAATCACCACCCGCGGGTCAACCAGGAAGCCGGCCACCACCGCGACACAGGCAAGCACCAAAGCAGTGCCCGAAGTGAAAATCCCGCCCGGCGTGCGATACGGGCGCTCCATTTTAGGGCGGCGAATACGCAGGGTGATATGCGCGGCCATCATCAGCACATAGGAAATGGTCGCGCCAAATACCGCCACCAGAATCAGCAAGTCGCCCTGGCCGGTCAGTGACAGACCAAAACCGATAATGCCGGGGATGATCAAGGCCAGCACCGGCGCCTTGCTCTTGTTGGTTTCGGACAGTTTGCGCGGCAAATAGCCGGCGCGGGACAAGGCGAAGATCTGACGTGAATAGGCGTAAATGATCGAGAAGAAGCTGGCAATCAAACCGGCCAGGCCCACCAGGTTCACAAAGCCGCCCATCCAGGTCGAGCCGCCATACGCCTTGCTCAGGGCTTCGACCAGCGGATTACCCGATGCCATCAAGTGGTGCGCGCCGGCGCCGCCCGGGCCGATCACCAGAATCAGCAGGGCAAAGGTGGCCAGAACCAGCATGGCGCCGATCAGGCCGCGAGGCAGGTCACGCTTGGGGTTCTTGGTTTCTTCAGCAGCCAGCGGCACGCCTTCGACAGCGAGGAAAAACCAGATCGCATAAGGGATGGCTGCCCAGACACCGACATAACCGAAGGGCAGAAATGCGCTGGCGCCCTTGGCCTCGGTGACAGGGATATCCAGCAGGTTGGCGACGCTGAAGTGCGGCACCATCGCGACCAGAAACACCCCCAGGGCAATGGCCGCCACGGCGGTGATGATGAACATCAGCTTGAGCGCTTCCCCGACCCCGAAAATATGGATGCCGATAAAGATGATGTAGAACGCCAGGTAGATCATCCAGCCGCCAATACCGAACAGCGACTCGCAATAGGCGCCGATAAAACAGGCAATCGCGGCAGGGGCGATGGCATATTCAATCAGGATCGCCGTACCGGTGAGGAACCCGCCCCACGGCCCGAAAGCACTGCGGGCAAAGCCGTAGCCGCCACCGGCGGTGGGGATCATCGAGGACAATTCGGCCAGTGAAAAGCACATGCACAAGTACATGGTGGCCATCAGCAATGTGGCGATAAACATTCCGCCCCAGCCGCCCTGGGCCAGGCCGAAGTTCCAGCCGGCGTAGTCGCCGGAAATCACATAGGCCACGCCCAGGCCCACCAGCAGAACCCAGCCGGCAGCGCCTTTTTTCAGTTCACGTTGTTGGAAATAATCGGAGCCGACTTTTTCAAAATCGACAGAGGACGCCGCCGCAGCGGCAGTAGGTTCGCTAGGCATGGGAATTCACCTGTTCTTTTATAGTTTGAGAAAATATGACAGGGAGATAAGCAAGAGCTAGGCCAGAAGGCCCGGTGTAGAGCTATTGATGCCAGTTTGTGGGAGCGGGCTTGCTCGCGATGCAGGCGCTGCGGTCGTTCAGTACAGCGCAGCGATCCTTTCGCGAACAAGCCCGCTCCTACAGGGTTCTGGGTTAGAAGAAACCCAGCGGGTTGATGTCGTAGCTCACCAGCAGGTTTTTGGTCTGTTGGTAGTGGTCGAGCATCATTTTGTGGGTTTCACGGCCGACGCCGGATTTTTTGTACCCGCCGAACGCGGCGTGTGCCGGGTAGAGGTGGTAACAGTTGGTCCACACGCGACCCGCCTTGATGGCACGGCCCATGCGATAGGCGCGGTTGATGTCGCGGGTCCACAGGCCGGCGCCGAGGCCAAACTCGGTGTCGTTGGCAATCGCCAGCGCTTCGGCTTCGTCCTTGAAGGTGGTGATGCTGACCACCGGGCCAAAGATTTCTTCCTGGAAGACGCGCATTTTGTTGGTGCCCTTGAGCAGGGTCGGCTGGATGTAATAGCCGGTTGCCAGATCGCCTTCGAGCTTGGCTACGGCACCGCCGGTCAGCAGTTCAGCGCCTTCGTTCCTGGCAATTTCAAGGTAGGACAGGATCTTGTCGAATTGCTGTTCGGAGGCCTGGGCGCCGACCATGGTGTCGGTGTCCAGCGGGTCTCCACGCTTGATTGCCTCGACCTTGCGCATCACCACTTTCATAAAGTCGTCGTAGATCGACTCCTGCACCAGCGCCCGCGACGGGCAGGTGCACACTTCGCCCTGGTTGAAGAATGCCAGCACCAGACCTTCAGCGGCTTTTTCAATAAAGGCCGGCTCGGCCTGCATGATGTCTTCGAAGAAGATGTTTGGCGACTTGCCACCCAGTTCCACGGTCGACGGGATGATGTTCTCGGCGGCACATTTCATGATGTGAGCGCCTACAGGTGTGGAGCCAGTAAAGGCGATCTTGGCAATGCGTTTGCTGGTAGCCAGCGCTTCGCCTGCTTCTTTACCGAACCCCTGCACGACGTTGAGGACGCCAGGTGGCAGCAGGTCGCCGATCAGCTCCATAAAAACGGTGATGCTCAGCGGCGTTTGTTCAGCCGGTTTGAGCACGATGCAGTTGCCCGCCGCCAGTGCAGGGGCAAGTTTCCAGGCGGCCATCAGCAGCGGGAAGTTCCACGGAATGATCTGCCCGACCACGCCCAGCGGTTCGTGGATGTGATACGCCACGGTATTGCCGTCAATTTCGGCGGCGCTGCCTTCTTGAGCGCGGATGCAGCCGGCGTAGTAACGGAAATGATCCGCAGCCAGCGGCACGTCGGCGTTCAGGGTTTCGCGTACGGCTTTGCCGTTGTCCCAGGTTTCGGTAATGGCCAGCAGTTCGAGGTTTTGCTCAATGCGGTCAGCAATCTTCAGCAACACCAGCGAACGTGCCTGCACTGAGGTCGCGCCCCAGGCATCAGCAGCGGCGTGGGCCGCGTCGAGGGCTTTTTCGATGTCTTCGGCAGTAGAACGCGGGAATTCGGCAATGGCTTTGCCGTTGACCGGCGAGGTGTTGGTGAAGTACTGGCCTTTGACCGGTGCCACGAATTCGCCGCCGATGTAGTTACCGTAACGGCTCTTGAACGAAACAATCGAGCCTTCAGTACCGGGTTGTGCGTAACGCATGGTGAGTGTCTCCTGGCTTTATTGTGCTTATGGGAGGACGCGCTGTGGCGCTGGCAAAAGTATGAGCAAGGGCTGGGCCATCTTTGTGCAGGCCTTGTCTTCCAAGGCTTTGCGGGTTTTACCCGGTCGTTGGGGAGAGGGGCTTGTGGCACACCTGATACAGCTGTGGTGACAATTTGTACCAGTCTTGGCACAACCGATGACCGGCCGGTCAGTTCGCGATTGCAAAGGCCGGTGAGCAAGAGGATGCTGGGCGTTCGGTTTGGACTGGATCTTTGTTGCCGCTGAGGGCGAGTTGCCTCTGTTGAGCACGGGACCACCGAGACAGAGCGGAGAACAATAAGAAATGCACAGCACCGATTTGCGCCGTCACGCACGGCAAGTCATTGATGTCACCCGCGGTCGCCCGCAAGGGTGTGACCCGTCCATCGTCCGTTCCTGGCAGCGTTGCCTGGAGGACTATCAGCTCGATCCTGCGCAAACCGTAGCCCCGACCGTACTTGAGCAAGGCCGTATCCTTGAAGGCCGCGAGCGTTTGCAGCAGGTGCTGAAAATCGCCGGTCACGAAATGAACAGCCTGCATCAGCAACTCTCCGGTGCCGGGCACGCGGTGCTATTGACTGATGCCCGTGGCGTGATCCTCAACTGTGTCACTGCCCCCTCCGAACGCAAGGTGTTCGAGCAGGCGGGGCTGTGGCTGGGAGCCGACTGGAGCGAAGCCAGGGAGGGTACCAACGGCATCGGTACCTGCCTGGTCGAGCGTCAGGCACTGACCATCCATCAGGATGAACACTTTCGTGGCCGGCACACCGGGCTGACCTGCTCGGCCAGCCCGGTGTTCGATCCGCAGGGCGAGTTGCTGGCGGTGCTCGACGTGTCTTCGGCCCGCCATGAGGCTTCCCGTCAGAGCCAGTTTCATACGATGGCGCTGGTTAATCTGTCAGCGAAAATCATCGAAAACAGCTACTTCCTCGGGCACTTTCAGAATCAGTGGCTGCTGCGTTTTCATCTGCACGCCGAGTCTGTCGGATTGTTCAGCGAAGGCATGCTGGCGTTTGATGGCGACGGAGTTATAGGCGCGGTTAACCAGAGTGCCCTGAACCTGCTAGGGCATGTGCGTGGCAGTTTGCTCGGGCAATCGGTCGACAGTGTTTTCGATTGCCCGCGGGATGAGCTTTTCAGTCGGGCCACCCTCCAGGCGAATGCCAGTTGGCCGCTGCATACCCGCGACGGGCGTCGATTATTTGCGGCACTGCGCGGCCAGCCACGGAACGGGCCTGCCCCGGTCATGGTGCAAGCCGAGCCATCGCGCCCGAGCAGCATCTGCCTGGGTGATGAGGCCCTGCAGACGGATTTTCGCCGGGCATTACGGGTGTTTGAGCGCGATGTGCCGCTGTTGGTCAATGGTGAAACCGGCTCCGGCAAAGAAGCCTTTGCCAAGGCTGTGCATCAAGCCAGCTTGCGCAGCAGCAAGCCGTTTGTGGCGCTCAATTGCGCGTCGATCCCCGAAAGCCTGATCGAGAGCGAACTGTTCGGCTATCGCGGTGGTAGTTTTACCGGGGCACGCAAGGAAGGCATGCAGGGCAAGTTGCAGCAGGCCGATGGCGGCACCCTGTTTCTGGATGAAATTGGCGATATGCCGCTGGCGTTGCAAACCCGGTTGTTAAGAGTGCTGGAGGACCGTGTGGTGGTGCCCATTGGTGGCGAGCCGATGGCGGTCAACGTGCGCATTATCAGCGCCACCCACCGTAACTTGCAGGAGCGCGTGGCGGACGGCAGTTTTCGTGAAGACCTGTATTACCGCCTTAATGGACTGGAAATCGGTTTGCCAGCGTTGCGCGAGCGCACGGACAAATCGCAGTTGCTGGACTTCTTGCTGGCCGAAGAGGCGGGAGGGCAGCGCCTGTTTATCAGCCCGGCGGCACGTGAGGCGTTGCTGGATTTTGCCTGGCCAGGCAACGTGCGTCAGCTGCGCAATGTGCTGCGAACCCTGGCTGCACTCTGCGAAAACGACGTGATCCAGTACGAAGATCTGCCGGCCACTATTCGCCTGGCTCCGCCCAAAGCCCCTGAAGCATGTGAATACCCGCTTGAGGATGCCGAAAAGCAGGCCTTGTTGCTGGCGCTCGAACTGCACCGCTGGCATATGACCCATACCGCGCTGCAACTGGGGGTGAGCCGCAACACCCTGTATAGAAAGCTGCGCAAGCATGGGATTGAGCGGTAATGCTTAAAAGCCCCTCACCCCAACCGTCTCCCGGAGGGTGAGGGGGCTGACCTGAGGCGTTGCGCAAATCCGCTTTTGCTTTTAGTCGCCTCTCCCTCAGGGAGAGGGCTAGGGTGAGGGTTTCAGAATCATCAGGTGCGAAAAGAACCTTGCTACGCTACCCTTCGCCGATGGTTTACGAGGTCAACTATGCACATTCATATTTTGGGTATTTGCGGCACTTTCATGGGGTCGCTGGCGGTTCTGGCCAAAGAACTGGGCCATCACGTTACTGGCTCAGACGCCAACGTCTATCCGCCGATGAGCACCCAGCTGCAGGCTCAAGGTATTGAACTAACCCAGGGCTATGACCCGGTTCAGCTCGATCCGGCGCCAGATGTAGTAGTGATCGGCAATGCGCTGTCCCGTGGCAACCCCGCAGTTGAGTACGTGCTCAACAAGGGCCTGCCTTACGTGTCCGGCCCGCAATGGCTGGCTGACCATGTGCTGCAAGGCCGCTGGGTACTGGCCGTGGCAGGTACCCACGGTAAAACCACGACCAGCAGCATGCTGGCCTGGGTGCTGGAGTACGCGGGCATGGCCCCGGGTTTCCTGATTGGCGGTGTGCCGCAGAACTTTGCCGTGTCGGCCCGTCTGGGTGATACGCCGTTCTTTGTGGTAGAAGCCGATGAATATGACAGCGCCTTTTTCGACAAGCGCTCGAAGTTTGTCCACTACCGTCCGCGCACGGCAATCCTCAACAATCTCGAGTTCGATCACGCTGACATCTTCCCGGACTTGCCGGCCATTGAGCGGCAATTCCACCATTTGGTGCGCACTATCCCGAGTGAAGGGCTGGTTATCCACCCGACCACCGAGCCTGCATTGCAGCGTGTAATCGAAATGGGCTGCTGGACGCCGGTACAAACCACGGGCGTCGATGGTCAATGGCAAGCCAGGCTGCTCAGTGATGACGGCTCTCGCTTTGAGGTGCTGTTTGACGGCGCGCTGCAAGGTACCGTCGATTGGAACATGACCGGCCAGCATAACGTGGCCAACGCCCTGGCGACCCTGGCCGCAGCGCGCCATGTCGGCGTGGTGCCGAGCATGGCGATAGATGGGTTGAGCGCTTTCAAAAGCGTGAAACGACGTATGGAGAAAGTCGCCGAAGTCCACGGCATTACCCTCTACGACGACTTTGCCCACCATCCGACTGCGATCGCGACCACCCTCGATGGCCTGCGCAAGCACATTGGTGACGCGCCCTTGATCGCGGTGATTGAGCCGCGCTCCAACTCCATGAAGCTCGGAGCCCACCGTGATGGCCTGCCGCAAAGCGTGGTGCAGGCGGATCATGTGGTCTGGTATGCCCCGGCCAATCTGGGTTGGGATCTGGCCGCGACGGTGGCATCGAGCCCGGTGCCGACCAAGGTGTGCGATTCGCTGGACGCCATCATTGCCGAGGTCAAGGCCCAGGTTAAGCCCGGTACCCATGTGGTGATCATGAGCAATGGCGGCTTCGGCGGGCTGCATGGCAAGCTGGCGGAAGCGCTGCAATGAGTGGCCCGGAACGCATAACCCTGGCGGTCACCGGTGCTTCCGGCATGCCGTACGCCTTGCGCCTGCTCGATTGCCTGGTGCGCGAAGACCGCGAAGTCCACTTCCTGATCTCCAAGGCCGCACAATTGGTCATGGCAACCGAAACGGATGTCAGCCTGCCGCCAAAGCCACAAGCAATGCAGGCTTTTCTGACTGAATACACGGGCGCTGCCGCAGGGCAGATTCGCGTATACGGCAAGGAGGACTGGATGTCGCCCGTGGCTTCGGGGTCGGGAGCACCCGCTGCGATGGTGGTGGTGCCGTGTTCCACCGGCACCCTGTCGGGGATTGCCACCGGCGCTTGCAACAACCTGATCGAGCGGGCCGCAGACGTGACGCTCAAGGAGCGTCGCCAGCTGATTCTGGTGCCGCGTGAGGCGCCGTATTCCAGTATCCATCTGGAGAACATGCTCAAGCTGTCCAATATGGGCGCGGTAATAGTGCCTGCATCGCCCGGCTTTTATCATCAACCGCAGACTATCGATGACCTGGTGGATTTTGTGGTGGCGCGCATTCTCAACCTGCTCAATATCCCCCAGGACATGCTCCCGCGCTGGGGCGAGTACCATGTGGGCGGCGATGAGTAAGGCGCTATTGGCCCTGCTGGTGGCGGCTCTGGTTTGTGGTTGCGCCAGCGTGCGAACGCTGGATGCGGCCAAGCCGGGCGCTCCCGTTGTGTACTCGGGTACGCGGCTGGACGTGTATGCCCTTGAGGGCGGGTGCTGTGCCAAGGATCGCTTTGGCGCCGAGGCTCCGCGCTATCCGGGCCTGGACCTGCCCGCCAGCGCGTTGCTCGATACCGTACTATTGCCGTTGTCCGTGCTGACGGTGCTGGGTGTCGGGTTTCAGGCCAGCGGTGGTTTGTAGCCAGCAGGGCGGGTGACTATTTACCCAGCTTGCGCAACTCATCGGATTCGATCACCCGCACGCCGTCCTGTTCTTCCAGTGCCAGGCGCCACAGCGCACGGGCCAGCTGGCAGGCTTCGATACCGTGGTACTTGCCCGGAATCAGTTTGGACAGTGGCCCGGCGATCTGTTCGGCCAGACGTGGCTCGACGCGATCGCCCAGTAGCAGGGAAGGACGGGCAATGGTCAGTTGCGGCCAGTTTTGCGCGCGCAGCGACTGCTCCATATCACCCTTGACCCGGTTATAGAACACCGAGGACTTGGGATCGGCGCCGATGGCACTGACCACCACCAGATGGCGTGCGCCCATTTCCCGCGCGCGTTTGGCGAAAGCCACCACCATGTCGTGATCCACCGCGCGGAAGGCTGCCTCGGAACCTGCCTGCTTGATCGTGGTGCCCAGGCAGCAGAAGGCGACATCGACCCGGCCACTGAGTTGAGGCAGGAACACGGCGGGGTCACCTACCGGGTTTTCCAGGTGCGGATGCGCCGCCAGAGGCTTGCGTGAAGGGGCGAGCACGCGGGTGATGGTGGGTTCGTTGAGCAGGCGGTCAAGTAGCAGTTCGCCGGTAAGGCCGGTAGCGCCTGCGAGCAAAATATGTGAAGGCGTCAAGTGCATAATGTTTCTCCCTTGATACAACCAGCTTAGCCATTCCAGGGTTATTTGCTTACTGCAAAGCCTGTTTCGCTTGTTGTTGACGCAAGCGTTGCCAGTGGTTCAGAACGCCTTTTGGCGCCCAGATTTGCGGTTCGGATGGCTCGTAGCCATCCGCTTGTTCGCGTTCGGCCACGTACTGCCTGGCCAGTTTGAAGGCTTTTTGCAGGTCGTCGGTCTGGTTCAGCGCCTGAGCAAACAAGGCATTGCCGAAGTAGGTAAAGTCGGCTTCTTCAGAGCAGCCAAAAGACACGCGGTCAGCCTGGGATGCGGTCATGATCAGGGTTTTTTCATCCTTGAGCGCGGGGATAAAACCGCCTGAATAGCAGGATGAAATCACGATGATCTTGTCGCGGTTTTTCAGTGGGGCCAAGGCTGCAGCCAGCTCGTCGGCGGGCAGGTCTGCCAGCTCCATGCGCGGTTGATCGAGTACCAGCTCGTGTTCCTGGGTGCCGTGGCTGGTCAGATAAATGAAAATCAGGTCTTCAGGGCCGGTGCGCCCGGCCAGGGTTTTTGCCGCGCGGTACAGGTTTTCGCGGGTGGCCATGGGGCTATCGAGCAGATGGTCGCGGTGGTTCACCAGGGTGATCCGGCCACGGCTGCCAAAACGGCTGGCCAGCATGTCGCTGACGTAATCGGCTTCGCGCTTGAACACGCTCTGCTTGCCGTCGCCCGCCAGCACCAGGCTGTACAGCTCGATTGCCGGGGTGGATGGGGCAACGCCGTCCAGCGCCTTGTTGAGCAATGTGCCCTGGTTGAGCAGCCCCAGCTCCAGCGGGTCGGGCAAGACTGTCCCTTTGGCATCGCGCACTCGCTGGCCGTTTAGCCAGTAGCCGCTTTGTACGGTACCGTCGCTCAGGGTCAGGGTGCCCTGGCCCTGATAGGTGTCTGCGGCGAACTCGCCAACATAGGTGCTGCCGTCGGGCAGGCTCAAATGGCCGGGACCGTTGAAGCGCCACTCGTTGAACATGCCGCTGTAGTGGCTGCCGTCGATGCCTGTCAGTTCGCCCTTGCCGGTTAAAGCGCCGTCTTTGAAGTCGCCGCTCCACACATCGCCGTCGGCATTCTCATAGCGACCCTTGCCGTTGAGCTGGTTGTGCTTGAACGCACCCTCGTACTGGTCGCCGTCGGCGCTGTTGAAGATGCCGTTGCCTTCAAGTTCGCCATTGACGAACTCGCCGACGAACTCATTGCCGCTGGCATCGCTGCGCCTGCCGGTGCCGTGGGGTTTGCCGTGGGCAAACTGGCCCTGGTACTGGCTGCCGTCTTCCAGCTCCAGATGGCCATCGCCCGAGAACTGGTCATCCTTGAAGTCGCCGCGATAGCTCAGGGTACCTTGCTTGAGCGTGCCCTCGCCCTCGCGGTTGCCCAGCTTGAACCCGCCCTCGTAGGTACTGTCGTGGGTGGTCAGGCGGCCATGGCCGCTGTACAGGCCTTGCGCGAAACCGCCGCGATAGCTATCGCCATTGCTGGCGTGCCACTCGCCCTGGCCGTGCCACTGGCCATTTTTGAACTCCCCTGCGTACCAATTGCCATTCGGATAGTCGATACGGCCCTGGCCCTGCAGCAACCCGTTGACCACTTCGCCTCGATAGCGCCCGCCATCGGGCAGGCGTGCGTCGGGCGGTAACAGTGATTCACCGTCTCCACAGGCCGTCAGCAGCAGGGTCAAAGCAAGGGGGGCAAATGGGCGCATAACGGGATCCGCATAATTAAGCCACCGAGTATGCCGCAGCAATGGAAGCTGTCTATAGGCCCGGATGAAACATCGGCAGTTATTGTATGCCAAGGTGCAAGCCTGGGCCGTTGGTCGGTAGGACGTGCTTATAATGCGGCACAAAAATATTCGCTGGAGAGGTGAAATGTTGCTACGCGGCTTGACTTGGCTGGTGCTGTTTCAATTGCTCGGTACCGCCCTCAATCACTTGTTCGTCCCCGTATTGCCCGGGCCCATTATCGGATTGCTGCTGTTGTTGGGCTTCTTGATGGTGCGCGGTCAAGTCAGCGAGCCATTGAGTCTGGCTGCCGGCGGGTTGTTGCGTTATTTACCCTTGCTGTTGGTGCCGCCCGCAGTGGGCGTGATGGTGTACGCCGCCGATATTGCCGCTGACTTCTGGGCGATTGTCGGGGCGCTGGTGCTGTCGCTATTGATCTCGATGGCATTCGTCGGCGTACTGATGCAGCGTCTGCTCAAGGATCACAGCCATCCCGAGGAGCGGCCATGAATCTGCAATGGCAGGGCGCCTGGGAGTCAGTCATCCATCATCCGTTGTTTGGTATCGGTATCACCCTGGGCGCCTATCAACTGGTGCTCGCCGCTTACGAGAAAACCCGCTGGCTCTTCCTGCAGCCGGTGCTGGCCTCGATGCTGCTGGTGATCGGTGTGCTGCTCAGTTGCGGCCTGAGCTACGCGGAGTACCGCAAGAGCACCGATATCCTGAGTATTTTGCTGGGCCCCGCAACGGTGGCGCTGGCGGTGCCGCTGTACCTCAACCTGCGGCGGATCCGGCAGTTGTTCTGGCCCATTTTTACTACGCTGGTAATTGGCGGCGTGTTCGCCACTGCGTTGGTGGTGGGCCTGGCCTGGTGGTTCGGGGCCGAGCACATGATGCTGATGACCCTGGCGCCCAAGTCGGTGACCTCACCGATTGCCATGCTGGTGGCCGAGCAGATTGGTGGTGTGGCGGCGCTGGCAGCAGTGTTTGTGCTGATTACCGGGGTGATCGGCGCAATTTGCGGGCCGGGCCTGTTGCGCCTGCTCGGGGTTCACAGCCCGGAGGCCCGAGGTATGGCCCTGGGCATGACGGCGCACGCGGTTGGCACTTCGGTGGCCCTGCAGGAAAGTGAAGAGTGTGGCGCCTTCGCGGCGCTGGCGATGAGTCTGATGGGTCTGGGTACGGCGGTGTTCCTGCCGTTGGCCGTGACCCTCATGGTGTAAGGGTGAAGCTATGACATTGCCGCTGTTTCCTTTGAATACCGTGCTGTTTCCAGGTTGTGTGCTGGATTTGCAGATATTTGAGGCGCGCTACCTGGACATGGTTGCCCGCTGCATGAAGCAGGGCACAGGCTTTGGTGTGGTGTGCATCCTGGATGGCCGTGAGGTCGGCAATGCACCCCAGGGTATCGCCGGGATTGGCTGTGAAGCCTTGATTCGCGATTTTCAGCAGCAGGACAACGGCCTGCTGGGCATTCGCGTCGAGGGCGGGCGGCGCTTTGAAGTGCTGGGCACTGAGTTGCAGCGCGATCAGCTACTGCTGGCGCAAATCGAGTGGCTGGATGACGCCCCCGAGCAGCCCCTGCAGGAAGAAGACCAGGACCTGCTGGCCTTGCTCAAGGCGCTGGCCGAGCACCCGATGGTGGCGGCCCTGAACATGAACACCGAGGTGGCGGGGCAACAGTCGCTGTCCAATCAACTGGCGTACCTGTTGCCCTTTGCCGAGGCAGACAAGATCGAACTGCTGCAGGTCAATGACCCGCAGCAGCGTCTGGACGGGATACAAGTGCTGCTCGATGAGATCCAGGGCGAAGCCCTCAACTGATCTCAGTAGGCGTAGCGCAGCAGTTCCCTGGACAAGTGCCCGAGCATGAAAAACCCGTAGAGCGCAGTGACTGACGGCAAGATCAGCCACCAGATTTTCTGCGGGATCGGCTCAAGGGGCATGTATCGCTGGCTTAGCGCCAGAGCGAATGCGTTGACCGTGATGGCGAGCAGGGCCCCAGCGGTGATGTCCGTTGGCCAGTGAGCGCCCAGGTACACCCGCGACATCGCCACGGTGATCGCCAGCAGGCAACCCAGCAATACCCAGGTGACGCGCATGCGTTGTGGCTGGTTGCGCCCGGCCAGAATGGCCAGGGCTATAAAAAATGCGAATGCCCCTGAACTGTGGCCGCTGGGCATGCTGTAGCTGGTCAGCGGGTCCACCAGCACTTCGGGGCGCACCCGGGCGAAGAAGTGCTTGGTCGCGGTATTGGCCAGCGCGGTAAACAGCGTGATCCCGCCAAAGAACCACATTGCCCGCCATTGCCGGGTAAACAGCAGAATGACGCACACCAGGGCTGCCGCCAGAAACTGGGTACGGAAGTTGCCGATTTGCGTCACCAGCACGGCGGCGCTGTCCATGGCACTGCTGCGATGCTCTTGTACCAGGGCCGTGATGCCCTGGTCGAAGGCGGTCATGTGTGGATAACCGATAAAGACGGCCAGTAGCAGGGCGAAGCTGAGTGTGCCGATCAGCAGCGTGGCCCGGGGTTGGCGACGGATACTGGCATTGATGCTCAGGCCCAGCAGGGCGGCAAGGCCTGCGGCAACAATGGCGGCCTGTAGCCAGAAGCCTTCGGGCAGTGGCAGGCGAATGGCAGCACCGGTGGCCCAGCCCGGTAGCAGGTACGCCACCGACCAGCCTGCTCCGGCCAGCAGGCTGACGCCGATAAAGCGCGGGATCGGCATGTCGCACATCCCGGCCACCATCGGCAGCATGGGCCGCAGCGGGCCGATAAAGCGCCCGACCAACAGGCTGACAATACCGTAGCGATGGAAGTAGCTCTCGGCCCCGTTCATCCATTCGGGATGAGTGCGCAAGAGGGGTAAGCGGCGAATGTTCTGGTGGAAGCGCCTGCCCAGGGCGTAGGACACCGCGTCGCCGAGCAACCCGCCGAGAAAGCCCAGCAGCAGGGTTTGGCCCAGGGACAGGGCGCCGCTGCCGGCCATGACGGCAATGGCGAACAACAATACGGTGCCGGGAACAATGATGCCGGCAATTGCCAGACACTCCACGCAAGCCACAATAAACACCGCGAGGCCCAGCCACTGCGGGTTGGCTGTCAGCCAGCCGGTGATGCTATCGAGCCATGGGCCCATGTTCCGATTTCCTTGTCTGCTTATTAGGTTGTTTGTAGGCGCTACAGTCTTGAAGCTGGCCCGGCTCTAGTTGTGGGAGTGGGTTTGCACGCGATGCAGGCCCCGCGGTCTGTCAGGACAATTGCGGCGATGCCATCGCGAGCAAACCCGCTCCCACAGGATCAGTTGTGCTCCAGGGTGATGAAATCCCGCCCCTCAACCTGCCCGCGACGCAGCGGATTACGCGTGCAATACGCAGCGTAGTCAGCATCGACAAAGCGGTACATCAAATGCTCGTCGCGCCCGTGGGGGATGCCCAGACGGGTGGTCTGGATAATTTTCGAAGGTTGTTCTCTGACGTCATCGACCCACAAGCGTTCGGGGTCGAAACATTTTGCATCCCATTCGCGCACCTTCAACCCCAGCGCTTTGCACAGCAGGGTTTGCCCCGCGCACAGTTTGTGTGCAGGCCGGGGGTTGCCTTGGGCGTCCGGGTTGTTGCGTTGCATCTGCGCCAGGCTGTCCGGGCCCGCCAGTTCATCAAGCCAGGGATGGGCCGATTTGATCAGCACTGCGTTGCCGGGGCCGTGGGCGCTGAAATTCAGCGAGTCGCCGCCGCGGGCGTAATACATGTAGATATGCCCGCCATCGAGAAACAGCGCCTTGCGCTTGTCGGTATAGCCCAGCGAGGCGTGGCTGCCTTTGTCGGTGAGGTAATAGGCTTCGGTTTCGATAATCCGGGCGCTGAGCCACAGCCCGTTGACCCGATGGCGAATGACTTTGCCCAGCAGTTGGCAAGCAACAAGCTGGGCATCTCGATCGAAAAAGGCATCAGGCAGCATCATTGGCATGTGCAGGACGGTCAGTGGATAGCTGAAAAGGTGCAGATCATAGCAAGTCATGCTTAATCGGGGCTGAACGCAGTGTATTTGTGGTCCATTTCGACCATCCGCCTGCCACCGCTGTGCGTGAGGCGGCGGGACCGCTATAATCGGCCGCTTTCCTCCCTGCCAAGACCCTTGAGACCATGACTGAGTCCGTTCTTGACTACATGACCCGCCTGGGTCGCGCTGCTCGCGAAGCCTCCCGCGTGATCGGCCGTGCCAGTACGGCGCAGAAAAACCGTGCCCTGCACGGCGCTGCTGCTGCATTGGATGCCGCACGTCTGGAGCTGGTTGCTGCCAACGAACTGGACCTGGCCGCCGGCCGGGCCAACGGCCTTGAGCCGGCCATGCTGGAGCGCCTGGCGCTGACCCCTGCACGCATCGACAGCATGATTGTCGGTTTGCGTCAGGTGGCAAGCCTGCCAGACCCCATCGGCGCGATTCGCGACATGAGCTACCGCCCTTCGGGTATTCAGGTCGGCAAGATGCGTGTACCGCTGGGTGTAGTCGGAATCATCTACGAGTCGCGTCCTAACGTGACCATTGATGCTGCCAGCCTGTGCTTGAAGTCGGGCAACGCAACCATCCTGCGCGGTGGCTCCGAGGCGATTCACTCCAACCGTGCCATTGCAGTGTGCATCCAGCGCGGCCTGGCCGAAGCCGGTTTGCCGCCCGCCGTGGTGCAAGTGGTTGAAGTGACCGATCGTACCGCTGTCGGCGCGCTGATCACCATGCCCGAGTACGTTGATGTCATCGTGCCTCGCGGCGGCAAGGGGCTGATCGAACGGGTCAGCCGTGATGCCAAGGTGCCGGTGATCAAACACCTGGACGGCATCTGCCATGTATACGTCAGTGCCCATGCCGATCTTGCCAAGGCGCAGCGCATTGCGTTCAACGCCAAGACCTACCGTTATGGCATTTGCGGCGCGATGGAAACCCTGCTGGTGGATCAGGCCGTCGCGGCAGAATTTTTGCCGGCAATGGCTGAACAATTTCGCGCCAAGGGCGTCGAACTGCGCGGTTGCGAGCGTACCCGGGAGTTGATCGACGTGGTTGCCGCCACTGAAGACGACTGGAGCACCGAGTACCTGGACGCCATCCTGTCGATTCGTATCGTGGAGGGTCTGGACCAGGCGATTGAGCATATCAATCACTATGGCTCCCATCACACCGACTCGATCGTCACCGAACACCAGGGCGATGCCCGGCGTTTTATGGCCGAAGTGGACTCCAGTTCCGTGATGCTCAACACACCAACCTGCTTTGCCGATGGATTTGAATACGGATTGGGTGCGGAGATTGGCATTTCTACTGATAAGCTGCACGCCCGCGGCCCGGTGGGTCTCGAAGGTCTGACCTGCGAGAAGTACATTGTGGTCGGCGATGGCCAGTTGCGCGGTCAGGAGCCAGTCTGACTTGGTCAAGCTGAAAGCGTCAGCGCCGGCACCTGTGATCGACGTGTTACCCCAGCGCATAGGCGTACTGGGCGGAACCTTCGATCCGGTGCATATCGGTCATCTGCGTGGCGGGCTGGAAGTGGCGGAGATGATGGGGCTCGACGAGCTGCGTCTTACCCCCAATGCCAGGCCACCGCACCGTGACACCCCCCAGGTGTCAGCCCACGACCGTTTGGCGATGGTCGAGTGCGCTGTCGCAGGAGTGGCTACGCTGGTAGTGGACGCCCGGGAGCTGCAAAGGGACAAACCGTCCTACACGATCGATACACTGGAATTGATGCGGGCCGAGATGGCCGCGTATGACCAGTTGTTTTTACTGTTGGGTTGGGACGCGTTTTGCGGCCTGCCCACATGGCATCGCTGGGAAGAGTTGCTCCAGCATTGCCATATCCTGGTGCTACAGCGCCCGGATGCCGACAGCGAACCGCCGGATGCCTTGCGCAACCTGCTGGCAGCGCGCTCGGTAAGCGACCCGCTGGCCCTGAAGGGGGCAAGCGGACAGATTGCATTCGTTTGGCAGACGCCGCTCGCGGTATCCGCCACCCAGATCCGCCAACTGCTGGCCAGCGGTAAGTCGGTACGTTACCTGGTGCCCGACGCGGTCCTGGCCTACATCGATGCGCACGGGCTTTACCGTGCGTCGAACTGAAAAAGGGTGTGTTTCAAGGCGCCAATTGTCGTGTATTGAAACACCCGAACATACGAGCAAAACGAGTTTTATATGACTGACAAAGATGTAAGCAAAGTAAAGCGCAAAGGCACCTTCAAAAGCGCGCCATTGCCGGAAAAAACCTTCAGCGCCGAGCCTCTCAAGGGTGAAGAGCTGGTCAAGGTTGCTGTTGCCGCCCTGGAAGACGTCAAGGCCCAGGATATCCAGGTCATCGACGTGCGTGACAAGCACAGCATCACTGACTTCATGATCATCGCTACCGGTACTTCGAACCGTCAGATCGGTGCGATGCTCGACAAGATCCGCGAAGCGGTGAAGGCTCTGGGCGTCAAGCCGCTGGGCGAAGAAGGCAAGGGCGACAGCGACTGGGTTCTGCTGGACATGGACGACGTGATCGTTCACATGATGACCGCCAGTGCCCGTCAGTTCTACGACCTGGAGCGTCTGTGGGCCGGTGCTGAACAAAGCCGTGCAGGCAGCGCTGCTCACCACAGCCCGGAAAACACCCATGAGCACTTCCTGAAGCTCAACAAAGACCAAGAGTAAGGGTTCGCTGTGCGCCTGCGTTTGATCGCTGTCGGTTCGCGTATGCCCAAGTGGGTGGAAGAAGGCTGGCATGAATATGCCAAGCGTCTGCCATCCGAGCTGGCACTTGAACTGGTGGAAATACCGCTCAACACCCGTGGCAAGAATGCTGACGTGGCCCGCTTCATCCGCCAGGAAGGCGAAGCCATGCTGGCCAAGGTAGGCCCGGGCGAGCGCATCGTAACCCTCGAAGTGCACGGCAAACCGTGGAGTACCGAGCAGCTGGCGGTTGAGCTTGACCGCTGGCGCCTGGATTCGCGCACGGTGAACTTTATGGTCGGTGGCCCGGAAGGGCTGGCGCCGGAAGTCTGTGCCCGCGCTGACCAGCGCTGGTCGCTGTCGCCATTGACGCTGCCGCACCCGTTGGTGAGGATTCTGATCGGTGAGCAGTTGTATCGCGCCTGGACAGTGCTGTCCGGGCACCCGTATCACAAATAGTCAGCGCTCTGAATGACTCAGCCGATCCGCCTTAAAGACCACGAGAAAGACGCACGCCTTGTGCGCGGACGAGTCGTGGTCGGTGCGATTGTGGTCGTGACGCTGATTTGTGTGCTGCTCGCGCGGCTTTATTACCTGCAGGTGGTGCAGTACGACTACCACTCCACCTTGTCAGAGAACAACCGGGTGCATGTGCAGCCGATCCCGCCTACCCGCGGTCTGATTTTTGACCGTAATGGCGTGGTGATCGCAGACAACCGCCCCAGCTTCAGCCTGAGCATGACCCGCGAACGCTCTGGTGACTGGCAGCAAGTGCTCGACGTTATTGTTGAAGTGTTGCAGCTTGCGCCCGAGGATCGCGCCCTGTTCGAAAAGCGCATGAAGCAGGGGCGGCGGCCGTTTGAGCCGGTGCCCATTCTGTTTGAGCTCAACGAAGAACAGATCGCCCGGATTGCCGTAAACCAGTTCCGCCTGCCCGGGGTTGAAGTGGTTGCGCAACTGGTGCGGCATTACCCTCAAGGCGCGCATTTTGCGCACTCGGTGGGTTACATGGGGCGGATCAACGAAAAAGAGCTTAAAACCCTCGATCCGGTCAATTACAGCGGCACCCACCATATCGGCAAAACCGGCATCGAGCGTTTCTACGAAGCCGAGCTGCATGGCCAGGTGGGTTACGAAGAAGTCGAAACCAATGCCCGTGGCCGCGTGTTGCGAGTACTCAAGCGCACCGACCCGATCCCTGGCAAAGACATCGTACTCAGCCTCGATATCAAACTGCAGGAAGCAGCTGAAGAGGCGCTGGCAGGGCGTCGTGGCGCAGTGGTGGCACTCAACCCGATGACGGGGGAAGTGCTGGCGATGGTCAGCCAGCCGAGTTTTGACCCCAATCTGTTCGTGACCGGCATCAGCTTCAAGGCCTATGCCGAGCTGCGTGATTCGATTGACCGACCATTGTTCAACCGCATCCTGCGCGGCCTGTATCCACCGGGCTCGACGATCAAGCCTGCAGTGGCGATTGCCGGCCTGGACAGCGGCGTGATCACCGGCTCCTCGCGGGTGTATGACCCCGGCTATTACCAGCTGCCCAATTACGATCACAAATACCGTAACTGGAACCGTAGCGGTGATGGCTACGTCGATCTGGATACCGCAATCATGCGCTCCAACGACACCTATTTTTATGACCTGGCCCACAAGCTGGGGATTGACCGTCTGTCGAGCTACATGAACCAGTTCGGTATCGGCCGCAAGGTCTCGCTGGACATGTTCGAAGAGTCCGCCGGGCTGATGCCGTCCCGCGAGTGGAAACGTGCCACCCGACGCCAGGCCTGGTTCCCGGGCGAGACGCTGATTCTGGGGATTGGCCAGGGCTATATGCAGTCCACACCCTTGCAACTGGCCCAGGCCACCGCGTTGATCGCCAGCAAAGGCAAGTGGATCCGTCCGCACCTGGCCAAGACCATCGAGGGCGTACCGCCGGTGGACCCGGACCCGGTGCCGGATATTGTCCTGCGTGACCCGTCCAACTGGGCCAAGGTCAACCACGGCATGCAGCAAGTGGTGCATGGCGCTCGCGGCACGGCGCGGGTGGCGGGCGTTGGCGCGCAATACCTGATTGCTGGCAAGAGCGGTACGGCCCAGGTGGTGGCGATCAAGCAGGGCGAAAAATACGACCGTTCCAAGGTGCAGGAGCGTCACCGCGACCACGCCTTGTTCGTCGGCTTCGCGCCGGCCAACAACCCGCAGATCACCGTCTCGGTGATGATTGAAAACGGCGAAGCCGGCAGTCGTGTCGCCTCGCCCGTGGTGCGCAAGGTCATGGATGCCTGGTTGCTGGGTGAAGACGGCAAACTCAAACCCGAGTACGGCGGCCCGGTAAAGGCAGAGGTTCCGGCCAATGATGAGTAATTTTGACCGCATCCTCTCCAGTGAGGACGTGATGCGTCGCCGTGCCACGCTGCTTCAGCGTTTGCATATCGATGGCCCGCTGCTGATTCTGCTGCTGACCCTGGCGGCTGGCAGCCTGTTTGTACTGTATTCGGCCAGCGGCAAAAGCTGGGACTTGCTGAGCAAACAGGCGACTTCGTTCGGTATCGGGCTGGTATCGATGTTTATCATCGCCCAGCTGGAACCGCGATTCATGGCACGCTGGGTACCGATCGGCTATCTGATCGGGGTGATGTTGCTGGTGGTGGTGGATGTCATGGGCCACAACGCCATGGGTGCCACTCGCTGGATCAATATCCCCGGGGTGATTCGCTTTCAGCCCTCCGAGTTCATGAAAATCCTGATGCCTGCGACCATCGCCTGGTACCTGTCCAAGCGAACCTTGCCGCCGCAACTCAAGCATGTGGCGGTCAGCCTGATGCTTATCGGGGTGCCTTTTGCCCTGATTGTGCGCCAGCCCGACCTGGGTACGGCGCTGCTGGTACTGGCAGGCGGTGCATTTGTATTGTTCATGGGCGGTCTGCGCTGGCGCTGGATCCTCAGCGTACTGGCAGCGACGGTTCCAGTGGCGGTGGCCATGTGGATCTTCGTGATGCACGACTATCAGAAGCAGCGCGTGCTGACCTTCCTCGACCCTGAAAGCGACCCGCTGGGCACTGGCTGGAACATTATCCAGTCCAAGGCCGCGATTGGTTCGGGCGGGGTGTTCGGCAAGGGCTGGCTACTGGGTACCCAGTCGCACCTGGACTTCCTGCCCGAGAGCCATACCGACTTCATCATCGCGGTGATGGGCGAAGAGTTCGGTCTGGTCGGCATTTGCGCGCTGCTGCTTATTTATCTGTTGTTGATTGGTCGTGGCCTGGTGATCACCGCCCAGGCCCAGACCCTGTTCGGCAAATTGCTGGCAGGCAGCCTGACCATGACGTTTTTTGTTTATGTTTTCGTCAACATCGGTATGGTCAGTGGCCTGCTGCCGGTGGTGGGCGTGCCATTGCCCTTTATCAGTTACGGCGGCACTTCGCTCGTGACGCTGTTATCAGCGTTCGGGGTTTTGATGTCGATCCACACACATCGCAAGTGGATCGCACAAGTTTGATTAAGGTGAATTATTCAATGCAAGCAATGCGTGGCTGGGCTGCTCGATACGCGTCGTGGGTAGGCCTGCTGGGTCTGTTCGGGACCGCACAGGGTGCGCTGGCCGGTGACTACGAAGGCTCGCCCCAAGTGGCTGAGTTCGTAGGCGAAATGACCCGTGATTACGGATTTGCCGGCGAGCAGCTGATGGGCGTGTTCCGCGAAGCCGAGCGCAAGCAAAGCATCCTCGATGCCATTTCGCGCCCGGCCGAACGGGTCAAGCAGTGGAAAGAGTACGGCCCGATGTTTTTGACCGACGCCCGCGTCGCCCGCGGTGTCGATTTCTGGCGCGAGCACGAAGCTGTTCTGGCCCGCGCCGAGCAGGAGTATGGCGTTCCGGCCCAGGTGATTGTGTCGATTATCGGCGTCGAAACCTTTTATGGTCGCAACACCGGTAACTACCGCGTGATCGATGCCTTGTCGACCCTGGGTTTCGATTACCCGCCCCGCGCCGAGTTTTTCCGCAAGGAACTGCGAGAGTTCCTGTTGCTGAGCCGCGAAGAACAGGTTGACCCGCTGACCCTGAAGGGTTCCTATGCCGGAGCCATGGGCTTGCCGCAGTTTATGCCGAGCAGCTTTCGCGCCTATGCCGTGGATTTCGACGGTGATGGCCATATCAATATCTGGAGCAACCCGGACGATGCCATCGGTAGCGTTGCCAGCTACTTCAAACGTCATGGCTGGGTAGCCGGTGAGCCGGTGGTGATTCGCGCCGATGTGACCGGTGATCGCGCCGATGAAGGCCTGACCCAGGGGATCGAACCGGTCAAGACCGTCGGGGAGTTGCGAGCGCTGGGCTGGTCGAGTCATGATGCGTTGCGCGACGATATGCCGGTCACGGCGTTTCGTCTGGAAGGCGCCGACGGCCCTGAATACTGGATGGGCCTGAAAAACTTTTATGCGATCACACGCTATAACCGAAGCGTGATGTACGCCATGGCAGTGCATCAACTGTCCGATCTGCTGGTTCAAGCACGGGGCAACAAGTAATGCCGTTTCTAGCGACCCGTACACCTTTGAAACTCGCCGCCTGCGCCGCTGTTGCGTTGCTGCTGGTGAGCTGCTCGAGCAGTCGCTCGACGCCCCCGCAAACATCGACCGCGGTCAGTTCCAAGCCGGGCCTGGATATCAACCGTGCCCACAAGGACGGTGCGCCGTGGTGGGATGTTGACGTTTCGCGCATCCCCGACGCCACGCCGACCCTGCACACCGGGCCTTACAAGGCGGCGCCGTACTCGGTACTGGGTAAGACCTATTTCCCGATGCAAGAGTCCAAGACCTATGTGGCCTCGGGCACCGCGTCCTGGTACGGCACCAAGTTTCACGGCCAGAACACCGCCAATGGCGAGGTCTATGACCTGTACGGCATGAGCGCGGCGCACAAGACTTTGCCGCTGCCCAGCTACGTCAAGGTGACCAACCTGGATAACGGCAAGGCCGTGATCCTGCGCGTCAACGACCGTGGCCCGTTTTATTCGGATCGTATTATCGACTTGTCCTACGCTGCTGCCAAAAAGCTCGGCTATGCCGAAACCGGTACGGCCCGGGTCAAGGTTGAAGGTATTGACCCTCAGGCCTGGTGGGCTCAGCGCGGTCGCCCTGCGCCGCTGATGCTCAACGAACCGAAAGTGGCCCAGAACACCGCCCCGACCGTGTCCACCGGCAAGGTTGAACAATGGACGCCGCCCGCACAGCAGCATGCTGCCGATGTGGTTCCGGTCAGTCCAATGGCCAAGGGCCAGGGTACCTACCTTCAGGTCGGTGCCTTTGCCAATCCGGACGCTGCCGAGTTGCTTCGTTCCAAACTCAGTGGCATGGTCAGTACCCCCGTGTTTATCAGTTCGATTGTGCGCAATCAGCAAACCTTGCACCGTGTACGCATGGGGCCAATAGCCTCGGCGGGTGAGGTGGCACAAACACAAAACAGCGTGCGCCTGGCCAATCTGGGCCAGCCGAGCGTTGTGACGTCGGATCAGTAACACCGAACAAAGCGTTGGGCCCTGAGCAGTCGGGGCCCAAACGCAGTTGCAGAGGTCAAGAATAAAAGCCCTTCCAGGGGCCGGGACTGCAACTGAATACGCGGCAGTCAGTCAAACGACTGCCTGTACAGTTTTGCCCGCGAGGGTAAGTTTCCATTAACAACTTCGAGAGACGGATGAACATCACCACCTTTGCCAAACGCCTGTGCCTGCTAGTACCGCTGATCGTCACTCCTGCCGCCTGGGCAGTCGAGATGATGCCGTCGCCACCACAACTTGCAGCCAAGTCCTATGTTCTGATGGATGCCAGCAGCGGTAACGTGCTGGTCGAGAACAACGGCGACCAGCGTCTGCCGCCAGCCAGCCTGACCAAGCTGATGACCGCTTACATCGCGACTCTGGAAATCCGTCGTGGCCAGATCGGCGAAAACGACCCGGTAACTGTCAGCGAAAACGCATGGCGCACCGGTGGTTCGCGGATGTTCATCAAGGTCGGCACCCAGGTGTCGGTCAGCGACCTGCTGCATGGCATCATCATCCAGTCGGGTAACGACGCCAGCGTCGCCCTGTCCGAGCACATTGCCGGCAGCGAAGACGCTTTTGCCGACATGATGAACAAGACCGCCGGTGAGCTGGGCATGTCCAACAGCCACTTCATGAACCCGACCGGCCTGCCGAACCCGGATCACTACTCGTCGGCTCACGACATGTCGTTGCTGGCTCGCGCCATCATCCACGAAGACCCGACTCACTACGCGATCTACTCGCAGAAAGAGTTCTTCTGGAACGGTATCAAGCAGCCTAACCGCAACCTGTTGTTGTGGCGCGACAAAACCGTTGATGGTCTGAAAACCGGTCACACCGACGAAGCCGGCTATTGCATGGTGTCTTCGGCCGTACGTGATGGCATGCGCCTGATCGCCGTGGTGTTCGGCACCAACAGTGAAGCGGCCCGTGCTGCAGAGACCCAGAAGCTGCTGACCTACGGTTTCCGTTTCTTCGAAACCCAGACCTTCTACCAGAAGGGCACCGAGCTGGCTCAGGCTCCGGTCTGGAAAGGCACCACCAACCAGGTCAAGGCTGGCCTGGCGGATGACCTGACCATGACCCTGCCAAAAGGCCAACTGAAAAAGCTGGCTGCAAGCATGACCATGAACCCGCAACTGATGGCCCCTATCGCCAAAGGTGATGTGATCGGCAAGGTTGAGGTCAAACTTGACGACAAGGTTGTGCACAGTGCTGACCTGATCGCCCTTGAGCCCGTCGAGGAAGGTGGTATTTTCCGACGCGTGTGGGATAGCATCCGTCTATTCTTCTACGGGCTGTTCAACTGATTGCACCCACCTGTGTGACCCCGCGCCTACCCTGCGCGGGGCCACCTTTGTTGTTCCGGGCTTACGAGGCCAATACGCCATGAGCGATACCGAAGTAAAGGCGCCAAAGATCGAATTCCCCAACGTGGATTACCCGGTTAAGGTGATCAGCGACACGGGTGTGGGCAATAAGGACAAAATCATCGATATCGTCAAGAAACACGCGACGGTCAACGATGATCGTGTCGATGAGCGCCAGAGCACCAACGGCAAGTACACGACGATCCAGCTGCATATCGTGGCCACTGATCAGGATCAGCTCTACAACATCAACAGCGAATTGCGAGCCACCGGCTTCGTACATATGGTGTTGTGATGTCGCAGGTCTTGGGTATTCGTGAGCTGGGCCAGCTTGATTACGAGCGCACCTGGCTGGCGATGCAGCGTTTTACCGATGAGCGCAAGCTGGTGCCGGACACGCAAGACGAAGTCTGGCTGGTGCAGCACCCGCCGGTGTTTACCCAAGGCCAGGCAGGCAAGGCCGAGCATCTGCTGCTACCGGGAGATATCCCGGTGGTGAAGTCGGATCGCGGTGGCCAGGTGACCTACCACGGCCCCGGCCAATTGGTTGCCTACCTGATGCTCGATGTGCGCCGGCTGGGCTATGGCGTACGTGAGCTGGTCACGCGGATGGAACAGTGCCTGATCGACTTGCTCACCAGCTATGGCGTGAGCGCTGCAGCCAAGGCCGATGCGCCGGGCGTGTATGTTGATGGCGCGAAAATCGCCTCTTTGGGCCTGCGGATCCGCAATGGCTGCTCCTTCCACGGTCTGGCCCTGAATGTGGACATGGACCTGGAACCGTTTCGACGGATTAACCCCTGTGGCTATGCGGGGCTGGCGATGACCCAGCTGCGTGACCATGCAGGGCCGATTGAATTTGCCGAGGTTGGTGCCCGGCTGCGCTCGCAGCTCGTCAAACACCTCGACTATGCTGAGCAGACGACCCTGACGGGCGGAATCGATTGATATGACTACTGCGCAAGACGCTGTTCAAACCCTGATCCCAACGCTGGATATCTCAGAACGTGCGGCCCGCGCCAGCGAGGCCCGTTCCAAGGTTGAGACCGGCGTCAAGTTGCGCGGTGCCGAGAAGGTTGCGCGTATCCCGGTAAAGATCATTCCGACCACCGAACTGCCGAAGAAGCCTGACTGGATTCGCGTGCGCATTCCGGTTTCTCCGGAAGTCGACCGTATCAAGTCCCTGCTGCGTAAGCACAAGCTGCACAGCGTGTGCGAAGAAGCCTCCTGCCCGAACCTGGGCGAATGCTTCTCGGGCGGTACCGCGACCTTCATGATCATGGGTGACATCTGCACCCGTCGTTGCCCGTTCTGTGACGTGGGCCACGGCCGACCGAAGCCACTGGACACCAATGAGCCGGAAAGCCTGGCGATTGCCATCGCTGATCTGCGCCTGAAGTACGTGGTGATCACCTCGGTAGACCGCGATGACCTGCGTGACGGTGGTGCCCAGCACTTTGCCGACTGCATTCGCGAAATCCGCAAACTGTCGCCGGGCGTGCTGCTCGAAACACTTGTTCCGGACTACCGTGGGCGCATGGATGTTGCGCTTGAAATCACCGCAGCCGAGCCGCCAGACGTGTTCAACCACAACCTCGAAACTGTGCCGCGCCTGTACAAGGCTGCGCGTCCGGGCTCCGATTACCAGTGGTCGCTGACCCTGCTGCAACGCTTCAAGCAGATGATGCCGCACATTCCGACCAAGTCGGGCCTGATGCTGGGGCTGGGCGAGACAGACGAGGAAGTGATCGAAGTGATGAAGCGCATGCGCGAACATGACATCGACATGCTGACCCTGGGTCAGTACCTGCAACCGTCGCGCAACCACTTGCCGGTCCAGCGTTTCGTGCACCCGGACACCTTCGCGTGGTTTGCCGAGGAAGGCTACAAGATGGGCTTTAAAAACGTGGCATCCGGTCCGCTGGTACGTTCTTCGTACCACGCTGATGAACAGGCCAAGCTGGTCAAGTCCATGCTGGTGAGTGCCTGATCCCATGAACAACCGGCTCACCGCGCCAGTGTCTTTCAAGGCTCACAGCGCGGTGCCCGCGTTGCCCGCTGGCGGGGTGATCGGCCTGATCGCTCCGGCAGGGCCTGCCGAACTTGATCTGAACCTCGCGACCCAATGGATGCATGCCCGTGGCTATCAGCTGCGGGTATATCCGGGGGTGTGGCAAAGGGATGGTTATCTTGCCGGCTCTGATGCAGAGCGCTTACGCGACCTGCATGATGCTTTTGCCGATGACAGCGTCGATGCCATTTTCTGCCTGCGTGGCGGTTATGGCAGCCCGCGTTTGCTTGATGGTATCGATTTCGAGCTTCTACGCTCTCACCCCAAGCCTTTTGTCGGCTATAGCGATATCACCGCGCTGCATCTGGCGATCACTCGTTACGCGGGCTTTGTGACCTTTCACGGGCCAATGGTGAACGCTGATCTGCTGGGCAACAAACAACCGCCTACCGAAACTTCATTGCTGCGTATGCTCGGCGGGCAACAGCCGCCCGTGCTGGAGCATCCCGCGGCCTGGCCGTTGACGACCATTGCCCCGGGCTGCGCCAGTGGCCGTTTGCTGGGTGGCAATCTGTCGATGATCTGCGCGGTGATGGGCACGGCGTTTGAACTGGACAGCGAAGACATCATCCTGTTTATCGAAGACGTCAACGAACCGTTGTACCGGGTCGACCGTCTGCTGACGCATTTGCGCCTGGCGGGCAAGCTCGACAGGTTGTGCGGAGTGCTGGTGGGGGATGTGGCCGGGGTTGATGTCGCGGCGCTGGAGCGGTTGCTCACCCAGGAGCTGGGCGGTCTGGGTATTCCGGTGCTGGCCGGTTGGCGCAGCGGGCATTGCGATCCGAACCTGACCTTGCCGATGGGTGCGCAGGTCAGGCTGGATGCTGATCAGCAGTTGCTGGTGCTTGAGCAGGATGTAGTTGTAAGCGCCTGAACCTGAAGACCCTCTCCCATAGGGAGAGGGTAGCAACCTTACCGGCTACGCAAACTCTCCAGCAGCTTGTGGCTCGGATAGCCGTCTGCTGGCCAACCCATGGCCTGCTGCGCGCTGCGAATAGCCTTGCGGGTATTGGCGCCGATAATGCCGTCTGCATTACCCGCATCATAATTGCGCTGGCTCAGCAGCATTTGCAGTTCGACGCGCTCGGAGCGGCTCAGCGGTCGGTCGTCTTTTGGCCAGTCGGCCAAAATGGTCCCGCCACCGTTGAAACGTTGCGACAACAAGCCCACGGCCAGTGCATAGGATGATGAGTTGTTGTAACGCAGGATGGCGCGGAAGTTATCCAGTACCAGAAACGCCGGGCCACGATAGCCTGCAGGGAGCAGCAGGGCAGCGCTTAACTGCTCTGAGCCTGCGGCGCTGGCAGGTACCTTGACTCCCAGTTTTTGCCATTCGGCAACGCTCTTTTTGATTGCGCCATCAGCCAGGGCGTAGTCGAACCCGGCAGGCAGCGTCACTTCAAAGCCCCACGGCTGGCCTTGCTTCCAGCCCGAGCTTTGCAGGTAGTGGGCAGTCGAGGCCAGGGCATCTGCCGAGCTGTTCCATATATCACGACGGCCATCCCCATCGAAATCCACTGCGTGGGTTTCATAGGTGGTGGGGATAAACTGGGTCTGGCCCATTGCGCCCGCCCACGAGCCGAGCATTTTTTCGGGGCTTATATCGCCTTCCTGAATAATCTTCAGTGCAGCGATCAATTGGCTTTGAGCAAACTCCGGGCGACGCCCTTCATAGGCCAGGGTCGCAAGGGAGCGAATGACTGACTTGTTGCCTTGGAACGAGCCAAAATTGCTTTCCATGCCCCAGACCGAAACCAGCGCCTGGCGATCAACGCCATAACGCTGCTCGATGCGGCCCAGCAGTTCGGCATTCTGCTCCAGCAAACGCTGGCCATTACGTACACGCAAAGGCGACAGGGCACCGTCCAGGTACTCCCAGACCGGGCGGCTGAATTCGGGCTGGCTGCGGTCGGCCTTGATCACGCTCATGTCTGGCGTAATGCCGGCAAAGGCGTTATCGAATACCAGCGGGTTGATTCCGGCTTTAAGCGCCTGGGCGCGGAAATCGGCTTGCCACTCGCTGAAGCTTTGAGTGGGCTGAACAAGAGGGGTGTCGGTGCCTGGCACTGGCGCGCTGCTGATGACCGCAGGTGCCGGAGGTACCACAGGCAAGGTTTGAGCATCGGCTGCGGTCGGTTTCTCTGCGCAGGCGACTAAAAGGATGACGCTGGAAGCAGCGATCAGTTGGCGCATCGGCCAACGGCGTGTATGACGTGAGAGCATGCGCAGGTCCAGGTAATGCAAAACAGAAGCAGACCTTATCATCCCCGTCGTCAGGCAGCCAGAAAGTAAAAAGCCTCCCGGTCTCTCGACTGGAAGGCTTCGCGGCGGTAGCTGCCTTTGCCTTTGGCGGGGCGTTCCTGGCGGCTGCGGAACAGGGGTTGGGCAACAATGGATTTGGCCTTGTTGGGGCGCTTGCTCATGGCATGTGCTCTCGCTTGAGTTGAACAAGCGCAAATCATCGGCCGGTTTTTTCGTATTGTCCACAGGATAGTGATCGGTGGGAGCGGGCTTGCTCGCGTTAGCATCAACGCTATCAGCCTGTCAGGCCGCGACGCCCGTATCGCGAGCAAGCCCGCTCCCACAGAAAGCAGTGTTTATTCAGCTGGCAGATTCAGGCGTTGCCCGCACATCAGCAGCACCAGACGACTCAGGCTGCTCCAGGCAGACCCTGCTGCCTGGCCCTTGATCTGGGCATCGATACGCTGCGCGTCCAACAACAATTGTGCCCAGCGCTGCGCCGAATAACGCTGCAAGGCTTTGCTCATCAACGGTTTGCGCTTGTCCCACACCGGTGGTCGCGCCTGGCTGAACGCCTTGTCCAATGGCGTGCCCTGGCTGTACTGCAGGGCAATATTGGCCAGTACCCGCAGCTCACGCGCCAGGGCCCACAAGATCACAGGAGGCTCTACGCCTTCACCGCGCAAGCCTTCGAGCATACGCAGAGCATGGGCAGCTTCGCCGTTAAGTACCGCATCCACCAGGCCAAACACATCAAACCGCGCACTGTCAGCCACTGCGGCTTGCACGGTTTCGACAGTGATTTGCCCGTCTTCAGCCATTAACTTGAGCTTTTCGATTTCCTGCGCAGCAGCCAGAAGATTGCCTTCGACCCGGGCTGCTATCAGTTCCACCGCATCATGGGTGGCCGACAGCCCGGCCTGCGACAAGCGCTGGCGAATCCATTGCGGCAACTGGTTGGCGTCCACCGGCCAGATCTGCACGAACTGAGTTTGCGCCCCTTCAATCAGCGCCTTGCCCCACTTGGTCTTTTGCGCACTGCCGTCGAGTTTGGGCAGGCTGATCAGCAGCAGGGTGTCTTCGGCAGGGCGCGAGCAGTATTCGATCAACGCCGCAGCACCCTTGTCGCCAGGCTTGCCCGAAGGCAGGCGCAGTTCCAGCAGGCGCTTTTCGGCAAACAGCGACATGCTGGCACCGGCTTGCAGCAGCGTGCCCCAGTCAAAGCTGGCGTCGGCGCTGAACACCTGGCGCTCATCGAAACCCTGCTTGCGGGCGGTACTGCGGATGGCGTCGGCGGTTTCCTGGCACAACAACGGGTCATCGCCGCTGATGATGTAGACGGGAGAAAGGGGGCCTTGCAGATGCTTGGCGAGTTGGGCGGGAGCGAGTTTCATAGGACCATAACGATAGCGGGGCGCTTGAGCGCCCCGTATGCCTTACTGGTTTTGCAGTTCGAGAGGCGACTGTTGAGGAGTTTCCTCTTGAGCCTTGCGTGCAGCTTCGATGGCATCGGCTTCAGCCTTGGCCTTCGCTTCGGCTTGCTGTTGCAGTACTTCCAGCTGGGCCGGGGTCAATTGCTCCAGGCGCAGAACCAGTTGCTGGATCAGGTCGCGGCGCATTTCCTTACGGATCATGTCGCCTTCCTGGGTGCTGCCTGCCACGTTACTGCCATCCTGCAGGTAGACTTTGTAGGCTTCAACCTTGTCGCTCAGCAGCGTCAGATGGCTCGGCCCCTGAATTTCGTATTTCACTACGTTGTTCAACTGATACTCGGCGGTACCCGAATTGCCGGTGTAGCTGGCAGAACGCTGGGTTTCCTTCTCGTCGGTCAGAACCAGTTTGTATGGTGCGTTGGCAGTGATTTTCACGCCGCTGTTTTCCAGCACCTGACGCAGCTGGCGCACAGTGTCGCCATAGGCGTTGCGCGCGCTGACATCGAGTTCGGTGATCGTCAGCTGGTTGGTGCCGGTACCGCGCAGTTGAAAGCCGCAGGCGCTCAACAGAACTGCGAGACCCATCACCAGCAAGTTGCGTTTGATCATGTGTTGCTCCCCTTGAAACCAGATGGGCCGACCACGCGGCCCTGAAGGTCTTGTTGGGCGCCCGCGCATGACGCGGGCGCCTGTTCCAGTTAGCTGGCGACGATATTGACCAATTTGCCTGGTACCACGATCACTTTGCGAATCGTCAGGCCTTCTGTAAAGCGCAGTACGTTTTCGTTGGTGCGGGCAGCAGCTTCAACCTCTTCACGGCTGGCAGCAGCTGGCATTTCAATATGCCCGCGCAGCTTGCCGTTGACCTGGATAACCAGTTGCAGGGTGTCTTGAACCAGCGCGGTTTCATCCAGGGTTGGCCATGCAGCGTCGATGATTGCACCTGCATGCCCCAACCGGTTCCACAGCTCATGGCTGATGTGCGGTGTGATCGGCGCCAGTACCAGAGCTACAGTCTCGAGACCTTCCTGCAGCAGGGCGCGGTCTTGTTCAGTCGCTTGCGGTGCTTTTTCGAGCACGTTCATCACGGTCATCACCTGGGCGACGGCGGTGTTGAACTTGTGGTGCTGGCCGACGTCCTGGCTGGCTTGCTTGATAGCCTGGTGGATGGCACGGCGAATGACTTTTTGCTCATCGTTCAGGCTGGCGATATCCAGCGCGCCCGGCAGGCCTTGGCCTACATGGGCATGGGCCAGGCGCCATACACGCTTGAGGAAGCGGTGGGAGCCTTCAACACCCGAGTCGGACCATTCCAGGCTTGCGTCAGGCGGCGAAGCAAACATCATGAACAGGCGGCAGGTGTCTGCGCCGTACTGTTCGATCATGTATTGCGGGTCAACACCGTTGTTGAGCGACTTGGACATTTTCTGCGTGCCGCCGATTTCCACCGGCAGGCCGTCACTCTTCAGCGTGGCGCCGATGATCTTGGCCTTGGCATCACGTTCGATTTCCACGTCGTCCGGGTTGAAGTAATCCTTGCCGCCGTTGTCCAGCGTACGGAAGTAGGTCTCTGCGATTACCATGCCCTGGGTCAACAGGTTCTTGAACGGCTCGTTGGAGCTGACCAGGCCTTCGTCACGCATCAGCTTGTGGAAGAAGCGCGCGTACAGCAGGTGCAAAATGGCGTGTTCGATACCGCCGATGTACTGGTCCACCGGTAGCCAGTGGTCTGCTGCCGATTTCTCGACCAGACCGCCTTCATAGTGCGGCGAGGCGTAACGTGCGTAGTACCACGACGACTCGACGAAGGTGTCCATCGTGTCGGTTTCGCGTTTGGCCGGTGCGCCACATTTAGGGCAGCTGCACTCGTAGAATTCAGGCATGCGTGCCAGTGGCGAACCGGCGCCATCGGGTACGACATCTTCTGGCAAGACCACTGGCAGCTGGGCTTCAGGTACTGGTACGTCACCGCAGGTATCGCAATGCACGATCGGGATCGGGCAGCCCCAGTAGCGCTGGCGGCTGATGCCCCAGTCACGCAGGCGGAACTGGGTGCGCGCCTGGCCCAGGCCTTTGGCAGTCAGGGCGGCTTCGATGGCGGCGAATGCGGCGTCGAAATCCAGGCCGTCAAATTCGCCGGAGTTGATCAGCGGGCCGTGCTCGTTGTAAGCGTCCTGCCACGGTGCCGGTGACTCGTCGCCAGCACTGGTACGCACAACCGGCTTGATCGGCAGGTTGTACTTGGTGGCGAATTCGAAATCACGCTCGTCGTGTGCTGGTACAGCCATCACCGCGCCGTCGCCGTAATGCATCAGTACATAGTTGGCGACCCATACAGGAAGCTTTTCGCCGGTCAGCGGGTGCTCGACAAACAACGAGGTTGGCAGGCCCATTTTTTCCTGGGTTGCCATGTCGGCTTCTGCCACGCTGCCGCCTTTGCACTGGGCGATAAACGCTTGCAGCTCGGGGTTTCCCTGCGCTGCCTGGGTGGCGAGCGGGTGCTCGGCAGCCACAGCGACATAGGTCGCGCCCATCAAGGTATCAGGGCGGGTGGTGAAAACCTTGAGCGCGCCTGCTGCGCCGATGGACTCGACGTTGTAAGGGAACTGCACTTCCATGCCGCGGGATTTGCCAATCCAGTTGCGCTGCATGGTTTTAACCTGCTCGGGCCAGCCCGGCATGTCGTCGAGGCTTTCAAGCAGCTCATCCGCGTAAGCGGTGATCTTGAAGTAGTACATCGGGATTTCGCGTTTTTCGATTACCGCGCCCGAACGCCAGCCACGGCCGTCGATCACTTGCTCGTTGGCCAGAACGGTCTGGTCCACCGGGTCCCAGTTCACGGTGCCGTTTTTACGGTAGATCACACCTTTTTCGAACAGGCGGGTGAACAGCCATTGTTCCCAACGGTAGTAATCCGGCTTGCAGGTCGTGATTTCGCGCGACCAGTCAACGGCCAGACCCAGGCTGCGCAGCTGGGTTTTCATGTAGGCGATGTTTTCGTACGTCCATTTGGCCGGCGCGACCTTGTTTTTCATCGCGGCGTTTTCGGCCGGCATGCCAAAGGCGTCCCAACCCATGGGTTGCAGGACGTTTTTGCCGAGCATGCGCTGGTAACGGGAGATCACGTCACCGATGGTGTAGTTGCGCACGTGCCCCATGTGTAGCTTGCCGCTTGGGTACGGGAACATCGATAGGCAGTAGAACGTCTCTTTGCCTAGATCTTCGCTGACTTCGAAGGACTTTTGGTTGTCCCAGAATGATTGGGCGGCGGCTTCTATTTCACGGGGCTGATATTGTTCGTGCATGGCTACTTGTACTGATAAAGGGTGGCCTAATCCTCTTCAACATAGACCGGCGACAGTGTTGCCCGGTCAGGTTGGAGCAGGGGTTACAGGAAGTCCCGTAGCATACATGACCCCGCTCTATCGAGGGAAACCCTGATTGCCTCATCACTCCGTTGGTCGCAGCAGCACGCCGCTTTTACAAGCGCAGCTAAGCTCTCCTGTGGGGGAGATTCATTTCCTTAAATGAGGTGGACGGATGGCAGAGTTGCAACGCAGCGTAGCAACATCGCAAGTGTATGAGCGGCTGATTGATCGTTTGAGTGTGGCTCTTGATTCAGCAAAGACGGCTGTCCAATTACGTGATGAACGCCCAGTCGAGTTGGAATTGCGAGGCTTGAGTCATGCCGAGCTGGAGTTGATCAACCTCTATTTGAACCGGATCGGGCGTGAGGCAATTAAACGCTCGCAAGGCAGCGTGAACATGCAGGATGCCCCCAGGGCCAAGGTTATCTGGCTTAAAGACAGGGTGCAGGGAGCTTAGGCCATACGGCGATTCAAGCCCGGCCTTCAACAAAGCCGCATCAAGAAAGTTGTACCTCCGGGTTGATGCATTACACGTTTGTGTTTGGGTTTCTCACCTGCGTTGTTGATGCGCTCAATCAACCCCCTTAGGCTTCGGGCATCTTTGGAGATGCTCGATGCCTATTCGATACTTTTTAAAACAGCTTCTATTACCCCCTGGCATTTTTCTGTTGCTCCTGGCGCTTGCCTGGTGGCTACGGCGTTCGCGCCCGCGAGTGGCGGGTGTGTTGTTTGCCCTGGGGCTGGGCGGCTTCTGGCTGATGAGTTTGCCAATAATGGTGGAGTGGGGCGCCCGTGTGCTGGAGCGCGAACCACCGCTGGCGCAGAGCGAGTGGTCGACGCTGGCCGCGCGTGCCGATGCCATTGTGGTGCTGGGCTCGGGGCGTGAGCGGGGGGATCCGGCCTGGGGCAGCGATCAGCCGACTGGCATTGGTCTGGAGCGCCAGCGCTATGCCGCCCGACTGGCGAAGGCTTCGGGCTTGCCGGTGTTGACCACTGGCGGTTTGCACTACGGCTCGCCGCCCAGTGAGGCGCAGTTGATGGCGGATTCATTGCGTGATGATTTCGGCGTGCAAGTACGGTGGAAAGAAGAGCAAAGCCGCACAACGTGGGAAAACGCCAAATTGACCGCAGACATTCTGCTGCCGCTGGGGGTCAAGCGGGTGGTCGTGGTGACGCACGGCTGGCATATGTCGCGTTCGGTGTGGAGTTTTGAAAAGGCTGGTTTTGACGTGGTGCCTGCGCCGGTCGGTTTTTTCAGTGCCGACAATGGGCGACCGCTGGGGGGCTGGATGCCTGAGTACAAAGCGTTCTGGCAGTCCGGGCTGTTGATCAATGAAGCGGTAGGGCAGATTGCCTATCCGTTGTTTTATCGCTGACCCATTAAGCAAAAGCCCCTCACCCTGGCCCTCTCCCGGAGGGAGAGGGGATTAAAGGCAAAAGCAGCTCTACGCAACACCACCTATCAGCTCCCTCTCCCTCCGGGAGAGGGTTGGGGTGGGTAGAAGACGCAGAAGCACAAGGCTAGACCGTCTTGGCAATCCGGCTGGTGACCAGGGCCCAGCCAATCAGCAGGCTGCACAGGATGATCAGTGGCCATGAGCGCCATTGCAGGTAAGGCGTGAGGTTGTGCATGGGCACCACTTCGCCGTACAGGATGCCTTGCTCGAACTGGGGAATTTGCGTGGTGATTTGCCCAAACGGGTTAATCAATGCCGTGACGCCATTGTTGGTGGCCCGAATCATCCAGCGCCCGGCTTCCAGGGCACGCATCTGCGCCATTTGCAGGTGTTGCAGCGGCCCAATCGAGGTGCCGAACCAGGTGTCATTGCTGATGGTCAGCAGGATATCGCTCTGGGCAGCAAGCCCGGCCACGAAGTCCGGATACACCACTTCATAGCAAATCAATGGCGCGATTTGATAACCCTTGGCCTGCAACATGGCCTGGTCAGCCGGGCCGCGGGCAAAGTCCGACATTGGCAGATCAAAAAATGCGATCAGGCCGCGCAGTACATCCTGCAGCGGCACATATTCGCCAAATGGCACCAGCTTCTGTTTCAGGTAAACACCATCGCCCTCACCCACAGCGGTGATGCCGTTGAAGTAGCGCGGTTCATGTCGCACTTCCTGGCGGATCGGCACGCCGGTAATCAGCGCTGAGTTACGATCGGCGGCAAACCGGCCCATCATGCTCAAAAAGCCTTCAGCGTTCTCTTTGAGGACAGGGACAGCGGTTTCCGGCCAAACGATCAGGTCGACACGTTTGGAACTGAAGGTCATGTCACGGTAAAGGGCCAGCTGTGCATTGACCTGGGCCGGGTCCCATTTCATGCTTTGTTCGATATTGCCCTGGATCGCCGCCACGCTCAGCGGGTCACCCGATGGGCTGGTCCAGGCGTGGTGCTTGAGGGCCTGGCCGACGGCCCAGGGGCCGATCAGCAAGACCACCCCTGCGGCGACAAAAGCCTTGCGTCTGGCCTTGATCAGGCGTGGCAAATTGCACAGCAGGGCAGCGGTCAGGGCCAGAGTGAAAGACACCAGCCACATGCCGCCCAACGGTGCGAGCCCGGCCAAAGGGCCGTCCAGCTGGCTGTAACCGGAATACAGCCATGGGAAACCGGTGAGGAACCAGCCGCGGAACGCCTCTTGAGCAACCCATAGCGCGGCAAATGCCAGGGTATCGGCCAACGGCGCTTCATTGCGACGGATCCAGCGCGCCCACACCCAGGCGGGCAGGGCAAAGAACCAGGCGATGGCTGCCGTGAACAACAACATCAGGAAACCGGCCAGCAGCACCGAAGCGCCGCCGAAGTGGTGGATGCTGTAGTAGATCCAGCTGGTGCCCGCGCCAAACAGGCCAAAACCGAAACACCAGCCTCGGCCCAGCGCCTGTTTTGGCGACAGGTCGCGCAAACCGAGATAGAACAGGGCCAGGGCAACCAGTGCCAATGGCCAGATATCGAAGGGGGCCAACGCCAGGGTTGTCAGTGCGCCGGCCACCACGGCCAGCAAGTTACCGGGCCAGCCGGGGGAGGTTATCCAGCGCATTTCAATCCTTGGTATTGAGATTTAGCGGGCAATAGGCGTGAGACGAATCAGATGGATCCGGCGGCTGTCAGCATTGAGGATGCGGAAGCGGTAGGGGCCGATTTCAGTGGTTTCGTTGCGTTTGGGCAAGTGCCCGAATGCGCTCATGACCAGGCCGCCCACGGTGTCGAACTCGTCGTCGGAGAATTCGGTGTCGAAGAACTCGTTGAAGTTCTCGATCGGGGTCAGGGCCTTGATCAGGAAGTCACCGCTGGGCAACGGCTTGATGTAGCTGTCTTCTTCGACGTCGTGCTCGTCTTCGATGTCGCCGACGATCTGCTCGAGAACGTCTTCAATCGTCACCAGACCCGCAACGCCGCCGTATTCGTCAATCACGATGGCCATGTGGTTGTGGTTGGCGCGGAACTCGCGCAACAACACGTTAAGGCGCTTGGACTCGGGGACAAATGTCGCCGGACGCAGCAAATCCTTGATGTTGTACTTGTCGCCGTTCTCTTGAAGGATCAGCGGCAGCAGGTCTTTGGCCAGGAGGACGCCAAGGACGTCGTCGTGGCTTTCGCCGATCACCGGGTAGCGCGAGTGCGCCGCGTCAATGATCGCCGGGAGAAATTCGCGGGGGGTCTGGGTTGCCTTGATGCTGATCATCTGCGAGCGAGGAACCATGATGTCCCGTACCTGCAGGTCAGCCACTTGAATGGCACCTTCGACGATGGCCAGCGCTTCACTGTCCAAAAGTTTGTTCTGGTGTGCTTCGCGCAGCAGCTCAAGCAGCTCCTGGCGGTTTTTCGGCTCATGGGCAAAGGCCTGGGTCAGCTTACCTAACCATGACTTTTGCCCGTTGCTCGATCGGTCTTCGCTCATAGCGATTTACTCGTATCCCTTGGTAGTTTCAGTGGGTGTTATTCGGTTTCGTCGTCTGCATACGGGTCAGGATGACCCAGTTCTGCAAGCAACGTTCGTTCCAGTGCTTCCATTTCTTCGGCTTCTTCGTCTTCTATATGGTCGTAACCCAGAAGATGCAAGCAACCGTGTATCACCAGATGGGCCCAGTGGGCCTCAAGGCTTTTGCCTTGTTCGGCGGCTTCGCGCTCGACCACGGCCACGCAAATCACCAGATCGCCCAGTAGCGGGATATCGAGGAACTCATCAGGCACGTCTGCGGGGAAGGACAGCACATTGGTGGCGTAGTCTTTTTGGCGCCAGGTGTGGTTCAGTTCACGACCTTCGGGTTCGTCTACCAGACGAATGGTCATTTCCGAATCGGCGCTGCGCTGGCGCAAAGCCAGTTCACACCATTGGCGGAACTGGGCTTCGCTGGGGGCACTGGCGTCAGTCGCCAGTTGCAGGTCAAGCTCAAGCATCGTGGCGGTAATCCTTTGCAGCGGGCAGCGCGGCCAGCTTGTCGGCGGCTTCCTGTTCGTAGCGACCGTAGGCCTCGACGATGCGCTGCACCAGCGGGTGGCGCACGACGTCCTTGGACTGGAAGTGGGTAAAGCTGATGCCCGGCACGTCCTTGAGCACTTCAATGACATGGTTCAGCCCCGATTTCGTGCCTTTGGGCAGGTCGATCTGGGTGATGTCACCGGTGATCACGGCGGTCGAGCCGAAGCCGATGCGGGTCAGGAACATTTTCATCTGCTCGACCGTGGTGTTCTGGCTTTCGTCGAGAATGATGAAACTGTTGTTCAGCGTGCGGCCGCGCATGTAGGCCAGTGGCGCGACTTCGATCACCTGGCGCTCGATCAGCTTGGCCACGTATTCAAAACCAAGCATTTCGTACAGTGCGTCGTAGAGCGGGCGCAGGTACGGGTCTATTTTTTGCGACAGGTCACCCGGCAGGAAACCGAGCTTCTCACCGGCCTCAACCGCCGGGCGCACCAGCAGGATGCGGCGGATCTGCTCGCGTTCCAGGGCATCAACTGCGCAGGCCACAGCCAGATAGGTTTTACCCGTACCCGCCGGGCCAATGCCGAAGTTGATGTCGTTGCCCAGGATCTCTTTGACGTAACGCTGCTGGTTGATCCCGCGAGGGCGGATCATGCCCTTTTTGGTGCGCAGCGAAACACTGGCTTCAGCCACCGGGTTGCTGGCGAGGTCTTGTACCGCAGACTCTTGCAGGAACAGGTGAACCATGTCCGGCGAAAGCTCGGTGGCCTTGGTTTCGCGGTACAGGCGGCGCAGCAGGTTTTCTGCCGAAGAAGTGATTTTCGGATCGCCGATCAGCTCGAACTGGTTACCGCGATTGCGGATTTCGATCGTCAGGCGTTGCTCGATCAAGCGCAGATGCTCGTCGAATTGCCCGCACAGATTGGCGAAACGGCGGGCCTCAAAGGGCTCGAGAAGGAAGCGATGTGGTTCGATGGGTGCGTTCAAGGTCGTATTTAGCCGCCCTTAGGCAATTGATATGAAATTAAGGATAACGCTAGCAGGTCAAGCGTGAAAGGACTTCACCAAATGTTTGATGTGGGAGCGGGTTTGCTCGCGATTGCACCACCGCACTCATCCAGTCGGACCGTGTTGCGTGCATCGCGAGCAAGCCCGCTCCCACAAGGGACGATGGCGTGTGGTCAGTTCAGCAGCGAGCCCCGCAACGAGTGCGGCTGGGCCGCATCAATATGCACATCGGCGAATTGCCCGATCAACTGCGGGTTGTCGCAGCGGAAGTTGACGATGCGGTTGTTCTCGGTCCGGCCCTGCAATTCGCCCGGGTCTTTTTTCGAGTAGTCGGTTACCAGGATCCGCTGGGTCGACCCTACCATCTGGCGGCTGATCTCGAAGCCCTGTTGGTTGAGACGATGTTGCAGCGCGTTCAGACGCTCTTTCTTGCGCTCTTCCGGGGTGTCGTCCGTCAGGTCTGCTGCCGGGGTGCCCGGGCGCTGGCTGTAGACAAAAGAGTAGGAAAAGTCGAAACCCACGTCTTCGATCAGCTTCATGGTCTGTTCGAAGTCTTTTTCGGTTTCGCCCGGGAAGCCGACAATAAAGTCGGAGCTGATGCAGATCCCCGGTACGGCAGCACGCAGTTTGCGCAGCTTGGACTTGTACTCCAGCGCCGTGTGATTGCGTTTCATCGCCGACAGAATGCGGTCGGAGCCCGATTGCACCGGAAGATGCAGGTGTTTGACCAGTTCCGGGACTTCGGCGTGAGCCTGGATCAGGCTGTCGGAAAACTCCAGAGGGTGGGAGGTGGTGTAGCGGATACGCTCGATACCGTCGATCGCCGCAACCACACGGATCAGCTCGGCAAGGTCGGCGAGGCGGCCACCTTCGGTCAGGCCGCGATAGCCGTTGACGTTCTGGCCAAGCAGGGTCACTTCACGCACGCCGTTTTCAGCCAGGTGGATCACCTCGGCCAATACATCATCGAAGGGCCGGCTGACTTCTTCGCCGCGGGTGTAAGGCACCACGCAGAACGTGCAGTACTTGCTGCAACCTTCCATGACCGATACGTAGGCGCTTGGGCCGTCGATGCGAGGCTCTGGCAGGTGATCGAATTTCTCGATTTCAGGGAATGACACATCAACCTGCGGCAGTTTGGTAATGCGCGCGGCGTCAATCATTTCCGGCAGGCGGTGCAGGGTTTGCGGGCCGAATACCACGTCCACATACGGGGCGCGATCGCGGATCGCCGCGCCTTCCTGGCTGGCCACACAACCGCCCACGGCGATAACCATGTCGGGGTTGGCCAGTTTCAGTTCGCGCCAGCGACCCAGTTGGGAGTACACGCGGTCCTGGGCACGTTCACGGATTGAACAGGTATTCAGCAGGATGACATCAGCGTCTTCGGCGCGCGCTGTGACTTCCAGGGCCTGATGTTCACCCAGCAGGTCGACCATGCGCGAGCTGTCGTACTCATTCATCTGGCAACCGTGGGTTTCGATGTAAAGCTTCTTGGCCATGGGTGTTCATCAAGTGGTTCAAAGAACCGCACATTATAGGGGTCATAGCCGTTGCTTCCTAGCGTTGTGCGTCTGATGGCTATGCTATAGTTCGCGCCCTCTTTTTTACCTTCAGATGCTTACCCGCCCACCATGACCAAACGTGAAGCTCCAATCTACAAGGTGATTTTCCTCAACCAGGGCCAGGTGTTCGAAATGTACGCCAAGCAGATCTATCAAAGTGATCTGTGGGGGTTTCTGGAAGTAGAGGAATTCGTCTTCGGTGAGCGCACACAAATGGTTGTCGACCCCAGCGAAGAAAAGCTCAAGGCTCAGTTTGAAGGTGTGGTGCGCAGCTTTGTGCCGATGCACTCGATTGTCCGTATCGATGAGGTTGAGCGGCTGGGCACGCCTAAAATCAGTGAAGCCCGTGGTGTCAGCAATGTGATGCCGTTTCCGTTTCCGATGCCGGACAAGTAAGGGCTTTTCTTTCCCTTCCCGCGCTCGCAATCCCTTCATGGCGACAGCAAGTCCCCTTGTCGATACGCCTGCGCCCCGGCGACATGGGCAATGGTCATTCCCGCAGTCGCCATGCGCCGCAATGAGCGGACATAGAGCAAGCCTTCGCGTTGACAGACCACTGGAGTAATACGGTCCGTGATGGGGTCAATGATGTCTGCCACCACAGCCCCCGCCTGCAGGTAGTCACCCACTTGCGCATAAAACACCAGCAAACCCCCCGTGGGGCTGTTCAACGGCTCGACGCCCGCTAGCGGGGTCGGCGGGTTGAGCAATGCCGGAAGTGCTTTTGGCTGCCCTTCGACTGCACCCGCATGGATCAAGTAGTCGATCAGCGCCTGGCTATCGTCACGCGCCAGTTCGTGGGTCACATCCGCCACCCCTCGCAGCTCAACGGTCACGGCAAAGCTGCAGCACGCCAGGGGGAAGCGTGGCGCAAAGCGCGCTTGCATCTGCGCCCAGAACAGGGTGAACCATTCATCGAAGGACTGCCCGCCCGACTCGGTGGCCATAAAGCAGGCTCGGGCCCCCAGGTAACGGGCCAGGGGCTCTACCTGCGGCCAGAAGGCCGGGGCCAGGTACAGGTGCTGCACGGCTTCGAAGTCGCAGTGCAGGTCCAGGACCATATCGGCATCGCACGCCAGGGTCTGCAGGGTCTGACGCAGGGCCTGCACGTGGGTCAGCGGCTGCGTGGCGACCAGGACACGGCGCAAGGCTGAGCGAATCAGTTGCGTGTTGTGCTCTGGATCCTGGGTCAACTGGCCCTCGACACTATCGCCCACCTCCTGACTGACATCCACAAAGAAGCGGTTGAAATTCTGTCGGCTTTCGTTATCAAAACGCCCCTGGGGCACGTCCATCAGCACCTGCTCCAGCCCCGCCGGGTTGGCCACGGGCACCAGCACTATGTGCTTGCGCAACAGGCCGGCCTGCTCGAGCTCCAGCATGCGCTGCTTGAGATGCCAGATCACCAGCATGCCCGGCAGCTCGTCCGCGTGCAGCGACGCCTGGATATAGATTTTCCCGTGCTCTGGCGCTGGTCCGTAATGAAAACTATGGATTTGCCGACAGGTGCCCGGTACGGCGGCCAGCACATCATGACGTTGGTGGTGCATGGGGGTTCTCCTATCGGCGCGGGCCGAGAAATGCCAGCCAGCGCCGCTCGGCCAGGCGAAACAGTCCCACCAGGGCAAAGGTGGCGATAAGGTACAGCCCGGCAGCGATGACAAACGAAGGGAAGGTCTGAAGGGTGGCCGCGTTGGCATCCCGGGCGACTTTGAGAATGTCAGGGACCGTGGCGGTGAAGGCCAGGGTGGTGGAGTGCAGCAACAGGATCACTTCGTTGCTGTAAACCGGCAAGGCGCGGCGCAGTGCCTGGGGCATGACGACGCGACGGTAGAGCTTCCAGCCATTGAAGCCATACGCCCGGGCAGCTTGTACCTCCCCCCGGGCGATTGAACGGATCGCACCGGCGAAGATTTCCGTGGTGTAGGCGCACGTATTGAGGGTGAAGGCCAGCAGGGTGCAGTTGATGGCATCGCGAAAAAATGCGCCCAGCAACGGCTGCGACTGAACGGCGGCAAGGCTGTAGATGCCCGAGTAGCAGATCAACAGCTGGATATACAGCGGCGTGCCGCGAAACAGGTAAGTAAAGCCATGCACCGGCCAGCGCACCCAGCGGTTTTCAGAAACCCGGGCAATGGCCAGCGGGATCGAGAGTACAAAACCCATGCCGATGGAAGCAGTGGTCAGCCACAAGGTCATGGCCAGACCGCTGATCTTCTGGCCATCGCTATACAAAAAAGGCTGCCAATACGACAGCAATACTTCGATCATCGCGCACCCCGCTCGAACCCCACGGCGAAGCGCCGCTCAAGCCTGTGCAATACGCTGTTGGAGGCAACGGCTATCAGCAGGTAGATCACTGCCGCCAGCACCAGGAAGTTAAACAGTTGAAAACTGCTTTTTCCCGCGTCGCTGGCTGCCTTTACCAGCTCGGCCAGGCCGATGATCGACACCAGCGAGGTTGCCTTGAGCAGCACCAGCCAGTTGTTGCCCAACCCCGGCAGCGCAAAGCGCATCATCTGCGGGAACAGCACACGACAAAAACACTGCATCGGGCTCAGGCCGTAGGCCCTGGCAGCCTCAATCTGCCCAAAGGGCACTGCGAGAATGGCGCCGCGCAAGGTTTCGGTGAAGTAAGCACCGTAGATAAAGCCCAGGGTCATCACCCCGGCAGTGAAGGCATCTATCTCTATATAGGCCCAGCCCAGCCTGTCCGTGAGTTGGCCGAGCCAGGTTTGCAGGCCGTAGAAGATCAGCAGCATCAGCACAAGGTCGGGCACGCCGCGGATCAGGGTGGTGTAAAGCCGGGCCATCCATCGCGCCGCACGGCTTGTGGATAACTTGGCTCCTGCGCCCAGCAGCCCCAGAAACAGGCTCAGCAGCAGTGATATCAGCGCCAGCTTGATCGTCATCCAGGTTCCCAGTGCCAGCAATGGCGCGTAAACCTGAAGGCCGCTCATTTATTGCTGTACAGAACAAGATCCCCGAAATACTGCTTTTGCAGCCGTGCGTAGGTGCCATCGGCATGCAGTTGGGCGAGGCCTTTATCGAGCATAGCCTTGAGTGCTTGATTGCCCTTGAGGATGCCAATGGCGCTGGTGCCCGGCATCAGGTCGCTTTCAATCGCCTTGCCGGCCTCAAAGGCAGCACCCTGGGGAGAGCGCAAAAAGCCCAGCTCGGCTTGAACCAGATCCTGGAGGGCCGCGTCCAGTCGCCCGACTTGCAGATCAGCGTAGGCCCGATCCTGATCCGGGTATGCCACGAGTTTCGCCCCGGCCTTGGCCAGCACCGCCTTGGCATAGACCTCCTGGGTGCTGCCCTGCAGGTAGCCGATGGCTTTGCCTTTTACCGCCTGCAGGCTGGCATCCAGGCCAGCGCCTTTTTTGAACACCAGCGCATTGGGCGTGGTCATCACCTCGGACGAGAAATCAATGACCCTTTGCCGCGCCGCCGTCACCGCCATAGTGGCCAGAATGCCGTCGATCTTGCGAGCATTGAGGCTGGGGATCATGCCGTCAAAATCGATTTCGACCCACTTGCAGCTCGCCTGCACGCGCTCGCACAGGGCGTTGCCCAGGTCAATTTCAAAGCCCACCAGTGAGCCGTCGGCACTTTTCGAGGCAAAGGGCGGGTAGGTCGGGTCGGTGCCAAAACGTATGACTTGGTAATCCTTGGCCAGCGCCGGGGCAATGACTACGACACAAGCCAGTACGGCCACCACCAGCAGTGCCAGCATCCACAGTATCTTTTTCATGGGTTGATTCCTTATTGTTGTTGTAATAACCGCCCGTCGGGTCGCTATTACCCGTCGGGCGACAGGTTGACCACTCAAGAAAGAACTCAAGGCGCTGGCCAGTCTTCCAGCGCCACCAACTCCCGGCGCATGCGAAGCAACCCGGGGGGGGCGTCGAACTCCCGGGCAAAGCGATGCCCGGAGTACACCGCGGCAGCAATTGTGCCCGGAGCCAGGCAATCACCGATCTGGATCACCTGCTGCACACCCCGGGGCTCGGCCTGCAGGGCGTCGAACAGACCCTGCTCAGGCTCGCGGGAGGTCACCAGCAGCACCCCTGCGGCAGGAATGAAACGCGGGCGCCCGGTGTAGGTGCACGCTGCCTGTACGCCGTACGGCGTGAGGCTGCACAGCGTATGGGAGGTGATGATGGTGACATCCAGTTCCAGCAAGCGGCGCTGGATCCGGTGCTGTTCAAGGGTATTGTGGGTCCAGGGTGCAACATCTGCGGCCGGGGTGACATACAGCACCTCGACTCCCCGGGCAATCAGGCTCTCGGCCAGTACGCTGCCCATGTAGTAGTGGTCATCGTCGAACACCACCACGGGCGAAGGCAGCACAGCGCCTGCCATCACATCATCCGGCGTGAATACGGGCAGGTTTTCCAGCCCAGGGAGAGGCTGGCGCAACACACGGCCCAGGCCATCGTTGCGCCAACGCGAACCGGTGGCGACAAACACGTGGCTGGCTTCAATGTCGAGAACGTCCTGCACTTCAAGGCGGCTTTCACGGTAGATCTCGACATTGCCCAGACGGCTCAAGGCATCCACCCTGTAATCGACCACCCGCGACCAGCTCGCCAGCCCCGGTAGCCGGGACTCGCTGGCCACGCGTCCGCCCAGGGTGCGAGTGGCTTCAGCCAGCATCACTTCCAGGCCGCGAGCGCCGAGTACCCGGGCACACTCAAGACCGGCAGGGCCTGCGCCGATTACCAGCGCTCGCCCCTCGGCACGCCGGACCGGAACCTGCTCCGGATGCCAGCCGCGTCGCCATTCCTCGCCCATAGTCGGATTTTGTGTGCAGCGCATTGGCGTGCTGGTGTGATCGCCGCTGACGCAAACATTGCAGCCGATGCACTCGCGAATTTCGTCGGTGCGCCCCTGGTCGATTTTGTTGGGCAGGAAAGGATCGGCTATAGAAGGGCGGGCCGCGCCGATCAGGTCCAACACCCCGCGGCGCACCAGCGAGGCCATGGTATCGGGCGAGGTGAAACGTCCTACACCCACCACCGGCTTGCTGGTCAAGGCCTTGAGCCCGGTGAGGAATGCCTCCTGATAACCCTCTGCGGCAAACCGCGAGGTCACGCTGTCATTGGCCCAGTCGGCAACATTGATATCCCAAAGATCCGGCAGCTCGGCCAGCATGGAAAACACTTCGACGCCTTCGCTGTCCCGGGTCAGGCCGGCGCAGCCCTGCTGCTCGTCAACGGCCAGGCGCACGGCAACGGCGCAGCGGTCACCGACGGCATCCCGGGTGTCTTCTATCAACTCGCGCAGCAGGCGCACACGATTGAACAGCGCTCCGCCATATTCATCCGTGCGGCGATTGTTGCGTTGCGTCAGAAAGTGGAACGGCAAGCCCAGATCATGGCCAGCGTATACATAAATGATGTCAAACCCTGCATCACGGGCACGCAAGGCCGCAGCCCTGTGCAGCTCGCGCAGTTGCTTGATGTCGGCGCGGCTCATGGCGCGGGCCTGCACCGGGTCGTAGCCGCGCACGGGGGTATTGGAGGGGGCCCAGGGGATTTCGCGGCTGGTGCGATTGGGCGCGGAATAGCCATTGAAGGCCAGTTCCACACCCGCCAGGCTACCGTGCCGGTGAACCGCGTCACACATGCGGGCCAGCGCCGGTATGTCGCGCTTGTCCCACAGGCGTGCTTCGATATAAGGCGAGAATTCGCTCAAGGGGCTGATTTCGCACTCTTCCGTGCAGACAACACCCCACCCGCCCTCGGCCTTTATTGCGCGCATACGTGCCATAGCCGAAGGATGTACATGCCCCATGCCATTACAGTGCGGTACCTGGTAAAAACGATTGCGCGTACGCACGGGCCCTATCTGGACCGGCTCAAACAAAATGTCATATCTCGGATCACGCACAGGTATTCCCCCGTGCCCAAATAGATCGACGCATTTGATACAAAAACAAAGAACAGCGCGTCAATCAAATGAGCACACTATTGCCACGTTTAAAGAGTGAACTGCGTGATGACACGCCAATAGCTACTGCGCAGCGCAAGACCGTGGGCAGCGAGAGGAAATCATGAGTTGTTTCTTGTAACGGGTCAAACCCGTTAAATCGAGGGTCGCGGCCTATCATCATATTCTGTTCAAGGCTCTAAAACAGGGCTTTGAACAATGATGGGCATAATAATCATGGGTGAAAACAACGTAATCAAGTTAACTTAAGCTTAAGTAAGGTTAATCTTTATTTGGCGTAAGAATAATTACCTAGATATATATTTAACAGCTTCAAGCTGCAGCGCTCAGCCCATGAATCACCCCGTGTGCATAATGCATAAGACGAGGATGGTCTTCACGTAGCGTTTGAGGTTGTGCAGGCGCAGCATTAAGTTGAGTTGGGTAAAAAATGTTTTCGGTGGAGGGTTAAGTGATGCGCTATGAAAAATTCATGCGTCGCTCTATTAGTGCCACTCACCATCAGTCGAGTCATGCCCTATTACGGAATAACATTCTTGCGGACTTTGGTGGCTCACAAGCACGCGAGTGACCTGGCGTTGATTTCGTATGTGCTGGCGATTTTTTCTGTAGTGGCCGTGATGCTTTCAATGTCATTGGGGGCGACGGGTAATTTAATCGCTGAACATTCGGATGACATCCAGGAAAAGCCGTATCCGGCACAGGCACGTTGTCGCCAGCAAACCAGTAAGGGTTTGAAATCAGGGCAATGGTGAAAACGGCGAGCGGGCGTCGGTAGATTGCAGCTCCTGCAAATACTTGCGGAAGATCTGTCCGAGTATCTGGGTAGCCGTTTCGAGCTGGTCGCGCGGCATTTGCTCGGCCACCATGTCGGCGGTGTCCAGGGCGTCTTCGGCGCCGTTGACCGCAGCCATTTTCAGCACGATATAGGCCTGAATGTTGTTGGCCGGCACGCCTTCGCCTTTGAAAAACATGGTGCCGAGCTGGAACTGGGCCATGGCGTGGCCTTGCAGCGAGGCTTTTTCGAAGTAGCTCAGCGCCTTGTTGAAGTCTTGCGGGGTGTTTTTACCGTCGTAATAGAACTCGCCCAACTCGTATTCGGCTTCTGCATCCCCGGCTTTTGCCGCCTCTTCACAGGCTGCAAGCGCCTCGGCGAGGTCCTCAGGCTGAGTATTGAGGGTGCAGCGACCCATCGCTGGGATCAACAACGAGTTACCGCCTGCCTGGGCAAGCAACGGCTGTAGGAGCAACAGGCAGCCCAGTGCAAGGGCGCGGCCGGTGCGGTTCATGGGAATCGACGTACCTCTGGATGACGGGTTAACCCGATCATGGGATGTATAGGCGCGCATTATGAAATAAGCAGAGGCAACCTTACAAAGTCTTTACTCGTTTTTCTGCTGCCTGAGCGCGATATCCATTGATTTAAGACGATTATGGACGGGTGGGCTAAAAGATCTGCTCATTACTGGCATAAAAAAACGGCAAGGGCGCTCGCCCTTGCCGTTTCTTGGATTATTTCAGTGCAGCAAATGCGCGTTCTGCGGCGTCCAGGGTCAGTTGCAACTCGGCTTCGCCGTGGGCGATCGAGGTGAAACCGGCTTCGAAGGCGCTGGGTGCCAGGTATACGCCTCCTTCGAGCATCAAATGGAAGAAGCGCTTGAACAGGTCGGCATCGCTGGCCATGACGTCGTCAAAGGTGACAATGTCATCGGCGCCGCTGAAGTACAGGCCAAACATACCGCCGGCCTGTGTGGTCACGAAGGGGATGCCGGCCGCGTCGGCGCGCTGTTGCAGGCCATCGAGCAGGCGGGTGGTGTAATCGCTCAGCTCGGCGTGGAAGCCCGGGCGGCTGATCAGGCGCAAAGTGGTCAGGCCGGCGGCCATGGCCAGCGGGTTGCCGGACAGGGTGCCCGCCTGGTAAACCGGGCCCAGCGGCGCGATGTGCTGCATGATCTCGCGTTTGCCGCCAAAGCAGCCGACGGGCATGCCGCCACCGATGATCTTGCCGAAGGTACTCAGGTCCGGAGTCACGCCGTAGTGGGCTTGGGCACCGCCGAGGGCGACGCGGAAGCCGGTCATCACTTCGTCAAAGATCAGAACCACGCCGTGCTGGTCGCACAGGCTGCGCAGACCTTCAAGGAAGCCTGGCGCAGGCGGCACGCAGTTCATGTTGCCGGCAACCGGTTCGACGATGATGCAGGCCACGGTGTCGCCGACTTCGCTCAGCAGCTGTGCAACCGCGTCGATATTGTTGAACTCGGTGGTCAGGGTGTGCTTGGCGAAATCTGCCGGCACGCCAGCCGAGCTTGGCACGCCCTGGGTCAGCAGGCCGGAACCGGCTTTTACCAGCAGGCTGTCGGAGTGACCGTGGTAGCAGCCTTCAAACTTGAGGATATTGTCGCGACCAGTGAAGCCACGGGCCAGACGGATCGCGCTCATGGTCGCTTCAGTGCCGGAGCTGACCATGCGCACCATTTCCATTGACGGTACGATGGAGCACACCAGATCGGCCATTTCGGTTTCCATGGCGGTCGGGGCGCCGTACGACAGGCCGTGCTCCAGTTGCGCACGTACTGCGTCCAGCACGTCAGGGTGGCTGTGCCCAAGAATCATCGGGCCCCATGAGCCGACGTAATCGACATAACGCTTGTCGTCCTCGTCAGTCACGTAGGCGCCTTCGGCGTGTTTGAAGAACAACGGCGTGCCGCCCACGCTTTTGAAGGCACGCACTGGCGAGTTCACGCCACCGGGAATGTGTTTCTGGGCGTTGGCAAACAGGGTTTCGGAACGAGACATGGTGGGCTCTCTCAGAATCAGGATTCGGTATTTAAATAGACAACAAGGTGTTGAAGGCCTTGGCGCGCAGGGTGACTTCCCGGGCGCTTTCGGCGCCAAACAGGCCATGCACCACGGCCAGCAGGTCGGCACCGTGGGCCACCAGCGGCGCGGCATTGTCCAGGGTAATTCCGCCTATCACGCAGATCGGCAGGCTGAGGCGGGCGCGGGCCTGGTCCAGGGTCTCAAGGGTAGCGGTTGGCGCCCCGGGTTTGGTGCTGGAATTGAAAAAGCGGCCAAAGGCGACATAACTCGCACCTTCTTTGGCGGCTTGCTCGGCCAGTTCGACCTGGCTGTGGCAGGTCGAACCGATAATTGCCTGTGGCCCCAGCAGGGCGCGGGCAGGGGTCAGCGGGCCGTCGGTCTGCCCCAGGTGCACGCCGACACCCAGGCGGGCGGCCAGCTCGCCATCATCGTTGATGATCAGGTGTGCCTTGTAGCGTTCGCACAACCCGCGCAAGGCTTCGGCCTCGCGCAGTCGGCGGGCGTCGTCAGTGCTTTTGTCGCGATATTGCAACAGGGTCAGGCCGCCATCGAGGGCCGCCTCCACATAGGGCAGCAGTTTGCCAGCCAGCAACTGGCTATCAGTGATCGCATACAGGCCGCGAAGCGTCATGGGGTGAGCCTCATTGGTTACGAGCAAAAATCCAGCGGCAAGCGGCGCGGTACAAATTGCCCTTGCCCCAGTTGCTCTGCATCACGCAGGGTGCGCCATGTGTAATTGAGCGCGGTTTGCACGGCGCTGACCAGTTCTTCACCGATGGCCAGGCGCCCGGCCAACGTGCTGGCCAGGGTGCAACCCGAGCCGTGGTAACTGCCCGGCAAGCGATGGCAGGTAAAGGTGTGGCGGCTGCCGTCGCGGCTGTACAGGCGGTTATGCACTTCGTGCTCATCACCGTGACCGCCGGTTATCAGCAGGTGCCGACAAAATGGCAGGAGTTTTTCAGCGCACTCATCGGCGCTGCCATCGGGCAGTTCGGCCAGGATGCGGGCTTCGGGAAGGTTGGGGGTGGCAATGGTGGCCAGGGGGAGCAGGCGTTCGCGCATGGCGTAACCCACTTCGTCCTTGCCCAGTCGTCCGCCACCGCCTGCACGCAGCACCGGGTCACAGACCATCGGCAGATGCGGATTGGCCTGAAGCAGTTCGACTACGGTATCGACCATCTCCAGTGAACCGAGCATGCCCAGCTTGACCGCCGCAACGGTGGAGTCGCCGAGCACGGCATCGGCTTGCGCCAGTACCCACTCGCGATCCAGCACGCGGAAGTCGCGGACATTGACAGTGTTCTGCACAGTCAGGGCGGTCACTACCGGGGCGGCGTGACAGCCTTGAGCCAGCAGGGCTTCGATATCTGCCTGCAAGCCGGCACCACCACTGGGGTCATGGCCGGAGAGACAGAGGACAACGGGGCGAGAACTGTAGATATTCATGGTGCGCGAGCTTACCACCAAACAGTTTTTACGGGCGCTTGCTCGGTGTCAGGTTAGCGGAAGTTTGTAAGCCGTTGCCTGGCCTTAAGAATCTTCGGTCTCAGCGCTTATTTAGCTCTGTAATGCCCGTACTAGAGCCTTTGTGATGAATTGTTAGATGGTGTGTATGTGCCATTAATGGCTATGTTAAAGTGCCTTCAAATTATTAACCGGTCATTCGGTCGACGCGATCTCAAAGGGAATATGGGGTTGCCCGCGTCTTCGAGTGAGCTACGTTGGGGCTGTATGCGCTATTTGCTGATGATGTTGTTGGGCTGGCTACCGATGCTGGCCAGCGCAGTCGCTTTTGACGAATCCACACAAAGCCTGCCCTTGGGCCGCGTGATGCAGGTGTTCGAAGACGCGGGTGGCGAAGCGACTCTGGCAGATGTCACCGCACACGGCGAACTGTTCGAGCCCCATACCAAAGACACGCTGAACAAGGGCTACTCGCACTCGGCCTTCTGGATCAAAGTGGATTTGCACTACCAGCCACAAGACCCGCAGGTGCATCGCACCTGGCTGCTGGAGCTGGCATACCCGCCGCTTGATTCCATCGAGCTTTACCTGGCAGACGCCGCGGGCAATTACCGGCTGGCCGAGCGAACGGGTGATGCACTGCCCTTCGACAGTCGTCAGATCAAAGAAAATAATTACCTGTTTGAGCTCAACTTCAGCCCGGGGCAAAGCCAGACGGTGTACCTGCGTCTGGCCAGCCAGGGTTCGGTTCAGGCGCCGCTGACGCTATGGTCGGCCCAGGCCTATCTTGAAGAGCAGCCCGTGCGGATTTACATCCTGGGCCTGATTTATGGCGTGTTGCTGGGGATGCTGGTCTACAACCTGTTTATTTACCTCAGCGTGCGTGACACCAGCTACCTCTACTACATCTTTTATATTGCCTCGTTCGGCCTTTACCAGCTGTCGGTCAACGGTGCGGCAGTGCAGTACTTCTGGCCTGACAGCCCGTGGTGGGCCAATGCCTCCACCCCGTTCCTGATTGGTGCATCGGCGTTTTTTGGTTGCCAGTTCGCCCGCTCCTTCTTGCACACCGCCTCCCACAGCCGCTGGCTTGACCGGGCACTGATGTTGCTGATGGGCGTGGGTGCTCTGGTGATGGTGCTCGCGCTGACCACCAGCTATGCCGTGTCGTTGCGCCTGGCCACCGGCCTGGCGCTGGCGTTTATTGTCACCATTTTTACCGCTGGTGTGGTGGCATGGGTACGTGGCCTGCGGGTCGCGCGTTATTTTGTGATCGCCTGGTCGGCCTTCCTGCTCGGGGGGCTGGTCAATACGCTGATGGTGCTGGGTTACCTGCCGAACGTTTTCCTGACCATGTACGCCAGCCAGATAGGTTCGGCAATCGAGGTGGGGCTGCTGTCGCTGGCGCTTGCCGACCGGATCAACGCCATGCGTGACCTGCAGGCGCGTACGCTGCAGGAATCGGGACAGAAACTGGCCGCCATGAACCAGCAACTGGCCCGTACCAACCAGCTCAAAGACGAGTTTCTGGCAACCGTTACCCATGAATTGCGCACGCCCATGAACGGTGTCATTGGCTCTCTGGAATTGATCAAAACCCTGGACATGAGCCCTGAGCTGGAGCAGTACACCAAGACTGCGCAAGGTTCAGCACGAGAAATGATGCACATGGTCAATGGCATCCTGACCCTGACCGAACTGCAGGCCGGACGACTGGTCGCGCAACCCCGGCCCTTCAGCCTGAATGAACTGCTGCAGGGGCTGAGCGATCAGTTCAGGCCGGCGGCACGCAGTAAAGGGCTGGAGTTTTCGTACGAAGTGGGCCGCAATCTGCCGGATCAATGGGTAGGTGATGCGGATAAAATTCGCCAGTGCATGGAGTGCCTGCTGGATAACGCGATCAAGTTCACCCGTGAGGGCGGGGTGATTTTGCGTGTTACCGGTAAACCCGCAGAGACCGGGCGCTGGGCGCTGGCGTTCAATGTAATCGACAGCGGCATTGGTTTTGTTCACCAGGAAGAGGCCGAACTTTATCAGCACTTCTTTCAGGTTGATGGCTCCATGACCCGTGAATATGGCGGCCTGGGTATCGGCCTGGCGATTTGCCGGCGCCTTGTGGAACTGCTCGGCGGGCGCCTGACCCACCATTCCCAGCCGGGGCAAGGCTCACAGTTCCAGCTGTTGCTGGAGCTTGAACCCTCGGTGCAAACCCCGTCGCACACGACTCATTCGGCGTTGCAGCTGAGGGCGCCCGGGGAGTGTGTGGTCTTGCTGGTAGAAGGCCCGGAAAACCCTGTGGTAGTGCGCGCCATGTTGCTCAAACTGGGTTATCGCGTGCTCGGCGTTGACACGGGGCAGGCGGCCATAGAAGCGTTGCGCCGCGAGCGGGTCGATGCGGTGCTGCTGGCGTGCCCGTTGGCCCAGGTCTGTGCTACGTCGATGGGCAGCCAGCTGCTGACATTGGCCGCCTGTGCGCAGTTGCCCGTGCTGGCGCTGTTCGAGTCGCAAGCCCAGGCGCAGCAAGCCCGCGAGCAGGTCGACGGGATCACTGATTATCTGCTGAAACCGCTGCGTTTTGAGGACTTGCAACAGACCTTGGCGCAACGCCTGCTGATCGACAATAACGATAAAAACGCCGAGTTTTAGGCGTTTATGCCCCTTGTTTAGCCGCAGATGCGTGCTTCACTGGCTCATTGGTACGATCCCAAGGAGCCCGCGCAATGAACTTGCATCAATACGCAGAAACCCATCAGGTGACCAATCAGCCGCCGTCTCTGGACGGCGTGAACCTGTACCGCATTGACCTGCCGTTGCAGTATTGGAGCCAGCATTTCGGCGCGGGATGGGCGCAGGCGCGGATTGACGAGTACGGTGCTCTGGCGGGCGGCCCGCTGATGGCTGCGGGTTTTCTGGCCAATGAAAACAAACCGCAGTTTGTCAGTCATGACCGTTTCGGGCATCGGATTGATCTGGTGGAGTTTCACCCGGCTTACCACGAACTGATGCGCACGGCGATTGAGCATGGTTTGCCGTCCTTGCCCTGGGCCCACCCGCAACCCGGTGCCCATGTGGCCCGCGCATCCATGACCTACCTGCACAGCCAGGCCGAAGCGGGCAGCGGCTGCCCCTTGACCATGACCTTCGCCAGCGTGCCGGCCTTGCGTCTGCAACCGGACCTGGCTGCCATCTGGCTGCCCAAAGTGCTGGCCACTGAATATGACCCGCGTAATGTCGATATCAGCCAAAAGGCCGGCGTGACCCTGGGCATGGCCATGACTGAAAAACAGGGCGGCACCGATGTGCGTGCCAATACCACGCGGGCTTACCCCGTAGGGGCCAAAGGGCCGGGGCAGGCCTATGAACTGCTGGGGCACAAATGGTTCTGCTCGGCACCCATGTGTGACGGCTTTCTGACCCTGGCCCAAACCGAAAAAGGCCTGAGCTGCTTTTTGCTGCCGCGCCATCGTCCGGATGGCCGCCGCAACGAATTCTATATTCAGCGCCTGAAGAACAAACTGGGCAATAGCTCCAACGCCTCCAGTGAAGTTGAGTTTCGTGGGGCATTGGCCTGGATGATCGGCGAAGAAGGTCGTGGCGTGCCGACCATTATTGAAATGGTCGCCATGACCCGGTTCGACTGCATGGTCGGCTCCAGTGCCTTGATGCGTCAGGCGCTGACCCAGGCCAGCCATCATTGCGCCCATCGACTGGTGGGCGGTCGGGTGTTGGCAGATCAGCCACTGATGCAGAACGTATTGGCTGACCTGGCGCTGGAAAGCGAGGCGGCACTGGCCCTGAGCCTGCGCATGGGGCGGGCGCTGGACAATCCGGATGACCCGCATGAGGCCAGGTTTTCCCGGTTGGTCACAGCGGTGGGCAAGTACTGGATCTGCAAGCGGGCTCCAGCCATGATCAACGAAGCGGCCGAATGCATGGGGGGCGCAGGTTATGTCGAAGACAGCATCCTGCCGCGCCTGTATCGCGAGGCGCCGGTCAATTCGACGTGGGAAGGGTCGGGTAATGTGCAGTGCCTGGACGTGTTGCGAGCCTTGTCCAAAGAGCCGGGCGTGCTCGATGCGCTGTTTGCCGAGTTGGGCGACGGGCATGGCGATGTGCGCCTGGGGCAGCACATTGTGCAGCTTAAGGCGGCGCTCAACGACACTGACGATATCCAGTATCGCGCTCGCCAACTGACAGAAGACATCGCCCTTGGCCTACAGGCAAAACTGCTACTTGAGGCTGGTAACAGTGATGTCAGCGACGCCTTTATCGCCAGCCGGTTACAGGGCAGCGGCCGGGTTTACGGTACATTGCCACGGGGTTTGAATGTGGCAGCCATCGTTGCCCGCGCTACCCCGCAGGTTGCCTGAATATCCCCAACCCTGTGGGAGCTGGCTTGCCTGCGATGCAGACGACGGGTTTTATCTGCCAGACCCGGTCGATGCCATCGCGGGCAAGCCCGCTCCCACAGGGATTTGCGTGAGGCAGCCGATATTCTGTTTATCCCCAGCAGCCACAGGAAATCTTCGGCAGGCAATTTTGTAGCTGCCTTTAGCCATCGATACAGGCAAGATAAAGGCCTGCCCGCTCAGAAGACAGGATGCTTATCGTGACCGAAGCTTTTATTGTCGTTTCCACCGCTGAAGAGGCCGTTGACCGGCTTGCTGCCTTGCACGAGCGCGCAACCACGGCCTTGAGCCAGGCACTCAAGCGTTATCTCAAGGATCGGGTTGAACCCTCTGCGCAAGAACGCGCGCTGTTTCGCTACCCCGAACTGCGTTTGACCTACCGTATCAACGGTGAAGTGCCGACCACCACCCGTGCTTATGCCAAGGTCCAGTTACCGGGCACCTACAGTGTGACCGTCACCCATCCCGCCTCTTTCCGTAACTACCTGCTGGAACAGCTGGTGCCATTGATGCGCGACTTCACCGTTGAAGTAGAAGTCGGCGTCAGTGAGCAAAATATTCCTTACCCTTATGTGGTCGAGCAAGGTGATGAACTGGCCGGCTCCGGCGTTACCGCTGCTGCGCTGGCGCGGGTGTTTCCGAGCACCGACCTGTCTGCTGCCACCGACGGCATCGCCGATGGCCTGTACGACTGGGAAAACACCGATCCGTTGCCCCTGGCGCTGTTCGACGCCGCGCGGGTCGACTTCTCCCTGCGCCGCCTGGTGCACTACACCGGCAGCGACTGGCGCCATGTGCAGCCGTGGATTCTGCTGACCAACTACCATCGCTATGTTGACCAGTTCATCCTCCATGGCCTTGAGCAATTGCGCGACAACCCGCGCTTTGTGCGCATGGTGATGCCGGGCAATGTGATCATCGAAAAATCGATGGACTACGGCGAGGCCCAGGCCATCGCGGCGGGGGTGGTGTGGCATCGCTACCAGATGCCGGCGTATCACTTGCAGGCCAGTGATGGTCATGGCGTGACGCTGGTCAATATTGGCGTCGGCCCGTCCAATGCGAAAAACATTACCGACCACCTGGCCGTGCTGCGTCCGCATTGCTGGCTGATGATTGGTCACTGCGGCGGTCTGCGCCAGTCGCAGACCATTGGCGATTATGTGTTGGCCCACGCCTACATGCGTCGTGACGGCATTCTTGATCGGGTCGTGCCGCCGAACATTCCGATTCCGGCCCTGGCTGAAGTCCAGCTGGCGCTGCAGGAGGCTGCCGCACAGGTTACCGGTGAGCGCGGCGATGAGCTGAAAAAACGCCTGCGTACCGGCACCGTACTGACCTATGACGATCGCAACTGGGAGCTGCGCTGGGCTCAGGAACGTCCGCTGATCAACCTGTCCCGTGCTGTTGCCGTGGACATGGAAAGCGGCACCATTGCTGCCCAGGGTTATCGCTTGCGCGTCCCGTATGGCACGCTGTTGTGTGTGTCGGACAAACCGCTGCACAGTGAAATCAAACTGCCAGGTTCGGCCAATGCCTTCTATGAGCGTGCGGTCAGCCAGCATTTGAAAATCGGCATTGCTGCCGTGGACTTGATGCGCAGCCAGCTCAACTCCCTGCATTCGCGCAAGCTGCGCAGCTTTGATGAACCGCCGTTCCGTTGATCGGTGATGGTCATTTAGCGATCGGGGGACTAGCATTGCCAGCCCTGATCGCTAGATAGCCTTTTTTGTCATGTCTCGTCCCGCCCCACGCCGCCCGGCCTCGAAAAGCCTCACCGCGCCAGCTGCCAATCGCCGCGTGGCCAAAGCGCCACCGTCTGATCCCAAGCTGTACCTGTTCAATAAACCCTTCGATGTGCTGACCCAGTTCAGCGACGAAGGCGGGCGCGCCACGCTCAAGGACTTTATCCCGATTCCGGGCATCTACCCCGCCGGGCGACTGGACAGGGACAGTGAAGGTTTGCTGCTGTTGACCAATGATGGCCAGCTGCAGGCGCGGATAGCCGACCCCAAGCACAAGTTGCCCAAGACCTACTGGGTTCAAGTTGAAGGCGAGCCCACGCCGGAGCAACTGCAGCAGTTGCGTGATGGCGTTGAACTCAATGACGGCAAGACCCTGCCTGCCGAAGCGCGTGCCCTGGACGAGCCGCACCTATGGCCGCGCAACCCGCCGGTACGCTTTCGCAAAAGTATCCCGACCGCCTGGCTGGAACTGGTGATTCGTGAAGGTCGCAACCGTCAGGTGCGGCGCATGACGGCGGCAGTGGGCTTGCCGACCTTGCGCCTGGTGCGGGTACGCATTGGTGACTGGAGCATTGAAGGGCTGGAGCAGGGGCAGTACCGGGAAGTTCCGGCGCGGCTATAGGGCTCCGGATTCGATCAGGCCGATGACCACGCTTTTGATGATAAACGCGGCAACGCCCAGGCCGAGGACGAAAAACAGGATCATGGAGCCGAAGCGTCCAGCTTTGGACTTCTTCGCCAGATCCCAGACGATAAAGGCCATGAAAATGATCAGCACGCTGACCAGAATCGTCATCATCCATTCTTCAAGTACGGCAGGATCCATCGGTATTCTCCGGCGACATCGTGGGAAAAAGCCGTAGGAGTATACGCCAGGGAAGTGTGGGGATATTGATCTGGGTAGTGAGAGGATGTCGCTACACCCGTAGCAGCTGCTGAAGGCACGAAGCTGCGTTCGATTGTGAAGCAATCGCAAGATCAGAGTGCGCGTTACAACTGAAGAATCGCGTGGGCTGATTTTACGACTGCTTCGCAGCCGAACGCAGCCTTCGTTCCTCGGCAGCTGCAGGAACACTGCAACTGTGGGAGCGAGCCTGCTCGCGAAGGTCGTTCGCGAGCAGGCTCGCTCCCACAATAGGGCTTGACCTGCAACAGAGTATCTACAGGTTCTATTTTTACGTGCGCAAATGGGTCAGCGGCAGCTCGGTGCTGTTGAGCACCTGATTGAGCACAAAGCTCGAACGCACGCTGGTTACGCCTTCGATACGGGTCAATTCACCCAGCAGCAGCTTCTGGTAGTGGTCCATGTCGGCAACCACCACTTTGAGTTGGTAGTCGGCGTCCATGCCGGTCACCAGGCTGCATTCCAGCACCTGCGGCAGGGCGCGGATGCAGGCTTCGAAGTTCTCGAAACGCTCTGGTGTATGTCGGTCCATTCCGATAAGCACGTAGGCTGTAAGGCTCAAGCCCAGCAGTTTGCGGTCGAGCAGCGCCACCTGACGGCTGATGTAGCCGTCATCCTCAAGCTGTTTAACGCGGCGCGAGCAAGGAGATGGCGACAGGCCAATACGTTCGGCCAGTTCCTGGTTAGAGATGCGTGCGTCACGCTGCAATTCCGCCAAAATGCTCAGGTCATACCGGTCGAGTTTGCTCACGAAGTTACCCTTTGTCATAACTATTGCGTGAAAGTATCCACCTTAAGTCAAAAATTGCGCAAGTAATGTTTTATCGAGCAATCTTCGCAATCGCCTGCCGCGGCCAAACGCCTATTCTTTAAACCAGAATCACTGCCCGGACATAGAGTCCACTGCGGCCCGCCGAATCAGGCCAGCCGCGGCCGCCAACCCCACAGGGTTGCCCCGGCCCCCGGGCTACGCACTGTCCAGAAGACGGAGCGAGGTGAGCCAACATCACAAGTGTTGAGCCAGGACAGAAAATTCAAGGGGCGACCGACGGGTCGCCCTTTTTTCGTCTGGCAAAAAATAAGTTGCGTTATGCACTGCCTGGCGTAGAACCGCTTCCTGAAACCCCAGTCTTATCTATAAGCCCTGTCCTTCAGTGAGAAACAGCATGAAATCGCGTATCTGGCGTTTGGCTACAGTTGGCGTGCTCTTTGTGAGCGTCAGCGGCCAGGTGTTGGCCGATGAGCGTGGTGATGGCGGCTGGCAAGGTCGGCCACAGGGTGCAGACAATCATCAGCCGCGCCCGAATCAACAAGGTAATAACCTGCCGATCCAGCCGCGCCCCGACAGGGTTCAGCAGACTCAGTCGCCGAACCGGGGCGGCAATCAGAATTGGTATGGCGGCGGTTACGCTCCTGGCGCGAATAACCGTCATCCCAACGACCAGCGCTGGGCCGGTCGCCCGTCCGGGCATGGCAATGGCTGGGGCCCGGGGCCGCAATATCGCCCGGGTAATGTGGTAGAGCGGTTCCCCGGTCAGCACTGGCAAGTGCCGTATCGCGGCCAGAATTACTACTTTTCAGGCGGCTACTGGTATCGCCCTCAAGGCCCGCGTTACATCGTGGTGCAGCCGCCTTATGGACTGCGCGTAGGGTTTTTGCCTGATTACGCTAGGGAAGTGTGGTTTGGCAGTACCTTGATGTTTCTCGCGGCGGGGGCGTATTACGCCTATCAACCTGCAACTCGCGATTACATAGTGGTCCAGCCGCCGACGGTCTACCAACAGCCCGCGAGCAACAACTATGAGATGGTGGCTTACCCGATGAACGGTCAAAGCCCGGCCCAAATCGGTCAGGACCGTTATGACTGCTATCGCTGGGCTGTGGAGCAAAGCGGCTTCGACCCTGCCAAGGCGACATACGCCCCAGCGGCGCAAGTGGTGCAAGCCTATCGGCAGGCGCAGGGCAGTTGCCTGAGCAGTCGTGGTTATCAAGTGACGTATTGATCTGAAGCCTGCTACGGAGCCTTGCTCAGCCTCGGTTTGACCACTTCCTTCGGGTCTGCATGCACCAGTACTTCGGCCCGCGGATAGGCCTGTTCAATGGCTTCAGCCGCGCGGTCACAGATGCTATGGGCTGCGGACAACGTCAGTTCACCCGGCAGCTCCAGGTGAAACTGCACAAACCAGGTATTGCCCGAGATCCGTGTGCGCAGGTCGTGGGCGCCGAGCACGCCGGGCACGCTGCAGGCCAGATTCAGCATGTTTTCACTGACATCCGTGGGTAACTCCTGATCCATCAACACGGCAAAACTCTCACGGGCGATCTGCAGTGCGCTCCACAGGATATACACCGCAATCCCCAGGCCAAACCAGGCGTCCAGCTGCGGGAAACCTACACTGGCCAGCACCAGCGCCAGCAAAATACTGCCATTGAGCATCAGGTCCGAGCGGTAATGCAGCGAGTCGGCGCGCACCGCGTTGGACCCCGTGGCCTTGATCACCCGGTGTTGCAGCACCAGCAGTGCCACGGTCATCAGCAACGAAAAGACAATGACGCCAATTCCGATCCACGGTGCGCCTACCGGCTCCGGGTTTTTCAGCCGTTCCACTGCCTGAAAGGCAATCAGCACTGCACTCACGCCAATAAACAGCGCTTGCGCCATGCCCGCCAGGGACTCGGCTTTGCCGTGACCATATCGGTGATCCTCATCGGCGGGACGCAGCGCGTAATGCACGGCCAGCAAATTGAGAAACGAAGTTACGCCATCGAGCAGCGAGTCGGTCAGGCCGGCGAGCATGCTGATCGAACCACTGAGCCACCACGCGATGGCCTTGGTTACGATCAACAGGCTGGCCACCGCCACTGATGCGCGGGTAGCCAGACGTAACAGGCGGGCGTGTTCCGGGCTGCTGGTCATGGTGCTTTCCTGATGAATGATGACGTGCTTCAGGCTGCTGGCTGCAAACCATACATAGCCAGTTGCTGGGCGCTGCCCCGGTGCTGGATCAGGCGTGGATCGTTCAGCGGGAAGCTGCGGCCCAGTTCGCTTTCAAGGATGGCCTGGAGCTTGGCGTTATCCACCTTGCCGTCTGCGCCGATGGCTTCGCGCAGTTTTTCCGGGGCGATTTGTGCGGTCTTGCCCGGCGGGAAATAAATTGCGCCGGTGGCGAAGTCGACACCGAAGGCGATCAGCCCCGGGATCACATAAAACAGCAGGCCCACGGCATCCAGTACGACGATCATGGGGTCGATCTTGCCGTCGATCTGGCCGCGGCGGTCTGGAAAGAAAATACTGCCGCAAGCAGTCAATTGGGTGAACAGTGCCGCAACCACGACACCGCCGATTACTCGCGAAGGCATACGCATACTTAAAACCTCAAACATGTTCAAAGGACTGGATCATTACTGTTCGCCGTTATACTCGCCGCTCTGTTCTGGAGCCACCATGATTTCTTTGCCGATTGATGAAGTTTTACCTGCGCTGCGCCTGGCCCTGGCCGAGCGCCATGAAACCGTGCTCGAAGCGCCGCCCGGCGCCGGTAAAACCACCCGTGTGCCGCTGGCCCTGCTCAACGAGCCGTGGCTGGCCGGGCAGAAGATCCTGATGCTCGAACCCCGGCGCCTGGCGGCCCGTGCGGCGGCCGAGCGGCTGGCCAGTGAACTGGGTGAAAAAGTCGGCGAAACCGTAGGTTACCGAATACGCCTCGACAGCAAGGTCGGCCCCAACACCCGTATCGAAGTGGTCACCGAGGGCATCCTTACTCGACGTCTGCAGCACGATCCGTCGCTGGAAGGGGTAGGCCTGCTGATTTTTGACGAGTTCCATGAGCGTAGTCTGGATGCCGATCTGGCGTTGGCCTTGAGCCTCAATGGGCGTGAGCTGTTTCGGGATGAACAGCCGCTGAAAATTCTGCTGATGTCCGCCACTCTTGAGGGCGAACGACTGGCGAGCATTCTCGACGATGCGCCGATCTTGCGCAGTGAGGGCCGCATGTACCCGGTGGCGATGCGCTGGGGGCGGCCGTTTGTGCCCGGTGAATTTATCGAGCCGCGAGTGGTGCAGACCGTACTTGATGCCATCAACGATGAAAGCGGCAGCCTGCTGGTGTTCCTGCCCGGGCAGGCGGAGATTCGTCGGGTCAATCAGCAATTGGCCGACGCGCTGGGTTCGCGCAGCGATATTCTGCTGTGCCCTTTGCATGGAGAACTGGATCTGACGGCCCAGCGTGCGGCCATCGAGCCTGCGCCAAAAGGCCTGCGCAAGGTGGTGCTGGCCACCAATATTGCCGAGACCAGCCTGACTATCGACGGCGTGCGTGTGGTGATCGATGCCGGGCTGGCGCGAGTTCCGCGGTTTGACCCGGGCAGCGGCATGACCCGCCTTGATACCCAGCGCATTTCCCGCGCCAGTGCCACCCAGCGCGCCGGCCGCGCCGGGCGTCTGGAACCGGGTGTGTGTTATCGCCTGTGGTCCGAGGACCAGCACGCGCAGCTGGCGGCCTATGGCAGTGCGGAGATCCTGCAGGCTGATCTGGCCGGGTTGGCGCTGCAACTGGCACGCTGGGGTGTCACTCCCGAGCAACTGATCTGGCTCGATATGCCGCCCTCGGCCAGTTATGCACAGGCCCGACAATTGCTCGATCGGCTGGGTGCCTTGCACGGAGCAAAACTCACCCCCCACGGCGAAGCGATGGCTGAACTGCCTGCACATCCGCGGATTGCCCATCTATTGCTGCGCGGTCAGGACCTTGGGCTGGCCGACATGGCCTGTGATATCGCGGCGTTGTTGGGGGAGCGCGATATCCTGCGCGGCGTCGGAGCTGACCTGCATAGCCGGCTGGCCCTGCTGTCAGGCGAAAGCCGCGCCGCACGGGGCGGGCAGGGCGGTGTGCAGCGGGCCAAACAACTGGCCCGGCAGTATCGCGGGTACTTGCGTGGCAAGGCCAGGCAGCCGGTCGCCGACCCCGACCACCCGCGCTGGCTGGGTGCCTTGCTGGCGCTGGCCTACCCCGATCGGGTCGCCCAACAGCGTAAACCCGGTGGGGCGGAATATCGTCTGGCCAATGGCCGTGCGGCGTTGTTCAGCGAAGTGGATGGCCTGATGAAACAGCCCTGGCTGGTCATCGCCGATTTGGGCAGCCGTCAGGGGCAACGTGAAGAACGCATTTATCTGGCGGCCGAGTTTGATCCTGCCTTGCTCGAGGGTGTTTTGAGCGAGCAGGTCAGCGTTGTCGATCAACTGGACTGGGATGAGCGCGAGGGTGTGCTGCGTGCCGAGCGCCAGCGCAAGGTCGGCGAGCTGGTCCTCAGTCGCGAGCCATTGACCGGGCTCGACGAAGCGGCCCGTACGCAAGCGCTGATCAATCTGGTGCGACGCAAGGGGCTGGAGCTGTTGCCGTGGACGCCCGAGCTGCGCCAGTGGCAGGCGCGGGTAGCGTTGTTGCGTCAACTGGACCTGCAGATCCAGGGGCACAGTGAATGGCCCGACGTCAGCGATGCCGCCTTGCTGGCCGGGCTTGAAGACTGGTTGGGGCCGTATCTGGGGCGTGTGTCGCGGCTCAGTCACTTTGCCAGCCTCGACCTGTCGAGCATTGTGCATAACATGCTCAAATGGCCGCTGCCCCAGCGCCTGGACGAACTGGCGCCCCACCATATCAAGGTGCCTTCAGGGTCTTCGGTGCGGCTGGACTACAGCGAACACCCGCCGATTCTGGCGGTGCGCCTGCAAGAGTTGTTTGGGCTGGCGGACACCCCGCGTATTGCGGGCGGGCGCCAGGTGGTCAAGTTGCACCTGCTTTCTCCGGCAAGGCGTCCGGTGCAAGTAACCCAGGATCTGGCCAACTTCTGGCGAAGTACCTATGCCGAAGTGAAAAAAGATTTGAAGGGGCGCTACCCCAAGCATTACTGGCCCGATGATCCGCTGGTGGCCGAAGCCACGGCGCGGATCAAGCCGCGTAAGGTGTAGCGACCGGGCGTACGGATCGCGAGCAAGCCCGCTCCCACAAAAATTGCGCAGATCTTGTGGGAGCGGACTTGCTCGCGATGGCATCAACGCGGTGAGTAGAGCTTCACGACCCGATATAGCTGGTCTTGACCAGGGTGTAGAATTCTTGCGCATAGCGGCCCTGCTCGCGCGAGCCATAGGACGAGCCTTTGCGCCCGCCAAACGGCACGTGGTAATCCACCCCCGCCGTGGGCAGGTTGACCATCACCATCCCAGCCTGGGAATGACGCTTGAAGTGATTGGCATATTTGAGCGAGGTCGTGGCAATACCCGCCGACAAGCCAAACTCGGTGTCATTGGCCATCGCCAGGGCGGCTTCGTAGTCTGCAACCTTGATGATATTGGCTACCGGGCCGAACACTTCTTCGCGGCTGATGCGCATGTCGGCCGTGCTGTCGGCAAACAGGGCCGGGGCCAGGAAATAACCCTCGGTATCGCAGGTCACCAGGCTGCCTCCGGCAACCAGGCGGGCGCCTTCGTTGCGGGCGATGTCGATGTAACCCAAATCCTGGTCGAGCTGCGCTCGGGACACCACCGGGCCGATATCAATCCCGGCCTGCAAGGCATGCCCGACCTTGATCGAACGCATGCGCTCGGCCATCGCCTCGACGAATTTGTCGTGGATGCCCGCGGTAACAATCAGGCGGCTGGAGGCGGTGCAACGCTGGCCGGTGGAGTAAAACGCACTCTGCACCGCCAGTTCGACCGCTTGCTTGAGGTCGGCATCGTCGAGGATGACCTGTGGGTTTTTACCGCCCATTTCCAGCTGCACCTTGGCCTGGCGCGACACACAGCTGATGGCGATCTGGCGACCGACGCTCACCGAGCCGGTAAAGCTTATACCGTCCACTTTCGGGCTGTTGACGATAGCGTCGCCAACCACGCGGCCGCTGCCCATCACCAGGTTGAACACGCCTGCCGGGAAGCCTGCGCGAGCAATGATCTCGGCCAGTGCCCAGGCGCAACCCGGTACCAGATCGGCCGGCTTGAACACTACACAGTTGCCATAGGCCAGGGCCGGGGCGATCTTCCAGGCGGGGATGGCGATGGGGAAGTTCCATGGCGTGATCAGGCCAACCACGCCCAGGGCTTCACGGGTGACTTCTACATGCACGCCGGGGCGCACCGAAGGCAGGTAATCACCCGACAGGCGCAGGCATTCACCGGCGAAAAACTTGAAGATATTGCCGGCACGGCTCACTTCACCGATGGCTTCGGGCAGGGTCTTGCCTTCTTCGCGAGCCAGCAGGGTGCCCAGTTCTTGCTTGCGGGCGAGGATTTCGCTGCCGACCTTGTCCAGCGCATCGCTGCGCGCCTGGATGCCGGAGGTCGACCAGGCAGGGAACGCAGCCCGTGCCGCATCAATGGCAGTCTGGACCTGGGCGACGTCAGCCTTGGCATATTCGCCAATCACATCGCTCAGGTCGGAGGGGTTGATATTGGTGCTGTATTCAGTGGCTGTTACCCACTCGCCACCGATGTAATTGTCGAAACGCTTTGAACCAGTCATCAAATTTCTCCACACGTGGACAGGCATCGATTTCCAGTAGTTATACGTCATCGTACGACTTGAGGCAAAAACAATCGGCGCGGCGAAACTGAGCGAGGGAGGGAACCGTCTGATTGGGTTTCAACTGTGGGAGCGAGCCTGCTCGCGAATACAGTCTTCGCGAGCAGGCTCGCTCCCACAGGGTCAGTCTGCAGGCAGCAGCAATCGGGCCAGCACCGGCAGGTGGTCGGAGATGGTCTGGGTGTCTTCCTGGCGCACATAGCCTTCGATGCGCTGCAGCTTGGGGCTGTGGAAGAGGTAGTCGAGCGTACGGTCGGGCTCGTCCGCGTCGGGGAGATTGGGAAAGTGGGTCAGCCACAGTTCGCGGTCGATGCCGGTAGCTTCAGGGTTGCTGGGGATCATCGGGTACTTTTCCCAGAGCAGGTGCAACTCGCTGTCTTGCGAGTAGCCCTGGCGCAATGGCTCGGGCAGGCGCAAGTACTGGCCGATGGGCAGCAGGTTGAAGTCCCCGCCGATCAACCACGGCGTGCCCTGGCCTTCCAGCTTGTCGGCCAGTTCGGCGACAGTCTGCATTTGCAGGCGCAGGTTGCTGTTGTTGGCGGAGGGCGCATCCAGTTGTGTGTTGATTGCTGCCAGTTGCCCGCCATCATTGAGCGGCAGGTAGTTGACCAGCAGCGCGGGCCTTGGCTGGAACTGACGGCTGAGAAAGTTGGTATCGGCCAGGGGCAATTGCAGACGTTCTGCGTGTTCGATCTGGAAGCGGCTGAGGGTGACCAGAGAGCGCCCGACACTGCCGAAAATATGCCAGTCGGGCACAAAGTCGGCCTTCCAGGTAAAGGCCTGGGTGCTGCAGGGGTAGAGGTCGATCAGGCGTTCTTGCAGCAGGGCCAGCTGGTTCTGGTAATCGCTGGCCTTGGCGTTGTCATCGACTTCCTGCAACAGCACGAGATCCGGGCGTTCGTCACGTATGACCCGCGCTACCTCATCAAGGCTGAAGGCCATGTCTTCCCGGGTGGGGCGGGTGTCAGGGCCGCTGCCGTCAGCCAGGTTGTACCAGAACACATAGCGCTTGCCGGCCAGGTACTGGATGTTCCACGTCATTACCTTGAGCGCCTGGCCTGGTACCAGCACCGGGGCGGTGCCGGGGCACGTCAGGGGCAGCACCTCGCGGGCACCGGGCCGCCATGTAACGCTATAAACCAGACATGCCAGCAGCGCTGAGATCAGCAGCAAACCTGATGCGGTGCGGCGTAATAAACGTGACATGAGCTCGACTTAATAACGTTACAGGGAAGGCTCGAACATACCCGACGGCAGTGCGGCCTTCCAAGGTTCTTTGTGTAGGAAATTTCTGTTTTTATAGTTCTGACTTTTCGCTGATCAACATAAATAAACGAAACAGTACGACGGAAACAAACAACTGCAAGAAGCTGTTGGCGCTATCGAGTGCCAGCGATAGCAGTGTGTTGTCGTCCTTGGAAAACAGGGTGTAACTGAATTCCTTGAGCAACATCAGCGGGCCCAGTACGGCCAGTATGCAAACGAAAATCCGCCAGAAATGCCCGCGGGTCAGGGTGAAGCTCGATTTCATGGCCGCCAGCGGAGCATCACCACGCAATACCAGTCGGTACTCGGAGAAGGCCAGTACCACGGTCAGGAAAATGCCCGGAATAAAAAACATCGACAGCCCCAGCACGATCAGCAGCGTGCTGATTGCCGACAGCAGGGCGAATTTGGGCCAAAGATTAACCGCCGAGGCCAGCAGGTCGCGGTTGCGCGGGCTTTCGCCCTGGCTGCGGGCATCGAGAAACAGGATCAGGGCGGCGGTGTACAGAGGGTACAGCAGCAGTCCGACAACCAGGCCATAACCGGGCGATGCATCCGGGCCTGCGGCGTTGTCGACAATGTGCTGCAGCACAGCTTCAAGGATGACCAGCGGCAGGCACAGCGTTACGATCTGGCTCAGATTGCGCTGGAAGAAGTACAGGGAGTCGCGAAGAACAGTCAGCGGATTCATTGGCAGTTGTCAGCAGTCAAGAGCGGTGCGTCACTTTAACCGATGAGACGCCAAGATGAACAAAAGTTCACGCAGGCCTGATGCTGTTGAAACGGGTTGTAGTGCCCCAATAACGCGTTTGAGCTTCTGCGTAATGCAAGGGGCAGGTTTCTATCTGCAATCGAAAGAGGTTGTCATGAACAGCGAAGAGCAAAGCCTGATTGACGGGTTGTTTACACGGTTGCAGCAGGCCGAGGCAGGATCAGCCCCGCGCGATGCCCAGGCCCAGGCGCGGATCAATGAACATCTGGCGCGTCAGCCTGCGGCAACGTACTACATGGCTCAGGCGCTGCTGGTGCAAGAGGCTGCGCTCAAGCAACTCGACCAGCAGAACAAGCAATTGCAGGCAGAACTGGCTCAGGCGAAGGCTGCTGCGGCACCTGCGCCATCTGGGGGGAGCTTTCTGTCGGGACTTTTTGGCGGTGGCGATCGGGTATCGGCCCCCACGCCCGGCCCAACGTCGGGCACCGGGGGCTGGCGTGATGGCCCGGCAGCGGCTCCTGTCGTGGCCCCTCAACCAGCAGCAGCGGCGCCGGCCCCAGCATTGGGCAGCGGCTTTTTGGGCGGAGCCCTGAAAACGGCAGCGGGTGTGGCGGGCGGCGTGATGCTGGCGCAAGGCATCAGTAACCTGTTCCACCACAATCAGCAGCCACAGATTGTCGAGGAAATCATCGAGCAACCAGGCTCTGTCAGCGACGCTGGCTGGGGCAGCGGCAACCAGCAATACGCCAATAGCGGCTCGGGAATTGAAGACGTCGGCCTGGACGATGACGGCTTCTTTTCTGACGACGACTCCTACGTTTGAGTCCATCGCCCGGTGCCTTATTGCACGCCGGGCGGTTTATCCGCGCAAACCCCCGGCAGGCTGGCATACTGCAGCCTTGTTTTTCAGTCGCGTGCCCGCTGCCCGGGCGCCATGAGGTTTGCCGGTGAAAAAAATTGCGGTCTTCGCGGATGTGCAGAACCTTTATTACACGGTTCGCCAGGCCTATGGCTGCCATTTCAATTACGCCGCCCTGTGGGCTGATATCAGCAAGCGCGGTGAAATTGTCGAAGCCTATGCCTATGCGATTGACCGGGGTGACAGCAAGCAGCAGCAGTTTCAGCAGATCCTGCGCAACCTCGGTTTTATCGTAAAACTCAAACCCTATATCCAGCGCAGCGATGGCTCGGCCAAGGGCGACTGGGATGTGGGCATTACCATCGATATCATGGACTCGGCAGCCAATGTCGACGAAGTGGTACTGGCCTCGGGTGACGGTGATTTCGACCTGCTCCTGGAGCGTATTGCCAGCAAGCATGGGGTTGAAACCGTGGCCTACGGTGTGCCCGGTCTGACGGCCAACTCATTGATTCGCGCTGCCAGCCGCTATGTGCCGATTGAAGGCAATTTGCTGCTTAAGTAACCCTTATTTTTTACAGGATTGACCAGGTTTGGAACGCATCGCGGTAATTGACTTTGAGACCACCGGCATCTCCCCGAGCAGCACCTGCCGGGCCACTGAAATTGCCGTGGTGATTCTTGAGCGCGGTCGCATTGTCGAGCGTTATCAAAGCCTGATGAATGCCGGTGTGCGGGTGCCTGGGTTTATCGAGCAGTTGACCGGCATCAGCAACGCCATGTTGCGCACCGCGCCGTCGGCTGAGCAGGTGATGAACGAGGTCAACGAGTTCGTCGGCATTACCCCGTTGCTGGCGCACAATGCTGCGTTTGACCAAAAGTTCTGGGATTTTGAAATGGGCCGCATCAAGCGCACCCGTTTACAGAACTTCGCCTGTTCATTGTTGCTGGCGCGTCGCCTGATGCCTGCGGCGCCTAACCACAAGCTGGGCACGCTGACCACCTTTGCCGACTTGCCCCACACCGGCAAAGCTCACCGGGCCATGGCCGATGCGGAAATGGCGGCCAACTTGACGGCTCACCTGGCTGAGCAACTGCGCCAGAAGCACGGGTTACGTGAATTGAACCACGACCTGTTGTGCAGCTTGCAGAAAGTCCCGGCGGCGAAGATCAATGAGCATCTCAAGCGGTATCGCGGGTTTTAAAAGCGACCCTCTCCCTTTGGGAGAGGGCTATTTGATCTCCATCGAAAAGTGTACGGCCCCTTTTGGTGCGTTCTGTTACTTATTATTTCCCGGCGCCCTGTCTAAACTCTCCAGTCCCCTGCCTCTGCCCTTGAGCTGCCTTCATGCCTGCCGCACGTCGTTTTCCGCTACAACTGATCGGTGCTTTTTTTGCCTTGTACATCATTTGGGGCTCGACTTATCTGGCTATCCGCATCGGTATTGAGTCCTGGCCCCCGTTGATGATGGCTGGCGTGCGCTTCCTGATTGCGGGCAGCCTGATGTATGGCTTTATGCGCTGGCGCGGTGCCCCCGCACCCACTGCCGTGCAATGGCGTTCGGCAGCCATGATCGGCTTTCTGTTGCTGGCGTGCGGCAACGGCGGTGTGACCCTGGCCGAACACTCGGGCGTAGCTTCCGGCGTCGCCGCCCTGGCCGTAGCCACCGTGCCCCTGTTCACCCTGCTGTTTGGTTACTTCTGGGGCAACCGCAACACCCGCCTGGAATGGGCCGGGATTGTCCTGGGGCTGATCGGCATCGGCATGCTCAACCTGGGCTCCAACCTGCAGGCCAGTCCAATGGGCGCGGCAATGGTGATCTTTGCCGCCGCGGCCTGGGCCTTTGGTTCGGTGTGGAGCCGCCACTTGCCACTGCCAGCCGGGCCAATGGCCAGCGCTGCGGAAATGCTCACCGCCGGTGCCGTATTGCTGGCGGGCAGTCTGCTCAGTGGCGAGCGCATGACTCAAATGCCCACCGCTGCAGGCTGGGGTGCGCTGCTGTATCTGGTGTTCTTCGGCTCGATCATCGCCTTCAGCGCCTATATGTACCTGCTTAAGAATGTGCGGCCGGCGGCGGCCACCAGCTATGCCTACGTCAATCCGGCGGTGGCGGTCATGCTGGGGATTGCCTTTGCCGGCGAGAGCATCGGTTTTGAGGAGTGCCTGGCCATGGCGGTCATCATCAGTGCGGTGGTGTTGATCGGTTTGCCACAGTGGCGCAAGCAGAAACCGGCCTGAATTAGGGTAAACTGCGCGCCATTGCAACTTATGCACCCACGCGCTGACCTTTTTCGACGGTATCCCCATGACATTCGCCACCCTTGGCCTGATCGAACCCCTGCTGCGCGCCCTTGAGACGCTCGGCTACAAGACCCCAACCCCGGTTCAGGCCCAAGCGATTCCCGCAGTACTGGCTGGTCGCGACCTGATGGCTGCGGCCCAGACCGGTACCGGCAAAACTGGCGGTTTCGCTTTACCGTTGCTGCAGTCGCTGACCATGGAAGGCCCGAAAGTGGCCAGCAACTCGGTGCGTGCACTGGTGCTGGTGCCGACCCGCGAACTGGCCGAACAGGTTCACGAAAGCATTCGCCAGTACGCCGAACACCTGCCGTTGAGCACCTACGCGGTGTACGGCGGTGTCAGCATCAACCCGCAAATGATGAAAATGCGCAAAGGCGTTGATGTACTGGTGGCCACACCGGGCCGTCTGCTGGACCTCTATCGCCAGAAAGCGATCAAGTTCAACCAGCTGCAAACCCTGATCCTCGACGAAGCTGACCGCATGCTCGACCTGGGCTTCTCCGAAGAGCTGCGTGATATCTACCGCGCCTTGCCGAAAAAGCGTCAGACCCTGCTGTTCTCGGCGACCTTTTCTGACGCGATCCGCCTGTTGGCCGAGCAGATGCTCGACAACCCGCTGAGCATCGAAGTCAGCCCGCGCAACGTGGCGGCCAGCAGCGTCAAGCAGTGGGTCATCCCGGTCGACAAAAAGCGCAAGGCCGAGCTGTTTTTGCACTTGTTGCGCACCCAGCACTGGAAGCAGGTCCTGGTGTTCGCCAAGACCCGCAACGGTGTCGATGAATTGGTAGGCAAGCTGCAAGGTCTGGGGATCAACGCTGACGGTATTCATGGCGACAAGCCACAGGCCACGCGCCAACGGGCGCTGGACCGCTTCAAGGCCAGCGAAGTGCAGATCCTGGTGGCTACCGATGTGGCTGCCCGTGGTCTGGACATCGAAGACCTGCCGCTGGTGGTCAACTTCGACCTGCCCATCGTGGCCGAAGACTACATCCATCGCATTGGCCGTACCGGTCGTGCCGGTCAGAAAGGCGAGGCCATTTCCCTGGTCTGTGCTGATGAAGTGAACATGCTGTCGGCGATCGAGATGTTGACCCGTCAGACGTTGCCACGCCACGAAGAGCAGGATTTCGAGCCTGAGCACCGAGTGCCTGAAACTGATGCTTCGGGGCAGGTGATCAAAAAGCCGAAGAAGCCGAAAAAACCTAAAACCTCGGGCGGTGGCGGCAAGCGCAATCTGGGCAAATGGGTGGATAGCGGCGAAGCAGCACCCGCCGAGCCATCGGTAAAGCCGGTGCGCAAAGTGCCTGTATTCAACACCGGCCCGCGCAAGCGCAAGCCGTAAGCCCGGTCGAGGCTAAAAACTCCAACTGTGGGAGCGAGCCTGCTCGCGAACGGCCTTCGCGAGCAGGCTCGCTCCCACAGGGACGGTCAACGTTTAGCCTTCAACCAGCTTAATGCCCCTAACCCTGCGGCACGACCACTGGCAAAACAGCCCGTGAGCAGGTAGCCGCCGGTGGGTGCTTCCCAATCCAGCATCTCGCCTGCACAGAACACGCCGGGTAATTGCCTGAGCATCAGATTTTCATCCACAGCCTCGAACCGCACGCCACCGGCGCTGCTGATGGCTTCGTCCAAGGGGCGGGCTTTTATCAGCTTCAACGGTAGCGCCTTGATGGCCTGAGCCAGTTGCGCCGGGTCATTGAAGCATTCTGCAGGCGCCAGCTCGCGCAACAGCGCCGCTTTTACCCCATCAATCCCCAGCTGGCTGTGCAAATGCTTGCTCATCGAGCGTGAGCCGCGGGGTTTGGCCAAGGCTGCCTGGATTTTATCCACAGGCTTGCCCGGCAGCAGGTCGATCAGGATCGTCGCTTCACCCTGTTGATTGATCGCTTCACGAATCGGCGCCGACCAGGCGTAAATCAAGCTGCCTTCAATGCCTGTGGCGGTAATCACGCATTCGCCCAGGCGCGGCGTGCTGTGTTCCAGGGCAATGGCGATGTTTTTCAGCGGGGCGCCGGCGAACTTGCTGCGCAGCACCTCGCTCCAGCCCGCCACATCAAACCCGCAATTGCTCGGCTGCAAGGGGGCCAGGTCAACGCCGCGCTCAGCCAGCAAGGGCATCCAGGCACCGTCCGAGCCCAGTCGCGCCCAACTGCCACCGCCCAGGGCCAGTAGCACCGCGTCGGGGTTGAGCTGCTTTTGGCCTTCGGGACTGTCCACCAGCAACTGGCCATCGGCCTGCCAACCCAGCCAGCGGTGGCGGGTGTGGATAACTACACCGGACTCGCGCAGGCGCTTGAGCCATGCGCGCAGCAGCGGCGCGGCTTTCATATCGGTGGGGAACACCCGGCCGGAACTGCCGACAAAGGTTTCGATCCCCAACTCATGAATCCACTGGCACAACGCATCGGTATCGAAGGCGCGCAGCAACGGTGCCATCTGCGGTGCGCGTTCGGCGTAGCGCGACAGGAAAGCCGGGTAGGCTTCGGAATGGGTGATATTCATGCCGCCGACCCCGGCCAGCAGAAACTTGCGGCCCACCGACGGCATGCCATCGTAGAGATCGACCTTCATCCCAGCCTGACTCAACACTTCGGCGGCCATCAAACCGGCGGGGCCACCGCCAATAATGGCGACGTGACGGGAAGGGAGTGTGGAGGGTTCAGTCATGGCAGGGCTGCAAATCGGCGAAATAGGCCGGGCATTCTACCTGACTGGGCGGAGCAGATCCCCTGTAGCAGCAGCCTTCGTCCCTCGGCAGCTGCTACAGAGATAGCGATGGCTGTACGAAAAACATACAGCCTTCTGGAGGCCATGTTCTCTGTGCCCTGCAGGCGCTTTCACTCAGGTTATCCACAGGCAGTTCCACAGGCATTGTGGGTAAAATCACACCTCAGTGACAACCTGATGACAGCCAGACCTTCTGTGCACTGTGATGCAATATCCCGTGGCGGCGCGCCAGGGCCTTGCGATCCTTGCTGTATCCGCCGCCAATCACCCCGACCACCGGTATGTCGCGACCCAGGCAGTGGCGCATCACGCTCTCGTCACGGGCCGCCACACCTTCATCGGTGAGCTTCAAATAGCCCAGGGCGTCGTCTTTATGCACATCGACCCCGGCGTCATACAGCACCAGATCCGGTTGATACAACGGCAGCAGGTAATTGAGCGCCTCGTCCACCACTTGCAAATATTCAGCATCGCCCATACCCATAGGCAGGCCGATGTCCCAGTCGCTTTGCGCCTTGCGTGCCGGAAAGTTTTTTTCGCAGTGCAGGGAAACGGTAATGGCATCCGGCGTATGTTCAAGAATTCGCGCAGTACCGTCGCCCTGATGCACATCGCAGTCAAAAATCAGTACGCGGTTTACCCGGCCGCTTTCCAGCATATAGCGGCTGATGATCGCCAGATCGTTGAAGATGCAAAAACCCGCCGGGTGATCGTAGTGCGCGTGATGAGTGCCGCCCGCCAGATGGCAGGCCAGGCCGTGTTCAAGCGCCTGCTCGGCGGCCAGCAGAGATCCGCCCACGGCGCGAACGGTACGTCGCGCCAGTGCCTCGCTCCAGGGCAGGCCCAGGCGGCGTTGATCTTCGCGGGCCAGCTCGCCTGCCATATAGCGCTCGATATAGCTGCGGTCATGGGCCAGGGCGAGGATATCCACAGGGCATAATTCGGGACGCAGCAGCTCTGCATCAAGGGTCAGCCCGGAGTCGACCAGGTGATCGCGTAACAGGCGGAACTTATCCATAGGAAAACGATGCTCCGCTGGAAACTGCGGGCTGTAGTCATCGTGGTAAATCAGCGGCACTGGCATAGGGATTTTCGCGTCGTAACGAGCGCTGGATATTACCAGCGCTGTACACTCTCATCATATGTAAAGCCCGGTAACAAATCGGAGAGGACGGATGGAGCAGATCAAAGAGCTCGAAAGTGCCCGTTTGCACTTGCGCCCCTGGCGTGACACAGACTTGCCCGAGTTCGCTGCCATGTGCGCCGACCCTCAGGTGATGCGCTATTTTCCGGCGCCCCTGAGCCGCCTTGAAAGCGCCGCGCTGATTGGCCGGGTTCGTGGTCACTTTGCCGAATATGGCTACGGGGTATGGGCATTGGAGCGCAAGGACACCGGTGCCTTTATCGGCTTTACCGGGCTGATGAATGTGTCGTTCGAGGCGCCGTTTACCCCTGCCGTAGAAATCGCCTGGCGTCTGGCTCCCGAACACTGGGGCCTGGGTTACGCCAGTGAGGCGGCCTGGGCCGTGTTGCGCTGCGCCTTTGATCGCCTGGCCCTGGACCAGGTGGTGTCGTTTACCAGCGAGCTGAACCTGCCCTCGCAAAAAGTCATGCAGGCGATTGGCATGCAGCACGATGTCGACGGTGATTTTGAACACCCCTTGCTGCCCGCAGGCGACCCGCTCAGACCCCATGTGCTGTACCGGATCACGCGGGCACAGTGGCTGGAAACCCTGCACGGCTAGGCGGTGTGTTTAGCGGCGCAAGCCGAAAATTTTGACCTGCGTAACGAAGATTACGACGGTAATGCTCTGTGTGAGGAGAATCTGAATGAGCCAAGTGTTGGATGATCTGGTCAATTTGCTGACCCTGGAACCGATCGAAGAGAACCTCTTTCGCGGCAGCAGTCAGGACTTGGGCTTTCGCCAGTTGTTCGGTGGTCAGGTGCTCGGTCAATCGCTGTCGGCCATGAGCCAGACGGTTGAAGACGCCCGCCACGTGCATTCCATGCACGGCTATTTCCTGCGCCCTGGTGATGCCGGTTTGCCCGTGGTGTATCAGGTTGATCGCGTGCGGGACGGCGGCAGCTTCAGCACGCGCCGGGTGACCGCGATCCAGAAGGGCCAGCCGATTTTTACCAGCAGCGCCTCGTTTCAGTACGACGAAGGCGGTTTTGAACATCAGACGACTATGCCTGACGTTGTGGGCCCTGAGAATCTTCCCTCGGAACTGGACATGATGCGCCTGCGTGCGCACCTGATCCCCGAGTCGATGCGGGAAAAACTGCTGTGCGCCAAGCCTATCGAGTTCCGCCCGGTGGTAGGAGAAGACCCGTTCAACCCCAAGGTTACTGATCCGATCAAGTACGTGTGGTTTCGCGCCGACGGCACCTTGCCCGATACCCCGGCGCTGCATAAGTACCTGCTGGCCTACGCCTCGGACTTCGGCTTGTTGACCACGTCCTTGCTGCCCCATGGCAAAGGGGTATGGCAAAACGATATGCAGGTCGCCAGCCTTGATCACGCACTGTGGTTCCATGCCGACCTGCGTGCCGATGACTGGTTGCTCTACGCCATGGACAGTCCATGGGCGGGCAATTCCCGTGGATTCTCCCGTGGCAGTGTCTACAACCGCGCTGGCCAACTGGTGGCTTCGGTCACGCAGGAAGGGTTGATCCGCCATCGCAAGGACTGGGCATGACACTCAAGGACGTCAAACACTGGGTTTTCGACATGGACGGCACCCTGACTGTTGCCGTGCATGACTTTGCCCTGATCCGCCGTGAGCTGGAGATCCCGGCGGATGCCGATATCCTCACTCATCTCAACGGCCTGCCCACCGAGGTGGCGGCGGCCAAACACGCCTGGCTGCTGGAGCATGAACGCGAGCTGGCACAGGCCTCCACCGCCGCGCCGGGCGCGGTTGAGCTGGTGCGCGACCTGGCGGCTCGTGGCTGTCGTCTGGGGATACTGACCCGAAATGCCCAGGAGCTGGCGCATATCACCCTCAAGGCCATTGGCCTGGGCGAATGCTTTGCGCCCGAGGATGTACTGGGCCGGGACAACGCGGCGCACAAACCCGACCCGGACGGCCTGCTGCAACTGGCGCGGGCATGGGATGTAGCAGCGGCGAACATGGTAATGGTGGGGGATTACTACTTTGACCTGGCGTGTGGTCGCGCGGCAGGCAGCAAAACCGTACTGGTCAATGTTCCTGAAAACCCGTGGCCGGAACTGACCGACTGGCATGCCAAAGACTGCTACGCGCTGCGCCGGTTGCTCGGTTAACGAAATACGCGTAGCAGCTGCCGAAGGAACGAGGCTGCGTTCGACGGCGACGCCGTCGTAAATCCAGGCAGCGCGGTGAGTCAGTTAAACCGTGCACTCAGACTTCACGATCGCTTTGCAATCGAACGCAGCCTCGTTCCTTCGGCAGCTGCTACAAAGGGTGCTCTTACTCGCCAAACAACGCCTTCTGACCTTCAGGCGAGGTAAACATCTGATCGCCGTTGTGCCCCACCCCGGGCACTTCAATCAACCGTTGATTGAGCCCTTGTGGATGGCGCTGGGTCAAATACTCAAAGTAGTTCTTGCCCCTTACCAGCCTGAACGCCCCCTGGGCCTCGGCTTCGCAGCCTTTATCAAGCGCCGGGTGGTTGGGGTCGATGTCCTTGGCGCCTAGCAGATAGGTAATGTCGCGCTCTATATAGGCCTGTTCCAACTGTCGGTGTTTTTGCCCATCTGCGTAGGCTGGCAGATCCTTGAGCCCGTATTTCCAGGTATTGAAGCCCGGGCAGTTTGCAGCATCAAAGGTCGGAATCGGTCGCTGTGCATTGAAGTAGGCATAAGAAGACGGGTTGGCCACTACATAGCGCACCTTGATCCCATCTGCCTGCAAGGCCTTGTCGGCCTGGGTGGTCAGGGCATAGCGCTGCACCACTTGGGCGCCGCCGGAGTGCCCGGCAATCACCACCTCGCGCAAGGCCGGGAAGCGCTTGCGGTCATCAAGACGCTCAAGGATCTGATCCAGTGCCGCGTAGGAACTCAGTGCCTGTGGGCTCACAGCAGGGGCACCGGCCATCCAGTCATTGGCATGCCAGCGCAGCACATTGTCGGGCAAGGTATGGCGCGAGCCATCGCTTTCATTGAGAAACTGCGGTGCAATGACCAGGGTTGTGGACAGCTGCCCGGCCTGCGTCGCGGCTTGCTCGGCGCTGTGTAAATACGTCTGGGCGTTGCGCAGACGACCATGAATCACGATCAGTGCGCGTTGCACCTGAGGCAGTGGCTGTTTCCAGTCCTGACTCACCCCGACACTCAACTCGCCGGGGCCGATCTTGAGATGTTCGGGGCTGAGTTCTTTAACTCCGTGCTCGGCTGCTTGAACCACAGAGCAGACCAGCATCAGGCCTATTAATGAAGCGATAGAGCGTATTCCCATTTAAAGCCTCGCTGCCGAGAAGGTATCGCACTGGTTGATATTGCCTTGGGCAAAACCGGTCTTGAACCACTTCACCCGTTGTGCCGATGTGCCGTGGGTAAAAGAGTCCGGCATCACACGGCCCTGGCTTTGCTGCTGCAAGCGATCATCGCCAATGGCATTGGCGGCGTTCAAGGCCGATTCTATATCGCCTGCTTCCAGCCAATTGTGACGTTTTTGCGCAAGGTTGGCCCACACCCCGGCCAGACAGTCGGCCTGCAATTCCTGGCGCACCAGCAAGCCACCATCGCCTTCCATACGTTTGCCTTGTTGACGGGCCATCTGCATTTTCGACGACACGCCCAGCAAGGTCTGCACATGATGGCCAACTTCGTGAGCGATCACATAAGCCTGGGCAAAATCGCCAGCAGCCTTGAAGCGTTGGGCCATTTCCTGGAAGAAACTCATATCCAGATAGACCTTCTGGTCGGCCGGGCAATAAAACGGCCCGCTGGCAGCTGTTGCAAAGCCGCAGGCCGAATTGATCTGGCCGCGAAACAGCACCAGGGTCGGGTCTTTATAGCTGCGTCCGGCTTGCTGAAACACTTGGCGCCAGGTGTCCTCTGTGTCACCCAGAATCGCCCGTACAAAATCGGCCTGCTCGTCATTGGCCGCCGGTGCGCGACCGGCTGGCTGGGTGACCTGAGGCGAAGACTGTTCGGTGAGCTGGCCGCTTAACTGTCCGAGGATCTGCATGGGGTCCTGCCCGGTCAACAAACCGATGCCAACAATCACCACCACGGCCATCAAACTCAGACCTTTGCCGCCGCCAAACCGCATCCCGCCACCACCACCGGTGCCTTGATCGCGTACGTCTTCGACATTATCGCTACGTCGACCTTTTTTCCAAAGCATGGGGGAGTCCTCTGATAAATCGTGTGTTCAAGTGTTGTTGCTGAGTCGGGACAATGCCAGCCCGGCTGTCAGACGTTTCTTGGGTGGGGGGGGCGAGTATGGCATTGCGCTAAAAAGACCTGAACGCCTTAATACAGTTCCGGGCATCGGGCTGAAGTGGTTGAATACGCCACGCCAATCCCCGCCCCGGAGTTGTTAGCCCTGTGAATATCGATACCCGTATCAAGTACCGCCACCTCGTATGCTTTTTGGAGATGGCGCGCCAGGGCAGCCTGGCGCGGGCGGCGGATGTGCTGGCGGTAAGCCAGCCGGCGATGTCAAAAACCCTCAAGGAGCTTGAGGAGTTACTGACGGTCAGCCTGTTTGTACGCAGTAAAAGCGGGGTCACCCTGACCGAGGCCGGGGTGGCCTTTCTGCGTTATGCGACACCTTCGGTGCAGGCCTTGCGTGAAGGTGTGAATGCTCTGCGGGGTGGCGAATACGTGGGCGGTATGGTGCGTCTGGGGGTGTTGTCGACGGTAGAAAGCCTGCTGATACCCGAGTTGGTGCAGCGCCTGCACGCCAGGCATTCGTCGCTGGTGGTGAGCGTCGTGACCGGGCCCAGCGCCTATCTGTTATCGCAGTTACGGGTAGGCGATGTCGATTTGGTAGTGGGGCGCATGACCGATAGCCCGGAAATTCAGGGTATGAATTTTGAGCATCTCTACAGCGAATCCATGACCCTGGTGGTGCGCGCAGATCACCCCTTGATCCGGGGACCGCTGGACCGCAGCCAGCTGGAAAATTACCCGCTGGTTTTGCCATTGGCCAACACCACCATTCGCACCTTTGCCGACAGCCTGTTTGTGCAGTGCGGCATCAGCCAGTCCCGCCAGCGCCTGGAAACCCTGTCGATCACCCTCAGCCGGCGTTATGTGCTGCGCAATGATGCGGTGTGGATCGCCCCGCTGGATGCCGTGCGCCTGGACCTGGCCAGTGGCGAGCTGCAAGAAATCGACCTGGGCCAGCGTGAGCCGGGCGGTTCGATCGGTATTTGCAGCAACGCCCATGTGCCGATGTCGGTGGCAGCGCAAGGGTGTGTCGAGGTTTTGCGTGAATTGGGCCAAGCTTACGGCGAAGGCATTTATCCATAACCATTTGGTTATGGATAGGCCTGGCCTTTTCAATAGTCGTTACGCCCCTGTTGGTTAAAACTGGCGCCCAGCCTTTATAAAAACAACAGGAGATCGACATGTCTGATGCAGACAGCCGGCGCTTTATCATCCGTGACCGCAACTGGCACCCCAAAGCTCTGACCCCTGACTACAAGACTTCCATTGCCCGTTCCCCGCGTCAGGCGCTGGTGAGCATCCCGCAATCGGTGAGTGAGACCAGCGGGCCTGACTTTTCCCACCTTAAGTTCGGCAAGTTCGACAACGACTTGCTGCTGAATTTCAATAATGGCGGTTTGCCGATAGGCGAGCGGATCATCCTGGCAGGTCGCGTGCGCGATCAATATGGCAAGCCGATTCCTCATACCTTGGTGGAAATCTGGCAGGCCAACGCAGGCGGTCGATATCGTCACAAGAACGACCGCTACCTGGCGCCGCTGGACCCAAACTTCGGCGGCGTGGGCCGCACCCTGACCGACAGTGAAGGTTATTACAGCTTTCGCACTGTCAAGCCAGGGCCCTACCCGTGGCGCAACGGGCCAAACGACTGGCGCCCGGCGCATATCCACGTTTCCATCAGTGGCCCCTCGATTGCCACGCGCCTGATTACCCAGCTGTACTTCGAAGGTGATCCGATGATCCCCATGTGCCCGATCGTCAAATCGATTACCAACGCCGATGCCGTGCAGAGCCTGATTGCCCGGTTGGACATGGGCGCGGCCAATCCGATGGATTGTCTGGCCTATCGTTTTGACATTGTGCTGCGCGGTCAGCGCCAGACTCACTTCGAAAACTGCTGAGGAGCCCCGTCATGCCTATCGAACTGCTACCGGAAACCCCATCGCAAACTGCTGGCCCCTACGTGCATATCGGCCTGGCGCTGGCTGCGGCCGGCAACCCGTCGCGTCCAGAGGAAATCTGGAGCGAAATGGCCAGACCCGATGCTGCGGGCGAGCATATTGTGCTGTTTGGCAACGTTTATGACGGTAATGGCCACCTGGTGCGCGACTCTTTTCTGGAGCTTTGGCAAGCCGACCATAAAGGGGTCTATGACGAAAACTTCGACTCGGAAAAAGCCTTCAACAGCTTTGGTCGCACCGCCACCACCTTCGATGCGGGTGAGTGGACACTCAATACCATCAAGCCGGGCGTGGTGAACAACGCAGCTGGCGTGCCGATGGCGCCGCATATCAACGTGTCGCTGTTTGCCCGGGGTATCAACATCCATTTGCAGACGCGGCTGTACTTTAGCGATGAGCCAGAAGCCAATGCCAAGTGCCCGGTGCTTAACCTGATCGAACAGCCGCAACGGCGTGAAACCCTGATCGCCCAGCGTTGCGAAGTAAATGGCAAAACGGCCTATCGGTTTGACATCCGCATTCAGGGCGAAGGCGAGACGGTGTTCTTCGACTTTTAAAAGGATATGAGGCAAATGCAAAATCTGTAGCAGCTGCCTCGTTCCTTCGGCAGCTGCTACGGGAATTATGTGCGGCTGCGCCGCTGCTGCCACGCCGCCGCCAACCCGCTGGCACAGATAATCGCAATACCGACCCGGCTGGCCAGATCTGGTGTGTGGTCAAATAGCAACCAGCCCAATATCCCCGAGAATACGATCTGGCAGTAACTGAATGGCGCCAGCAATGCCGGTGCAGCAACGCGAAACGATTGGGTCAGCAGCAAGTGCGCAGTCATGCCCAGGCTGCCCAAAGCCAGCATTTGCAGGCCGTGGGTCAGGGTTGGCGTTTGCCAGAAAAAAGGCACCAGCGCACTCATCACCAGCACATTGAACAACCCGGCAAAAAAGTTGCTGGTGGTAGGGCTGTCGTACGCGCTGAGCTTGCGCGTGAGGATTTGATAGCAGCTAAAGCACAACGCCGCCGCCATCGGCAATAACACCGCTGGGGTAAACAGTTCGCCACCCGGGTGGATGATGATGACCACGCCGATAAAGCCGCACACCACCGCCAACCATTGCCCGCGCGTGACCGTCTCGCCCAGCAGCGGCCCGGACAATGCCGCCACCAGCAGCGGTGCCAGAAAGTTGACCGCGGTATTTTCAGCCAGCGGGATAAACAGCAAGCCATAGGTGAAGAACAGGCCCGAGCCCAGCAGGCAGATAGCCCGCAACACCTGAAGCAAAGGCCGTTTGCTGCGCAGTACACGCAACCCCGACTGCGGCAGAAAGATCCCTGCCATCAATACGGTATGCACCAGGTAACGTGCCCACACCACCATCACCACCGGGTAAAAACCACTGAGGTACTTGGACAGCGCATCGTGGCTGGAGAACAGCGCTGTGGCCGTCACAATCAGCAAGATGCCCTTCAAGGGTTGGTTCACCCCCGAAAGGGGTGTGGGTAATGTCATCGAATACCTCGGTGTTCTATGCGCTAAACCTGCGGGATTTTTCGCGGTGCCATGAAGTACATCCACACTAACGCAATGAAGTACATCGCTGGAATCATGGTGAACAGCAAGGTGTAATTATTGTTGGTGACGGTCAGCACATAGCCCACGAACTGGGTCATAAACATCCCGCCGATCGCAGCGCACATGCCGCCAAAGCCGAACACGGTGCCCATCATATGTTTGGGCGTGTAGTCCATCACCATGCTCCACACGTTGGCCGTCCAGGCCTGGTGCGCACCCAGGGCCAGGGCAATGGCGCCCACGGCGACCCACAGCTGGCTGGAGCCTGCGGCCATGACCACGCCGATGATGCTGATGGCACACAACAGCATCGACACCAGGCGCGCCTTGACTGCCGCCATGCCGCGTTTGATCAGAACCGATGACAGGATCCCGCCGCCCACACTGCCGAAATCGGCAGTGATGTAGATGATGATCAGCGGGATGCCCATTTGCGTCACGCTGATGCCCAGGTTGTATTGCTGGTTCAGGAACGGCGGCAGCCAGTACAGGTAGAACCAGAACACCGGTGCCGTCATGGCGTAGGACAAGGCGAATGCCCATGTGCCGCGCATCTTGAGGATGGTGCCGAACGAGACGGTGGTTTGCTCAGGCTCTTTCTCTTGTTGGATGTAGTCCAGCTCGGCCTTGGTGACGGTCGGGTGCTCTTCCGGGTTGTAGTACTTCAAACCCCAGAAGATCAGCCAGATACCGCCCAAGGCTGCCATGCACAAAAAGGCCGCCTGCCAGCCCCACACATGCAGTACCAGCGGCAACATCATCGGCGTGAACATGGCGCCTACGTTGGTGCCGGCGTTGAAGATGCCGCTGGCCACGGCGCGCTCGCTGGCCGGGAACCACAGGCGCGTGGTTTTTACGCAGGCCGGGTAATTGGCGGCTTCAGTGATGCCGAGGATAAAGCGGCAGATCATAAAGCCCACCGCCGAAGTGGCCAGGCCATGTGCGCCGGTGGCCAGGCTCCACAGCAACACGGCGCAGAAGAACACGCGCTTGACCCCGACACGGTCGATCAGTCGGCCTTGCAGCACGAAGCCGATGGCGTAGCCCACCTGAAACCAGAAGTTGATGTTGGCGTAATCCATCGCCGTCCAGCTCATCTCCTTGGCCAGGATCGGTTGCATTACGCCCAGGGCAGCACGGTCGATAAAGTTGAGGGTGGTGGCGAAAAACACCAGTGCGAGCATGCCCCAACGGGTTTTGCCAGTCGCCAGGGTGCCGCGAATCTTGTCACCGATTCCTGCGTTTGGAGCATGGGCAGAAGTGGTGCGTGCAGTCGGAGAAGGGACCATGGATGTTTACCCGTTTCTTGGAATTTTTATGTGGTGTTGCACAACAAGTGACGCAGGGAGTACGGGCTTGATGGTGGCGAGTGGACAAAAAGTCGTCAATTCAAGATAGGCCATATTGTTCGATAATCGCACGCAAAACTAACCGGTTGGTACAGATTGGTTGCTCAATAATAGGGCGCCCTTAATAATCAAGCCATTAAGAAATGCCGTCGCCTGCAGGCTGCGCCAATCCTGGGAGTTATAAATGAAGCGTTCGATCGCCACGGTTTCCTTGAGCGGCACCCTGCCGGAGAAGCTCGATGCCATTGCGGCGGCAGGTTTTGACGGGGTCGAAATTTTTGAAAACGACCTGCTGTATTATGACGGCAGCCCCCGAGAGGTGCGTCAGATATGTACCGATCTGGGGTTGGAAATAAGCCTGTTTCAGCCGTTTCGTGATTTTGAAGGCTGCCGCCGCGACCGTTTGGCCCGCAACCTCGACCGCGCCGAACGCAAGTTTGACCTGATGCAGGAACTGGGCACCGATCTGGTGCTGGTGTGCAGCAATGCCGCAACGGATTCGGTGGGTGACCGGCAGATTCTGCTCGATGACCTGAGCCTGCTTGCCGAGCGCGCCGGGGCGCGCAATCTGCGTATTGGTTACGAAGCCCTGGCTTGGGGCCGTCATGTCAACACCTGGCAACAGGTCTGGGACCTGGTGCGCGAGGTCGATCACCCCAACCTCGGCGTATTGCTCGACAGCTTCCACACCCTGTCCCTCAAGGGTGACCCGAGTGGCATTGCGCAGATTCCCGGTGACAAAATCTTCTTTGTACAGATGGCAGACGCCCCGATTCTGGCGATGGATGTGCTGGAGTGGAGCCGTCACTTCCGCTGTTTCCCGGGGCAGGGCGAGTTCGATCTGCCAGGCTTCCTGGCACCGATCATACAAAGTGGCTACACCGGGCCGCTGTCGCTGGAGATCTTCAACGACGGTTTTCGCGCCGCTCCGCCCCGCGCCAATGCGGCCGATGGCTTGCGTTCGTTGCTGTATCTGGAAGAGAAAACCCGCGAGCGGCTTGCCCTGCAAAATCCCCCGGTCGCTACCTTGGAGCCACTGTTCGCCCCGCCCGCTGCCAGTTCGTACGATGGCATCGAGTTTCTCGAATTTGCCGTGGATGAAAGCCAGGGCGCGCAACTGACCCACTGGCTCGAGCGACTGGGTTTCAGCAAGGCCGGGCAGCACCGCTCAAAAAATGTGAGCTTGCTGCGCCAGGGTGATATCAACCTGATCCTCAACGCCGAACCCTATTCTTTTGCTCATAACTTTTTTGAAGCCCACGGCCCGTCTTTATGTGCCACTGCCATTCGGGTGCAAGACAGTGCCAGCGCACTGGCCCGTGCCGTGGCCTACAAGGGGCAGCCTTATCGCGGGCTGGTCGGCCCTAACGAACTGGAGCTGGCGGCAGTGCGTGCGCCCGATGGCAGCCTGATTTATCTGGTGGACAAAGACGCTACCGGCAAGCCGTTGTATGAATCTGACTTCAACCTCACGTCAGCCCCATCACCCCAGGGCGGCCTTAAACGCATCGATCATATGGCGATGGCATTACCCGCCGACAGCCTCGACAGCTGGGTACTGTTCTATAAGAGCCTGCTGGATTTCGAAGCCGATGACGAAGTGGTGCTCCCCGATCCCTATGGTCTGGTAAAGAGCCGCGCGCTGCGTAGCCGTTGCAGCTCGATTCGCTTGCCGCTGAACATTTCCGAAAACAGAAACACCGCCATCTCACATGCTCTGTCGAGTTATCGCGGTTCGGGTGTGCACCATATCGCCTTTGAGTGTGACGACCTGTTCGCCGAAGTCAGCCGCGCTAAAGCCGCAGGCGTGCCGCTGCTGGATATCCCGCTCAATTATTACGACGACCTGGCGGCGCGCTTTGATTTTGATGACGAATTCCTGAGCAAACTGGCTTATTTCAACGTGCTGTATGACCGCGATGCCCAGGGTGGCGAGCTGTTTCATGTGTACACCGAGGCGTTTGAAGGGCGGTTTTTCTTCGAGCTGCTGCAACGCAAAAATGGCTATGCCGGGTATGGCGCGGCGAACGTTGCGGTGCGCCTGGCGGCGATGGCCAAGTCACGCAGTGGTGCGGTGCGTCAGGCAAAGTTGTAGGGCGACTTCCTTCATGGGGCGGGGCGCCCCATAATCCCGGGCACTCCAACCTGGCCGTGAGCCTTAAATGACCAATACTCCAGAAGTCGATACCGGCGCCACGGCACCGGTAGTCGAACCGCGCAAAAGCCGTAAGAACAACCCTGAAAAGACCCGGGAAAATATCCTGCAAGAAGCCATTGTCGAGTTTGTCGAACAAGGCCTGGCGGGGGCGCGGGTGGATGCGATTGCCGAGCGCACTAAAACCTCCAAGCGCATGATCTATTACTACTTCACCAGCAAGGAGCAACTCTACGTCGAGGTGCTGGAGAAGTTGTACGGCGAAATCCGCAGCATCGAAAGCTGCTTGAATCTGGATCAGCTTGAGCCGGTTCTGGCGATTCAACGACTGGTGGAGTTCACCTTCGACCACCACGACATGAATGCGGATTTTGTGCGTATCGTCAGCATCGAAAATATCCACAAGGGTGAATACATCAAGCGCTCCGAAGGCATCAAGGCCATGAACGACACGATCGTGCAGGCACTTGAAAACATCCTGCAGCGCGGCGTTGAACAACGGGTGTTCCGTGCCGGGCTCAACCCGCTGGATGTGCATTTGCTGGTCAGCTCATTCTGTTTTTACCGGGTATCGAATCGCTACACCCTGGGTGAAATTTTCCAGGTCGACTTCTCTGATCTGCAGGTCAAGCAGCGTCAGCGCGACATGATGTGTGATGCCGTATTGCGCTATTTGCAGGCGTGAACAGGCGGCACACTTTGTACTAATGAAACACAATACCAATTGAAAATCATTCTCGACAAAAAGTAAGATAGCGGCCCCTTTCCTTCATGCTCAGGGAGTCGGTTTGTTGGATACGGATCTCAAGGGCTTGTTCCTCAAGCATGCCAGTACCCTGCGCGGGTATCTGGCGCGCAAGGTACGAGACCCACAACTGGCCGCGGACCTGGTGCAGGAAAGTTTTCTGCGCATGGCCGAGCGTGACCGCAAAGAGCACATCGACAACTCCCCCGGTTACCTCTATCGCATTGCTGGCAACCTGCTGGTCGATCATATCCGCCAGGAAACCCGGCGCAAGACCGATACGGTCCCCCATGAAGCACTGGCCGAAATCGAAGACGAAATGGCAGGGCTGGAGGCCCAGGCGATGGCTGAACAACAGCGCATGGCTCTAAAGCAGGCATTGTCCGAATTGCCCGAACGCACCCAGGAAATCTTCCGTCTCAACCGCATCGAGGGCATGACCCATGCTCAAGTTGCGCGCCATCTTGAAATTTCCGACAGCTCGGTGCAAAAGCATCTGTCGAAAGCCTTGGCTTACGTCATGCAGCGTCTACAAGAGCCCGAGAAATAACTTTCAAATATGTGGATGAACGGCTTACTGAGTTTTAGCCGGCGAGACGTCACTGCTTATATATAACGAGAAATAGAGATTCACACCTGATGAGCCAAGGCCCCGAACAGCAGAGCATTACTGAAGCGGCCGCCGAGTGGGCGGTGCGTCTGCACGCGGGTGCGTTGAGCGAGGAGGCGCAGGCGCAGCTGGAGCAGTGGCTGGCGGCCGATAAGCGCCATCCAGAGGCCTTGCGCTTTGCCGAGCAGACCTGGGCAGCGCTGGGGGATTTGGCGCTGGAGCCGCGGCCTGTTGCCCATCGCCATCGACCAGCAGAAGCCCGACCCGCGCCAGTGACCCGCCGTCGACGCCCGTTGCGCTGGATCGGGCGTGCGGCAGTGCTGTCGTTGGTAGTCGCAGTTGGCTGGGTCAGCGGCCCGACGGTACTGATACAGATGCAGGCCGACTACCGCACAGGTGCGGGAGAAATCCGTACGGTTCAGCTCGACGACGGCAGCTCAGTGGAGCTGGATGCCTCCAGTGCCATCAGCATCGACTACGACACTGGAGAGCGGCGCATCAGCCTGCTGGCGGGTTCGGCGGTGTTTGATGTCGCCCCGATGGGCGAAGCTGAAACACGACCTTTTGTGGTGCAAAGCGCGGGCGGGCGTACCCGGGCGCTGGGCACGCAATTTGTGGTGGGCCGCGAAAGCCGCGATCAGGCGTGGGTCGGCGTGCTGCAACACAGCGTTGCCGTGAGCCTGCAAACGCCGCCGGCCCAAGGCGCAGCGCAGCAAACCCTTGAGGAGGGCCAGAGCGCCCGCTACAGCGCAGCGCAGGGTGTAGAAAAACTGCCCGGTTTCGACTTGAGCGCAGCCACCAGCTGGCGCCGTGGCGTGCTGGTATTTGATCACCAGCCATTGGGCCATGTGATCAAACAGCTCAACCGCTATCGCCCCGGCCAGATCATCTTGGCCAACCCGGCCCTGGCCAGTCGACAGGTCAGCGGCGTATTCCGCCTCGAAATGCTCGACAGCGCCCTGCACACCCTCACCCGGGAGTTGCAGGTGCAGCGCGTCGAACTGGCGGGCGTGAGCCTGGTGTATTGAGCCACCACAAAGCTCTGCAGCGCTTTTTGAAAATTAATCGCAAAAACCTTTACTGACTTTTCCCCCATCTTACGTCTTGCTATTGAGATTCATTCGCAAAGCAGCTCGTAAGCCTGGGGAAAATAAAAATGATGGGTAGTCAGCGCAAAGGGGTGCAATCCGCAAGTCGGTTAGCCTTTGCAGTTCATGTCGGGATTTTCGCCCTGTTGGCGGCGCAAATGCCGGTGCAGGCCGCAAATAAGATCAGCAGCGCCGTTCAGCAAGAATTTATTGCTTTCCATATTCCGGCCCAGCCGCTGGACAAGGCCGTACTGATATTTGCCGAGCAGGCCGGCCTGCAAGTGCTGTTTGACAGCCAGATGCTGCGCGGCCTGAACTCCGTAGCGCTGAACGGTGACCTTGGCGTACAGGAAGGCCTGGCGCGCTTGCTGGGCAACAACCCGGTGGAGTATCGCTTTACCGGCGAACGCCAGATCACCCTGACCCGCGTCAGCGGCGAACACAACGGCGCCCTGGCCCTGGGCACCACATCGGTGACGGCCAGTGAGGGTAATACTGCGGATTGGGTGTACCAGACCCCATCCTCCGTCGCTGTCATTACCCGTGAGCAAATCAACAAGCGTGCCCCCCGTCATGCCGCTGACATGCTTGAAGAAACCGCGGGCGTGTACACCGCCGTCAACCAGCGTGACCAGGGCCTGTCGGTCAATATCCGCGGGATTCAGGACTATGGCCGGGTCAACATGAACGTTGACGGCATGCGCCAGAACTTCAATGTCAACGGCCACCAGCAACGCAATGGCGTGATGCTGATCGACCCGGAAATGGTCTCCAGCGTTGAAATCGACAAAGGTGCCCAGTCCGGTATGGGCGGTGCTGGCGTATTGGGAGGCATTGCCAGCTTTAACACCCTGCAAGCCAGCGAGTTCCTGAAAGACGGCAAAGAGTACGGCGGGCGCATCCGGGCTGGCAGCGGTATCGGTAAATTGGGTAATGGCACCTATTTCAATGGCGGTGGCGTCTTCGCATTTGGCAATGATCTTGGCGATGTTTTGGTCGCTTATAGCGAACGCCATTTTGGTGACTACCGTACCGGTCGGCAAAACGCCGATAACCTGGGCGTAAATATTCTCAGCAAGAACAAATATCGCGAAGCCTGGAAAGACTGGCTGTCCAGTGAAGTAGGCGATACCGGCAGTGTGACCCGTTCGCAGATGGTCAAGTTCGGGCTGAACCTGCCCAACGACCAGCGAGCGCAGTTCACTTACCTGGAAACCGACAGCGATAGCGCTGACGCATGGACCAACCTCAATGCGACGAAGGATGGTTATGACTATGTTCGTACCGGTAAAAGCAATATCAATACCGGCAACCTGGCGCTGGACTACAGCTACAACCCGGATAACGAGCTGATCGACTTCAAAAGTAAACTTTATTACGTCAATACGCAGCTTGATCGACGTAATGCCCCCCACAAAGCGTCGGCTGATAGTGGTAATGCATTTGATGGTTACGAAGATGAGTTTCGCACCAGTACATGGGGCTTTCAGGTAGAAAACACGTCCCGGTTTGACTTCAACAACTACGGGCAACTGAGCTGGAACTATGGCCTGGAGAGTTATCAGGACATCTTTAAGTCCAAGAACAATCTGGTGCCTGCAGAGAATGAGACCGATCTGCCCTGGGTTGAGGGTGCTGACCCGGAAGGTAAACGTACCATGGCCAGCCTGTTCAATAACCTGCACTACCAGTACAGCTATTGGCTGACGCTGGATGCCGGGTTGCGTTATGACCGCTATCGTCTGGAAGGCAAGACAGGCATGAGCTTATGGCAAGCGCCAGTCACTCCAGGGGAGAATGGTGGCGAGGTGATGACATCGGGGAGTTCTGTAAGAAATGTTTATTTCTATGATTCCGATCGTGAAGAAGGCAAGTTTTCTCCGACGTTTGGTATAGGGGTAAAACCCGGAGTTGACTGGTTGCAGTTTTATGGGCGGTGGGGTCAGGGCTGGCGCCCGCCGGCGGTGACTGAGGTGTTTATGACCGGGCGGCCCCATGGGGGGAATGCGCCGGAGCGGGTTTACCCCAATCCATACCTGAAAGCTGAGGAAAACCAGGAATGGGAGTTCGGGTTAAATATCTTTAAAGAATCCCTGTTCTTTAATAATGATCGGCTCGGGGTGAAAGTTGCTTACTTTGATAACAACATCAAGAACTTCTCGTTTTTAAATTATGGCGTCTCTCTACCAGGTTCGGACGACATTTCCACGCCGGGTCGTTCGGCATATGTGAATAACCTGGCTGAGACCCGTTTTCGAGGTGTCGAATATCAGTTGAACTACGACATGGGGCGGTTGTATACCAATCTGAGTTATACGCATATGATTGGCAGTAATGACTTTTGCTCAAATGAATTCTATATGGGTGGGGCCAAAAAAAGGGGTGAGGTTATTAAGATAATCAAAGTGCCCTATACCCGGCCTAATGGCACGATTGGCTACACCAATACTCGAGTCTCTGAATGGCTCGATGACCCTGACAGAAACAACGCAATCACTTGCGGGGCTATCATGGGTAATGCGGCGCATATACCCGCAGATCGAGGGTCTCTAACGGTCGGAGCTCGTTTTCTTGAGCGGCGCCTGGACACTGGGATACGCTTGCGCTACAGCCCTGGTAATGACGCGAGCTTGAATGAGTGGAGTTACAACGGTATAGAGCAAGCACTCTGGCCTAAATACAGCGTGTACGACCTGTATGCAAGTTACTGGCCGACGAACACGTTGAATATTACCTTGTCGTTAGAGAACGCTACCGACGAAGCCTACTTTGTGGCCATGGGAGATGCCAGCAACTTGAGCATGGCGCGCGGTCGGACATTGAGCGGCATGCTCGAATATAAATTCTAAATAACGGACTGTTTGCTTCGTTATATAAAAGATTGCTCGTTGTGAGCAAAGGCGTGCATCGCTGTACGCCACTTCACTGAAACTATCTAAGGAAGAAACTCAAGTCATGACTATTTCGATTAACTACAGCTCGTTTATTGGTTCTGATTCGATTGGTGACGTACTCAGCGACTGGGCTCAAGGTTTTAAAACTGCGGGTCACGGTCTAAGTAATACCGGTGGTTTCAACAGTGGTGTTAGCGCTCAAGATGGTGAGCAGTATGCGACGCATGGTGCCAATAAGTCGGACTACGCCTTTATCGCAGGAAGCGATACCAACAATGGCCTGCATTATGTGTATGACCCTAAAGTCTCTGCTGGCGACAACATGAACCACTACCTGTGGGGTGAACTGGACAGCGTGAGTTTGGGTGAAGTGCTGACTGGCGGCTCGGGTAGCGCGTTTGGCCTGGGCGACTACACCGTCTCCTTCAACGGCCTCGACCTGTCTGCCGCCAGCGATGCCGGCCGTGCTGGCAACGCTGTTCAGGACGTGATCTACGGCCTGATGAAAGGCGACGTATCGGGTCTGGAAGGCGTGCTCAACAACCTGCTGAGCGGGTTCGGCCTGAGCACCGATTCAACCTTCGACCAACTGGCGGCAGCTGGCCTGGCTCACGCCGATGCACCGCTGGCGGCTGATATCAGCCTGATTGGTGTGCTGGATGTGGCTCAGGACTGGGCACTGGCGGCGTAACTCCCGCCCACCTCAGTGAACTCCAATCCTGTGGGAGCCGGGCTTGCCCGCGATGGCATCGGCATGGTCTGGCAGTCAGACCGCGCCGCTAGCATCGCAGGCAAGCCAGCTCCCACAGGGTTTTCGGCCCATATCCTCGGAATCTTTCCATGACCCGGCCCAAAGCCAACGAGATGCTGGCTGCCTTGACGGCCTACAAACGTGCTTTTTTCAATATCGGCCTGTTCTCGGCCGTGATCAATTTACTGATGCTGGCCCCGGCCCTGTACATGCTGCAGGTCTATGACCGGGTGTTGGCATCGGGCAATCAAATGACCCTGTTGATGCTGACGCTGATGATCCTCGGCCTGTTTGGCCTGATGGGGGCGTTGGAGTGGGTGCGTAGCCAGGTGGTGATCCGCCTCGGCACGCAGATGGACATGCGCTTGAATCAGCGCGTCTACGACGCCGCTTTCGAGGCGCAATTGCGCACCGGCAGCCCGGCAGCAGCGCAGGCGTTGAATGACCTCACCAGCCTGCGCCAGTTCGCGACGGGCAATGCGCTGTTCGCGTTTTTCGACGCGCCGTGGTTTCCGGTGTATCTGTTTGTGATCTTTATGTTCAGCCCCTGGCTGGGGCTGTTGGCCCTGGGCGGCGCGGTACTGTTGATGATTCTGGCATGGGTCAATCAGCGCGTTTCCCAAGCGCCGCTCAAGGCCGCCAGCGAGTTGTCGGTGCAGGCCACCCAGCAGGCCAGCGCGCATCTGCGCAATGCCGAGGCCATTGAAGCCATGGGCATGCTCGACACCTTGCGCGGGCGTTGGCTGGCGCAGCACACGGCCTTTTTGGCGCAGCAGAATCTGGCCAGCGAAAAAACCGCCACCGTCAGTGCCTGGTCCAAGGGCGTGCGCCTGGCCCTGCAATCCCTGGTGCTTGGCCTCGGTGCCTTGCTGGCGGTGCAGGGGCAGATCACGGCCGGGATGATGATTGCCGGCTCCATTCTGATGGGCCGGGTGTTGAGCCCCATCGATCAGTTGATCGGCGTGTGGAAACAGTGGAGTTCGGCGCGGCTGGCCTATCAGCGTCTCGAAGCCTTGCTGCACAGCTATCCGGCTCGGGCGCAACGCATGGCTTTGCCCGCGCCACGGGGCGAGCTGGCGGTGGAGCAATTGAGCGCCAGTGCGCCCGGCACCCGTCGCGCCACCCTGGCCAACCTGAGTTTTACCCTGCCGGCCGGGCAGGTGCTGGGGGTGATCGGGCCTTCTGGTTGCGGCAAGTCAACCCTGGCCCGGCTGCTGATCGGCGTATGGCAGCCGCTGGCGGGCAAGGTGCGGCTGGACGGTGCCGAGCTGTCGCAGTGGGACAAACACCAGCTTGGCCCGCACTTGGGTTATTTGCCCCAGGACATTCAGCTGTTTGCCGGCACCATCGCGCAAAACATCGCACGCTTTGCCGAGGTGGATGCCGACAAGGTACTGGCCGCCGCGCAACTGGCGGGTGTGCATCAGCTGATTCTGCAATTGCCCGACGGTTATGAAACGCGCCTGGGCGAGGGTGGCGCTGGTTTGTCCGGCGGGCAGAAGCAGCGCATCGGCCTGGCCCGCGCGCTGTACGGTCTGCCTGCGGTGATCGTGCTCGACGAACCCAACTCCAACCTCGATGAAGCCGGGGAGCAGGCCTTGTTGCAGGCCATTACCCAGCTCAAACAGCACAAGCGAACCCTGATTTTGATCACCCACAAACCCAATGTGCTGACCCTCACCGACCAACTGTTGATCCTGCGCGAAGGCCAGCTACAAGCCTTTGGCCCCACGGCCAAGGTGCTCGGCGCGCCCGCTGCAGCTAAACCTGCGGCGCCCAAGCCGGCGATGAACGTGAGCTACCGGCTCGGTACGGCAGAGGCGAACAAGGCATGACGCAGTTAAATGCCAAGGCCGTTGGCGACAGCAATGTGCTGCAACTGGATGACACCCGATATGCGCGCCTGGGCTGGTTGTTGATGCTCGGCGGCTTTCTCGGATTTCTCGGCTGGGCCGCATTGGCACCGCTGGATAAGGGCGTTGCGGTGTCGGGCAAGGTGATGGTTTCGGGCCATCGCAAAGTGGTGCAACACCCCAGCGGCGGGATTGTTGAGCGCATCGATGTGCGCGACGGCGACAAGGTGGTCGCAGGCCAGGTACTGATTCGCTTGAAGGAAACCCCGCTGCTGGGTCAGGCCCAATCCTTGCGCAGCCAGTTTTATGGCTCGCTGGCCAGTGAAGCGCGGCTTAATGCCGAGCGCGACGGTGTGGCCAGTGTGAGCTTTCCCACCGAGTTGACGGCATTGGCGAGCGAGCCGGAGGTGGCGTCCAATCTGGCTTTGCAACGGCAATTGTTCGATAGCCGGCGTCAGGCATTGCTGCTGGATCAGCAGGGTATCGATGAAAGCATCGCGGGCGCCGAGGCGCAGTTGCGTGGGGTACGTGACTCCCAGGCCAGCAAGGTGCTGCAGCGCACGGCCCTGGCCGAGCAGTTACAAGGTTTGCGTGAGCTGGCCCGTGAAGGCTATATCCCGCGCAATCGCCTGTTGGACAGCGAGCGGGTGTACGCCCAGGTGCTGGGTTCGATCAGTGAAGACTACGGTCGCATCGGCCAATTGCAGCGACAAGTACTGGAGATGCGTCTGAAAATTCGGCAACTGGCCGAGGAGTATCAAAAGGAAGTTCGTACGCAACTGGCCGATACCCGGGTTCGCACTGAAGACCTGCGCAATCGGCTGGCGTCGGCCGAGTTTGAACTGGCCAACAGCCAGCTGCGTGCGCCGGTGGCCGGGATTGTGGTGGGCCTGGATGTGTTTACCGAAGGTGGGGTGATCAAGCCCGGTCAGGCGCTGATGGAAATCGTGCCCCAGGGCGAGCCCCTGCTGGTCGAGGCCCGGGTGCCGGTCGAGCTGGCCGACAAGGTGCACGCCGGGTTGCCGGTGGAGCTGATGTTTTCGGCCTTTAGCCAGAGCACCACGCCGCGGGTGGCGGGGGAAGTGATGCTGGTGTCGGCGGATCGCCAGGTCGATGAACGCACGGACGAGCCGTATTACACACTGCGTGCCCAGGTCACTGAAGCAGGCATGGCCCAGTTGGCAGGGTTGCAGATTCGCCCGGGCATGCCGGTTGAGGCATTTGTGCGCACGGGCGAGCGCTCGATGCTCAATTACCTGTTCAAACCGCTGCTCGACCGTACTCACATGGCATTGGTGGAAGAATGACCGTGCGCCAGTTTGTATGTGGATTATTGATGGTGTGCACGGGGCCGGTGCAGGCATTGGGGTTGCTGGACGCCTACGATCTGGCCGTGCGCAATGACCCGACCTTCCAGGCCGCCATCGAAGAGCGTGCCGCCGGTGAGGAGAACCGCGCCCTTGGCCGCTCCGCGTTGCTGCCGACCCTGTCGTGGAACTACAACAACTCACGCAACGAGTCTGAAGTCACCCAGGCCAGCACCCGGACCGATCGCGACTACCGCAGTTATGCGGCAACCTTGACCTTGCAGCAACCACTGCTGGACTACGAAGCCTACGCACGATTCCGCCAGGGCGCGGCGCAGGCGTTGTTTTCTGATGAACGCTTTCGCAGCAAAAGCCAGTATCTGGCGGTGCAGCTGCTTAATGCCTATAGCCAGGCCTTGCTGGCACAGGAGCGCATTGAACTGAGCCGTGCGCAAAAGCGTGCTTTTGCCGAACGTTTGCAACTTAACCAGCGGCTCCTTAAAGGGGGGGAAGGGACCCGCACCGATGTGCTGGAAACCCAGGCACGCCTGAGCATGGCGGTGGCCGAAGAAATCGAGGCGCAAGACAATCAGGACGCTGCCCTGCGGGAGCTGGAGGCGATGCTTGGGGAGCCGTTGCAGATCGAGCAGCTGGCCCCGCTGGCGGCGCACTTTGTGATTGCGCCGCTGGAGCCGCAGCGCTTTGAAAGCTGGCGCGAACTGGCCCTGGCCAATAACCCGGAACTGGCCTCGCAGCAGCATGCGCTGACCTCGGCTGAGTACGAGGTGGAGCGCAAGCGGGCCGGGCACTTACCCAAACTCAGCTTGTATGCCAGCAGCCGTCAGACCAGTTCTGACTCCGAAAGTACCTATAACCAGAAATACGACACCAACAGTGTCGGCATTCAGCTCACCGTGCCGTTGTTTGCGGGGGGATCGGTGTCGGCATCGACCCGCCAGGCCGCGCGGCAATTGTCCCAGGCCCAGTATGAACTGGACGCGCAAACAGCCAGCACGCTGGTGGATCTGCGCAAGCAGTACAACCTCAATAGCAGTGCCGCGGCCAAGGTGCGGGCCTATGAAATGGCGGTGGAGTCCGCCGGTGCCCTGGTGCAGGCGACGCAGAAAAGCGTGAGTGGCGGCGAGCGGGTCAATCTGGATGTGCTGGATGCCGAGCAGCAGTTGTTCAGTGCCAAGCGGGATCTGGCCGAGGCACGCTATGCGTATTTATTGGCACGGGTACAGCTCAGGTATTACGCGGGGGTATTAAACGAAGGGGATTTACGGCAGGTGGCAGGGTATTTTCGGGCCCATTAAACATGGCCATATTGCGGCGTTACCATCGCGGGCAAGCCCGCTCCCACAGGTATTGCGCTGATCCTGTGGGAGCGGGCTTGCTCGCGATTCGGTCGACACGGTGTATCAGAACCTGTGTTTACCGACGAACCAGCAACACACCCGATTCCATATGGTGCGTCCACGGAAACTGGTCAAATACCGCGCAGCGCTCGATACGGTGAGTATCGTGCAGTTGGGAGATATTCTCGGCCAATGTCGCCGGGTTGCACGAGATATACAGGATGTTGTCGAAACGGCGGGTCAGCTCACAGGTGTCCGGGTCCATGCCCGCGCGAGGCGGGTCGACGAAGACGCTGCCGAACTCGTAGCTTTTCAGATCGATGCCCTGCAAGCGACGGAACGGACGTACTTCGTTCAGGGCTTCGGTCAGCTCTTCGGCCGACAAGCGTACCAGCGTGACGTTATCCACAGCGTTGTCGCGCAGGTTGTTCAACGCGGCGTATACCGACGTCTTGCTGATTTCGGTGGCAAGTACCTTACGCACACGGGTAGCCAGCGGCAGGGTGAAGTTGCCGTTGCCGCAATACAGCTCCAGCAGATCATCCGAACGCTCGCCCAGTGCGTCGTATGCCCAATTGAGCATCTTCTGGTTGACCGTACCGTTTGGCTGGGTGAACGCGCCTTCAGGCTGTTGATACGTGAAGGTGCGGCCTGCCACTTCCAGCTTCTCGACTACATGATCGCGGCCAATCACAACACGTTTGCCCTTGGAGCGACCGATCACGCTGATACCCAGGTCTTTGGCCAACTGCTCGGCGGCGGTTTGCCAGTGCTCGTCCAGCGGGCGGTGATAGCACAAGGTGACCATTGCATCGCCGGCCAGGGTGGTCTGGAACTCCACCTGGAACAACTTGTGGCTCAGGGCCGAACTGGCTTGCCAGGCAGCCTTGAGCTGGGGCATCAGTTGGTTGATGCGCAGGCTGGCGATCGGGAAGTCTTCGATCAGGATCGGTGTGCGCTTGTCGTCCTGGGCAAACATGGCGTAGTGACGCTCACCACCCTCGCGCCACAGACGGAACTCGGCCCGCAGGCGAAAGTGCTTGAGCGGCGAGTCGAACACCTGCGGCTCAGGCGCATCGAAGGGCGCCAGCAGCTCACGCAGACGGTTGGCCTTGGCTTCAAGCTCAACGGCGTAGGTAGCAGAATCAAACGGCAAGGCACTCATGCGTTAAACCAACCCAGCTTGACCACAAACAGAACCGACAAAATGATCAGCGGTGCATTCAACTCGCGGGCGCGGCCCGACAGCAGCTTGATCACGGTCCAGGAAATAAAGCCGAAGGCGATGCCGTTGGCGATGGAGTAGGTGAACGGCATGGCCAGGGCGGTGATTACCACCGGGGCGGCGACAGTTACGTCGTCCCATTCGATTTCTGCCAGGCCGCTCATCATCAGTACGGCCACGAACATCAGCGCAGGCGCGGTGGCGAAAGCTGGAACGCTGGCCGCCAATGGCGAGAAGAACAGCGCCAGCAGGAACATGATGCCAACCACAATGGCGGTCAGGCCGGTACGGCCACCGGCGCTCACGCCCGCTGCCGACTCGATGTAGCTGGTGGTGGTCGAAGTGCCCAGCAGCGAACCGGCCATGGCCGCGGTGCTGTCGGCGATCAGGGCGCGGCCCATTTTCGGCATGTGGCCGTCCTTGCCCATCAGCCCGGCGCGCTTGGCAACGCCGATCAGGGTGCCGGAGTTGTCGAACAGGTCAACAAACAGGAAGGCAAAGATCACGCTGATCAGGCCGATATCCAGCGCGCCTTTGATATCCAGCTGCAGGAAGGTCGGAGCCAGGGAGGGCGGCATCGACACGACACCACCGAAATCGGTCACGCCCATGGCAATCGAGGCAATGGTCACGGCCAGGATGCCAATCAGCACCGCCCCGCGCACTTTCATCGCTTCAAGGGCCACGATCAGGGCAAAGCCCAGGGAGGCGAGGATCACTTTTGGCTGAGCCAGATCGCCCATACCTACCAGGGTAGCCTTGTTGGCAACCACGATACCGGCGTTGCCCAGGGCGATCAGCGCCAGGAACAGGCCGATACCGGCGGCAATGGCCGAGCGCAGCGGTAGCGGGATGCTGTTGATGATCCATTCGCGGATGCGAAAGATCGACAGCAGGAAGAACAGCACTGCCGAGATAAACACTGCGCCCAGCGCGACCTGCCAGGTATGGCCAAGGTGCAGCACCACGGTGTAGGTGAAAAAGGCGTTCAGGCCCATGCCCGGTGCCAGTGCAATCGGGTAGTTGGCGATAATGCCCATGGTGGCTGAACCGATGGCGGCCGCCAGACAGGTGGCAACAAACACGGCGCCCTTGTCCATGCCCGTTTCACCGAGGATGCTCGGGTTTACGAACAGGATATAGGCCATCGCCAGGAAGGTGGTGATACCCGCAAGTATCTCGGTACGCACATTGGTGTTGTGTGCTTTGAGTTGAAACAGCCTTTCCAGCATGCCAGTCCCCGTGGCGCCAAATGCGCCGTGATTAAATCGTTTTCAACAGCAAAGCACAGACGCGGACCGCCTGAAGATTTTCTGTCTGTCGGAAAAAGCCGCGCATCATACCAGCAGCTCGTGGATATGGCTGCTTTGGTTACCTTGCGAGGCCATGTTTTATAACCTTGATGTGGCAGGCATACTGCGTGCCAGTTTTCGGAGGGACCCATGAAGCACTTCATCAAACCTGTTTCAGCCTGTTTTGGCCTCTTTATAAGTGCCGCTGTCAGCGCTGCGCCTGCCATGCCTTTGAGCACTGTCGAGATCCTCAAGGTAGCGTCTGTTTCCTGTGCGGTGGAGGATGTGTCCGATGGTCGCGAGCAGACCCGCTGCGACCATAACGGCCCCCATATCAAGGTCTATGTGCTGGAACGCGGTTACGGCGGCCAGCCCAATGTGACTCTGGACGGCCAGGAAGTGGATGGCGTACGGGCGCCGGTATGCAATCAGGGCGAGGGGCTGGTGGCCTGTAACGGTTCAGGCACCACCGTGGGGCACTTGTACACCTTTGATCTGGGTAACAAGAACGGTGGCTGGTTCGAGTTCAGTAACAGTTCGCTGGTACCGCCGCACAATCGGCTGGGTGTGAAGCTATATATAAGGTAGCAGCGGCTACAGAAAACCTCCGCCGTGGGAGCGAGCCTGCTCGCGAACGCTTTTCGCGAGCAGGCTCGCTCCCACGGAAGGGCTTGATCGGGAACAGAATATCTAGAGGGTATTGCGCTCTTCCACCATCCGGTCCCGATTGGCCAGCCCCGGGAACAGTTTTATCCACAGCCCGGTAACAATCAGCGTACCGACGCCGCCCAGCACGACAGCAGGCACTGTGCCCAGCCAGTGAGCCGTGGCCCCGGATTCAAACTCCCCCAACTGGTTGGACGCGCCGATAAACAGACCGTTAACCGCGCTCACCCGGCCACGCATCTCGTCCGGGGTCTCCAGTTGCACAAACGAGGCGCGAATCACCATGCTGATCATGTCCGCCGCGCCGAGTACCACCAGTACCGCCAATGAAAACCAGAACGAGGTCGACAGGCCGAAGGCGATGGTGGCAACGCCGAAGACCCCCACAGCGGTGAACATCACGCGCCCCACCTTGCGCTCCACCGGGAATCTGGCCAACCACAGTGACATCAGCAAGGCGCCGATCGCCGGTGCCGAACGCAACATGCCCAGACCCCAGGGGCCGGTCAGCAGAATATCCTTGGCAAACACCGGCAGCAGCGCCGTGGCCCCGCCCAGCAGCACGGCAAACAGGTCCAGGGAGATAGCGCCCAGCACGTCCGGGCGACTGCGAATAAAACGAATGCCCGCCAGCAATGAGTCCAGCGTGGCCTTGGCCTTGTTCAACGGCAACTGACGGGCTGGCAGGTTGCTCATCAGCAGTGCCGCAATCAGGTACAGCGCCACGCTCGGGCCATACACCCACACGCTGCCAAAGGCATACAACAGGCCGCCAAACGCCGGTGCGACGATGGTGGCCGATTGCTGTGCCGCTTGTGCCGCCGCCACGGCCCGGGGAAACAGTTCAACTGGCACGATGGAAGGTAGCAGCGCCTGGGTGGCAGGCATTTCGAAGGAGCGGGCCGCGCCGAGCAAAAACGCGAGGATAAAGATCATTTCCCGGGTGATATGGTCGCTGGCACTGCTAATGGCCAGTGTCAGGGCAATCATCGCCTGCAGTGACTGGCACACGGCGGCCACCCTGCGGCGGTCATAGCGGTCGGCCACATGCCCGGTGTGCAGCATGAACAGCAGGCGTGGAGCGAACTCGATCAAGCCCACCCAACCCAGGTCCATCACGTTGCCGGTGAGCTGATAAAGGTTCCAGCCGATGGCCACTGTCAGCATCTGAAATGCACTGGCGGTGAAGATGCGGGCAAACCAGAAGGCCACAAAGGGTCGGTGATGGCGTAGCAGAAGGGGCTGGCTGGTCATGTGGGAGGATCGTGCTGAAGGGTTGGGGGAGGCCGAGATTATCACTGTTTTGTAACAAATAATGACTCAAAACATCATGATCTCCGGGAGCCTGATAAGGGATTTCTGCGATTCCCTGCACTTCTTGCAACGGTCTATATCAAGGGCTGAGGCATCGTGTCACGCGACAACAAACCACATTAGCCGTGTGTCAGGAATGGACTACTCTTTCCTCCATGCTTGATCCAGATCAAAACCTCTCCGGTTTTGTCTGAGTGGCCAGTCGGCCAGATCCCTTTTTGTTGTGGTTAAAAAGCGAGCAGCGATTCGCAGCGGCCATGGCTTGCGGGGAAGTTGGATTCGGGCGCGACGCTCGGGTCCTCAACGACCTGATACCTGATAGAGGAAGACTTATGTTCGGTTTGGAGGCTCTCGATCTCGCCCGAATTCAGTTCGCGTTTACCGTGTCGTTCCACATTCTTTTTCCCGCCATTACCATCGGTCTCGCCAGTTATCTCATGGTGCTCGAAGGCATGTGGCTGAAAACCCGTGACGACACCTACCGCGACCTGTACCACTTTTGGTCGAAGATATTCGCCGTCAACTTTGGGATGGGCGTGGTGTCGGGCCTGGTCATGGCCTATCAGTTCGGTACCAACTGGTCGAGGTTCTCGGACTTCGCCGGTGCTGTTACCGGGCCGCTACTGACCTATGAAGTACTCACCGCATTCTTCCTTGAAGCAGGTTTTCTGGGGGTCATGCTGTTTGGCTGGAACCGCGTCGGTCGCGGGATGCACTTTTTCTCGACCGTCATGGTGGCCATCGGCACACTGATCTCGACCTTCTGGATCCTGGCCTCCAACAGCTGGATGCAGACCCCGCAAGGTTTTGAAATCATCGATGGCCGAGTCATTCCGGTGGACTGGCTGGCGGTGATTTTCAACCCGTCGTTCCCTTACCGTCTGGCGCACATGGCCACGGCCGCCTTTGTTGCCACGGCATTTTTCGTCGGTGCCTCGGCCGCCTGGCACCTGTTGCGCGGTCGCAATACACCGGCCATTCGTCGCATGTTCTCGATGGCGATGTGGATGGCCCTGGTGGTTGCGCCGGTGCAGGCCTTTATTGGTGACGCCCACGGCCTGAATACCCTTGAGTATCAGCCGGTGAAAATCGCCGCGATCGAAGGTCACTGGGAAAACAATCCGGGTGAACCGACGCCGCTGATTCTGTTCGGCATTCCCAACATGAAAACCGAGACCACGGACTACAAGATCGAGGTGCCATACTTGGGCAGCCTGATCCTGACCCATAGTCTGGACAAGCAGATCCCGGCCATGAAGGACTATCCGGCAGCGGATCGTCCGAACTCGACCATCGTGTTCTTCACCTTCCGCATCATGGTTGCGTTGGGCATGTTGATGATCTTTATCGGCCTGTGGAGCGTGTGGCTGCGGAAACGCGGCACCCTCTACGAGAACCGCTGGTTCTTGCGCCTGGTGCTGTGGATGGGGCCATCGGGCCTGATCGCGATCCTCGCGGGCTGGTTTACTACCGAGATTGGTCGTCAACCGTGGGTGGTCTACGGGCTGATGCGCACGGCTGATGCTTCGTCCAACCACAGCGTCACGCAAATGAGCATCACGCTGGTCATGTTTGTCGTGGTGTATTTCTCGCTGTTCGGTGTAGGTCTGGGCTACATGATGCGTCTGGTACGCAAGGGCCCGATCACCCACGAAGGCGATGACGAAACCCACGGTGGCCCAGGCCAGCAACGCACGCCTGCCCGTCCTCTGTCTGCAGCCCATGAGGGTACAGATGAAGGCCACAGCGACAGCCTGACGAAGGGGAATTGAGTCATGGGTATTGATCTGCCACTTATCTGGGCAATCATCATCATCTTCGGGATCATGATGTATGTGGTCATGGATGGTTTCGATCTGGGGATCGGCATCCTCTTTCCCTTTATCAAGGGCGAGAAAGATCGCGATGTGATGATGAACACGGTCGCCCCTGTCTGGGACGGTAACGAAACCTGGCTGGTACTGGGCGGCGCGGCGCTGTTCGGTGCCTTCCCGCTGGCCTACTCGGTCGTGTTGTCGGCGTTGTACCTGCCACTGATCCTGATGCTGATGGGCCTGATCTTCCGCGGCGTGGCCTTTGAGTTCCGCTTCAAGGCACGCCCGGAAAAACGCCATATCTGGGACAAGTCCTTTATTGGCGGTTCGCTGGTGGCGACGTTCTTTCAGGGCGTGGCATTGGGGGCCTTTATTGATGGCCTGCCGGTAGTCAACCGCCAGTACGCCGGTGGCGGGCTGGACTGGCTGTCACCGTTCACGGTGTTCTGCGGTATTGCCCTGATCGTGGCTTACGCCTTGCTCGGCTGCACCTGGCTGATCATGAAGACCGAAGGCGAGCTGCAAGAGCGCATGCACAAGCTGGGTCGTCCGTTGGCACTGGCCGTGCTGGCATTGATGGGTGTCGTCAGCCTGTGGACGCCGCTGGCCCACACAGACATCGCGGCCCGCTGGTTTACCCTGCCTAACCTGTTCTGGTTCCTGCCGGTGCCGATCCTGGTGCTGGTGACCATGTACGGTCTGCTCAAGGCAATCGCGCGCAAGGCCCACTACACGCCGTTCCTGCTGACCCTGGTGCTGATATTCCTGGGTTACAGCGGCCTGGGCATCAGCCTGTGGCCGAATATCATTCCGCCTTCGATCTCGATCTGGGACGCGGCGGCACCGCCGCAAAGCCAGGGCTTCATGCTGGTGGGCACCCTGTTTATCATCCCGTTCATTCTGGGCTACACCTTCTGGAGCTACTACGTGTTCCGCGGCAAGGTGACCCACGAAGACGGTTATCACTAGTAGCAAGTGCCGCTGTGGCCTGAGGGCCACAGCCTTTTCCCCAAGAGGAGGCCCCACATGGCTGGCAAGGATTATCTACACGACGTGCAAGAATGCGAAAAGAAGCCTTTATGGCAACGCATAGGCTGGCTGCTGGTGATCTGGACCGGCAGTGTGGCCACCCTGGCAGTATTTGCCTGGCTGATCCGCATGTTCATGACGGCGGCAGGCATGAAAAGCCACTGACTTCCCATCCCGTTGCCTTGCGGCTACGGTTTTATGACCCGCTTCGGCGGGTTTTTTTTGTACTGTCTTCTGTGGGAGCGAGCCTGCTCGCGATACAGGCGCTGCGCGCTTGTCGGTTCAATCGAGTCGGCGCTTTGCGGGCAGGCCCGCTCCCACAAGGGGCTTGCAAGGATCAGGTTTACTTGCGCGCCTTGAGGATCACGAACTTGGGCGTGGCGGCCACTTGCTCGACACCACGAAACAGCTTGGCCAGCTTGCTGTGATAGCCCAGGTGGCGATTGCCGACGATATACAGCGCCCCGCCCACCACCAGCGCTTCACGCGCCTGCTGGAACATGCGCCAGGCCAGAAAATCCCCCACCACCTGTTGCTGGTGAAACGGCGGGTTGCACAGCACCACGTCCAGTGAGTCCGGTGCCTGGCTCGCCAGCCCGTCATCGGCCCGCACTGTCACTTCGCGATCACCCAGGGCCGCTTGCCAGTTTTCCCGGGCGGACTGCACGGCCATAAACGACTCGTCGACCAGCGTGTACTGCGCCTGCGGGTTGGCCAGTGCGCTGGCAATGGCGAGCACGCCGTTGCCGCAGCCCAGGTCGGCAACCCGGGCCGAGCCCAGGTTTTTCGGCAGGTGGGGCAGGAACGCCCGGGTACCGATATCCAGGTCTTCGCGGCAGAACACGTTGGCATGGTTGAGCAGCTCGATGGCCGGCTTGTCCAGTCGATAGCGGGTAGGGTAGGGCGAGGTAAATGGTCCCAGGCCCTGTGCTGTGGCGATCAGCAGCCGGGCCTTCTTGACCGCCAGCGAGGCATGCATCGGGCCGATATAACGCTCCAGCAAATCGCCAGCAGCCCGCGGCAGGTGCTTGACCATCGCGCCCGCGATCACTTGGGCACCCGGTGCCAGCTGACCTTGCAGGCGGATCAGTTGTTCTTCAAGCAAGGCCAGGGTCTTCGGCACGCGTACCAGCACGCAGTCGAATGGCCCTGCCAGTGGTTCACTGGCCGGAATGATCGAGACCGCATCGTAAGCATGGCCGTTGCGCACCAGGTTTTTTTCCAGCGCTTGCATGGCCAGGAAGGAGTCACTGCTGCTGGTGACCTGCATTGTGCCCACCAGGCTGATCGCCAGGGCCCCAAAGCTGTCATTGAGCACCAGCACCCGGCTGTTTGCGGGCAGCGCCTGTTCGGCCAAGTGATTAAGCAAATACTCATCCGCCGCATCAAAGGCCTGCAAGGGCTCGTTCTGCTGCTCGGGTTGGCGGATCAGGCGAAGTTGGGCGAAAGGGCTTTCTAGCACGGGCATTTATACAAACTCTGAGGAATCAACTGTTGCATGGCCTGCCCCTGAGGGAGTCTGGCAAGCAGAAGCGTCCGTGGGTTTTACAGGTGGCGGTGATTTTACTTTTTTTTACCGAAGATTACCTGATGGGTTTATTGCTGCTGCGCAGGGCAGGCCTACAACAGGCCTGACTTGGCCGCCATGACCACCGCGGAGGTTTTGTTGTTGGCCCCCAGTTTTTTCATGGCGCTGCTGATGTGAAAGTTCACGGTACGGGTGCTCAGGCCCAGAATCATGCCGATGTCGGAAGCGATTTTACCTTCGGCAGTCCATTTCAATATCTCCAGCTCGCGACAAGACAGGCGGATGATATGAATCTCCAGCCGGTGATGAAGGTGGCAGCGCTCGAGCATGGCACTGTGCAGTTGGTTGCAGAGCCACAACACATTGGCAGCCTTATCTGAAAACTCGTCCTCGGTGACTGGCGTGCTTTTTCTGGCGAGGCTCAACATGCTCACAGCGCCATTGGGGTCGTGTACCGATTGCGACCAGCCATAGGTCAGCCCGCAGTTTTGCGTGGCTCTCCACTGGTCAGGCGTCTCACGAAAGACATCAGAACTCCAGATAATGGGCAGGATCGATAACTGGCAGTGGGTCAGCAGAGGGTTTTTTTGCGAGAGGTGACCTTTTTCATATCTATCGACATAGTCATTTGGATAGTTTGTAATTACTTTGCTATTCGTTGTGGTGTTTCCAAGGCGAGGAATCATTCGAAAGAAGAAATAGTCAAAGCCGTATTCTTCTATTCGTTTGAGTGTGTTTGAACAGAGTTCAGCCTCGCTTATGCAAGAAAGGTAATGGTTTTTACTGATTGAATGATGTGCGGTCATAAGGCGCTCCTGCGGCCCGGCAGTAAGTAAGCGGTGTTGTGAGGTGGCCCGTTAAGAAGATTTTAGGTGCTGTTTCGAATAATGCTAATTATTCGAAAGTAGGGGTTGGTATGTGAAAACTTTGTTAGTTGTAGATGTGGGTGCTCATGTAATAACAGCATCTAATTATACGTTTTCGGGTGTTTCTATATAGCAGTTGCGTGGGGTTAACGGCACCGGATCCAAAAGCTCAATGCAAAGCTATCTTTCCGGCTGCAGTCCGGGCGGTGTTTGCGATGCGGCTGGATGCCGTAAAGCCATCACAAACCATCGGTTTTTCTCAGGCCCTCTTTGCGCGACACTAGGGCATTCGCCATTGGAGTGCCCCATGACTGCCACTGCAGAAAAATTCACCCAACAGACGCTTCTCGACGTCACACCGCTGACGCCCAGCCTGTTCACGTTGCGTACCACACGTGATCCGGGTTTTCGCTTTCGCGCAGGGCAATTCGCCAGGCTGGGGGTGACCAAGGCCGATGGCAGCACGGTGTGGCGCGCCTATTCAATGGTCTCTTCCCCCCATGACGAGTTTCTGGAGTTCTTTTCGATCGTGGTGCCAGGCGGGGAATTTACCAGTGAGCTCAGTCGCCTGGAAGTGGGTGACACCTTGTTGGTGGAGCGTCAGGCCTACGGCTTCCTGACTCTGGACCGCTTTGTCGACGGTCGTGACCTGTGGCTGTTGGCAACCGGCACTGGCATCGCGCCTTTCCTCTCGATCCTGCAGGATTTTGAGGTGTGGGAAAAGTTCGAGCGCATCGTGCTTGTTTACAGCGCCCGCCATGCCTGCGAAATGGCCTATCAGGAACTGATCGCCGGGCTATGCAGCCGTGAATACCTGGCCGACTATGCGCACAAATTTATCTACATACCGGTGGTTACCCGGGAGCAGGTACCCGGTGCATTGAACGGGCGCATTACTGCATTGATCGAAAATGGCGAACTTGAACACGCCGCAGGTATTGAATTGAGCAGTGAGCACTCACGGGCCATGTTGTGCGGTAACCCGCAAATGATCGATGACACGCGCAAGTTGCTCAAGGCACGGGACATGCAGTTGAGTCTGAGCCGCCGGCCAGGTCAAGTTGCTGTTGAGAACTATTGGTAGTTGTTTTGTATTGTGTGTGACATGGAAAAACAAAGGCGCCCCTGAGGGCGCCGTTGTTTTTATTGAGCACTTATGGCCGGTTATTTTGAACTTTGAGCAAGTCGCGAATTTCGCCCAGTAGTTCCTCTTCTTTAGAGGGCAGCGGTGGTACGCTCGGAGCGACCGCCTCTTCGCGTTTCAGGCGGTTGATTGCCTTTACACCCATAAAGATAGCGAACGCGACGATGATAAAGTCGATCACGCTCTGGATGAATTTGCCGTAGGCCACAACCACTGCTGGCGCATCGCCAACGGCGGCTTTCAGCGTAATGGCCAGGTCACTGAAGTCGACTCCGCCAATCAGCAACCCCAGTGGTGGCATGACCACGTCCCCCACAAAGGACGAAACGATTTTGCCGAATGCCGCGCCGATAATGATACCGACGGCCATATCGACCACGTTCCCTTTGACCGCGAAGGCCTTGAACTCACTTATCACGCCCATAGGTTATTCCTTGTTACAGATGAGGTTGGTGGGTGCAGTGTAAATCAGCATGGCTGATCTTGCCCGTACAGCTGTTTGCGGGTAAGCAATCGACCCGTTTGGCCGTGAGAAGTTTTCTATTGGCTTTCACTACGCGATTGAATGGCGCAATACCAGACCTTTTTCTCAATGGCCGGCTTGAGACCTTTCTATTTAGAGTTTGCGTTGCATGCCTCTAGCCTTTGGTCAGCGCTCCATTGCGCAACCAATAACCAGAGGACTTACGCATGACCACCCCCCTAGGCTTCGGCGCGCTTTCACAGCGCCGCCTGCTGTGTGTATTAAGCGCCAGCCTGCTGTCGGTTACAGCCCAGGCCGCAACACTGACCCGTGACAACGGTGCCGCTGTCGGTGACAACCAGAACTCCCAGACGGCAGGGGCCAATGGTCCGGTTCTGCTGCAAGACGTGCAGCTGCTGCAAAAGCTGCAGCGTTTTGATCGCGAGCGTATCCCGGAGCGAGTTGTTCACGCTCGTGGCACAGGCGCACACGGCACGTTTACAGTCACCAATGACTTGAGCGACCTGACCAAGGCCAAAGTATTTGCCAAAGGCGAAACCACCCCGGTATTTGTGCGTTTCTCGGCCGTGGTACACAGCGCCCACTCACCAGAAACCCTGCGTGACCCACGGGGTTTTGCCACCAAGTTCTACACCGCGGACGGCAACTGGGACCTGGTGGGTAACAACTTCCCCACCTTCTTTATCCGTGATGCGATCAAGTTCCCGGACATGGTTCACGCCTTCAAGCCTGACCCGCGTACCAACCTGGATGACGACTCGCGCCGTTTCGACTTCTTCTCTCACGTACCGGAAGCCACACGCACCCTGACCGAGCTGTACTCCAACGCGGGTACCCCCGCCAGTTACCGGGAAATGGATGGTAACGGTGTACACGCCTACAAACTGGTCAATGCCAAGGGGGACGTGCGCTATGTGAAGTTTCACTGGAAGAGCCTGCAGGGGTTGAAAAACCTTGATCCGAAACAAGTGACGCAGGTTCAGGGCCAGGACTACAGCCACATGACCAACGATCTGGTTACGCATATCAATAAGGGGGACTTCCCCAAGTGGGACTTGTATGTGCAGGTCCTCAAGCCTGAAGACTTGAAATCCTTTGATTTCGACCCGCTGGATGCCACCAAGATCTGGCCTAACGTGGCTGAGCGAAAAGTCGGGCAAATGGTCCTGAACCGCAACCCGGCCAATGTCTTCCAGGAAACCGAGCAGGTCGCCATGGCCCCGGCCAACCTGGTACCAGGTATCGAGCCTTCCGAAGACCGTCTGTTGCAGGGCCGGGTGTTCTCCTATGCCGATACGCAGATGTACCGCCTGGGTGCCAATGCCATGCAATTGCCGATCAACGCCCCCCGGGTCGCGGTAAACAATGGCAACCAGGACGGCGCGATGAACCTGGGCCACACCACGTCGGGGGTGAACTACCAGCCAAGCCGCTTGATGCCGCGTGAAGAGCCGCAAGCTGCGCGCTACAGCGAAATGCCATTGGCGGGTACTACCCAGCAAGCGAAGATTCAGCGTGAGCAGAACTTCAAGCAGGCCGGTGATCTTTACCGTTCATTCAGCCAGAAAGAGCGTCAGGATTTGATTGAAAGCTTCGGTGGTTCGCTGGCAACTACAGACGATGAAAGCAAGCACATCATCCTGTCGTTCCTTTACAAGGCCGACCCTGAGTACGGCACTGGCGTAGCCAAAGTGGCCAAGGGCGATCTGAGTCGGGTCAAGGCGCTGGCTGCCAAGCTGGCGGATTAACCCGCAGCCCTCACCCCGATCCTCTCCCTTTTGGAGGGTCGGGGTGAGGGCTTTTGATTCAGGAGAGAAGCATGCGAACGTTTATTTCCCTGGCCTTGCTGTTTTTCAGCGGCCTGAGCCTGGCCGATGGGGCCGACACCCGGGGCCAGCTTCAGGATTACTTTTTTGATGCCGCCCGTCGTGGCGATGTGCCAATGCTCGAGACCTTTATCGAATCCGGCTACACCCTCGATATTCAAGACAGCAAAGGCTATACCGCGCTGATTCTGGCTGCCTATAACGGCCAGCCCAAGGCGGTGGAGCATTTGCTCAAGGCAGGCGCCAATGCCTGCGTGCAGGACAAACGCGGTAACACGGCCCTGATGGGGGCGATTTTCAAGGGTGAACTCAAGATTGCCCACCGCCTGATGGCAGCCGACTGCAACCCTGATCAGCGCAATGGTGCAGGGCAGACGGCGGCCATGTATGCAGGCCTGTTTCAGCGGGTCGAGTTGCTCAAGGATTTATCCCGCAAAGGGGCTGACCTGAATGCCGTAGATGCATCGGGCAACAGTGCCGCTCGGCTGGCCAATGGCGAAATCCGCATGCCCGTAGCGCGCTGACCAAAGCCTAGTGGGCTATCATCGCGGTTTTTCCGTGGAGTTCAGATGGCCAAGCCCAAGCGCATTTACGGCTGCACCGAGTGCGGCGCAACTTTCCCCAAGTGGGCCGGGCAGTGCGGCGAGTGCGGCGTCTGGAACACCCTGGTGGAAACCATCGTTGAAAGCGGGGCTGCGGCGCCGCCCAGCGGCCGTACCGGCTGGACCGGACAACAGGCCCAGCTCAAGACCCTGGCTGAAGTCAGCATCGAGGAACTGCCGCGCTTCTCCACCGCTTCTGGCGAGCTGGATCGGGTGCTTGGCGGCGGTCTGGTGGATGGCTCGGTGGTGTTGATTGGTGGCGATCCGGGGATCGGCAAATCCACCATCCTGCTGCAAACCTTGTGTCAGATGGCTACACGCATGCCTGCGTTGTACGTCACCGGCGAGGAGTCCCAGCAGCAAGTGGCCATGCGCGCCCGGCGCCTGGGGCTGCCGCAGGATCAGCTCAAGGTGATGACCGAAACCTGCATTGAAAGCATCATCGCCACTGCCAAGCTGGAAAAGCCCAAGGTCATGGTCATCGACTCGATTCAGACCATCTTTACCGAGCAACTGCAATCGGCCCCCGGCGGCGTGTCGCAAGTGCGTGAAAGTGCGGCCTTGCTGGTGCGTTATGCCAAGTCCAGCGGCACGGCGATTTTCCTGGTGGGCCATGTGACCAAAGAAGGCGCATTGGCCGGGCCGCGGGTGCTGGAGCATATGGTGGATACCGTACTGTATTTCGAGGGTGAATCCGACGGGCGGCTGCGCTTGCTGCGGGCAGTGAAAAACCGTTTTGGCGCGGTCAACGAGCTGGGCGTATTCGGTATGACCGACAAAGGCCTGAAGGAAGTTTCCAACCCTTCCGCAATTTTCCTTACCCGCGCCCAGGAAGAAGTCCCTGGCAGTGTGGTGATGGCCACCTGGGAAGGGACTCGCCCGATGCTGGTGGAGGTGCAGGCGCTGGTGGACGACAGCCATATGTCCAACCCGCGGCGGGTGACCCTGGGCCTGGACCAGAATCGTCTGGCCATGTTATTGGCCGTATTGCACCGACACGGCGGTATTCCAACCCACGATCAGGATGTTTTCCTGAACGTGGTGGGCGGGGTCAAGGTGCTGGAAACCGCATCGGACCTGGCGCTGATGGCCGCCGTGATGTCCAGCCTGCGTAATCGTCCGTTGCCCCATGATCTGCTGGTGTTCGGTGAAGTCGGCCTGTCGGGTGAGGTGCGCCCTGTGCCAAGCGGCCAGGAGCGGCTCAAGGAAGCGGCCAAGCACGGTTTCAAGCGCGCCATCGTGCCCAAGGGCAATGCGCCCAAGGAGTCGCCGCCGGGGCTGAAAGTCATTGGCGTTACCCGTCTGGAACAGGCGTTGGATGCGTTGTTCGAATAAGCGTTCAAAGGTGTAAAAAATCTGCAAGGGTTGGGCGCGGTATCGGGCTGACAGCCTGGGACAGACAGCGGCGTTGCACGGAAAAAATGTGCAGCACCGCCTGCCAAAAAACCGCAAAAGAAGGCTCTAGACCAATGTTGGGGGCTGGTCTTTAAAGCCAGTAGCGCTAAACTCCGGGTGCAGTCTTTCTTGTCCAACTGGCCGGAATTAAAAAAATGAATAATAAAAATAGCCTGCTCCGCCACATCCCGTGGCTGGTGCTGGCAATTGTAGGAGCCTGCGCCCTTGGCGTAGTGGCATTGCGCCGGGGCGAGGCGATCAACGCCTTGTGGATTGTTGTGGCAGCTGTTGCCATTTATCTGGTTGCTTACCGTTATTACAGCCTGTTTATCGCCACCAAGGTGATGCAACTGGACTCCAGCCGCGCAACACCTGCGGTGCTCAACAACGACGGTCTGGACTATGTGCCGACCAACAAACACATTCTCTTTGGTCACCACTTTGCCGCCATTGCTGGCGCTGGCCCTCTGGTCGGGCCGGTATTGGCCGCGCAAATGGGTTACCTGCCGGGCACACTCTGGCTGATCGCCGGCGTGGTACTGGCCGGTGCGGTGCAGGACTTCATGGTCCTGTTCATGTCCACCCGCCGCAACGGTCGCTCCCTGGGCGACATGGTGCGCGAGGAAATGGGCAAGATCCCGGGCACCATCGCGCTGTTTGGCTGCTTCCTGATCATGATCATCATCCTCGCGGTGCTGGCGCTGATCGTGGTCAAGGCCCTGGCCGAGAGCCCGTGGGGCATGTTCACGGTGATGGCGACCATCCCGATCGCGATGTTCATGGGCATTTACATGCGCTACATCCGCCCGGGCCGCATAGGTGAAATCTCCATCGTCGGTGTGCTGCTGCTACTTGGCTCCATCTGGCTGGGGGGCCAGATTGCGGCGAGCCCCGAGTGGGCGCCGGTGTTCACCTTTACCGGTACGCAAATCACCTGGATGCTCATCGGCTACGGCTTTGTTGCGGCGGTTCTGCCGGTATGGCTGGTACTGGCACCTCGTGACTATCTGTCGACCTTCCTCAAGATCGGCACTATCGTTGCGCTGGCCATCGGCATCCTGGTCACCATGCCCGAGCTGAAAATGCCCGCGCTGACCCAGTTCACCGACGGCACCGGCCCGGTCTGGAAAGGCGGCCTGTTCCCGTTCCTGTTCATCACCATTGCCTGCGGTGCGGTATCGGGCTTCCATGCGCTGATTTCTTCGGGTACTACGCCAAAACTGCTGGATAACGAAAGCAACGCCCGTTATATCGGTTACGGCGGCATGCTGATGGAGTCCTTCGTGGCCATTATGGCGATGGTTGCTGCTTCGGTGATCGAGCCGGGTGTGTACTTCGCCATGAACAGCCCGGCAGCGATTGTCGGCGGTGACGTGGTTACCGTTGCGCAAAACATCACCAACTGGGGCTTTGCCATTACCCCGGATGCGTTGACCGCGCTGGCCAAGGACATCGGTGAAACCACCGTCCTGGCACGTGCCGGCGGTGCACCGACCCTGGCGGTGGGTATCGCGCAGATCCTGCACAACGTGTTGCCGGGTGAAAACACTATGGCGTTCTGGTATCACTTCGCCATTTTGTTTGAAGCCCTGTTTATCCTGACCGCAGTTGACGCCGGTACCCGTGCCGGTCGCTTTATGCTGCAAGACTTGCTGGGCAGCTTTGTGCCTGCACTCAAACGTACCGAGTCCTGGGGCGCCAACTTGCTGGCCACCGGCCTGTGTGTGGCGATGTGGGGCTACCTGCTGTATCAGGGCGTGATCGATCCACTGGGCGGCATCAACACCCTGTGGCCGCTGTTCGGTATCTCCAACCAGATGCTGGCGGGTATCGCGCTGATGCTGGCAACCGTTGTGCTGATCAAAATGAAGCGCCAGCGCTACATTTGGGTGACCATGCTGCCAGCCGTCTGGCTGCTGATCTGCACCACCGTGGCAGGCTTTATCAAGCTGTTCGACGCCAACCCGGCAGTGGGCTTCCTGTCCCTGGCCAACAAATACAGCACTGCGCTGGAAGCCGGCCAAGTGATTGCCCCGGCGAAAAACATCGACCAGATGCAACATGTGATCATCAACGCCTACACCAACGCCGGTCTGACCGTGCTGTTTCTGTTCGTGGTGTTCAGCATTCTGTTCTTTGCGATCAAAGTGGGTGTCGCTGCATGGGGCAGCAAAGTACGTACGGATAAAGAGTCGCCGTACCAAGCCATGCCAGATGCTTGATAGAGGGTTGCAACCATGTTCAATGACCTGAGTCGCCTCGGTAAATACCTCGGTCAGGCCGCACGCCTGATGGTCGGCATGCCCGACTACGACAACTACGTCGAGCATATGCAAACCAAGCACCCGGACAAGCCGGTGATGAGCTACGAGGCGTTCTTTCGTGAACGCCAGGAAGCGCGTTACGGCGGCAAGGGCGGGCCCAAGTGTTGTTAACCCGTCAGGGCTGAGCTGTATCTGACTGTGGGAGCGGGCTTGCTCGCGATAAGAACGGCGCGGTGTGTCAGTGACACCGTGTCGCCTGAATCGCGAGCAAGCCCGCTCCCACATTTGTTTTGGCGTTATGTTTAAGGAGGCACTGCATGACCTCTCCAATCCCCGTCACCATTCTCAGCGGCTTCCTGGGGGCCGGTAAAACCACCTTGTTGCGTTATTTGCTCAAGGCAGAACACGGCCTGAAAATCGCCGTGATCGAAAACGAATTCAGCGATGCCGGGATCGACACCCAACTGTTGGGGGACGAGCCGGTGCAAGTCATGACCCTGGCCAATGGCTGTGTGTGCTGCACCATCCACACCGACCTGACCAAGGCGCTGTTCCTGCTGCTTGAGCGTCTGGACAATGGCGAAATTGCCTTCGACCGCCTGGTGATCGAGTGCACCGGCCTGGCCGACCCGGCACCGGTGGCGCAAACCTTCTTTATCGATGAAGAGCTGCGCGAGCGTTATCTGCTGGACGGCATTATTACCCTGGTGGATGCAGCCCACGCCGATGTGCATTTGAGTCAGACCATTGCCCAGGCGCAGATCGGTTTTGCTGACCGCTTACTGGTGAGCAAGCGCGATCTGGTGGATGACGCCACCTTTGATGCCTTGAGCGAGCGTTTGACCCGTATCAACCGCCGGGCGCCGATCCGCGTGGTTGAGCACGGCAAGATCGATCTGGCCGAATTACTGGATGTGCGCGGGTTTAACCTCAACGCAGACTTGGGGGGTGGCCTGAGCTTGCGCCCGGTACAGCCTGCGGCTTCTATCGATCGTATCTCCAGTCTGGTGCTACGCACCGATAAGCCGCTGGATATCGACAGCCTTAGCGCCTTCATGAACGAGCTGCTGGAAGAGCACGGCAAGCAATTGCTGCGCTACAAAGGCGTGCTGAGCATTGCCGGTGAAGATCGCAGGCTGGTGTTTCAGGGGGTGCTCAAGTTGTATGGCTTTGATTGGGACACCGAGTGGGCCGAAGGTGAAGCCCGTGAAAGTGTGATGGTGTTTATTGCCGATGATTTGCCAGAGGCCAAGATTCGCGAGGGTTTTGCCCGGCTTGGGGTTTGAGTGATAGCTGACCCTCTCCCTCCGGGAGAGGGTCAGGGGCTTTTGATTTTTTTGTCTTACTGCAATAACAGCTATTTCGCACAACTTCACGGTTGTAAAATCAATAGGGCACATTTCTTTCAATAATATTTAAAAGAAATACCATTTTTTTATGTTCGGCTGTTTCACCAAGATAGTAATGAGGTGAGCCTTTGGCTTTTCTTACGCCGATATACTTGTTGTTATGGGTTTTAAGTGTGATAAGGGTATGGGGTTCACTCAAGTTCCTCTCTGTCACTGTTCGGTTGTTTTGATCGAGTAGTGTGAAGGCAAGTGGATGCTTTAGTGTCGGACTTCTCGCATAGAGTATATCCATATGGTTCATGGCCAGCCGGTGCCGGTCATACTGGCCAGGGTGTTTGATATGTATCTCATAGCCCTTGGCGGTATGCCGGAAATAAAGCTTGAGCGTAGCCTTGATCCCGCCTGTGGCGTGGGCTTGAATGCCCATGGCTGCGGAGTCGTCCCTCAACTGGGGTTTGCCGGAGAAGACACCGCCACTGCCCAGCAAGTCAGTTACTATGACCGACTGGCCATGAAGAGCCCCCAAAAGATGAAGGTTATGGTTCGGTACATGCAAGGTGGCGATAAAGGAGTGTTGCGAATCGTTAGTCATTGTCTGAACTCTGCAGTTGATAAGAATGCATAAATTCAGACTAGGCTGTTATTGTTCGGGGGGAGCGGCCAAGTGTTTCAAAATAACAGATGCAATAAAAAGCCCAGCTTGAAAGCCGGGCTTTTTATTCAGCTATTTGCGATCAGTTGCCGTATACCGGCAGCTTGGCGCAGATGGCTTTGACTTTCTCGCGAACGGCGTCGATAACGGCTTCGTTGTTGATATCTGCCAGGATGTCGCAGATCCAGCCAGCCAGCTCACGGCACTCTTCAACTTTGAAGCCGCGAGTGGTGACAGCTGGAGTACCGAAACGCAGACCCGAAGTGACGAACGGGGAGCGTGGATCGTTTGGTACGGAGTTTTTGTTTACGGTGATAAAGGCTTTGCCCAGAGCCGCGTCGGCGTCTTTACCGGAGATTTCCTGCTTGATCAGCGACAGCAGGAACAGGTGGTTTTCAGTACCGCCCGAAACCACGTCAAAACCGCGCTCGATAAATACCGAAGCCATGGCCTGAGCGTTTTTTACCACTTGTTGCTGGTAAGCCTTGAACTCTGGTTGCAGAGCTTCTTTGAAGCACACGGCCTTGGCCGCGATAACGTGCTCCAGCGGGCCGCCTTGCGAGCCCGGGAAAACAGCCGAGTTCAGCTTTTTCTCGATGTCGGCGTTGGCCTTGGCCAGGATCAGGCCACCACGTGGACCGCGCAGGGTCTTGTGGGTAGTGGTGGTCACTACGTCAGCGAATGGAACCGGGTTCGGGTAAACGCCAGCAGCCACCAGACCGGCTACGTGTGCCATGTCCACGAACAGGTAGGCGCCAACCTTGTCCGCGATAGCGCGGAAACGTGGGAAGTCCAGAACCTGCGAGTAGGCAGAGAAGCCAGCCACGATCATTTTTGGCTTGTGCTCAACGGCCAGACGCTCAACTTCGTCGTAGTCGATCAGGCCATTGGCGTCGATGCCGTACTGGATGGCGTTGTACAGCTTGCCCGAAGACGAAACGCTGGCACCGTGGGTCAGGTGACCGCCGTGAGCCAGGCTCATGCCCAGGATGGTGTCGCCAGCCGACAGCAGGGCCAGGTAAACGGCGCTGTTGGCCTGGGAACCGGCGTGCGGTTGAACGTTGGCGTAATCGGCGCCGAACAGTTCTTTTGCACGGTCGATAGCCAGTTGCTCTACCACGTCTACGTATTCGCAGCCGCCGTAGTAGCGCTTGCCAGGGTAGCCTTCGGCGTATTTGTTGGTCAGAACCGAGCCTTGAGCTTCCATCACCGCTGGGCTGGTGTAGTTTTCCGAAGCGATCAGCTCAATATGTTCTTCCTGGCGCTGAGCTTCTTGCTCCATGGCGGCAAAAAGGTCGGCGTCGAACTTGGCAAGTGTCAAATCACGGCTGAACATGGCGGTCCTCAAGGATCGGGGGGCAGAAAAGGAGGGCATTCTAACTCAATGGGTTTTATCTGGCATATGAATGCGATTCACGGTGAGCAACTATGAGCTTCAAGCTTGTAGATCCGCGCTTGCCGCTTGCAGTTGCTCCACCAATTGGCCCGCCGGCATCGGTCGCCCGAACAGATAGCCTTGCACTTCGTCGCAACCGTGTTCACGCAAGAAATCCAGCTGCTCGTGGGTCTCTACACCTTCGGCGATTACCGCAAGGTTCAGGCTGTGGGCCATGGCGATAATGGCCCTGGCGATTTGCGCGTCCTGCTCGCCGGAGGGCAGGCCGTCGACAAAGGTACGGTCGATTTTCAGTACGTCGATGGGGAATTGCTTGAGGTAGTTGAGCGACGAATAACCGGTGCCAAAGTCGTCCACGGCAATGCTCAGGCCGAGGTTTTTCAGGCTGGCCAGGATATGCAGCGCTTCGCTGACCTCGCGCATGAGGATGCTTTCGGTCAGCTCAAGCTCCAGGCAGGCCGGGGACAGGCCGGTTTCCTTGAGGATATTGGCAATGCGCGTACCCAACTGGCCGTCGGAGAACTGGCGCGCCGATATGTTGACCGAGACTTTGGGCACGCGAACCTTGGCCTGATGCCAGAGCTTGAGCTGGCGACAGGCCTCGGCCAGCACCCAGTCGCCGACTTCGACCACCAGTCCCAGTTCTTCGAGTACCGGGATAAAGTCGCCGGGTGGCACCAGCCCGCGCCTTGAGTGATTCCAGCGCAACAGTGCCTCAACGCCGGTCAGACGTTTGCCGTCGCCGCTGAACTGCGGCTGGTAATAAAGAATGAATTCCTGCTGCTCCAGGGCATGACGCAGGTCGCTTTCCAGTTCAAGGCGCTCAAGAGCGCTGGCGTTCATGTCTGCCTGGTAGAACTGGAAGTTGTTTTTGCCGCGCTCCTTGGCGTGATACATCGCGGTATCGGCGTTTTTCATCAACTGGCTGAGTTCGTTGCCGTCTTGCGGGCTCAAGGCAATACCAATACTGGCGGTTACAAAGAACTCGCGGCTTTCGAGTACAAAGGGCTTTACCAGACTGGCGAGGATCTGTTCGGCCACATTGATAGCGCGGTTCAAGGCCTTCTGACGGGTGGTGCGAGGCTGCAGAAGCAGGGTGAACTCGTCACCGCCCATGCGCGCCACAGTATCGTCGTCACCCACACAGGCAAGCAGGCGGATGGCCATGTCCTTGAGCATGCGGTCGCCGGCTGCGTGGCCCAGGGAGTCGTTGATCGGTTTGAAGCGGTCGAGGTCAAGAAACATCAGCACCACCCACGACTTGTTGCGCTCGGCCTGTTGCAGCGCGGTGTGCAGACGGTCCTGGAACAGGGTGCGATTGGGCAGGTGAGTCAGGGCGTCGTAGTAGGCCAGGCGGTGGATTCGCTGTTCGCTGGCCTTGCGCTCGCTGATATCACTGAAGAAGCACACATAGCTGGCCAGATCGCCTTCATCATCGAGCACTGCCGTGATGCCGACCCAGGCCGGGTAGTGTTCACCGTTCAGGCGCTTGAGCCAGACTTCACCCTCCCATGTGCCGTGCAAATGCAGTTGCTTGAGCACATAGGCGAGGTGTGCGCGTTGTTGGTCATCGACAGTGAGCATGCTTGGTAGCTGGTCGAGGACTTGTGCGACGGCGTAACCGCTGACCCGGCTGAAAGCCTCGTTGGCTTGCACGATATAGCCTGCAGGGTCGGTAATAAGGATGGCCGAGGTGGAGTGTTCAAAAACCGTGGCGGCCATGCGCAGGTCTTTTTCGGCACGGCGTTGCTGGCTCATGTCGCGACCAACACCCAGAATGCCTTCAAAACCGTCGTCTTCATCCCATACCAGCACCAGGCGCAGTTCGATGGGCACCTTGTGCCCGTCAGCGCGCAGGCAGTCGAACAGAAACAGCTGGGTTTGCACCTGAGCACGCAAAGCCGACAGTTGCTGGGGCTTGTGCAGTGCGCCACGGATACGCTCGATCAGGTTGTAGATACCCTCCAGCTGTTGCGGCGTGGCAATAATAGACTGCCAGCCATTGTCGAATACCCATTGTGCGTCATAGCCCAGTACAGTCTGTATGGAGGGGCTGAGGTAGTTCATGCGCAGCGAGCTGTCAGTGGAGAAAATCACGTCGCTGATGCTTTCGGCCAGCATCCGGTAGCGTTGCTCGCTGTCGCGCAATGACTCGCTGGCTTCGATCTGGTCGGTGATGTCCTTGGCCACCCCTACAATTCGCGAGACTTGATCACCGGTATGACGGGCAAAGGCTTGCTCACGGATGTCAAAGCGCCGCCAGGTGCCCTGCTGATGGCGAAACCGCAGTTGGCATTGCATCAGTTGCTTGTAGCCGTTTTCCTGCTGCTCTTTGCGCAACTGGTGATAGCGCTCGGCGTCTTCAGGGTGCAACAGCAACTCCCAGAAGTAAGCGCCCATTTCCTGCAGTTCAACAGCGCTATAGCCCAGGGTCTGGCCAAGGTGATGGTTGCTGAAAATGATCCGCTGGCTGATTACATTTTGTACATATAGATGGTCGGGAACGGTTCGCACCACATCGGACCAGAAGCTTTCGCGCTCTTGCAGGGACAGTTCGATCAACTTGCGGCTGGTGATATCGCTGATGCTCAAAATGACGGCATGGTAGTCCTGCTGATCCACAGGCAGACGCAGCACCAGCCATAAGTGCTGGTCGCGACCGCTGGCATCGGTCAGTTTTATTTCCAGCTCAAGCTGTTGCTGCTGGTCGAGCACGGCCTCGACGACCTGATAGCCAATGGCTGAACTGCTCAGCGGGCAGCCGTTGATCAGCTTGTGCCAGGCACCTTCTCCTGAATCGACCTCCAGTAGCTGCATGGCTACCTGGTTGACTTCGGTGATGCGCAGTTGCTCGAATAACTGGCGACGATGTTCCGGATGATCGCTGAGCCAATGCTTGAGGGCATCAGTGTCATGGAGTTTTTCGCGCTCAAGAAACCCTGGCAGGCTGGACAGGTCGAGCACGCAGAGGGCGACCCCGGTGCCTTCAAAAATATCGTGGTAACGCCGGCGGCCTTCATGCAACTGGCGCTGGCGGCGGCGCATGTTCAACAGCGCCATAATGGGCAGCAACGAAAACACCAAGCCGAGCAGGCATTTGCCGATCAGTCCGGGCAGTAGCTGCTCGATTGCCTGGCGGTCATTGAACAGCCCGCGCAGTTGCCAGTCGCTGTGGCTGATAGCTGCCAGCAGTACGGTGTCGTCTTCATCGCGCTGGCTCAGGGCCGAGGGGGGCGAGACGTTTTTATCCGCGCGGCTGAGTACCTTGCGGGTCTGGCTGTTTTCCACCAGCCACTGCGGCCGGTTGCTGCTGTTGGCGTTCTGATGCGTGAGGTTTTGCAGCAGGTCCGGGCTCATGCGCAGCAGCCAGTAGCCGTCGATGGCGCCGCTGGGCTGGCGCAGCAACAGGTAGATGATGCTGGCATCACTGTTGTTGCTGAAGTAGTAACCTTCAGTGCGGTTGCGCGACGGGCTGCGTTTGACCCAGTCGGCCAGATACGCAGCGTCGGGGCTGGTCCCGGTACTGTCGAGCAACACTTCGCCGGCTGGACTGAGCAGGGCCAGGCTTTGCAGGGATGGCAAGGACTGGCCCAGTTGCTTGACCAGCGCCTGTTGCTGGCGCTGGTTTCTTGGCGACTTGTCTACGGGCAGCAGATTGAGCGCGGTTTCGGCCCGCAAGGCCATGCTCAGGCCGATATGGTCGGCCAGGTCGGCGCTGTAGTTGATGCTGGTCTGGCGCTCTTGCTGCAGGGTTTCCTGAAACTGCTCGACCAACAGCCAGAACAGCATCGCCAGCAGCAGTAAAACCAGGGTCGCCAATGCACTTTTCAACGTTCCGCGCACAGGTGTCCCGAGTAATTGGCTGGACGCTTTGACACGAGTGGGCGGGGTGACATTGGGCAACTTGTGATCCTGCGATTTGGCGGCAATGGCGCGAGGCCCCCTAAAGGCGCCAAGCATGCCTTGGGTTGTGGCAAAGTGCCAGTCCTCTGGTCTGCGCTGGTTTGCCCTGCATCACGCATTCAGGTAGATTCTGGGGTCTACATTTGTGCTTTTTCTGCGAGCAGGCATTGATCTCGATCAGTCCCTGACTTTCTGCTATGGCCTGATCCGGGCATTGCTCGCGCCTTATTCACCCGTCACTGACCCTAGGTTATCCATGGCTCAATACGTTTTCACCATGCATCGGCTGAGCAAAGTTGTTCCGCCGAAGCGGGAAATCCTGAAAAACATCTCCCTGTCGTTTTTCCCGGGGGCCAAAATCGGCGTACTCGGCTTGAACGGTTCGGGTAAATCCACCCTGTTGAAAATCATGGCAGGCGTTGACACCGAGTTCGACGGCGAAGCCCGTCCGATGCCGGACCTGAACATCGGTTACCTGCCGCAGGAACCGCAGCTGGATCCGAGCAAAACCGTACGCGAAGTGGTTGAAGAAGCCGTTAGCGTGATCAAGGACGCCCAGGCGCGTCTTGATCAAGTGTATGCCGAATATGCCGACCCTGATGCCGACTTCGACAAGCTGGCCGCAGAACAGGCCAAGCTCGAAGCGATCCTGCAAGCAAGCGACGGGCACAACCTTGAGCGCCAGCTGGAAGTTGCAGCCGATGCGCTGCGCCTGCCAGCCTGGGATGCCAAGGTAGAGCACCTGTCGGGTGGTGAGAAGCGCCGTGTTGCCCTTTGCCGCCTGCTGCTGTCGGCCCCGGACATGCTGCTGCTCGATGAACCGACCAACCACCTGGATGCCGATTCGGTCGCCTGGCTGGAGCACTTCCTGCACGACTTCCCGGGTACCGTGGTTGCGATTACGCACGACCGTTACTTCCTGGACAACGTAGCGGGCTGGATTCTGGAGCTTGACCGCGGTGCGGGCATTCCTTACGAGGGCAACTATTCGGGCTGGCTGGAAGCCAAGTCCGATCGTCTGGCCCAGGAATCCAAGCAGCAGTCGGCCCATGAAAAGGCCATGAAAGACGAGCTGGAATGGGTTCGCAAAGGTGCCAAGGCGCGTCAGTCCAAGTCCAAGGCCCGTCTGCAACGTTTCGAAGAACTGCAGTCGCAGGAATTCCAGAAGCGCAGCGAAACCAACGAAATCTACATCCCGGCCGGTCCGCGCCTGGGTGACAAGGTTATCGAGTTCAAGAACGTCTCCAAGGGTTACGGTGATCGCGTGCTGATCGACAACCTGTCGTTCGCCATGCCCAAAGGCGCCATCGTTGGCGTGATCGGTGGTAACGGTGCCGGTAAATCGACCCTGTTCCGCATGCTCATGGGCAAGGAGCAGCCGGATTCGGGCAGCATCGAAATCGGTGAAACCGTGCAACTGGCGTGCGTTGACCAGAGCCGTGACGACCTGGATGGCAGCAAGACGGTGTTCCAGGCGATTTCTGACGGTTCCGATGTGATCCGTATTGGTAACTATGAAATCCCGTCGCGTACCTATGTAGGTCGTTTCAACTTCAAAGGTGGCGATCAGCAGAAGTTCGTCAAGGATCTGTCCGGTGGTGAGCGTGGTCGCCTGCACCTGGCCCTGACCTTGAAAGAGGGGGCCAACGTGCTGCTGCTCGACGAACCGTCCAACGACCTTGACGTTGAGACATTGCGTTCGCTTGAAGAAGCACTGCTGGACTTCCCTGGCGCCGCCATTGTGATCTCTCACGATCGGTGGTTCCTTGACCGCGTCGCGACTCACATCCTGGCCTACGAAGACGACTCGCAGGCGATCTTCTTCGAAGGTAACTACACCGAGTACGAAGCTGACCGTAAAAAGCGCCTCGGCGAAGCGGCTACCCTGCCGCACCGTGTGCGTCACAAAAAACTGGCCCAGTAAGGGCAGTTTGCATAACAGAACGGCGCCTTCGGGCGCCGTTTTTTTTGCGCATCACAAACCTTTTCCCCCTCCCACAATGGGATTTTGGCGTTTATAAGTTGGTGCGAAACTGGGTACAAGAAGTATTTTTTTGGTGCGCAAAAGCCCGATAAATCGGTGCTATTTATATAAATGCACCATTTAAATTCATAACTGCGACATTTTGCGCTGTCGCGGTGCCACATGAATTGATAAAGTTCCGGTCAATCTCCGTTTAACGACAATAAATTTGCCGAGACTTACCATGATCGAATCCGTCGACCAGTTCCTTGCCCGCCTGAAAAAACGTGACCCGGACCAACCAGAATTCCACCAGGCAGTGGAAGAGGTCCTTCGCAGTCTGTGGCCGTTTCTTGAAGCCAATCCGCATTATCTGACTTCAGGGATTCTTGAGCGCATTTGCGAACCAGAGCGTGCGATCGTGTTCCGCGTTTCGTGGGTAGATGACGAAGGCAAAGTGCGGGTTAACCGCGGCTTCCGTATCCAGATGAACAGCGCCATTGGTCCGTACAAGGGCGGTCTGCGTTTTCATCCGTCGGTGAATCTGGGCGTCCTCAAGTTTCTGGCCTTTGAGCAAACCTTCAAGAACTCCCTGACCTCCTTGCCCATGGGCGGCGGCAAGGGCGGTTCGGACTTCAACCCCAAGGGCAAGAGCGACGCCGAAGTCATGCGTTTCTGCCAGGCCTTTATGAGCGAGCTGTATCGCCATATCGGTTCGGATGTTGATGTGCCAGCAGGCGACATCGGTGTCGGCGCCCGCGAAATCGGCTTTATGTTTGGTCAGTACAAGCGCCTGAGCAACCAGTTCACCTCCGTGTTGACCGGCAAAGGCATGAGCTACGGTGGCAGCCTGATCCGTCCTGAAGCTACTGGCTTTGGTTGTGTGTACTTCGCCCAGGAAATGCTCAAGCGCAGCGGTCAGCGCATCGACGGCAAGCGCGTGGCGATTTCGGGCTCGGGCAACGTGGCGCAATACGCCGCGCGCAAGGTCATGGACCTGGGCGGCAAGGTTATTTCGCTGTCGGATTCCGAAGGCACGCTGTATTGCGAAGCCGGTTTGAGCGAAGAGCAGTGGGAAGCGCTCATGGAACTGAAAAACGTCAAGCGCGGCCGTATCAGCGAGTTGGCGGGGCAGTTCGGGGTTGAATTCCTGGCAGGGCAGCACCCGTGGAGCCTGGCGTGTGATATCGCGCTGCCATGCGCTACCCAGAATGAACTGGACGCTGAAGCGGCCCGTACGTTGCTGGCCAATGGCTGCGTGTGCGTGGCTGAAGGTGCGAACATGCCGACCACCCTGGAAGCGGTCGATCTGTTTATCGAAGCAGGTATTTTGTTTGCACCGGGCAAGGCATCCAACGCCGGTGGCGTGGCGGTGAGCGGGCTGGAAATGTCGCAAAACGCCATGCGTCTGCTGTGGACGGCCGGCGAAGTGGACAGCAAGTTGCACAACATCATGCAGTCGATCCACCACGCTTGCGTGCACTACGGCGAGGAAAACGGGCGGATCAACTACGTAAAAGGCGCGAACATTGCCGGTTTCGTCAAAGTTGCCGACGCAATGCTGGCCCAAGGCGTGGTGTAACCCCATCCTGTGGGAGCGGGCAAGCCCGCTCCCACATTGGGGCTGTCTATTTTGCAAGCGTCTTGTGTTCAGCCAGTTCCTGTTCGATAAAGGCCGCGATCATGGCGCGGTAGACGCTTTCAGTGACGTCCGGGTTGGCGCCCAGCTCATCGGCCAACGTCCGCACCTTGCCAATCACCTGCTCAACCCGCTGCGGCGCCCTGACCGCATCGCTGTCTTTTTTAAACCGCGCCGCCTGCGATACGTAAGCCCCGCGCTCGGCGATCAGGCCGACAATCTGGCGATCCAGCCCGTCGATTTTCTCGCGCACCTGCTCGAGGGAATCACAATTAACAACCATGTCTTGAAAACTCCTTAGTAGTGATACCACTTCAGCTCCAGCATCACTTCGTTGATAGGGGTGGTCAGTTTGCTGAACTCACGCTGTGCGCTCAGGCGCAGACCAAGATTTCGCGAAACTTCCCATTGCTGATTAAGGCTCAGGCTACGACGGACTTCACCGTTGGTGAAGTAGTCGCCCTTGGCTTCCAGGCTCAGGTTGCCCACCGGGTTACGCCAAAGAAGCCCGGTATTGAAGCCCGCTGCCGGTGATACAAACGCCGCGAAGTCGTTGTTGTGCTCGATGCGTACCGTACCGAGAGCGAAACCGAGCATATTGTCCGCCAATTGCCAGGTGCCGCCTGCACCGCCATTGACATGACTGACCAGGTTTTCGTCGCCATGTTTGCCGAGTACCCGTTCCAGCCCGCCGCCCACTTGCCATGACCAGGGTTGCAGCAGGTCATTGCGCGGGGTCAGGGAGCGGATATTGGCCAGGTCCAGTTGTTGCACTTGCCACTTGTTGCCTTCGTACTGGCGCAGTTTCAGTTGCAGAATTTCAATCTGCGCGCCCAGGGGAAAGCCCGGTGCGTTGTCGTTGAGGTCGTGGTAAGCCATGCGCAGGCCATATTCGGCAAAGGCCTTGTCGTCACGGCTACCGGCGCCCAGCTGCCAGGTGCGCGACTCGTGGCCGTTTTCAGGCAGTTCGGGTTTGTCGACTTGCAGTTCTGGCGCGGGGTTCTGATTGATCGCCCGTAGCAGTTCGAAACTGCGCTGCGAGCGTGCAGGATCGCGCTCAAGGCCATTGGCCCGGTACCGTTCAAGCCGGTAAGCCGCGTCGATAATCAGCGCCTGGCGCGCTTTGGGCAGCGCCTTGAAGGCCGGGGTTTGCAATTGGGCCTGATCGGCGCTGACCTGCAATACCCATTGCTGCTCTTCTGGATCGAGGGCCTTGGCCCGGTCCAGCAGCTCCCGTTCGCGGGACGGGCGGTACTCGATACTTTCAACCAGTCCGGCTTCCTTGACCGCTTTCACGGTGTCGGTGGGGATCGCGGTCAGCGGAAACTGGGTGGTCAGTTGCAGGCCCGGGCGGGCCACTTGCAGCAGCTCCAGCAGGCGGTAGGAGCAGTTTTCGTCAAAGAAGAAATAGTCGAACTGGATCTGTTTGAGTTCCCACACATGTTCAACCATGCGTTGGGTTTCTTCGGGTGTCAGATTAAGGCGGTATTCCCACAGGTCGCGGTTTTCAAGGCTCCGGTACTCCGAGAGTTTCTCTTGATAGGGCACCAGGGCGAACAGGCCCGGATAGCCACCGGCCAAGCCCTTCCAGGCGTACAGGATGCTGTTGTCGGAACCTTCGATATAGGCACCGAAGTTGATCGCGTAGCTGAGCAGGGCGGTCTTGTTGTCCTGCACATCGGCCTGGTCGATGCGTAACAGGGTATGGCCGAACATGGAGGACGGGCTGTTGAGGTAGGCCGCCGGGAAAATCATCACCGTGCTGTGGGGTGCCACGTCCTTGAACCATTGGCTGAACTCTGCGCATTCGGCCTTGGGCAGGTCGGTCAGATTCAGTTGGGCCTTGAGCCAGCGGGTACGGGCCGGGTACACGCACTGCGGGTGTTTGTCGCCCAGGCTCAAGGGCGCATACAACGCCTCAACCGTGGCACGCAGTTCGGCATCAGGGTGATGGGCACCCTCGGCGGCGAGAAAGAATTTGTCGTCGCTGACATAGCTTCGCCAGCCGCTCAGCTTGCCGGCTTCGTAGTGCCCCAGCGAAATCCAGAAAGGGTCGTTGGCCAACTGCTGCACACGTTGATCGTCGATATGGGGTGCGGCATACAGCGGGGCGCAGGCACAGAGCGCCAGATAGGCAAGGCGTTTGAGCATGTTCGGCAACTGTTGTCAGACGAAGAGAAGTGAAGCAGGAGAATACCCGCTCCGAGAGGAGCGGGCGGGTCTCATTTACTTACGCCGCGGTGGCGTATTTGGCCAGGCGTGCATCGCCCTTGAGGATGGCCAGAGTATTGCTGTGTACGTCTTCAGCCGTGACATCGGCTTTGCTGAAGATTTGCTGGAAGTGCTCGTGGGTGACGGCGGCGAAATGCTCGCGGTCTTCAGGGGCGACGCCCAGTACCACCGCGTAGGTGGTCAGTGCTTCGCCATTGCCTTTGGCCATGTCTTCGGACAGCTCGTTCATCATGCCATTCATGGCAATCCACGATTTGCCGCCGTAAGTCAGGGCGTCCTTGGTGGTACAGCCGTTGGTGCCGGAGGTCATGCCGAAGGTGGCGTTGCCGGACGTGCCGTTTGTGGTGGATGCCAGGAAGTGGGCAGGAGTGCCGCGCTGGCCTTCAAACAGCATGTTGCCCCAACCGCAGTTAGGGCCGCCCGGTGCCTGGGCCATGGCGTTGAGGGAAACAACTGTAAAGAGAGTACCAAGAAGAATCCGTTTCATAAGCTTTGTTCTCTATAGGTATGCAACCAATGGACAAGGGTTTCTGGCCCTGAAGCGCCAGTACGGGCCGGTTATACCGTCCAGCCGCGTAACAGCTTGGAGTCTAGGCACGATCGGGGGGTTCCGTGGCTTTTTGTAAAACAATCGCTGTTGCTGCACATTTTTGGCCCCTAAACATTGGGGGGCGTGCTTTCCCGTGTTGTTCGCCTTGCCAGTGATGTACAGCCAGCGCCAGAATGCTGCCATCTGCCCCGCCCGATGTAAGGAAGCCCGATGCCTGATTCTGTTGCCACCAGCTTGCGTCTAGCGCCTGATGCGCTAACCCGTCCTTTTTCTGCTGAACAGTTCAGCTTCTCGAACACCAATGATCTGGAGCCTTTTCGCGGCATTCTCGGCCAGGAACGTGCGGTCGAGGCCTTGCAGTTCGGCGTGGCCATGCCACGTCCGGGTTACAACGTTTTTGTCATGGGCGAGCCGGGAACCGGTCGTTTCTCGTTCGTCAAACGCTACCTCAAGGCCGAGGGCAAGCGCCTGAAGTCGCCGAGCGACTGGGTCTACGTCAACAACTTCGATGAGCCCCGTGAGCCGCGAGCCCTGGAGCTGCCGTCCAGTAGCGCTGGTGCCTTTATTGGCGATATCAATCACTTGATCGACAACCTGCTGGCGACCTTCCCGGCAGTGTTTGAACACCCGACGTATCAACAACGCAAAAGCGCGATCGACCGCGGCTTCAATCAGCGTTACGACCGTGCGCTGGATGTGATCGAGCGTCTGGCCCTGGAAAAAGGCGTGGCGCTCTATCGCGACAGCAGCAACGTGGCATTTACGCCGATGAGTGATGGCAAGGCGCTGGATGAGGCCGAGTTTTCGCAATTGCCTGAGGCTGATCGCGAACGCTTCCATGAAGATATTTCCGAGCTGGAGGAGCGACTGAACGAAGAGCTGGCCAGTCTGCCGCAGTGGAAGCGTGAGTCGAACAATCAGCTGCGCCAACTGAACGAAGAAACCATCACCCTGGCCTTGCAGCCGTTGCTGTCGCCGTTGTCGCAAAAATACGCCGAAAATGCCGCGGTTTGCGGTTATCTGCAGGCGATGCAGGTTTACTTGCTGAAAACCGTGGTCGAGCAACTGGTCGACGACAGCAAGACCGACGCCCAGGCGCGCAAGCTGCTCGAAGAGCAGTACCTGCCGAGCCTGGTGGTAGGGCAGCCGCTAAGCGGCGGTGCGCCGGTAGTGTTCGAGCCGCACCCGACCTACGACAACCTGTTTGGCCGTATCGAATACAGCACCGACCAGGGCGCGCTCTACACCACTTATCGGCAGTTGCGTCCGGGCGCCTTGCACCGTGCCAATGGCGGCTTTTTGATTCTTGAAGCCGAGAAAATGCTCAGCGAGCCTTTTGTCTGGGATGCTCTCAAGCGTGCCCTGCAATCACGCAAGCTGAAGATGGAGTCGCCGCTGGGCGAAATGGGGCGCCTGGCCACCGTGACGCTCAACCCGCAGGTCATCCCCCTGCAGGTCAAGGTCATCATCATCGGTGCCCGCCAGCTGTATTACACGCTGCAGGACCTGGATCCGGACTTCCAGGAAATGTTCCGGGTTCTGGTGGACTTCGACGAAGATATCCCGATGGTTGATGAGAGCCTTGAGCAGTTTGCCCAGTTGCTCACGACACGCACTTCGGAAGAAGGCATGGCACCGCTGACCGCCGGTGCGGTGGCGCGGCTGGCGACCTACAGCGCGCGTCTGGCCGAGCACCAGGGACGTTTGTCGGCGCGTATTGGCGATCTGTTCCAACTGGTCAGCGAAGCGGACTTCATCCGTCACCTGGCGGGCGATGAAATGACCGATGCGGGTCATATCGAGCGTGCGCTCAAGGCCAAGGCCACCCGTACCGGACGAGTCTCGGCGCGTATCCTGGATGACATGCTGGCGGGGATCATCCTGATCGATACCGATGGCGCGGCCGTGGGCAAGTGCAACGGCCTGACGGTGCTGGAAGTCGGCGACTCGGCCTTTGGTGTGCCTGCGCGGATTTCCGCCACGGTGTATCCGGGCGGCAGCGGTATTGTCGATATCGAGCGCGAAGTTAACCTGGGGCAGCCTATCCACTCCAAGGGCGTGATGATTCTGACCGGATACCTGGGCAGCCGTTATGCCCAGGAGTTCCCGCTGGCGATTTCGGCCAGCATCGCGCTGGAGCAGTCCTACGGTTATGTCGATGGCGACAGTGCGTCGCTGGGGGAGGCCTGTACGCTGATTTCGGCACTGTCAAAAACCCCGCTCAAGCAGTGTTTTGCCATTACCGGCTCGATCAACCAGTTCGGCGAAGTGCAGGCCGTGGGTGGGGTCAACGAGAAGATCGAAGGCTTCTTCCGACTCTGCGAAGCACGCGGGCTGACAGGCGAGCAGGGCGCGATCATTCCGCAGGCCAACGTGGCTACCCTGATGCTGGACGAGAAGGTGCTGCAGGCAGTGCGTGATGGCAAGTTCCACGTCTATGCCGTGCGTCAGGCCGATGAGGCCCTGAGTTTGCTGGTGGGTGAGCCTGCGGGAGAGCCGGATGCAGAGGGACAATTCCCGGAAGGCAGCGTCAATGCCCGGGTAGTCGAGCGGTTGCGGGTGATTGCTGAAATGATCAACGACGACGACCTCAAGGAAGCCGAAAAGGAGTTGCTGGCGGAAGCCCTGGCAGCGAAAAAACCGGCCTGATCCTGAATCTGTGAATGTTCAGTTGCCGGTCAAGCCCTTCTGTGGGAGCGAGCCTGCTCGCGAACGACCTTCGCGAGCAGGCTCGCTCCCACAGTTGAGGTTTTCCTGTAGCAATTGGCGTATTCACGATCGCTTTGCCACTGGACGTCGTCCCCGGCAAGGGCTACCCGCCCCTCTTGGGCAAGCCGTTGGTCATTGGTGACTTTTCATACGCAAATTTTCTTCTATTCTCAGGTCATGGACACCACTGTCGTCACCGGATCGATGCAGCCCGTAGTCTGCGGCTGAAGACAGACTCTACCGAGGGTCGCCGTCATGTCGCGCAACCTTTGCCTTACTCGCCAATGCTTGGGCCTGGTGACCCGTATTGAATGCAGCATTCGACCGCTGGCAGGCAACAACGGGATGTGGACACTGCTCTTCGCCGCCGGCCTGGCAGGCGAACAACCCTCAACGATCAAGGCGCAGGGCCCGTTTCCCGGGCCGTTCGTGGCCGAAACCATTCTTGAATCAATCGTTGAAAGCCTGACCCTGCATGGTTATGAACTCGCCAACGACCCGCAGATCTGGTGCCTGCATGTGCAGGCCCAGTTGCGGCAGATCAATGGTGGGCGTTGCCACGGCTAGGCAGCGTTTTATTGTGGCGTGCTGGCTTCAGGGGCTTTGTCGAGTTTGACTTCAAATCCGTACTCGACAGGGTTCAGCGCGGTGCGGGCATAGCTTTCCAGTCGGGTCGGCTGGCCATAAAAGTAGTGCACGTCAAATACGGCCGCCCCATCGGGTTCGCTGCTATGGCTGACTGCGGCCACTTCCTTCAGATAATTACCCGTGTCGTCCTTGGCATAAAAGCGCCAGGCCTCGGCCGGGAACACTTTTTGATCAACGATCAGGGCATTGCCCTTGAGTTCAAGGCCTTTGGGCAGGCGAGTGATATCCAGCTCTTGCTTGTCGATGTCGGCAATAAACAGGGGGATTGAGCCCACCGCATAGGCTGGCGTCTCGGGGAACAGGTTGAGGTCGTAGGTGATAACGCCTGCATGCGGGTCCACATCGAAGGCTTCGGCGGGCAGTTCCAGTGGCTCGCTGCGATTACCGTTGTCGTCTTCAGCAAAAAAGGTCACCGGCGCGTCAGACGTGTCCGGGAGCGTACCGAGCATTTCACCGTTGAAAGTGGCAGGGTGGCTGAACTCAAGGGACGCGGCACTGGCATCGTCCACCGACTGGCTGATCACCACGCTTTTTTCCAGTTGCTCGGGTGCCAGCGTGGCGTCTTTCAAATAGTTGGCGGCCTGATCGTCATACACCACGACGTTGAGCGGCAGGGGCTGTATGTCTTTGCCCAGCACGTTTTTGTCCAGTGTGCGCACAGGCAGGTCGAGGGACTTGCGGGTGACATTGGCGGTGGAGAAATCGAGCACGTTGATGTCGACATTTTCCACTGTACCGTTGAAGTACACCTTGCTGTAGTGATGCGGGTGCTGCTGATCGAAGGCCTTTTGCTCGTTATCCAGTTGTTGCTCGAAAGCGTCACTCCAGGCAGTTTGCTTGAGCATTTCGGCCAATTGCTGCTGATAAAACGCCAGTTGTTCGGCGTTTTCGTTGATTGAGCCTGAGCGTGTCAGGAACTGCCCGGTACGGTCGCGGGCCTGGATGATCAGCGGATTGAGCGGGGTGTCACGCACTTGTTCGGCCAGTGCAGCGCTGTTGACGATATCCACTTCGGCAAAGTTCTTGCCCAGTGCCAGCAGGGTTACGCTGATCGTGCCGTGGGTGCTGGTTTTACCCACGTCCTTGGCAGTGAGGTTGAAATTGACCACTTTGCCCGGCGCGATGACTTCGACTTTGCCGTGCAGTGTCAGGGGTTGAGGTTGTTGGGTGTTGGCGGTTTCAACCCCGTCGATATAGGGGTAAGTGACGGTCAGGTCGTCAGGGTTGCTCAGGTTGGCGCTGGAGGGGCTCAGCTGGATGCCGGGATCGCTCTCGGACCATTCCGGCGCAAAAGGCACCTCTTGCTTGTTGCTCAGGGTTACCGACTGCCATTCCAGCGCATGGGGGAACGGGAACTCGGATGCACTGTTAAGCGGGAACGGGAAGACCGGCTCCAGGTCCGTCAGGTAATCGGAACTTGTATTTTTGCGCAGTACAAACAAACCGTTGATATAGGTATCGGTAAGCGCCTGGCTGCTCGGGTAGTGCTTGAGCACCGCCAGGTCGTCGGCACCGTATTCGGTTTCTATCGGCTTGTCTTGCAGCTTGAGGCGTGCCCGTTCGAGCAACAACAAGGAGCCGCCGAGGTCGGCCACAGCATCCTTGAGCTGCTGATCCTTGATCCCGTCCAGGCTCTGTTCGAACGCTGCGCTGCGTTCCTCAAGGCTGGCCTGCTGATGTTCGTCGTCAGGAGAGCAGCCGCCGACAGCGAGCAAAGCCATCGAAAGCCCAAAACAAGCCAGGGGGAATCGCAGATCCATGGTTCGGTTTTCCTGTCCGTAAACAATGCTGAGAGGGTGGACACTAGCAGAAAATGTTTTTACAGGCTGTTTCCAAGCCTTTAACACAGTGCTTTTCGCACTGATATACTCGCGCCCATTTTGTAATAGCCTGTGAGATTCAATGGAACGCTTTATCGAAAACGCAATGTACGCCTCGCGCTGGATTTTGGCGCCTATTTACTTCGGGCTCTCACTGGGCCTGCTGGCTTTGGCATTGAAGTTCTTTCAGGAAGTGTTTCACGTAATCCCCAACGTGTTTGCGCTAACTGAGTCTGACTTGATCCTGGTCATTCTGTCGCTGATCGACATGGCGCTGGTAGGCGGTTTGCTGGTCATGGTGATGATTTCCGGTTATGAGAACTTTGTTTCGCAACTGGATATCGACGAGCACAAGGAGAAGCTCAGCTGGTTGGGCACCATGGACTCCACCTCGCTGAAGATGAAAGTCGCGGCATCGATTGTGGCCATTTCGTCGATCCACCTGCTGCGGGTGTTTATGGACGCGCGCAATATCGAGACCGAGTACCTGATGTGGTACGTGATTATTCACATGACCTTTGTGGTGTCGGCGTTTGCAATGGGCTATCTGGACAAGCTGACCAAACACTGAAGCCAACCCCGGGCTGCGAAGGCTTTGGGGGCTGTGGTAGTCTGCTGGCCCTTTTTTGGTTCAGGGTGTTCGGGGTCGCGGTTGACGCGGCTTCTTTCCGGCCCCTCCACAGCGGAGCAGTGTTATGTCCGAAGTAAATCTGTCGACCGACGAAACCCGCGTCAGCTACGGCATTGGCCGCCAGTTGGGCGACCAGTTGCGCGACAACCCGCCACCTGGCATCAGCCTGGATGCAATCCTGGCTGGTCTGACTGACGCCTACGCAGGCAAGGAAAGCCGTGTAGGCCAGGAAGAAATGTCGGCTAGCTTCAAGGTGATCCGCGAGATCATGCAAGCTGAAGCCGCTGCCAAGGCAGAAGCTGCTGCGGGCGAAGGCAAGGCTTTCCTGGCTGAAAACGCCAAGAAAGACGGTATCACCACCCTGGCTTCCGGCCTGCAATTTGAAGTGGTAACCGCGGGTGAAGGCGCCAAGCCATCCCGTGAAGACACCGTACGTGTTCACTACCACGGCACCCTGATTGATGGCACTGTGTTCGACAGCTCCTACGATCGTGGTCAGCCGGCTGAATTCCCGGTTGGCGGCGTGATCGCTGGCTGGACTGAAGCCCTGCAACTGATGAACGCCGGTAGCAAATGGCGCATCTACGTGCCGAGCGAACTGGCCTACGGCGCCCAAGGCGTTGGCAGCATTGCTCCGCACAGCGTGCTGGTATTCGACGTAGAGCTGCTGGACGTTCTGTAAGAACCCCGCGTTTTAACGTTGGCTGCGGGTTTGCTGGCAAACCCGCAGCTACACCGGTGCCGTCATATCTGTATCTTGGCGTGGTGCGGGTGAGTGTCAGTCGTGCCGCAAGGGCGCAATGCCCGGGCATAGCAGAACAGAAACAGATTGCGCACCAACTCCTTGAGCACCACCGGCTCGCTGGAATTGAGGCCGTTGAAATCCAGGTCGCCCTGATCCTGTAGCTCGCTTAGTGCTTCTTCTTCCAGTACCGCACAGACTTCCCCGGTTTCCCGATGCAGGATTCGCAGATAAGGGTGTGGACGGTCCAGCCAGGCATCAATTAAATAAGTCATGGTCGTCATCTCCTTGATGAATACCAATGAGAATAATTCTTATTCAATTAATAGCAAGTGCCTATTGGCGGATTTCTGATCTTTCTGCGTTAGAACTGCTGGGGATCAAGGTTGCTGGCTTTTTGATGTTGCTGGGCGGGGGAGGGTGTAGCACCTTCCTGCGCAGGGCACAGGAAGGCATGCAGCAGAATCAGACCTTGCGTACGAACTCGGATTTGAGTTTCATCGGGCCAATGCCATCGATCTTGCAGTCGATATCGTGGTCGCCGTCGCACAGGCGGATATTCTTGACCTTGGTGCCCACTTTAACCACCAGGGAAGTACCCTTGATTTTCAGGTCCTTGATCACGGTGATGGTGTCACCGTCGGTCAGTACGGTGCCTGCGGAGTCTTTGTAGACTTTCACGTCATCGGCTGTTTCAGCGTCGCCACTGGCAGACCACTCGTGGGCGCATTCCGGGCAGATCAGCTGGGCGCCGTCTTCGTAGGTGTATTCGGAATTGCATTTTGGGCAGGGTGGCAACGTGCTCACTCAAAGCTCCTTAAGAGTCAGGATGGCTAAAAGGCACGTATTGTATAGGGTTTTAGTGCGAGGCGGGTAATGGCGGGGCAGATTGACCCTGTGGGAGCGGGCTTGCCCGCTCCCACAGGCAGTCAGTGCGTGCGTGCTACAGCAAACTCGCTCAGCTCAACCAGCGCATCGCGGTATTCGCTTGGCGGCAAGGCTTCGAGGCACACAATGGCGCGGGCCACGAAGTCGCGAGCCAGCCGGGCGGTGTAGTCCAGGGAACCAGAGGCCTCAACGGCTTCGCGAATGCTCTCCAGGTCCTCGATACCGCCTTTCTGGATCGCTTTGCGCACCAGGGCTGCCTGTTCAGGCGTACCTTCACGCATGGTGTAGATCAGCGGCAGGGTCGGTTTGCCTTCGGCCAGATCGTCACCGACGTTCTTGCCCAGGGTTTCGGCATCGCCACGGTAGTCGAGCAGGTCGTCCACCAGCTGGAATGCCACGCCCAGGTGATCGCCAAAGGTGCGCAGCGCTTCGCTCTGCTCTGGCGTGGCACCGGCCAGCGCTGCAGCGCTGTGGGTCGAAGCCTCGAACAGCATCGCGGTCTTGCCGCGGATGACTTCCATGTAGGTTTCTTCGGTGGTGCTGGCGTCGCGCACTTTGGACAGCTGCAATACTTCGCCTTCGGCGATGATGCGGGTGGCTTGCGACAGGATTTTCATCACTGGCATCGAGCCCAGCTCAACCATCATCTCGAAGGAGCGCGAGTACAAAAAGTCGCCGACCAGTACGCTGGGGGCATTGCCCCAGGTAGCATTGGCAGTCTTGCGGCCACGGCGCATGCCCGACATGTCGACCACGTCGTCGTGCAGCAGGGTGGCGGTGTGCAGGAACTCAATGGTGGCGGCCAGCAGGCGCAAGTCGTCGCCTTCGCGACCCAGGGCCTTGCCACACAGCAACACTAATAAAGGACGCAGGCGCTTGCCGCCGGCCGAAGTAATGTAGTCGCCGATTTTTGAGACCAGCGGTACGCGTGAAGTCAGCTGCTTCTTGATGATGCCATCGACGGCGCTAAAATCGTCCGCCACCGCGCGGTAGAAAGCTTGGGGTTGCATCAGCGACAGGTGCTCCAGAAGGGTTGCGCGGCATGCTAGGTCGGGGGGCTGGGCCTGTCAAGGCGGATGGACGGCCCCTTGCAAGCCTGACTTGCCTTGCGTACAATCGCGCACCCTGAACTTCCTGGGCAGCACCTGCCTTACGCAATTGCATCTGGGCCGTTCCAGCCCCATGCAGCCATGCCAGCCAATACCTTTACCTATAAAGCGCTGGGTGAGCAGGATTATCGGAGAAATACCATGTCGTACGCAGTAATCGTTACTGGTGGCAAGCAATACAAAGTAGCTCCAGGTGAATACCTGAAGATCGAAAAACTGGAAATCGCTACCGGCGAATCCGTAACTTTTGATCGCGTTCTGTTGGTCGCCAATGGCGATGACGTGAACATCGGCGCTCCAGTTGTACCTGGCGCCACTGTTGTGGCTGAAGTGATCTCCCAAGGTCGTCACGATAAAGTCCGCATCATCAAGTTCCGTCGTCGTAAGCACCACATGAAGCGTATGGGCCACCGCCAGTGGTACACCGAGATCAAAATCACCGGTATTCAGGCTTAATTTCAGCCTAATTCCTCACTAGGAGAATTGACTCATGGCACACAAAAAAGCTGGTGGTAGTACCCGTAACGGTCGCGACTCAGAAGCCAAACGCCTTGGCGTGAAGATGTATGGCGGCCAGGCTATCATTCCGGGCAACATCATCGTGCGTCAGCGCGGCACCCAATTCCACGCTGGCTACGGCGTTGGTATGGGCAAAGATCACACCCTGTTCGCGAAAGTGGAAGGCGTGATCAAGTTCCAGGTTAAAGGCGCCTTCGGTCGTCGCTATGTAAGCATCGTTCCGAAGACTGCAGTCGTCGCGGCGTAATAGCTTGGTAGCTGGAAGAGCCCTGTCTTGCGACGGGGCTTTTTCGTTTGTGGGGTGAGTCTCTTGCAAAACTGTTTGTATGGGCTGCTGGCGCTGGATTTAACGGTCGTTGATTGAGGTCGCTGCGCTCATTTTTGCAAGAGTCTTATGTCTTGGTTTTTATCGGCTCGTCCTGATGACGAGAGGCGCGTTTTGTTATGAAGTTTGTAGATGAAGTATCGATCAAAGTAAAAGCAGGCGACGGTGGTAACGGTTGCATGAGTTTCCGTCGTGAGAAGTTCATCGAAAACGGTGGGCCAAACGGTGGTGATGGCGGTGATGGCGGCTCGATCTACATGGTCGCCGACGAAAACCTCAACACCCTGGTTGACTACCGTTACACCCGTCACTTTGACGCCCAGCGTGGCTCGAATGGCGGCAGTACGGATTGCACCGGTCGCAAGGGTGAGGATCTGGAGCTGCGTGTTCCGGTCGGCACTACCGTGATCGACGCTGGCACCCAGGAAATCATTGGCGACCTGACCAAGGCCGGCCAGCGTTTGCTGGTGGTGCATGGCGGTTGGCACGGTCTGGGTAATACCCGATTCAAATCCAGTACCAACCGTGCGCCACGCCAGACCACACCGGGTAAGCCGGGTGAGCAGCGTGACCTGAAACTGGAGTTGAAGGTGTTGGCTGACGTTGGCCTGTTGGGCTTGCCGAATGCCGGTAAAAGTACCTTTATTCGTTCGGTGTCTGCGGCCAAGCCAAAAGTGGCGGATTATCCGTTCACCACCCTGGTGCCAAACCTGGGTGTGGTCAGCGTGGATCGCTGGAAGAGCTTTGTGATCGCCGATATTCCGGGTCTGATCGAAGGGGCTTCCGATGGTGCTGGCCTGGGGATCCGCTTCCTCAAGCACCTGGCGCGTACCCGTCTGTTGTTGCACCTCGTTGACATGGCGCCGGTTGAGGGTAGCGAGAGCGCTGCTGATACCGCGGAAGTCATCGTTAACGAACTGACCAAGTTCAGCCCGTCGCTGGCTGAGCGTGATCGTTGGCTGGTGCTGAACAAGTGCGATTCGCTGCCACAAGACGAGCACGAAGCGCGCGTCAAGGAAGTGGTTGATCGCCTTGAGTGGACTGGCCCGGTTTACGTGATCTCGGCCATTGCCAAGATCGGTACCGAAAAGCTGTGCCACGACATCATGCGTTATCTGGAAGATCGTGCTGATCGTCTGGCTGCTGACCCTGCCTACAAGCAAGAGTTGGCCGAGCTGGATCAGCGTATCGAAGATGAAGCGCGTGCGCAGTTGCAGGCGCTGGATGACAAGCGTGCCCTGCGTCGCAGCGGCGTGAAGAGCGTCCATGACATCGGTGAAGATGACTGGGACGAAGAAGATGTTGATGATGAAGATGGTCCGGAAATCATTTACGTCCGCGACTGATTCGTTGCAGTAAACTACAGCGCCGCTCAATGAGCGGCGTTTTAGCATCTACGATTTGGTAATCAAAAATAATTCCATGGGTGGCGCTCGGTCGCGCTGCTCTCAGGCATAGGTTGGATGATGATGCGGAGCAAGGTGACGGGTGCGCAGCGCTGGGTCGTGAAGATCGGCAGCGCGTTGCTGACAGCGGATGGCAAGGGCCTGGATCGCGCGGCGATGGGCGTTTGGGTTGAACAGATGGTGGCGTTGCACGAGGCTGGCGTAGAGCTGGTGCTGGTGTCTTCGGGTGCGGTTGCGGCCGGAATGAGCCGCTTGGGCTGGACGGTGCGACCGAGTGCCATGCACGAGCTGCAAGCTGCTGCGGCTATTGGTCAGATGGGGTTGGTGCAGGCCTGGGAGTCGAGCTTTGCCGAGCATTCCCGGCATACCGCGCAGATCCTGCTGACCCATGACGATCTGTCTGATCGCAAACGCTACCTCAATGCCCGCAGCACCCTGCGTGCGCTGGTGGAATTGGGCGTGATCCCGGTCATCAATGAAAATGACACGGTGGTCACGGACGAAATCCGCTTCGGTGACAACGATACGCTGGCCGCGTTGGTGGCTAATCTGGTCGAGGCTGATCTGCTGGTGATCCTGACCGATCGCGACGGCATGTTTGATGCTGATCCGCGCAACAATCCTGATGCCAAGATGATCTACGAGGCGCGTGCCGATGATCCGGCGCTGGATGCAGTGGCAGGCGGTACCGGTGGTGCGTTGGGGCGTGGCGGCATGCAGACCAAGTTGCGTGCGGCGCGCCTGGCGGCGCGTTCCGGTGCGCACACGATCATTGTGGGTGGGCGTCTGGAGCGGGTGCTGGATCGTCTCAAGGCGGGCGAGCGACTGGGTACCTTGCTGTCCCCGGAGCGTGGCCTGCTGGCTGCGCGCAAGCAGTGGCTGGCCGGGCACTTGCAGACCCGTGGCACGCTGGTGCTGGATGAAGGCGCTGTGGCGGCCTTGTCCAAGGGCAATAAAAGCCTGTTGCCTGTAGGGGTCAAGGCGGTTCAGGGCGGTTTCCGTCGTGGCGAGATGGTGGTGTGCGTCGCGCCGGACGGGCGGGAGATCGCTCGTGGCCTGGCGAACTACAGTGCTGCCGAGGCGCAAAAAATTATCGGGCAATCGTCGGATGCGATTGTCGGCTTGTTGGGTTATATGGCGGAACCTGAGCTGGTTCATCGCGATAACCTGATTCTGGTTTGAATTTGAGGTGTGGTATGCGCTTGATTGGCGGTTTATTGGGTTTGATGTTGGCGATGCCGCTAATGGCCTCGGCGGAAGAAATTGGCTCGGTGTCGACGGTCTTCAAATTTGTCGGGCCTAATGACCGTATCGTCGTAGAAGCATTCGATGATCCCAAGGTAGATGGCGTGACTTGCTACCTTTCTCGTGCCAAGACGGGTGGCATGAAAGGTGGTCTGGGTTTGGCTGAAGACCGCGCCGAGGCGTCGATTGCCTGCCGTCAGACCGGGCCGATCAGCTTCAAGGGTGACCTGAAAGAGGGTGATGAGGTGTTCAAGGAGCGGACTTCGCTGGTCTTCAAGACCATGCAGGTGGTGCGTTTCCTGGATAAAAAGCGTAATACGCTGGTGTATCTGGTGTACAGCGACCGCTTGATCGAAGGCAGTCCGCAGAATGCCGTAACGGCAATCCCGATTTTGCCGTGGCCACACGAGTAACGCTCTTCAAGAAAAGCCGCGCTGGTCGCGGCTTTTTATTGTGCGGATTTTACCGGCTCTGTAGCAGCTGCCGAAGGAGCGAGGCTGCGTTCGGCGGCGGAGCCGTCGTAAAACCGGGTTTTGCTGTGTGTCAGACAAGCTTGGGTTTGAATATTTGCGGTCGCTGCGCAACCGAACGCAGCCTCGTTCCTTCGGCAGCTGCTACAAGGGTGTCGCTTAAATCGCAGGCAATAAAAAACCGACCCTAAGGTCGGTTTTTTAAAAAGCTTATCGCTTAAGCAGCAGTCGCAAGGTTCAACGCCTTGACGTGGCCATTCAGGCGGCTCTTATGGCGAGCAGCTTTGTTCTTGTGGATGATACCTTTATCGGCCATACGGTCGATAACAGGAACAGCCAGAACATAAGCAGCTTGCGCTTTAGCAGCGTCTTTTGCGTCGATGGCTTTAACTACATTCTTGATGTAGGTACGAACCATGGAACGCAGGCTGGCGTTGTGGCTGCGACGCTTCTCAGCCTGTTTTGCACGTTTTTTGGCGGAAGGTGTGTTGGCCACCGTCGAGCTCCTCGAAAGACTTTTGGGAAATAACAAACAAAATAGGCCGCGAATCATGCCGATGACGAGAACTCTTGTCAAGGGCGTTTGATGCGATCCGCTGAGTGGTGGATCGAGGCAGACGGGATATTTATTTCCGGCGCTTGACCTGTAAACTCGCGAGCTTGGCTCTGTGCTGTTGCGGCGCGCAGTATCGCATAAGTGGGCGCTTTGTTCGCCTGCTCTTTCTCTATAGGCAAAAACTCTTTCAATGAATTTGCTCAAGTCGTTGGCTGCCGTCAGCTCAATCACCATGATTTCCAGGGTTCTGGGCTTCATTCGCGACACCATTATTGCCCGTGCCTTCGGTGCCGGAATGGCCACGGATGCATTCTTTATTGCCTTCAAACTGCCAAACCTGCTGCGCAGGATCTTCGCCGAGGGCGCTTTTTCCCAGGCCTTTGTGCCGATTCTGGCCGAGTACAAAAGCCAGCAGGGCGAGGAGGCGACCCGCACTTTTGTCGCTTATGTCGCCGGGCTTTTGACCCTGGTGCTGGCGATTGTCACCGTGCTGGGCATGGTGGCGGCCCCCTGGGTCATCTGGGCAACGGCCCCGGGGTTCGCCACGACCCCTGAAAAATTCGAGCTCACCAGCGACATGCTGCGGGTCACCTTCCCTTATATCCTGCTGATCTCGCTGTCATCCCTGGCGGGGGCGATCCTCAATACCTGGAACCGTTTTGCGGTGCCGGCCTTTGTGCCGACCCTGCTTAACGTCAGCATGATTGTGTTTGCGTTGTTCCTGACGCCGTATTTCGATCCGCCGGTGATGGCTCTGGGCTGGGCCGTGCTGGTGGGTGGTCTGGCGCAGTTGCTGTTTCAACTGCCACACCTGAAAAAGATCGGCATGCTGGTGCTGCCAAGGCTCAATTTGCGCGATACCGGCGTGTGGCGGGTGATGAAACAGATGCTGCCAGCCATCCTTGGGGTCTCGGTCAGTCAGATCTCTCTGATCATCAATACGATATTTGCCTCATTCCTTGTGGCTGGATCGGTGTCATGGATGTACTACGCGGACCGTCTAATGGAGTTGCCTTCAGGAGTGCTGGGGGTGGCGCTGGGCACCATCCTGCTGCCAACCCTGTCCAAGACCTACGCCAACAAAGACCGTCAGGAGTATTCGCGTATTCTCGACTGGGGCTTGCGCCTGTGTTTTGTGCTGGTGCTTCCATGTTCCCTGGCGCTGGCCATCCTGTCCGAGCCGCTTACCGTTTCGCTATTCCAGTACGGCCAGTTCACGGCGCTGGATGCGGCCATGACCCAGCGTGCATTGATCGCTTATTCGCTGGGCCTGCTCGGAATCATCATTATCAAGGTGTTGGCGCCAGGCTTTTATGCACAGCAAAACATTCGCACGCCAGTCAAAATAGCGGTATTCACCCTGGTGGTGACGCAGTTGCTCAACCTGGTCTTTATCGTTCCGTTGCAGCATGCGGGGCTGGCGTTGGCCATCAGCGTAGGCGCCTGTATCAATGCCGGGCTGCTGTTCTGGCAGTTGCGCCGGCAAAAGCTGTTTGTCGCCCAGCCGGGCTGGACCAAATACCTGTTCAAGCTGGTGCTGGCCGTAGCCGTGATGTCGGCGGTATTGCTGGGCTTGATGCACCTGATGCCGGCCTGGGATCACGGCAATATGCTGGAGCGCTTTATTCGTCTGGGCGGCTTGGTTGTCGCGGGCGTGCTGGCGTATTTCGGTATGCTGCTGCTGTTGGGGCTGCGTTTGAAGGATTTCGCCCGCAAGTCACTTATGTAAGCTAATGACGGGTCAGACGTCGATTTTGTCGAATTGACCCGATTTGCCTTGCGCTGTTGCCTGTCGTACTGGGCCGGGTGTGGTTATAATCGACCACTTTATGAGCAAGAAGCGCGTTATGCAGCTGGTTCTAGGCCTTCACAATCTGCGGCCCCAGCATCGGGGCTGTGTCGCCACTATTGGCAACTTTGACGGTGTACACCGTGGTCACCAGGCTATCCTGGGCCGGCTGCGTGAGCGTGCACTGGAGTTGGGCGTGCCCAGCTGCGTGGTGATTTTCGAGCCGCAGCCGCGCGAATTCTTCGCCCCGGATACGGCTCCTGCACGTCTGGCCCGGTTGCGCGACAAGCTGCAACTGCTGGCAGACGCCGGAGTCGACCGGGTGCTGTGCCTGGCGTTCAATCAACGTCTGTGCAAGCTCAGCGCCGCCGAATTCGTCGATACCATTCTGGTCGACGGCCTGGGCGTGCAGCATCTGGAGGTCGGTGACGACTTCCGTTTTGGCTGCGATCGCGTCGGCGATTTTGACTTTTTGCAGCAGGCTGGCCAGATGCAGGGTTTCACCGTCGAGGCGGCGCAAACGGTTGAGCTTGATGGCGTACGCATCAGCAGCACCAAGGTGCGTGATGCTCTGGCCAGTGCCGACTTCTCCCTGGCAGAGCGTTTGCTGGGGCGCCCTTTTCAAATCGCTGGCCGGGTATTGCACGGGCAAAAACTGGCGCGCCAGTTGGGCACGCCGACCGCCAATATCCAGCTCAAGCGTCGTCGTGTGCCGTTGACCGGGGTGTACCTGGCCAGCGTCGAGATCGACGGTAAAACCTGGCCCGGCGTCGCCAATATCGGCGTGCGGCCAACCGTAGCAGGGGATGGCAGCGCCCATCTTGAAGTACATCTGTTGGATTTCGCCGGCGATCTGTATGGTCGGCGTTTGAACGTGGCATTCCACCACAAGCTGCGTGATGAGCAGCGTTTCGCCTCCCTGGAGGCGCTCAAGACGGCGATCAATGCGGACGTCGCCGCCGCCCGAGCCTTTTGGCTGGGTCAACCGCTTAAAAAGAGCCTGAAATGACCGACTACAAAGCCACGCTAAACCTCCCGGACACCGCCTTCCCAATGAAGGCCGGCCTGCCACAGCGCGAACCGCAAATTTTGCAGCGCTGGGACAGCATTGGCCTGTACGGGAAGTTGCGCGAGATTGGCAAGGATCGTCCGAAGTTCGTACTTCACGACGGTCCTCCGTACGCCAACGGCACTATCCATATCGGTCATGCGCTGAACAAGATTCTGAAAGACATGATCATCCGCTCCAAGACCCTGTCGGGTTTTGACGCGCCGTATGTGCCGGGCTGGGATTGCCATGGTTTGCCGATTGAACACAAGGTCGAAGTGACCCACGGTAAAAACCTGAGCGCGGATAAAACCCGCGAGCTGTGCCGTGCCTACGCCACCGAGCAGATCGAGGGGCAGAAGTCCGAGTTCATCCGTCTGGGTGTGCTGGGTGATTTCGCCAACCCGTACAAAACCATGGACTTCAAAAACGAAGCCGGTGAAATCCGTGCTTTGGCTGAGATCGTCAAGGGCGGTTTTGTGTTCAAGGGCCTCAAGCCGGTGAACTGGTGCTTCGATTGCGGTTCGGCCCTGGCTGAAGCTGAAGTTGAATACCAGGACAAGAAGTCTGCGGCCATCGACGTTGCCTTCCCGGTTGCCGACGAAGCCAGGCTGGCAGAGGCCTTTGGCCTGGCGGCACTGAGCAAACCTGCTTCGATCGTGATCTGGACCACCACCCCGTGGACCATTCCGGCCAACCAGGCGCTTAACGTACACCCGGAATTCACCTACGCGCTGGTCGACGTGGGCGACAAGTTGCTGGTACTGGCTGAAGAACTGGTCGAATCGAGTCTGGCGCGTTACAACCTGCAGGGTTCGGTCATCGCCACCACCACTGGCTCAGCGCTTGAACTGATCAACTTCCGTCACCCGTTCTATGACCGTCTGTCGCCTGTTTATCTGGCCGACTACGTTGAGCTGGGTGCTGGCACTGGTGTGGTTCACTCGGCTCCAGCCTACGGCGTAGACGACTTCGTGACCTGCAAAGCCTATGGCATGGTCAACGACGACATCATCAACCCGGTGCAAAGCAATGGCGTTTACGTGCCGTCGCTGGAGTTCTTCGGTGGCCAGTTCATCTGGAAGGCCAACCAGAACATCATCGACAAGCTGATCGAAGTCGGTTCGCTGATGTTCACCGAGACCATCAGCCACAGCTATATGCACTGCTGGCGCCACAAGACGCCGCTGATCTACCGTGCCACCGCCCAGTGGTTTATCGGTATGGACAAGCAGCCGACTGATGGCGATACCTTGCGCACCCGTGCGCTGCAAGCGATCGAAGACACCCAGTTCGTTCCGGCCTGGGGTCAGGCGCGCCTGCACTCGATGATCGCCAACCGCCCGGACTGGTGCATCTCGCGTCAACGCAACTGGGGCGTGCCGATCCCGTTTTTCCTGAACAAGGAAAGCGGCGAGCTGCACCCGCGCACCGTCGAAATGATGGAAGAAGTGGCCAAGCGCGTTGAAGTCGAAGGCATCGAGGCGTGGTTCAAGCTGGATGCTGCCGAGCTGCTGGGCGACGAAGCGCCGCTGTACGACAAGATCAGCGATACCCTGGATGTATGGTTCGATTCGGGCACCACGCACTGGCATGTTCTGCGCGGTTCGCACCCGATGGGTCACGAGACCGGCCCGCGTGCCGACCTCTACCTTGAAGGCTCCGACCAGCACCGTGGCTGGTTCCACTCGTCGTTGCTGACCGGTTGCGCCATCGACAACCACGCGCCGTACCGCGAGCTGCTGACCCACGGTTTTACCGTGGACGAAGCGGGCCGCAAGATGTCCAAGTCGCTGGGCAACGTGATTGCACCGCAAAAGGTCAACGACACCCTGGGCGCCGACATCATGCGTCTGTGGGTTGCCTCGACCGACTACTCGGGCGAAATCGCGGTTTCCGACCAGATCCTGCAGCGCAGTGCGGACGCCTACCGACGTATCCGCAATACCGCACGCTTCCTGCTGTCGAACCTGACCGGTTTCAATCCAGCCACCGACATCCTGCCTGCCGAAGAAATGCTGGCACTGGACCGTTGGGCGGTGGATCGTGCGTTGCTGCTGCAACGTGAGCTGGAGCTGCATTACGGCGAATACCGTTTCTGGAACGTGTACTCCAAGGTGCACAACTTCTGCGTTCAGGAGCTGGGCGGTTTCTATCTCGACATCATCAAGGACCGCCAGTACACCACCGGCGCCAACAGCAAGGCTCGCCGTTCGTGCCAGACCGCGCTGTTCCACATCTCTGAAGCGCTGGTGCGCTGGATCGCTCCGATCCTGGCGTTCACCGCTGATGAGTTGTGGCAGTACCTGCCGGGCGAGCGCAACGAATCGGTCATGCTCAACACCTGGTACGAAGGCCTGACTGAACTGCCGGAAGGCACCGAACTGGATCGCGCCTACTGGGAGCGAATCATGGCGGTCAAGGTTGCGGTCAACAAGGAAATGGAAAACTTGCGCGCAGCCAAGGCCATTGGCGGTAACTTGCAAGCAGAAGTGACCTTGTTCGCCGAAGATCAGCTGGCTGCTGATTTGTCCAAGTTGAGCAACGAGCTGCGTTTCGTGTTGATCACCTCCACTGCCAGCGTTGCGCCTTTTGCGCAGGCTCCAGCAGATGCCGTGGTTACCGAAGTGGCTGGCCTCAAACTCAAGGTGGTCAAGTCGGCCCATGCCAAGTGCGCCCGTTGCTGGCACTGCCGTGAAGACGTAGGCGTTAACCCCGAGCACCCTGAAATCTGCGGTCGTTGTGTAGACAATATCAGCGGCGCTGGTGAGGTACGTCACTATGCCTAATACCAGCACTACCGGGCGCTTCGGGCGCCTGGGCTGGCTCTGGTTGACTGTGCTGGTCCTGGTCATTGACCTGACCAGCAAGGTCTACTTCGACAATTCGCTGCAGATGTACCAGCAGATTGTGGTGATTCCCGACCTGTTCAGCTGGACCCTGGCTTACAACACCGGTGCGGCCTTCAGCTTCCTGGCGGACAGTGCCGGCTGGCAGCGCTGGCTGTTTGCCCTGATCGCGGTCGTGGTCAGTGCCGTGCTGGTGGTCTGGCTCAAGCGTCTGGGGCGCAATGACACCTGGTTGGCCATTGCCCTTGCCCTGATTCTGGGCGGCGCACTGGGTAACCTGTATGACCGTATTGTCTACGGTCATGTGGTCGATTTCATTCTGGTGCATTGGCAAAATCGCTGGTACTTCCCTGCGTTCAACTTCGCCGACAGTGCGATTTGCGTAGGTGCCGTGATGCTGGCACTGGATATGTTCAAAAGTAAAAAGCCCGAGGAACCCGCTCATGACTGAGCAGCGTATTGGTCAGAACACGCAGGTCACTCTGCATTTTGCTTTGCGTCTGGAAAATGGCGACACCGTTGACAGCACCTTCGACAAATCCCCGGCCACTTTCAAGGTGGGTGATGGCAGCTTGCTGCCAGGGTTTGAAGCGGCGTTGTTCGGTTTCAAGGCGGGTGACAAGCGCACACTGGAGATTCTTCCGGAAAACGCCTTTGGCCAGCCTAACCCGCAAAACGTGCAGATCATTCCGCGTTCGCAGTTCAAGGACATGGAGTTGTCGCAAGGTTTGCTGGTGATCTTCAACGATGCGGCCAATACCGAGCTTCCGGGTGTGGTCAAAGAGTTCGATGACGAGCAAGTCACCATTGATTTCAACCATCCGCTGGCAGGTAAAACCCTGACCTTCGACGTGGAAATCAAAGACGTTCAAGCGCTGTAATCCAGTGCCCGGCTGCGGCCGGGCCTGATTGGCATTATTTTTCTGCGCGTCCCACGAGGCCCAGCATGCATATCAAACTCGCCAACCCCCGTGGCTTCTGCGCCGGGGTGGACCGTGCGATTGAAATCGTCAATCGTGCTCTGGAAGTTTTCGGTCCGCCTATCTATGTTCGCCACGAAGTGGTGCACAACAAATTTGTCGTTGAAGACCTGCGTTCCCGTGGCGCTATTTTCGTCGAAGAGCTGGATCAGGTGCCGGACGACGTCATTGTGATATTCAGTGCCCACGGCGTTTCCCAGGCCGTGCGTACAGAGGCTGCCGGGCGTGGTCTCAAGGTGTTCGACGCGACCTGCCCGCTGGTGACAAAGGTGCATATTGAGGTCGCGCGCTATAGCCGTGATGGCCGTGAGTGCATTTTGATTGGTCATGCCGGTCATCCGGAAGTCGAAGGCACCATGGGCCAGTACGACGCCAGTAATGGTGGCGCGATCTACCTGGTCGAAGATGAAAAGGATGTTGCGAACCTGCAGGTCAAAGACCCGGAAAAACTGGCCTTTGTAACCCAGACAACCTTGTCGATGGACGACACCAGTCGTGTGATCGACGCCCTGCGTTCGCGCTTCCCGGCCATTGGCGGACCGCGCAAGGACGATATCTGCTATGCCACGCAAAACCGTCAGGATGCGGTCAAGCAACTGGCTGATGAGTGCGATGTCGTGTTGGTAGTTGGCAGCCCGAACAGCTCCAACTCCAACCGCCTGCGCGAACTGGCGGAGCGTATGCAGACCCCCGCCTACCTGATCGACGGTGCTGAAGACCTGCAAAAAAGCTGGTTCGACGGCGTAAACAGCATCGGTATCACCGCCGGTGCATCGGCCCCAGAGGTACTGGTACGTGGCGTGATTCAACAGCTGCATGCCTGGGGCGCAACCGGTGCCGACGAGCTGGCCGGCCGTGAAGAGAATGTTACGTTCTCCATGCCCAAAGAGTTGCGCGTTCGCGCCATTACCTAAGCGTGCCTGCATAAGGCCTGTGCAGTTTTATCGCTGCGCAGGCTGATGCGCCCGCTCTTGGCCAGCACCACTTGATAGTGGCTCTGTGCAGTCCTTGCCTGACAAACATGCAGTGTCCCGGCTTGAAAGGCGCCTCCAATCAGTTGTGGCTCGCCCAGCGGGTTGAAGCGCACATACCGTTTAACCGGTGTATTGCCCGCAATGGGTATGCGCCCACTGCCCTGTGACTCGACCAGCACCGGGTTGCCCTTGTCCAGATGGCCTTGGCCGCTCAAGTCCAGAATCGTCCTCCAGCCTCGGCTCCAATCTTCTTCGTACGGATAAACCACCACAAATTGTTGGCGTAGCAGTGCTTGTGCGCGTGCATTGCGCAGGCTGCTGGCCAGTTGTTCGGCAGTGATCTGGCGCTGATGATGCTCGACAAGGGCGCTATAGGCCGGGCTGGCAAAACGGGCCGTAAGCGCCACGATCGTCAGCGTCAGTAGCAGCTGGATCAGACTCATGCCACGTTGATGCATAGCGTCCTCCCTGGACGGTTCAAGTGTGTTTTCTCTGTATAGCGAACTCTGGCACTACAGGTTCACGGCAATGGTTTCATCATGTTTTCTGACCGTTAACAGCTTACGAAGTCAGGCGAAAAATCCGGCTGGTTTGCTTGGCTTCGTCCTGCCGTGCAGAGCAGCGGGGGAGGCTAGGCTTTTGTCTGGGCGGCACAGGGCGTGCCGTCGAACCCTCTGATATGGACGATTCGGATGCCTCGATTAGTTAAAAGTCGACAAGACGGGATGAGCTTGATCGAAGTGCTTATCGCGCTGTTGATTCTGTTTATCAGCCTGATGGGCTCTGCTGCTATGCAACTCAATGCCTTGAAACATACGGCAAGCGCGCTGATAAGCACCCAGGACAGTTTTATTGCCTACAGCAGGCTGGATCAGATGCGCGCGGAGGTCGTCCACCCCTTGTCGAGCGGTCATGCCGGGGCCGGGTCATCATGAGCAATCCCCGTTCAGGTTTTGGCCTGATCGAGCTGATGGTGGCTCTGGCGCTGGGAATGCTGGTAGTGCTGGGCATGACGCAGATTTTCTCAAGCAGCCGCGAGGCTTACTTAAGCCAGCGGTCGTCGGCAAGGCTGCAGGAGGATGCGCGTTATGTGCTGAGTAAACTGGCTCGGGAGATTCGCATGGCGGGCATGTTTGGCTGCCTGTCAGTCGATCGTATTGTTGATGCGCCCTCTGTTTTTAAGACACCGGTCTCCTGGCAGAGGGGGGTGTTGCGCATGATCAGTTCGGACGTGGCGCTTCAGGTTGCCAAGCCTGACTGGACTGTGGTCTCGGACTGCACAAGTTTCGCCCGGGCACATCCCGGGGCAAGGTCGTTTTTGGCTCCCGGTGAAACGGCATTTCCCGTGCGTGAATTGTTTTACCGTCATGAGCACGGGCAGTTAAAGATCGGGCCCAATAAAGCGGTGCTGCTCGATAATGTGGCTGCCTTTGACGTGAGTTTTGGCGTGGCCGGTACGGCAGGTTCGCACTCCGTGCTGCGTTATGAGAGTCGTCTGGTCAAAGGTTCCAGCCTGCGCAGCATCCGTATCGGCCTGACATTGCGAGACCGCGCCGGGCGGGTCAAGGACCAGATCTATCAGTTGGAAGTCGCTTTGCGTAACCGGCTGGCTTAGGGCGCGCATCATGCCTTTGCCATTGATTTGTCAGCGCGGCATGGCACTGCTGGTCAGCCTGGTTTTCATGCTGTTGCTGAGCCTGATCGGGATGGCTGCAATGGTCAGTGCGACCCTTCAGGAAAAAATGTCTGCAGGCGTTCAACATGCCAACCACTCATTTCAGGCCGCAGAAGCGGCGCTTGGCAGTGGGGAGGCCTGGCTTCAGATCCAAGGGGGCAGGGTATTGCCTTGCACTTCGCCAGCAAGCTGTAACCCGCCCCCAGAGGCGCGTACTCAGGCTGTGCCAGGCATCGATCCGGCCTCCGGGGTACGTTGGATAAGCGTTGCGAACGGGCTGTATGGTGTTCAGAACCTTGGGCCAAGCATTACGCCAGCCCATTTGCCAGTGACCACCACTACCCGTTTGTATCGAGTTACCGGTATTGGCTGGCACGGGCAGTCGCGCACCGTACTGGAGAGTATTTATGCGCGTTATCAAGGGCCGGATAACGCTTCGCAAGAGCGTGTTGCCAGGGGTTTTCACCGGGTCATGTGGCGACAGCTGCAATAGGACGCACGAAATGTACAGGTATGTAGCAGGTTTTACCCTGATCGAACTGATGATCGTCGTGGTTATCACCGGTATCCTTGGCGCATTCGTTTATCCGTTGTACGGCGATTATGTAAAGCGGGCTTACCGCTCTCAAGTTGTTGTCCTGTTGACGGAGCAAGCCCAAAGTCTTGAGCGCTTTTACACAAAGAACGCGGTATATAGCGGTATGAAAGACCTTAGTTCAGGCAATCAGCACTACGACATCAGTGCCGATCTCGTCGACCACGGCTACTGGCTGAAGGCGACGCCCAAACAAGGTTCGGCAATGGCGGGGGATTCGTGCGGGAGCTTTACGCTGGCTCACACCGGTATGGCAACGATAACCCAGGCCGCCCCTGGCCTGACACTGCAGCAGTGTTGGGGGCGCTAACGATTGATTTTGAATGACGGGCTGGATTAACAGATGGCTAGGCAGCAACGGGTGGTGATTGTCGGGGGCGGTGTCATAGGCCTGCTGACTGCGTTTAATCTGGCGGCTGATGTAGAGCAGGTGATTGTGCTGGAGCGTGGCGGGGCGGGCCAGGAGTCCTCCTGGGCCGGCGGCGGTATTGTTTCGCCGCTTTATCCGTGGCGCTATAACTGTGCTGTAACGGCCCTGGCGCACTGGTCTCAGGACTTTTATCCGCAATTGGCCGAGCGTCTGTTTGCTTCGACGGGTATTGATCCTGAAGTACACACCACCGGGCTGTACTGGCTGGACCTGGACGATGAGGCTCAGGCGCTGGAGTGGGCCGGGCGCGAAGGGCGACCTCTGGGGGCGGTCGATATGTCGGCAGTCCATGATGCCGTGCCCGTGCTGGGCGGTGGTTATGCACACGCAATTTATATGGCTAATGTGGCCAATGTGCGGAATCCGCGGTTGGTGAAATCGCTGAAGGCTGCACTGCAGGCGATGCCGAATGTCACTGTGCATGAGCAGTGCGAGGTGCTCGGCTTTGTTCGCGAAGGCGAAAGAGTTTGCGGGGTCAATACGGCCCGGGGTGAGATTCGCGGCGACGAGGTGGTGTTGTCGGCCGGGGCCTGGAGCGGTGAGTTGTTGAGCGGGCTGGGGCTGGAGTTGCCTGTGGAGCCGGTCAAGGGGCAGATGATCCTGTACAAATGCGCATCTGACTTTTTGTCGTGCATGGTGCTGGCAAAAGGGCGTTATGCCATTCCCCGCCGCGACGGTCATATCCTGATCGGTAGCACGCTGGAGCATGAAGGCTTTGATAAAACCCCGACCCTTACGGCCCTTGAGAGCCTCAAGGCCTCGGCAGTCGAATTGATCCCGGCCCTGGCCGATGCTGAAGTGGTGGGGCACTGGGCTGGGCTGCGGCCAGGTTCGCCCGAGGGCATTCCGTATATTGGGCGGGTGTCAGGTTTTGATGGTCTGTGGCTCAACTGCGGGCACTATCGCAACGGTCTGGTATTGGCACCGGCGTCCTGCCAATTATTCGCGGACTTGCTGCTGGGGCGTGAGCCGATTATCGACCCGACGCCTTATGCGCCAGAGGGGCGGATTTAAGCGGCTACAAACACAGAGGGATTTCTGTCGATACTCTGTTGTAGATCAAGCCCTATTGTGGGAGCGAGCCTGCTCGCGAACGACCTTCGCGAGCAGGCTCGCTCCCACAGTTGCCGTTTTCCTGTCGTAGCCTGCGGCAGCGACCACAGGTGGCTTAACCCCTTGGTTTTGGCCCTTGCTCCAGATGCTGCTGGGTGCAATACCACTCTTGTTGCTGGCTCAGGGCGCGGTCACGGGGCAGGTGTACGCCACAGTGGGCGCAGCGCACCATTGGTTGAGCGCTCGGGTCGACCGGTTTTTTGGTCGCGGCCATACCGGTCTTGTATTTGCGCCACAGCCAAACGCCTGCAGCAATCAGCGCTGCCCAGATCAGTAAACGAAGCATGGTAATTCGCTATTCGAGAAAAGATTCACCAGTTTAGCCAAGGACCTGGCAGGCGCACAGCGGTAAATCAAACATAAAAAAAGAGCTCCGAAGAGCTCTTTTTTTATGTGCTGAACGATCAGTCGAACAGGCCCAGGGTCATGTAGCTGAACCAGGAGCGGCTTTTACCTTCAGCTTGCGGTTCTTCGATGATGTCGCCATCGGCATCCTTTGGCTTCAGTTCTGCCGGGATTGCATCCTTGGCGTCCTGGTACTGCTTCTGGATATCCATGTTTGCACGGGTTTCACCCGGTGGCAGCGGTGTGCTGGATTCGATCAGGCCTAATGTGGCCTTGCTCAGCCATGAACGGTTGTCCGACTCGGAAACCTGCGGCACAAACTGGCCGTCTACCAGGCTCGGGTGGTCCGGGTAGTTGGTCTTGAGCACTTCAAGGCTGGTGTTGGCCAGCTGGTCGAGATGCATGCGCTGGTAGGACTCAACCATTACCGCCAGGCCGTCGCCGACCGAAGGAGTTTCCTGGAAGTTTTCGACCACATAGCGGCCACGGTTGGCAGCGGCTACATAAGCCTGACGAGTCAGGTAGTAATCGGCTACGTGGATTTCATACGCTGCCAACAGGTTGCGCAGGTAGATCATGCGCTGCTTGGCGTCGGGTGCGTAGCGGCTGTTGGGGAAGCGGCTGGTGAGCTGGGCGAACTCGTTGTAGGAGTCGCGTGCAGCGCCCGGGTCACGCTTGCTCATGTCCAGCGGCAGGAAGCGCGCCAGCAGGCCAACGTCCTGGTCAAAGGAGGTCAGGCCCTTGAGGTAGTAGGCGTAGTCAACGTTCGGATGCTGTGGATGCAGGCGGATAAACCGTTCGGCAGCCGACTTGGCCGCTTCGGGCTCGGAGTTCTTGTAGTAGGCGTAAATAAGTTCAAGCTGGGCCTGGTCGGCGTAGCGACCGAACGGGTAGCGTGACTCAAGGGCCTTGAGTTTGGCGGTAGCACTGGTATAGCTGTGGTTGTCCAGGTCGGCCTGTGCCTGCTGGTACAGCTCCACTTCGCTGAGGTTTTCGTCAACGACTTCTTTAGTCGACGAGCAAGCGGCGGTCAGTGCGAGGATGGCGATCAGCAGCAGGTGTCTCACTTGCATGGCGGCTTGCGTCCCTATGACGGCCGCTGTCTTGGGCGGGTCCGTCCTGTTATGATGAGTGCCCCGTGAAAAGCCTCGGGGCAAAAGACGCCGTATTTAACCACAAGCGCGCAGCCGAAACCAAAGGCTTGGCGCGGTCCTGATGAGCATGTCCGAGAAAATTCAACTTCGCGAAGAGGTGCCGTCCGAACTGGGTGGCCAACGCCTCGATCAAGTCGCCGCACAATTATTCGCTGAGCACTCGCGCTCGCGCCTTTCCGCCTGGATCAAAGACGGCCGCCTTACTGTGGACGGAGCCGTCATACGCCCCCGTGACATCGTACACGGCGGTGCCATCCTGGAGCTGACTGCAGAGCAGGAAGCCCAGGGTGAGTGGATCGCTGAAGACATCCCCCTGGATATCGTCTACGAAGACGATGACATCCTGGTCATCAACAAGCCTGCGGGCCTGGTGGTGCACCCGGCTGCAGGGCATGCCAGTGGTACTTTGCTCAATGCCTTGCTGCATCACGTACCGGACATTATCAATGTGCCGCGTGCGGGGATCGTGCATCGCCTGGACAAGGACACCACCGGTCTGATGGTGGTCGCCAAGACCATTCAGGCGCAGACACAACTGGTTACACAGTTGCAGAGCCGCAGTGTCAGTCGTATCTATGAGTGCATCGTTATCGGTGTCGTGACCGCCGGGGGCAAGATCGACGCGCCTATCGGCCGTCACGGCCAGCAGCGCCAGCGCATGGCGGTAATGGAAGGCGGCAAGCAGGCGGTCAGTCATTACCGTGTGCTTGAGCGTTTCCGTTCCCACACCCATGTGCGGGTAAAGCTGGAAACCGGTCGTACGCACCAGATTCGTGTGCATATGTCTCATATCAACTTCCCGTTGGTCGGAGACCCTGCCTACGGCGGTCGCTTCCGTATTCCGCCGTCTGCCAGCGTGACGATGGTCGAGTCCCTGAAAAACTTCCCGCGTCAGGCGCTCCATGCCCGTTTCCTCGAGCTGGATCATCCGACGACCGGTAAGCGCATGAGCTGGGAATCAGCACTGCCTGACGACTTTGTCTGGCTGTTGACGTTGCTCAAGCAAGACCGTGAGGCATTTATCGGGTGAACACCTTCCTGATTCCTGACTGGCCAGCGCCGGCAGGCATCCGGGCCTGTGTGACCACCCGTGCGGGCGGCGTCAGTGTGGCGCCGTTCGACAGCTTCAACCTGGGCGACCATGTAGGCGACGACCCTGTTGCCGTTGCGCATAACCGCCATCGCCTTACCCATATTTTTGACGTACAGCCCGCCTGGCTTAGCCAGGTTCACGGGGTTGTGGTCGCACCTGCCAATCCCGAACTGATTGTTGAGGCCGATGCCAGCTGGACGGCCACCCCCGGTATTGCCTGTACGGCAATGACGGCGGATTGTTTGCCTGCATTGTTCTGCGATCGTGCTGGCACTCGTGTTGCGGCAGCCCATGCCGGTTGGCGCGGGCTGGCGGCCGGGGTGCTTGAAGCCGCCGCACTAAGCCTCAATGTTGCGCCACAGGAGCTGCTTGTGTGGCTGGGGCCGGCCATTGGCCCCAAGGCATTTGAGGTCGGGGCCGAGGTGCGGGAGGTCTTTGTAAAAGACATGCCCCAGGCCGAAGCCGCCTTTGTGCCCAGCATCAATGCCGGGCGTTTTATGGCCGATATCTATGAGCTGGCGCGTTTGCGTCTGGCCCGCTTCGGTATCACGGCTGTGTACGGCGGGGGTTTTTGCACCGTGACCGACCCGCGTTTCTTCTCCTATCGGCGCAGTCCCAATACTGGCCGCTTCGCATCACTGGTTTGGATCGAAAGACCGTCCAGCTGATCTGCGTCATTTTCCAAACGCTTGAAACTCTCGTAATCGCCCGCATCTACTATGGTATCTGGCAGGTTTCTTCATTCAGGAGTTTCCATCCCTCCGGCCTGCTCATAAGGAAGGTGACGAATGCGTATAGATAGATTAACCAGCAAGTTGCAATTGGCGTTGTCCGATGCTCAGTCATTGGCCGTTGGCCTCGATCATCCGGCCATCGAGCCTGCGCACTTGATGCAGGCATTGCTGGAACAGCAGGGCGGTTCGATCAAGCCGTTGCTGATGCAAGTCGGTTTCGATGTAAACAGCCTGCGTAAAGAGCTGACCAAAGAGCTCGATCAGCTGCCAAAAATTCAGAATCCGACTGGCGACGTAAACATGTCGCAGGATTTGGCACGTCTGTTGAACCAGGCGGATCGTCTGGCGCAGCAAAAAGGCGACCAGTACATCACCAGCGAAGTTGTATTGCTGGCGGCGATGGACGACAACAGCAAGCTGGGCAAGTTGTTGCTGGGTCAGGGCGTGAGCAAGAAAGCCCTGGAAAATGCCATCAACAACCTGCGTGGCGGCGAAGCGGTCAATGACCCGAACGTTGAAGAGTCACGCCAGGCGCTGGACAAGTACACCATTGACCTGACCAAGCGCGCCGAAGAGGGCAAGCTCGACCCGGTGATCGGTCGTGACGATGAAATTCGTCGCACCATTCAGGTCCTGCAGCGCCGTACCAAGAACAACCCGGTACTGATCGGTGAGCCTGGCGTGGGTAAAACCGCGATTGCCGAAGGTCTGGCACAACGGATCATCAATGGCGAAGTGCCTGACGGCCTCAAGGGCAAACGTCTGCTGTCCCTGGACATCGGTGCGCTGATTGCCGGTGCCAAGTTCCGCGGTGAGTTCGAGGAGCGCCTGAAAGCAGTGCTTAACGAGCTGTCGAAGCAGGAAGGGCAAGTCATCCTGTTTATCGACGAATTGCATGTCATGGTTGGCGCCGGTAAAGGCGAGGGTGCCATGGATGCGGGCAATATGCTCAAGCCTGCATTGGCTCGCGGTGAGTTGCACTGCGTGGGTGCGACCACGCTCAACGAGTACCGCCAATACATCGAGAAGGACGCAGCACTTGAGCGTCGCTTCCAGAAAGTACTGGTGGACGAGCCGAGCGAAGAAGACACCATTGCGATCCTGCGTGGCCTTAAAGAGCGTTATGAGGTTCACCACAAGGTAGCGATTACCGACGGTGCGATCATTGCTGCGGTCAAACTCAGCCATCGTTACATCACCGACCGGCAGTTGCCGGACAAGGCGATTGACCTGATGGACGAGGCTGCCAGCCGTATCCGCATGGAGATCGACTCCAAGCCTGAGGTACTGGACCGTCTTGAACGTCGTTTGATTCAACTGAAGGTTGAAGCCCAGGCGTTGAAGAAAGAAGAAGACGAGGCCGCGAAAAAACGCCTCGAGAAATTGCAGGAAGAAATCGAGCGTCACGAGCGCGAATATTCGGACCTCGAAGAGATCTGGACCTCGGAAAAAGCCGAAGTGCAGGGTTCTGCCCAGATCCAGCAGAAAATCGAGCAGGCGCGCCAGGAGCTTGAAGTGGCCCGCCGCAGCGGCAACCTCAACCGCATGGCCGAGTTGCAGTACGGGATCATCCCTGATCTGGAACGCAGCCTGCAGATGGTCGACGAGCACAGCGGCAAAACTGAAAACCAGTTGTTGCGCAGCAAAGTGACTGAAGAGGAAATCGCGGAAGTGGTATCGAAGTGGACGGGTATCCCGGTCTCCAAGATGCTCGAAGGCGAACGCGACAAGCTGATGAAAATGGAAAGCCTGTTGCATGAGCGCGTGATTGGCCAGGACGAGGCCGTAGTGGCTGTGTCCAACGCCGTGCGGCGTTCCCGTGCCGGCCTGAGTGACCCGAACCGTCCTAGCGGCTCGTTCATGTTCCTCGGCCCGACCGGTGTGGGTAAAACCGAGTTGTGCAAGGCGCTGGCCGAGTTCCTCTTTGATACTGAAGAGGCGATGGTGCGGATCGATATGTCCGAGTTCATGGAGAAACATTCCGTGGCTCGACTGATCGGTGCACCACCAGGCTATGTGGGCTACGAAGAAGGCGGTTATCTGACCGAAGCGGTACGGCGCAAGCCTTACTCGGTGATCCTGCTGGATGAAGTCGAGAAGGCTCACCCGGACGTGTTCAACGTGTTGCTGCAAGTGCTGGAAGACGGTCGCCTGACTGACAGCCACGGCCGTACCGTGGACTTCCGCAACACGGTGATCGTGATGACCTCCAACCTGGGCTCTGCACAGATCCAGGAACTGGTAGGCGATCGCGAAGCGCAACGCGCAGCGGTGATGGATGCGGTCAGCACCCACTTCCGTCCGGAGTTCGTGAACCGGATCGACGAAGTGGTGATCTTCGAGCCTCTGGCCCGTGATCAGATTGCTGGCATCGCCGAAATCCAGTTGGGTCGTCTGCGCAGTCGTCTGGCTGAGCGTGACTTGAGCCTTGAGCTGAACCAGGATGCTCTGGACAAGCTGATTGCGGTTGGTTACGACCCGGTTTATGGCGCACGCCCTCTGAAACGTGCGATCCAGCGCTGGATCGAGAACCCGCTGGCACAACTGATCTTGTCCGGTCAGTTCTTGCCTGGCACCACCGTGACAGCCAGCGTGAAGGACGACGAAATCGTCTTCGCATAAGGTTTGAAAGCGGTGTTTTAAGAGAGGCCTCGCTTTGCGAGGCCTTTTTTTTCTAGGGTGTTGATCTGTAAGGAAAACGCTTGTAATATGCGCCCCGCAGCAAGCAACCCGTAATAGCGACTTGGCCCAAACCGAGAAGCCCGCTGGAAGAGCTAAGTAATTGTCTTCTAACGAAAAATAAGGGTTGACAAGGCTTTTAAAGCTTGTAGAATAGCCGACCTCAGAGACGCCAACGCAGCGATGCGAAGAACTCGAAGAGTGTTGCTAAGCAGTAAGGCAGCAACGTTACAAATTGAAATATGTAGTTCCGCGATAGCTCAGTTGGTAGAGCAAATGACTGTTAATCATTGGGTCCCTGGTTCGAGTCCAGGTCGTGGAGCCATTTTCAAGCCGGGGTATAGCGCAGTCCGGTAGCGCGCCTGCTTTGGGAGCAGGATGTCAGGAGTTCGAATCCCCTTACCCCGACCATTTTTGGGTCGTTAGCTCAGTTGGTAGAGCAGTTGGCTTTTAACCAATTGGTCGTAGGTTCGAATCCCACACGACCCACCATTTTTGGCTCCAGTTCGCTGGGGTTAGATCTTAAGATCAGAGGCCAAAAGCACTGATCGAAGAAGGCGCCTCTTGAAGGTGCTTTTTTTTACCGGGGTATAGCGCAGTCCGGTAGCGCGCCTGCTTTGGGAGCAGGATGTCAGGAGTTCGAATCCCCTTACCCCGACCATTTTCTGCCCGGCAGTAATGGGTATAGAAAATAAGGCGCTGATGCCAGTTGCATCAGAGGCCATAAAAGAGCGTCCTTACGGACGCTTTTTTATTGTTGTAAAAGTTGAAATATGCAGTTCCGCGATAGCTCAGTTGGTAGAGCAAATGACTGTTAATCATTGGGTCCCTGGTTCGAGTCCAGGTCGTGGAGCCAGTTTCAAAGAATTTTTGGGTCGTTAGCTCAGTTGGTAGAGCAGTTGGCTTTTAACCAATTGGTCGTAGGTTCGAATCCCACACGACCCACCATGTTCGGCTCCAGTAGCCATAAAAAAAGCGTCCATTGGACGCTTTTTTTATGCCTGTAGGAAACGTAACCCTGTAGTCGCAGCCTTCGTTCTTCGGCAGCTGCTACGAGGTTTTTGCTTCAGCTTGGGTTTGCAGCCTTGTTGTCCGCGTCCTGAAGATCCTGCAGCGCGGCCGAATACTGATCTGCTTCTGCCTTGGGAACCATCTGCCATGACGGCTTGCGCAATGCATAGAAGATAAACGGCGGCACGCCTGCGACGATCAATCCCAGCAACAAAATCCCCGCATATTCGAAAAACGGCATGCTGCTGAAACTGTTGGGCGGAATAAAGCCGAAAATCAACGCCACGCAGGTTGAAAACAACCCCAGGTAGCACCAGCCATGCAGCCCCTTGAGCACATAGCCGCGTTTTACATTGGGCTGTGTTTTACGCAGCTTCATGGCCGCCATAAACATGAATACGTAAATGATCAGGTACATCAGCGCCGCCATCGCACTGATCATCCAGAAGGCATCGGATACATTGTCGAGAAAGATGTAAATCGTCGACAGCAGCGTGACGATAACGGCCTGTAAATACAGAATGTTTTTTTGCACGCCTTTTTTGTTCACTTCCTGCATCACAGGTGGAAGCATTCCGGCCTTACCGACGAACAGCAAGCCGGTAGACGGCCCGGCAGTCCAGGCCAGTACCCCGCCCAACGCACCGATAATCAGCAAAATGGCCATGATCGGGGTTGCCCATGGCATGTCGAAGCCCTGGAAGAACGCAGCGTAAGCCTGGATAACCCCGGCGGTAAGGCTGGTTGAGTCAGCGGGTACCACCAGCGAAATCGCCACCGTGGGCGGGATAAACACCAGCAGGATCATAAAGAAGGCCAAGAGAATCGCCCGGGGCATTTCCTTTTGCGGGTTACGCAATTCACGGGCGTGAATGGCGTTCATTTCGATACCGGCAAACGCCAGGAAGTTACTCACAATCAGTACCAGGCCGGTAATGGCGCCGGTAAATTCCTGCCAGAAGTCCGGGTGCAGGTTGCGCGAGCCGGATTTGACTGTGGAGTGGGTATCGAAAATGGCCGGGATCAAGGCATCCCAAGTCAACGGGGTGGCAGATTTATGCCCCAGCACCAGCCAGGCGACGCCGAGCAAAACCAGCAGCGCGGCGGGTAATGCGGTGCCCAGCAGCATGAACCATGACGTCAGCTTCGACAGTGCTGTCAGCCCGTTAAGTGCCACAAATGTCGATAGCCAGTATAAAACGATGATGACGGCGGCAGTAAATACACCGCTTTTGGCCAGTTCAGGGTTGATAAGATACGCCATGGTGCTGGCGCCAAACCCGAGCACAATCGGGTACCAGACCACCACTTGTACCCACATGAACCACATGATGAAAAAGCCCGGGCGGTCGCCGTAGGCTTGTCTTACCCAGCCATAAATCCCGCCGTTCCAGCCTGTGCCCAGTTCAGAGGCGACCAGGGATACCGGAATGAAAAACAGCAGTGCGGGGATGACATAGAGAAAGACCGAGCCCAGGCCATAGACGGCCATGCTGGGTAACGAACGAATACTGGCAACAGCGGCAACCATCATAAAGCAGATGGTCAGCCAGGACATGTAGGTTTTAGCTTTGCTGGTGGTAGCCATAAGTATCCCGCTCCCTTACGCGAATTCGTGCAACAGGCTCAGATTGAGCGTGCGGCTAAGGTATTCGGCGGCCAGTTGACCGCGAACGCTGTTACCGGCTCCGTCCAGTGGCGGGGCAAAGGCGGCGATGGCGCACACCCCCGGAACCACAGCCAGAATGCCGCCGCCGACCCCGCTTTTTCCGGGCAGGCCGACTTTGTAGTACCAGTCCCCGGTGGTGTCATACAGGCCATTCAGGGTCATCTCGGAGAGGATTGGCGCCACGTTGTTGGCCCGAACCGCGCGTTTTCCGCTGATCGGGTTGACGCCACCATTGGCCAGGGTAGCGCCCATGGTCACCAGGTCATGGCAGGTGATCGCCACGGAACATTGACGGGTGTAGACGGCGCACACTTCCATCGGGTCGGCGTACATATAGCCGTAACTCTGCAACAGCCAGGCAATGCCGCGGTTGTGCTGGTTGGTCTTGGCTTCCGATTGATAAACCTCGTCGTTGACCGTCAGTTCACGCCCGGCGAAAAGGTTGTAAGTCGCCTGGATCTGGTCCCAGCGCGCTTGCGCCGTATCGGCTTCGAGGAGGCTGACAGTGGCCATGGCGCCTGCGTTTACAAAGGGGTTGAGCGGTCGGCCCTTATGCAGTTCCAGGGCAATCACCGAGTTGAACGGCTCACCTGTGGGGTCGCAACCGATCTTGCTGCGCAAGGCTTGCGGTCCCACTTCATCGAGTACATGGGCGAGGGTGAATACCTTGGAAATCGACTCGATGGCGAAGGCGTAATCGGTGTCGCCGACTTCTGCATGGGTACCGTCGCAGAACATGATGCTGATGCCGAACAGATGGGATGGCACTGAGGCCAGGTAAGGGATGTAGCTGGCGTTCTTGCCGTGCTGATTGCTGGCAAACCGTTGCAGGGACTGGTCCAGCGCCTGTTTTACCGTGCTGTCTACGGTCGTGGGTCTTTGCTTCATCGTGCTCGCTCCGTGAGTACTATCGAGAATCGAGACTATAGATCGGAAAATGCACGGTGGTCGGAAATCGGACGGCAGACCTCAAATGCTTGGCTATGCTGGCTGGGCCGAAGCTGAGCCAGAGTTGCAACGGCGGGCTCATAGATTGACCAATACTCAAGGAGAGTTCACATGGCACTGCACCGTATCAAGCGCAACAAGGACGTCGACCCCGTATTTGGTTCTTCTGCGCTGGCTCATGCCGCTGCAATCAAGCTGTTCCCCGAGGCTGAGCAAGCGCCGGGTGAGGTTTTCCAACTGGTCCACGATGAGTTGTATCTGGATGGAAACTCCAGGCAGAACCTGGCGACCTTTTGCCAGACGTGGGAAGAGGACGAGGTCCACAAGTTGATGGACCTGTCGATCGACAAGAACATGATCGACAAGGATGAGTACCCGCAGTCTGCGGAGCTGGAAAACCGCTGTATTCATATGCTGGCGGACTTATGGCATTCGCCGGAAGCGGCTACCACCATCGGTACTTCCACCGTAGGCTCCAGTGAAGCCTGCATGCTGGGTGGTCTGGCTGCATTGTGGCGCTGGCGTGCGGTGCGCAAGGCGGCAGGCAAGCCGACAACTACGCCGAATATGGTGTGCGGTCCGGTGCAGGTGTGCTGGCACAAATTTGCCCGTTACTGGGACGTCGAAATTCGTGAAGTGCCGATGTCGGAAGGGCATTGGTTTATGACCCCCGAGGACATGCTGGAGCGGGTCGATGAAAATACCATCGTCGTAGTGCCGACCTTTGGCCAGACGTTCACCGGGCTATATGAAACCGTAAAGCCGTTATCCGATGCTCTGGATGACTTGCAAAAAAGCACGGGTCTGAATATTGATCTGCACGTCGACGGTGCAAGTGGCGCGATGCTGGCTCCGTTTTGTGCGCCGGATATTCTTTGGGATTTTCGCGTGCCGCGGGTCAAGTCCATCAGTACCTCCGGGCACAAGTTCGGCCTGGCTCCGCTGGGCGCGGGCTGGGTGGTTTGGCGGGATGAAAAGGAACTGCCTGAAGGGCTGGTGTTTCATGTGAATTATCTGGGGGGTGATATGCCTACGTTCGCCCTTAACTTTTCACGTCCGGCCGGGCAGATCATCTCGCAGTACTACAACTTCTTGCGTCTGGGGCGTGAAGGCTATGAGCGTATTCATTCAGCCTGCTACCAGACGGCCCAGTTTCTTGCGGCTGAACTGGTCAAGGTCGGACCGTTCGAGATGCTCTATAACGGTGACCCGCAGCTGGGGATTCCGGCGTTGACCTGGCGTCTGAAGCCAGGGGCGAAAACTTCATATTCGCTGTATGACCTGGCAGACCGGTTGCGCACCCGTGGCTGGCTGGTACCTGCGTATAGCTTGCCGGCAAATGTCGAGAACGTAGTGGTGCAGCGGATTCTGGTGAAGCAGGGTATGTCGATCGACATGGCCAAGTTGTTGCTGGAGGACTTTGTGCGCGCGGTGAAATTCTTTGACGAGCATCAGCCCCACGGCTTTAAAGGCCGTGAAGCCGAGGCGGGTAATCACGCGGGGCGCTGATTACGCGGCGCTGTAGATACTCTGTTGTAGATCAAGCCCTATTGTGGGAGCGAGCCTGCTCGCGAACGACCTTCGCGAGCAGGCTCGCTCCCACAGTTGCAGTTTTTACTGTCGCAGCCTTCGGCAGCGACTACAGAGTAGTCGCACTTAGTGCAGTTTCAGGCGCGGCTCGGTGCCGCGTCCGATCCTGCTGCCCAGCATCAGCATCAAGGTGCGGAAGGTGCCGTACAGCGCCATCTGGTGCATGCGATATAGCGAGATGTAGAACATCCGCGCCAACCAGCCTTCCAGCATAACGGTACCCATCAGGCTGCCCATCAAGTTACCCACAGCCGAAAAGCTCGACAGGGAAATCAGCGAGCCATAATCGCGGTAGGTGTAGTCCGGCAGCTGAGTTTTACCTTCAATGCGCAATTTCAGCGACTTGGCCAGCAACGACGCCTGCTGGTGAGCAGCCTGGGCGCGAGGCGGCACCAGCTTGTCGGTGCCGGGTTGCGGGCAGGCGGCGCAATCGCCAAAGGCAAAAATATTCTCGTCACGGGTGGTTTGCAGGGTAGGGCGTACCACCAACTGGTTGATGCGGTTGGTTTCCAGCCCGGCAATTTCCTTCAAGAAGCCAGGTGCACGAATGCCCGCAGCCCAAACCTTCAAACTTGCAGGAATCACCTGACCATCTTTGGTTATCAAGCTGTCAGCAGTTACTTCGCTGACTGCGGAGTTGGTCAGCACGGTGACCCCGAGTTTTTCCAGGGTTTTATGCACAGGCCCGCCGATACGGTCCGGCAGGGCAGGCAATACCCGTGGGCCCGCTTCGATCAGGGTGATATGCATGTTTTCCGGCTTGATCCGGTCCAGGCCATAGGCTGCCAGTTCGTGGGCGGCATTGTGCAGTTCGGCAGCCAGCTCGACTCCGGTTGCACCTGCGCCGACAATGGCCACGCTGATCTGTTCGAGCGTATCGCTTTGCCCTGCGTGGGCACGCAGGTAATGATTGAGCAGTTGCTGATGAAATTTCTCGGCCTGCTTGCGGGTATCGAGGAACAGGCAGTGTTCGGCCGCGCCTTTGGTACCGAAGTCATTGGTGGTACTGCCCACCGCAATCACCAGGGTGTCGTAACCCAACTCGCGGGCAGGTACCAGTTCCTGGCCGTTTTCGTCGAGAGTTGCCGACAATGAGATCTTTTTCAGTTCACGATCCAGCCCGCTCATGCGGCCCAGCTGGAACTGAAAGTGATTCCATTTGGCCTGGGCGACGTAGTTGAGCTCGTCTTCCGATGAGTTCAATGAGCCGGCAGCAACTTCATGCAGCAGCGGTTTCCAGATATGGGTCAGGTTGGCATCGACCAGCGTGACGCTGGCCTTGCCGCGCTTACCCAGAGTCTTGCCCAGGCGGGTCGCCAACTCCAGGCCGCCGGCGCCGCCGCCGACGATAACAATACGATGGGTCATGGATATCACTCACAAGGCTTGAAAAAAATTCTGTGCCTGAGTGGCCCCGGGCGAGCGCAATGCAGCTCATAGCGCCAGGTAACTCAGGAGGCGGCTTAAAAGGCCCATGCCGATCACCGCGATCACCACTACGGCAAGGAGCAGCCAGGGCCTGAAAGGGCGGCGCTCAACCTGATTTTGTGGCAATTGAAGGTACTCTTCGACACGCTTCAGATCATCGGGGTTCAGGCGACTGGGCATATTTTTGGCCTCGTCAAATAGACGTTGCTGGGTGTGTAAAAGCTACAGCATTGATCAACCGGGATGAAATGAAGCATAGCCGTGCGGGCCTAACGGCTCGACCCGCAGTTCGTCGTCTAGACGAATGATCCCGCTTTCGATTACCCGGGCCGTGATCCCGCCGTGGCCACGTACCGCCTGAAAAATCCCCTGGCCCAGACGCTGCTCCAGTCGGGCACAAGGCTGACACCAGCCAGTGGTTTCGAAAATGGCCTGGCCAACCTTGAAGCGCCGGCCTTTGAGGCTGAACAGGTTGATTCCGCGGATCACCAGGTTGCGGCGCAAGTCCTGCGCCAGGATCGGTTGATCCGCCGTGCGCCCCAGCAGTGAGCTGATAACGGCCAGGTGTTCCCATTGTATCAGCGTCACCTGGCGGGCATTGCGGGCGCCGGGCCGGGCATGATCGCCGGTCAGCCCGGCTTCGCGGCGGGCTTCAACCGCGTCGAGTTCGAGCATGTCTGCCCGGGACTCGGGGCGTACGCCGATCCAGCACACGCGCCCGGTTTGCGGCACATTGGCAATAAGCTCCTGCAATGGGCTCACAGGCTGATACCCACATCAAAAATAATGCTGCGTCCCAGGTTGTTGCGCAAAAAGTCCGGTGCATCGGGTTGGGCAAACAGCACCCTGGCAAAGGTCGGCCCTACCAGCGACAGCGAGCGCCAGCCCTGGCGCAAATATTCAGTCGGCGGCGGAAAGTGGCTGTTAAGGTCCAGCACTTCGCGCTTGAGGCTGGAAAACGCAATGATATCCAGCTGCCCCAGGTCGATATCGCGCTCTTTGTAGTTAGTGGCTTTTTTATGCAGGGTGGGGCCCAGCCGCTGCAATAGCTTGCTCGCCGGAATCCGTTTGGGCCGTGCTTCGCGACGGACCAACTGGCTCAGGGAGTAGGCGCTGCGCCTGCGCTGCAGTTCCGCGCGCCATTCATCGTTCAGGCGCCGGCCCTCATCGAGGACAAAGAACACCTCAAAGCGTGCATCGCCGAACAGCACATCGGGAGGCTCCTGGCCCGCCTGCCGGAAGTCTTCACTGTGGTAGGGGATATTCAGGCCTTGCAACAGGCGCTGGCAGACCCAACGCTCACGCTCCCATTTGCGGGCATTGGATAAAAAGGCATTGGCTTGCTCGGCCTGAATGGTGAGCAGGCGTAAATAATCTGAGTCGTCCATGCACGCAGCTTAGCCTTGAAACAGGTGTTACTGAAAGTCCGGGTGTAGACTCAGTCGCATCCGACAGGGAGGGTTGAACGGTGTGTTTTGACAAGGCAGGGCAAGGCCGATGATAAGTACACAGGTGTTATCCACACAAACGCTGGTCATCGGCTGGCTGATCTATGTTCCCGTTGTGCTGTGGGCCATCTGGCGTGCTCCCTGGGTTGAGCTGTTTACCGATACGCGGCGCCAGCACCTGTTGTTTGGCACGGTGTTCGGGCTGTTTTTGCTCTGGCTGGTACGGCGTGACTTTGAAGGCGGGGTGTCTTACCACTTTATTGGCCTGACGGTGGTCACGTTGCTGCTCGACTGGCCGCTGGCAGTCGTCGGTGCGCTTCTGGCGCAAGTCGGACTGGTGTTGCTGGGGCGTCAGGAGTTGGCCGCGATGGGTGTCAACGGCGTGCTGCTGATTCTGTTGCCGATAGCAGTGACCGAAGGGTGTGCGCGTATGGTCGAGCGTGCGCAACCGCGTAACCCCTTTGTGTATATCTTTTGCTCGGGTTTTTTTGCCGCAGCGTTGGCGGCGTTGCTGTGCATAGGGGCGGTGCTGGGTGTGTTGTGGCTGGACGGGTTGTTCGTCATGCCGTATTGGCTGGAGGACTTTGTCGGCTATCTGTGGCTGATCATCTTTCCCGAAGCGTTTATCAACGGGATGCTGGTAACGGCACTGGTGGTGTTCTGCCCGGAGTGGCTTGAGACCTTTAACCGCACCCGCTACCTGGCGGCGCCATGGAAGGATGATGGAGAAAAGCCGTAATCGCCGACGCAGGCTGCGAGATGAACCGCAGGGCCTGTGCTCTTTTAAAGCACGACCCCTTCGGGCTCGATCGCAGCCTTCGTACCTCGTCAGCGACTACAGGATTTGGCTTTTAATGTAAGCGCTCGCTGAGGTCCTCGGAAAACAGATCATCTTCAGCATCCGGGCTGACCGGGATCTTGTGTTCCTCGCTGGCCCAGGCACCCAGGTCGATCAGCTTGCAGCGGTCCGAGCAGAACGGGCGAAAAGCGTTGGTGGTATCCCATTGCACGGCTGTGCCACAGGTCGGGCAGTCGATGGTCATAGGTTTGGTCATGGTTGGCCTCCACGCAAAGTTAAATAAAAGTGATGCAGGCGCTCGACCTCAGTCTGCAGCGCCTTCAGATCCTTGTCATTGACCAGCACATCGTCAGCGTGACGAAGGCGATCTTCGCGGCTGGCCTGTGCCTTGAGAATGGCCTGGACTTGCTGTTCGGTGGTGTTGTCACGCACAAGGGTGCGCTGCATCTGCAGGGTTTGCGGTGCATCGATCACCAGTACACGTTGAGTTGTGGTGTATTGGCCGGACTCGATCAGCAGCGGCGAAACCAGAATGGCGTAAGGCGATTTTGCCTGTGCCAGATTGTTTGCGATCTCTTCACGAATCAGCGGGTGCAGCAGTGCTTCAAGCCAGCGGCGTTGCTCGGGGTCGGTGAAGATCAGATGGCGCAATGCGCCACGATTGAGTTGCCCGTCGGCTTGCAGCACCTGTGCTCCAAAGTGTTCGGCAATACTGGCCAGCGCCGGGCGTCCCGGCTCAACGACCCAGCGCGCCGCATGATCGGCGTCCACCACATGTATGCCCAACGCGGCAAAGTGCTCGGCAGCGGCACTTTTACCACTGCCGATACCGCCGGTAAGCCCGAGAATCCAGGGTTTGGAGGGTGGAGTCATCATGTCAAACCGAAACCTGCCAATAGAAGCCGGTTATTTGACCACCCCAGAGCAATGCAATCCAGCCGGCAATTGCCAGATACGGCGCAAAGGGGATCGGGGTACTGGTTTTGGCCCGCCGCATGGCCAAAAGCCCCAGCCCCACCGTCGCCCCCAGCAGTGAAGAGAGCAGGAGGGTTAGCGGCAGAACCGCAACCCCGCCCCATGCCCCGAGTACGGCCAGCAACTTGAAGTCGCCGTAGCCCATGCCGTCCTTGCCGGTGACCAGTTTGAATATCCAGAACACCGACCACAGGCTTGCATAGCCCAGCGCGGCCCCCCATACGGCCTGCCCCAAAGTGGTGAACAGGGAGAAGCTGTTGAGCAACAATCCCAGCCACAGCAGAGGCAAAACCAGCACGTCAGGCACGATTTGATGCTCGATATCGATCAGGCAAATGCCGAATAACCCCCAGGTCAGCAGAAGCATCCAGCCCGCCTGGGCGCCAAAACCGAAATGCCAGGCGACAAAAGCCGACAATACCGCGCAGGTCAGTTCCGTAAGGGGATAGCGCAGGCTAATGGCACTTTTGCACTGCGAGCATTTGCCACGCAAAAACAGGTAGCTCAGTAGCGGGATGTTCTCCCGGACGCGCAGCGAATGCTGGCAATTGGGGCAGTGAGAGCGCGGGCGCAGCAAGTTATACACAGGACCTTTGGCTGGCTCGGGCAAATCCAGCACCTCGCGGGCCTGGGCTTGCCATTCCTGTTCAAGCATTTTTGGCAATCGCCACGCCAGCACATTGATAAAACTGCCTGCCAGCAAGCCGAGTATCAGCGCGCAGGTAATAAAAGCGTCGGGGTGACGGCTCAGCAAATCAATCATGCTCATATTACCCGGCCAAGGTTGAATATCGGCAAGTACATGGCGATGACCAGCCCGCCAACCATGACTCCAAGTACCACCATGATTATCGGCTCCAGCAAGGTTGTCAGGTTGTCGACCAGAGTGTCGACCTCGCTTTCATAATAGGCGGCAACCTGGTCAAGCATGCTGTCCAATGTGCCGGATTCTTCGCCAATAGCTGTCATCTGGATTGCCATGCCCGGGAATACTCCGGCAGCGGCCATGGCCACATGGATCTGGCTACCCGTTGCAACCTGCTTCTTCAGTCGTAGCACCGCGTCTTTGTACAGGCTATTGCCAGTGGCGCTGGCTACGGAGTTCAGCGCTTCGAGCAATGGCACGCCGGCAGCCAGGGTCGTCGACAGCGTGCGGGCAAAACGGGCCATGGCTGACATGTGCAGCAGATTGCCCATGACGGGCAGTTTCAGCAGCCAGCGATCAACGCGCTGGCGCCAGGTTGCGCAGTGCTTGTAGCGATGGTGAAGGCCTGCAAGGGTGATGCCGCAAAAAAACAGGAGCCATAGACCATGCGCCTGAAGGCTGTCAGACAGGCCGATCACCCACAAGGTAAGCACTGGCAGTTGCGCGTCGAATGAGCGGAAAACGCCCTGGAACTGCGGAACCACTTCGATCAACAAAATGCCGCACACCGCCAGCGCGACCACGAGCACGGCGCTGGGGTAGGTCATGGCTTTTTTGATTTTCTTTTTCAGAGTGGCGGTCTTTTCCCTGTAGGTCGCCACCCGTTGCAGCAACACGTCCAGAGCCCCGGCCAGTTCGCCAGCTTCGACGAGGCTGCAAAACAGAGGATCGAAATGTGCCGGTTTTTTGCGCAGCGCCGCCGACAGGCTGGTGCCTGCGCCGATGTCTTGCTGGAGTTCGGTGACCTGCTGGCGCATGGCACGGCTCTCGAAACCGTTGGCGATAACCTTCAGAGCTTGCTGCATAGATATGCCCGCGCTGATCAGGGTAGCCAGTTGGCGGGTGAACAGGGTGATATCCAGTGCCGTGACCGATTTGCCCGCATTCAGTGTGTGACTGTAATGGCGGCGGATTTTACTAACGGTAATACCTTGGCGGCGTAGCTGGATCCGAATCATTGTGTGGTGTTCCGCCGTGATTTGCCCGCTGGTTTTAATGCCATTTCGATCGGTGCCTTCCCACTGGTAAAGGCTGTATTTAACGGCCTGTGTTGCCATGCATCGATCCTTGGAGCGCGGCGCGCCCGGCTGTGCTGTAAGCCCAAAGACTAGATGCTCCGAGCTTTGACCCGGAAAGTTGAGAGTGACCAGAAGTGTCAGCGATGCAGTTGTGGAGCAACGGCCCACTAACCTTGATAGCCTGTGCGCACTTTTTTGCCTGCACAGCACTGCCTGGCACCTGTGGGTGCCCCTTTTCTGGAGACTTCATGTGAAACAACAACAAGGCTTCACCCTGATCGAACTGATGATTGTGGTTGCAATTATCGGTCTGATTGCTTCGTTCGCATTTCCGGCTTACCACGAGCACGTGATGAAGACCCGTTTTGCCGAGGTGAACACCATCAGCAATACCTACAAGACTGCCGTCGCCCTGTGCTACAGCCAGACCAATGATCTGATGGCCTGTGATGCGGGCACCAACGGCATCCCGGGGCCGGCCGAAGCGACGGAAAACCTGGCAGCGGGCATGACGGTGGTCGATGGTGTGATTACCATGGCGGGGACCCAGGCAGCAGGCGGCTGGGTCAGCGTATTGGTGCCGACCCCGAGCAATTCGGGGGGCACCCTGAACTGGACGCAAAATGGCACCTGCCTGGCCAGCGGTGCGTGCAAATAACCCGTGATGGTCGTAATGCCGAGTGTGTGAAGCCTGGGCGCCAAGGGCTCAAGAATATCGCGATTTACTAACAACCTTGGTCAGCAGGCTCGCTCCTGCAGCGGCACACATGCGGCAATTGCCGGTTTTTTCCAGCGCTGCTAGTTTTACTGATACCGCCGGTGTAGCTCAGTCGGTAGAGCAGCGCACTCGTAACGCGAAGGTCGCAGGTTCGATTCCTGTCTCCGGCACCACTTAAAAAGCCATCCGGTCAATGCCGGGTGGCTTTTTCGTTCAGGGGCAGCACCAGGCACTTTGACGTCCGAAAATGGCGAGAATCGGCCAAAACGCGGTGCTATTCTGCGGTCCATGAATACAGATAACCGCCTGTCAACGCCCAGTACCGCTGCCTGCGAAATCGCTCGCCTGAGCCGTGATGCGCGGTTTGACGGGGTGTTTTTCACTGCCGTACTCAGCACCCGGATCTACTGCCGCCCCGTGTGTCCGGCCCGTGCGCCAAAAGCCGAAAACGTGGTTTATTACCCCAGCGCGGCAGCGGCTCAGGCCCAAGGCTTTCGCCCCTGTTTGCGTTGTCGGCCCGAGCTGGCACCGGGTAATCAGCTTTGGTTGCAGGGCGAGCATCTGGTGTCGCGCGCCTTGACGCTGATTAATGAAGGTTACCTGGCAGAGCACTCGCTGGAAGAGTTGGCTGAGCGCATGGACATCGGTGCGCGGCAATTGCGTCGTCTGTTTGTTCACTATCTCGGGGCGCCGCCGATGGCCGTGCATTCCACCCGGCGCCTGCTGTTTGCCAAGCAACTATTGACCGAAACCGACCTGTCGATCACTGAAGTGGCAATGGCTTCCGGCTTTGGTAGTCTGCGTCGTTTCAATGCGGCTTTTGCCGAAGCCAATCATGCCGAGCCCCGTGCCTTCAGGCGCAGCCCGAAGACACGGGCAGACAAGGCGCTGGTGTTGCGCCTGGGCTATCGCCCGCCTTACGACTTTGCAGCCTTGCTGGGCTTTCTGCAGACCCGGGCCTTGCCCGGTATCGAACGGGTCGATGGCCACAGTTATCAGCGGGTGTTTGGCAGCCCTGAAGCTCCCGGCTGGCTGAGGGTCAGCGCCTGGCCGGGTGAGCAGCATGCATTGCAGCTGGAGCTGCGCAATGTGCCACCGGGGCAGATGCTGGCGGTGGTCACGCGGATTCGGCGCATGTTCGATCTGGATGCCGACCCGCTGGCCATCGCCCGTACCTTGAGTGCCAGCCCGCTGCTGGCGCCTGTGATCGGGCGTTATCCGGGGCTGCGATTGCCGGGGGGCTGGGACGGTTTTGAAGTGGCGGTGCGGGCCGTGCTGGGGCAGCAAGTCAGTGTGGCTGCAGCACGCACCCTGGCCAGTCGAATCGTGCAGCGCCATGGTGTTGCCATTGAAGCCGACAAGGGCTCGGGGCTGGATCGTCTGTTTCCCGGCCCTGAGCAGCTGGCGCAAGCCGATCTTGGGCAAATGGGCATAACCCAGGCGCGCATCAACACGATCCAGGGCATCGCCCGCGCCCTTGCACAAGGGCGTGTCGACTTCGCCGTGGAGCAACCCCTGGAGCGTTTTATCGAGCGCTGGGTACAACTGCCCGGTATTGGCGAATGGACCGCGCATTACATCGCCATGCGCGTGCTCAAACACCCAGATGCATTTCCGGCCGCCGATCTGATTCTGCGCCGTGAAGCCAACCCCCAGGGTGAGCCGTTAAGTACCAAAGCGCTGCAGGCACTGGCTGAAAGCTGGCGCCCGTGGCGGGCCTATTCCGTGATGTATTTATGGCGCGCAGCTACCGATTCGATTGCAGCGCGCAAGGTGTGAACATGACGCAGATCTACTACGAACAAATGCCATCACCGATTGGGCCACTGTTTCTGGTCGCTGATGATGAAGGGTTGCGCGAAGTGCGTTTCGAGCTGGATCGCCGGCCCCATGTACCACAGGACGGGTGGGTGCATTCGCCACCAAAGCTTGCCGAAGTTCGCCGTCAACTGGAGGAATATTTTGCGGGTGAGCGTCAGACGTTCGACCTGTTTCTCAAGCCGCTAGGCACCGACTTTCAGCAGTCGGTATGGCAGGCCCTGACCACCATTCCCTTTGCGGTAACCACCAGTTACGGCCAGATTTCACAGCAGATCCATCGGCCCAAGGCGTCCCGGGCAGTGGGAGCGGCGAACGGGCGCAATCCGATCCCGATCATCATCCCGTGCCATCGGGTGATTGGCAGCAATGGCACCTTGACCGGTTTTGCCGGAGGTCTGGCAGCCAAGCAATGGCTGCTAGAGCATGAGATCAAGTGCCGCCAGCACGGCTGATGCAAAACCTGTGCTTTTTGTGGGAGCGGGCTTGCTCGCGATGCGGGCACCGCGGTGTATCTGGCGAACCCCAGTGAGGCCATCGCGAGCAAGCCCGCTCCCACAGCAAAGGTGTGCAGGGCTTACAGGCTCAACCGCATCGACAGATCCACCGCCTTCACATCCTTGGTCATGGCGCCAATCGAGATGTAGTCCACGCCGGTTTCGGCGATCGGACGCAAGGTCGACTCGTTGATACCGCCGCTGGCTTCCAGCATGGCCTTGCCCGCGTTCAAGCGTACCGCTTCGCGCATGTCATCCATGCTCAGTTCGTCGAGCATGATGATATCCGCACCTGCCGCCAGCGCTTCATTCAGTTCTTGCAGGCTTTCCACTTCGATTTCAACCGGCTTGCCAGGGGCAATCTTGTGCGCGGCACTGATGGCTTGCGCGATACCGCCGCAGGCAGCGATATGGTTTTCCTTGATCAAAAAGGCGTCGTACAGACCAATACGGTGATTGTGGCAGCCACCACAGGTTACTGCGTACTTCTGCGCCATACGCAAACCCGGCAGGGTCTTGCGTGTGTCCAGCAGCTTGACCCGCGTATCGGCCACCTGATCAGCGAGGTGCTGGGCATGGGTGGCGACGCCTGACAGCATTTGCAGAAAGTTCAGCGCGCTACGTTCACCGCTGAGCAGCGAGCGGGCCGGGCCTTCAAGATGAAACAGTACCTGGTCGGGGCTCACGCGATCGCCATCGGCCACCTGCCAATGCACGGCAACCCGAGGGTCAAGCTGGCGGAACACAGTGTCGACCCAGGCTGTGCCGCTGATCACTGCTGCTTCACGGGTAATGATCGTGGCTTTGGCCAGGCGCTCGGCCGGGATCAGCCGTGCAGTGATATCGCCGCTGCCAATATCTTCGGCTAACGCACGGCGCACGTTGGCTTCTATTTCGGCAGTGAGGTCGGCCAGGCGTAAATTCGGCATAACGAGCTCCACAAACAAAGTGCGCCGATTATAGGGGCATGCCACCGGTGAACCCAAGGTGTGCGAAGAGTCACATGCAAATACCTGCAATGTGCTGTTTTCGGCACTTTGAACATTAATTTGCACCTGCAATCACTCAAATGAAGAGTCCGCTGGTACAAGCGCCATCTTTTACAAGATAATCCGCCTTGCTATTGGCGCCATAGCTTTGACGTGCTGCCATTGCCCTAAATTCCGATTCACCGGCCAGTGCCCAATGCACTCGCCGGTTTCTGTTAGTGAGCGGCAAAAATGGCTCTGACCACGCGCGTTCACTGGCAAACGAAGAAATCCTTCCGGGAGGCCAGGATGCAAAATGACGGGAAAGTGGGGCCTGGGAGCAGGACCACTAAGGAGTTGGCGATGCACTCGCCGCTTACCCGCCTGCCTGTGATCCTGCTGCAGGTGCATGACAAGGCTGCGCAGCAGTTGCGCAACGAACTGCAGGTGCTGTTCGAAAATGCCGACCAGACCCTGTTTGAAATGGCCGACAAGGCGCAGAGCGATACCGATCAGAGCCTGTTCTTTGAGGCCATGCGCGATGTGCGGCTCAAACGAAAAAGCATTGAACGCGGTTTTCTTGAGCGTCTGTTCGATGCCTTTATCCGTCTGACCCTGCCTGATGTCAGTGAGCCAGCCCTGCAGGTCGTTCCCGCAGGGCATGCGGTGTTCTCGCTGATGGCCGATAACATTGAGCGCGCTCAGGTAACCAATGCAATGGTGACGAAGGTCCTGAGCCGCAACCAGCTGGCTTTGTGTCAGTTGAGCACACGCCTCAACACCCTGAGCTGCATGCCACTGGATGAACAGAACAACCCGCTGGGGCCGGCGATGCTGTGCGAATATTTTTTGCAGGCCGAACGTGACCAGGGAATGGACATCAAGGTCAAGCTGATCATGCTGCGCCTGTTCGACAAGTACCTGCTCAGTCAGACCGGGCAGCTGTACGCCGACGCCAACCAGCTGTTGATTGCCACCGGAGTGCTGCCAGATCTGTCGGACAGTGAGTCGTGCTGCGCCGCCAAAGCCGATATCCATGCCCAGGAATTGCCAGGGGCGGGTGAGGATGCGAGTAACCTGATCGGGCTTTTGTTCGACTACATCAGCGATGATCGCAACCTTTCGCAGCCTTTGAAAAAACTGCTGGGCTTGTTGCGTGAACCCATGCTCCAGATCGCCCGGCGTGATCAGAACTTCTTCAGCTGTGACAGCCATCCGGCCCGGCGTCTGCTCAATGTCATGGCCGATGCAGCCATTGGCTGGGACGCCGGTGCCAATAGTTGCAACGATCCGCTGTACCGCAAGGTCGAGCACGTGGTGCTGCAATTGGCCCGGTACGCGGGCAATAATCCGGCGCTGCTTGAGTCGTTGCTGCATGATTTTTCGATGTTTACCCGCGGCGAGCGCAGCCGCACCGAGCTGCTTGAGCAGCGCACCCGTGATGCCGAACAGGTGCGCTGCCGCCCTGCGGTGCAGCGCAACCCGGTGCGCTCATGGCCTTCACCGGTTCTCGATGAGCAAGCTCAGTTGGGGTTGTTGTTGGTCAGTCAGCTGCGGGTTGGGGCCTGGATCGAACTGCAAGAAGATGAGACCACCCGCCTGCGTTGCAAGCTGATTACGATTCTTGAGCCGGACGGTACGCATATCTTTGTAAACCGTATCGGGGCCAAGGTGCTGGAAAAAAGCCGCAACGATTTAATCGTGCACCTGCGCAATGGCAGTATCCTGCTGGTCGATGACCGACTGTTGATCGATCGGGCTCTGGAGTCGGTGATAGACAGTTTGCGTCAGGCTGGCGGCGAGTAATCGCGTATAGCGCAGATTGCTCCCCATCGATGCGCGCATCGCGGCATACTGGGCCTTTGGTTTTGCCTGTTAAAGGAGCCTGTATGCAGATGGACCCCGCGAGCGGCTGGTTTCAAGGCGTGCGCCATTGCCCGTCACCCAACTTCAATGCGCGCCCGGGTGATGAAATCTCCCTGCTGATCATTCATAACATCAGCTTGCCGCCGGGGCAGTTCGCCACCGGTAAGGTCCAGGAATTCTTCCAGAATCGACTGGACGTCACAGAACATCCTTACTTTGAAGGTATAAGTGCCCTGCGCGTGAGCGCACATTTTCTGATCGAGCGTGACGGCACTGTTACCCAGTTTGTCTCCTGTTTTGATCGCGCATGGCATGCTGGCGTTTCGAGCTTCGAAGGACGTGAGACCTGCAATGATTTTTCTCTGGGCATTGAACTTGAGGGCACCGATGAGCTGCCTTTTACGGATGCCCAGTATCAGGCTCTGACAACCTTGACCCGACAGTTGCAGATGCAGTTTCCTGCCATTACCCGGCACAGGATTTGCGGCCATAGCGACGTGGCGCCGGGACGCAAGACGGACCCGGGACCGGCTTTTGACTGGACGCGTTTTCGCAGCGCGTTGCAGCACACAGGAGATAAACAATGAGTTTTGTGGTGTTACTGCTGGCGATTGTGGTCGAGAAATTCTCGGGGCTGCGTCAGCGTCTGCAGCGTGATGGCGGCTGGTTGCGCGAGTTGCACAAACTTGAAACCAGCCCAAGGCTTGGCAACAAGCCATGGTGGGTGTTGTTTATCCTGATTGCCTTGCCTGCGGCGGTGCTGGGCTTGCTGCTGATGGTACTGCATCCGGTGGCTTATGGCCTGTTGGCACTGCCGATACATTTATTGGTGGTGATCTACAGCCTTGGGCGTGGAGACTTGCTGGGGGGGCTCGGGCCGTTTCGTGATGCCTGGCGTCGTGGTGATTTGCAGGCCGCCGCCCATGTTGCCGAGCGTGACCTGAGCATAAATGCGGACAGCGGTGAGCAATTGCTGGAGAGGGTGCAGGGGCATTTGTTATGGCAGGCCTACCAGAGCTTCTTTGCGGTTATTTTCTGGTACTTCCTGCTGGGGCCGGTGGTGATCCTGAGCTATCGCCTGCTGGCCCTGGCGCAGGAGCACAGCCAAAACCCGGCGTTGGTGGAGCGTGCCGGGCAATTGCGCCATGCTTTTGACTGGTTGCCGGTGCGGTTGCTGGCCGCGAGTTTTGCCCTGGTGGGTAATTTTGCAGCGGTTAGCCGGGTGATGTTGCATGAGTTGCTGAGCTGGGACATCAGTGCTGCGCAGCTGATCAACAAAGCCGGCTGCGCAGCTGCTGAAATCCCTGCGCCACAGGCCGGGCCTGAGGGCGTGAGCAGCCTCGACACCCTGTGGGCCTTGCTGCTGCGGGCGGCGGTGTTGTGGTATGCGTGCTTCGCGGTGTGGGCGTTGTTGCTCTGAGATTACACAAGATCTGTAGCAGCCTCGCTCCTTCGGCAGCTGCTACAGGGGTATAAGTCAGCGCTTCCAGCCAAAGACTTCGCAGGCATTAGCTGTTGTCGCCTTTGCCAATTGCTCGGGGCTGATGCCCATTATCTCGGCCAGCGCCCGGCAAATATCAGGCAGGTACTGCGGGCTGTTGCGCTGGTTGGGGTACATGGCCGGGGCCATGCCGGGGGCATCGGTTTCCAGCACGATGGCGTCCAGCGGCAGATCAGGTAGCACTTTGCGCAAGCGCAAAGCTTGTGGCCAGGTGGCAGCCCCCCCCAGGCCCAGCTTGAATCCCAGTTTTATATATTCACGGGCTTCTTCGCGACTGCCTGAAAAGGCATGAACAATCCCGCCACGCTGAAGCTTGAAACGCTTGAGGGTGGCGATTACCTGCGCATGGCTGCGCCGAACATGAAGCAGGGCGGGCAGATTAAAGTCGGCGGCCAATTGCAACTGGGCTTCAAACAACTGTTGCTGGATCTGGCGGTCCAGCTCGGGCAAAAAGTAGTCCAGGCCGATCTCGCCCACAGCACACACCTGAGGATGCCCTGCCAGGCGGCTCAGCCATTGCCCCAGTTCAATCATATGCTCGGGGCGATGCTCATTGATGTACACCGGGTGCAGGCCAAACGCGGCATACAGTTGGCTGTCGGTTTGGATCAAGTCCCACACGCTCTGCCAATTACTCTGATAAACCCCCAGAACCACCATGCTTTCAACCCCCAGTGCCCGACTGCCCGCCAGTACCTGTGGGCGGTCGGCGTCGAACTCAGGGAAGTCGAGGTGGGTGTGGGTGTCGATCAGTTGCATACTCAGGCCTGGTGGATGCGCTGTTTGAAGTTACGGGCAATGGCATGGATGCCGGGTACGTAGTTTTGCTCTTCAATCGCCGCCAGGGCCAGGTTCAGGGCTGTTTCGGCAATCAGCTTGTGTTGTTGGCCCATAGCATTGACTGGCAGCGGCAGGAAGTCCAGCAACTGGGTGTCACCAAACGTGGCAAGGCGCAATGGCGGGCGCTGGGTCGGGTGCTCCAGCAACGCGTCGAACATCCCTTGCAACAGCACATATGAAGTGGTGATCAGCGCTTCGGGGAAGTGCCCCTGGCGTGCCAGCAAATCATCAATGATCCGCCGTCCACATTCACGGCTGAACGCACTGCCGTGTTCGATCAGGACCTCGCCCTTGAACCCTTCGACCGCTTGCTTGAAACCCGCTTCACGGGCCTGGCTGACGCTCAGTTCGGGGCGTGCACCGATCAACACAATCTGGCGAGGCAAAGGCTGCAACAGACTGCGGGTCAATTGCAGGCTGGCTTCGCAATCATCACTGATTACCGAGCAGAAGCGCTCCGGCTCCAGGGTCCGGTCGATGGCGATGATGGGCATGCCCAGGTCCTGCAACTGGCGGTAGCTGTCATCTTCTGCGGGCAAGCAGCTGGCTACGAACAGGGCATCGCAGCGACGGGCACGAAACAGCTTGAGCAATTGGCGCTCACTGTCCGGTGCATCGTCGGAGCTGGCGATCAGCAACTGATAGCCGCGGGCACGGGCGCCTTGTTCGAGCTGCTTGGCCAGGCGCGCATAACTCGGGTTTTCGAGGTCCGGCAGGATGAACCCCAAGGTGCGCGTGTGTCGGCTGCGCAGCCCGGCTGCCTGCGGGTTGGGAGTAAAGCCGTGCTCCTCGACCACCGCACGTACGCGCTCGACCGTGCTGCTGCTGATGCGCTGCTGTTCGGCTTTTCCATTGATGACATAGCTGGCAGTCGTTACGGAAACACCTGCCAATTGAGCGATATCACTGAGTTTCACGCCGAAAATTCCTTATTTTTTGTAGTACATGTCGACATTGTGAACAATCCTAACCGATAAAGGCAGCCGACCATCGTCTGTCATGGGTGCGCTGTATTTATTTGCGACATCTACCCGCTGCCGCCAGGCAATACGACAAGTTGGACTTCAAGCGCGGGCAATTATGCAGTAACGTGCCGGGTATTCTTGATTAAACGTTTCAGCCTGCGCATTTAAAGGCCTCGAACCCGGCAGTGATGTGCTTGCCACGCATCAACTGACGCAGCACGGGAAGAGCGACCTAAGCTGACTTAATTCAAAACAATACCGGTTGCCATTGAGTACCGGAAAGGAGAACGCATGCTCGAGCTCACCATAGAGCAGATATCCATGGGCCAGACGGCTGTGGACAAGTCTGCGGCGCTGCAATTGCTTGCCGATAAACTGGTCGCCGATGGCTTGGTAGCCGAAGGCTATCTGAGTGGCTTGCAAGCGCGTGAGGCTCAGGGTTCGACCTTTCTGGGTCAGGGCATTGCCATCCCCCACGGCACGCCCGAAACACGTGAGCTGGTGTTCACCACGGGCGTGCGCCTGTTGCAGTTCCCCGAGGGGGTGGACTGGGGTGATGGCCAGATGGTGTACCTGGCCATCGGTATTGCCGCAAAGTCCGACGAACATTTACGTTTGCTGCAACTGCTGACCCGTGCCCTGGGTGAAACCGATCTGGGCGAGGCCCTGCGTCGCGCCAGCTCCGCCGAAGCCTTGCTTAAACTGCTGCAGGGCGCACCACAGGAGCTGGCGCTGGATGCACAGATGATCGGCCTGGGTGTGTCTGCCGATGACTTTGAGGAACTGGTATGGCGTGGTGCCCGTCTGCTGCGCCAGGCAGATTGCGTGAGCAATGGCTTTGCTGCCGTACTGCAGCAAGTCGATGCGCTGCCGCTGGGCGATGGCCTGTGGTGGCTGCATAGCGAGCAAACCGTCAAACGTCCGGGGCTGGCGTTTGTGACACCGGACAAACCGATGCGCTATCTGGGCCAGCCGCTGAGCGGTCTGTTCTGCCTGGCCAGCCTTGGCGAAGCGCATCAGGCCTTGCTGGAGCGCTTGTGCGCGCTACTGATTGCCGGTCGTGGCCACGAACTGGGCAGTGCCACCAGCCGCCGTGCCGTGCTTGAAGTATTGGGCGGCGAGCTGCCGGCCGATTGGCCAAGTGCCCGTATTCCCTTGGCCAACGCCCACGGCCTGCATGCGCGGCCGGCCAAAGTGCTGGCGCAACTGGCGAAAAGTTTTGAAGGCGAAATCCGCGTCCGGATCGTCGATGGCCAGGATTCGGCGGTATCTGCCAAGAGCTTGAGCAAGCTGCTGAGCCTGGGTGCCCGTCGCGGTCAGGTGCTGGAATTTGTCGCCGAGCCGAATATCGCCAACGATGCGCTGCCTGCACTACTGGCTGCGGTCGAGGCGGGTTTGGGTGAGGAAGTCGAGCCGTTGCCGGCGTTGGCTGAAGCCGTGCCCGGTGTCGCCGAAATTGCCACGGTGCTTACCGCCCCGGCGGCTGGCAGCCTGGTGCAGGCGATTGCCGCATCGCCCGGCATTGCCATTGGCCCTGCCCATATACAGGTGCTGCAAACGTTCGATTACCCGCTGCGTGGCGAGTCTTCCGTGGTCGAGCGCGAGCGTCTGCAAAAAGCCCTGAGCGAAGTGCGCAAGGACATTGAAGGCCTGATTACGCGCAGCCAGTCCAAGGCCATTCGCGAAATTTTCATTACCCACCAGGAAATGCTCGACGACCCTGAACTTACCGATGAAGTGGATTCGCGCCTCAAGCAGGGCGAAAGCGCCGAAGCGGCGTGGATGTCGGTGATCGAGGCCGCTGCGCGTCAGCAGGAGTCCTTGCAGGATGCGCTGCTGGCCGAGCGGGCAGCGGACCTGCGGGATATCGGCCGTCGCGTGCTGGCCCAGCTGTGTGGCGTCGAAACCCCGGCCGAGCCTGACCAGCCTTATGTGCTGGTAATGGATGAGGTCGGCCCTTCTGATGTGGCGCGCCTTGATCCGGCGCGGGTGGCAGGCATTTTAACCGCCCGTGGTGGTGCGACCGCGCACAGCGCCATTGTCGCCCGCGCGCTCGGTATTCCGGCCCTGGTTGGCGCGGGCGAAGCGGTGCTGCTGCTGGCGCCGGGCACTGAATTGTTGATTGATGGCCAGCGCGGTCGCCTGCACGTCTCCCCGGATGCCGACGCCTTGCAGCGTGCCACCCAGGAGCGCGACAGCCGTGAGCAGCGTTTGCTGGCAGCCTCTGCCCAGCGCCACGAACTGGCCGTGACCCAGGATGGTCATGCGGTTGAAGTGTTTGCCAATATCGGTGAGAGCAAGGGCGTCGCCACGGCAGTGGAGCAGGGCGCCGAAGGCATTGGCCTGCTGCGCACCGAACTGATTTTCATGGCCCATTCGCAAGTACCGGACGAGGCGACTCAGGAAGCCGAATACCGTCGTGTACTCGACGGCCTGGCTGGCCGGCCGCTGGTGGTACGCACGCTGGACGTGGGCGGCGATAAACCGCTGCCGTACTGGCCGATCGAGAAAGAAGAAAACCCGTTTTTGGGTGTACGTGGCATTCGTCTTACGCTGCAACGGCCGCAGATCATGGAAAGTCAGTTGCGCGCCTTGCTACGTTCAGCCGACAACCGCCCGCTGCGTATCATGTTCCCGATGGTGGGCAGCGTGGCCGAGTGGCGTGCCGCCCGTGACATGACCGAGCGTTTGCGCCTGGAAATTCCAGTGGCTGACCTGCAATTGGGGATCATGATCGAAGTGCCGTCGGCTGCCTTGCTGGCGCCCGTGCTGGCCAGGGAAGTGGACTTTTTCAGCGTCGGCACCAACGACCTGACCCAATACACCCTGGCCATCGACCGTGGCCACCCGACCCTGTCGGCCCAGGCTGACGGCTTGCACCCCGCGGTATTGCAACTGATCGATATCACCGTGCGTGCGGCCCATGCCCACGGCAAATGGGTGGGCGTGTGCGGCGAGCTGGCGGCTGATCCGCTGGCCGTGCCTGTGCTGGTGGGCCTGGGCGTGGATGAGCTGAGCGTTTCGGCGCGCAGCATCCCCGAGGTCAAGGCGCGGGTACGCGAGTTGAGCATGGATCGTCTGAAAACCCTGGCCGCCGAAGCGTTGAGCGTGGGCAGCCCGGATGAAGTTCGTGCGTTGGTGGAGGCGCTCTGATGGCCCGTATTCTGACTGTCACCCTCAACCCGGCACTGGACTTGACCGTGCGTCTTGGGCAACTGGCACCGGGGGAGGTTAACCGTAGCCCGCTGATGCTGACCCATGCTGCCGGCAAGGGCCTGAACGTGGCGCAAGTACTGGCCGATCTGGGCCACACGCTGACGGTAAGTGGCTTTTTGGGTGAGGATAATGCGCAAGCATTCGATGCCCTGTTCAAGCGTCGCGGTTTTGTCGATGCCTTTATCCGTGTGCCGGGCGAAACCCGCAGCAATATCAAGCTGGCTGAAGACGATGGCCGCGTCACCGACCTTAACGGGCCGGGGCCGCAGGTTGGCGCACAGGCGCAGCAAACCTTGCTCGATACCCTTGAGCGCATTGCTCCCGGGCATGACGCGGTCGTGGTGGCTGGCAGTTTGCCCCGAGGCGTCAGCCCGCAATGGCTGCACGATCTGCTGCTGGGCTTGAAGGCTCAGGGCCTGAAAGTGGTCCTGGACACCAGCGGCGAGGCCTTGAAGCAGGGCCTGGCAGCGGGGCCGTGGTTGATCAAGCCCAACACCGAAGAACTCAGCGATGCGCTGGGCCGCGATATCAGCGACCTTGCAGCCCAGGTTGCAGCCGCAACCGCTTTGCAGGCACAGGGCGTTGAGCACGTGGTGATTTCCCACGGTGCTGAAGGCGTGAACTGGTTCAGCCGTGGGCCGGCCTTGCAAGCGTTGCCGCCCAAGGTCAGCGTCGCCAGCACGGTGGGTGCGGGCGACTCACTGTTGGCGGGTATGGTCCACGGTTTGCTCAGCGGCTATAGCCCCGAGCAGACCCTGCGCACCGCCACTGCCATTGCGGCAATGGCCGTTACTCAGATCGGTTTTGGTATCAGCGATGCAGCGCACCTGGCGACGCTCGAAAGCGGCGTTCGCGTTCGCCCCCTGACAGAAGAATAAAAGGAATCCACATGAAATTAGCCATTGTGACGGGCTGCCCCAACGGCATGGTGACCAGCGTGCTGTGCGCCCGTTTGCTTGATGCGGCGGCTCAGCGTCAGGGCTGGAGCACCAGCGTTGAAGTCCACGACCCCAAGCACCCTGAACGTCAGTTATCGGCGGCGACCATCGATGAAGCCGAGTGGGTGTTGCTGGTCAGCAGTACGCCGCTGGATATGCAGCGTTTTATCGGCAAGCGTGTGTTCCAGAGCACGCCGGCCCAGGCCCTGCAAGATGTAGAGGCGGTGTTGCAGCGTGGCGTGGAGGAGGCCGAGGTCTACGTTGCACCTGCGCCAACAGCTGCAGTTGAAAACGCGCAGAAAGCTCCAAAAATCGTCGCCATCACCGCCTGCCCGACAGGCGTGGCCCATACCTTTATGGCAGCCGAAGCCTTGCAGCAAGCGGCCAAGCGTTTGGGCTACGACTTGCAAGTCGAGACCCAGGGTTCGGTAGGCGCGCGCAACCCGTTGAGCGCCGAAGCCATTCGCGACGCCGATGTGGTGTTGCTGGCGGCAGATATCGAGGTGCCTACTGAGCGTTTTGCCGGTAAGAAAATCTACCGTTGCGGCACCGGCATCGCCCTCAAACAGGCGGAAGCTACGCTGAACAAGGCGTTGAGCGAAGGCCAGCAGGAGAGCGTTGCAGCTGCGGGCGGGGCGCCTGCCAAGCAGGAAAAGACCGGCGTCTACAAACATTTGCTGACGGGCGTTTCTTTTATGCTGCCGATGGTGGTGGCGGGTGGTTTGCTGATCGCGCTGTCTTTCGTATTTGGCATTGAAGCTTATAAAGAGCCCGGCACGCTGGCGGCGGCGCTGATGCAGATCGGTGGTGACGCCGCCTTCAAACTGATGGTGCCGTTGTTGGCGGGTTATATCGCCTACTCGATTGCCGACCGCCCGGGCCTGGCGCCGGGGATGATCGGCGGGCTGTTGGCGAGCACCTTGGGGGCCGGGTTTATCGGCGGGATCATTGCCGGTTTTATCGCCGGTTACTGCGCCAAGGCGATCAATCGCTATGCGCGTCTGCCGCAAAGCCTTGAAGCGCTGAAACCGATTTTGATCATCCCGTTGTTCGCCAGCCTGTTTACCGGTCTGGTGATGATTTACGTGGTGGGCAAGCCGGTTGCCGGAATGCTTGAAGGCCTGACCCACTTCCTCGACAGCATGGGCACCACCAACGCCATCCTGCTGGGTGTATTGCTGGGCGGGATGATGTGCGTTGACCTGGGTGGGCCGATCAACAAGGCGGCCTATGCGTTTTCGGTGGGGCTGCTGGCTTCGCAAAGTTATGCACCGATGGCGGCAACGATGGCGGCGGGCATGGTGCCGCCGATTGGCTTGGGTATTGCCACGTTCCTGGCGCGCCGCAAGTTCGCCCAGACTGAGCGTGAGGCGGGCAAGGCGGCGCTGGTGCTGGGGCTGTGCTTTATTTCCGAAGGTGCCATTCCATTTGCTGCCAAGGACCCGCTGCGGGTGATTCCGGCGAGCATCGTGGGGGGCGCGTTGACGGGGGCATTGTCGATGTACTTCGGTTGCAAGCTGATGGCACCGCACGGTGGCTTGTTTGTATTGCTGATTCCAAACGCGATCAACCATGCGCTGCTGTACTTGTTGGCGATCGTGGCGGGCAGCTTGGTGACGGCGGTGGTGTACGCGGTGATCAAGCGTCCGGAGCCGGTTGAGATGGCGCTGGAGACGGCCAAAGCATAAATCAATCCCCGCTCCCACAATGTCACCGCAAATCCAGTGGGAGCTGGTTCGCCTGCGATGCAGGCACTGGGGTCTGTCAGGCAAACCGTGGCGATGCCATCGCGAGCAAGCCCGCTCCCACAATGTCACCGCAAATCCAGTGGGAGCTGGTTCGCCTGCGATGCAGGCACTGGGGTCTGTCAGGCAAACCGTGGCGATGCCATCGCGAGCAAGCCCGCTCCCACAATGTCACCGCAAATCCAGTGGGAGCTGGCTTGCCTGCGATGCAGATACTGGGGTCTGTCAGGCAAACCGTGGCGATGCCATCGCGAGCAAGTCCGCTCCCACAAGAGCTGAGCAGCTTGTCCGACTAGTACACATCCCGCCGATAACGCCCTTGCTCGATCAGCCTCTCTACCGCTTCTGCCCCCAGCATGTCGATCAGCGCTTGATCCACACCCGCCGCCATTCCCTGCAAACTGCCACAGATATAAATCGCCGCGCCTTGGTCCAGCCATTGGCGTACCTGCTCGGCAGACTCGCGCAAGCGGTCCTGCACATACACTTTCTGCGCCTGATCCCGTGAAAACGCCAGATCCAGCCGCGCCAGATCGCCACTGGCCAACCAGCCCTGCAGCTCATCGCGGCAATAGAAGTCGTGCTCGGCATTACGCTCGCCAAAGAACAGCCAGTTGCGCTGCTGGCCCTGGGCAATCCGAGCCTTGAGCAAGCTGCGCAGCCCTGCCAGGCCGGTACCATTGCCGAGGAGAATCATTGGCACCGGTTCGGCCGGCAAATGAAAACCGCTGTTGCGGCGCACGCGCAGGCTGATCGCCGAGCCGACTGCGGCATGTTCGGTAAGCCAGCCCGAACCGATGCCCAGGCTGCCATCAGCATGCCGCTCCTGACGTACGATCAACTCCAGCAGACCGTCCTGCGGGATCGAGGCAATGGAGTATTCGCGCATGTTCAACGGGATCAGTGCGTCCACCAGTGCCTGGGCGTGCATGCCCACAAGATGGCCGCGATTTTCCGGCAGTTGTCGGCCAGCCAGGGCCTGAGCCAAAGTTTCCTGCAGGCCATCGAGTTGCACCGGAGTGTCAGCCGACAGCCCCAGCCCCTCCAGGAAGTGCTCAACCGCCCAGCTCGATTGCCGCGGCATCACTTCCACCAGATCACCGGCCTGCCACAGGCTGTTGGTGTCAGGCGCGCTGAGCCCCAACAGGTACACCCCCGAGCCACTGCTGCCGGGGTTGAGCAGCTTGCGCTCAGTCAGGGGCCAGTTGTTGTAACCAGGCGCCTGCCAGTTGGCATTCGGCGTGCCTCCGGTCAGTTGGCTAAGCTGCTGTTGCCATTGATGCAGGGCCTCGGCATCGCCGCTGTCCACCTGCACCGGGCTGAACAACGCTTGGGCACCGCGCTCGCTCAGCCAGTGCTGGATCCGCGTGGCAAAACCGCAAAAGTGCGGGTACTGACGATCGCCCAGTGCCAGCACCGAGTACTTGAGGCGGTTCAGTCCCAGAGGCTGGCCGAGGATCTTGCGTTCAAAGCCCCGCGCGCTATCAGGCGCTTCGCCATCGCCAAAGGTGCTCACCACAAACAGCGCGTTGCTGGCCTGTTGTAAATCGTTTTCGCTCAGGGCGGCCAAGGGCTGCACCCGTACCGGCAATCCGGCGGCTTGCAATTGCCCGGCGGTCTGCCAGGCCAGTTGCTCGGCAAAGCCGCTCTGGCTGGCAAAACCGATCAGCCAGGACGGCGTATCGCTGCTCGTAGCGGCAAAACCCTGGCGTGCCTGCTTGATCTGACGCTTTTTACGTCGACGGTCCAGATACAGCAACCAGCCGGTAATAAAGAACAGCGGCATGGTCAGGCTGGCTACGGTCACCAGCACGCGCCCGGTAATGCCCCAGTAACTGCCTGTGTGCAGCGCGTAAATGCTGGTCAGCAATTGTGCCTTGTAGGACTTGTCGTCATAACGATCGACTTTTTTGACGGCACCGGTGGCCGGGTCGAGCACAATCTGGTTGAACGCGCGCTCATGGGGTGAGGTGTTCAACAGGTAGAACACCGTGGCAGGCTGGCCGGCCACTGGCGGCATACGCACGTTGTACATGCTCAGCTCAGGCCCGGCGGTTTTCTGGATGCTGGCCCAAATGGCATCGTAATCGGCGACCGGAGCTGGCCCGGCTGGCCCGCCCTGACCACGGGGGCCGCGACCGCCGCCCTGGCGCTGCTCGCCGCTCGGGGCATCGGACAGGAGTTTTTGCAGGCCCTGGTTGTACCACTCATAGGACCACGACAAGCCGGTCAGTGCGGCCAGCAGATAAAAGACCATGCACCAGGTGCCCGCCACGGCGTGCAGATCCCAGTTGAAGCTGCGACCTTTTTTCGCCCAGTCCAGGGTCAGCCAGGTGCGCCAGTTAAGCGCCTGGCGCGGCCAGCGCAGGTACAGGCCCGACAGGCAGAAGAACACCAGCATCAGGGTGCAGGCGCCGGTGATCTGGCGACCGCTCTGGCCCATGGCCAGGAAACGGTGCAATTGCAGCATCAGGTCGAAAAAGCCCTGGCCGTTGGCCTCGCCCTGATAGGTACCGGTATAGGGGTCAACATAACGCAACTGGCCACGACGCTCGCCCGGTGGCGGGGTGAAGAAGATGCGTGCAGCGGTGCCGCTGTCCACGCCCACCCAGAGCATGGCGACTTGCTTGCCCTCGGTGGCCTCGACCCTGCGCACCAGCTCGGCCGGTGGCAGCACGCCGCTGTCGAGTTTCTCGACCTTGAGCACTGAAGGGTTGAGCAAGTTCAGCAGCTCGTCCTGAAACGACACCGTGGCACCGGTTATCCCCATCAGGGCCAGAACCAGCCCGGCGGTTATGCCGAAAAACCAGTGCAGCTGAAACAGTGTTTTCTTAAACACAACGACCGCCTTGCTTGCTCAATTGAATTCATCACGGCGCAGTATGCCGTGTACGTCTTTTTACACACAAAAGCCCCGACCATTGAATGGACGGGGCCTGGTTCAGCTCAACTTCGAGTTAGAAGTGGAAGCTGGTGGTCAACAGGGCAGTACGGCCCGCTGCCTGGCTGGCGAAATGCGCAGCGTAGGCTTTGTCGTAGTAGGTCTTGTCGGTCAGGTTTTGTACGTTCAGTTGCAGGTCGATGTTTTTGGTCAGCTTGTAGCTGGCCATTGCGTCGTAGCGAGTGTAAGCCGGCACGTAAACGGTGTTGGCCGTGTCGCCGTAGACTTCGTCAACATAGAACGCGCCGCCGCCGATGGTCAGCTTTGGCATCACTTCATAGGTTGTCCACAGGCTGAAGCTGTTTTTCGGGGTGTTCGGCATTTCGTTGCCTTTGTCCGAGACCGCTGCGGTATTGATAGTGCCGTTACGGTTGGCTTTCTGGCCTGGATCAACCAGCTCGCTTTTCAGGTAGCTGTAGCCTGCAAACACTTGCCATTTGTCAGTGATTTTACCGCTGGCCGACAGTTCCAGACCGTCAACGCGGGATTCACCGGCGTTTTCGTAGGTGAACGAGTCAGTCAGGACGCGAGTGTTTTTCTTCTCGGTACGGAAGATGGCTGCTGTCAGCGACAGACGATCGTGGAACACGTCCCACTTGGTGCCCAGTTCGTAGTTGACGGTTTCTTCCGGCTTCAGGTCGCTGGTGATGGTGCTGCCTGGGGCAACCAGGCCGTTGCCTTCAACGCCTTCACCCACCACGCCGCCTGGCGGTGTAGCCGAGGTCGCGTAGGACAGGTAAACGCTGCCGTTATCCAGTGGCTTCCAGACCAGGCCGGTCTGCCAGTTGAAGAAATGGCTGTCGTTTGAGGCCTTGGTACGACCGCTCGCCGCATTGGTATTGGCGGTGGTGCTGAATGCGTCGTAACGCAGGCCGGCGTTCAACAGCCACTTCGGATCAAGCTCGATGGTGTCGAATACGTAGGCAGCTTTGGTCACACCCACGGTGTTGGTGCCGTAGTAGTTACGCGCTTCAGTACCGGTCCACACATCGTTCGGGTTCGGGTTGGACAGCGAGGTGCACTGGCCGCCGCTGTTACCGACTTTATCCGGTGTACAGTTGGGGTTGCTGTTCGGGGTCACGGTGTAACCGCTGGCCCGAGTCTCTTCACGAGTGAATTCAACACCTGTGGAGTAGTTGTTCTTGAAACCCATGACCTGGAAGTTGCCGAACAGATCGGTCTGGTTGGTAGTGGTTTCAGTGGTCGAAACACGGGTGTTGGCGCGACGCCATACGGTACCGTACTGGTTGACGTTGTGCTGGCTGTCGTCCGGCTGGGTGAGAATGTAGTCCTGGCCGGTGTTGCCGTGACGGAAGGTGTTTTTCAGGGTCATCGCATCGTTGAAGTCATGCTCGAACGAGATGGTGCTGATGTCCACGCGGGTCTTGCGGAAGTCACGGTCTTTCAAGCCGTAGAAGTTTTTGCTGTCGCCGCCATCGTCCGGTTTGTCGTGGGCGTGAACAGCGGTCTTGGAGCTGTTGCTGTAGCCGTATGGAATGCCCGAGTCCGGCAGGTCGTTGCTTTCCAGGTGGTAATAGCTGACGTTCAGGCGGTTTTCAGTGCCCAGGCCGAAGGTCAGCGATGGCGCTACGCCCCAGCGGTCGTAGTTGACCGACTCACGGCCAGCGACATTCTGCTCGTGGCTCATCAGGTTCAGGCGGAACGCTGCGGTGTCCAGGAACTGGCGGTTTACATCCAGGGTGTAGCGGCGGGTCTGGTCGGAGCCGTAGGTGAAGCCGCCGTTGAGGAAGTCACCCGCCTTGGCGGTCTTGCTCACCATGTTCAGGCTGCCGCCAGCCGAGCCACGACCACCAAAGGTGGAGTTCGGGCCTTTGCTGACTTCGATCGATTCGATGTCGAAGATTTCCCGGGTCTGGCCGCCAGCATCGCGCACGCCGTCCAGGTACATATCGGATTGTGCGTCAAAACCACGGATAAATGGACGGTCGCCCTGTGGGTTGCCGCCTTCGCCTGCGCCGAAGGTGATGCCCGGTACGGTGCGCAATGCATCCTGCAGCGAAGTGGCTGCGGTGTCCTGCAGCACTTGCTGTGGGATCACGGTGACAGAGCGCGGGGTATCTACCAGGGGCGCTGTGTATTTTTGGGAGCTGGCTTTTTCGGTTTGATAAGACTGCTCGGTCTGTTCACCGGTAACCGTGGTCGCGCCAAGGGAAATACTGCTGCCCTGTGCCTTGCTGTCAGTGCTCTCGGCAGCCTGAACCATATGGCCTGCCGAGGTCGCGGTAATCGCGACACCGATGGCCGAAGCCAGTAAACGCGGTGAGCTGACGGGTATTTTTATTTGTTGGCGCGACATTTGAAGATCCCTTCCCCCAGAATTTGAGCCGCGAAATATATGGCAAACAATTCTGACTATCAATTGAGAGGCATTACTATTTGCGCTGAATTTACATTCTTTACAAATTGCCTTTACGGTTTTTTCACACTCGTTCGTCTACAGGTCTCTTAACAAAGTTTTACACAGACAATAAGAATCAATACCATTGCCATCCCTTTGCTATCAGGTATTGCGTCATGTTGCTGCATATCCCCGGCTTGTTCTCCCGTGAAGAGGTGCAGCGCATCCGTGAGGCGCTGCAGCAGACGCAATGGGCTGACGGTAAAATCACCGCCGGCTTTCAATCGGCCAAGGCCAAGCACAATCTGCAACTGCCCGAAGACCATCCCCTCGCCAAGGAGATCGGCGCGGCGATGGTAGACAGGCTGTGGAAAAATCCGCTGTATATGTCGGCGGCCCTGCCACACAAGGTCTTCCCGCCGTTGGTGAACTGCTACACCGGGGGCGGCAGTTTCGACTTCCATATCGACAATGCCGTGCGCCAGCCCAAGGGCAGCCCTGAACGGGTGCGTACTGATCTGTCGGCGACCCTGTTTTTCAGTGACCCCGAGGAGTACGACGGCGGCGAACTGGTGATTCAGGACACCTATGGTGTGCAGCAGGTCAAACTGCCTGCTGGCGATATGGTCTTGTACCCCGGTACCAGTTTGCACAAGGTCAATGCCGTTACCCGTGGGGCACGTTTTGCGTCGTTCTTCTGGACTCAGAGCCTGGTACGCGAGGACAGTCAGCGCACGTTGCTGTTTGAAATGGACGGCGCGATCCAGCAACTGACCCGTGACGTTCCTGATCATCCATCGCTGATCCAGCTCACCGGCACTTATCACAACCTGTTGCGTCGCTGGGCCGAGGTGTAATTCATGAGCTTTCAATTACGCCGCGAAGAAGTACTCAATGGTGACCAGCTGAGCGCCATGTTGAGCGAGAACCCGGCCAAAGCGGCCCAGGCCATTTTGATGGCGGCCAAAGAGGGCATCGTCGATGGTCAGGCGTTGCTGGGGCAGATCCTGCTCGACGGCCAGGGCATCGAGCGCGACCCGGTGCTGGCCAAGCGCTGGTTTCAGATTGCGGCCAATGCCGGCCACTTGATGGCCCGCAACATGCTGGGTCGCTGCTGGGAGCATGGTTGGGGCGGGCCCGTCGACTGCACCCTGGCAAGCCTGGAATATCGACAAGCCGCTGAAGCTGGACTGGATTGGGCGCTCTACAACTACGCCAACTTGCTCGCTACCGGTCGCGGCGTAACCCAAGACCAGAACGCGGCGTACCAGCTGTACCGGGTGGCGGCACAGGCGGGCCATGCCAAGTCGATGAACCTGCTGGGGCGTTACCTCGAAGAAGGCGAGCATTGCCCGGCCGACAAAGCCGAGGCCTGTCTCTGGTACGAGCGCTCGGCACGCGGCGGTGATTTTCGTGGCCAGTTCAGCCATGCCTCGGTACTGGCCGAAGACGGCAATATTGATGACGCGTTGCGCTGGTTCGAGCGTGCCCTGAATGGCGGCAATCTGAACTTCTTGCGGGTGACCCTGGGCACCCTGCTAGAGGCTCGGGAACCCCGTATCCGGGCACTGAGCGCTGCCTGGCAAGTGCGTATCGATGCCTTGCAGGGCAACAACGGCTGACCGTGATTACACCGTCAAAGTTAATGCTCGTACGCGGCTTTCAAGCGTGTCCTAGCCAATAACTGTTTATTCGGGTAATTATTCATTTTTATTTTTGTCCCGGTCTTACAGGTACTCGGGTAGTTCGGTTATTGATGGATGCTCTTTGAGAAGTGATGCTGTTCGAACAGGATCATTTTTTAAAGGGAATTAATATGCAGGTTGATAATAAGGCGTTCAGCAACAGTGCTGAGGAGGCCAGATCGCTTGAGAAAATGAGCGTTCTGGAAGCGGCTATCTATTTGCCATCGCATTATATTCAAATGCTGGCCGGTGAAAAAGATTCCGCTGTTTCAAAGGAAGAATTGGGTTTTATTATCCGGCGCAGTGATATTCACAGTGTTCGAGCCTATGTGAGTGAATCACGCAAGTTACCCGTGGATTACAACAAGATTGTGGCCTGGTTTGGTCTGGACACTACAAGTGTTCCGGGGCTAGAACCCGCCAGTATTCAGTCTTTTCATCAACGCGTCGTGCAGCATGCCGGCAGCTGGTCGGCGCTCGAGCGGGAAACAAAGGAACTTGCTCGCCAACTGAACCGGTTCTCGGACAGTTTCATTACCCATGCCAATGGCATCATTGAGTTAATAAACAGGCTGGATTCCGATCGGCTGTTCTCTGGTGGGCTGGACGATCTGACGGCCGCGGAAACCGCGCAGTTGGCTGATGGGCTTAGCTCTACAGAGCTCAAGGCAGTCACCATCATGCGCGAACATGTAAAGTCGATCAAAAGCAGCACCGAGTCCTATATAAAAAGAGCCTACGCAGTGGGGGCATTGGCGGCCGAGTTTGAGCGCGTCCTGTCCGATGAATTGACTCATGAAGTCAATGCCAAACTGGATGCCTATGCCAAAGCGGGCCTTTCCAGGGACCGTGAAACACTGACTGCGCGCATCAAAGAGCTGGACAGCGAAATCGAGCGATTGATAAGGGATTACAGGTCTCAGGTTTTGTACGGGCACTCAGGGATTTTTCTGGGGCCTATCGGCTTGGCTGTCACAGGCGGGATATTCGGGGTAAAGGCCGAAGCAATACGCACACGAAAAAACAAACTGATTGCCGAGCGTGACATTGCCAGGCAAGGCAGCCAGGAGCAAGAGCAACTCGCGATGGTGCTGGATGCCACCCAGCAGCGTTTTACCGACTTGCGCAGTCGCATGCTGGGAGCGGAAGAGGGCGCCAAGCGTCTGGCGCAAGTATGGAGCTATATCAGTAACTACCTGGATGAAGTTGATCATGAATTGGGGTACGTGGATTCTTTTGGTCGCTTATACAAACTTAAAGTTGATTTTGCACAGCTGCTGAATCCGTGGAAGCGTGTTAAGGATTACAGCGTGCAAATATCCAATGCATTTAATGAGATTATTGAAAAGCGTATTTGAAAAGGAAGTCACAATATGAATGCGGGCGTCGATGAAGTGGAGTATGAAACCCCTGATATGCCAGGTGTTTTCAGCGGGCTAAAAAAGTTTAATGCTGTGGCGGTCAGTCATGAATACGATTTTATTCCATCGTTGCAGGAGCGTTTAAGCCTGGCGGCCAGATGCTTGAGTCGTGGTGCGCGCAGTATTGTCGACAAGGTGCGTAGCCTTGAAGTAATGGTGGACAGTGCGGGTTTTGATGAACTGGCGGAACAATGGGCAGCCATTCACACTCATGGCCCATTAACACCAGAGGCTCGCACCTCTGCAATCCATATTCTGAATGAAACTTTCACTCAGCGAAGCCGGCGCCTGGTGAGTGCTGTTGCGGCGGCCAAAGCGCAAATAGCATTGCGTACTGCCGAAGGCGAGGGACTGAATCTCGAACACTATTCCGATCCGCTGCTGGCGTATGACGTGGCCAGGCTGGATGAACTGGAGCAACAGGCGATTACGCTGCAACTGGAAGAAGATCAATTGCGTGCGGACAAACAGGTTGTCGTCGCGGCTCTGGAGATCCTTCAGTCCAGGACCTGGCTTGATCATGCAAGGGATTTGCTGCCTGGTATTGAACAAATTCAGGTACTTGTGACAACAGCTGCAGTGGGAAAGGTCGAGGCGGATGTGGTGACTGCCGCCATTGAGCGTATAACGCAGTACCTGGGTTTTATTGACAGTGGGTACAGGATGTTTTCGCTGATTGAAGCACGCAACAAAATCACCGACAAACTGGCTGATTTGAGCATGCGTAAATCCAGGGACAAGTCAGACAGGCGCGTGCTCAAGGAGCGCGCTGAAAAAATAAGGCGTCACGCAGAGCTGGTTGAGGCGCGGGCGTACTGGGTCGACAACATGAAGCGGATTGCCAACGGGTTGACCGTGTTTTCCGCTCGGGTCAATGCAGCCATTGATGCAAATGAGCACTCGATGGTGCAAGCCTCGGCAGAGCTGGCGGGTTTTCTGCGTTTCTTACGGCACATCAGCCGATAGGGGCTGCCCCCCGCACGCTTGCGCGGGGGGCCAGTTGTTACAGGTAGAACGATTTCAGCGGCGGGAAGCCATTGAACTCAACGGCGCTGTAGCTGGTGGTATAGGCACCGGTCGACAACCAGTACAGGCGATCGCCGATGGCCAGGTTCAGGGGCAGGCCGTATTTGTAGTTTTCGTACATGATGTCGGCGCTGTCACAGGTTGGGCCGGCGATGACCACTTCTTCCATCTCGCCTTTCTTTTCAGTCCAGATCGGGAACTTGATGGCTTCGTCCATGGTTTCGATCAGACCAGAGAATTTGCCCACGTCGGTATACACCCAACGCTCGACGGCGGTGCGCGATTTACGCGCGACCAAAACCACTTCACTGACCAGGATGCCTGCGTTGGCAATCAGCGAACGGCCCGGTTCCAGAATGATTTCTGGCAGGTCGTCACCGAAGTCTTCTTTCAGGAAACGAATGATTTCTTCGGCGTAGGTTTCCAGGCTGTTGGTACGGGTGATGTAGTTGGCCGGGAAGCCGCCGCCCATGTTGATCAGCTTGAGGACGATGCCGTCTTCTTCTTTCAGACGCTCGAAGATCACCTTGACCTTGGCGATGGCTGCGTCCCACACGCTAATGTCACGTTGCTGCGAACCTACGTGGAACGAAATGCCGTAAGGCACCAGACCCAGGTCACGGGCCAGAATCAGCAGGTCCATGGCCATATCGGTCTGGCAGCCGAATTTTCGCGACAGAGGCCAGTCAGCGGTGGTCGAACCTTCGGTAAGGATGCGCACGTAAATCTTGGCGCCCGGCGCGGCCTTGGCAATGTTGCGCAAGTCGGCTTCGGAGTCGGTGGAAAACAGACGCACGCCTTTCTCGTAGAAATAACGAATGTCTTTGGATTTCTTGATGGTGTTGCCGTAGCTGATGCGGTCCGGGCTGACGCCGCGGTCCATGACTTTATCCAGCTCATAGATCGACGCGATATCGAAGCTCGAACCTTTGTCGCGCAGCAGATCAATGATTTCGACGGCCGGGTTGGCCTTCACCGCGTAATACACCTTGGCGAATTCGAAGCCTGCGCGCAGGTCATCGTAAGCCTTGCTGATCATGGCGGTATCGATCACCACAAACGGTGTTTCCTGGGTGTCAGCGAACGCCTTCATTTTGTTGAAGGTGTCGCGCGCGTAATAGTCTTCGACCTGGATCGACATGCTGGGGAACTCCTGTGGCAAACGTCATCAATAAATGGGTGCAGCTGAACATCCTCCGTATCCCCACTTTGGTTCGCCTACTTCCCAAGGCATGTCCGCCGAAAGCAAATAAGGTAAATGGACCTTGCTGTCTCGTCGTCAGTACTTGAGCCGGATGGATCGTTTCCAGCATGGATGTTCGGCGCGAACTTTAGGGCGTGACTGCGCTTAGATCAACAAAAAATGTCGCAATTTTATAAGCCTTCGTCGTGGGGCCAAAGTGAGCCATTTAAGTAACCGACCTTGATGACGGTGTGATGTTCCCCCGGTGGCTTTTTTGGCCGTTGCCAAACAGACGAAGCCCGCCATTGGGCGGGCTTCGGTAGTTGCATGTTGAAGCAGGGCTTACCTTGGGGGAAGGAACAGGCCAGGTCTCAAAATGCAGTACTCAAGGTCAACGACAGGCTGCGCGGATCACCGTATATGGCGCCAGCGTAGAAGCCGTAGCGGGTGTAGTAGGTTTTGTCGAAGAGGTTGTTGGCGTTCAAGGTAACGGCCGTATCTTCGGTGAGGTCGTATTTGGCCATTGCGCTCCAGATGGCATAACCTGCCCAGGTCACATCGGTGGGGCCGCGGCTTACACCGTCTGTGGGAATGCCTGCCGGAGTAGAGGTGGCGCGAATGCTGGTTTGCGCGGTGACACCGGTACCCACGGTCAAGCGATCAAGAGCACCCGACAGGCGGTAGGTGGTTGAAGCCTTGAACAGGTGCGACGGGTCACTTTGGCCGTCGGCGTTAAGGCGACGAAAGTGCAGATAGGTGTAGCCACCGTAGACATTCCAGTTGGGCGTCAACGCGCCGGAGACTTCGAGGTCGATACCTTCTGTCTCTACGCCGGTGCCGGTCGTGTAGGCCTGGGCTCCGGTGGGCGTCAGGTTGGCGCCATCGGTCACTGCCTTGTTTTCCTGGCGGGTCAGGAAGTAGGCAGCTTGCGCATTGACCTGACCGTCAAACCATTCTCCTTTAATACCGGTTTCATAACTCTGGCCGCGAATCGGCTCGAGCTTGTTGCCGCTGGCGTTTTCTTCGCTTTGCGGGCTGAAGATATCGGTGTAGCTGGCGTACAGCGAGTAGGTGTCGTTGAGGTCATACACCGCCCCCAGGTAAGGCGTGACGATACCGTTTTGTTGTTGATTGCTGCGCACTCCGGCGGTCGACACCGTGGTGCTGCTGTAATCGCTGATGCGCGCGCCCAGGATCACCGACAACGGCTCGGTAATGCTCAGGCGGGTGGCCGCATACATGCCTTGCAGGCGGGTGGTGGTTTTGCTGTGCAGGCCGGTTTTGTAAGCGTTGATCCGGTAGTCGCTATCGACCCCGTTGTGCCAGTCGGTAATCGGGAAACCGTTGTTTGCCCGGAACTGGCACCCCAGCGCGCTAGGGCTGGTGCGGTCATCGCTGACCATATTGCAACGATATTGAGGTGACCAGGCGACGGTGCGACTGTCGTTGTAGCCGAACATGGCCTGGTGGGTGCGTCCGAACAGGCTGAAAGGTCCGGTCACGTCGACTTGTGCCGATTGCTGGGTCGTGTCGGTGGAGCTGTGCAGGCCATTGAGAATGGCCCCGCTACCATCCTGGTTCCAGTAACCGCCGAATGCGCCGCCACCTATGGAGTTGACCTTGGCCAGCCCGCGGTGATTCAACGCATCGGTGGTGCTTTGCGCCGCTTTGACGTTGAGCGTCCAGTCATTATCAAAGCGATGCTCCAGCGAGCCGAACGCTGTACGCGTGGTGTACTCGCCAAAACTCCAGCTGGGCACCACGTTGGTGCTGCGCGGCAAGCTTGTTTTACTGCCATCGCCGTACCAGATAGGGATGTTCGCGCCCCAGCCGCCGCCCACGATCTTGTAGTACTCATATTGATAGCCGGCACCGAGGGTCGTGGCATCCGTCAGGTCAAACTCGACATTGGCCAGCGCGGCCCGCGAACGCTCGGACTGTTGATCGCGGAAAGAGTTGGCGTCCTCTTGCGTCATGACCAGGCGAGAGCGCAATCGGCCATCTTCAGACAAGGGCAGGTTCAGGTCAGCGCCCAGGCGTCGCTTGTCCCAACTGCCATAGGTGGCGTATGCACTGCCGCCGAACTCGTAGCCAGGGCGTTTGCGGATCAGGTTGACGGTGGCCGATGGGTCGCCGGTGCCGCCCAGCAGGCCATTGGCGCCGCGTACGATGTCGATACGCTCGTACATATCCATGTTCAGCGAGCTGCCTGCGCCACTGAAGTCCGAGCCGCCCTGAAACTGCAGGCCGTCGGTTTTCCAGTTGGTAATCGGATAGCCGCGTGCGCGGTACTCGGTGCGTCCGCCCACTTCTGACTTGCTCATGGTGACGCCGGGTGCGCTGTCCAGCGCTTGCTCGATATTGGTGATCTGGCGGTCTGCCATTTGTTCCTGGGTGATGGTGGTGACCGATTGTGGCGTTTGGCGCGGGGTGAGTTTCATGCCCGTGGAACTGGTGGTGCTCTTGACGGTGTAACCCAGTTGGCCGGTGTTTTCATCGGCTGATGGCTGGGTACCTTCGACATTCAGGGTGTCCAGTTCAATCGTCCCCGCTATTGCCGGTTGGCTGGCCAAGCCGACCATGGCGCTGAGGCTGATAGCGGCCATGAGCGCGGCCTGGTTGCGGGGTGCATTTCGGCGAGCCGGGGTGGTTAGCATCAAAGGTCGTGCTGAGAGATCCGTCATCATGCCCTGCGTTGTCATTGGTAATACTTCGTATTTGCAGATAATGTTTGGTAGCATTTTAGGTATCACGCCGCCAGGCACTATTACGGATATGTGTGGGTATGTAATGGAATGTAATGAGCGCCATGTTTTACCCACGTCAAAACCTCCCGTGGCCGCCAAAACGCTGTTGGTGGTGGATGACGATGATGAAATTCGCGAGTTGTTATGTGATTACCTGAGTGAGAACGGCGACCATGTGCTGGCAGCAGCCGATGGCCTTGAGATGTGGGCGCAGTTGGAGCGCCAGGCTGTCGATCTGGTCGTGCTCGACGTCATGCTGCCGGGAGAAGACGGCCTGAGTCTGTGTCGCCAGCTTCAATCGCGCCCCGGCCTTAGCGTGATCATGCTTTCCGCCAAGGGATCAGCGCTGGATCGCATCATTGGCCTGGAGGTTGGTGCCGACGATTATTTGACCAAGCCTTTCGAGCCCCGTGAGCTGGTGGCCAGAATCAAGGCGGTGCTGCGCCGGCAAGCACGGGCCGAGCCCATCGCGGATCGCCCGGTCACGACCCACCGCGACTTCGTCGGCTATCGCCTCGATTATGTAAAGCGCCTGTTACACACCCCGGGTGGCCAGACCCTGACCTTGCCGCGCTCCGACTTCAGGGTGTTGCGTGATTTGCTCCAGGCCCGTGAACAAGTGTTGTCGCGTGATCAATTGACACTCAGTGCGATGGGACGAGAATACTCGCCCGACGACCGCTCGATCGACATGTGCATCAGCCGTCTGCGCCAGCATTTCAAGGAGGGGCACGTCCAGATACTGACCGTGCGTAATGAAGGTTACCTGCTAAGTGTCTACAGCCCTGAAGCGGCGGTTTAACCAGGTGCGCAATGCTCTGGTGCGGGGGGTGATGCGCCTGTGGCCCAAAACCCTGTTCGGCCAACTGACGCTGATTCTGGTCAGCGGCACGCTGGCTATTCAATTGTTGTCGAGCAGCATCTGGTTCGATGTGCGCTATGCGCAAGTCCTCGAAGCGCCTGTCCGGTTGATGGCCAGCCGAACGGCACAATTGATTAACCAAGACAGTTGCATTGCGGGGCAACCCCAGACAGCACCGGCCAATTACACGGCCAGGTGCCTGGCCACGAAACCCGATACTCAACCCGGCAATGATCGCGCGGCCCGACGCACGGCTTTGCTGTTGAAACAGGCACTGGCGTATGAGTTGGGCTATGCGCCAGCGGTTGAGATGATAGAGGTCGACCTGACCGATGCATCCGGTCAGCCGCTGGTCTGGCGCAGCCTTTTTGGCCTGCAAACGGCCACCGCCCATGTGGATTTCGCGGTGCCCCTGGCCGATGGTCATTGGTTGAGTATCGAGGGGCACGAGTTGCAGGGCTGGAGCGGCGAGTCAGCATGGGCGTTAATTGCCGACTACATTCTGCGGGTCTATGTGGTGCGCATTATCGGCGTCATCGGGATGTGCTGGCTGGCTGTGCGACTGTGCCTGCGCCCTCTAAAACGGCTCAGTGACGCCGCGAATGCGTTGGGCGATAACCTTGATCAGACGCCGTTGGCGATTGAAGGGCCTCTGGAAGTCCGCCAGGCCGCCCAGATGTTTAACACCATGCAGAAACAGATTGTCGCGATGGTCAATGACCAGAGTTTTTTTCTGGCGGCAGTGTCCCACGATCTGCGAACGCCGTTGACCCGCATGCGTTTACGCATTGAGCGGTTGAGCGATCTCGATCAGCGTGAGCGCTTGAAGCAAAACATTTATCAAATGGACAAGATGATTACTCAGGTACTCGTCTATCTGCAGAGTGCCAACCAACACACATGCCAGTTTATTGATCTCGACAGCGTATTGCGCAACCTGTGTACCGAGTTGTCGACACCCGCCGAGCCATTGCCAGTCAGCGGCCGGGGCGGGATGCTCTACGCAAACGGCGTGTTGCTGCACCGTTGCTTGCAGAACTTGCTGGTGAACGCGCAGGCCTATGCCCGGGAAATAACGATTGAGGTCGAGCGCTCGTCAAGCGGTGTGACGTTGCGAGTCAATGATCGCGGGCCTGGTATAGCGCAATCTGTTCTGCATTCAGTCACCGATCCGTTCGTACGTGCGGATACCTCACGCAATGATCAATCTGGCGGTTTTGGACTGGGGCTTAGTATCGCCAGGCGTATTGCCGTCAGCCATAAGGGCAGCCTGGTGCTTGGCAATCGTGAAGGGGGAGGTTTGACCGCCTGTATTTTCTTGCCGCTCAGGGAGGGTGAGGGCGCAAGCGCTCAGGCAAAGGCTTGAGAGCAACTCAACACGTCGGAACTTCAAAAGCCTTGACCCGGGGGTAGAGAGATCTATTTGAGTCACCGACCTTGATGCCGAGCTGATGTACCACACTTCATGAATCGAGCCGCCACGGTTTGGCCCTTGTCGCCGAATCTGGGAGCTCTAGCATGGGCTGACCATTAGAAGGAGCAGCCTCATGTTCGCCGGTTTTAACACAGTACAGCGCCAGGTCAATGGCGTGCAGATTGCCTTCCGGGTCGGCGGTCACGGGCCGGGGTTGCTGTTGATTCACGGGCACCCGCAGACGCACGTGATCTGGCACAAGGTTGCCGGGCAATTGGCCGAGCACTTCACAGTGGTCGTGGCCGATTTGCGTGGCTACGGTGACAGTGAAAAGCCCGAAGCGGTAGCCGACCATAGCAACTACAGCAAGCGTGAAATGGCCCGTGACTCGCTGAGGCTGATGAGCAGCCTGGGTTTCGAGCAGTTTTCGGTACTGGCCCATGACCGTGGCGCGCGAGTTGCCCATCGTCTGGCGCTGGACCATCCGCAGGCGATTACCCGCCTGGTCATGCTCGACATTGCGCCGACGCTGGCTATGTACGCGCAAACCAATGAGGCCTTTGCCCGTGCTTACTGGCACTGGTTCTTCTTGATTCGCCCGGCGCCGTTGCCTGAACGCCTTATCGAGGCCGATCCTGAACAGTACCTGCTCAGCGTGATGGGCAGCCGCAGTGCGGGCTTGCAACCGTTTACGGCCCAAGCGCTGGCTGAATACGTGCGCTGCATCAAACTGCCGGGCGCGGCGCGAGGGATCTGCGAAGACTATCGTGCCAGCGCCGGGATTGACCTTGAGCATGACCGCGAGGACATTGCCGCGGGTCGGTATTTGAATATGCCCGTGTTGCTGTTGTGGGGCGCGGAGGGCACGGTGGGGCGTTGTTTCGACCCGCTTGGCGAATGGCAGAAAGTCGCGACCGATGTGCGTGGCCAGGCGTTGCCCTCCGGGCACTACATTGCCGAAGAAGTCCCTGAACTGCTGCTTGAACATGTGCTGCCTTTTCTGCGCTGAGCTATTCTGTACGCTCTTGCCGCCAAGCCGCTCATGACCATGCCGCCAATAAAATACAGTGCGCCGTTGCCTGAAGACCTGCGGGTCTTCCTCACGGTGGTGCGCAAAGGTGGCTTTGCCGCAGCGGCAGAAGAGCTGGGGTTGTCTCCAGCCTATGTCAGCAAACGTATTCAAATTCTCGAAACTACCCTGGGCAGTCGCTTGCTGCATCGCACCAGCCGCCGTATCGCGCTGACCGATGACGGCGAGCGGGTGCAGCGCTGGGCGGTACGGATTCTGGATGATGTTCAGCAGCTACAGGATGAGCTGTCCGAAGCGCATTCGGCCCCGCGTGGACGCTTGCACGTATGCAGTACTTTCGGTTTTGGCCGCAACCATGTGGCGCCTGCCATTTCGTTGCTGGCCGAGCAGTACCCCGAGCTGGAGATTCGCCTCGACGTGTTTGATCGAGTGGTGAATATCGTCCATGAAGGCTTCGATCTGGAGATTCATGTGGGCGATGACATTCCGGGCCAGCATATCGGGCGCCGGCTGGTGACCAACAATCGCGTGTTGTGCGCTTCCCCTGACTACCTCAAGCGCCGGGGTGTACCTCAACATCTGGAAGACCTGGGGCAGCACGATTGCCTGGTGCTTAAAGAGCGCGACAACGCGTTTGGTATCTGGCAACTGCAAGGCCCGGAAGGCGAAGCCAGCGTGCGCGTCAGCGGGCCGTTGTCGTCTAACAGTGGCGAGATAGTGTTGCAGTGGGCACTGGACGGGCGTGGCGTGTTGCTGCGCTCGATGTGGGATGTCAGGCCACTGCTGGAACAGGGCAGGTTGGTGCAGGTACTGCCTGATTACTGGCAAAGCGCTGACGTGTGGGCGGTGTACCCGACACGGCTGGCTAACTCGGGCAAGCTGCGGGTGTGTGTGGAGTTTTTGCAGAAGCAGTTGGGGCGCTTGTGACCTCTGCCGTGAGGGCGCTTTTCAGCTCAACCAAGGGTTGGCCTGCAAGTGCCGCTCTTGGAACTCGCGAATCTGCCGACTGCGTTGCAAGGTGCTGCCAATGGCATCCAGTCCCTGCAACAGCGCGGTTTTACGCAGGCCGTCGATCTGGAACTCAACCGTTGAACCATCGGCCAGACAAATGCTTTGGCTCGGCAGGTCAACGGCAATTTCAGCCGTGTCTGCGTGGCTGATAGTGGCCCTAGCGCCTGCACCTGCGCCTCTTCCAGGGTAATCACCAACACCCCGTTACGCTGGCAGTTGTCATAAAAGATCCCGGCGAAGCTGCTGCCAATCAAGGCCCGGATACCGAGTTGCTTCAATCCCCAGACCGCATGTTCACGGCTGGAGCCACAGCCAAAATTCGGCCCGGTGACTAAAAAGCGTGCCTCTTGCCAGCCCGGCTGATTAAGGACGAACGCCGGGTTCGGCTCGCCCGAAGGCAGGAAACGCAGGTCAAAAAACAGACCGCAATCCAGTCCGTTGCGATCAATGCCTTTAAGAAACTGCTTGGGCATGATCACATCGGTATCGATGTTGGCCGCGAGCATCGGTGCTGCCTTGCCGCTGACGGTGGTGAAAGGTTGCATGCTCAGACTCTCCCTGACAGTTGGCGAACGTCGACCAGATGGCCGGTAATGGCGGCGGCCGCGACCATCGCCGGGCTCATCAAATGGGTGCGTGCCCCGGCGCCCTGGCGGCCTTCGAAGTTGCGATTGGTACTGGAGGCGCAGCGGTCGCCGGGGGCGAGTACGTCATCATTCATGGCCAGGCACATGGAACACCCTGACTGGCGCCACTCAAAACCGGCGTCGATAAAGATCGCGGCCAACCCTTCGGCCTCGGCCTGATCACGCACCTGAGTCGACCCCGGCACGATCATCGCCCGCACATGCGTGGCCACTTTCTGGCCGCGCACCACCTGTGCGGCGTCACGTAAATCTTCAATGCGGGCGTTGGTGCACGAACCGATAAAGGCATGGCTGATCACCACTTCATTGAGCGGCGTGCCAGCCTCCAGGCCCATGTAGTTCAAGGCCCGGCGCATGTCCTGACGCAAGATCAAGTCGCTGATCGCCTGTGGGTCCGGCACGCGGCTGCCAATGGCGGCGGCCTGATCGGGGCTGGTGCCCCACGTGACCATCGGTTGCAGGTCAGAGGCGTCCACTTGCACCTCTTGATCGAACTGCGCGTCGGGGTCGCTATAAAGCAGGCACCAATGCTCAACCGCTTGTTCCCACAACTCGCCTTGTGGGGCACGGGGTTTGTCTTTGAGGTAGGCGTACACCTTGTCATCGGGCGCCATAAAAGCACCGCGGGCACCGGCTTCCACGGCCATGTTGCAGATGGTCATGCGCGCTTCGACGCTCAATGCATCGATGGTCGAGCCGGTAAATTCAATGGCATAGCCGGTGGCGCCTGAAGCGCCGATTTTGGCGATCAGGGCCATGATCAGGTCTTTTGACGTCAGCCCCAGGCCCAGCGCGCCCTGGACGGTCACTCGCATGCTTTTCAGACGTTTGTAGACCAGTGTCTGAGTGGCCAGCAGGTGCTCGATTTCAGAGGTGCCGATACCAAAGCCGAAGGCACCCAGCGCGCCATAAGTCGTGGTGTGACTGTCGCCTGCGGCGATCATCATGCCGGGCAGGATGAAGCCTTGCTCGGGGGCGATAACGTGTTCGATCCCCTGGCGCTGGTCGAGCACATCGAACAGCTCGATGCCAAACTTTTCGCAGTTCTGTTGCAGATACGACACCTGCAAAGCGCCGCCTGCATCGGCCATGGCGGCCACGCGCACGGGGGCGGTCGGGTTCACATGGTCAACCACCGCCAGGGCGGTTTCCGGGCGCCACACTTCGCGCCCGGCTTCACGCAAACCACTGAAGGCTTGCGGGCTGGTGTATTCGTTAATGACCTGACGGTCTATGTATAGCAAGACGTGACCTTGATCATCGAGCGCGCACACGGTGTGCGCATCAATGTGCTTGTCGTAGAGGGTTTTGGCATGGGGCATGGTGATGGCTCGCAGCGGGAGGCGTGCGAACCATCATAAGGACGCGGGGAGCACCATCAATGGCGATGCAGTGATGGCTCAGAACATGATTCGTGTTGGATACAACTGGTTGTAGCCGCTGCCGCAGGCTGCGCAACCCGGCGCAGTCTGCGGCAGCGGCTACAGGGGTCAAGCGGAAGCTATTTCAGCCGGTGAAACAATGCTGGTCTTGGCGCCACGCGAACGACCCGAACTCAGGTACGCCGCAATCGATTCTTGCGTCACCTCGCCCTGGAACACGCGTTCGGCGTCCATCACCGGCAACCACGAGCGGTTGAACTCGTACATGCGCGACAGCAGGATGCGCAAATGTTCTTCCGACGCAGCGGTCGCGGTGAACTCCCGCAGGAACTGGCCACAGGTGCCTGTCTGACGATGCAGGTCACGACGACGTACATACCCCAGTGCCTTGTTGTCGGCACAGGTGACCACCACGTAGCGACGGTCCAGTTCGTCCATCAGTTCCAGGGCTTCCGCCACCGGGGTTTCCGGGCTCACCGATGGCGCGTTGTCTGCGGCATCTTCGGCCTTGACCAGCAGCAGGCGCTTGAGGGTGCTGTCCTGGCCGACAAAGTTGCTCACGAAGTCGTCCGCCGGGTGAGCGAGCAGGGTATCCGGGTGGTCCATTTGCAACAGTTTGCCGCCACGGAAGATGGCGATCTTGTCGCCCAGTTTGATCGCTTCGTCGATGTCGTGGCTGACCATGATTACGGTCTTGTTCAGCGCGCGCTGCATCTCGAAGAATTCGTTCTGGATCATCTCGCGGTTGATCGGGTCCACCGCACCAAACGGTTCATCCATCAGCAGCAGCGGCGCATCGGCCGCCAGGGCGCGGATCACGCCGATTCGTTGCTGCTGACCACCAGACAGTTCGCGCGGATAACGGTTGAGGTATTGCTTGGGCTCCAGCTTGATCATGCTCATCAGTTCGCGGGCACGGTCATGGCACTTTTGCTTGTCCCACCCCAGCAGGCGCGGAACGATGGTGATGTTCTCCTCGATGGTCATGTTGGGGAACAGGCCGATCTGCTGGATCACATAACCAATATTGCGACGCAGGGTTACCGGGTCGAGGTCAGTGGTGTCTTCGCCATTGATAAGGATCTTGCCCGACGTGGGCTTGATCAGACGGTTGATCATTTTCAGCGTGGTGCTTTTGCCGCAGCCCGAAGGCCCGAGGAATACGCAGATTTCGCCTTCATTGACGGTCAGGTTTACCGAGTCCACGGCCTTTACATCTTTGCCGTTGCTTTGGAATGTTTTGCTGAGGTTTTGAAGTTCGATCATTTGAGCAGTCCTTTTGGAGTCAGCGAGCGTTGCAGCCATTGCAGAAGCAGGTCGGCGATGATGGCCAGAACACTGACCAACACGGCGCCTACGATCAGCATCGACATGTCGCTACGGCTGATTGCAGCAAGAATAAGTACACCCAGACCACCGGCACCGATGGTGGCGGCAATGGTCATGACGCCGATGTTCATGACCACGGCGGTACGCACACCGGCCAGAATCACCGGCACGGCGATGGGCAGTTCAACCATGCGCAGGCGCTGGCTGAAGGTCATGCCGATACCGCGAGCGGCTTCGCGAATACCCGGTTCCACGCCGGTGAGGGCCAGGAAGGTGTTACGCATGATCGGCAGCAGTGAGTACAAAAACACGGCGGTAATGGCCGGCATAGGGCCAAGGCCCTGGCCGAACTTCGAGTAGAACGGCAGCAGCAGGCCGAACAGGGCAATTGACGGAATGGTCAGCAGCACCGTGGCGCTGGCTTGCAGCGGGCCGGCCAGTGACGGAAAGCGTGTCATCAGCACGCCCAGCGGCACGCCGATCAGGATTGCCAGAATCACGGCAATGCCGACCAGGGTGATGTGCTGCAAGGTCAGATGCAGAACAAGCGACCAGTCCATGTGGGAAAAGGCGTTTAAAAATTCCATGTCTTCTCCTCTTTTCAGTTCAGTGGATGCTGGCGCAGAAAGTCTGCGGCGACTTTGGACGGGCTTTCGTGGTTTACATCGACCCGGGCGTTGAGTTGACGCATGGTTTCATCGTCAAACAGATCGGCCAGTGGCTTAAGCAGCCCCGCAAGGTCGGGGTGCTGATCCAGATAGGCCTGACGCACTACCGGCGCGGCGGTGTAGTCCGGGAAGTAGTGCTTGTCGTCTTCAAGCAATTTGAGATTGAAGGCGCTCAAGCGACCGTCCGTGGTGTAGACCAGTCCGGCAAACACCTGGCCGTTTTTCAGCGCGGTGTAGACCAGCCCGGCGTCCATCTGGCGGATATTGCGACGGGTCAGGTCCATGTCGTAGAGCTTGACCATACCCAGCAAGCCGTCGGAGCGGTTGGCGAACTCGGTGTCCAGGGCCACCAGCGCATTTTTGTTGTCCGGTTCGCGCATTGCCTTGTTCAGGTCGCTGATGCTGTTGATGCCCGGAAACGCTTCGGCCACCTTTTGTGGCAGTGCCAGCGCATAGGTGTTGCTGAACTTGGACGGATGCAGCCAGACCAGTCCTTGTTTAGCATCGACCTCTTTTACCCGGTCGTAGGATTGCTGGCTGTCGAGTTTGTCGGTGATGTGGTTGTAGGCCACCAGCGAAACGCCGGTGTATTCCCACACCATGTCCAGTTGCCCCGACTCCTGGGCCGAACGCGCCAGGCTGCTGCCCAGCCCGCCGGTGACCTGAGCGTTATAGCCCTTGCTGTTGAGGTATTGCGAAGTGATTTCCGCGAGCAGGGTTTGCTCGGTAAACACCCGCGCCCCAATGCGAATCAAGGGTTTTTCCGCAGCCTGGGCAATTCCTGCACACAGCAGGATGCAGCCTAGTAAAAAGCTAATTTTTTTCATGGTTATTCCTTTGCTCAGCCAGACCTTAAGCAGGTCGCAGACCGCGTTCCAACCACTGGCGGCTGATGAGTATCACCAGGCCGTCGAGCAGCAGTGCCAGCAGCGCAGTACAGGCGGCGCCGAGGATCAGTTGCGGCTGATTGTTGAGGGCAATGCCTGGAAAAATCAGGCTGCCCAGGCTGTTGGCGCCGATCAGGAACGCCAGCGGGGCGGTACCGACGTTGATCGCCAGTGCCACGCGCACACCGCCCATGATGATGGGCACGGCGTTGGGCAACTCGACCCGCCACAGCACCTGGCGCGGCGTCATGCCGATACCGACGGCGGCTTCCTTGAGCGAACCCTGGACGTTTTTCAAGCCTTCGTAGGTATTGCGCACAATGGGCAGCAACGAGGCGAGAAACAGGGCGAAGATGGCAGGGCCGCTACCGATGCCCAGGAAACCCAGGGCAATGGCCAGTACCGCCAGAGGAGGCACGGTGTTGCCGATGTTGAAGACTTGCATGAAGCGTTCCGCACGTCCGGCCATTGAAGGTCGGCTGAGGAAAATGCCGGCAGGTATCCCTACAAGGAGGGCGGCGAGCATTGAAGCGAGTACCAGGTACAGGTGGGCTTGCAGGTAGAACAACAAATCATCTTGATAGTGTTCGATAGTGCTGATGCCGATCCAGTGGACCAACAGGGCCAGAAGCGCGATAACGACCGCGCATCCTATAAGCCCTTTTCCATAGCGATTCGCCATAGACGGACTCCTTTTTTTTCAGTCGGCGAACACATCGTCGTGTGGCAAGGCCATTCCTGGCTGCCGGCAATATGTTCGCGAAGAGCAACAGGTGGTGGCGAAAATGCGCCCTCAACACCTGTCATTAGCGCAGCCTCGTCAGGCTAACTTGCTGATATTTCAGCCCCTGACGCTTTGTCGTATCAGGAGAGTGGACGCCTCCACTGTTTAAAAGGTTCACATTTTTTACGGCACATTGCCACCCTTGTCCGACGAGCCACGGTTCCAACGGTGGCTGTAGGCGCCTGATTTGAGCTATAATCCGCGCCCTTTTTTGAATCAATCGTCAGGCGATTTCCCATGACCAACCAGGCCGCCGAAGTCGCGAAACGCCGCACTTTCGCCATTATTTCCCACCCCGATGCGGGTAAGACCACCATCACCGAAAAGCTCTTGCTGATGGGTAAGGCGATTGCTGTCGCCGGTACGGTGAAATCGCGAAAGTCCGACCGCCATGCCACCTCCGACTGGATGGAAATGGAGAAACAACGGGGTATTTCGATTACCACGTCGGTCATGCAGTTCCCGTATCGCGACAACATGATCAACCTGCTCGACACCCCGGGCCACGAAGACTTCTCCGAAGACACCTACCGCACGCTGACCGCGGTCGACTCGGCGCTGATGGTCCTCGACGGCGGTAAGGGCGTTGAGCCACGTACCATCGCCCTGATGGACGTGTGTCGTCTGCGTGACACGCCAATCGTCAGCTTTATCAACAAACTCGACCGCGATATTCGCGACCCGATCGAGTTGCTGGACGAGATCGAAGCGGTTCTGAAAATCAAGGCGGCGCCGATCACCTGGCCGATCGGCTGCTACCGCGATTTCAAGGGTGTCTACCACCTGGCAGACGACTACATCATCGTCTACACCGCCGGTCATGGGCATGAGCGCACCGAAACCAAAATCATCGAAAAGCTCGATTCCGATGAAGCCCGTGCCCACTTGGGTGACGAGTACGATCGTTTTGTTGATCAACTGGAACTGGTTCAGGGCGCTTGCCATGAATTCAACCAACAGGAATTTCTCGACGGCCAGTTGACCCCGGTGTTCTTCGGTACCGCACTGGGCAACTTTGGTGTCGACCATGTGCTCGACGCGGTAGTGGACTGGGCGCCGAAGCCGCTGGCCCGTGTTGCCAACGAGCGTACCGTCGAGCCGGTTGAAGAGAAATTCACCGGTTTCGTGTTCAAGATCCAGGCGAACATGGACCCGAAACACCGCGACCGTATCGCCTTTATGCGCATTTGCTCGGGCAAATACGAAAAGGGCATGAAAATGCGCCATGTGCGCACCGGCAAAGATGTTCGTATCGGCGATGCGCTGACGTTCTTCTCCTCCGAGCGTGAACAGCTCGAAGAGGCTTTTGCAGGCGATATCATCGGTTTGCACAACCACGGCACCATCCAGATCGGTGACACCTTCACCGAAGGTGAGAGCCTGAGCTTCACCGGTATTCCGCACTTTGCCCCGGAACTGTTCCGTCGCGTACGTCTGCGCGATCCACTCAAGTCCAAGCAATTGCGTCAGGGCTTGCAGCAACTGGCCGAAGAGGGCGCCACCCAGGTGTTCTTCCCGGAGCGCAGCAACGACATCATCCTGGGCGCCGTGGGTGTGCTGCAGTTCGACGTGGTCGCCAGCCGCTTGAAAGAAGAATACAAAGTGGAATGCTCCTACGAGCCGATCACTGTGTACTCGGCTCGCTGGATTGATTGCGACGATAAGAAGAAGCTCGAAGAGTTCAGCGTCAAAGCTGTGGAAAACCTGGCCGTGGACGGTGGCGGTCACCTGACCTATCTGGCTCCGACCCGCGTCAACCTGGCGTTGATGGAAGAGCGCTGGCCGGATGTGAAGTTCCGCGCAACCCGCGAGCATCACTAAGCACTCAGGTGTCTGGTTGATAAAAAGCGAAGCCCTTGGGCTTCGCTTTTTTTTGCGCAAATTTTGTAACCGCTGCCGCAGACTGCGATCGAGCCCTTAGGAGCGCAAAGGCCTGCGGACCTATTCGCGCCTTGTCCGGTTTATTTGCAGGCACAGCTTCGGGGTTTTTGGTGGGGGTGTCTGCCTTGGTGTATTCGCCCAAACTGGCAAATGGCGAATTGCCTGAGCGCTATGCATTTAGTACGCCGCTCTCGGATCTGGCGCCTGGGCTCAACGACGATCTATCAGCAATTGCTGCCGCCAATGGCAATGTTGATCTGCCAGTGCGTATCAGTTCAAAAACAGCCGCAGATGGGCAGTCTGAAGTTTTTGTCGCTTTGGCGGATGGCGTAACTGTGCCGTCGAAAGTCAGGGTTGTAGCTGCAACGTTTAACGCACAGCTGAATGTTTACAGCGTAACCACCGAAGATGTGCCACCAAGGACGTTGACCTGGACACCCATCGTCGATCCGTGGAATAGCTCGACTACTTCCCCTGCCGAGCAACCAGTGCCAACGGTTTACACTGGCGCCACTGTCACGCCAGTGACGGGTATCTGGCTGGGGGCTGCGGCGCAGGGTGAGGGTGCTGCGGTGCCGTCGCAGATTGCTGATTGGCTTCGGGGGAGGAAGTTCAAGAATTTCAAGGCGTTTCGAGAGGCGTTTTGGGTAGAAATAACGAAAGATCCGGTGCTGTCACAGCAGTTTATAGCTCCAAATAGAGCCCGAATGAGCATCGGTAAAGCAGCTAAGACCAGGAAAAGTGATGCAGTGGGCAAGCGGTCCTCATTTGAAATACATCATGTCCATGAAGTCGCTAAGGGGGGAGATATTTACAATGTTGAAAATATGTTGATTTTGACCCCTAAGCGTCACCTGGATATTCATAAAGGAGCGAAATGATGGAGCTGAAAAGTAGTTTCTCTGAGTATACGGAAGCCGAGTTCTGGGTGTTTATGAAAGAAATATTCCAGGAGAACATTGCTGAAACTGATGAACGCCTTGACAAGCTTCTGGCGCATTTTGAAAAAGTCACTGAGCATCCTGACGGTACAGACCTTATCTACTATGCCGCATCTGATTTGGACAGCACTCCAGAAGCTATAACCAAGAAAGTCAGTGAATGGCGAGCCGCCAACGGTAAGTCTGGCTTCAAATCTGCTTGATTTTTGCTTGTTCAGTCCAGCCATCCAGTGATCATGGGTGGCTGGGCTTTTTATTGGCTAAATGTCTACGGCTATCAATTCAACTATCTAACGCACGTGTCTTCAGTAGTCGCTGCCGAAGGCTGTGATCGCGTCCGAAGCAGTTTACGACTGCTACGCAGTCGGACGTAGCCTCGCGCTGCTTGTCAACGGCTACAAGTGAGCGTATGGCCCACCACACAGTATCGACAAACGCGGCTGCGTTACTCCGAATGGGTATATCCCAGCCTGTGAGTTTCTGGAAAAGCTGAAAGGGGCGAACTAGGTTTAAAGGGTGCTTTTCTCATAACAGGATGGAAATCGCGATGAAGCTTTTTCAACGCATTGTGCTGTTGCTCAAGGTGCTGGTGCTGCTGACGGTGAGTGCCTCGGCGGCTTGGGCGAGCAACCCGCTGAGCAGCACGGGGGCCGGGTTTTCAGTAACAGGCGTGCCGGGGCCGACAATTCATGCCATCTACAAGTCGGATTCCGAACCTGGGGACCAGGGGCAGGGCGGCAGTTCGGGGGATGATGACCAGACCGATGGTGATGGCGGCGGTGACGGTGGGGATAACGGCGATGAGGGCGATGAAGGCGATAGCCAGACGTAATGCATTACCCCTATGTGTAGCCGCTGCCGAAGGCTGCGTTCGATTGCGAAGCAATCGTAAAACCTGAGCTTGCGGTATGTCTGTTACTCCGCGGGCCTCGATTTTACGACGGCTGCGCCGCCGAACGCAGCCTTCGTTCCTCGGCAGCTGCTACGGGTCGTGTTTAGCTCTGCAAAAACTGCTCCGCGTGATGGCAGGCAACCTGGCGGTTGTCGAGCAGGCGCAGTACAGGTTCGTCTGTGCTGCACAACTCGGTCGCATACGGGCAGCGCTTGTGAAAGGCGCAACCTGATGGCGGGTTCAGCGGGTTGGGCAGCTCGCCGACGATCTTGATTTTTGGCTTGAGCGGATCGGGGTGGATCGTCGGCGTGGCCGACAGCAGCGCCTGGGTGTAGGGGTGCAACGGCCGGGTGTAGATCTCCTCCTTGGGGCCCATCTCTACCGGGCGACCGAGGTACATCACCAGTACCGTGTCGGCCACATGTCGCACCACCGCCAGGTTATGGGAAATGAACACGTAGGCAGTGTTGAACTCCTGCTGCAAATCCATAAACAGGTTAAGCACCTGCGCCTGGATCGACACGTCCAGCGCCGAGGTTGGTTCGTCCGCCACCAGCACCTTGGGTTGCAACATCATGGCCCGGGCCAGGGCGATACGCTGGCGCTGGCCCCCCGAGAACATATGCGGGTAGCGCTGGTAATGCTCGGGGCGCAAGCCGACCTGTTTCATCATGGCCTGGACTTTTTCGCGGCGCTCGCTGGCGCTCAGGCTGGTGTTGATGAGCAGCGGCTCGGCCAGTTGATCGCCGATTTTCTGCCGCGGGTTGAGCGAGGCGTAGGGGCTCTGGAACACCATCTGCACGTCTTTGCGCAGTTGTTTGCGCTCGGCCTTGTTGGCCCCTGCAACTTCTTGCCCGGCAATTTTCAGCGAGCCCGAGGAGGGCTCTTCAATCAAGGTCAACGCGCGGGCCAGGGTGGATTTTCCGCAACCGGACTCTCCCACCACGGCAAGGGTTTTACCGGCTTCCAGTTCAAATGACACGCCGTTGAGTGCGCGTACCAGCGCATGGCCTTTGAACATGCCACGGGATACTTCGTAGTGACGGGTTAGGTCGCGGGCGGTAAGAACAACAGTCATTACGCCACCTCCTGATTCAAGGGGAAGAAGCAGCGCACCTGGCTGTGAGCCTGTTGCTCCAGCGCAGGACGTTGTTGACGACATTGCTCTTGTACATACGGGCAGCGCGGTGACAGCAGGCAGCCTTTGGGCCGGTCATAGCGACCGGGCACGATGCCGGGCAAGGTCGACAGACGGGCAGCGCCCATGCTGTGTTCCGGGATCGCAGCCAGCAGCGCCTCGCTGTACGGGTGCGCGGGCACATCAAACAGCCCCGGCACGTTGCCGACTTCCACGGCCTGGCCGGCGTACATCACGCATACCCGCTGGGCGGTTTCGGCGACTACGGCGAGGTCGTGGGTAATCAGCACCAGGCCCATGTTCTGTTCGCGTTGCAGGCTCAGCAGCAGGTCCATGATCTGCGCCTGGATGGTTACGTCCAGGGCAGTGGTAGGTTCGTCGGCGATCAGCAGTTTGGGTTCACCGGCAATCGCCATGGCAATCGCCACGCGCTGGCTCATGCCGCCTGACAGTTGGTGCGGGTAGGCGTCCATGCGGCTGGCAGCCCCCGGGATTTCAACTTTTTCCAGCAGCTCGATGGCCCGTTTGCGCGCTGCCTTGGCGGACATTTTCAGGTGCAGGCGCAGCACTTCCTCGATCTGGAAACCCACGGTATAGCTGGGGTTCAGTGCGGTCATGGGGTCCTGGAAGACCATCGCCATGTCCTTGCCGACGATCTGGCGGCGCTGACGCGCGCTGAGGGTCAGCATGTTCTTGCCGTCGAAGGTCAGCGCGTCGGCGCTGACGATACCGGGGTGCTCGATCAGGCCCATCAGCGCCATCATGGTCACGGACTTGCCCGACCCCGACTCACCGACAATTGCCAGTACTTCGCCTTTATCCACAGACAGGCTCAGGCCGTCTACCACCGGCACGGCCGTAGCGTCGCCAAAACGGACATTGAGATTCTTGATTTCTAACAGTGACATGGGAATCTCCTCAGGCGGCGTTTTTGAGTTTCGGGTCCAGCGCATCGCGCAGGCCGTCGCCCATCAGGTTGATTGCCAGCACGCTGAGCAAAATGGTCAAGCCAGGCAGGCTGACGACCCACCACGCGCGTTCGATATAGTCGCGGGCCGAAGCCAGCATGGTGCCCCACTCAGGGGTTGGCGGTTGTACGCCGAGGCCAAGAAAGCCCAGTGCTGCGGCGTCGAGGATCGCCGAGGAGAAACTCAGGGTGGCCTGCACGATCAGCGGCGCCATGCAGTTGGGCAGCACAGTGATAAACATCAGGCGCGGCAGACTGGCACCGGCCAGGCGGGCAGCGGTCACATAGTCGCGGTTCAGCTCGCCCATCACGGCGGCACGGGTCAGACGCACGTACGATGGCAACGACACCACGGCAATGGCGATCACGGTGTTGATCAGGCCAGGGCCGAGGATGGCGACAATCGCCACGGCCAGCAGCAAGGAAGGCAGGGCCAGCATGATGTCCATCAACCGCATGATGCCCGGGCCGAGAAGGCGCGGAAAAAAGCCGGCAAACAGGCCCAGGATCACGCCCGGAATCAGCGAGATGACCACAGACGACAAACCGATCAACAGCGACAGCCGTGAACCTTCGATCAGGCGTGACAGCAGGTCGCGACCCAGTTCATCGGTGCCCAGCAGAAATTGCCAGTTGCCGCCTTCCAGCCAGACCGGCGGGGTCAGCAGAAAGTCGCGGTATTGCTCACTCGGGCTATGGGGGGCGACCCACGGGGCGAAGATCGCGCAGAACACGATGATGGTCATGAAAATCAGACCCGCCACAGCGCCCTTGTTCCGGGAGAAGGCATGCCAGAATTCTTTGTACGGTGATGGATAAAGCAGGCTTTGATCCACTTCGGTCGTGCTTGGGGAGGTGCTCATGGTCAGGATCTCAGCGCTGGTGACGGATGCGTGGGTTGGCAAAGCCGTAGAGGATGTCGACTACGAAGTTGACCAGAATCACCAGGCAGGCGATTAGCAGGATGCCGTTTTGCACCACGGGATAGTCCCGGGCGCCAATGGCTTCGATCAGCCATTTACCGATACCGGGCCACGAAAAAATGGTTTCGGTCAGGACTGCACCGGCCAGCAGGGTGCCCACTTGCAGGCCGACCACGGTCAGTACCGGGATCAGGGCGTTGCGCAGGCCGTGCACGAACACCACGCGGGCGGGTGACAGGCCTTTGGCGCGGGCGGTACGGATGTAGTCTTCGCGCAGCACTTCAAGCATGGATGAGCGGGTCATCCGCGCGATCACGGCCAGCGGAATGGTACCCAGCACAATGGCCGGCAGAATCAGGTGGTGCAACGCGTCCCAGAAGGCTTCGGGCTCGTCGCTGAGCAGGGTGTCGATAAGCATGAAGCCGGTTTTGGGCTCTATGTCGTAGAGCAGGTCGATACGCCCGGACACCGGGGTCCAGCCCAGGCCCACGGAGAAGAACATGATCAGGATCAGGCCCCACCAGAAGATCGGCATCGAATACCCCGCCAGGGAGATACCCATCACGCCGTGGTCAAACAATGAGCCGCGTTTGAGTGCCGCGATCACTCCCGCCAGTAGCCCGAGGATGCCGGCGAACAACAGGGCGGCGCTGGCCAGTTCCAGCGTGGCGGGGAACAGTGCGGAAAATTCGCTCCACACGCTTTCACGGGTGCGCAATGACTCGCCCAGATCGCCATGTGCCAGTTTGCTGACGTAGTCGATGTACTGCTCGTGCAGCGGCTTGTTCAGACCCAGGCGCTCCATGGCCTGGGCGTGCATTTCAGGGTCTACCCGGCGCTCACCCATCATGACTTCGACCGGGTCACCCGGGATCATGCGAATCAGGGCAAAGGTGAGCAAGGTGATGCCGAAGAACGTGGGGATCAACAACCCCACTCGGCGGGCAATAAAACTAAACATCGTGTGGTGTTCCTTATCAGCCGGTCAGGCAGGTCCGCCGGGGTTGAGGTAAACCCTGGCGGGTTTTTATTGTTCTACTTCACCTGGGTTGTGGCGAAGTTGTTGTTGGTCAGGGGGCTAAGGGTATAGCCCTCGACGTTTTTGCGCATCGCCGTGAACAGCATAGGATGGGTTACGTTGATCCAGGGTTGGTCCTGATTAAAAATCATCTGTGCCTGTTGATAGAACTCGGCCCGTTGCGAGGGTTCAGTGATACCACGGGCTTTGGTGATCAGGCTTTCGAAGTCCTTGTTGCACCAGCGGGCGTAGTTCTCGCCGTTTTTGGCCGCCTCGCAGCTAAGCAGCGGGGTCAGGAAGTTATCCGGGTCGCCGTTATCGCCGCCCCAACCGGTCGACACCAGATCATGTTCGCCATTTTTGGCGCGCTTGAGCATTTCGCCCCATTCCATGACCCGGATATCCAGCTTGAGGCCGATTTGTGCCAGGTCGGACTGCAGCAACTGCGCACCCAGCATCGGGTTGGGGTTGGTCGGGCCGCCGCCGTTGCGGGTGAATAGGGTCAGTACCGTGCCTTCAGGTACCCCGGCTTCCTTGAGCAAGGCCCGGGCCTTGTCCAGGTCGCGGGGCGGCCGCTGAATGCTGGTGTTGTAGCCCAGCATGGTCGGCGGGTAAGGGTTGACGGCCAGCAGTGCGTTGCCTTCGCCGTGGACGGAGTTCAGATAGGTCTGCTTGTCGAAGGCCATGTCGATGGCTTTGCGTACGCGCACATCGCTCAGGTACTTGTGACTGGTATTCATGGCGATATAGCTGGTCATCAGGGCGGCCAGCTCATCGACCTTGAGGTTGGGGTCCTTGCGGATGTTCTTGACCTCATCAGGCTTGGGGTACAGCGCGATCTGGCATTCGTTGGCCTTGAGCTTTTGCAGGCGCACGTTGCTGTCGGTGGCGATGGCGAAGATCAGCGCATCACTGGGCGGTTTGCCACGGAAGTAGTCCGGGTTGGCCTTGAAGCGTACCTGGGCATCCTTGTTGTAGCGCACGAAGATAAACGGGCCGGTGCCGATCGGCTTGGCATTGAGGTCGGCGGTTTTGCCGGACTTGAGCAACTGGTCGGCGTATTCGGCGGAGTAGATGGAGTTGAACGGCATGGCCACGTCGCGCAGAAACGGCGCTTCAGGGTGGTTGAGAGTGATTTTTACCGTCAGGTCGTCAACTTTCTCGACGCTCTTGAGCAGGTCCTTGAAACCCATGCTTTCAAAGTAGGGGTAACCGACCAGCGACAGTTTGTGCCACGGGTGATTCGGGTCCAGCTGGCGCTGAAAACTCCAGACCACGTCATCGGCGTTCAGGGTTCGGGTCGGTTTGAAATAATCAGTGGTGTGAAACTTTACGTCGGGACGCAGGTGAAAAGTGTATTCAAGCCCGTCCGGGCTGATGTCCCAGCGCTCGGCCAGGGCGGGCTCCACATCCGTGGTGCCGGGGGCAAAGTCGACCAGGCGGTTGAGTATGGTCTCGGCCGAAGCATCGGCAGTCACGGCGGTGGTGAACTGAACGATGTCGAACCCTTCAGGGCTGGCTTCAGTGCAGACCACCAGGGTTTTCGCGCTGACACTCACAGTGGTGCAGAGCAGTGCCGCGGCCAGGGCAGTGCGTAGTGGGAATCTTTTCATAGCAACCCTCTCCAGAGTCGGGTGAGCCAGCGTAACGGCTGCGGCTGATTCGTCGAATCAGCCGCAGCCTTCGGGTTTGAGCAGTTTTTTACAGAATGTTGAACGGAATGGTGGTCACCAGGCGGAATTCGTTGATGTTGCCGTCAGACTGGTTTTTGCTGGCGCGGTGCGTGGTGTACGTCGCGCGAATCGCGGTGGCTTTCAGCGGGCCACTTTGGATTGCATAGGACGTGCCAACGCTGTACTCGTAATGGGTTTCGCCGTCCATGTTCTTCACGTCGTAGGCGGTGCCGGTGTACTTGGTGCCGTCGATATCCCAGCCGCGGGCGTGGTAGGCGTTGAACTTGAGGCCGGGAATGCCGTACTGGGCCATGTTGATGCTGTAGGCCAGTTGCAGGGATTTCTCGTTCGGGCCGTTGAAGTCCGAGAGCAGGGAGTTGGCCAGGTAAATGCCGTTGGTTTCGTGCAGGTAGTCGAAGTATTCGTCGCCGACGATCTGCTGGAACGACAGGCTCAGGGTGTGGGCCTGGTGGGTCAGGGCGAAGGCCAGGCTGTAGGCGTCGTTGTTGATGTTGCCCAGGGCCTTGCTGCCGGTATCCAGGGTCTTGTAGTAGTTGAAGTTGGTATTCAGGCCCAGGGTGGCGTTGTCGCCCATGTCGTGTACGGCGCCGAAGTAGTACTGATTCCAGAAGTCTTCAACGTGGGTCGCGTACAGCGTGGTCTTCAGGCTCTTGAACGGCTGGTAGTTGAGGCCGGCGACGCTGGCGCGATCGGTTTCAACCCCGGTTGCGCCGTATTCGCTGCGGAACTTGCTCAGGCTCGACTCGGTACGCGGGGACACGCGGTCAAAGGAGCCGGCATCGAACGACAGGTTGTTGAACTCTTCACTGTGCAGGCCCACCCCTTGAAAGCTGGAAGGCAGTGCGCGGTTACCGATCACGTCGATGGTCGGGCTGCTGAAGTTCTGTCGGCCTACGGTCAGCGTGGTGTTGGAGATGCGGGCGCTGAGGTTGGCCAGGCCCAGCTTGCTCCACTGGCCGACGGCGTCGCCGTCGCTGTGGGTCAGGGTGCGGTTGTTTGGCCCGGCGATGTCCTTGGCGTCGCGATCCAGGGCAATGGCGTTGTAAGCCGCGACCTGGGTGCTGAAACCTACGGTGCCTTCAGTGAAGCCCGACTTGTAGTCGAGGATGGTGCCCTGTACCCAGTTGATCCGGCGCGGGGTGGATTCACGGGTGCCGTGGTTGTTGTAGCTGAAACGGTCATCGCGACGCTTGAGCTCGTTGGCGTACCAGTTGCGGGTAGTGCCGCCCAGGGTCTGGTCTTCGACAAAGCCCTTGGTCTCGCTTTGAGCGCTGCTGGCTTTGAGTTCGGTCGGCATGAATTCATCGGCATTGGCCATCGCAGTGATGCTGCTGATGGACAAGGCCAATAACGCGCGGCTGGTGAGTTTCATGGTTGAGGCTCCTCTTTGGTTTCTTCTTTTTATGGCCGGTCTTTTTTTGTGATGACTCGGCTGTTGTGAAACGATTTAAAGCATTGCAAACGTTTGCCTGGTGCAGATTTGGCGAAGTTTGAGCGGGCCATGGGTTAAGTGACCTGCTGAAAGAGCGGTGTTGTTTGTGATCTCTGTTGTGGGAGCGAGCCTGCTCGCGAAGGTCGTTGGCGATACCGCGCTGCTCTTGAGGACTTCGCGAGCAGGCTCGCTCCCACAGTGGCACTGTTCTATTGGAGTAATCAGTCCTTGAGGCTGACACCTGAGAAGGCGTTACGGCCAAAGGGGCTGACCGTGAACCCTTCGACTTTGGCGCTCAGCGGCTGGTTGACTGTGGAGTGCGCAATGGGGGTGATCGGCACCTGTTGCTTGAGCAACTGCTGGGCCTGTTTGTAGAGCACCGTGCGCTGATCGCGATCGGTCACGACCTTGGCATTCTTGACCAGGGTGTCGTACTCCTTGTTGCACCACATGGAGTAGTTGTTGCCGCCGATTGCGTCGCAGCTGTAGAGGGTGCCGAGCCAGTTGTCCGGGTCACCGTTGTCCCCGGTCCAGCCAATCAGGCTGATGTCGTGTTCGCCATTTTTGGTGCGTTTGATGTACTCGCCCCATTCATAGCTGACGATCTTGACCTTGAGGCCGATTTTGGCCCAGTCCGACTGCAGCATTTCGGCCATCAGCTTGGCGTTCGGGTTGTAGGGGCGCTGTACGGGCATGGCCCACAGGGTTATTTCGGTGCCGTCCTTGACCCCAGCGGCTTTGAGCAGCTCTTTGGCTTTTTCCGGGTTGTAGGGGGCGTCGGTAATGGTTTCGTCGTAGGACCATTGCGTTGGCGGCATGGCGTTGACGGCTTTTTGGCCTGCGCCCTGATACACCGCCTTGAGGATCTCGTCCTTGTTGACCGCCATGTCCAGGGCCTGGCGCACCTGCAACTGGTCGAACGGCTTGTGCTGCACGTTGTAGGCAATGTAACCGAGGTTGAAGCCGGGCTTTTCAATCACCTGCAGCTTCGGATCGGCCTTGAGGCCGGCAACGTCGGCCGGGCGCGGGTTGAGCGAGACCTGGCATTCGTTTTTACGCAGCTTTTGCATGCGCGCCGAGGCATCGACGCTGATCGAGAAAATCAGGTTGTCGAGCTTGACCTGGCTGGGGGCCCAGTAGTCCTTGTTGGCGGCGTAGCGGATGTTCGAGTCTTTCTGATAACGCTGGAACACATACGGGCCGGTGCCGACAGGCTTCTGGTTGATATCGCTGGGCTTGCCGCTCTTGAGCAACTGGTCGGCGTATTCGGCCGACAGGATGGCGGCAAAGCTCATGGCCAGGTTTTGAATAAAGGCGGCGTCTACCGAGTTGAGTTTCATGACCACGGTCATGGGACCGGTTTTTTCGACGCTGGCGATGTTCTTGTCCAGGCTCATGCCGTTGAAGTACGGGAACTCGGTGGGGTAGGCCTTGCGGAAGGGATGGTCCGGGTTGAGCATGCGGTTGAACGTAAAGAGCACGTCATCGGCATCGAAGTTGCGGGTCGGGGTGAACCACTTGGTGGTATGGAACTTGACCCCGTCACGCAGGTGGAACGTCCACGTCAGGCCGTCTTCGGAAACATCCCAGCTCGTTGCCAGGGCCGGAACGGCTGCGGTGCCACCTTTTTCAAATTCAGCGAGGCGGTTGTAAATGGGCTCGGCCGCGTCGTTGTCGGTGGCGGTGGTGTACTGCGCGGTGTCAAAACCGGCCGGGCTGCCTTCGGAACAAAACACCAGGCTGTTGGCTGCGTTTGCGAGTGGGCTGCCGGCAAGTACGCCGGCGCCGATCAATACTGATAAAACCAGAGGGTTGCGCATGGCGTTCCCTATCCTTTTTTTATTTTTGAGTCCTGAGCGCGCCTTGATCGAAGGCGTACGGTTCAGGGCGTCGATGCCATCAACTACTGCGCCTCACCCGCTGCAATAGACTGCCCTTGGCCGAAGTTAAGCAGCCGGCGCTCAGCAGTAAATACATGGGATCTGACAATCTTGTAGGAATCGTCTTGGCTTCCTATAGCCTCTGATGTAGTCAGATATGGCTTTAGGCTGTAGGTGATTTCCACCGTCCTGGTAGATAAGTGAATGCAGCCTTGTAGCCGCATTCACCGGTCCTTGTTATTTGCCGACGCTGACCCCGTAGAAGGAGTTCAGGCCAAACGGGCTGATCTTGAAATCTTCTACGTTTTTGCGCATCGGTTGATACACCGTCGAGTGTGCGATAGGTGTCATTGGAATCTGGCTTTTGAGTCGTTGCTGCGCCTGTTGGTACAGTTTTGTGCGCTCTGCAATATCGGTGGTGGCCTTGGCGGCTTTGACCAGTTTGTCGAACTCCGGGTCGCACCATTTGGAGAAGTTGTTGCCTTCCAGCGAGTCGCAGCCAAACAGGGTGCCGAGCCAGTTGTCCGGGTCACCGTTGTCGCCGCTCCAGCCAATCAGCATCGCGCCGTTCTCGCCGCCTTTGGAGCGCTTGATGTACTCGCCCCATTCGTAGCTGGTGATCTTGGCCTTGATGCCGATCTTGCTCCAGTCCGACTGCAGCATTTCAGCCATCAACTTGGCATTGGGGTTATACGGGCGTTGCACCGGCATGGCCCACAGCACGATCTCGGTACCTTCCTTGACGCCTGCTTCCTTGAGCAGTTGTTTGGCTTTTTCCGGATCGAAAGGTGCGTCCTTGATGCTGGTGTCATAGGACCATTGGGTCGGTGGCATGGCGCCAACAGCCAGTTGGCCTGCACCCTGGTACACCGAGTCGATGATCTGCTGCTTGTTCACCGACATGTCCAGGGCCTGGCGGACCTTGAGCTGGGACATCGGGTTTGGTTCGTTGCTGCCCTTGATCTTGTCCATCACGTTGTAGGCGATGTAACCGAGGTTGAAGCCCGCTTGATGGGGCATCTTCAGATTAGGGTCTTCACTCAGGGCCTTGAGGTCGGCTGGACGCGGGAAGAGGGTGACCTGGCACTCGTTCTTCTTGAGCTTCTGGACGCGTACCGAGGGGTCGGTGGTGATGGCGAAGATCAGGTTGTCGATCTTGACGTCTTCTGGCTTCCAGTAGTCCTTGTTGCCGGTGTAGCGGATGTTCGAGTCTTTCTGGTAGCTCTTGAACACAAACGGGCCGGTGCCGATCGGTTTCTGGTTGATGTCGGCAGGCTTGCCTTCCTTGAGCAGTTTGTCGGCGTACTCGGCGGACTGGATGGATGCAAAGTGCATCGCCATGTTCTGGATAAACGCGGCATCGACCGAGTTCAGCGTGAACTTGACGGTCTTGTCGTCGATTTTGTCCACCTTGGCGATGTTTTTATCCATGCCCATGTCGGTGAAATAAGGGAATTCGGTGGGGTAAGCCTTACGGAACGGCATGTCTTTGTCGAGCATGCGGTTGAACGTGAAGAGTACGTCGTCGGCGTTGAAATCGCGGGTTGGCTTGAAGTAAGGGGTGGTGTGGAACTTGACGCCATCACGCAGGTGGAAGGTCCATGTCAGGTTATCTGGCGAGACATCCCAGCTGGTCGCCAGGCCGGGCTCAACCTTGGTGCCGCCACGTTCGAACTGGCTCAGGCGGTTAAAGATGGTCTCGGCCGACGCATCAAAGTCAGTACCCGTGGTGTACTGGCCAGGGTCAAAACCTGCCGGGCTGCCTTCAGAGCAAAACACCAGGTTGGAAGCAGCGTGGGCGAAAGGTGCACTTGCCAACAGGCTGGCGCCTACTAAAAACGGAATGACCGCGTGTTTGAACATGGTGGCCTCATGATTTTTGTCATTTTTGGTTTGAGGGCGACCTTATGAGTCGACCCGGCGATACTTATGCACAGCCCATACCCAATGCAATATGTGGAAGCAGTTGAAGCTTGAAAAGGTGGGACGATCGTACAGGAATGTCGCTTTTATATAACTTATGACGCATTTGATCGTTTGCGCATGGCATTTCGACTCATTTGCTTACATCTGCGGGGGGCTTTTGCGACCTTCTTGCACTGTTTTAGGACAGTGTTGTTACTAATCAATACCCCTGTGCGGGAAACATTGTTGTGTAGGACTGCGTTGTTGCAGGTAATCACCTTGAAATTCTAGAACGATTGCAGGCGTTTTCCCGGGGGCATAAAAAAAACCCTGAAACGGTCTGGCTTCAGGGGTTGGCAGGGCGTATCAGGTTTACTGCATCTGCACTTCGATCACGCCATCGGCACTCATGCTGACTTCACTGGTGCCGGCTTCGACTTCCGGGGTAGGCGCCGAGTCCATCGCCGGGGCTGCGGCCTTCATCATCATTGCGCTGCGCAGGTAAGGTTGCGGGTAGCCGTTGGTGTTGAGGTTCAGGTTGACGATCTTGTAACCCTTGCCGCCCAGGGCGTCGGTGGCCAACTGGGCACGGGCCTTGAACGCATTGACAGCGTCCTTGAGCAGCGCGTCTTCGCTGGTTTTGCGCGTGGCATTGGCGACGGTGAACTGCATGCTGCCCATTTTCAGGGTTTGCATCAGATCGCCGGTGAGCTTGGACAGAGCTGCAAAATCGGTGCTTTCAAGGCGCAGTTCTGCGCGTTCACGCCAACCGGTGATCTTCTGGGTTTTGTTGTCGTAAATCGGGTAGCTGTTGCGATTGCCCTGGCGCAGGGTGACTTCCTTGACGGATTTGGCCTGGCCGATGGCTTTGTTCATCGACGTAGTGATTTCTGCGGCCAACTTGGCGGCGTCGGTATTTTGCGCTTCGGTATAGAGCGTCACGATCATCAAGTCGCGAGGCACTTCCTGGCTGGCTTCGGCACGCAGGGAAATCTGGTTGTAATGAATGTCGTCTGCCAGGGCCGGCAGGCTGGCAAGTGCGCCGATGCTCAGGGTCAAAAGGGCAGCGGTGCGTTGGAAGTTGGACATGGAAGCTCCTTGATTGAGAACAGCAATGGCCATATGACTCTAATCCGTGGCCATCAGTTCGCCCAATTACATTTTCGATACATATGGTCTCCACAGATTGCGTAGCAGCTGCCGAAGGAACGAGGCTGCGTTCGAGCGCGAAGCGGTCGTCAATGCTGAGAACCAGATTTAACTGATAGATCGCAATGTCTGATTTCGCGACTGCTTCGCAGCCGAACGCAGCCTCGTTCCTTCGGCAGCTGCTACGAGGGCGCTTTTTACGCAGGCTTTTAGCTGCATTTTCATAAAAAACACTGTGGCTGTTTGCCGCACTTTTGCCTGCGGGGCCGCCTGCTTGGTTATACTCCCGGTGATCCGCCTGGAGCGCTCATCAGGAGAGCTCATGCTCGCCCCCGTTCAGTTATTGTCCGCAACACGCCAGAACCTCTGGCGTCTTACGTTTATCCGCATGTTGGTGCTGGCCGCGCAAGCGGGTTCAGTGGGCTTTGCCTATCTGTTCAACCTGCTGCCATTACCCTGGTTTCAGCTCAGCATCACCCTTGGGTTTTCCATGCTGTTGTGCGCGTTTACCGCGATCCGGTTGCGCACCACCTGGCCGGTGACTGAGCTGGAATATGCGCTGCAACTGGCCTGTGACCTGTTTATCCACAGTGCCCTGCTGTACTTTTCGGGTGGCTCGGCCAACCCGTTTGTTTCGTATTATCTGGTGCCGCTGACCATCGCCGCCGTCACGCTGCCCTGGCGCTATTCGCTGGTGCTGACCGGGATTGCGCTGGCGCTGTATACGCTGCTGTTGATGCAGTTCTACCCTATAGATACCGTGCCGTTCTTTCGCGAAAAGCTGCAGATTTATGGCATGTGGTTGAGTTTCGCCCTGTCAGCTGCGGTGATCACGTTCTTTGCCGCCAAAATGGGTGAGGAACTGCGCCGTCAGGAAGAACTGCGCGCCCTGCGCCGTGAAGAAGGCCTGCGCGACCAGCAATTGCTGGCCGTGGCCACGCAGGCGGCCGGTGCAGCCCATGAACTGGGGACGCCGTTGTCGACCATGAGCGTGCTGCTCAAGGAGATGCGTCGCGATCACCTTGACCCGGATTTGCAGGACGATCTGAGCGTGCTGCAGGATCAGGTCAAGCTGTGTAAGGAAACCCTGCAGCAACTGGTGCGTGCCGCCGAGGCCAACCGCCGGCTGGCGATCGAGGTTCAGGACGTTACGCAATGGCTGGATGAAGCCCTGAACCGCTGGCACTTGATGCGGCCTGAAGCCACTTATCGCTTCCAGTGCCTGGGCCACGCGCCGGTTCCGCGCCTGGCGCCGCCACCTGACTTGACCCAGGCGCTGCTCAACCTGCTCAACAATGCCGCCGATGCCTGCCCGGAAGGGCTGGAAGTGACAGTCGACTGGGATGCGGTTGATCTGACAATCAGTATTCGTGACCACGGTCCGGGTGTACCGTTGGCCATCGCCGAACAAATCGGCAAACCCTTTTTTACTACCAAGGGCAAAGGCTTCGGTCTGGGCCTATTCTTGAGCAAGGCCAGCGTGACCCGCGCTGGCGGCTCGGTAAAACTCTACAGTCATGAGGATGGCGGTACGCTCACTGAGCTGCGCCTGCCACGTGTCGCCCGAGGAAATGAAAATGAGTGAAGAAATTCAGGTCGAAGGCGAAGAACTGCCGCATTTGTTGTTGGTAGATGACGACGCCACTTTTACCCGTGTGATGGCTCGCGCCATGAGCCGACGCGGTTTTCGCGTGAGCACGGCAGGTTCCGCCGAAGAGGGGCTGATCCTGGCACAACAGGATCTGCCCGATTTTGCCGCGCTGGATCTGAAAATGGACGGCGATTCCGGCCTGGTCCTGCTGCCCAAGCTGCTGGAACTCGACCCGGAGATGCGGGTGGTGATCCTCACCGGTTATTCGAGCATCGCCACCGCCGTTGAGGCGATCAAGCGCGGAGCCTGCAACTACCTGTGCAAACCAGCCGATGCCGATGACGTGCTCGCCGCCTTGCTGTCCCAGCATGCCGACCTGGAAACCCTGGTGCCGGACAACCCGATGTCGGTTGACCGCCTGCAGTGGGAACACATCCAGCGCGTGCTGGGTGAGCATGAAGGCAATATTTCGGCCACTGCCCGCGCCCTGGGCATGCATCGGCGTACCTTGCAGCGCAAATTGCAGAAGCGTCCGGTGCGACGCTGAACGGGAGCTGTAGCATTTGCATTGCGCCTTGCATGCTGACGGCTACAGCTTCTAACCTGTAACAAGACGTGTCCCAGCGTCGTGGGCCGGTTGTCCTGACCGGCTTGCAGGTTGCTCTTTACTCCGAACGAGCCTGAACGATGAATCAGAACGCCGAGCCTTCTGTCGTGAATGATGCTGTGCGTGGGGATTTCATCCCTCGGGTGTGGCGCCTCATAACCCCCTACTGGCGCAGTGAAGAACGCGCCAGGGCGTGGTTGCTGTTGATCGCCGTGGTTGCCTTGTCGCTGGTCAGCGTGGGCATTTCGGTGTGGATCAACCACTGGTACAAGGACTTCTACAATGCCCTGGAAAACAAGGACGCCAAGGCGTTCTGGAGCCTGATCGGCTACTTCGGCATCATTGCCGCGGCGGGTATTGTCGGCGCGGTGTATCGGCTCTATTTGACCCAGATGCTGACCATTCGCTGGCGCCGCTGGCTTACCGAGCAGCACTTCGCACGCTGGCTGGCCCACAAGAACTATTACCAGCTGGAGCAGGGCGGCTATACCGACAACCCTGACCAGCGCATCAGTGAAGATATCAATTCGTTCACCGACAGCACCTTGACCCTGGGCCTGGGGCTGATCCGTAACGTGGTCAGCCTGGTGTCGTTTTCGATCATCCTGTGGGGCGTTTCGGGCAGCATCGAAGTCTTTGGCGTCACCATCCCCGGCTATATGTTCTGGTGCGCGCTGTTGTATGCCGCCGTGGGCAGTTGGCTGGCGCATCTGATCGGTCGGCGGCTGATTGGCTTGAGCAACCAGCAACAGCGCTTCGAAGCTGACTTGCGTTTCTCGATGGTGCGGGTGCGCGAGAATGCCGAGAGCATTGCCTTGTACAACGGCGAAACCAATGAGCATGAGCAACTGAGCACGCGTTTCAACAAGGTCTGGAAAAACTTCTGGACGCAAATGAAGGTACAAAAACGCCTGACGTTTTTCACCGCCGGTTACTCGCAGATCGCCATTATCTTTCCGTTTATCGTCGCGGCCCCGCGTTACTTTTCCGGCAAGATCGAGCTGGGTGAGCTGATGCAAATCAACTCGGCCTTCAGCAATGTGCAAGAGAACTTCAGCTGGTTTATCGATGCCTACGTGACTCTGGCGGCATGGCGTGCCACCTGCGACCGGTTGCTGAGTTTTCGTCAGGCCATGACCGACAACGAGCAGCGCAGCCCGGCGATTGATGTGCAGCATCTGGGCGAAAACTTGCAGATCCATGACTTGAGCCTGGATCTGGCCGATGGTCGCCCGCTGCTGCGTGACGCCAGCCTGCAGGTGCAGGAGGGTGAGAGGCTGATGCTCAGCGGTCGCTCCGGCAGTGGTAAGAGTACCTTGCTGCGGGCGATGGGCGGGCTTTGGCCTCGAGGGGGCGGGGCGATCCGCATGCCCCGCGAGCGTGCGCTGTTTCTGCCGCAAAAACCCTACTTGCCCATAGGCACCTTGCGCGATGCCCTGAGTTATCCACAGACCGGGGACACCTACACCCTTGAGCGTTATGAAGAGGTGCTGCGTACTTGCCGGCTTGAGCACCTGATTCCCAAGCTTGATGAGATCAATCACTGGCAACGCTTGCTGTCCGGTGGTGAGCAGCAGCGCCTGGCTTTTGCCCGCGCGCTGCTGTATCGCCCGCAGTGGCTGTATATGGATGAATCAACCTCGGCAATGGACGAGGAAGACGAGGCCATGGTGTACCAGGCCCTGATCGATCAACTGCCGGGCTTGAGCATTGTCAGCGTGGGCCATCGCAGCAGCCTGGCGCGCTTTCATCCGCAGCATGTGCGGATCGTGGCGGGGCAACTGGTTGCACAGTAGAAGAGGCGGGCGCGCGACATGCTAGAGTGCTGCTTCCCGCTTTCTGGAACCTGACATGAGTCTTCTATTTCGCAGTGTTGCCCTGAGCCTGCTGCTGGCAAGCTTGCCTCTGGCGGCGGCTCCTGTGGCCACACCGCTGTTGCACGGGCAGTTTCTGCCTGCCGATGATCTGCAAGTGCGCAGCGAAGTGCCCGAGCAACAGCAGTTGATGCTGGTGACTTCGTACTCGGTGGTGGTGGGTAGCCAGCGCCAGTCCAATCAGCAGCCTATCCCGGTGACTTCGCCACTGCTGGTGCGCTTGAAGGGCAAGCCGATGAGCCAGGGCGCTACCGTGCGCCAGGTGCTGATTTCATTTGATGGCGAAAGCAAAAGCCTGAAAAAGCCCGTGTTCGACAGCAAGACGCGAACCCTGAGCTTGTCTTATCCACAGAGCCAGTACCGGGTCGTGATTGATTTGCTGCGCAATGACACGCTTTATGTCCAGTTCTTGACCTATGCCAATGGCCATATTTGGGCCGACTTGCACACCGGCAGCGTGCGCGCACGATAAGCCTTGGGTAAACTGCGGGCCCCGTGAAGTATCAAGAGGCTGGAGCCGGACATGCGTAAAGACAAAAAGCAGTTGATTGGTGACGAGATCGGCGACGAGCAGATCAAGTTGTTCCTGGACTTTGAGCCTGTGGACGCTACTTCACCGTCGCTGCACAAACTGATCAAGGCTTATCGTGGCCTGCGCATCGATGACTTCGGGCGCTTCCTGGCTTTCTTCAAGGAAGCTGGCTACGACCTGGATGGCAAAGACGAACAGGGTCAGACGTTCGTGGACATCATCAAGGACCAGCGCAATGCTGACGAGTACATCGAGCTGATCAACCAGGCTCGCGGTTGATCCACACCCTGTAGATACTCTGTTGCAGGTCAAGCCCTATTGTGGGAGCGAGCCTGCTCGCGAACGACCTTCGCGAGCAGGCTCGCTCCCACAGTTGCAGTGTTCCTGCAGCTGCTACGGATCTTGTTTCATGTTCTGATTCACGAGTTACCTTGCATTGGGCTTACGCCTTTGCAGTGCCCCGAATCAGGGCGACAAAAAAGCCCCTCGCCCTGAAACAGGGCGAGGGGCTTTTTATGACGCATGAAACGTCAATGTTGCATTAAGCGATACTGGTGCTGGCTGTTTTAGGCGTAACCAGTTCCAGCAGCTCGGAGTTGCGGGTGCTGATTTCGCGGTACAGGTCGGCGTCGGTTTCGAGGACCTTTTCCCGTGCAGGGAAGATTTCCTTGAGCTTGGTCGCCCACTCGCCCGTGGCTTTCTGCGCAAAGCAGCGCTCGATCAGGTCCAGCATGATCGAAACGGTTACCGAGGCGCCAGGCGAAGCCCCCAGCAGAGCGGCCAGCGAACCGTCTTTGGCCGCAACCAGTTCGGTACCGAACTGCAGCACACCGCCTTTTTTCGGGTCTTTCTTGATGATCTGTACCCGTTGCCCGGCAATCTCAAGACGCCAGTCTTCAGCCTTGGCCTGTGGATAGAAACGACGCAGGGACTCCAGGCGTTGTTCCATCGACTGGCGCACTTCGCTGACCAGGTACTTGGTCAGGTCCATGTTGTCGCGAGCCACGGCCAGCATCGGCCCGATATTGCCCAGACGGATCGACATCGGCAGGTCAAGGAACGAACCATGCTTGAGGAACTTGGTGGTGAAACCGGCATAAGGTCCGAACAGCAGCGACTTTTTGCCATCGACCACACGGGTGTCCAGGTGCGGCACCGACATCGGCGGAGAGCCGACGGCAGCCTGGCTGTAAACCTTGGCCTGATGCAGCTTGACCACTTCCGGGTTATCGCAACGCAGCCATTGGCCGCTGACCGGGAAGCCGCCATAGCCTTTGCTTTCTTCGATGCCCGAGGCTTGCAGCAGCGGCAAGGCCGCGCCACCGGCGCCCAGGAATACGAACTTGGCATCAACGTGGCGAGTATTGCCGCTGTTGGTGTCCTTGATGCTTACTGTCCAGCCGTTACCGTTACGCTTGAGGCCGGTGACTTTTTTGCTGTACTTGATCTGGGTGTCCGGTGCACTGGCCAGATGCTTGAGCAGTTGCTGGGTCAGGGCGCCGAAGTTGACATCGGTGCCATGTTCCACGCGGGTGGCCGAGATGAGCTGATCCGCAGGGCGGCCCGGCATCATCAGGGGCATCCACTCGGTCATTTTGGCCTTGTCTTCGGTGTATTCCATGTCGGCAAACGCATGGTGCTTGCTCAGCACGTCAAAGCGTTTTTTCAGGAACGACACGCCTTTTTCACCTTCAACGTAGCTCAGGTGAGGAACCGGGCTGATGAAGGACTTGCAGGAACCGAAGGTGCCTTTTTGCGCCAGGTAGGCCCAAAACTGTTTCGACACTTCGAACTGGGCATTGATATGCACAGCCTTTTTGATGTCGATCGAACCATCAGCCGCCTGCGGCGTGTAGTTCAGCTCACAAAGGCCGGCGTGACCGGTGCCTGCGTTGTTCCACGGGTTGGAACTCTCCGCAGCACCTGAGTCCATTTGCTCAACAACTTCCAGCTTAATGCCGGGGTCGAGCTCTTTGAGCAGTACGGCGAGGGTGGCACTCATGATGCCCGCCCCAACCAGTACTACGTCGACTGCTTCGTTATGCGCCATTAACGCGTCTCCAAAATCTACGGCACCAAATTGACGGCATAGCTGCCAGGTGTCCGGGGCGTGGTTCTGATTAGCCCCGGGCCACTCATGGCCAGGATCGCCATGTCCGATTCTTCGCAATTTCTTGCAACTTTAGCGGACGCCACCAACCGGGCCTTCAAGGTTCATATGAACGCATTTCAGTACTCGGGAGGCAATTCGACTTAATGTCTAGAGCGTCCGTTTGTGCAACCAAATCCGTAAGCGGACAGGCTTTCAGTCTCGTGCTGTGGAGCCGACTTCGATCCTGCTTGGTGAGGCAATATCAGACGCTAATGGTGCATGTTCAGACGCAAAACTTTTCATTTGCTCGCCACACTCTTGTGAAGTTGTGAAACCCGTTTTTTTCACGCTCTCTTGAAGACGTGAACCTCAAAAAAGGGCTACCGCACGCTGGGCACCGAACCAGTGGCCGAGCGTTGTGGCAGCTCTGGCAGACCATGCAGAAAGTGGGGGTTACGCAATGAAATTCAAGCGCGCCAGCTTCACATGATCTGTGTGGGCGGCTCTCTGTGGGCGGTTTTGGGGTGCCAATACAAGCGCATTAGCGATGTTGCGGGGCCCGATCAGGAGACGTCCTTATAATCGGGGGGAGATTGTAGCGAAGAAACGTGGGCAATTGATCCTGTTAAATGACTTTTATTGGTGCGCCGTTCAGAGGCCCGGCAGCGGGTGCCCTGACGAATGCCTTGCGGGCGAGGCAATACGGGCGTTGGCAGGTAGCACCTGGTGCAACCAGTTAAGGCGGATTTCTTCGATTTCGACCCAGCTGTCGCCGACCGGCGGTTGTTTGCACTGCTTGAAGGCCTGGCAGCGACCTGCCGAATCCAGGCGGGCGAAGCAGCGCTCGGGGCGGTTGAAGCCGAGCAGGGTCAAGAGCATGTTCATGGCGGCACCTGTTGAGTCAGTCGTCGAGACTATGCCCTGTGCAGGTGACATACGGATGAATTGGCGATGACAGGCGGGTGACGGCAAGCCGCTAGTTCGCAGGCGTCCGGCACCCTATACTGACGGCCTGTTATACCCAGTCCTGGAGAGATAAGCATGTTGCAACGCCTGTTGTTCGGTTTGATTACTGTGACCAGTTTGACCCTGGTCGGCTGCGCCCACAGCCCGCAACAACTCAGCCCGCAACCCAAGCTGACCACCCAGCTTGCGCCAGTGGGTCGTGGCCAGCCGGTGGTTGTGCGTGTGGTGGACGGTCGTCCTTCCCCAACCCTGGGGACCCGTGGTGGCATGTACCCCGAGACCAGCGCGATCAGCGTCAGCAGTGCCGACCTGGTTCCCAAGCTGCAAGCCCAGGCTGAAGCAGCCGTGCGCTTGCTGGGTTTCACTCCGACAGCCAATGCGATGAACGCGCCAACGCTGACCGTGACCCTGGCCGAACTCAAGTATCAGTCGCCCAAGGACACCATGTACGTGACTGAAGCCACCATTGGCGCGACCTTCCGTTCCGATGTGAAGAACGGTGGTCGTACCTACAGCGGCCGTTATGGCGCGTCCCTGGATCAGCGCTTCGGCATGGCGCCGAACCAGGAGACCAACACCAAGCTGGTGAGCGATGTGTTGAGTGATGCCCTGACCCGTGTGTTCAAGGACCCGTCCATCGGTCGTTTGCTCAGCGAGTAAGCCGGTAAAATAAAAAGCCCGAACTCAGTGAGCTCGGGCTTTTTTGTGTTCGAAACATTCAGGCCGCTTCGGCATACAGCTCCAGCCGGCTGACGCCGGTGAGCAGGTCTGTCTCGGGCAGGTCGGCATGGGCGTGGCCGCTCAGGGCGCAGTAAACCAGCCAGTGGCGGTCTTGCACGTTAAAGGCCAAACCCTCGATCAATGCCTGTTGTTCGTCGCTGGGCGCGATAAGGTAAAGGCGGTCCTGGTTTTCTGCGTGCAGCATGACAAGCTCCGTGTCGGTGTCGAGGGGCCACAGAGTGGCCTCTCAATATGACGATACGGTGACAGCAGAATTTAAGCCCTTCTGTGGGAGCGAGCCTGCTCGCGAACAACCTTCGCGAGCAGGCTCGCTCCCACGGGTTTATTGGGTTACAGCGCCAGGCCAGCCTTGATCCGATACTGGTTACGCACCGGCATCGCGTATTGCAGCACCAGATACGGACGGTGCTCGGCCGGGCAGGCGTCCAGACGGCGTTGCCATTCTTCCTGGGCCTTGGCCAGTTCTTCGGCACCGAATACCTCTGCGGCCGTCGGCACTTGTAACTCGGGGTCGTGGTCGCTCCACTGCGCATACGCCAGGTAGTGCGCGGGGAACAGGCGGTAGCCACCGAGGATATGACGATCCATTTCGGCGGCCAGCAATTTGCTGTCTTCGAACAACTCGGTCACCGGCGCCCCGAAGTTCACGTGCACGCGACCCTTGTAGCCGGTAATGCCGTTGGCGATGCTGGTGTCGTCCTCGCCAGGAGCCTTGCTGTAGGTGCCGGTAGTGGCGCGGATAAACAGCTCGCGGGCCTTGGCCTGGTCACAGGGGTCGTATTCGTAGCTGATGGAAACCGGGGTCAGGTTCAATGACTGAATGACCTCGGCAAACGGCTCGTTTTTACGGCTCATATGAAACATCTTGAGGATCGCCGAATCGGTACGGTCATCACCGTCCTTGGCCCGGCCTTCAGCCTGGGCGATCCAGATTGACTGGCAGTCGTTGCGGATCGAGTGGTTGATGTATGCCGACAGCAGTTGATAAGCCGCGAGCTTTTCCCGGCGCCCGGTGATCGAGCGGTGCACGATAAAGCTCTTGTTCAGGCGCATCAGATCGCTGACAAACGGCTTTTGCAGCAGGTTGTCGCCAATGGCGATGCGCGGCGTTGGCAGGCCGGCGTGGTACACGGCGTAATTGACGAACGCCGGGTCCATCACGATATCGCGGTGGTTGGCCAGAAACAGGTAGGCGCTGCCGGATTTCAGTTGCTCGACGCCGGTATAGGTTACGCCGTCGGTGGCATGTTCGATGGTGCGATCGACGTACACCTCGACCTTGTCCTGCAGGGCCGCGACCGAATTGACGCTGGCGAACTCTTTGCGCAGGCGATGAGCTATAAGTGGTTTTAACAGCCAACCGAAAGCGCCGGCCAGGCGCGGAAAGCGAAAGTGGGTCAGGATATCCAGAAACGCCTTGTCGCTGAGCAGCCGGGCCAGCACTGCTGGTACTTCGGCGTCGTCGTAAGGTCGGATGCTATCGAATTGGCCCATCATGCTCTCTTGTTGGAAACGACTAGGGTTGGTACGCAGGGCAGGGCAAAAATAATAGCCCTGCTAATAGACCGGCGATTATACGCACAAGTCACTCTGGAGACCGCGATGCTTGAAACTGAACACTATGAATGCCCCTATTGCGGCGAGCCGGCTGAAGCGGTGCTCGACCTGTCGGGGGGTGATCAGAGCTACATCGAAGACTGCCCGGTGTGCTGTCGGCCGATCCTTTTTCACCTTCAGACCGATGGCCATGAATGGATGCTCGATGTACATACCGAGAATGAGTAGTGAGTGAAGACCATGCAACGCATCTACGAGCCGGAAAACCTGATGGAAGCCGAACTGTTGCTGGGCATGCTGGCCAGTGAAGGGGTCGAGGCCCGGCTACAGGGCCGTGATCTGGTCGGCGCCACGGGGGAGCTGCCGGTGTTCGGCTTGCTCGGCCTGGCGGTGGCCAATGATCGGGCGCAATACGCACGGGAGTTGATCGATGCGTACAATGCCGCGTCACCGGTGGCTGGTGATGAGCCTGAGAGTTTCCCCGATGTGCTGGATTGCTGATGCCAGCGACGGTTTATTCATTGCTATACAAAAGAAGAGTTGTGCTGCCCCATGTGTGGACGTTTTGCCCTGTTTCGCTGGAACCCTGCATTTGCAGCCTTGCCCGGTTTCCCGGCGGATCAGCAGGCCCAGTGGAATATTTCGCCGAATGATTCGGTATTGATTCTGCGCGCCGGTGCTGAGCCTGGCCAGCGAGAGCTGGCGCGAGCGCGCTGGGGCCTGACCCCGGCGTGGCTGACCGACCTGTCACGGACTCCGGCCCATGCCCGTGCTGAAACCGTGGCCGAGCAGCCCATGTTCCGCGATGCCTTGCGTGAGCGCCGCTGCCTGATCCCGGCCAACGGCTTTTATGAATGGCGCGGCACGACCCGTAAACGCCCCTACTGGCTGACGCCGGGTGAAGGCTCCTCGCTGTTTTTTGCCGGTATCTGGGAGGCATACCCCGTTGAGGGGCATGTGTGGCTGAGCACCGCCGTGATTACACAGGCAGCGGCCAGCCAGCGTCGCCCGCTGATTCTGGATGAGGCTGGCCAGCAGGCCTGGCTTGACCCTCAGACTCCGCTGCAGGCCTTGCAGGCACTGCTGGCCAGTGCGCAGATGCCGCTGCGAGAAAGACCGCTGGCCAATCTGGTCAACGATCCAAAACTCAACGCGCCCGAGTGCCTGACGCCGGGTTGAGATACGATACGCGCCATCTTTATGGAGATTTTTGATGGGTAAGTTAGCGTTAGTGTGCGCCGTGGGCGCCGGGTTGTTGCTGGGTGGATGCCAGGCGGTGAATACCACCAATGGCGGCGCCGTGGGCGTAGAGCGCAAGCAGTACATGTTCAGCATGCTGTCGAGCCAGCAGGTTGACCAGATGTACGCCCAGTCGTATCAACAGACCGTCAGCGAGGCGGGCACCAAGGGCGTCCTGGACAAGACCAGCGCCAACGCCAGGCGCCTGCAGGCGATCGCCAACCGACTGATTGCCCAGGCGCCGGCCTTTCGCCCGGATGCCGCGCAATGGAACTGGGAAGTCAACCTGATCAAGAGTGACGAGCTCAACGCCAACTGCGGCCCTGGCGGCAAGATCATCTTTTATAGCGGGATCATCGAGCAACTCAAACTGAGTGACGATGAAATTGCCGCGATCATGGGCCATGAAATCGCCCACGCCTTGCGTGAGCACGGGCGTGAATCCATGTCCAAGGCCTATGGCATCGAAATCGCCAAGCAGGGTGCTGGCGCCTTGTTGGGCCTGGGCCAGGACAGCCTGGGCCTGGCCGACACGGTGGTGAACTACAGCCTGACCTTGCCCAACAGCCGCAGCAATGAAAACGAAGCGGACCTGATCGGTCTGGAGCTGGCAGCCCGTGCGGGCTACAACCCGAATGCGGCGATCACCCTGTGGCAGAAAATGGCTCAGCAATCACAGAATGCGCCGCCTGAATTCATGAGCACCCACCCGGCTTCAAGCAGCCGGATTGCTGCGCTGGAGGCGGCCATTCCGAAGGTGATGCCGCTGTATCAGCAAGCGCCGAAATCGTGACGCTTGTTGTGGGAGCGGGCTTGCTCGCGATGGCGTCTACGCGGTTCAACTGAAAGACCGCAGTGCCTGTATCGCGAGCAAGCCCGCTCCCACACAAAGTGTGGGTTACACCCAGCCGCTGATCTGCATCGCCTTGTACACGGCCACTACAGCCAGTACTACGAACGCGGTGGCAGCCAGTCTGCGGATCAGGGTCAACGGCAGTTTGTCAGCGGCAAAGTTGCCCGCCAAAACCACCGGCACGTTGGCAATCAGCATGCCCAGGGTTGTACCGATAATCACCAGCCACAGATCCGGGTATTGTGCGGCGAGCATCACCGTCGCCACCTGGGTCTTGTCACCGATTTCGGCAATGAAGAAGGTGATCAATGTGGTCACGAACGGCCCGTACTTGCGTGCGGTGCTGGCTTCGTCGTCGTCCATCTTGTCCGGCACCAGGGTCCATAGCGCGGTGGCGGTAAAGCTCGCGGCGAGGATCCAGTGCAGCATGGCGTCACTGAAGAACGTGCTGAACCAGGCGCCTACAGCACCGGCGGCGGCATGGTTGGCCAGGGTCGCGACCACGATACCGGCGATTATCGGCCAGGGTTTGCGAAAGCGTGCGGCCAGAATAAGGGCGAGCAGTTGCGTCTTGTCGCCGATTTCGGCCAAGGCAACGATTGCAGTAGGGACAAGCAGGGAATCGAGCATCATCAGGTGGTTTCCAGGGGCGGGTCGACACGGCTATGACACGTACAGCCTCCCCGCCCCGGGTAAGGTGTTCGTGTCATAGGTCTTGTCAAACCCCGGTCCGTCTGTGCGGACACCTGGGTCGCATACGCCATGGTCTGTTGACCAAGTATGTTGACGTATGCCGGACGAGCTTGACGCTCGTGGGAGACTACTCCCCTAGGACGGAGCGGATTCTGCCTAGGCAAATCCGATCCGGCAAGCTCTTATTTTTCCGCAGGGTCAACGGCGCTTGGCGCTGTAAATCCGGAAACCCTGGCCCTCGGCCTTGACCGTGCAGGTACCGAAATGCTCTTCGATCAGCGGTTGATATCGCAGGAAGCTGTTGGCGACAATCCGTAGTTCGCCACCTGATTTCAGATGTTTCACTGCTTTTTGCAGCAAGTTTTCGGTGGCGTGGTAATCGGTATGCACCCCCACGTGGAACGGCGGGTTGCTCAGAATCGTGTTCAAACCCATGGGCGCGGCGTCGATGCCGTTGCCGGTAATCACTTCCCCTTCCAGACCGTTGGCCGCCAGGGTCAAACGGCTGCTGGCGGTGGCGAAGGCATCCACGTCGAGCAGGGTGACGTTGTTGTGCGGGTAGCGACGTTTGACCGCAGCCCCGAGCACGCCCGCACCGCAGCCGAAGTCCAGCACGTGGCCGCTGGGCAACTTGTCCAGATGCTCAAGCAGCAGGGCGCTGCCGCGATCCAGGCGCCCGTGGCTGAACACGCCCGGCAGGCTCACGACCTTGAGCGGGCCTTCGGGCAGCGGCAGTTCGTAATGTTGCGCCAGGTCGTGCAGTACCGGCACGGGCGGGGCGTTATCCACCGTCACTTGCCACAGCTGGCAATGCCGCGCGCTGTCGAGTTTGCGTGGCTTGCCGAACGGGATCAACTGTTTGGACGCGCCTTCAATGCCACCCTTTTTTTCACCGACCAGAAACACGTCGGCACCCGGCAGGCGAGCAGCCACGGCCTTGAGCACGTAGTCGCTCAGTTCCTTGGACTTGGGCAGGAACACCACGGCGGTGTCGAACGCCCGCTCAGGGATATCGACACCGAACTGCACGCGCCCGGCAAAGCGGGCGTCGAGCGCGGCCTGGTCGCCGGCATGCCAGCACCAGCCATGGGCATCGGGCAATTCGCCCAGCAGTTCGTCAGCGGGCAAGCCGACCAATAGCACCGAGCCTTGAAAGTATTCAGGCTGACGAAGCAGTACTTCACTGCGCGGATCCATAATCTGCTCCTCAAAAAGGGGCGCAGTCTATCAACTGACGACCCGCAGCGCTGTACCGTTGAAGAACGCTTCGGCATTTTGCGCCAGTTGGCCGACGATGCGCTGGCGTGCTTCACGACTGCCCCAGGCACTGTGCGGGGTGATGATCAGGCGCGGAATGTCGGCCCCCAGCAATGGGTTGCCGTCGCGTGGTGGTTCGACGCTGAGCACGTCGGTGGCCGCGCCACCCAGATGGCCGCTACGCAGGGCGTCGGCGAGTGCCTGTTCGTCGATCATGCCGCCACGTGCGGTATTGACCACAAAGGCCCCGGGTTTGAGCAGTGCCAGTTCGCGGGCGCCGATAAAATTACGCGTATGCTCGGTGAGCGGGCAGTGAAAGGTCAGCGCGTCGACCTGGGGCAGCAGTTCGTCCAGCGTCAGGCGCCCGGCACGGGCCGGGCGCCCCGGGATCTGACCGATCAGCACGCGCATGCCGAAGGCTTCGGCCAGTTTCGCGACCGCACTGCCCAGCTCGCCGTGACCGAACAGGCCCAGGGTCTTGCCTTCCAGCTCGACAATCGGGAAGTCCAGCAGGCAGAACTGCTTCGCTTGCTGCCACTGGCCGTCGGCCACGGCCTTGTTGTAATCGACCAGGCGCGTAGCCAGTGCCAGCAGCAGGCCGAGGGTGTGCTGCGCCACCGATGGCGTGCCGTAGCCCTGGCAGTTGGCCACGGTGATCCCCAGGGCTCGGGCGGCCTCAAGGTCGACGTTGTTGGTGCCGGTGGCTGCCACCAGAATCAACTTCAGCTCCGGGCAGGCAGCCAGGGTCTGGGCGTTGAGCAGCGCTTTGTTGCTGATGGCCACACTGGCGCCTTGCAGACGCTCGATCACATTGGCTGGCGTGGTGTCTGCGCACAGCTGCAAGTCGCCGAAGCTGCGACGCAGCGGGTCGAGGTCGAGATCGCCCAGGTCCAGTGAGGTGTAATCAAGGAATACGGCGCGCTGAGTGTTAGTCATCAACTGTACCTTTTGTGCTGTGAAATGAAGGCGTAATGTGGCGAGCCTAACAGAAGAAACAATTTGTAATGGAGCCGTGCATGTACTGGACAGAATTTTTGACCGTAGCCTTGATTCACCTGTTGGCGGTGGCCAGCCCCGGGCCTGATTTTGCCGTGGTAGTACGCGAGAGCGTCACTCACGGCCGCCGTGCCGGGATGTTTACCGCGTTTGGTGTGGGCACGGCGATTTTTGTCCATGTCGGCTATTCATTGCTGGGTATCGGCATCATCGTGTCGCAATCGATTGTGCTGTTCAACGCCCTGAAATGGCTGGCAGCGGCTTATCTGCTGTATATCGGCATCAAGGCACTGCGGGCCAAACCGGCTGATCCTGCGGCGTTGGCGGCCAGCTTGCCGGTGGGCGAGCGCACGGCACGCGGGGCTTTCACGTCGGGCTTTGTGACCAACGGCCTGAACCCCAAGGCGACGCTGTTTTTCCTGTCGCTGTTTACCGTGGTGATCAACCCGCACACCCCGCTGTCGATCCAGGCCGGTTATGGCGTGTACCTGGCAGTGGCAACCGGTGTGTGGTTCTGCATGGTCGCGATGCTGTTCAGCCATCAGCGCGTGCGTACAGGCTTTGCCCGCATGGGTCACTGGTTTGACCGCACCATGGGGGCGGTACTGGTGGCGTTGGGCGTGAAACTGGCGTTTACCGAGATGCATTGACACACCTTGGTTCCGTAGCAGCTGCCGAGGAACGAAGGCTGCGACCGGCAGCAGCTACGGGGAGATGGTCGGGTTCTTGTCAAAATCTGGATTTGCTTCATCCTTGCGGGCTTATTGCAGTGTGCCCACGGAGAAGTATCGATGTCCTCAGTCCACCGGTCCTGGCGTCGCGCCAGGCTGGCGCTGGCAGTCAGCCTTGCGTCGACGTCCGCTTGGGGCGTGAGCTTCAATCTCGGCCCGGTTGAGGGGCAGATCGATACCGAGCTGTCCATCGGCGCCAGTTGGTCCACCGCCAGGGCCGACAGCAAACTGATAGGCGCCAACAATGGCGGCACGGGGCAATCGGCCATTTCGGACGATGGCCGCCTTAACTTCAAACGCGGCGAAACTTTTTCGAAAATCTTTACCGGCATGCACGCACTGGAACTCAAGTACGGCGACAGCGGCCTGTATGTGCGCGGCAAGTATTGGTATGACTTCGAGTTGCAGGACGACAGCCGCCCCTTCAAGCCCATCAGTGACTCAGGCCGCCGAGCCAGCGCGCAATCGGCCGGCGCGCAACTGCTCGATGCGTTCGTTTACCACAACTACGCCATTGCCGATCAGCCCGGCGCAGTCCGCTTGGGTAAACAGGTGGTCAGTTGGGGCGAAAGTGCGTTTATCGGTGGCGGCATCAATGCGATCAACCCCACCGACCCTGCCGCCTATCGTCGGCCTGGCACTGAGTTCAAAGATGGCCTGGTGCCGGTCAACCTGTTCTATCTCTCGCAAAACCTGACCGACAACCTGTCGGCTGAAGCCTTTTATCAGCTGGATTGGGAGCCGTCCGAAGCGGACAACTGCGGGACGTTTTTCTCCCGGTCAGACGTGATGGCTGACGGCTGCAGCGGCAATTACCGGGTCATGAGCAAGCGTTCGGCACTCGATGTGGCCGACCTCGCCGCGCTGACCGGTGCCGGGGTTGAGGTGAACGAGGAGGGCGTGCTGGTACGCCGTGGCGCCAATCGTTATGCGCGCAACAGCGGGCAGTTCGGGGTGGCCATGCACTATGTGTTCGAGCCGCTGGGCACCGAGTTCGGTGCCTACTTCATGAACTACCACAGTCGCGACCCGATCCTCAGCGCCAGCGCGGCGCCGCAGTCGGCCTATAAGGCGGCAGCAGGCGCCGGAGGGCTGGCGCCGATGGTTGTTGCCGGCAATTCGGGCTATTACGTTGAATACCCTGAAGACATCCGCCTTTACGGCCTGAGCTTCTCCACCACTTTATCCACAGGCACGGCCTGGAAGGGCGAGTTGAGTTACCGTCCCAATGCGCCGGTGCAACTCAACAGCAACGACTTGCTGTACGCCAATGTCACGTTGCTGCCCGGGCTTGCCGATGCATCGCCACTGAGCGTCACTCCCGGCGCAGATGTGCAGGGCTATCGGCGCAAGGAAGTCACCCGGTTCCAGACGTCCCTCAGCCATGTGTTCGACAACGCGATGGGTGCCGATCACCTGACCGTGACCGGTGAAGTGGGGGTGACCCGGGTTGGTGGCCTGGATAGCCCTTCAGGGCTGCGTTACGGGCGTGATCCGGTGTTTGGCTCTGAAGGTAATGACGGCTTCACCACGGCCACCTCCTGGGGCTACCGTGGTCGCGCAGTGTGGGAATACAGAAGCGTTGTTCCCGGGGTGAACCTCAAGCCCAATCTGGGCTGGTCCCATGATGTCAGCGGCTATTCGCCGGGGCCCGATGCCAGCTTCGAAGAGGGCCGCAAAGCCATCTCCCTGGGGCTGGAGGGTGACTATCAAAGCACCTACACCGGCAGCCTGTCGTACACCAATTTTTTTGGTGGGCGCTACAACACCCTCAGCGACCGCGACTTTGTGGCGCTGACGATGGGTGTGAAGTTCTAGGCCGGAATTTGTTGGGAGGCGTTCGGGCGACTATTGTTTGTGGGGTGCGAATGTTTACGACCCAAGGAATTTTTACCGTTGGTCGTGTTCCAAGATTTATAAAGGTCTAATGCCAATGGCCTTTGCCCCTAGAAAGATTGATCAGGAGCTTCACCATGTTCATTTCGCGTCGTTTGATTGTTGCTGCAAGTGCGGTGGCCTTGCTGGCTGGCTGCGCTACGCCTAACCCGTATGACAACCAGGGCCAGGGGTCTTCCGGGACGGGCTTGAGCAAGACTGCCACCTACGGTGGCCTGGGGGCTCTGGCGGGTGCTGTGGCGGGTGCTGCCATCGACCATAACAACCGTGGCAAGGGCGCGCTGATCGGTGCTGCCGTGGCAGGCCTGGGTGCAGCCGGTTATGGCTATTACGCCGACAAGCAGGAAGCAGCCCTGCGTGCGAGCATGGCCAACACGGGCGTTGAAGTTCAGCGTCAGGGCGACAACATCACCCTGGTGATGCCAGGCAACATTACCTTCGCGACCAACTCGGCCAACATTGCGCCCAGCTTCTATCAGCCGCTGAACAACCTGGCGAATTCGCTCAAGCAGTTCAACAACCAGAACCTGATCCAGATCGTGGGTTACACCGACAGCACCGGTAACTACAACTACAACATGCAGCTTTCCCAGCAGCGTGCGCAAAGCGTAGCGACCTACCTGACGTCTCAAGGTGTGAGCGGCCAGTACCTGTCAGTCAAAGGTATGGGCCCGGCTGATCCGATTGCCAGCAACGCCACCGCAGATGGCCGCGCACAGAACCGTCGCGTACAAGTGACACTGGCGCCAATCCCGGGCATGCAATACCAGCAGCCGGGTCAGGTGCAGCAGTACCCTTGATCATTACCTCGTAGCAGCTGCCGAAGGCTGCGTTCGGCTGCGCAGCAGTCGTAAACCCTGAGTGCGGGGTTTGGCTGATATTGCGACGACTTCGTCGTCGAACGCAGCCTGCGGCAGCGGCTACGGGGGGGCGCAAGACACACAACAAAAAGCCCCGCGATCCTTGCAGATCGCGGGGCTTTTTATTGGGCATCCGGCTGGGGAAATTACTTCTTCAGGCCGTAATGCTCATCCAGCATGCCAGGACCGTTCGGGCTTTTTGGTGCGTAGTCCAATGGCGGCTCGGTGCTGTGCGGCGGGGTGATGCGCTCGCGATGCGGTTGTGGCACATCCGGGTGCAGGGCAGCCAGCAGGCGTTGGCGAGTCTGCTCGTCCAGGGCCAAACGGTTGGCGCCCTCGGCGAGGTGTTCTTGCACGTCCTGATAGCTCTGTGTGAGTTTCTTCACCAGGTTGGCGGTGGTGTTGAAGTGGGTAACCACTTCACTTTGGTAACTGTCAAAACGTTCCTGGATGTCGTCCAGCTGACGCTGCGTGCGGTTAGGCACGGCATTGGGCAGCAGACGAGCAACCAGAAAACCAATGGCGACACCGGCAACCAGGGCGAGAGTCGGCAACAACCAAATCAAGAGCGAGTGTTCCACGAGTCCTTCCTCTATAAACGGCTTTGCTTTACGTTAACGGCTCGGACCTGCGCTGTATACCGCGATGCACTCGCAAATATGTCAGACAGAATCTATCAGCTAGACGAGTCGACCCAATCTGAGGTCACGGAGTTCCCTCTTGCTTACCCGCGAAACCCCCGTAGTAATTGCTGGCCCGGTCGGCCAACTGGAAGCCTTGTACCTTGATTGTGCTGAGCCAAAGGGCCTTGCGCTGCTGTGCCACCCCAATCCGGTACAGGGCGGCACCATGATGAATAAAGTGGTTTCGACCTTGCAACGCACTGCCCGCGATGCTGGCCTGATTACCTTGCGATTTAATTACCGCGGCACCGGCGCCAGTGAAGGCAGCCACGATATGGGCACCGGCGAAGTCGACGATGCCTTTGCAGCAGCCCGGTGGTTGCGCGCCAGACACCCTGACTTGCCGATCACCCTGTTCGGTTTTTCGTTTGGTGGTTTTGTTGCCGCCAGCCTGGGTGGTCGCCTTGAAGCCCAGGGCGAAAAGCTTGAGCGCGTGTTTATGATCGCCCCTGCGGTGATGCGTTTGCGTGACGAAGATGCCTTGCCACATAACTGCCCGCTGACCGTTATCCAGCCTGAAACCGACGAAGTGATCGACCCGCAGCTGGTCTATAACTGGTCAAACGACCTGTCGCGCCCCCATGAGCTGCTGAAAGTGGCAGAATGCGGACACTTTTTTCACGGCAAGCTGCCCGAGCTCAAAGAGTTGGTAGCGCCACGCCTTTCGAATTGATTGCAGCCTGATAAGCGATTACCCATGACCTCTCGTACTCGTATCCTCACCGGCATCACCACCACCGGTACGCCGCACCTGGGCAACTACGCCGGGGCCATCCGCCCTGCGATCGTGGCCAGCCGCGACCCCAACGCCGATTCGTTTTACTTCCTGGCTGACTACCATGCCCTGATCAAGTGCGATGACCCGCTGCGCATCCAGCGTTCGCGTCAGGAAATCGCTGCAACCTGGCTGGCGGCCGGCCTTGATGTCGAGCGTGTGACCTTCTACCGTCAGTCCGATATCCCGGAAATCCCCGAGCTGACCTGGCTGCTGACCTGCGTAGCGGCCAAGGGCCTGCTCAATCGGGCCCATGCCTACAAGGCCTCGGTAGACAAGAACCTGGAAAACGGCGAAGACCCGGATGCGGGCATCACCATGGGCCTGTACAGCTACCCGGTGCTGATGGCTGCGGACATTCTGATGTTCAATGCCAACAAGGTGCCTGTGGGGCGTGACCAGATCCAGCACGTTGAAATGGCCCGTGATATTGGCCAGCGCTTCAACCACCTGTTCGGCAATGGCAAAGAGTTTTTCGCCATGCCCGAAGCGCTGATCGAAGAAAGCGTGGCCACTTTGCCGGGTCTGGACGGTCGCAAGATGTCCAAGAGCTATGACAACACCATTCCGTTGTTCAGCAGCGCCAAGGACATGAAAAGCGCGATTTCGCGCATCGTTACCGACTCCCGTGCACCGGGCGAGGCGAAGGATCCGGACAACTCGCACCTGTTCACCCTGTACCAGGCATTCTCCACGCCTGAGCAGTCGGTTGAGTTCCGCAGCGAGCTGTTGCAGGGCCTGGGCTGGGGCGAAGCGAAAGAGCGCCTGTTCAAGCTGCTGGACGCCGAGCTGGGCGAGTCCCGCGAGCGTTACCACGACTTGATGTCGCGTCCTGATGATATGGAAGACATCCTGCTGGCTGGCGCCCAAAAAGCTCGCAAGATCGCAGCGCCTTTCCTTGTCGAATTGCGTGAAGCCGTTGGCTTGCGCTCGTTTGTCAGTGCCGCGCAAACCACTGCTGCGAGCAAAAAGAAAGCCGCCAAGGGCCCGCGCTTTGTCAGCTTCCGCGACGAAGACGGCAGCTTCCGTTTCCGCCTGCTGGCCGCTGCTGGCGAACAATTGCTGCTGTCGCGCAGCTTTGCCGACGGTAAAACCGCCGGTCAGGTGACCAAGCAGCTGCAATCCGGCGAGCCTCTGGATGTGCGCAGTGACGCGTTGAGCTTCAGTGTCTGGCTGGGCGACACCTGCGTGGCTGACAGCCCGGTATTTGCCGATGCCACAGCCAGAGATGAGGCAATCGAAGCGTTGCGCCTTGCGCTGGTACCCGTTCAAGACTGAGAAAGTGCGACGTTTCGTCTCAGGTTTGATTGCCATTCCCAAGGGTCGTCGCTACAGTGTCGGCCCGTTTTTGTTGCCTTGCTAACGAATTATGACGCCTCTAGAACGATATCAAGCAGATCTGAAACGCCCGGACTTCTTCCACGATGCCGCGCAGGAAAACGCTGTGCGCCATTTGCAGCGCCTGTACGACGACTTGGTCGCTTCCTCGCAGAGCAAGCCGGGCCTTTTCGGCAAGCTGTTCGGCAAAAAGGAGCAGACGCCGGTCAAGGGCCTCTACTTCTGGGGCGGTGTAGGCCGTGGCAAGACATATCTGGTCGATACGTTTTTCGATGCCCTGCCGTTCAAGGAGAAGGTGCGTACCCACTTCCACCGCTTCATGAAGCGCGTGCATGAAGAAATGCGCACCCTCAATGGCGAAAAGAACCCGCTGACCATTATCGCCAAGCGTTTTTCTGACGAGGCGCGGGTGATCTGCTTTGATGAATTCTTTGTGTCGGACATTACCGACGCCATGATTCTCGGCACCTTGATGGAAGAACTGTTCAAAAACGGTGTCACCCTGGTGGCTACGTCGAACATTGTGCCTGACGGTTTGTACAAGGACGGCTTGCAGCGTGCGCGCTTCTTGCCCGCCATTGCGCTGATCAAGCAGAACACCGAAATCGTCAACGTCGATAGCGGCGTCGACTATCGCTTGCGTCACCTTGAGCAGGCCGAACTGTTTCACTTTCCGTTGAACGAAGAGTCCGAGAAGAGCTTGAGAGAAAGCTTCAAGGCGCTGACTCACAACTCCAACAGGGCGATCGAAAACGATGATCTGATCATCGAGAACCGCACCATCCGTGCCTTGCGTACCTGTGATGATGTGGCCTGGTTCGAGTTTCGCGAGTTGTGCGACGGCCCGCGCAGCCAGAATGATTACATCGAGCTTGGCAAGATCTTCAACGCTGTAATCCTCAGCGGTGTAGAGCAGATGGAAGTGAAAACGGACGACATCGCCCGACGCTTTATCAACATGGTCGATGAGTTTTACGACCGCAACGTCAAGCTGATCATCTCGGCTGAAGTCGAGCTGAAAGACCTTTACAAGGGCGGGCGCCTGAACTTCGAGTTCCAGCGTACCCTCAGCCGTTTGCTGGAAATGCAGTCCCATGAATATCTGACGCGGGCGCACAAACCCTAGTCAAAAAAAAAGGCCTGCATTGCAGGCCTTTTTTGTGCCCGCCTCAGGCCTCGGCGGCCTTGAACCCCAGGCGCTGCACGTACTTGGCAATGTCGCGGGCATGCCCGCAACCTATCAGCAGCCATATCAGGATCCGCGCCTTGTACGGGCAGAGAAACCCGCACATCAGCGCGCCGCGGTCGATCAGGTCCATCTCGCTGCCGATAAACCCGTAAGACGCTTCGGCGGTGGGGCCTGAACCTGTTCGTGACGCCACCAGAACCGGAATTTCCGTGGTGACCTGTTCGATCAGGTCGACCCATTCGACACTGACATGCCCGGCCCCGAAAGCACTGACCACCAGCGCGTCATACCCCAGGGCCAGCACATGCTCCAGCAGTACCGTGTCGGCAGACAGTGTTGCTGGCAGCAATGCGACCTTGTGATGAATGCTGCGGGGCATGGGCAGGACAGTGCGTGCGCAGGCTTTGCGCAGATAAAGCACGCGATTTTCGAGCATTAGCCCGGCAGGGCCGAAAAACGGCGAGTTGAAGGCGTCCAGCGTTATTGATGAGCATTTGCGCACATGCAGCGGCTGGTGAATCTGGCCGTTCATTACCACTAGAACGCCTCGCTTGCGGCTCTGTGTATCGAGCGCAACCCTGGAGGCATCCAGCAGATTGGCGGGGCCATCTGCGCCGGGATGATCGCTGGGGTGCATGGCGCCGGTCAGCACAAGTGGCACATCGGCATCCCATAACAGGTCAAGGAAGAATGCAGTTTCTTCCAGGGTGTCGGTGCCTTGGGTGATGACGATGCCCAGCGCGCCCAGCTTCACTTGCTCCTGGGCCCATATCAGCACTTCAAGCAGCAGATTGAAATCCAGGGAGGCGCTGGGAACCAGGCACAGGGTCTCGATATGGACGTCCAGGCCTTCGTGCAGTTGCGAAATGCCGTCAAGCAGTGCTTCGCCAGTGATCACGGGTTGAGCGCCTGAGCCGGGCTGTGTTGTGCGCATGCTCACGGTGCCACCCAGGGCTCCTATGGAAAGGATGGGCAGGGAGTTGTGATTGAGTCTTTGCGCCATGCTGCGTACCTCCGCCAGTGGCCGGTGAAGCCTCTTCTTGTGAGTGCCCCTGGTTGGAGGGCATTTCATCAGAGGCTTTTTGGGCTGGCGGAGAAATCAGATTGTTCCGCTTGGTGTGTAGTACAACGCTTAGATTTAAGCGACCTGATTGAGGCCTGCATGCAGGAACTGCTGACGATACTGGTTTGGTGAAAGCTCTGTGTGTTGGCGAAACAGACGCGCGAAGAAGCTTGCGTCGTCGTAGCCCACGTCATAGCTGATGGTCTTGATGCTTTTGCGGGTGGCCGAGAGCAGGCCCTTGGCGGTTTCTATGCGCAGGCGTTGCAGGTAGTGCAAGGGTTTGTCGCCGGTGGCCAGCTGAAAGCGGCGCATGAAGTTGCGGATGCTCATGCCGTGATCGCGGGCGACATCTTCAAAGCGGAACTTGTCGGCGAAGTGCTCTTCGAGCCAATGCTGGATTTGCAGGATGATCACGTCCTGGTGCAGCTTCTGGCCGCCAAAGCCGATGCGCCCCGGGGTGTAATTGCGCTGTACTTCGTAAAGGATGTCGCGGGCCACGGCCTGGGCGATATTGGCGCCGCAAAAACGCTCGATCATGTAAATGTAGAGGTCGCAGGCTGAGGTAGGCCCGCCGGCGCAATAGAGGTTGTCGGCGTCGGTAAGGTGTTTGTCCTGGTTGAGGTGCGCCAGGGGGTAGCGCCGGGCAAAGGTGTCGAAGAAACGCCAGTAGGTGGTGGCCTCTTTGCCATCGAGCAGCCCGGCTTCAGCGAGCCAGAAGACTCCGGTGGCTTCAGCGCACAGGACAGCGCCACGGGCATGCTGTTCGCGCAGCCAGGGCAGTACTTGCGGATAGCGCTGGCAGAGGGTGTCGAAATCGTCACCGAAGGCCGGCAGGATAATGATGTCGCTATCCTCCAGGCCGCCGTCCACAGGGAGCACCACATTGCTGAAGCTGGTGGCCGGTTTGCCGTCGGGGCTGACCAGGCGTGTCTCGAAAGTGGGGGTCAGGCCTTGTCCCAGCTGCTTGCCGTGACGCAGGCTGGCGAGGTGAAAGAAATCCTTGGCATGCATCAGGGTCGACGCGAAAACCCGATCGATGGCCAAAATGCTGACACGCCGCAGCGGCGTGGAGAGTTGATTAGACATAGACATATTTTGATTATTCTTATAGGTGAAATTGGTCAACTTACGGCTGGATCGTCTTATGTTTTTTCCTGTGTGTCCAGAGGTTGCTGCTTTTGTAGCCGCGGGCTTGCTCGCGATGGCATCCATGGGGTTTCTCTGAAACACCGCGTCGCCTGCATCGCGAGCAAGCCCGCTCCCGCAAGGGGGGCGGTGGGTCAAGGTGCCGGGTTTGGCTGGTCCTTGTGGATGGCGTCGATACCGGCTAGCACCTCATCCGACAGTTTCAAGTCGAAGCTGGCGATATTGCTTTCGAGTTGCTCCATGGTCGTGGCACCAATGATATTGCTGGTGACGAACGGTTGGCGGGTGACGAAGGCCAGGGCCATTTGCGCAGGGTCCAGGCCATGTTCGCGGGCCAGTGCCACATAACGCTCGCTGGCAGCCACGGCCTGCGGGTTTGAATAGCGCGAGAAGCGGCTGTAGAGGGTCAGGCGGCCTTTTGGTGGTTGGGCGCCGCCGCCGTACTTGCCCGAGAGCATGCCGAACGCCAGGGGCGAGTAAGCGAGCAGGCCGCACTGCTCGCGAATGGCGATTTCCGCCAGGCCCACTTCAAAGCTGCGGTTGAGCAGGCTGTAGGGGTTCTGGATCGATACGGCGCGCGGCCAGCCGCGACTTTCGGCCAGTTGCAGGAACTTCATGGTGGCCCACGGCGTTTCATTTGACAGGCCGATGTGACGGATCTTGCCGGCCCTGACCTGCTCGTCGAGTGCCTCGAGAGTGTCTTCCAGCGGGGTGAAGTCTTCGTCGGCGTTGTGGGTGTAACCCAACTGGCCGAAGAAGTTGGTGCTGCGCTCGGGCCAGTGCAACTGGTAGAGGTCGATCCAGTCGGTTTGCAGGCGCTTGAGGCTGGCGTCCAGGGCTTGCACGATATGGCTGCGGTTGTGCTTGAGGTGGCCGTCACGGATGTAGTCGATGCCGTTGCCGGGGCCGGCGATCTTGCTCGCCAGCACCCAGTCGGCACGATCACCGCGTTCCTTGAACCAGTTACCGATAAAACGCTCGGTGGTGGCGTAGGTTTCGGCCTTGGGTGGCACCGGGTACATTTCGGCGGTGTCGATAAAGTTGATGCCGGCATTTTTGGCGCAGGCGATCTGCTCAAAGGCTTCGGCCTGGGTGTTCTGTTCACCCCAGGTCATGGTCCCGAGGGCGATTGCGCTTACTTTCAGATCGGTACGGCCAAGCTTTCGGTAGTCCATCGGGTGCTCCTTCGGGTAAACAAACATAAAAGCAGGTTGTAATTTTTTGCGCAATCTGGATAATTGCCCACCTCTTTCTGCAGTGGAAGTGATGCGCCGCCTGCCGAAGAATCTTGCCGTTGAACGGACGCGCTGACCCGAGCCCCCGATAGCGTCTGTATCCGGCTGCCTTTGACTTGTCAAAGTACGCACTATTCAGTAAGATCCGCCGTCTAATTTACAGGGCGGCCCCTGAGGCTATAAAGAATGAAAACTTTTACTGCTAAACCAGAAACAGTAAAGCGCGACTGGTTTGTCGTCGACGCTGCTGGTCAGACCCTGGGTCGTCTGGCCACCGAGATCGCGAGCCGTCTGCGTGGCAAGCACAAGCCGGAATACACTCCGCACGTTGACACCGGTGACTACATCGTTGTTATCAACGCTGAGCAAATCCGTGTTACTGGTGCTAAAACCACTGACAAGATGTACTACTCTCACTCCGGTTTCCCGGGCGGGATTAAGTCGATCAACTTCGAAAAGCTGATCGCCAAAGCTCCTGAGCGCGTGATCGAGACCGCGGTTAAAGGCATGCTGCCTAAAAACCCACTGGGTCGCGACATGTACCGTAAGCTGAAAGTCTATGCGGGCGCTGCTCACCCTCATACTGCTCAGCAGCCCCAAGAACTGAAGTTTTAACGGAATAGTTCATTATGTCGGCGACTCAAAACTACGGCACTGGCCGTCGTAAAACCGCAACCGCTCGCGTTTTCCTGCGTCCGGGTACCGGTAACATCTCCATCAACAACCGCACTCTGGAGAATTTCTTCGGTCGCGAAACTGCCCGCATGGTAGTTCGTCAGCCGTTGGAACTGACTGAGACTGTCGAGAAATTCGACATCTACGTCACCGTGATCGGTGGTGGTGTAAGTGGTCAAGCTGGCGCAATCCGCCACGGTATCACTCGCGCACTGATGCAGTATGACGAAACCCTGCGTGGCGCTCTGCGCAAAGCTGGCTTCGTTACTCGCGATGCTCGTGAAGTTGAACGTAAGAAAGTCGGTCTGCGTAAAGCGCGTAAGCGTCCGCAGTACTCGAAGCGTTAATTCGCAGCTTCGTTCAAAAAAGCCCAGCCTCCTTCGGGAGCTGGGCTTTTTTTATGGGCGATGATTTAGCGGTGTGACAACTTGCCACATCCAGCAAACGCCTATACTACAAGGCCTGTAGCCGCCCCAGAGCGGTAATTACCTTGTAAGACTAGGGGCTTTTCATTACCATTCTGCAAAATTTTTATAAGTAATAGATGCATATTTAGTAGATGCCTGATTTAACAGGCCACAAAGCTGATGGGAGAGGACTGAATGAGCAATGACGGCGTAAATGTCGGCCGGCGTCGCTTCCTCGTAGCAGCCACATCCGTGGTGGGTGCTGCAGGAGCGGTGGGGGCGGCGGTCCCGTTCGTGGGGTCGTGGTTTCCCAGTGCCAAGGCGAAAGCCGCTGGCGCACCGGTGAAAGTGAATATTGCAAAGGTTGAGCCAGGTCAGCAAATGATTGCTGAATGGCGTGGCCAGCCGGTATTCATCGTACGTCGCACCGAGGAAATCCTGGCAAATCTGAAGAAGATTGAAGGGCAGCTTGCTGACCCGGATTCCAAGCAATCTGATCAGCCTGCTTATGTAAATCCGGAGCTGCGGTCGATCAAGCCAGAAATTCTGTTGTTGATCGGTATTTGCACCCACTTGGGTTGCTCGCCTACGTTCCGTCCCGAGGTCGCGCCGGTTGATCTTGGCAAGGACTGGGTAGGCGGCTATTTCTGCCCTTGTCATGGTTCGCACTATGATCTGGCCGGCCGCGTGTACAAGGCCCAGCCAGCGCCGCTGAACCTGCCAGTGCCGCCGTACTACTATGAGACGGACAACATTGTCGTCGTTGGCCTCGATGGGGAGAACGCGTAATGAGCAAGTTCATGGATTGGGTAGATGCCCGCTTCCCCGCCACCAAAATGTGGGAAGACCACCTCAGCAAGTATTACGCTCCGAAGAACTTCAACTTCTTCTATTTCTTTGGTTCTCTCGCACTGCTCGTTCTGGTCAACCAGATCGTTACCGGTGTGTGGCTGACCATGAGCTACACGCCATCGGCAGAAGAGGCGTTTGCTTCTGTCGAATACATCATGCGTGACGTCGAATACGGTTCAATCCTGCGCTTGCTGCACTCTACCGGTGCATCGGCGTTCTTTATCGTCGTCTACCTGCACATGTTCCGTGGCCTGCTCTACGGCTCTTACCAGAAGCCCCGTGAGCTGGTCTGGCTGTTCGGCATGATGATTTATCTGGCCCTGATGGCTGAAGCCTTTATGGGTTACCTGCTGCCTTGGGGGCAAATGTCCTACTGGGGCGCCCAGGTGATCATTTCGCTGTTCGGTGCGATCCCGGTTATCGGTAACGACCTGACCCAGTGGATTCGTGGTGACTACCTGATCTCCGGTATTACCCTGAACCGCTTCTTTGCCCTTCACGTCGTGGCCTTGCCTATCGTAATCCTGGGCCTGGTGGTGCTGCACATTCTTGCCCTGCACGAAGTCGGCTCCAACAACCCGGACGGCGTGGATATCAAGAAACACAAAGACGAAAACGGCATACCGCTGGATGGCATTCCCTTCCACCCGTACTACACCGTGAAAGATATCGTCGGCGTAGTGGTATTCCTGTTTATCTTCTGCTCGATTGTGTTCTTCTTCCCGGAAATGGGTGGTTACTTCCTGGAAAAACCGAACTTTGAACAGGCTAACGCCTTTAAAACGCCGGAACACATTGCCCCTGTCTGGTACTTCACGCCGTTCTACGCGATCTTGCGTGCCATCCCGGACAAGCTGCTTGGCGTGATTGCCATGGGCGCCGCGATTGCCGTGCTGTTCGTGTTGCCGTGGCTTGACCGCAGTCCGGTCAAATCCATGCGCTACAAAGGCTGGATGAGCAAGGTATGGCTGTGGGTGTTCTGCATCTCCTTCGTGATTCTGGGTGTGCTGGGTGTCTTGGCTCCTACCCCGGGCCGCACGCTGCTGTCGCAGGTGTGTACGTTCCTGTACTTCGCCTACTTCATTCTGATGCCGTTCTACACCAGGCTTGAGAAGACCAAACCGGTTCCGGAAAGGGTGACTGGCTGATGAAAAAGCTATTTGCTGTATTGATGTTCGCGGTAATGCCTGTGTTCTCCTTTGCGGCAGAGCAAGGCGTGCAGCTCGACAAGGTCGACATCGATGTTTCTGACAAGGCGGCCCTGCAGGATGGTGCGCGTACGTTCGCCAACTACTGCATGGGTTGTCACAGTGCCAAGTTCCAGCGTTATGAGCGGGTCGCTGATGACCTGGGCATTCCCCATGAGGTCATGCTCGATAACCTGGTGTTCACCGGTGCCAAGATTGGCGACCACATGAACATCGGCATGCAGCCCAACGACGCCAAGGCCTGGTTCGGTGCTGCACCGCCGGACTTGACGCTGGTAGCCCGTGTGCGTGGCACAGACTGGCTGTACAGCTACCTGCGTGCCTTTTACGAAGACCCGTCGCGCCCCTGGGGTGTGAACAACAAAGTGTTCCCGAACGTGGGCATGCCCAACGTGCTGGCACCGTTGCAGGGTCGTCAGGTTATCGGTTGCAAGCAAGTACAGATCGTCGAAGACGGCAAGAAGCAGTATGATCCGCTCACCGGCACGCCTTTGACCCATGAAGCGTGCGACCAGCTGACAGTGCTGCCAAAAACCGGCGCCCTGACTGAAGAGCAGTTCGATGAGAAGATCAAGAACCTTGTGACCTTCCTGGCCTACTCGGCCAACCCGGTGAAGCTGGAGCATCAGCGCATCGGTACTTACGTGCTGATCTACCTGGCCTTCCTTTTTGTATTCGCTTATCTGCTCAAGCGCGAATACTGGAAAGATGTGCACTGATATAGTTACACGCAATGCTGTTAATCGTGCGCGCCCAAGGGTGTCTCTGAAAAGGTAACAGTGCAGGGCGGGTGACAGGCGGGGTCAATGACCTTGCCAGTCACCTGGCCTGTGGTTATCAGAGGCTTTCCTTGGGCGCGTTCGTTTTTCCGCTCCCGATAATTTCAACAAGCGAGGAGGACCGCCATGGGCGTGACCAATCGGTTGGCCTGTTACTCCGACCCCGCCGACCACTATTCCCACCGAGTGCGCATTGTGCTCGCAGAGAAAGGTGTCAGCGCCGAGATCATCAGTGTGGAGGCGGGCCGTCAGCCGCCGAAGCTGATCGAAGTGAACCCCTACGGCAGCCTGCCAACCCTGGTCGATCGTGACCTGGCGTTGTGGGAGTCGACTGTGGTGATGGAATATCTGGATGAGCGCTATCCGCATCCGCCGCTGTTGCCGGTGTACCCGGTGGCACGGGCCAATAGCCGTCTGCTGATTCATCGTATTCAGCGCGACTGGTGTGCGCTGGTCGACCTGATTCTTGATTCGCGGACCAAGGAGCCGGCGCGCGTGCAAGCCCGCAAGGAGTTGCGCGAGAGCCTGACGGGTGTTTCTGCATTATTTGCCGACAAACCTTTTTTCCTCAGTGATGAGCAAAGTCTGGTCGACTGCTGTCTATTGCCGATACTCTGGCGTCTGCCTGTTTTGGGTATTGAATTGCCGCGGCCAGCCAAGCCGTTGCTCGACTATATGGAGCGCCAATTTGCGCGTGAGGCTTTCCAGGCGAGTCTGTCTGGTGTCGAACGCGACATGCGCTAAAGCTTTAGGAGCCCTCGATGAATTCAAGTCGACCTTATCTGGTGCGTGCGCTCTACGAGTGGATCGTTGATAACGACTGCACTCCGCACATGCTGGTTAACTCTGACTACCCCAAGGTGCAAGTGCCTGCGGGTTTTGCCAGTGACGGGCAGATTGTCCTCAATGTTTCGCCAACCGCCGTGCGTCAATTGCACATGGACAACGAAGCAGTAAGCTTTGAAGGGCGCTTTGGTGGTGTGCCACACACCTTGTACGTGCCTATTGCAGCCATTCTGGGCGTTTACGCCCGTGAGAACGGCCAGGGCATGGTGTTTGACCTGGAAGAGCCTCTCGAGGCTGATGACGAGGTTGAGCCGGGTGACGATAGTCCGCCGCCAGGCTCCGAGCCGCCGCGACCTACAGGCCGGCCAAGCCTGAAAGTGGTGAAGTAATAAAAAAGGCGACCTGAAAAGGTCGCCTTTTTTGTGTCTGGCAGCCGTGGCCGTCAGTCGATGTACTCAAACAGTTTGACGATTTTCTGCACCCCGGAAACACCTTGCACCAGGCTGGTGGCGCGGGCGGCCTCCTGTTTGGTGACCAGGCCGAGCATGTAGACGATACCGTTCTCGGTGACGATTTTGATGCGTGAGCCAGGGATGGCGCTGTCAGTCAGCATCTGGGTCTTGATTTTGGTGGTCAGCCAGGCGTCGTTGTTGCGCGCCAGGATTGACGAAGGAGCCATGACCTGCAGCTCGTTGTTGACCTTTTTCACCCGCTGGACTGAAGCTGCCGCCTGTTCGGCCTGGGCCTTGAGGTCTGCACGCGGGGTCTGGCCGGCCAGCAGCACGATACCGTTGTAGCTGGTGACGACGATGTGCGAACCGGTATCCAGATCCGGATTGGCCTTGGCCACGTTCACGGCGACCTTGGTTTCGATCAGCGAGTCATCGATTTTACTGCCGAAGGTGCGGGTGCCGCGATCATCCTCGATAGGGGTGTCGCGGGTAGCGGTCAGTACCGAGCTGCAACCGGCGGTCAGACCAAGACACAGGGTCAGGGCTACCAGGCCTAGGCGATTTAAAGTCATTCTTCACTCCCGAACAGTTGGCTGTCGATCAGATCGCACAAGCAGTGGATCGCCAGCAGGTGGACTTCTTGGATGCGTGCAGTGACGCTGGAAGGAACGCGGATCTCCACGTCCTCGGGTAGCAGCAGCGAGGCCATGCCGCCGCCATCACGGCCCGTCATTGCGACCACGATCATTTCGCGATCGTGGGCCGCCTGGATGGCCTGGATGATGTTGGCCGAGTTGCCGCTGGTGGAAATGGCCAGCAGCACGTCGCCGGGCTGGCCCAGGGCGCGGATCTGCTTGGAGAAGATTTCGTTGAAGCTGTAGTCGTTGGCGATCGAGGTGATCGTCGACGTGTCGGTGGTCAGTGCGATGGCAGGCAGGCTCGGGCGCTCGCGCTCGAAGCGGTTGAGCAGCTCGGATGAGAAGTGCTGGGCGTCGCCTGCCGACCCGCCATTGCCGCACGAGAGCATCTTGCCTTCATTGAGCAGTGCGTTAACCATCACCTGGCTGGCTTGCTCGATATGAGGGGCAAGCACTTCCATCGCCTGCTGCTTGGTGTCGATGCTGGCCTGAAAAAGCTGGCGAATCCGGGATTGCATGTCCATCTATGTGACCTTAAGTAGGGCGGCTGGTCGGGCGTGAACCAGGTGTTCCTGGGTGACTTCCCGGCACAAGAATGTGCAGCCCGCAAAGCAAAGCAAAATCGTTGAAAAAGGGAGCTGGAATCGGCCTGGCAGCGCTACTGGCTGTCAAAGGCATTCCGTAGCCAGTTCAGTCGGGGTGTTGTGCTGTCCATCGTCACCACGTCAAAGCGGCACGGGTGATTGGCCCAGCGTGTCTGTTGCTGCAAGAAATGCTGGGCGGCAAGTATCAGTTTTTGACGCTTGCGGCCGTCAATACTGGCCAGTGCGCCACCCCATTGCGCATGTTGACGGTAACGAACTTCGACGAATACTACTGTATCGCCGTCAAGCATGACCAGATCCAGCTCGCCGCGCCTGCATGCCCAGTTCTGTGCCAGCAGGCGCAAACCCTGTTGCTCAAGATGCCGCAGCGCGAGGCGCTCGGCATCCTTGCCAGTTTGCTGGCTTGAGCGTTCGGGCATCAGTTGGCGGTAGCCGGCAGGCGTTGAGGCTGGCCATTGGCGAATTCGGCCCATTGCAGTTGACGTTCTACACGTTGGGTCGGGCTCATGCTCAAGCTGCCGGACATACCGTCGATCCGGCTGTCGGGCAGGGCTTTAAGCTGGCCCAGGCTCGGTGCCAGGCGATAGGCGTCGATACCCATCGCATACAGGCGGCCCAGGCTGCCGCCTGCTTGCGGCCATTGTGCGGTCACTTGCTGGCGTAGCGGGTTGTTCGGGTCGAGGAGCCAGGGGGTCTCGCAAAAACGGATGCCGTTCATGTCGTTGTACTGGTTCTGGTCGCCGCTGGCGCTGAATACGTGGGAGGTTGCGTATACCGGCAGATCACCTGCGTATTGGTAGTTCAGCGTGGGTTTGATCTGCTGGGCCTGCTGCGGGGTCGCGGCGAGGAACAGGAACTGCATGTCCTGGCGACGCGTTGGTTCGCTCGAGCCGCCGTTTTTGCGCAGTTGCACCAGATCGGCCACTTGCTGGGCGAGGGCTACAGGTTTGTCGATATGTTCAACGCCAACGACGGTGCCGCCATGGGCTTCCCATTCCTGGCGGAATGCCTTGAGCACGCGATCGCCCCACTCACCGACCGGGACCATGGCGCCAGCGCGGGTCAGGCCGTCGGCCCGGGCGCGGCGAGCCACTTCGCGGGCTTCGTCTTCAGCCGCCAGACCGAACTGAAACAGTTGCGCCGGGCCTTGGGTGCCCTCGCTGTAGTTCAGGGCCAGGGTGGTAATCGGCAGTTGCGGGCGGCTGTTCAGTTGCTTGACCAGGTTTTTTTCCAGTGGGCCAACCACCAGTTGCACGCCGTCGGCTTGTGCCTGGCGGTAGAACTCGTCCAGCGAGGTCAGGCGCGAGCTGTCATAGAACTGAATGCTCGGCGGGTTCTGGCCGGCTTGCTGGGCCTGATAGTGTGCAGCCATAAAGCCATCACGCAGTGCTTTGCTCACCGAGGCCAGTTGGCCGTCCTGTGGCAGCAGCAGGGCGATCTTGGTCAGGGGCTGGCTGGCCAGCTCCTTGAGCTTGACCAGTGGGGTCGGCAGCTGGATAGCGGCCGGGTGGGCCGGGTTCTGTGCGCGCCATTGATCAATCGCGTTCTGTTGGTCTTGCAGGGTGCCGGCGCTTTTCACCGCCAGGGCCAGGGACATCCAGCCGCTCAGTACATCATTGCCCTGGGCGTGCAGTTGCTCGGCCGGCAAGCTGGCCACCAGTGCCCAGATAGCGTCGTTGTTGCTGTTGGCGGCATCGCCGGTCAGGTTCGGGCTCAGCGCTGCGCGTTCACGGGCGGCGGCCAGGGCCTGGCCGTCAGCCTCCAGGGCGCGGGCATGTACGGTACGGGTGCGTACTTGCAGGTCGACGGGCAGCTCGCCCAGGATCGATGTGCTTGGATGATTCAGGGCGGCGACTGCGGCCTTGGGATCATTGCGGTTCATCGCCAGTTCGGCTGCCAGGGTGTTGGCAAAAACCTGTTGTGCGGGCTTGAGCTGGTCCAGCGGGACCATGGCCAGGATCTGCGCGGCGCGGGCGTTGTTTTGCTGGCGCAGGGCAAGGTCGGCTGCCGACAGGCGCAACAGGGCGGCCTTTTCCGGATTGGTGCTCTCGGTGGCCTGCTGGAGCAATTGCTCAAGGCTGGCATCCGGGGTCCGTGGAAGTTCGCCAAGGCTGGACGAGGGCGAGCTGGCGCAAGCCGCCAGCAGGGCAGCAAGGCAGAGGGCAGTGAACAGCCGCAGGCAAGCGATCATGTAGTGTTCCTGATACTCGATCAAATGAGTTGGGAAGTGTACCCAAGCACTGGCCGGGGCGCGATGTTAGAGGCAATAAAGCCTGAATTTAGATGCGTTATGTACGTTGTGGCATTAAAAGTTTACCCGGTTGGCGTTTTGCGGCCTGCAGGGTGGGTGCGTTCATGAGGGCTCTACGCGCTACAATGGCGCCTTTAACTCTTATGAGGTGTGCGTTTTGACTGCTCCAGGTGATTTGAATTCCGTTCTTGGCTCACTTTATGTGGTGGCCACGCCCATCGGTAACCTGGACGACATCAGTGCGCGTGCGCTCAAGGTATTGCGTGATGTATCGCTGATTGCGGCCGAAGACACGCGCCACTCCCTGCGCTTGATGCAGCATTTTGGTATCTCCACGCCGCTGGGTGCCTGTCACGAGCATAACGAGCGTGATGAAGGCAGTCGGTTTATCCAGCGTTTGCTGGCGGGTGAAGATGTGGCATTGATCTCGGATGCCGGTACCCCGCTGATCTCCGACCCCGGTTATCACCTCGTGCGTCAGGCGCGTGCTGCCGGGATCAAGGTCGTGCCCGTGCCGGGAGCCTGCGCCTTGATCGCCGCCTTGTCGGCTGCGGGGCTGCCTTCTGATCGCTTTATCTTTGAGGGGTTCCTGCCGGCCAAGGCGGTTGGGCGTCGTTCGCGGCTGCAATTACTTAAGGAAGAGCCGCGCACACTGATTTTTTACGAGGCCCCGCACCGTATTCTTGAGTGCCTGCAAGATCTTGAATTGGTATTCGGGCCCGAGCGCCCGGCATTGCTGGCGCGTGAGCTGACTAAAACATTCGAGACGCTCAAAGGTTTGCCCCTGTCCGAGCTGCGCGCTTTTGTTGAAAGCGACAGTAACCAGCAGCGCGGCGAGTGTGTGGTTCTGGTTGCCGGCTGGACTGCGCCAGAAACGGAAGACGCGGTCAGCAGTGAGGCAATGCGTATTCTCGACTTGCTGCTTAAAGAAATGCCGCTCAAGCGTGCTGCTGCACTTGCAGCTGAAATAACCGGTGAGCGCAAAAACGTGTTGTACCAAGTTGCACTTGAAAAGCAGAAAAGTGAGTAACAATTGATATTGGGTGATGGCACTTTGATATTTCTTTGTGTTCTAGCCCGTGGCTAAAGGCCGCAAGTCAGGCAAATCAACCTGCCTTGCGGCTTTTAACGCTTGTTCTATACGCTCTGTACAGTTAATCTTCGCGCCGGAGAGTCGATTGGACAGTCGCTGCCCTCTATGAAAATTAGGGGGGGGAGGAAAGTCCGGGCTCCATAGGGCGAAGTGCCAGGTAATGCCTGGGAGGCGTGAGCCTACGGAAAGTGCCACAGAAAATAACCGCCTAAGCGCTTCGGCGCCGGTAAGGGTGAAAAGGTGCGGTAAGAGCGCACCGCACGACTGGCAACAGTTCGTGGCTAGGTAAACCCCACTTGGAGCAAGACCAAATAGGGTCCCAAGGCGTGGCCCGCGCTGGGACCGGGTAGGTTGCTAAAGATGTCCAGTGATGGCCATCGTAGACGAATGACTGTTCACGACAGAACCCGGCTTACAGATCGACTCTCCACCTTTTTTTCTTCTGCCTGCGCTGCAGGCAGATTGCTATATTCGCAATTGCCTTATCCCCCCCTGCAATTCATCGCAAGATTATTTCCCGACGTAATGCCGAAAAGTTCTTACTCTTAACAAACTACTTTAAGTTTGAAGTCCAGAGCTTTGAATTTGCGGCGCGTCGCGGGTCAAAAAATCTCTCCGCTTACTGCTCCACGTCTATTTCCCCTCCTAAATCTCCGTTATGTAAGGGTTTTCCTGTAGGCCGCTCCTTGACGGTGGTGTGGGCGCATTCCTATAGTGTGCATAAGTGGTGAAAAGTGGCGTGAAGTGGGTTTTTTAGACGTAAAACGCTAATATTTGGAGATGCGGCCAGTGTTTCGCGGAGCCAACGCAATCAGTCTCGATGCCAAGGGCCGTCTCGCAATGCCGAGCCGGTACCGTGACGAGTTGAATTTGCGCAGTTCCGGGCAACTGATCGTGACCATTGATGCCGTTGATCCCTGCTTGTGTGTGTACCCCCTCGATGAGTGGGAGTTGATTGAAACCAAGCTTCGGGCGTTGCCTTCGCTGCGTGAAGAAAACCGCCGCTTGCAACGTCTGTTGATTGGTAACGCCGTCGACCTTGAGCTCGATGGCAGTGGTCGTTTTCTGGTACCGCCCCGCTTGCGTGAATATGCCCGACTGGACAAGCGCGCAATGCTGGTGGGCCAGCTGAACAAGTTTCAACTGTGGGACGAGGATGCTTGGGAGGCGGTTTCTGCCGCTGACCTTGCAGCCATTCAACAACCGGGCGCGATGCCTGACGAACTGCGTGATTTAATTCTGTGACTATAGATAGCGGCTTCAACCACATCACCGTACTGCTCGACGAAGCCGTAGAGGCTCTCGCCGTACGCCCTGATGGATGCTATCTGGATGGCACCTTCGGTCGCGGCGGACATAGCCGCCTGATACTCCAGAAGCTGGGCCCTGAGGGGCGTCTGCTCGGGTTCGATAAAGATCCACAAGCGATTGCCACCGGGCAAGCGCTGGCGGCCGAAGACGGCCGCTTTGTCATTGTGCAGCGCAGTTTTGCGGAAATGGGATCCGAAATTGCCGAGCGCGGTCTGACTGGCAAGGTCGACGGCGTGTTGCTTGATCTGGGTGTCTCCTCACCACAGCTTGACGACCCGGAGCGCGGCTTCAGCTTTATGAATGACGGCCCGCTGGACATGCGTATGGACCCTGATCGCGGTATCAGCGCGGCCGAGTTCGTCAACACTGCCTCCCAGGAGGAAATTGCCCGCGTATTCAAGGAATACGGCGAAGAGCGGTTTTCCGGTCGCATGGCCCGTGCGGTTGTCGAACGTCGCGATATCAAGCCGTTCGAGCGTACAGGCGACCTGGCCGAAGTGCTGAAAGTGGCCAACCCGGCCTGGGAGAAGGGCAAGCACCCGGCGACCCGCACTTTCCAGGGCCTGCGCATTCATGTGAACAACGAACTGGGTGACCTTGAGGCTGGCCTTGAAGCTGCCCTTGAGTCCCTGGCTATCGGCGGCCGCCTGGTCGTTATCAGCTTCCACTCGCTGGAAGACCGCATCGTCAAACTGTTTATGCGCAAACTGGTCAAGGGCGAGCCCGACAACCTGCCGCGCGGCTTGCCCGTGCAGCACGTTGCCTTCGAACCGAAGATCAAGATTCATGGCAAGGCACAGACCGCGTCCGATGCCGAACTCAAAGCCAATCCGCGCTCGCGCAGCGCTGTCATGCGCGTCGCGGAGAAGCTTCGTTGAACAAGCTCTTCGCCAAACCACTTCCCGGCGGAAGTTTTTTCATGCTGCTGTTGTTTATTGGCGTGCTGGTTTCGGCTGTGGGCGTTTCGTATAGCGCCCACTGGAACCGCCAGTTGCTCAACACCCTGTACGGGGAGCTGAGCGTACGGGACAAGGCGCAGGCCGAATGGGGCCGCCTGATTCTCGAGCAGAGCACCTGGACTGCCCATAGCCGCATCGAAACCCTGGCCAGCGAACAACTGAAGATGCGCATTCCTGGCGCAGCAGAAGTTCGAATGGTGGCGCCATGATCAAACTCGAAGGCGCGCTCTATCCGTGGCGTTTTCGTGTGGTGCTGGCATTGCTGGCACTGCTGGTAGGTGCAATCGCGTGCCAGATCGTTTATCTGCAAGTTATCGACCATGACTTCCTCAAGGGCCAGGGCGATGCTCGCAGCTTGCGGCATATCCCCATCCCTGCACACCGTGGCCTGATTACCGACCGCAATGGCGAGCCTTTGGCCGTGAGCACGCCGGTGACCACCCTGTGGGCCAATGCCAAGGAAATGCAGGTTGCCAAAGACCGTTGGCCAGCCCTGGCACACGCGCTTGGGCAAGACCCCAAGGTGCTGACCGCACGCCTGGAACAGCAAGCCAACAAAGAATTTATCTATCTGGTGCGGGGCCTGACTCCCGAGCAGGGCCAGGTGGTGCTCGACCTCAAGGTGCCGGGTGTTTATGGCATTGAAGAGTTCCGCCGTTTCTACCCAGCGGGTGAGGTGACGGCGCATATGGTCGGCTTTACCGATATCGACGATAAAGGACGCGAAGGCGTCGAACTGGCCTATGACGAATGGCTGGCCGGGGTGCCGGGCAAGCGGCAAGTGATCAAGGACCGGCGCGGGCGTCTGATCAAAGACGTGCAAGTGACCAAAAACGCCAAGGCCGGCAAGACCTTGGCGTTGTCGATTGACCTGCGCCTGCAATACCTGGCCAACCGCGAACTGCGCAATGCGCTGGTCGAGAACGGCGCCAAGGCAGGCAGCCTGGTGATCATGGATGTGAAGACCGGCGAGATTCTGGCCATGGTCAACCAACCCACCTACAACCCGAATAACCGTCGCAACCTGCAACCGGCGATGATGCGTAACCGCGCCATGATCGACGTGTTCGAGCCGGGCTCGACGGTCAAACCGATCTCCATGAGTGCCGCCCTGGAAACCGGGCGCTGGAAACCCACCGACAAGGTTGAGGTGTACCCGGGCACCTTGCAGCTGGGCAAATACACCATTCGTGACGTATCGCGCACTGAAGGTCCGGTCCTCGACCTGACCGGCATCCTGATCAACTCCAGTAACGTGGGGATGAGCAAGGTGGCCTTCGATATCGGCGGTGAAGCGATCTTCCGCCAGATGGCCAAGATGGGCCTGGGCCAGGACACCGGTCTGGGCTTCCCGGGCGAGCGTGTGGGCAACCTGCCCAACTACCGTGAATGGCGCAAGGCGGAAACCGCGACCCTGTCTTACGGCTACGGCGTGTCCGTGACCGCGATCCAGCTGGTGCATGCCTTCTCGGCCCTGGCCAACAACGGCAAGCTCGCTCCGCTGACCCTGCTCAAGACAGACAAGGACAAACCTGTTCAGGCCGCTCAGGTCATGCCGGAGCAAGTCGCCAAGACGCTGCAGGGCATGCTCCAGGAAGTAATCGAAAACCCGCGTGGTGTATGGCGTGCCAAGGTTCCGGCGTATCACGTCGGCGGCAAGTCGGGTACGGCGCGTAAAACCACGGGTGGTGGCGTAAAAGGCTACGCAGTGAACTCCTACCGTTCCCTGTTTGCCGGCTTTGGTCCCATGAGCGACCCGCGTTACGCGATCGTCGTGGTGATCGATGAGCCGAGCAAGGCGGGCTACTTCGGTGGTCTGGTTTCGGCACCGGTATTCAGCAAAGTCATGTCCGGCACGCTGCGTCTGATGAACGTGATCCCGGATAACCTGCCAACGGCAGCGGAGCAACAAGCAGCGGCAGCCGCTGCAGCAGCCAAAGGAGGGCGTGGCTAATGTCCCTGAGCCTGAACAAGATTTTCCCTCACGCCGGTCACGATCTGCTGATCCGTGAACTGACCCTCGACAGCCGCAATGTACGCGCAGGTGATCTGTTCCTTGCGGTGCCTGGCGGCAAGCTCGATGGTCGTGAACATATCGCTGACGCCCTTAAGCGCGGCGCTGCTGCCGTGGCCTATGAAGTGGACGGCGCTGATGTGCTGCCTATCTCTGCCGTGCCGCTGATTCCGGTCAAGGGCCTTGCGGCCCAGCTGTCGGATATCGCCGGGCGTTTTTATGGTGAGCCCAGCCGGCATCTGAATCTGGTAGGTGTCACTGGCACCAACGGCAAAACCAGCGTCACTCAGCTGGTGGCCCAGGCGCTTGACCTGCTGGGTCAGCACTGCGGCATCGTCGGCACCTTGGGCACCGGTTTTTATGGTGCGCTGCAAAGCGGTCGTCACACCACGCCAGACCCGATTGCCGTACAGGCCATGCTCGCCGACCTGAAAAAGGCCGGGGCCAAAGCGGTAGCGATGGAGGTTTCTTCCCATGGCCTGGATCAGGGGCGCGTCAGTGCGTTGGCATTTGACGTCGCCGTGCTGACCAACCTGTCCCGCGACCATCTGGATTACCACGGCACGATGGAGGCTTACGCCGCCGCCAAGGCCAAGTTGTTTGCCTGGCCGGACCTGCGCTGCCGGGTGCTGAACCTGGACGATGAATTTGGCCGCCAACTGGCCGCTGAAAAGCATGAGTCGCGCCTGATCAGCTATAGCCTTTTGGACACAGGGGCCACCCTGTACTGCCGTGATGCCATCTTTGATGATGACGGTGTGCGGGCCACCGTAGTGACGGCACAAGGCGAGCATCTGTTGCGCAGCTCGCTGCTGGGACGCTTCAACCTGAGCAACGTACTGGCTGCCGTTGGCGCCTTGCTTGGGCTGGACTACCCGCTGGACGAAATTCTCAAAGTGCTGCCCAAGCTGGAAGGCCCGGTCGGTCGCATGCAGCGTTTGGGTGGCGGCAACAAGCCGCTGGTGGTGGTTGACTACGCCCACACCCCGGATGCACTGGAAAAAGTACTGCTGGCCCTGCGCCCGCATGCCAAAGGTCAGTTGCTGTGCCTGTTCGGCTGCGGCGGCGACCGTGACCGCGGCAAGCGTCCGTTGATGGCGCAGGTGGTTGAGCGTTTGGCTGATGGTGTTCTGGTCACTGACGACAACCCGCGCACCGAAGCTGCAGGGCAGATCTTCGATGATATCCGTGGCGGTTTCGCTGCGCCGCAGAACGTCACCTTTGTCGCCGGTCGCGGCGATGCCATTGCCCGGATTATTGCCAATGCACAGGCAGAAGACGTGATCGTGCTGGCGGGTAAAGGTCATGAGGACTATCAGGAAATCAACGGCGAACGCCATGACTTCTCTGATCTGGTCGAAGCCGAAAAAGCCTTGAACACTTGGGAGGCTGCCCATGCTTAAGCCTCTGTTGCTCAGTGAAGTGGCTGCTGCCCTGCAGGGGCGTGTGGTAGATGTCGACTGCCGTTTCAGTGGGGTCAGCATCGACAGCCGGGCGATCAGCAAGGGTCAGCTGTTTATTGCGCTGACCGGCCCGCGTTTCGATGGCCACGACTACCTCAATGAAGTGGCTGCCAAGGGCGCTGTTGCCGCGCTGGTTGAGCGCGAAGTGCCGGAGTCGGCGCTGCCACAACTGGTGGTCAAGGACACCCGCGAAGCTTTGGGTCGCCTGGGTGCGCTCAACCGTGCCGGCTACGATAAACCGGTGGCGGCGATTACCGGCTCAAGCGGCAAGACCACGGTCAAAGAAATGCTCGCCTGCATTCTGCGCACCCGTGGCCCGGTGCTGGCGACCAAAGGCAACCTGAACAACGATCTGGGCGTGCCGCTGACGCTGCTGGAACTGACAGCTGAGCACACGTCTGCGGTTATTGAGCTGGGCGCTTCACGCCTCGGCGAAATTGCCTACACCGTGGCCATGACCCAGCCCCATGTCGCCGTGCTCAACAATGCCGGTACTGCCCACGTGGGCGAGTTCGGTGGCCCGGATAAAATCGTCGAAGCCAAGGGCGAAATCATCGAAGGGCTGAAGGCTGACGGAATCGCTGTCCTGAATCTGGATGACAAGGCATTCGCCATCTGGAAGAACCGGGCAGCGGGGCGCAAGGTGCTGAGTTTTGCCTTGAACAACCCTCAAGCCGATTTTTATGCCAGCGATCTGAGCCGTGACGCTCGCGGTTGCCCGGGCTTCACCTTGCACAGCCCGCTGGGTAGCGAGCAGGTCCAACTTAACCTGTTGGGCACCCACAACGTGGCCAACGCACTGGCCGCTGCGGCAGCTGCTAACGCCCTCGGCGTGTCGCTGTTTGGTATCAAAACCGGCCTTGAAGCCGTGTTGCCGGTAAAAGGTCGCGCTGTCGCGCAATTGACCGCCGCGGGCCTGCGAATTATTGATGACACTTACAACGCAAACCCCACCTCAATGTGCGCTGCCGTTGATATACTCGCCGCCTTTTCCGGCCGCACCGTCCTGGTGCTCGGAGATATTGGCGAACTGGGTGAGTGGGCGGAGCAAGGACATCGTGAAGTAGGCGCTTATGCCGCCGACAAAGTTTCAGCGCTCTATGCGGTGGGACCCATGATGGCTCATGCCGTCACTGCTTTTGGACACCAGGCTCGTCACTTCGCCAATCAGGCTGACCTGATCAAGGCGCTTCGCGCTGAGCACGAAACAAACACCACTATTTTGATCAAGGGCTCGCGCAGCGCTGCGATGGAAAACGTCGTTGCGGCTTTGTGCGGTTCCAGCGGGGAGAAACATTAATGCTGCTGCTGCTAGCGGAGTATCTGCAACAGTTCCATAAAGGCTTCGCGGTCTTCCAGTACCTGTCCCTGCGCGGGATCCTCGGGGTGCTGACCGCGTTGACCTTGTCGCTGTGCCTGGGGCCGTGGATGATCCGCACCCTGCAAAACCGTCAGATCGGCCAGTCGGTACGTAATGACGGCCCACAATCGCACCTGTCCAAATCGGGCACTCCGACCATGGGCGGCGCGTTGATCCTGTCGGCCATCGCCATCAGCACCCTGTTGTGGGCTGACCTGAGCAACCGTTATGTGTGGGTCGTGCTGATCGTGACCCTGTTGTTCGGCGCCATCGGCTGGGTGGATGACTACCGCAAGGTAATCGAAAAAAACTCCCGTGGCTTGCCAAGCCGCTGGAAGTATTTCTGGCAGTCGGTGTTCGGTCTGGGCGCGGCGATCTTCTTGTACGTGACGGCGCCAAGCGCGGTGGAAACCACGCTGATCCTGCCCATCCTCAAGGACGCCAGCATTCCGCTGGGCATCGGCTTTGTTGTTCTCACCTACTTTGTGATCGTGGGTTCGAGCAATGCGGTCAACCTGACTGACGGCCTCGATGGCCTGGCGATCATGCCCACCGTGATGGTCGGCGGTGCGCTGGGTATCTTCTGCTACCTGTCGGGCAACGTGAAATTTGCCGACTACCTGCTGATCCCTTATGTACCGGGCGCGGGTGAGTTGATTGTGTTCTGCGGCGCATTGATTGGCGCCGGTCTCGGGTTCCTGTGGTTCAACACCTACCCGGCACAAGTCTTTATGGGTGATGTCGGCGCACTGGCGCTGGGCGCAGCCCTGGGCACTATCGCCGTGATCGTGCGCCAGGAAATCGTGTTGTTCATCATGGGCGGTGTGTTCGTGATGGAAACCCTGTCCGTGGTGATCCAGGTAGCGTCCTTCAAGTTGACCGGCAAGCGGGTGTTCCGCATGGCGCCGATTCATCACCACTTTGAACTCAAAGGCTGGCCTGAGCCACGTGTGATCGTCCGCTTCTGGATCATTACCGTGATTCTCGTACTGGTCGGCCTTGCCACACTGAAGCTGAGGTAGAACCTGTGTCTCTGATCGCTTCTGACCACTTCCGCATCGTTGTCGGCCTCGGCAAGAGCGGCATGTCCCTGGTGCGCTTCCTGGCGCAACGGGGCGTGTCGTTTGCCGTGGCAGATACGCGGGAAAACCCGCCGGAGCTTGCCACGCTGCGCCGTGACTACCCGCAAGTGGAAGTGCGTTGTGGCGAGCTGGATGTCGAATTCCTGTGCCGCGCCGACGAGCTTTACGTGAGCCCCGGCCTGGCCCTGGCGACTCCGGCGCTGCAAGCTGCTGCTGCCCGCGGCGTGAAACTGTCGGGCGACATCGACCTGTTCGCGCGTAACGCGAAAGCGCCTATCGTGGCAATCAGTGGTTCCAACGCCAAAAGCACCGTGACCACCCTGGTCGGCGAAATGGCTGCGGCAGCCGGCAAGCGCGTTGCGGTGGGTGGCAACCTTGGCACGCCGGCACTGGACCTACTCAGCGATGATATCGAGCTGTACGTGATGGAGCTGTCGAGCTTCCAGCTGGAGACCACCAACCAGCTGGGTGCTGAAGTGGCCACAGTGCTCAATGTCAGCGAAGACCATATGGACCGCTACAGCGGCCTGCCTGCGTACCACCTGGCCAAGCACCGGATCTTCCGTGGCGCCCGGCAGGTGGTGGTCAATCGTCAGGATGCCCTGACCCGCCCGCTGATGAGCGAAGGTCAGCCGTGCTGGACTTTCGGCCTCAGCGCGCCGGACTTCAAGGCCTTCGGCCTGCGTGAAGAAAACGGCGAAAAATACCTCGCTTTCGAATTCCAGAACCTCATGCCCGTGCGCGAGCTGAAAGTGCGTGGCGCACATAATCAGGCCAATGCCCTGGCTGCCCTGGCGCTGGGTCACGCGGTTGGTCTGCCGTTCGACGCCATGCTCGCCAGCCTGCGCAATTTCACCGGTCTTGAGCATCGCTGTCAGTGGGTGCGCGAGCTGGATGGCGTGAGCTACTACAACGACTCCAAGGCCACCAACGTCGGCGCGGCACTGGCTGCTATCGAAGGGCTGGGGATGGACATGGATGGCAAGCTGATCCTTATCGCCGGCGGCGACGGCAAGGGCGCGGATTTCAGCGGCTTGCGTGATTCGGTTGCCAAGCACTGCCGCGCGGCAGTGTTGATAGGTCGTGATGCGGGGCTGATAGCCGACGCCCTTGGCGATGCCGTGCCGCAAGTGCGTGCCGGTTCGCTGGACGAAGCCATCGCACTGAGCCGCTCACTGGCGCAATCGGGTGATGCAGTCTTGCTGTCGCCAGCCTGCGCCAGTTTCGACATGTTCAAAAACTACGAAGAGCGCGGCCAGTTGTTCGCTCGCGCCGTGGAGGTGCTGGCATGATGTTCGGCATCCTCAAGCCTTATCCTTCACCGCTGATTACGGGCCGTGGCATCGACCTCGACTTCCCGTTGCTCGCCGGTTGCCTGGCCTTGCTCGGTCTGGGGCTGGTGATGATCACTTCGGCTTCGTCCGAAGTGGCGGCGTTGCAGTCGGGCAACACCCTGTACCACATGATCCGCCACCTGTTTTACATCGTGCTCGGCCTGGGCGCATGCATCATGACCATGATGGTGCCGATCGCGACTTGGCAACGCATGGGCTTCATGTTGCTGATCGGTGCATTCGGTTTGCTGGTGGCCGTACTGATCCCGGGCATTGGCCGTGAGGTAAACGGCTCGATGCGCTGGATCGGTTTCAGCTTCTTCAACGTGCAGCCTTCGGAGATCGCCAAGGTCTTTGTGGTGATCTACCTGGCGGGCTACCTGGTGCGTCAGCAGAAGGAAGTGCGGGATAGCTGGATGGGCTTTTTCAAGCCATTTATCGTGCTGCTGCCAATGGCCGGCCTGCTGCTGATGGAGCCCGACTTCGGAGCCACGGTTGTGATGATGGGCGCCGCTGCTGCCATGCTGTTTCTCGGTGGTGTCGGCCTGTTCCGTTTCGCTCTGATGGTGGCGCTGGCTGTCGGCGCGGTGTTCGTGCTGGTACAGGCACAGCCTTACCGCATGGCGCGTTTGATTACCTTTACCGACCCGTGGTCCGACCAGTTCGGCTCCGGCTACCAGTTGACCCAGGCCCTGATCGCCTTCGGTCGCGGCGAGTGGTTTGGTGTCGGTCTGGGCAACAGTGTGCAGAAGCAGTTCTACCTGCCTGAAGCACATACCGACTTCGTGTTTTCGGTACTGGCAGAAGAGCTGGGTGTTGTCGGCTCGCTGCTGACCGTGGCCCTGTTCGTATTTGTGTGTGTGCGCGGCATGTACATCGGCATGTGGGCCGAGCGCGCCAAGCAGTATTTCTCGGCTTATATGGCCTACGGCCTGTCGTTCCTGTGGATCGGCCAGTTCCTGATCAATATCGGGGTAAACGTCGGCTTGTTGCCAACCAAGGGCCTGACCCTGCCGTTCCTCAGTTATGGCGGCAGCTCGCTGGTGATTTGCTGCGTGTGCATGGGGCTGTTGCTGCGCATCGAGTGGGAGAGTCGAACCCACCTGGGCAGTGAAGAGACCGATTTCAAAGAAAGCGACTTTGCAGAGGAGCCGACCCATGGGCGCTAACGTGCTGATCATGGCGGGCGGCACCGGTGGCCACGTGTTCCCGGCGCTGGCTTGCGCCCGCGAATTCGAAGCCCGCGGCTACACCGTGCACTGGCTCGGTACGCCCCGTGGCATCGAGAATGAACTGGTCGAGCCTGCCGGTTTCAAACTGCACCTGATTAACGTGGCGGGCCTGCGTGGCAAGAGCAAGCTGTCGTTGCTCAAGGCCCCTTTTGTACTGCTCAAGGCGCTGTTTCAGGCGCGCAGGATCATTCGTCAACTCAAGCCGGTGTGTGTGCTGGGTTTTGGCGGTTACGTGACCGGGCCAGGCGGCCTAGCGGCGAAAACCTGCGGTGTACCGGTGATCATTCATGAGCAGAACGCGGTAGCCGGTACGGCCAACCGCCTGCTGGTGCCGATGACCAGCCGGGTGTGCGAAGCCTTTCCCGGCACCTTTGCAGCCTCGCAGACGCTGCGTAGCACCGGTAACCCGGTACGCCCCGAGCTGTTTACCCTGGCGCCTCGGGCTGCGCTCGAAGGGCGCAAGGCGCGCTTGCTGGTACTGGGCGGCAGCCTCGGCGCCGAGCCGTTGAACAAGTTGTTGCCTGAAGCGCTGGCCAAGGTCCCGGCTGACGTTCGCCCTGAAGTGTTTCACCAGGCCGGCAAGCAGCATGACCGGATTACCGCCGAGCGCTATGCCGCGGTCGGCGTCGAGGCTGACGTACAGCCTTTTATCAAGGATATGGCCCATGCCTATGGCTGGGCCGACCTGGTGGTTTGTCGCGCAGGCGCGCTGACCGTCAGTGAACTGGCTGCGGCCGGTCTGCCTTCGCTGCTGGTGCCATTGCCCCACGCGATCGATGACCATCAGAGCCGTAACGCCGACTTTTTGGCACGCGAGGGCGCAGCCTTCCTGATGCCGCAAGCGACAACTGGCGCAGCCGAACTGGCTGCACGCCTGACAGAGGTTTTGATGCAACCGGAACGACTCAACAGCATGGCGGCCAATGCCCGCCGCCTGGCCAAACCCGATGCGACCCGCAACGTTGTAGATATCTGCCTGGAGGTGGCCAATGGTTGAGAATCAAAAAGCTATGCCACAACCGGAAATGCGCCGTATCCGTCGCATCCACTTCGTCGGTATCGGCGGCGTGGGTATGTGCGGTATCGCCGAAGTGTTGCTGAACCTGGGCTATGAAGTGTCGGGCTCGGACCTGAACGCTTCGCCTGTGACCGAGCGGCTCGAGTCCTTCGGCGCACACATTTATATCGGCCACCGCGCCGAGAACGCCGCCAACGCCGATGTGCTGGTGGTATCGAGTGCCGTGAATACCTCCAACCCCGAGGTTGCCAGTGCACTTGAGCGCCGCATTCCGGTGGTGCCTCGTGCCGAGATGCTGGCCGAGCTGATGCGCTATCGCCACGGTATCGCTGTTGCCGGTACCCACGGCAAAACCACTACCACCAGCTTGCTGGCCTCGGTGTTCGCGGCCGGTGGCCTGGACCCGACGTTCGTGATCGGTGGCCGCCTGAATGCAGCCGGTACCAATGCACAACTGGGTACCAGCCGTTACCTGATTGCCGAAGCTGATGAAAGCGATGCCAGCTTCCTGCATCTGCAGCCGTTGGTGGCGGTGGTCACCAATATTGACGCTGACCATATGGCGACCTACGAAGGCGACTTCAACAAGCTGAAGAAGACCTTCGTCGAGTTCCTGCACAACCTGCCGTTCTACGGCTTGGCCGTGCTGTGCCTGGACGATCCGGTGGTGCGTGAAATCCTGCCGCTGGTCAAGCGTCCGACCGTGACCTACGGCTTCAGCGAAAACGCTGATGTACGCGCGATCAATGTTCGCCAGCAGGGCATGCAAACCTTCTTCACCGTGTTGCGCCCTGACCGCGAGCCGCTGGATGTGTCGGTGAACATGCCGGGCAACCACAACGTGCTCAATGCCCTGGCCACCATCTGCATAGCCTCTGATGAAGGCATCAGCGATGAAGCCATCGTTCAGGGCCTGTCGGGCTTTGAAGGGGTGGGGCGACGCTTCCAGGTTTATGGCGAGCTGCCAGTTGATGGCGGCAGCGTGATGCTGGTCGATGACTACGGTCACCACCCGACCGAAGTCGCCGCGGTGATCAAGGCCGTACGTGGTGGCTGGCCGGAACGTCGCCTGGTGATGGTGTACCAGCCGCACCGTTTCAGCCGCACCCGTGACCTGTACGACGATTTCGTCCAGGTACTGGCCGATGCCAACGTATTGCTGTTGATGGAAGTCTACCCGGCTGGCGAAGAGCCGATTCCCGGGGCTGACAGCCGCCAGCTGTGCCACAGCATCCGTCAGCGCGGCCAGCTGGACCCGATCTACATCGAGCGCGGCGTCGAGCTGGCGCCGATCGTCAAGCCGCTGCTGCGCGCTGGCGACATTCTATTGTGCCAAGGGGCGGGCGATATCGGCCGTCTGGCACCGCAACTTATCAAGAGCCCGCTGTTCGCCGGCGCTGTTGCCGCTACCAGTGAAGGAAAGTTGAAATGACTGCTGCCTATGCCAATCTGTTCTCGACCATTGCCCCAGCCGATTTCGGCCGTGTGGCCGTGTTGTTCGGCGGCAAAAGCGCTGAGCGTGAAGTCTCGTTGAAGTCGGGCAATGCCGTGCTGGGCGCGCTGCAAAGCGCCGGTGTGGATGCCTTCGGTATTGATGTGGGCGATGACTTCATCACCCGTATCACCAGCGAAAAAATCGACCGCGCGTTCATCATCCTTCATGGTCGTGGCGGTGAAGACGGCAGCATGCAAGGCCTGCTGGAGTGCCTGGGCATTCCTTACACCGGCAGCGGCATCCTCGCGTCGGCCCTGGCCATGGACAAGCTGCGCACCAAACAGGTGTGGCACAGCCTGGGTATTCCAACGCCACGTCACGCAGTATTGAGCAGCGAAGCCGATTGTATTTCTGCGGCCAAGGAACTGAGCTTCCCTTTGATCGTCAAACCGGCTCATGAAGGTTCAAGTATCGGTATGGCCAAAGTGAGTAACGTGGACGAGTTGATCGTCGCGTGGGCCGATGCCAGCAAGTACGACTCGCAAGTGTTGGTTGAGCAGTGGATCACAGGTCCCGAGTTCACCATCGCCACCCTGCGTGACCAGGTGTTGCCACCGATTGCCCTGGGTACGCCCCACAGCTTTTACGACTACGACGCCAAGTACGTGGCCAACGATACCCAGTATCGGATCCCGTGCGGCCTCGACAGTGCCAAGGAACAGGAGCTCATGGACCTCACGGCGAAAGCCTGCGAGGCGATCGGCATTGCCGGTTGGGGCCGTCTGGACGTGATGCAGGACACCGCAGGCCAGTTCTGGCTGCTGGAAGTCAACACCGCGCCGGGCATGACCGATCACAGCCTGGTGCCGATGGCGGCCAAGGCGGCGGGTCTGGATTTCCAACAGCTGGTGCTGTCGATTCTGGCGGCAAGTTTAGAGGCGCGGGGTTAAGTCCATGCAAGGTGCATCGCTTCGTCATCAACCACCCGCTCCCGGCCGCAAGCCGGTGCCGCGTGGCGCCAGCCGGATGGTGGCGAAAGAGCCGATGTCGGTGCGTTTGCCAAAAGCCAATTTCGGCTTTTTGAAAGCGTTGTTCTGGCCGGTGCTGCTGGTGGCGTTGGGTTATGGCACCTATGAAGGTGCGCAGCGCCTGATGCCCTATGCCGATCGCCCGATCACCAATATCAACGTGCAGGGCGATTTGACCTATATCAGCCAGCAAGCCGTGCAGCAGCGCATTGCCCCTTATGTGGCAGCGAGCTTCTTTACGGTAGACCTGGAAGGCATGCGCACCGAGCTCGAGCAGATGCCCTGGATCGCCCACGCCGAAGTCCGTCGCGTGTGGCCCGACCAGGTGGTGATTCGCCTTGAAGAGCAACTGCCGGTTGCGCGTTGGGGGGATGAGGCACTGTTGAACAACCAGGGCCAGGCGTTCACCCCGCGTGAGCTGGCCAATTACGAACATTTGCCGCAGCTGTTTGGTCCACAACGGGCTCAGCAGCAGGTGATGCAGCAGTATCAGGTGTTGAGCCAGATGCTGCGTCCGATGGGCTTTTCCATAGCCCGGCTGGAGTTGCGTGAGCGCGGTAGCTGGTTCCTGACCACTGGAGCCGGTAGTGCAGGGCCCGGGATCGAGCTGTTGTTGGGGCGCGATCATCTGGTAGAAAAAATGCGTCGTTTCATAGCCATCTATGAAAAAACGCTGAAAGAACAGATTACAAACATAGCGCGCATCGATTTGCGTTATGCCAACGGATTGGCCGTCGGCTGGCGGGAACCTGTGGCACCCACGATAGCCCAACCCGCTGTCGCGAAGAATTAAGAAGAGGCAGGACCCATGGCAAATGTGCAAAGCGGCAAAATGATCGTCGGCCTCGATATCGGCACCTCCAAGGTGGTTGCGCTGGTAGGCGAGGTCGGTGAAGACGGCACGATCGAAATCGTCGGTATTGGCACGCACCCGTCCCGTGGCCTGAAGAAAGGCGTGGTGGTGAACATCGAGTCCACCGTGCAATCGATCCAGCGCGCCATCGAAGAAGCGCAGCTGATGGCCGGTTGCCGGATTCACTCGGCATTTGTCGGCGTGGCCGGCAATCACATCCGCAGCCTGAATTCCCACGGCATCGTGGCGATTCGTGATCGTGAAGTCAGCACCGCCGACCTTGAGCGCGTCCTCGACGCCGCCCAGGCTGTCGCGATCCCGGCTGACCAGCGTGTGCTGCACACCCTGGCGCAGGACTATGTGATCGATAACCAGGAAGGCGTACGTGAGCCACTGGGCATGTCGGGCGTACGTCTTGAAGCCAAGGTTCACGTCGTGACCTGCGCCGTGAATGCCGCGCAAAACATCGAGAAGTGTGTACGCCGCTGTGGCCTTGAGGTGGACGACATCATCCTTGAGCAGTTGGCATCGGCTTACTCGGTACTGACCGATGACGAAAAAGAACTGGGCGTTTGCCTGGTTGATATCGGCGGCGGCACCACCGACATCGCGATCTTCACCGAAGGCGCGATTCGCCATACGGCAGTGATCCCGATTGCCGGTGACCAGGTGACCAACGACATCGCCATGGCGCTGCGTACACCAACGCAATATGCCGAAGAAATCAAGATTCGTTACGCCTGTGCACTGGCCAAACTGGCCGGTGCCGGCGAAACCATCAAGGTGCCAAGCGTGGGCGATCGCCCACCCCGTGAACTGTCCCGTCAGGCCCTGGCCGAAGTGGTCGAGCCGCGTTACGACGAGCTGTTCACCCTGATTCAGGCCGAGCTGCGTCGCAGCGGTTACGAAGACCTGATTCCGGCGGGCATCGTGTTGACCGGTGGTACTTCAAAGATGGAAGGCGCGGTCGAACTGGCCGAAGAGATCTTCCACATGCCGGTCCGTCTGGGTGTGCCGCACAGTTTCAAGGGCCTCACCGACGTTGTGCGCAATCCGATTTATTCCACCGCTGTGGGCTTGTTGTTGTACGGGCTGCAAAAGCAGTCAGACGGTATTTCGATATCGGGTATCAGCAACCGCGACAACTACAGCAGTGACGAACAAAAAGCCCCTGTGCTTGAGCGCCTCAAGCGCTGGGTACAGGGCAACTTTTAAAGCTTGAGCTGTAAACAGATTCAAAGCGGTAGAAGTAGGCGAAAAAAACTAGAGAAATGAAAGGAGAGGGACCATGTTCGAACTCGTAGACAACATCCCGCAAAGCCCGGTAATCAAAGTTATCGGTGTTGGTGGTGGCGGTGGCAATGCTGTTAACCACATGGTTAAGAGCAACATCGAAGGCGTGGAATTCATCTGCGCCAACACAGACGCACAAGCGCTCAAAAGCATTGGTGCGCGTACCATCCTGCAACTGGGCACTGGCGTGACCAAGGGCCTGGGTGCCGGCGCGAACCCTGAGGTCGGTCGTCAGGCTGCCCTGGAAGACCGCGAGCGTATCGCTGAAGTGTTGCAGGGCACCAACATGGTGTTCATCACCACGGGCATGGGCGGTGGTACCGGTACCGGTGCTGCGCCGATCATTGCCGAAGTGGCCAAGGAAATGGGCATCCTCACCGTTGCGGTGGTGACCCGTCCGTTCCCGTTCGAAGGTCGCAAGCGCATGCAGATCGCCGACGAAGGTATTCGTCTGCTGTCCGAAAGCGTCGATTCGTTGATTACGATTCCGAACGAAAAACTGCTCACCATCCTGGGTAAAGACGCAAGCCTACTGTCTGCGTTCGCCAAGGCCGATGACGTACTGGCCGGTGCCGTTCGCGGTATCTCCGACATCATCAAGCGTCCGGGCATGATCAACGTCGACTTTGCCGACGTACGCACCGTGATGAGCGAAATGGGCATGGCGATGATGGGCACTGGCTGCGCCAGCGGTCCGAACCGTGCACGTGAGGCCACCGAAGCGGCCATTCGCAACCCGTTGCTCGAAGACGTGAACCTGGAAGGCGCTCGCGGCATCCTGGTAAACATCACCGCCGGCCCTGACCTGTCCCTGGGTGAGTACTCCGACGTGGGCAGCATCATCGAAGCCTTCGCTTCGGAACACGCAATGGTCAAGGTCGGTACTGTTATCGATCCGGACATGCGTGACGAGCTGCATGTCACTGTGGTTGCTACCGGTCTGGGTGCAAAAATCGAGAAGCCGGTCAAGGTTGTCGACAACACCCTGCAGGCTTCGTACGCAGCTTCGGCAGCACACAGCGCCCCTGTTCGTCAGGAAACCCGTACCGAGCGTCAGGAACAACCGGTGGTCAACTACCGTGATCTGGATCGCCCGACCGTGATGCGCAACCAGGCCCAGCAAGGCGCGACGACTGCTGCCAAGCTCAATCCGCAAGATGATCTGGATTACCTGGACATCCCGGCTTTCCTGCGTCGCCAGGCTGATTAATGAAATCAATCAGGGGTATTAAGGTGATTGGTGTTCAGCAAAGGCTCGGTCTGCTATTATCGCCAGCCTTTGTTGATACCAGTTCGCAATTTGCGCTGAAGCGGCCAATGCCATGATTAAACAACGCACCCTGAAAAATATTATCCGTGCCACAGGTGTCGGCCTGCACTCCGGTGAGAAGGTCTACCTGACCCTCAAGCCTGCGCCTGTGGACACCGGCATCGTGTTTTGTCGTGCAGACCTTGACCCTGTTGTGCAGATCCCTGCGCGCGCGGAAAACGTCGGCGAGACGACGATGTCGACCACGCTGGTCAACGGCGATGTAAAAGTAGACACGGTAGAGCACCTGCTCTCGGCCATGGCTGGCCTGGGGATCGATAACGCCTACGTCGAACTCTCCGCGTCTGAAGTCCCGATTATGGACGGTAGCGCCGGACCTTTCGTGTTCTTGATTCAATCTGCCGGCCTGGAAGAACAGGACGCGCCGAAGAAGTTCATCCGCATCCTGCGTGAAGTGACAGTGGAAGATGGCGACAAGCGCGCCACTTTCGTCCCTTTCGAAGGCTTCAAGGTGAGCTTCGAGATCGATTTCGATCACCCGGTTTTCCGTAACCGCACCCAAAGTGCAACCGTGGATTTTTCCAGCACTTCGTTTGTAAAAGAAGTCAGCCGCGCGCGTACCTTTGGTTTCATGAGTGATATCGAGTACCTGCGCAAGCACAACCTCGCACTCGGCGGTAGCGTGGAAAACGCCATCGTGGTCGACGCGGATGGTGTACTGAACGAAGACGGCCTTCGCTATGAAGACGAATTCGTGAAGCACAAGATCCTCGATGCAATTGGCGACCTTTACCTGTTGGGCAATAGCCTGATCGGTGAATTCAAGGGCTTCAAGTCTGGCCATGCACTGAACAACCAGCTGATTCGCAAGCTGCTTGAACAGACCGATGCGTGGGAAGTCGTGACCTTTGAAGATGCCAGCACTGCACCGATTTCGTATATGCGTCCGGTTGCGGCAGTTTAAGTAAAACTTCTTTCTCTAGTTTTTGAAGGCCACCCTCGGGTGGCCTTTTTTTATGTTTCGTTTTTAGGTTTCAGCGCATTCAGGCCGGTTTCATTGATATCCATCACCCGATTGCGCCCGCGTTTTTTGGCCTGATAAAGCGCTTTGTCGGCAGTGCTGAGCAGTTCTTCCCGGTCGTCGCCGGGTTTGGCGTAGCGGGTGCAGGCGCCCAGGCTCACAGTGAGTTTTTTGGTGGTGGGGTCGACCGGCTCCATTTGCTCAACCGCGGCGCGAATTTTTTCTGCCAGCAGGCGCGTGCCTGCCGCGTCGGTTTCGGTCAGCACCACCGCGAACTCTTCACCGCCGTAGCGGGCCACCAGGTCGGCGGGGCGTCGCACATTGGCCTTGATGACCCGGGCGACCTGGCGCAGGGCCTCATCCCCTGCCTGATGACCATAAGCATCGTTGAAGGGCTTGAAGTGGTCGATATCAATCATGATCAGTGACAGCGGCGCGCCTGTACGTTGTGCGCGGCGCCATTCCAGATCCAGGGTCTTGTCCAGCATGCGCCGGTTGGCCAGTCCGGTCAGCGGGTCGGTGGCGGCCAGGGCCGCGAGTTCGCCTTCGGCGCGCTGGCGCAGGCGCAATTCGCGTACCAGCAGCCAGGTCAGCCACAGCAGGCCCAGGCACAGCAGCAGGGTTGCGCTGCCGATCAACAGGGCCGTGTGTCGCCAGTTGCTGAATATATGCTCGGTGGACAAAGCCACCACCACCAGCAAGGGTAACTCGCTGATCTGGGCGAAGTTGTAGAGGCGCTGCAGGTGATAGATACCGGACACGGCGGTAAAGCTGCCGTGGCGCTCGGTCAGAAAACGCAGGAAGATCGGCGTGTGCCCCAGGTCCTGGCCGGTATAGAACATGGTGGTGGCCGGGTACTGGATCAGCATGATGCCTTCGCTGCTGACCAGGCTGATATTACCCTTCGGGCCCAGGTCCAGGCCGCGAAACAGGTTCTGAAAGTAGCTCATCTTCATCAGGGCCACGGCGACGCCGCCAAACCTGCCGTCCGGGGTAGTGATCCTGCGGCTGAGTACCAGGCTCCAGTCATTGGGGGCATCGCTGGCAGGCAAGGGGCGGCTGATAAAGATGCCTTCAGTTTGCCCCTTGAGATGAACCTTGAACCAGGACTGTTGGCGAGCGTTGTTGAGCAGGGGCTCGACCGGGCGTGAGCCGGCAATCACCTTGCCGTCGGCATCCAGCACAAAAAAACCGGCATTGGACGGCGCCTCGGCCGCTCTGTCGAAAAGCAGGGGTTGTTGTGTCTGCGGCGAAAGCGAGGCCAGCGCCTGGCTTTGCACCAGGCTGACCAGGCTGTTGAGCGCCGAGTCATAGGTGGAAATGGTATTGCGGATATCACGGCTGATCAGCTGCACGATATTCAAGGCAGAGCGAGCCGCATCATCTTCGGTATTGCGGTATTCCCTGACCAGCAGGTAGCCGACGATGTTCACAATCGCAACCACCGACAAGGCGCTGGCCCAGACCAGCATGCGGCGGGTGATAACCGGTGTGCGCAGATGATATTTAATGGCTTGACCCTCTGAAGAAAAAACCATGTACAGCGGGCCTTTCATTCAAGGCTGGCACTCACTCAGGACAACTCTGCTGCACTGATTACGCAATTGCGCCCGGCCTTCTTGGCCTGATACAGGGCCTGATCGGCGCTGTTGATCAAGCCTGCTAGCTGGTCGCCCGGTTTAACCTGGCAGGTACTGACCCCCATGCTGGTGGTGAGCCGGCGATGGGAGGGCGTTAACGGTTCCAGTTGTTCGACGGCCTGGCGGATGCTCTGTGCCAGGTTGTACGCGCCACTGGCATCGGTATCGCTCAGCACCACTGCAAACTCTTCGCCACCATAACGGGCCGCCAGATCGGTGGAACGGTGCATGCACTGCTGGATAGTCCGTGCCACACGTTTCAAGGCCTCGTCACCGTCCTGATGGCCATAGGTGTCGTTGAAATTCTTGAAATGGTCAATGTCAAACATGATCAGCGACAGCGGCTTGCCTGAGCGCTGCGCCCGCCGCCATTCCTGTTCCAGGGTCTGGTCCAGCTTGCGGCGGTTGGCCAGCCCGGTCAGCGGGTCGGTGGTTGCCAGCGCTTCGAGCTGGCGCTCGGCGCGTTGACGCAAATGCAATTCACGACCCAGCAGCCAGGTGAGCGTAAGCAGGGCGCTACACAACAATAGCGTACCGATACCGACCAAAATGGCGTTGCGCCTCCAGGCGCTGAACACATCCTCAGTGGCCAGTGAGACCACCACAATCAACGGCAGGTCACCGACCTCGGAAAAATTGTACAGCCGCTCATCGCCATCAATGCTGGAGAGGGCGATAAAACTGCCTCTGTGTTCTTGCAGAAAGCGGACAAACACGGGGTTGTTGCTCAGGTTGGTGTGCGCGTCGGCGGATGCCGGTTCCGGATGCTGGGTCAGTGGCGTGCCATCGGTACTGATCAGACGGATAAACCCATGGGGTTCCAGGTCGAGCCTCTGGAACAGGTTCTTGAAATAATCCAGCTTCATCTGCGCCACCGCGACGCCGAGAAACCTGCCGTCAGGCCCGGAAATCCGCCGGCTGAAGCTGATGCAGCAAATGCCATCGTTTTCAGCTGAGTCAAAAGGGTGGGAGATAAACAGGTTGGGGCTGTTGGAGTCACGGTGTTCCACAAAGCTTGGCCAGTGGCTGAAGTTTTCTTTGGGGCTGACTTCAGTGCGTGAGTCGGCGACCAGGTCGCCTTGGGCATTGAGCAGGTAAAAGCCGCCATTGGCCGGGGTCTGTTCGGCTTTATCGAACAACAGCATATGTTTCAGCGGCAGGGAGACACTGTTCAGGTCGCTGCGTTTTGATACGTCGATCAGTGCGTTGAGCGCTGAGTCGTAGAGATTTACCGTGTTTTGAACGTCACGCCCGACCAACTGCACGATATTGAGGGAAGTGCGGATGGCGGCCAGTTCTGCGGTGCGGTGTTCGCGTACCAGCAGGAAGCTGACGATGCTCAGAATGGCAATGATTGAAACGCTTGTGGCGCCGATCAGCAGGCGTAGGGTCAGCACGTTACTGCGCAAGATATGCTTGATGGCCATGCTCATTGTCGCCCTGGGTTCGGCCCCATAAAATGAACGCAATCATATGAAAAGGCCAGCTTTACGCTGGCCCTTTGTTCATGGATTAAAACACATCAATAGGATAGTCGATGATCACCCGATACTCATCCACATCGCTGTCCACGCTCTGGTAGGCGGTGTTGCCGCGGTTGGTGGCCCAGCGCAGGGTCACTGCCAGATCCTTGGCCTTGCCTTCCTGGATCACGTACTTGAGGCCCAGGTCGCGTTCCCAGTGATGGGCGTTCTTGCCTTCCGGGTTGTACCAGTTGCTGTAGCCGATGCTGTCGGGGTCGGCCTTGGTCAGGTCCAGCTCACCCCGTGAATACGACGCACTGGCGGTCAGGCCGGCGATTCCGAGGCCGGCAAAGTCATACTCATATTGCAGCTTCCAGGAACGCTCGTTCGGGCCGTTGAAGTCCGAATATTGCTGCGAGTTGTCCAGGTAAACGCTGTCGCCCTGATAGATATAGTCGAAAGGCGTGTTGCCATTGACCCGCTGGTACACCGCGGTCACCTTGTGGCCGTCAATGCCGAGGGCCAGGTGCAGGCTGAAGGTGTTGTTGTCGATATCGCCCAGCAGGGCCTTGCCGGTGTCCTGGGTGTGATAGTAGTGCAGGCCGGGGTTGAGGGTGATGCCCTCGCTCATCTCCCAGGTGTAGTCAAAGTCGTAGTAGTACTGGTTCCAGATATCCTGCAACTGGGCGGCGTAGAGGTTGCTGGTGATTTCTGGCACGCCGCTCCAGGACGCGCCGGCCCAGGTGATGTGCTTGCTGCTTTGATCGCCCAGGTCACCGTAGGTGGTGGTCAGGCGGCGCATGCCACTCTGGTTGTAAGGTTTTTCAAAACTGACCTGGCCGCCTTCGAACATCCAGCCTTCGAAGCTGGTGTTGGTCAGGCTGACACCGCGAAAGGTCTGCGGCAACATGCGGGTTTCACCGCCGGCTATTACCGGATTGGTGAGGAACATATCACCGGCTTTGAGCTCGGTATCGAAGGCGCGGATTTTCAGTGCGGCACCGGCAGACGAAAAGGCGGTAGGCGCTTTGCCGTTGCCATCACTGACTGGCAGGATGCTGCTGCCATCGGTGCCACCACCGCCATCGAGCTTGAGCCCGAGCAAGGCGTAGGCATCCAGGCCGAAGCCTACCGTACCCTGGGTGAAGCCCGACTCGAACTTGCCGACAAAACCCTGGCCCCATTCCTTGCTGTCATCAGCATGGGGGCTGCGGATATCGTGGTTCATATAGTAATTGCGGGCGTGGATCTTAAGGCTGGAACCTTCGATAAAACCGTCTTTGGTTGAGTCTTCGTCGGCGTGGGCGTAGGTGGGGATCGTTGCAGCCAGGGCAATGAATAACGGACTGAGTTTGTGTGAGTACTTCACCAGTTTGTTGCTCCTTGAAAGTGGCGGCAGTTTTTATTTTCTTTGCAAATTCTGTTCTTGTTCGAAGGGCTCCCAGTGTTGGCAGCGCTTTTTTTAAAACAAAAAAAAGCCGCTATGATAGCGGCTTTTGAAACAGTCAGTCACATGTGTGACAGATGACCGACTGGGTCGGGAAGTCTGCGAGTGAGCAATCAGCTGTCTTTGGCTTGATCGGAAACACTGGCTTTTGCCTGTGTAGGCTGCGGTTTTGCGTCGTTTTGATGGCGTGCTGTCAGCTCTGCCTGATGCTGTTCAAACGATGCCGCGCGGGCCGCATTTTGTGCGACGAATGCAGGGGACTCTTCCGCCATGGCCAAAGGCGACAACAACAAAGACGACAAAACGAAAACGCTAGCCATACCCATACTGCTGGACATTTCAAAGACCTTCTTGCTTAGCAAGTGCTGTGTGATGGGTTAAATCTATAGCGCCAGGCAGGGGCGAAAAAGCCTTGTTTTAGACAAGGACTTTTGCGTTTTGAGTAACAAATGCGAGGGCCGTGGACTAGAGCCTCGGCAGCTACAGGAAAACTGCAACTGTGGGAGCGAGCCTGCTCGCTCCCACAATAGGGCTTGACCTGCAACAGAGTATCTACAGTGCTACAGGTCAAGCGGGCAGATCCAACCCGAATGTATTGCGCCCGCCGTCGCTGTGCACAAACACCTCGCCGCCATGCATCTGTGCAATCGCCTTGACGATGGCCAACCCCAGCCCGTGGTTGGCACCGCTGTTGTGGCGGGCCGCGTCCACCCGGTAGAAACGCTCGAACAAGCGCGGCAAGTGTTCTGCGGCAATCGGTAGGCCGGGGTTGCTGATGCTGATTATGGCCCGCCCGGAATTCTGCTCGATCGACACCTCGATCGTTTGCCCGGCTTCGGTGTGCTGCACGGCATTGTTCAGCAAGTTGATCAGCGCCCGGCGCAGGTGGGGTTTTTCGATATTGACCCGGGCATCGCCGCTGACCCGCACCACAACCCGGGCGTCTTCAAGAATAAACTCCAGATACTCCAGGGTGGTCGCCACTTCATCAGCCAGGGAGGCGCTCGACAGCTTGCTGGCCTTGCTGCCCTGATCGGCGCTGGCCAGGAACAGCATGTCGTTGATGATGCTGCGCAGGCGCTCAAGCTCTTCGAGGTTCGACTGCAGCACTTCAAAGTAATGCTCGGCCGAACGCCCCCGCGTCAGCGCCACCTGGGTCTGGCCAATCAGATTGGTCAGCGGCGAACGCAGTTCATGGGCCACATCCGCATTGAATGACTCCAGCCGGGTCCAGGCCTGCTCGACGCGGTCCAGGGTCGAATTGAAGGCACTGACCAGTTGGTCCAATTCCGGAGCCAGCGGTGCCAGGTGCAAACGCCCCGACAGGCGCGGTGGAGCCAGCTTTTGCGCTTCTTCAGACAGCTTGATCAGCGGCTTGAGGCCGATGTGCGCCACCCAATAGCCGAGCAATGAGGCCAGCAGTACGCCAATTGTTGCCAGACTTATCAGGGCAAGCAGCAAGTGATGCTGGGTCTGGCGAAAGGTCTGGGTATCGATGGCAATCAAAAAGCGCAGCGCCGGGCGCTGCTCTTTGGCTGGAATTTCGCTGATCAATACTTTGAACGGGTAGGCCTGGCCGGGCAGGCGCAAGTCCCGCACGCCCACGGGTCCTTGGGCAAATTTGCGCACGGCTGCCTCGGGGTTGCCGTACTCATAGGCCGGGTCTGAACTGATCGCCCAAAACCGGATGCGTTTGTCCTCTTCGCTGAGCAGCTTGAGCTTGGTGCTCATCTTGGCCCAGTGCTCGGCGTTGCCGTAGCGGTTGATCGATGACTCAAGCACGCTGTAGCGGGCATCCAGCTCTGCTTCAGGCAGGCGGCCGATACTTTTGTCGACCTGCTGGTACAGCGCTCCACCAATCAGCACAAACACCAGCAACGCCACCAGGGCGAACATTGCGCTCAGGCGCATGGCGATGGAGTTCAGGGCGGCGGGGCGCTTAAACACTGCGCCGCTCCAGCACGTAGCCCATGCCGCGAATGGTGTGCAGCAGCTTGTGTTCGAATGGCCCGTCGAGCTTGGCGCGCAAGCGCTTGATCGCCACTTCGACCACGTTGGCGTCACTGTCGAAATTGATGTCCCAGACCATCTCGGCAATGGCGGTCTTGGACAGGATCTCGCCCTGACGACGGGCCAGCACGCTGAGCAATGAAAACTCCTTGGCGGTCAGGTCCAGGCGGGCTCCGGCGCGGCTGGCCTTGCGGCTGATCAGATCTATCCACAGGTCGTCGACGGTCACTTGCACCGGTTCGTGACCGCCGCTGCGGCGGGTCAGGGCTTGCAGGCGGGCGACCAGCTCCAGGAACGAGAACGGTTTGCCCAGGTAATCGTCAGCGCCTTCGCGCAACCCGCGTATGCGGTCTTCCACCCGTTCGCGGGCGGTGAGCATGATCACCGGGGTTTGCTTGCGCGCGCGCAAGGCCCGCAGTACGCCAAAGCCATCGAGGCCAGGCAGCATCACATCGAGCACGATCACGGCGTAATCGCTCTCCATTGCCAAGTGCAGACCTTCGATGCCGTCGCGGGCCACATCCACTGTGTAACCCTGCTCGGTCAGGCCGCGGTGCAGGTAGTCGGCGGTTTTTTCTTCATCTTCAATAATCAGAACGCGCATGACCCGCCTCAGTGATTCGTCGCCAGCAAGCTGACGGGTTTGGAACGATGGAACAGTCGTTCAAGCCACAAGTATATGACCGGCGTGGTAAACAGCGTCAGCGCCTGGCTCACCAGCAGCCCGCCGACAACGGCAATCCCCAGTGGCTGGCGCAGTTCGGCGCCGGTGCCGTAGCCCAGCATCAGCGGCAGGGCGCCGAGCAGCGCGGCGAGGGTGGTCATGATGATCGGCCGAAACCGCGTGATACACGCCTGGTAGATAGCCTCTTCGGGGCTCAGGCCACGGGTGCGCTGGGCATCGAGGGCAAAGTCGATCATCAGGATGCCGTTTTTCTTGACGATACCGATCAGCAGCACCAATCCGATCAGCGCCATGATCGAGAAATCCTGGCCACATATCCACAGCATCAGCAGCGCGCCAAGCCCGGCCGAGGGCAGGGTGGAGATGATGGTCAGCGGGTGTACAAAGCTCTCGTACAGCACCCCCAGAATGATATACACCGCCACCAGCGCCGCGAGGATCAACCACGGCTGGCTGGCCAGCGAGCTTTGAAAGGCCTGGGCGGCGCCCTGGAAGTTGCCACTGATGGTGCCGGGCATGCCGATGTCGTTTTTTGCCTGATTGAGCATCAGCACCGCATCGCCCAGGGCCACGCCGGGGGCGAGGTTGAACGACAGGTTGGCGGCCGGGAACATGCCGTCATGGCTGATGGACAACGGCCCGCTGATGGGCGCATCGACCCTGGCCACGGCCGACAGCGGCACCATTTCCCCGGTCAGCGGCGAGCGCAGGTAGAAGTAATTGAGGCTTTCGGCCTTGCCGCGCTGCTGCGCGTCGACTTCCAGAATCACGTTGTACTGGTTGGTCTCGGTCTGGAACTCATTGACCTGGCGCTGACCGAAGGCGTCGTACAGTGCTTCATCGACATCGGTGGCGGTCAGGCCAAAGCGCGCCGCCGCATTACGGTCAATGCTGATATGGGTGATGCTGCCCCCCAGTTGCAGGTCGTTGGACAGATCTCGAAAGGCCGGATTGGCGCGCAGTTTTTCGGTCAGGCGCTGGGTCCAGGTGGTGAGCGTCGGACCATCGTTGCTCTTGAGCACATATTGATACTGACTGCGACTGGGGCCCGAGCTGAGGTTGATATCCTGGCCGGCACGCAGGTACAGCACGATGCCAGGCACCTTGGCCAGTTGCGGGCGAATGCGGTCGATAAATTCGCTGGCCGACACGTCGCGCTGGCCGCGGTCCTTGAGGGCAATCCAGAAGCGGCCGTTGGCGATGGTCTGGTTGCTGCCGGTCACGCCCACGGCATGGGAGAACGCCTGCACGGCCGGGTCGTTGCCGATGATCTCGGCCAGCGCCAGATGCTTTTGCGTCATGTCCGGGAATGAAATGTCGGACGCCGCCTCGGTGGTGCCGAGTACAAAGCCGGTGTCCTGCACCGGAAAAAAGCCCTTGGGGATCAACACATAGCCGGCGATAGCCATGGCCAGGGTCACGGCGAAAATCCCCAGCATCAATCGCTGATGCGCAAGGGCCCGCTTCAGGCCTTTTTCATAGAGGCCCAGCAGGCGCTCGCCAAAGCCCGGCCTGGCATCGGGCTTGTGTTCCGGTGTGCGCATAAACAGCGCGGCCAGTGTGGGCGCCAGGGTCAGCGATACCACCACGGAAATCATGATGGTCGAGGTCGCGGTCAGGGCGAACTCCTTGAACAACCGCCCGACCACCCCGCCCATAAACAGCAGCGGGATAAATGCGGCCACCAGTGAGACGCTGATGGATACCACGGTAAAGCCGATCTCGCTGGAGCCCTTGATCGCTGCGTCGCGCATGCTTTCTCCGGCTTCCAGATGGCGGTGGATGTTCTCCACCACCACAATCGCATCGTCCACCACAAAGCCCACCGCCACCACAATGGCCACCAGCGTCAGGTTGTTGAGGCTGAAGCCCAGCACATACATCAGTGCGAAACTGGCGATCAGCGACACGCCGAGTACCGCCGACACAATCAGCGTGGCCGACCACTGGCGCAAAAACAGCGCCATCACCGCAACCACCAGCAGCACGGCGATCAGCAGGGTGATTTCCACTTCATGCAGGGAGGCGCGAATGGTCTTGGTGCGATCGCTCAGCACCGTCACTTCGACCGAAGCCGGGAGCATGGCCTGCAGACCGGGCAGGGCGGCCTGGATGCGGTCTACCGTGTCGACGATATTGGCCCCCGGCTGGCGCGAAATCACCAGGTTGAGCCCCGGCTGGTGGCCCGACCAGGCCTGAACATAGTCGTTCTCGGAACCGTTGATAACCCGTGCCACATCCCGTAGCTGCACGGGGGCGCCATCCTTGTACGAGACGATTAACTGGCCATATTCATCCGCGTCGAACAACTGGTCGTTGGTCGACAGCGTAGAAATGCTCGACGGGCCATACAGCGCGCCCTTGGCCAGGTTGAGGCTGGTTTGCTGGATCGCCAGGCGGATATCGGCCAGGGTCAGGCCGATGGCCGCCAGCTTGTCGGCCGAGGCCTGGACGCGGATCGCCGGGCGTTGCTGACCGGTGATATTGATCAGGCCCACACCATCAATCTGGCTGATTTGCCGGGCCAGCAGGGTTTCGACGTAATCGCTCAGTTCAGTGCCTGGCATCTGCAGCGAACTGATGCTGAGGATCAGTACCGGGCTGTCGGCCGGGTTGACCTTCTTCCAGGTCGGCAGGGTCGGCATGTCCTTGGGCAGTTTGCCGGACGCGGTGTTGATCGCTGCCTGAACCTCTTGCGCGGCGGTGTCGATGCTTTTGTCGAGGGTGAATTGCAGGGTCAGGGTGGTCGAGCCCAGGGCGCTGCTGGAGGTCATCTGGGTCATGCCGGGGATGGCGCTGAATTGCACCTCCAGGGGCGTTGCCACCGAAGACGCCATGGTGTCCGGGCTGGCGCCGGGCAATTGCGCAGATACCTGGATGGTCGGGAATTCCGCCTCGGGCAAGGGCGCCACGGGTAACCGGGGAAAGGCAATCAGCCCCACCAGCACCAGGGCGAAGGTCAGCAATACCGTGGCGACCGGGTGATCGACACACCAGGCGGACACCGAGCGGCTGCGGGTCATGGCTGCACCCGGGCAGCCGTTGGCCCGCTCAGGACTTCAACCCGCGAGCCGGACTTGAGCCGCGACTGGCCATCGCTGACCAGTGTGTCGCCGGGGTTGACGCCGGTGATGATGCTCAGTTCGGTGTCCTGAAAAGTCAGCTGCACGGGAACGGTTTCGACCTTGTCGCCGCTGACCCGGTAGACGAAGTAATTATCCAGCCCGCGCTGCACCACTTGCGGTGGCACCACCAGCGCGTTGCGGTCCAGTCCGGTCTGGATTTCGACATTGACCAGCTGGCCCGGCCACAAGCTTTGCGTGGAGTTGTCGAACTGAGCCTTGGCCTTGATTGTGCCGGTGGTTGCCGAGACCTGATTGTCGATCAGGCTAAGGCGGCCCTCGCCCAGTTGCGTGCCGCTGCTGTCGGTATTGCCTACAAAGGCTTTGACCCGGGCCGGTTGTTTGGCCGTGAGCAAGTCGTGGAGCAGGGGCAAGTGCTGCTGGGGCAGGGAAAACTCCACGGCAATGGGGGCGATCTGGGTCACGGAAAACAGCCCCTGGGCATCGCTGACCCTTAGAAAGTTACCCGCATCTACTGCGCGAATGCCCACGCGCCCGCTGACCGGGGACTGGATTTGCGTATAGGACAACTGCACCTGTGCCGCGGCAATCGCCGCCTGATCACCCTGTGCCGAAGCCTTGAGCTGATTGACCAGGGCTTGCTGCTGATCGAGGGTTTGCCGGGACACGCCATTGTCCACGCTCAACAACTGATAGCGCTTGAGGTCGGCCAATGCGACCTGCAGTTGCGCCTGGTTCTGTCCCAGTTGGGCCCTGGCCTGATCCAGGCTGGCCTTGATCGAGCGGTCATCGAGAGTAGCCAGCAGGTCGCCAGCCTTGACCGTCTGGCCTTCCTTGACCCGAATACCCGTGAGGATGCCGTCGATTTGCGGACGTATGATGACGCTGTGCAGCGACAGTACGGCGCCAATCCCGTTGATATAGCGCGGTACATCCTGTTGCAGGACTTGCACGACCCGCACCGGCACTGGCGCGCTACCTGCCGATTTGCCGGGCGCCGGGCGATTGAGCCACCAGACGCTGCTACCCATCAGGGCAATCAGCAGCGTGCCCAGCAAGATTTTTTTGGTTTTATTGGGCATGCCGGATAGACGCCGTGTGCGTGGAATGGGGGCTTATAGAAAGGTTATAGCGTGTGGACCCGGTCATAACGGTGACGGCTAACTGACATTTGTGACAGCTTTAAGGTTTGTAGCAGCTGCCTCGTTCCTTCGGCAGCTGCTACGTCACGGGTTTTCACCGCGGGTTGGATTATTTTTACGACCAGCGAGTGCAACCTATACAGGGTGCGCAGGTATACTGGGCGGTCTTGCGCCATCCGGCCTGTTTATTTCCCGTATATCGGAGCTTTCATGACTTCTCCTACACCAACGACCGCTCCTGATGCCGTGAGCACCGAGAACCTCGATACCCCGGAAAAACCGGTCATTCCTGCGTTCACTTTTCCGTTCAAGCCATCGGAGTTTGCCAAGGCCAAGTCCCAGGGCAAGGCGTACTACCAAAAAAGCGGCCTCGGCGGTCATGATAAAACCCCTAACGCGCCCCCTCATGGCACCCGCAAAACCATGGGCAAACGCTAATTTTATGCCCTAAAAAGTGGCGATATGCCATTAGTGTTTGTTCAGGCCTGATTAACTCCTTTAGTCATGCGCCAGATCAGTATTTGCTTAATAGGTGCGCTTAGAGTCGACGACCCTGCCGACTCTTCTCTAATAATCCGAGCGCGCCCGTCATGAAAATCAATCTACCGATTACCGGCCGATCCGTTGATTTTGCCCCCGACGCCAACATCCTCTCCACCACTGATCTCGACAGCACCATCACCTACGCCAACCCTGACTTTATCGAGGTCAGCGGTTATGAACTGAGCGAGTTGCTGGGCACCCCGCACAACCTGCTGCGCCATCCCGACATGCCGCCCGCCGCTTTCAGCCATATGTGGCAGACCCTCAAGGCGGGGCGCTCGTGGATGGGGATGGTGAAAAACCGTTGCAGAAACGGTGATCACTATTGGGTCAGCGCCTATGTCACGCCGGTGATGAAAAATGGCGAGACCGTCGAGTACCAATCCGTGCGTACCCACCCGACTCCTGAACGTGTCGCAGTCGCCGAGGCCCACTACGCCGCTCTACGCTCGGGGCGCAAGCCGCTGTTGCCGGCCGGCTTGCGCCTTGGCTTGGGGGGCAGGCTGGCATTGTTTGTCAGTGCCGTATTTGGCGCCGTTACAGCCGTGGGCACGCTGTGGCTGGCCAGCGTTGACGCACAGGCCGGGCTGTTGATCTGGCTGCTGGGCAGTCTGTTGAGTTCGCTGGCCATTGCCTGGATGCTGCGGCCTTTGCATGCATTGACCCGTCGCGCCAAAGGCGTTGGCGACAATCCGTTGAGCCAGCAGATTTATACCGGGCGCCGTGATGAGTTCGGCCAGATCGAGTTTGCCCTGCATATGCTTGAGGCCCAGGTCGGCGCTGTGGTGGGGCGTATCGGTGATGCCTCGCAGCGATTGGCCGGGCACGCCAGCGAACTGGTTCAGCATCTGCAAAGCAGCCATGCCAGCACCTTGAATCAACAGTTGGAGACCGATCAGGTGGCCACTGCTATCAACGAAATGGCGGCGAGTGTGGCGCAGGTAGCGATCAACGCCCAGCAGGCGTCGCAAGCAGCCGATCGGGTGCAAAGTGAAACCCGTGAAGGCCATCAGCTGGTGACGCAGAGCCGCAGCACGGTGCAGCACCTGGCGACGGAGCTGGAGCGAGCCACCGAGGTGGTGCATCACCTGGAAAGTCACAGCAGCGATATTTCCTCGGTGCTGGAAGTGATCCGCAGTATTGCCGAACAAACCAATTTGCTGGCGCTCAACGCCGCTATCGAAGCGGCCCGCGCAGGTGATCAGGGCCGCGGCTTTGCCGTGGTGGCCGATGAGGTTCGTGGTCTGGCCCAGCGTACGCAGCAGTCGACCAGTGAAATCCAGGCCATGATCAGCGCTCTGCAAGAAGGTGCCCGGGCGGCGGTGCAGGTCATCCAGCAAAGCAGTGAATACGCTCAGAGCAGTGTCAATCAGACCCAACTGGCCAGTTGCGCGCTGGACGGGATCAGTGCACAAGTTCAGAAGATCACCGAGATGAGTGTGCAGATCGCCTCGGCGGTCGAAGAGCAAAGCGTGGTCAGTGAAGATATCAACCGTAATATCGCCGGGATTCGCAGTGCCTGTGACGTCACTGTGGATGCCGGGCAACAGAGCCATCGCCATTCAGGGGATGTCGCCGAGCTGGCCGCAGGTTTGCGCTCGCTTGCGCAAGAGTTCTGGCAAACCCGGCGCTAAAGCGCCTCGCGCTGGATCAGGGTCATGCCGTGCTTGTCGTACAGGCGCCGGGCGTTGTGGTTGTGCTCCATGACCTTGAGATCCAGACAAGCCTCACGGCGCTGGCGGAAAACGGCAAAGACATGGTTGAGCAGTGCGCCGCCCAAGCCCCGGCCCCGGTGGTGCGGGTGTACCGCCAGATCCTTGAGGTAGGCGCTGGTCCAGGCCTGGGCAACCGCAACGGCCTGGCCCTCCAGGAGGATCACAAAACACAGTGCGGGATCGTACTCGGGGTCATGCTGCAGGCCGTGTTGCCAGTCCTGCAGGGTTTGCATGCTGCCGGTGCCGTCGGTATGGCTCAGGCTGATCAGGGCATGTACCGGTTGCAGCAGCTCCTCGGTGAGCGTTACCAGGGTGAAGCCCTGGGGCCAGTGGGCCGGTGGCAATGGCTGGCGCAAATCTTTGCGCAGCAACAGGCAATACTGGCTCATGCTACTCAGTAACCTTGCTCGGCAACCGTGCGCGCGGCGAGGATCAAGCACTGTGTAAGCTCCGGCGAAGAGAACTTGGTCAGCACCGCATTGGCCCCCGCCAGGCGCGCCTTTTCGCTGTTCATCGCACTGTTGAGCGAGGTGTGCAGCAGCACATACAGATGGGCAAAGTCCGGGGTGTCGCGCACGGTACGGGTAAAGGCGTAGCCATCCATTTCCGACATTTCGATATCCGACACCAGCACGTTGATCTGATCCGGCGTGCCTTGCAGCTCCAGTAACCGCTCGATGGCTTCCTTGGCGCTGCGTGCGGTGTGGCAATGCAGGCCCAGGTTGCGCAGGGTAATGACCGACTGTTGCAGGGCCACCTGACTGTCATCCACCACCAGAATGCGGGCATTGGCCAGCAGTTTTGACTCTTCTTTACTGAGGCTGTCGCTGGCGTCCTCGACCTTGGCCGGGGCGATGCCGTGGATCACTTTTTCGATATCCAGCACTTGCACCAATACACCGTCGACCTGGGTCACCCCGGTGATATACGAGCGCTTGCCGGAGCCGTAGGGCGGCGGACGGATATCGGTGCTCAGGCAGTGCACGATTTTGCTCACCGCCTGCACATGCAGCCCCTGTTTGGAGCGGCTGACATCGGTGACGATCAGGCAACCAGCGTCCGGGTCGAGCAGCGGCTGCTCGCCGATGGCACGGCTCAGGTCGATTACCGACAGTGCCGCGCCGCGCAACACGGCGATGCCTTTAACATTGGGGTGGGACTCGGGCATTTTGGTCAGCGGCGGACAGGGAATGATTTCACTGACCTTGAGCAGGTTGATCGCCAACAACTTGCCGCTGCGCAGAGTGAAGAGCAGAAGGGAGAGTGAGTCTGCGCGGGCATTGTTCGATGACATAAAAATCTTCTGTGCTGGGAGCGATACGGGGTTATCGACCTGAATGTTACGGGCTTTAACCGGTCGGCATAAATCCCCTTGTAGATACTCTGTTGCAGGTCAAGCCCTATTGTGGGAGCGAGCCTGCTCGCGAACGACCTTCGCGAGCAGGCTCGCTCCCACAGTTGCAGTGTTCCTGCAGCTGTCGAGCCTGCGAGGCTGCGTTCGGCGGCGAAGCCGTCGCGAAATCAGACACTGCGGTGTGCCAGGTAAAGCCGGCTCTCAGGGTTTACGACGGCTGCGCCGCCGGACGCAGCCTGCGTTCCTCGGCAGCTGCTACGGGATCAGGGTTTCAGGCCCAACCGTTTGGCCATGCGGGCCAGGTTTGCCCGGTCAAGCCCCAGCTCCCGCGCCGCACTGGCCCAGTTGTGCTGATGGCGTTCCAGGCAGGTGCTGATCAGCTGGCGCTGGTAATTTTCAGTGGCCTGGCGCAAGTCGCCCACGGCATCCGGCAGGTTCTGGGGGGCGATCGGCGCAGCGCTGGCGCCGGAGGTCGGCAAATCCAGATCCGCCGCCGTCAGGGTCAGGATGCGCGGCCGCGTGCTGCAATTGCCCAAGGCTTTAAGGGCGCTGCGGCCAATCAGGTGTTCCAGTTCGCGCACATTGCCCGGCCACGAATACTGCACCAGCGCCGCCTGCGCGTCGGGACTCAGGCGCAGGCTGCCCAGGCCCATGCGCGAGCGGTTTTGCTCCAGGAAAAAGCCGCTCAGCAGCAACACATCACGGCCGCGTTCGCGCAAGGCTGGCACCCTGAGCGGGTAAACGCTAAGGCGATGGTAAAAGTCGGCGCGGTAGCGACCGCTGCGCACTTCTTCGGCCAGGTCGCGGTTGGTGGCTGCGATCAGGCGTACGTCGACCCGGTGCTCCTGATCCGAGCCCAGGCGTTGCAACTGCCCGCTTTGCAGCACCCGCAACAGCTTGGCCTGCACGGTCAGCGACAGCTCGCCCACTTCATCCAGAAACAACGTGCCGCCGTTGGCAAGCTCGAACTTGCCGCGTCGGTCGTTGGTGGCACCGGTAAAGGCACCGCGCACATGGCCGAACAGTTCGCTTTCAACCAGCGTGTCGGGCAAGGCCGCGCAGTTAAGGCTGATCAGCGGTTTGTCTGCCCGTGGCGAGGCTGCGTGAATGGCCTGGGCCACCAGCTCCTTGCCGACACCGGTTTCACCGGTTATCAGTACCGTCAGATCGCTGCCGCCCACCAGGGCAATTTCTTCCAGTAAGCGTTTGTGCACCTTGCTCTGGCCGATCAGCTCCTTGTTGGGCGAACCATTGGCTTGCCGATAGAGTTCGGCCTTGCGCTGCTCATCCTCGACCCGCAATGCCAGCCGTTCGATCCGTTGAGCCACATTGACCGTAGCGGCAGCCAGGCTGGCAAAGGCCTGCAGGTCATCCAGCGAGACCGGCTCGAAGCGTTTGGAATCCAGTGCGTCAAGGGTTAGCAGCCCCCATGGGCGCTCTTCTACAAACAGCGGGCAGCCCATGCAGTCGTGGACTTCCAGGTGTTCGGCCAGCCCGTCGACCAGGCCGTCGTAGGGGTCTGGCAGTTCGCAGTTGCTGGGGAAACGGGTGGGGCCTGGACTTGCGAGCAAAGCCTGAAAGCGCGGGTGCTCGCTGACTTTGAAGCGCCGCCCCAGGGTGTCCAGGCTCAAGCCATCAACAGCCAACGGCACCAGCCATTCGCCATCCAGTCGCAGCAGGGCTGCGGCATCGCAAGGCAGCAGGGTCCGCAGCGCGTGCAGCAAGCGGCGATAGCGTTCGCTCTCGGGCAGATCACGGGACAGATCGTCCACCAGCGGCAGCAGGGTGGTCAGTAGCAGTTTTGCAGTCATTTTGACCTCGCGTAGTCTTTATGACTATATAGTAACTCGTGTCAAAATGACTATGTTTGTATTAACTTACTGATTTTAAAGGGTTTAATTGTTGGCACGGAAACTGATAAGTAAAGGGTAATTGTTGAAGCCTAAGTGCTCAGGAGTCACCCATATGCTTACTGCTCAGGATCGTGCCATCGTTAAATCTACCGTGCCACTGCTGGAAAGCGGCGGTGAAGGGCTGATTACCCACTTCTATCGCATGATGCTTTCGGAATACCCGCAAGTGCGTTCGCTGTTCAACCCGGCCAACCAGGCCAGTGGCGACCAGCCGCGAGCACTGGCCAACGGCGTGCTGATGTATGCACGGCACATCGATCAGCTGGACCAGTTGGGCGATCTGGTGGCCCGGATCATCAACAAGCATGTTGCGTTGCAAATCCTCCCTGAGCACTACCCAATTGTTGGCAGCTGCCTGCTGCGGGCTATTGAAGAAGTGCTGGGCAGCGACATCGCGACCCCGCAAGTGCTCAGCGCCTGGGGAGCGGCCTACAACCAGTTGGCCGATATCCTGATCGGTGCCGAAGCTGCCATCTACGACGAAAAAGCTGCAGCACCCGGCGGCTGGCGCGGCGGGCGCGAGTTCAAACTGGCTGCCAAAATCCAGGAAAGTGCTGAAATCACTTCGTTTTACTTCCGCCCGGTAGACCAGCAACCGATCCTCGACTTTGCCCCGGGCCAGTATATTGGTCTGAAACTGATGATCGATGGCGAAGAAGTGCGTCGCAACTACTCACTGTCGGCGCTGGCTCAGGTCGGTCGCTACCGTATCAGCGTCAAGCGCGAGAAGGGTGGGGTGGTGTCCAACTTCCTGCACGACCGTCTGAATGTGGGCGATACCCTGGAACTGTTCCCGCCAGCGGGCGACTTCACCCTGGCCAATAGCGAAAAACCGCTGGTGCTGATCAGTGGCGGTGTGGGCATAACACCGACCCTGGCGATGCTTGAAGCGGCCCTGGCGACAAAACGCCCGATCCACTTTATCCACTGTGCCCGCAATGCCGATGTGCATGCCTTCCGCACATGGATCGATGAACTGGCAGACCAGCATCCGCAATTGAAGCGTTTCTACTGCTATGACGAGCAGGGCGAGTCTGCAGATCATGTAGGGCTTTTGACCGAAGAAGTACTGGCTCAGTGGTTACCGCAAGAGCGTGACCTGGATGCCTACTTCCTGGGGCCAAAAGGCTTTATGGGGGCGGTCAAGCGTCATCTCAAAGCCCTGGGTGTGCCGGAGCAGCAAAGCCGCTACGAGTTCTTCGGCCCGGCAGCCGAGCTGAAGTAGGGCGCGTGGCAGCTGCCGAGGAACGAAGGCTGCTACAAGAAGCAGGCAAGACCTTAATCCCCCATTAATCCCCTTGCGCCACTTTTCCTGCAACGTTCAGATACATCCAGGCCCGGGGTCTGGGTGTAAACTGTGCGGCTTACACATAATCAGGCAAAGGGACGCGGGATGACCAATGACATGTTGCAACTGGGCCGGGAGAAACGCTTCCTGGTCCTGCTCGGGGTGATCTGCCTGGCGCTGATCGGCGGCGCGCTGTACATGCAGATCGTGCTCGGCGAGGCACCTTGCCCGCTGTGTATCCTGCAACGCTATGCACTGCTGCTGATCGCGATCTTTGCCTTTATCGGTGCAGCCATGCCTGGCCGGCGCAGCCTCACCGTGTTTGAAGTGCTGGTGGTGCTCAGTGCCATCGGTGGTATTGCCGCCGCCGGGCGCCACGTCTATATCCTCGCTCACCCGGCCGTGAGCTGCGGTCTTGATGTGTTGCAGCCAATCGTCGATGGTCTGCCGCTGGCAGCCGTGTTCCCCCTGGGGTTTCAGGTCGACGGATTTTGCTCCACCCCCTATCCGCCGGTGCTTGGTCTGTCGCTGGCACAGTGGGCACTGGTGGCCTTTGTAATGACTGCGGTGCTGGTGCCACTGGGCATCTATCGCAACCGGAAACAATCGAGCTGAGCCAGCCACCAATTTTTGCTTGAGCAGCCTCGTGCTTCCTTCGGCAGTGCGGGGCGTTTTTTTGTCCCTGCGCAAATGTAAAGAAGGCGTGATCCTCACGTCGAAAAAGGCTGTGCGACACTGCGACATATTGTCACGCGCAGGGTGTCGCAGGGCTGGTTTTGGTCTGACCAGTGGTCTTTTAAACGTATGACTTCGTGTAACCCAGCTGAGGCATTTTGACGCTGGCAAAGGGGTTGAAATCAGGGTTGCGAGACTCAACGCAAATCGGCTGTAGCCCTTTTTATTTGGGCGTTCAGGCGGGGTCAGGGGGGGGTGTTCATGCGCTAAAAAGGGGCATAAAAGTGCAGGGCTAAAGACGTGCTACAACTCTGTTTCAAGGGGGGGCTTGAACGCTTGGCGTAATAATAGGCAGGGATTGTTACCGTACCCGATAAGAATTATTTCGGGATGAGACATGGTTTATAGAGAGCTACCTAACTACAATCGCCCGCACTGAACGTCCAGCCTGCTCATCCCTGAGCCCAAGCGGGAAGTTGAAGGCCGACTGGGTTGTTCAATACAGGCGTCCCATGCGACTCCCAGGTACTGGCAACCCTTCTAAGTTCCGCACCAAATGGAATTGGTCTGTGACAAGGCCATTGACCACGTATCGAATAAGAAATCACTGCTAACCCGGAATTTTGCCCGTTCGCCTGATGGTGATAGAGCAGGCTTTCATTCAATTCCGGAAAAGAGCCAACCCTTGGCAGGGCGAAGTGTTGGCGAAAAAAACCAACTGCATTGTGCAAGCTGTTTTAGAGGTCGTGAGATGACTAAAAAAAGGTACCCCAGACTCCTTGGCTTATTGCCACTTTTCGGCACGCTGCTGCTGGGAGGTTGCAACATGACATTGCTCGATCCGGTGGGGCAGGTCGGGATCGAAGAGCGGAATCTGATCATCACTGCAACACTGCTGATGCTTCTGGTCGTGGTGCCGGTCATCATTATGACCCTCGTCTTCGCGTGGAAATATCGCGCGTCGAACACCAGCGCTACCTATACACCTAAATGGTCGCACTCCACCAAGATCGAAGTCGTGATCTGGACTGTGCCAATTCTGATCATCATCGCCCTGGGCGTGATCACCTACAAGTCGACCCACGCGCTGGACCCTTATCGTCCGCTCGAGTCCGACGTCAAGCCGATTACCATCGAAGTGGTGGCAATGGACTGGAAGTGGATGTTCATCTATCCGGAACAGGGTATCGCTACCGTCAACAAGATCGTGTTCCCGGCCAACACCCCGGTCAATTTCCGTATCACCTCTGACACGGTCATGAACTCGTTCTTCATTCCAGGCCTGGGCGGTCAGATCTACGCCATGGCCGGGATGACGACCAAGCTGCACCTGATTGCCAACCGCAACGCTGAAATGGAAGGCATCTCTGCCAACTACAGCGGTGCCGGTTTCACGGGCATGAAATTCAAAGCGATCGCGACTACTCAGGCTGATTTCGATGCTTGGGTAAGTGAAGTCAAAGCATCACCTAAACAGCTTGACCAAGCTGAATACGAAGCCTTGAGCAAGCCAAGTCAGAACAACCCCGTTGAACTGTTCTCCTCGTACACACCGAACCTGTTTCAGAAAATCGTCGACAAGTACGAAGGTATGACGCCAGGCAAGCCGGTGAAGCACGAGAAGAAAGAAGTGGCCGGGACCGATGTGGTGGACATGAGTTCGCATTCAGCTGCCGGGGCAGAGGAGTAAACGATGTTTGGTAAATTAAGTTGGGAAGCGGTCCCGTTCCACGAGCCGATCGTGATGGTGACCATCGCCATGATCGCGCTGGGTGGTCTGGCACTGTTTGCAGCAATCACGTATTTCAAGAAGTGGACCTACCTGTGGACCGAATGGCTAACGTCAGTCGACCACAAGAAAATCGGCGTGATGTACATCATCGTCGCCATGGTCATGCTGCTGCGCGGCTTTGCCGACGCAATCATGATGCGTACCCAGCTGGCCATGGCCACCGAGGGTTCGCCTGGCTACCTGCCACCTGAACACTATGACCAGATCTTCACCGCTCACGGTGTGATCATGATCATCTTCATGGCGATGCCATTCTTCACCGGCCTGATGAACCTTGCAGTGCCGCTGCAGATCGGCGCCCGTGACGTGGCCTACCCGTTCCTCAACTCCCTGAGCTTCTGGCTGCTGGTGTCCGGCGTTGTGCTGGTCAACCTGTCGCTGGGCGTCGGCGAGTTCGCCAAGACCGGTTGGGTTGCCTATCCGCCGCTGTCGGGCTTGCAGTACAGTCCGGGCGTGGGGATGGATTACTACATCTGGGCTCTACAGCTATCGGGGTTAGGTACGACGTTAACCGGGGTTAACTTCCTGGCGACCGTACTGAAGATGCGTGCTCCAGGCATGAAACTGATGGACATGCCGATCTTCACCTGGACCTGCACCTGGGCAAACGTCCTGATCGTGGCTTCGTTCCCGATCCTGACCGCTACCCTGGCACTGCTGACACTTGACCGTTACATGGATTTCCACATTTTCACCAATGAACTTGGTGGCAATCCAATGATGTACGTCAACCTGTTCTGGGCGTGGGGTCACCCTGAGGTGTACATCCTCATTCTGCCGGCGTTCGGTATCTTCTCCGAAGTTATCTCCACGTTCACCGGCAAGCGTCTGTTCGGTCACCACTCGATGGTCTACGCCTCCGGCGCGATCTCGGTGCTGGGCTTCATGGTTTGGCTGCACCACTTCTTCACCATGGGTTCGGGTGCCAGCGTCAACGCCTTCTTCGGTCTGGCGACGATGCTGATTTCGATCCCGACGGGGGTGAAGCTATTCAACTGGCTGTTCACCATCTACCAGGGCCGTCTGCGCTTCACCAGCCAGGTTCTGTGGACCCTGGGCTTTATGGTGACCTTCGCCATCGGCGGCATGACTGGCGTACTGCTGGCCATCCCGGGTGCTGACTTCGTACTGCACAACAGCCTGTTCGTTATTGCTCACTTCCATAACGTGATCATCGGCGGCGCAGTATTCGGTTACATCGCAGGCTTCAGCTTCTACTTCCCGAAAGCGTTCGGCTTCAAGTTGAACGAAACCTGGGGCAAGCGCGCGTTCTGGTTCTGGATCGTCGGCTTCTTCATCGCCTTTATGCCGCTCTATGCACTGGGCTTCATGGGCATGACCCGTCGTCTGAACGCCAGCACCAACCCTGAGTGGGTGCCTTACCTGTACGTAGCCCTGTTCGGCGCAGTACTGATTGCCATGGGTATCGCCAGCCAGCTGATCCAGCTGTATGTCAGCGTCCGTGACCGCAACAAGCCAGAGAACGCCTGCGAATTCGGCGATCCATGGAATGCTCACACGCTGGAATGGTCGACTTCGTCGCCACCACCGTTCTACAACTTTGCTGTACTGCCAAAAGTCGACGGTATCGACCCGTTCACCGAAGCCAAGGAAAACGGCACTGCGTACCAGGTTCCGGCCAAGTACTCGCCTATCCACATGCCTAACAACACCGCTACCGGTGTGTACATGGGTGCTTTGCTGACCGTCTTCGGTTTCGCGATGATCTGGCACATCTGGTGGCTGGCCATCGTGGGTCTGGTAGGTACGGTTGTTGTCTTCGTTGCTCACGCCGCCCGTGACGACCAAGGCTACATGGTGCCGGTCGAGACCATCGAGCGTATCGAGGCCGAGCAGCACAAGCGTCTGGTAGCCGCCAAAGCAATTCCGGCTACTCGTGTTGAAACCAAGTTGGAACAGGCTTAAACCATGTCGAACTTAGCGACCACTGCTGGACACGCTCATGGTCACGACCATGAGCATGAGGAACACCACGACGCGGGCGAGACAACCATTTTTGGTTTCTGGCTCTACCTGATGACCGACTGCATCTTGTTTGCATCGATCTTCGCGGTATACGCGGTATTGGTAAACAACGTTGCAGGTGGCCCGTCGGGCCACGACATCTTCGAACTGCCGTACGTACTGGGTGAAACTGCCCTGCTGCTGTTCAGTTCGATCACCTACGGCTTCGCCATGCTGGCGTTGTTCAAGGGCAAGAAACAGCAGGTGCTGTTCTGGCTGGCCATGACCTTCCTGCTCGGTGCAGGCTTCATCGCCATGGAAATCAACGAGTTCCACCTGTTGATCTCCGAGGGCTATGGGCCTAGCCGTTCGGGCTTCCTGTCTGGCTTCTTCACCCTGGTCGGTACCCACGGTCTGCACGTGACCAGCGGTCTGATCTGGATGGCGATCATGATGTACCAGGTGCAGAAAAACGGCCTGACCTCGACCAACAAGACCCGCCTGAGCTGCCTGAGCCTGTTCTGGCACTTCCTGGACGTGGTGTGGATCTGCGTATTCACCGTTGTTTACCTGATGGGGACTTTGTAATGGCTAACGCACATTCCGACGGCGCCAACCACGGCAGCGTGAAGTCCTACGCGATCGGCTTCATCCTGTCGGTGATCCTGACCGTTATTCCGTTCGGGCTGGTGATGTACCCATCGCTGCCCAAATTCACCACCCTGGCGATCGTACTGTTGTTCGCCGTGGTGCAAGTGGTTGTTCACCTGGTGTACTTCCTGCACCTGGACCGTTCGCCTGCACAACGCAACAACGTCACCGCGCTGGTATTTGCTGCGCTGGTAATTGTGCTGCTGGTGGGCTTGTCCCTGTGGATCATGTTCAGCATCCACACTGAAATGATGGCGAAGTGAGGTAAGACCCGATGTCCTTCAAGCACTTTATCCAAATCACCAAACCGGGGATCATTTTCGGTAACGTGCTTTCTGTGGCAGGCGGGTTCTTCCTGGCCTCGAAGGGGCATTTCGATCTTGCCCTGTTCCTGGCTGCGGTAATCGGCACCTCCCTGGTGGTAGCGTCCGGTTGTGTGTTCAACAACTGCATCGACCGCGACATTGACATCAAGATGGACCGCACCAAGAACCGCGTACTGGTTCAAGGCCTGATCTCCCTCAAGGTGGCGCTGGTTTACGCCACCCTGCTGGGGGGCGCCGGCCTGTACCTGTTGTATCGCGTAGCCAACCCGCTGGCGGCTCTGTTCGCCGCGATCGGTTTCGTGATCTACGTCGGTCTGTACAGCCTGTACTTCAAGCGCAAGTCGGTTCACGGCACGCTTATCGGCAGTCTGTCGGGTGCAATGCCTCCGGTCATCGGCTATGTAGCTGTGAGCAACAGCTTCGACATGGCTGCAATGACCTTGCTGGTGATGTTCAGCCTGTGGCAGATGCCGCATTCCTACGCCATCGCGATCTTCCGCTTCAACGATTACCTGGCTGCATCGATTCCGGTGTTGCCAGTGAAGCGCGGGATCAAGGTTGCCAAGAAGCACATCCTGCTCTACATCCTCGCGTTTCTGATCGCGACCCTGATGCTCACCCTCGGCGGTTACGCCGGCATGAGCTACATGGCCGTGGCTGCTGCGATGGGCATGTACTGGCTGTACATGGCGTGGACGGGCTACAAGGCCGTCGACGACAAGGTCTGGGCACGCAAGCTGTTCGTGTTCTCGATCTTCACCATCACCGCGCTGAGCGTCATGATGTCCCTGGATTTCAAAGCGCCTGCCGAGTTGTTACTGACTTACGCGCACTGATCTGTCCAGAGTGAAAAACCCCGCCTTCGAAAGAAGAGCGGGGTTTTTTTATGCGGAAATTCACGTGTGCAAATTGGCTCAGGGGGGGGCTACACACCGGAAATGTTTGGTGGTTGGTTTGTTTTTTTGCTGTTTTCCTACTGATTGCAAAGTCTAGGCCTACATTATTTGTTTTTTTCTGATGCTCAAATACAACGGCTAAATTGAGTTTGTAAATTTGTTCAAAAACTAAATGATCAGGTGCCTATAATGCTTTCAGCTAGTTTTAAAAAAACTATTGCAGTACTTGCTCTCGGGTGTGCGTCTGTGGGGGCCGTATCTTCTGTTCAAGCCGGGAATAAAATGTCCCAAGAACAGCTTCAGAAACTGTTAACCCAGGAATACATTAAAAAAGCTGAGGAGCGAGCGCGTCTTCAAAAACAAGCCCAACTCAGAAATGAAGAGGCACGAAAAAAAGCGGCCGCCGTACATGCAAAAAATGATGCCATCGGCGAACAAATCCGAAAGCGAGTGGCCGCAGATAAAGCACAAAAAGCAGCAGATAAGGCCGCAAAATTAGCAGCACGCAGAGCCGAAACGCTAAAGAGTGCAAAACAAAGCCATGCAGCCAGAAAAGCATCGCAGGTGCCTGTAGGGCCAGCGGTACAGAGCGCATTGGCATTGAGTTGCAGTGCGTCGGGTGTGACTGCGCAAATTGAAGGCGTAAGCTCTATTACTCCGCTTGTTAGCGGGAAGCATACCGTTGTGCAGGTTACAAAATACAAAATCACCCCTGTGGACCGTTCACGTTTTTATGGGAGCGTCTCCGCATCATTTTTTATTACCGGCGAGCAGCTTACTGGGGCGAAGATTTTTAAGATGAGTGATAGCTGGACCCCAGCCAATATTGTACTGCGTACCTATGCACCAGCACCTGAGTTTAGTGTCAACTTATCAGCGAATGGTAAAGTGCAAAAATTTTCCTGCGTTCTGCGTAAGAAATTCTAAGGTTACCAGCGTATAAAATCCGCGGAGGCGTACATAGAGATGCCAGGGTGGTGTTTTGAGCGTGGTTGCACTGCGTGGGGCTGCAGTATTTAAAAAAATAATGAAATACTAGGTCGGCCTTTTTATTCTTTGATTTGTTTGTTCGACTGTTGCGGCGATTGGAACTCAGTTTTAGTTCTGGCTGTTGTTCGGGTTGAGTCAGGAAGACAGTCCGCCCTGATATGGGCTTTCGCTCGATTGTCAGGGAAAAAACGTCATGCTTTTCGGCGCCTGAACACTGAGCTCTGATAATGCGGTACGACCCTTGTGAGTATATAGATGCGATGGCTCGAAAGCTGGCAGCCGAGCTGTTTCTGGTCACTCTGAACCGGCTCGCTTAAAGTTAGCATAAGCGGGTACAAGTTCTATATGTTCTGGGGGCGTATTTTATTGAGCTGGTCGCGTGGTCTTTACCTACATATTGTGAGGCGAGCCCCTACATTTTCTAGTGTCGGCCAGTGATTAAATGTGTTTGCTGGTTAGGCGGTTTTAATTGTAGTGGGCTCAAAGTTTTAAAATTCAGAGATTTTCTATGCCTTCATTTTTATGTGAGCAGCCAACTGTTCTTTGTTCTTCTGGTCGTTTGTCAGTCCCAGCTATTTATGTTTGTGCATGGGTCGAATACAGGTCTGACGGGCAGGGGGGGGCGGTGTTGTCATGAGCAGCCCGGCATGCATTTCAATGAAGGGGGTCAGCAAGAGTTATGCGTGCCAAGGGGGAGGGAGCCCGGTCATAAGCCACGTTGATTTTCATATCGCGGTCGCAGACTCCTGCGCCATTATTGGTCCGTCCGGATCCGGTAAAAGTACATTGTTGAATATAATCGGCTTGCTGGACTTTGCCGACGCGGGTGAGTACCTGTTTATGGGACGCCCTGTCACAAAAAAACAGAGTGACGAGTTGGCAGCCCTGAGAAAGAAGAACATCGGATTTGTCTTTCAGAATTTCAATTTGATCCCCCGTTTAAATGTTGTCGAAAATGTAGCCTTGCCGCTTCGCTATTACGGGGTTGACCGCGGGCAATCTCTGGAACGGGCGATGCTGATGTTGCAACGGGTCGGGATGGCTCATCGCGCAGGCTACAAGCCTGCCGATCTGTCGGGAGGGCAAAAGCAACGCGTCGCTATTGCCCGGGCTCTGGTGGGGCAGCCATCCCTGATACTGGCTGACGAGCCGACCGGCAGCCTGGATGGCCAGACGGCCAGTGAAATTCTCGAGCTGTTGCTGTCGATCCAGAAAGAACAAGGCGTCACATTATTGATTGTTACCCACGACCCACTGGTTGCAGGCCTTATGCGCAGGCAAGTCCGTGTATGTAACGGGCGGGTTGAGGAGGCGGGCAAGTGCTAGCCCTGATGACTTTCCTGCCTCCATCACTGCTGCAAGTGGGCGCAGATGCAGCAGACAGTTTTCGCACGCTGGGCAAGCGCTCGATTCTCGCCTTGTTAGGCATCGTGATAGGTAGCGCCTCGATTATCGCAGTCATCAATATCGGGCATAACGCACGGCAGGAGGTCGCAAGTGTCTTCCACAACATGGGCGTCGATACATTTGCGGTGAGTTTCTCTGTCAAGCAAGGGCGGCAAGCGTCACCTCTCTCTATCGAGGCTGCAACATTCAGGAAGTTGGTCCTGGAAGGTCTGTTGATCGCTCCTGCAGCGATAGTGCCTGCCCAGGCCGGATTTAACCACCGGACTATCAATATCCGCCTGGTAGGAACCGAGCCTTCCCTGTTAGACGTGATGAAACTGTCGTTAGCGTATGGGCGGTTTTTGCATCCCTTTGATCAGGACGAAAATGTGGTTGTGCTTGGTCACGATATCGCAACCTCACTGAGCAGCGATGGAACTCTGATCAAGACCGGTGACTGGCTCAAAATCAATAACTACCTGTTTAGGGTTATCGGTGTATTGCAATCTCGAACGCACTCACTGATCAGTCCGGTCTCCGCCGATCTTTCAGTTTTTGTACCGTTGCAGGCCATGAATCGTGTGGCAAGCGAGGCCAGAATAGATGATTTGGTTGCGCGTATCCCCCTTCACAAAAAAAGTGAAAACGTAGCCTCGACCTTCGGTGAAATGCTGACCCGTACTTTCAAGTCCCGAGACATTGAGGTGGTTACACCTGTGCAAATGATCGAGGGGATGAATAGCCAGAATCGCACTTTCCATTACCTCTTGATGGCCTTGGGGGTCATCACGCTGGTAGGCGGCGGAGTGGCGGTGATGAACGTTATGTATATGAACGTTTCTGAGCGCCGTAGTGAAATAGGTTTACGTATGGCAATGGGTGCCCGCCGTCAGGACATTCGCAATTTGTTTCTGATCGAAGCCGCTGCGCTTAGCGTTTTAGGGGCTGTGTTGGGCGCTGGGCTGGGCATGGCACTGGCTTACATTTATGCCCAAGTATCGGGTTGGGCGTTCGCCATGGCATTCAGCGCCATCCCCTTGGGCGTCACAAGCACGGTTTTGGTCGGCGTGTTCTTTGGTTTGAAACCTGCCATTACGGCTTCTCGCCTGACTCCGGTGGAGGCCCTGCGTGATTATTAAAACAGGACTGATTCTGGCCGTGGTGTGCGGTGTGGCGATGCAATCCTTGGTGGCATCTGCGCAAACAGACGTGCCGGCCCCTAATGCTCCCCCCACAGCCTTGATGAGTCAGCACTCGATTGATTTGTCGTTGGGCGAAGCAGTGTCTCTGGGCTTGCGCCGCAACTACAACATACGCAGCCTTAAACTTCAGCGCGTGCGAGAGAAGTTCGACTTGTTTGTCGCTGATGACATGTTTAACCCCAAGCTCAAGCTCATTGGCACTCACAAACTTTCCAAAGGGAGCGTGGACAGCAGTCGTGCAACAGGTATTGGGCCTTCGGTGAGCCTGCTGGGTGAGTATGGGAGCAACGTGGAATTGAGCTGGAACCAGGAGTTCAATGCCACGAGAAACTCGGGTGATTTGAGCAGTAATGGCCTCGCGTTGACCTTGACTCAACCCTTGCTTCGGGGGGCGGGTAAAAACGTCACAACTGCGCCCTTGCGCTTGGCGAAATTGGCTGAGCAAGTCAACCAGCTTAATTTGAAAGCCAGTGTGTCCCAAACCATTTACGAAATCATTGCGGCTTATCGCGTACTGCTTAAAACCCAGAATCAGGTGACGATCGCCACGCAGGCGCTGGAACGGGCAGTCGCTTTGCTCAAGGTCAACAAGCAACTGATCACAGCAGGACGAGTAGCCGAGTTTGATGTTGTGCAGATCGAGGCGGATATCGCGAGTCAGGAGCTGGCGGTGGAAGATGCAAAGAATCAGTTGGAGGCGAGCCGCTTGTTGCTGCTCAAGCTTTTGGCGCTTGACCTATCAACGCCCGTGCGCGCCAGTGACAGCTTGCGAGTGACCCGGCTTGAACTGGATCAGGCGACGGCATTTAAAGTGGCACAGGCCAAGCAACCCCAGTACTTGAGCACGATTGTGCAGAGCGAACAGGCCTCGATCAACCTGCTGCTTGCCAAAGACAAGGTCCGTTGGGATTTTTCTTTGGTGGCGGGTGCCTCTCAGCAGCGCGATCAACACAGCCTCAACGGTTCTGCCAGGGCCTGGGACACTTACGCGGGGCTCAAACTGGAAATTCCCATCAATGATCTCAGTACTCGCCAGGGCAAGGTCCATGCCCAGACAGCGTTGGAACAACAGCAATTGCTGCTGGAGGAGGCTCGGGTTGATTTGCAGCGCCAGACTACTGACGCAGTACGTAGCCTGAATACCCAGTGGCGTCAGCTTGAAATTTCCCAGCGGGTGATGGACCTGTCCAGGCGCAAGCTGGCGATAGAGAACGACAAATTGAACGCAGGCCGATCCAGCAACTTTCAGATCATCAGTTTTGAGTCAGACCTGCGGGCCGCTGAGGAAGCGAACTTGAGCGCAAAAATTTCATATCTGGATGCCAGGTCCCAGTTGGATGTGCTGTTGGGCGTAATGTTGGAGAGTTGGGAGATCTCACTTGAGAGTTTTTGACAGAATCCAGGCTTCGAAGATGCGTTGGAAATTTCTCGCAGCGGGAGTGCTGGTATTGAGCTTGATACTGGTATTTATCGTACCCGAAGCCCCGCACGGCACTGACTCCTGGGTAGCGGTTAACAGTCGGAACCTGGAGCATGAAATCGGGCTGGTGGGTAAAGTTGAGCCGGTTGAGACAGCCATTCTCACGGCGCCTTTTGAAGGTTTTGCCTTGGACAACAATTTGAGTCCAGGTATGTATGTTGAAGAGGGGCAGGCTCTGTTGACCCTCGATACCAGGTTGCAGGAAGTCAAAGTAAGGGACGCTTTGGCCAGCAAGTTGAAAGCGCAGCAGACTGCTGCAGCGTTTCGCGTTTGGGATACGGGCTCGGGAGTGAGGCAAGCCAGGCAGGCGCTAAGACTGGCCGAGCTGGCCATGCAGAGGCTTGACCTTGAGCTTGCCCAGGTCAAGACGCTTTATCAGAGCGGCATTGTATCTCGCAACGAGCGAGATACCTTGAAGCAACAACGTGACCAACAATTGCTTGAGGTGACCTCAGCCAAAGCACAGCTCAAAGACATGCTGGCTGTTGGCAAGGGCGAGGGCAAAGTCATAGCTGATATGGAATACCAGAATGCATCCATTGCTCATGAGCGGCTAAACACGATGCTGGAGCAAAAGACGATCCATGCCCCGTTTCCGGGAGTAGTGCTATCCATTGGCGCACCCCAATCGTCAGGGGGCGAGCCGGGGTCTCTTCACAAAGGAGCGTCTTTGGCCCAAGGCCAACAAATACTCAAGTTGGCCAACATATCTGGGCTTAAGGTCGTCACCCAGGTGTTGGAGTCAGACGTCAACAAGTTCTCCCTGAATCAGCCAGTAGCGATCCATGGGGAGGGTTTTTCGGTGCCGAATTTAAACGGTTATGTAAGCGCCATCAGCCAGTTGGCTGTGCCGGATGATAGCAGCAGCTCAGCAAGATTCCCGATCACGATCACCGTCAATGATCCCGAGGATGGTGACCTGAAAAAGGTGAGGCTAGGTATGAGTGCGCACATGACGATCGTGACCTATAGCAATGAAAACAGCTTGGTCATTCCTCACGGTGCAGTTGAGAAGGAAGGGGACGCCTACGTCATACAGTATCGCGAGCGTCTAGACGCACCCGTGGTGCGGCGTGAGGTTACGATCGGCCAATCGACTGTCGAAGGGGTTGAGGTATTCGGTCTGGACCCTGGATTTGTTCGTGTGAAAGCAGACCCTCGGTAACTATTTACATCAGGCTTTTTGAGCGCTAAATATCTGTGGTAACCGGGCTTGCCCGCGATGGCCCCGCCGCAGTCGACCAGATGAGTCGAGTCGCCGGCATCGCAAGCAAGTATGCCCCCACCAACAGAATTACGCAGTCTGCAGCTTGTTCGTCGGCAACACCGGCAGTACATTGGCAAGACCGGCTGCGATCCCGTACGGCCGCAATACGCTGATCAACAACCCGCTCGCCAGCAGATACCCCCCGGAACAGATGACCAGCGACCAGCGCAGGGCATTGATGCCCATTAGCGGGGTCAGGTGATCACTCAGCACACCCACGGCCAATGGGCCGAAACCTGCACCGATGGCCATGATCCCGAAGTTGTAGAGGGCGATCATGGTTGCGCGGCGCTCAGGCGCCACCAGTTGGGCAATGGCGGTGTAGCTCGGTGCCATCCACCACATGCCGAACACCGACATGCCAAACATGAACACCGTTGCCTGGGGCACTTGCAGCGCACCCAGCGTCCAGGGATGACCGGCCGGGTACAGCGCGAAGGCAATCGACATCGGCAAGGCCAGCAGTGCCCCGACGATCGGCACGCCCAATTGCCAGCGGCTGTCGCGTTGGGCCAGACAGGCGCTCAACCAGCCGCTGGACAGAGAGCCGATAATGGCCCCCGGCCCGGCTGCCAGGCCCATGATGATGCCTGCGTCCTTGAGCGTCAGCCCGTGGCTGCGTACCAGAAATGCAGTGCTCCAGATACTGAACGCATAACTGGCAAACGCCAGCAGCGCCCCGGCCAGGGCAATACGAACAAAGGTTTTCGACGCCCAGGCCACGCGCATCACTTGCATCACGCTTTCATGGGGCACGGCTGGGCGCGACTCACGGGCTTTCTCCCATAAGCCGCGCAATGGTTCGGCAGCCGTAAACCGCAGCAATACAGCGGCAGCGATACCAGGCAGCGCCATCCAGATAAAGGCTTCGCGCCAGCCGTGGTAGTACGCGATATAGGCGCCCAGGCTCATGCCCAGCAAGGCGCCGATGGGCGCTCCGAGCATAAATACGCTGATGGCCTTGGAGCGCTGATGGGGCGGGTAGAGGTCGGCGATCATCGACATCGATGCTGCGCCGCTGCCCGACTCGCCCACTGCCACGCCGATGCGAGCCAGGGCCAGGGTCCAGAAGTTACTGGCAAAGCCGCAAAGCATGGCCATCACGCTCCAGAACGCACAGCACCAGCCGATCAGGTTGCGCCGATGGCCACGGTCGGCAAAGCGCCCCAACGGGATCGCAAACAGGCAGTAGACCAGAGCAAAGGCCAGACCTGTAAGCAGGCCGATCTGGGTATCGGAAACGTGAAATTCGGCCTTGATCGGTTCAATCACAACGCCCATGACCTGACGGTCGATCAGGCTGACCGCCGAAATCAGGAACAACACAAACAAGGTGTAATGACGGCGAAATCCGGAGATTTGGTTATTCATCATTTCAATCCCATCGAGCAGTGTTCATCGGTTGAGTGGCTTACAGCGGTGCGCGTCGATCAGCCCAGGGGCTTGCCTGTTCGAGTTGCCCGGCCAATTGGAACAACAGGTCTTCGCGGCACCAGCCTGCACTGAACATCATGCCGATGGGCAAGCCGCTGCTGCTGGTGCCCAGCGGCACCGACATGGACGGCTGGCCACTGACATTGGCCAGTACGCTGTAGCCGATGCTGCCGATGATGCCCTGGATGTAGTGCGGGTAATCCTGATCCAGACTGGCCACTTTCAGTTCGGGAGTGATCTGCGAGGTGACCGGACTGAGCAGCAGGTCATAGTCGTCGAACAGGTGTTCCATGCGACTGCCGATCAATTCGAAACTGCGTCGGGCACGGTACAGGTTTTCGGCGGTGGCCGAAGTGGCATTGTTGACCAGATAACGGCTGACGGGCTCCAGCTCGTCAGCGTGCAACGGGCGGCCGAGGACGGTTTCGCGGTCACGCACGGCGGCCAGCAGTGCGGCTGCACCCACGGCGCCGTGAGCGCCGTATACCTGCTGCGGGTCGACGGGCAGGGTCACGGGGTCTACCCGATGTCCGAGACCCAACAGCAGATCAACAGTAGTGTTCAAAACGCTGCGGATATCGGCGTCCAGTTCCAGGCCGGTCATGGCCTGATCGACCACGCCGATGCGCAACGAACCGGGGCTGCGCCGCACTGCCTCGCTGTAGCTTATGGCCTGTGGCGCGAGCCAGTAGGGACTGCCTTTTTCATGACCGTGGCTGACGTCCAGCAACAGTGCCGAGTCGCGCACGCTGCGTGATACCACATGACCGCAACTGGCACCGAACCAGCCTTCGAAGGTGTCCGGGCCCTGAGGGGTGCGATAGCGCGTGGGCTTGAGGCCAAACAGGCCGCAATACGACGCCGGGATGCGAATCGAGCCGCCACCGTCGGTGGCGTGGGCCACGGGCACGATGCCTGCGGCCACGGCTGCCGCCGCACCGCCGGATGAGCCGCCTGCGCTGTGGGCCAGGCTCCAAGGGTTGCGTGTCTGGCCCCACAGTGAGGATTCGGTGGTCGTGGTCAGGCCGTACTCGGGACTGGTGGTCTTGCCGAAGATCAGCATCCCCGCGGCCTCGTAGCGCTGCACGATGGTGCTGTTGCGCGTTGCCGGCGGCGTGTCGGCCAGCATTCTTGAGCCGTTGGTAGTCAGGGTGCCAGTCAGGTAAGTGTTCAAGTCCTTGAGCAGCATCGGCACCCCGGCCAGTGCTCCCAACTGCTCGCTGCCGGCGTGGTGACGGGCCCTGAGCACGCTGTTGGCATGCTCGTCGTGGCGCATGTTGACCGCATTGACCAGCGGGTTTACCGCATTGCAGCGCGCCTGGGCGGCGCTGAGCAGCATCCGGGGGGTCAGTTCGCCGGTTTTGACCGCAGCGGACATGGCTGTGGCGTCCAGCGCCAGATAGTCGCCGGTGGACAGTTGATAACGTTCATCGCTCATGTTCTACGACCTCGCATTAGCACTTGGGCCTGCGCTGCAAAGGACCAGGTGACGGGTATATACGGCTGGGGGCTGGCGCTTTAAAACAGGAAGTTCAGCGATTCCTGGAGCAACAGGGCATCGGAATGGATCGGCGTGAATACCGGGTTCTTGGTGTAGGTCAGACCGCTGATCAAATACACGCCGGGGATCAGGCGGGCCGCATAGGAAGCGGTTACCGCCAGGGTGTAGGGCGCCGCTTCCATGCCATAGCTCCTGGTCACGTCGCGCAGATCCTTGCTGTAGTAGCTCTTGGTCAGGCCCACGGCGGCCATGTCGGCAGGGCGGCTGGCGAACGGGCCGACATTGAAGGCACTGACCTGGAATGCCTTGTTGATGGCGTTGACCGAGTCAGGCGAGTAATCAAGTTTGCTGTCCAGATACCAGCCGCGGGCATCGCCGTAGGGCTTGGTCACCTGCACCGTCTCGGCCAGGTATACGCCGTAGTTGTTGTCCGACTTTTCACCGGTGGTGAACTCGGTGTAATGGCTGGTGTTGTACATGGCCCCTGCGCGCAGCCACATGGCGTTGGAACTGGCCGACGGCGCCTGCTTGTAGCCGAACTCATTGATCAGCATGGCGCGGGCATCCGGCACCTTGAGGCGCAATCCGCTGGGGTTGAGGTCGACATCCTTCTGGATGCCTTCGGGGCTGACGCTGCGGGTCAGCGCGGTGCTGTTGTAGAAGCGCAGCGACGGGTCACGCACGATCACGTTGACGGTTGGGGTCGGCTCGGTAGCCGACATGCCGACCTGAAATGGCACCACGCTGCTTGGCCCCAGGGCGGCGGTCGAGGCACTGCCCCCCAGCGCCATGCCATAGAACAGGCGCACGCCGGGTATGAAGCCGTATTCCAGTTCCAGCTGGTGATTGAAAAAGGACTGGTTGATGGCAAATACCGAGACGGTTTTGACCCGCGGGTTGGCCGGGGTGTAGGTCGAGTCCACCCAGTTGCCGGCCAGTGTCAGCTGCGCGTCATTGGCAAAACCGATGCGGGTCAGATCGTAGGTCAGGTACAGGTTGAGCGACGTGTTGTAGCTGGGGTTCTGGCCGTTATACACCTGCTTTTTCGCGTTGTTGCCCAATACGTCATAGGTGTAACCGTTATACGAGGTGGCGGTAAAACCGATGCCATGCTCGGCCAGCTCCTTGCGCAGCCCCCACAGGTCCGGCTTGATCCGCGCGCAAATGGGCACGTTCTTGAAGGCCAGTTCGGCGCGGGTCAGCAGCTTTTCATACTGGGCACATTCGGGGGCAGCCGACGTGTCGGCTGCCAGCGCATGCTGGGTAAAAGCGAAGGCGGCAAGGCTGACGGCTAACGGATACTTTGCGTAAAACATAGTGAGAGTTTCCCATCCTTAACGTTTTGTTTTCAGGACGACGCCAAGTGCTTTGGTGGTCAGCAGTAGTACTGCATATCCGTGACCAGCGAATGGGGCCAGCGGGGACTATCGATAGGGCCAGGGGCTGGTAGTGCGACTACCGTGTGGGAGCCGGGGTTGTGGGAGCCGGGCTTGGCCGCGATGGGATCACTGCGGTTTGCCAGATGCAGCGCGTTGCCTGCATCGCGAGCAAGCCCGCTCCCACAGGAAGAGATGGCCCTGGGGTTGTGGGAGCCGGGCTTGGCCGCGATGGGGGCACTGCGGTGGGCCAGATGCACCGTGTTGCCTGCATCGCGAGCAAGTCCGCTCCCACAGGGGCAACGCAGGCGCTGTTGTGGGGCAAATGGCTCAGCCGCGCACAACTGCAGGTCGTTTCGCGTGGGCGTTGATCACCAGTCCCAGCTCGCGAATGCCGGGGGCAATCAGCTCCTGGGCGATGGAGCCAAAGCCCAGGCGCAGGCAAGGCCGGGGCAGGGTGTCGGGCTCGACGCAAAACGCACTGCTCGGGTCAAACAGCACGCCCTTGGCCAACCCTGCGTAGTACAAGCTCAGCAAGTCGTGCTCGCCGGCCAGCTTGAGCCATAGCGTGGCGCCGCCGCTGGGCATGACAAACTCCGTATCCGGCAGCACTTCACGCAATGCGGTGGCCATCGCCCCGGCCCGCAGTTGCAGTTTTTCCCGGGCCTGTTGCAGCAACCGATCGTAGTGGCCTTGTTGAATAAACAGCGCGGCGGTGATCTGGTTGTTGCCCGGGATCTGGCGGATCATCAGCCGTTGCAGCTGGCGCAGTTGCTCGATCACCGGTGCCGGGGCAACGATGTAACCGATGCCCAGCCCCGGGGACAGCAACTTTGACAAACTGCTGAGGTAGATCACTCGCTCCGCCGGGTCGGTGGCCTTGAGCGCTGGCAGGGCGCGGCCGTCGTATTCGGTCTCGGGGTCATCATCGTCTTCGAAGATCACCTGATCGTGCATCTGCGCATGTTCAAGCAAGGCCTGGCGCCGGCCCAGGCTCATGGTCACACCGGTCGGGCACTGGTAGCCGGGTGTGCAATACAGATAGTCGCAGGCTGCCAGTGCCGGGGATACCTGCAATCCGTGTTCGTCGATGGGCAGCGAGACCATGTGCGCGCCATCGTGGGCAAAGGCATTGCGCGGATCGCGAAAGCCCGGCTCCTCGACCCCGACTACGCTGCCGGGGCGGGCAAACAGGCGCGCGAGCAGGTAAAAACTCTGCTGGCGGCCCAGGGTCAACAACACTTGATCATGGGTGGCGGCAATTCCGCGGCGCGGCAACACGCGGCGGATCAGTTGATCGATCAGCTGGCTGGCGCCGACGTTCTCGCCTTCCTGCCACCAACGATCCACGGCCTTCAATTCCATTGCCTGACGGCTGCACTGGCGCCACTGGGTGAGCGGGAATTGCCGGGGATCGAACTGGCCGTAGATAAAGGGGTAGCGCACTTCACGCCAGGTGGGCGGGCGGTCCATAAACGCCAGCGGGTTGCGCGCCAGGTGCATGCGCGAGGCCCAGTCAGGTGGTTGCGCAGCCTGTTCGGGCAGAGGCCGGGTGGTCTGTGTCGGAGTGATGGCGCCGCATACAAAAAAACCGTCACGGGGCCGCGAATCGACATAACCCTCGGCTACCAGGCGTTCGTAGACCAGTACTGCGGTATTGCGCGAAACCCCGGTCAGCATGGCCAGATCACGGCTCGATGGCAGCCGTGTACCGCCAGGCAAACGCCCCTCGAGCATGGCCGTGACAAACGCGGTGCACAGCTGCACCTGCAGCGGCTCATCGTGCCTGCGCACTTTGGGCAGCAACTGGCGCCACATCAAATCGTGCTGACTGGAGCGCATGGTCTATCCGGAAATCAGGTCGGGGAACGCCACCCTAACCCAAGACTCTTTTGCAGGGCTATGTAGTCCTTGATCAACTGACCGTCACTGTGAACCCGGTCCTGTTCGGCGCGGTAGCGGGTGCGTTCGGCGTCCAGCCAGTCGAGCACGCTACTGGTACCGGCGCGGTATCGCTGTTCGGTCAGGGTGGATGCGCGTACGGCGCTGGTTTCGACCCGGCCCAGGGTGCCCCTGCGCTGGCGTTCGTTACCGTAGCGGGCCAGTGCCACATCGGCATCGCGCAGGGCACCGAGCACGCTGCTGCGGTACCTGGCCAGGGCCTCGTCGCGTCCGGCTTCGGCCTGTTTGACCTGGGCCTGCACGCGGCCAAAGTCCAGCCAGTTCCACTGCAGATAGGGGACACCCAGGGCGCTGAGGTTGTCCTTGCGCAACAGATGGCCCGGCGCGCTGGCGCTGAAACTCAGGGAGCCGAACAGGCTGACCCTGGGAAATGCCGCCGCCTTGTGTTCTCCGATCTGCGCGGTGCTGGAGGCCAGCCGGCGTTCTGCAGCGCGGATGTCGGGGCGCTGTTGCAGCAACTGCGCCGGGTCACCGATATTGACCATGGCGGGCAGTGCCGGCAGCGCGGCTTCGGTGCCCAAACGGGTGTCCAGGGCGCCGGGCTCGAGACCGCTGAGCAAGGCCAGTTCGTCGAGGGATTCAATCACTTCCAGCTCCAGGGCGATGGACGCGGCACGGGTGGTTTCGACCTGGGTGGCGATGCGTTCACGGTCCAGTTCCGAGGCGGTTCCCTGGGCCAGGCGCTGCCCGGTAAAGTCCAGCAACTGGCGCTCAAGCTGTTCGGACTGGCGGGCGATGCGCAGCCGCTGTTGCTGGTCGCGCAGGCCGATATAGGCCTGGCCCACTTCAGCGGCCAGTTGCACATGGGCGTCGGCCAGATCCGCCTGTACGGCATCTGCTTCGGCACTGGCTGCTTCTACCGCGCGGCGGCTGGCGCCGAAAATATCCAGCTCCCAGCTGGCATCGAAACCGCTCAGGTACAGGTGGGTGGCGTCGGTCTGGCTGTCACCCGAGCCGGTGTAAAGCGCCGCTGCCGTGGCCGAGCTTTTGGGCATCTGGTTGCTGCGTTTTTCCGCCAGTCCGGCGCGGGCCTGGCGTAACCGCGCGGCGGCCGCTTGCAGATCGGGGCTGTGGCCCAGTGCACTGTCGATCAACTGGTTGAGCACCGGGTCATTGAGGTCGCGCCACCATTCGGCAACCTGTGGTGTTTGCGCCTGGGTGCCAACCACCTGACGGGTAAAGTCCCTGTCTTGCAGGTGGCTGTCGGGTGCCGCGTGATAGTCCGGGCCCAAGGTGCAGCCCACCAGCAACAACGGACCCAACAGGCTCAAGGGTTTGCAAGCGATCATGGTCAGTGTCCTGTGTTCAATGGCGTACCGGCAGGCGGTTTTTTTAGAAAGAGGGCGAGGGGCAGACACAAAAGCAAGGCGATGCCGAGCACGTAGAAGGTTTCGCTGTAGGTCATCACTTGCGCCTGAACCTGGATCTGCCCGGCCAGTTGACCCAGTGCCTGGAGCTGGGCATGGGCGAGATCGCCGTGCTCAGCGAAAAAGCCCTGGGCGGACGCTGCAAGCTGAGTGTGAGCTTCGACCGACTGTACGCTTACGGCATCGCGCAAGGTGGCGTCATGGAAGCTGCTGCGCCGCTCGATAAACGTCCCCAGCAGCGCCAGCCCCACCGAGCCGCCGAGGTTGCGCGCCATGTTGTAGATACCCGCAGCCTCACCCGCCTCGTGGGCCGGCACGCAGCTCATGGAGGCCTGATTGAGCGGCATCATCGCCATTACCTGGCCCAGGCCCAGCAGCAGTTGGGTGCGAGTGAAATTCTCGCCCACGCTGTCGGCGGTCAGCCCCATGGCCAACAGGCAACTGCTGGCCAGGCAACCGAGGCCAAGCATGACCATGATGCGGGTATCCACGCGGCCAAGCAGGCGTGGCAAAACAGGCATCATCAAAAACGCCGGCAAACCCGACATCAGCATCACCGCTCCGGATTGCTGAGCATTGAAACCGGCAATATTGCTCAGAAATTGCGGCAGTACAAAGGCCACGCAATACAGTCCGCAGCCCACCACAAATACAATCGCGATCACGCTGGCAAAGCGCGGATTGAGCAGGAGTTTCAGACGCACAATCGGCGTCTTCGACAGCCTCTGGGCAATCAGCAGCAAGGCGATCCCGGACACCGCCAGCAGGCTCAGGCCGATGATGTGCGAAGACTCGAACCAGCGCTCGCGATTGCCTTCTTCGAGTACCACGGTCATGGCGCTAAGGCCCACGGTCAGGCCGATAATCCCCAGCCAGTCGGCATTGATAAACGCTTGCCAGTTGCTCGGGCTTTTTTTCAGACCCTGACTGAGCATCACCAGCAGCAAGGCGCACACCGGAATGTTCAGAAAGAAACACCAGCGCCAGCTGAAGTTTTCGGTCAGGGTGCCGCCCAATACCGGGCCCAGCAGTGGCCCGAGCAGTACGATCAGGCCGAACATTGTCATGCCGATGGGCATTTGATGGCGAGGTAAGCGGGTGGCCACCAACACCTGCGCCGTGGGAATCATGGCCCCCCCGGCAAAGCCCTGGCCGAGCCGGCCAATGACCATCTGCGGCAAGGTTTCGCTAATGCCGCACAGGATCGAAAACAGACTGAACAGAATCGCGTTGCCGATCAGGAAATTGCGCAGCCCGAACACCCGTGTCAGCCAGGCGGTTAACGGGATCATGACAATTTCAGCCATCAGATAGCCGGTCGAGATCCATGTGCCTTCGGTGCCAGAGGCGCCAATCTGGCCCTGAATCTGAGGCAGGGCGGCGTTGGTGATGGAGATGTCCAGCGTGGCCATCAACGCGCCCAATGCGCCAGCAAAGACCACAATCCAGTCGCTGGTACTGGCGTTTGCCCGGGGCGGTTGCAGCGCTGCGGATGCAGCAACAGCACTAGCCACGATGGGTGTCGACGTCGACAGTGGCCGACAGCCCCGGCATCCACTCAATGCCTTTATCGGCAGAGGGGTTCAGGCGAATGCGCACCGGCACCCGCTGTACGATCTTGGTGAAGTTGCCGGTGGCGTTGTTGGACGGCAGCAGGGCGAACTGTGAGCCGGTACCGGGCGACAGGCTTTCAACCACACCCTCAAATTTTATCCCCGGCCAGGCATCGATATGCACCGCCACGGTCTGGCCGGGGTGCATGCGCTCGATCTGGGTTTCCTTGAAGTTGGCGGTCAGGTAGACCTCATCGAGGGGCACTATGGTCATCAGGCGCGTTCCGGGTTGCAGGTATTGGCCCACCCGCACCGAGCGGCTGCCGACGCGGCCGGCCAGGGAGCTGTAAACCACGGTGTCCTGTTCATCAAGCTTGCTTTGGCGGGTGCTGGCCTGGGCGCTGGCCAGTTGTGCACGGGCTTGTTCAATGGCGGCGCGCTGGGTGTGCAATTGGCGCTGGGCAACGTTCAGTGCCGCCGCCTGGGCAGCCCGCCTTGCGCTGGCCTGACGCAGGGCGTTGCGCAGCTCGGCCATGCGCTCCTGCGTCTCGGCGCCACTTTCGGCCAGGGGCGCGTAGCGTTTGACCTGGGCGGCGGCGTACTGCTCGTTGGCGCTTTCGCCTTCCAGCTGCGCCTGCACCTGGGCAATGGACGCGCCGTGCTGTTCAAGCTCGGCTTCGCCCCGGGCAATATCGGCCTCGGCTGCGCGAATGGCCGCTTCGGATTTTTCCCGCGCAGCCTGATAAGTCCGCACATCGAGGCGCACCAGCGGCTGGCCGACGCTGACGTTCTGGTTGTCGCTGACATACACCTCGCTCACCGTGCCTGCGATCTTGGCGGCTACGCTCAGGCTGTCGGCCTGCAGGTAGGCGTCGTTGGTGCTTTCGATAAAACGCCCCACATTCCACCAGTGTGCACCCCATATGGCAGCACCCAGCAGCGCGCCCAGGCCGAGAGCACCCAGCGCCAGGGTTTTACCAGGCTGGCGTTTGGGCCTGATCTTGATCGATGGGTCTAGGGCCTGATGTGCGGTCATGGTGCTCTCAATTGTTATCGGTTGTAACAATTATTGCGATCGGTAAAATTATGTCAATCGATATAAATTCAGGCACACTCCCGTCTTCATCGATCAAGGAGAAGCCCATGACCACGATTCACCGGCGCCGACCTGCCAGCGAAGGCGGCTATACGTGTGGGGATGAAACCAGTGCGCGGATTATCGAAGCGGCCCTCAACCTGTTTGGCGAGCGTGGCTACGAGGGCGCTTCGACCCGCGATATCGCCGAATTGGCGGGGGTTAATGCACCGGCGCTCAATTACTACTTCAAGAACAAGGAAGGGGTGTATAGCGCCTGCACCGAGTACATGGTGGAGCGGATCTGGGATTACCTGGCGCCGACCATCGAAGCGGCCCAGGCGCTGCTGGGCACGCGGCCGGACACCGAACAACTGATCGACACCTTCTGCGCCATCCAGAGCAAGATTGCCGAATTCATGCTGGTGTCCAACCGTACCAACAGCTGGCGCAAGTTCTATGCGCGGGAGCAGGCGGGGCTGGGCCCCAGCGCCGGTGAAGAAATGATCAGCCAGCGTATAGGCCAGCGCATTATCGGCGTGACCAGCGGAATCATTTCGCGGCTGATGGGCCCGGATGCCAGTGATGAAGAATGCATCCTGCGCTCCATGACCCTGACCGGGCAGTTACTGCCGTTTCACCTGACCCGCACCAGCTCGCTGAAGTCACTGGGCTGGGACACACTGACGGCCGAGCGTTACGCCATGCTGATGGGCATTGTGCGCGAGCAGACCGTGACCCTGTTGCGCGGGTTGGTGCGCTAAGACCTGCAACTGTGGGAGCGAGCCGGCTCGCGAACGCCCTTCGCGAGCAGGCTCGCTCCCACTGAGCCGGCTACGGGTTTTCATTTATCCCCGGCCCTTCCAAGGCACCAGTTTGCGCTCCAGCCAGCGCATGCCCAGATCGAACAGCAGGGCCAGCGCTCCGATCACCAGAATGCCCATGATCACCACATCAGTGGCCATGAACTTGGACGCCGTCAGCACCATAAAGCCCAGCCCGGCCGTGGCCGCGACCATTTCGGCAGCCACCAGGGTGGTCCAGCCAAAGCCGATGGCGATGCGCATGCCGGTCAGAATTTCCGGCAGGGCTGCCGGCATGATCACCTGCCTGAGCACTTGCCCGCGGCTGGCGCCCATCGAATAGGCCGCGTGGATCTGCTCAATGGCCACCGACTTGACCCCGGCCCGGGCACTGAGTGCCAGCGGGGCAAACATCGCCAGGTAGATCAGGAGGATTTTTGAGCCTTCACCGATACCCATCCAGATCACCACCAACGGCAGATAGGCCAGCGGCGGCAGCGGGCGGTAAAACTCCACCAGCGGGTCGAACACGCCTCGGGCCACCCGATTGACCCCCATCAAAATACCCACCGGGATTGCCGTCAGCACCGCCAGCGCAAACGCGCCAAACACCCGCAGGGCACTCCAGCCGATATGTGTCCACAGGCTGGCATCGGCAAACCCGTCGCGGCTGACATCCACGATCTGCGCCCATACCGCCTGGGGCGAGGGCAAAAACAGCGGCTTGATCCAACCGCCATTGGTGGCGAAAAACCACAAGGCGAACACGACACAAATCGTGCCCAGGCTCAGCCCCATACTGGAGCCGTTGCCCGGTGCGCCATATTGCTCGCCCGGCTTTGCCGGCGCGGCGCGGCGCAGTTCATGGAGGGTGCGCAGCACGGCATTGCGTTGTTTTTCGTCCAAAAGGCTCATTACGCTGCCTCCTCGTCACCGTGGATGATGCTCAGGATCTGCTCGCGCAGGGCGATGAAATCGGGGCTGGATTTTACGGCGCGAGCGTCGCGGCACTTGAGAAAGCGCTGGCCGAAATCCACCGAAAACTCGTGGGTGATACGCCCCGGGCGTGGCGACATGATGATCAGTCGGGTGGCCATAAACAGCGCTTCTTCGACGTCATGGGTGATAAAAAACATCATCTTTTGCGTGCGCTGCCAGATCTCCAGGATCAGTTCCTGCAAGCGTTCGCGGGTCAGGGCGTCCAGTGCGCCGAGGGGCTCGTCGAGCAGCAGCATCTTCGGGTCATTGGTCAGGGCGCGGGCAATCCCGACACGTTGCTGCATGCCGCCCGACAGCTGATAAGTGGCGTGATCGCGAAACTCCGCCAACCCGGTCAACTGCAAAAAATGCAGGGCACGTTCTTCGCGTTCGACCTTGGGGATACCGCGCAACTTGAGACCGAAGGCCACGTTGTCGATCACATTCAGCCACGGCAGCAGCGCATGTTTCTGGAACACCACACCGCGTTCTGCGCCGGGGCCGGTGACCTGGTCACGCAGCTCGGCGCCGTCGATGCGCTCGGGCACCTGGCCGTGATAGTCGCCCAGGGTAATTACCCCGCTGCTGGGCTGGATAAACCCGGCCATCAGGTTGAGCAGTGTGGTCTTGCCGCACCCTGAAGCACCCAGGGCGACGACAAAATCACCGGCGGCAATGTCCAGATTGACCCCGGACAGAGCCCTTACCGGCTGACCCTTTTGCTGCCCGGGGTAGAGCACCGACACATCATGAATTTTTAGGCTGAGGGGCATGGCGTGTTCCTCGTCAATTAACTTGATGCCCTGTGGGAGCGGGTTATTGGGCGTTTTGCACAAACGTCGGGTTGATCGCCGCGCTGTAGTCAGGCAGCAAGGCCGGGATTTTCTTTTGAGCTTTCAAGAACTCGGCGGTGGCGGCCAGTGCCTTGGCAGCGCCACCGCCCAGCCACGTCGGGCCGGCCTGTTCGCTGGCCAGCGGGAACTGGTACAGCGCCAGCACCGGTGGTACTTCTTCAGGTTTGGCCCCGGACTGCTTGGCCACGTTGATGACCTGCGGCGAGTCGGCGGTCCAGGATTTTGGCGCCTTGACGTAACCCGCGGTGCTGTCTTGCAGCACCTGGGTGAACGCCTGCATGCCGGGGCCGTTGGCGGCAGCGAATTGTTTATCTACCACCAGGCCGTCGAAGGTGGCCTTGCCCCAGTCGGTCAGTTGGCCCGAGGTCAACAGCACATGGCCGCTTTGCTTGAGACGGCCCAGGGCCGGATCCCAGATAAACGCCGCGTCGATATCACCGCGCTCCCAGGCTGCGGGGATATCCGAAGGTTGCAGGTTGATAACCTTGACCTTGCCGGTCAGGCCGAACTGCTCAAGGGCAAACAACGCGTGAAAGTGGGTGGTGGAGACAAAGGGTACGGCGAGGGTTTTGCCGGCCAGGTCCTGTGGCGCGACGATACCGCTGCCATTGCGTACCACCAGCGCCTCGGCATCGGCAATGTTGTCCAGAATCCAGAACAATTGCGCATCCACACCGCGGCTCACGGCGGCGGCAATCGGGCTGCTGCCGGCGACCCCGATCTGCACATCGCCCGAGGCCATGGCCATCATCACGTCGCCGCCGCTGTCGAAGTTGCGCCACTGGATATCCCAGCCGGTGGCTTGCTCGAACTGCTTTTGCGCGATGGCGTCTTTCCAGGGCGCAAACATGCTTTGCACGCCGATGGTCACGGTCTGAGCGTGGGCAGTGGCTACCAGGCTCAGAGCGGTAAGGGGCAACAAGACGGTGCGACGGATCCATTTGTTCAGGGGCTTGAGCATGGTGAGACTCCGGGCTGGGGGATGTCTGTGTTTTTGTCAGCCCGATCTTAGGCGCTGGCTCGGCGCTTGCTTTAGATCCAGTTGCTGCAAGCTGTGGTGCCAGAGGTCGTTGCAGGCCTTGTGTGGCAAGGGTTGTAGCGCATTGGGTGCGCCATGACGGGGCGCCGGGCCAGGAGCTTGAACCATGTTGGAGCGTTATTTTCGACCCTTCGAAGCTGGCCGGGGCTTACAGGAGCAACTGCGCGAGAGCTTGCTCAGCGCGATTCTGGACGGTGCCATGCCGCCCGGTGAGCCGATGCCGTCATCGCGCAAGCTATGTGAGCTGCTCAACGTGTCGCGTAATACTGTGGTGCTGGTGTATGAGCAGTTGGTGCAGGATGGTTATCTGATCCCATCGGACCGGCGCGGTTTCTTTATCAACGAGAAGTACCTGCGCCAGCAGCTCAATGTCAGCCTCAAACCCGCCACGCAAAAAATCTTCGAGCGCCCCGACCATGCACCGGACTGGGAGGCGCGCCTGCAAAGCAGTTCGTCGCAGTTGCGGGCCATTGTCAAGCCGCGCAACTGGCGTGAGTATCGCTACCCGTTCATCTATGGTCAGGTCGAGGCGGATGAGCAAACCGCTGCCCGCTGGCGCGACTGTTCGCGCATCGCCAGCACCGGCGCACATATGCGCAGTTGGGTCGATGATCAAGTGATGCTCGACGATCCGTTGTTGGTCGAACAGATTGTCCAGCGTGTGTTGCCCAAACGCGGGATCAGCGTGTCGACGCAGGAAGTGATGATCACCATCGGCACGCAGAATTCGCTGTATATGCTCGCCCGGCTGCTGGGCCGCCCGGGGCTGGTGATGGGGCTGGAGGATCCGGGCTATGTGGACGCGCGCAATATTTTCAGCCTGAGTGGCTGCGCGTTGAAACCGCTGCGCATTGATCGCCAGGGGCTGGTGGTCAATGAGCAACTGGCCGACTGCGAGATGGTGTTTTGCACGCCCAGCCATCAGTCGCCCACTGGCGTGACCATGCCGCTGTACCGACGCCTGGAGCTGATGGCCAGTGCCCGTGAAAATGACTTGTTGATCATTGAGGACGACTACGAAAACGAACAGAATTTTTTGGGCAGCAACCATCCGGCTTTGAAGAGTTTTGATGACAGCGGACGGGTGATCTATCTGGGCAGCTTGACCAAAAGCCTGCTGCCGGGGGTACGGTTGGGATTTATTGCCGCGGATGCCGAGCTGATCCATGAACTGCGGGCGCTGCGCCGTTACATCTACCGGCATCCGCCGTCGAACAACCAGCGTACGTTGGCGCTGTTTTTATCGATGGGCCATTACGATGCCCATGCCCGGCGGTTGCGCGATCGGCTGGCGCGCAAGTGGCGGGTGATCAGCCGGGCCATGGCCGAGCATTTGCCGCAACTCAATGCCAGCGGCATGGCGGGGGGCTCGTCGCTGTGGGTCAGTTGCCCGCCGGATGTGGATGCCTGGGTGTTGCAGCGGCTGGTGGCCAGGCGTGGTGTGTTGATTGAGCCGGGGGATATTCATTATTTGAGCGAGCCGCGCCCGCTCAACTGCTTTCGGCTGGGCTTCGGGGCGATTGCCGAAGAACTGATCGAGCCGGGGATTGCGGCGCTGGGTGAGGCGTGGCGCGAGCTGAAAGCCCCTCACCCCAGCCCTCTCCCAGAGGGAGAGGGCGCTTGATGGGGGGAGATCTCGCAGCCGCGTGCGGTCAGTTCTGCCTTTGCTTTTAGTCCCCTCTCCCTCTGGGAGAGGGCTAGGGTGAGGGACTTGCTTTAGCCTTACAAAACCTCCCGCCCCAACGTCTCTCTCAACACTTCAAACATCGCATCCAAATCCGCCCGGCCAGTCACCAGCGCCGGGGCAAAGATGATCGCATCCCCGGTCGTTTTAACATGCAGCCCGGCGTCATACAGCGCCCTCTGCACCCGCGCACCTTTGGCTCCCGGCGCATCCCCCGGCGTCAGCTGTATTCCGCTGAGCAACCCATAACCGCGCAAGTCGCTGACTTGTGGCAGGCCTTGCAACCCGCTCAGGCACTCCAGAAAATACGGCGCCAGTTGCGCGCCCTTGGCAAACAAATCCTCATCCCGGTAAATATCCAGCGAAGCCAGCGCCGCCGCACAGGCCACCGGGTGCCCGGAGTAGGTATAACCGTGGAACAGTTCCGGGCCGCCACCTTTGCTGGCATTGATCACTGTGTCGTAAACCGCCTCGTCCACCGCCACGGCACCCATCGGGATTGCGCCATTGGTCAGGGCCTTGGCCAGGGTGATGAGGTCCGGCTTCACCTCAAAGCTCTGTGCTGCAAACGCCTGGCCGGTGCGGCCAAAACCTGTGATGACTTCATCGAACACCAGCAAGATCCCATGTTTGTCACAGATGTCGCGCAGGCGCTTGAGGTAGCCCACAGGCGGCACATACACGCCGATGGAACCGGCAATCGGCTCCACAAAGCAGGCAGCAATGCTGTCGCCGCCATGCATGGCGATGATCCGCTCCAGGTCGCTGGCCAGGTCGGCGCCCTGCTGCGGTTCGCCCAACTGAAAGCGCTGCTCCTCTTGCCAGGTGTGACGCATATGGCTGACGTGGGGCAGGCCGCCGGTGGCGAAGGCCTGGCGGTTGCGCATCATCCCCGACAGGGCCACGCCGCCAAAGTTGACGCCGTGATAAGCCCACTCGCGGGACACAAACCGGGTGCGCTGGGCTTCGCCGCGGGCACGGTGATAGGCCAGGGCAATTTTCATCGCGCTGTCCACCGACTCGGAGCCGGAGTTGGTGAAAAACAGTTTGTTCAGGCCAGCAGGCAACAAGTCGCTCAAGCGTTCCGCCAGCTCGAAAGACAACGGCGAAGCCCGTTGAAAGTGCGGGGTGAAATCCAGGGTCAGCAATTGCTTGCACACCGCCTCGGCGATCTCGGTACGGCCATGGCCGGCAGCGCTGCAAAACAACCCGGAGCTGCCATCGAGCAGTTCGCGGCCCTCGGCATTCCAGTAACGAACGCCCTCGGCGCGGACGAACAACTGCGGTGCGCGGTGAAACTCACGGTTGTCGGTAAAAGGCATCCATTGGTGGTTCAGATTCGTCGCCATGCATGTCACTCCTGAGGGTCGGTCCGGTGCGGCCAGTTGCTCGCAGACTAGTCACGGCCGGGGGCAATCCTTAGATCCAGATGGGGTTTTCGATAGGGCCAGTTCTGGCCCCATCGAAAGCCCCGACTGGATCTAAGCCCCGGGGCGCGCGGCTGACTACAGTGGCGCCATTGAGCACCCTGGAGCAGCGTATGAACCCTGAAGCAAGTTGGGCCCTGAGTGCGCTGTGCGTACTGGTGGCGGCTGTGGTGCGCGGGCTCACGGGGTTTGGTTTTGCGGCCATTGCCGTGGTCGGGCTGGCGATGCTCGGGTCGCTGCAACAGGCGGTGCCGCTGGTGCTGTTTCTGGAGGTGGGGTCCAGCGTGATGCTGTTGCGCAGTGCCTGGCACGAGGCGCATTACCCGCTGCTCAAACGCCTGCTGCTGGCGGCCGCGTGTGGAGTGCCGTGCGGTATCTGGTTGCTGACGGGTATCGACAGCGGTGGGCTGACAGTGGGGGTCTACCTGTTGGTGGGGCTACTGGCGATTCTGGGTCTGGCGCGTATTCGCCTGCCGATGGGCGAGGGTCGCGTCGGTGCCTGGCTGGTGGGGGGCAGCAGCGGGGCGTTGATCGCCGCATTCAGTATTGGCGGGCCGTTGGTGGTGGCGTGGCTCAGCCATTGCGGGCTGCGGGCCCGGGCGTTGCGAGCGACGCTGATCATGTTCTTTTTTGCCGTCGATCTTGCGGCGCTGGCCGGGCTGGCGGTGGCTTTGGCCATCCCCCCCGGCACAGGCCGGCAGGCATTGCTGATGCTGCCTGCGCTGCTGTTGGGGCTGTGGCTGGGGCAACAATTGTTCGCGCGTATCCAGGCCGAACAGGCCGCCCGTTTTACCCAATGGCTATTGCTGGTGCTGGCAGGCGTTGGTCTGCTGGGCCGGTCGTGGTCCTGATCGATCCCAAGGAGCTGTCTATGATGCCGACTGTTTTTATTACCGGTGCCACGTCCGGTTTTGGCGAAGCCTGTGCCCGTCGTTTTGCTGCCGCAGGCTGGTCGCTGGTGCTTACCGGTCGCCGGGCCGAGCGCCTGCATGCACTGGCTGACGAGCTGTGTGCGCAAGCCAGAATCTTGCCGCTGGTGGTGGACGTGCGTGACCGTGTCGCGATGGAGCAGGCCATTGAACATCTGCCTGCGGAATTCAGCAGGTTACGCGGGCTGATCAATAATGCCGGGCTGGCATTAGGCACCGCGCCAGCCCCCGAGTGCTCGCTGGATGACTGGGAGATCATGGTCGACACCAATATCAAGGGCCTGCTGTACAGCACGCGCTTGCTGCTGCCACGGTTGATCGCTCACGGTGCCGGGGCAGGCATCGTCAATCTGGGGTCTATTGCCGGTAACTGGCCGTACCCTGGCAGTCATGTGTATGGCGCGAGCAAAGCCTTTGTGCGGCAGTTCTCATTGAACCTGCGCTGTGACCTGCAGGGTACCGGCGTGCGCGTCACCAACCTTGAACCTGGCCTGTGCGAGAGCGAGTTTTCGCTGGTGCGCTTTGCCGGGGACAAGGCCAAATATGATTCGGTCTACGCCGGCGCCCAGGCGATTCAGCCAGCGGACATAGCCGAAACGATTTTCTGGATTCTCAACCAGCCGGCGCACATCAATATCAACAGCCTTGAGTTGATGCCTGTGAGCCAGTCGTGGAACAACTTTGCGATTGAGCGGGCTTGAGCCCGGCTTTCCAGGGCGTGTACTCGACGCGATAAAACGCGCTGCTCATGCCCTGGGTGTTGGGCACAAAGCCCGGCATGGCGCTCAAGTCCAGTTGCTTGCAGCGCTGAACCAGTCCTGCAAGCAACCCATCGTCATGCCTGAACTCAGAAGGGCGCATGGCGTGCGGATCAAGGCTGGCGGCACATTCGCGCACCTGGCCGGTGCTGTCAGTCATCATCATCAGCGTGGCGACACCAATGCTGTCGATGGGCATCGGCGCGAGCAGTTGCTTGAACAAAAAGTCGTTTTGCGCCTTGTCCTGCAAGGCCGCATCGCGCCGTGCCCGGGTCTCGGGGGAAAGCCCAACCAATGGATACACCAGAACTGGCGCCACGACACTTGCCGTCTTGCTCTTGGGGTCGATCAGTGACGAGGGCAGCTCGGGGAACACCGCTGTCCAGCAGATAGACCGCAGGTCCAGGGCCAGCTTGCGATTGTAGGGGTAAACCCTGGCATCCACTTTCTTGTTGGGTTGAGTGCCGCAGCCAATGATGCGGTTCTTGTCATCGAGGGTCAGCATCAGATTGAAACTGCCATCGCGCCCTTGGGCATTAGCCAGGTCGCCCTCACGGGCGAGCACACTGCTGATCAGTTTTTCATACACACCGCGTTGTACCGCCTGCTCCTTTTCCTGGGCTTGGGTGAGCTTGGGCGGGCTATCGGGGTCAATGGTCGCTGACTGGCAACCTGCAAGCAGCACCGCTGTCAGGGCGAGGGGGAAAGAGGGTTTGAACATGACGATCCTTGTGCGAGAGGCTAGCCGGTGAAGTCCTTGCCGTTTTTTAAACGGCGGGCAGTTTATCGCATTCAAGGTGTTTATTGCAGTTGGGTTGTATTCGCGTTAGCGCAGGGGCTGCGCTTTACCACACAGCGCAACAGCCCCCTACTTTAACCTTGCGGATGCCAGCCCAACTGACTTGAAACCTGCTGCGAGGCTTCCATCAGTTGTTTGACGTAGTCCTGTTTCAGTTCCTCACGAAAGCGAAAGCACGGGAAGGATACGCTCATGCCGCCAATCACATGGCCGAAACGGTCGCGGATGGGGGCTGATAAACAACGCATGTTGTCTTCAAATTCTTCATGGTCTTCGCCATAACCCTGCTGGCGTACCACAGCCAGTTCCTGCAGGTATTCGTCGATGCTGGTGAGGGTGTTGGCGGTACGCCGCTCGAAGCTCTCTTCGCGCAAATGTGCCAGCAACTCATCCTCTTTCAGCCAGGCCATCAGCACCTTTCCGATGCCGGTGCAGTACAGCGGCGCCCGACGGCCGATACGCGAATACATGCGCAGGTTGTATTTGGAGTCGATCTTGTGCACGTAGACGATGCTGCCTTCGTCGAGGATGCCCAGGTGCACGGTTTCCCCGGTCAGTTCGTTGATCCGGCGCATCCCCGGCTCGGCTTCGCGCACGATATCCAGATGGGGCAGGGCCTGGGCACCCAGTTCGAACAACCGCACGCTCAGGCGGTAGCGGTCTTCAGCATCCTGAACCACATAACCACGGGCCTTGAGCGACTGCAAAAAGCGATAGACCGTACTTTTTGACATATCCAGTTTTTGCGCGATTTCGGACACGCCACTCTCTTCCGGGTGCTCGGCCAGCGCTTCAAGCACGGCCATGGTGCGGCCGACTGCAGAGACCAGTTCATTGTTCTGGGTGGTGCTGTTGTCCATGAAGGCTCCAACGCAAATGAAAAAAACAAGGATATACCGTAGGGAAACGAAACGCTGTTTCATTTTTCTTGACGGTGCGGGGATTTTGATTAAACTCGCCCTCAAACAATGAAATGAAACGCCGTTCCGAAAATAATAATCAGCTCGATGCAAGGACACGATCCGTGCCTGTATCGACGCCAAGCGACCCATAAAAACAAGGCGCGAAGTGATGACGGTAACCCTCGGGCATTGCCCACAGGCCGATTTGCCCCACCCCCGACGAGTCGCTCTGGTGGGCGAGTGCATGATTGAGATGCGCGGTCTGCCAGGAGCGCTTTTCAGCCAGACCTTTGGCGGCGATACGCTCAATGCAGCGGTCTATCTGTCACGTCTGGGGGCTGGCAACGGTATTGTTGCCGACTATGTAACCGCCATCGGCGCAGACGCTTTCAGCGTTGCCATGCGCCAGCTCTGGCGTGATGAGGGTGTCGGCGATCAGCATGTGCGAGTGATCAAGGACGCGCTGCCCGGTTTGTATTTCATCCAGACCGATGACCAGGGTGAGCGCCGCTTTGCCTACTGGCGCGGAGAAGCCGCCGCCCGACGGGTTTTCGACGGACCAGAAGCCGACGACGTACTGCGCGCCCTGGCCGACTACGACTATGTGTACCTGAGCGGCATCAGCCTGGCGATCCTCACCGCCGGCGGCCGCGAGCGCCTGATGCTGGCCCTGGGCCAAGCGCGCCAGAGCGGCACGCGCATTGTCTTTGACAACAACTACCGCCCACACCTGTGGCCAGATGCGTCTTCTGCACGCAAGGCGTACAGCGACATGCTGCGCCTGACCGATCTGGCGCTGATCACCTGGGAAGACGATGCTGCGTTGTTCGGCTATGCCGATCCCGAAGCCCTGTTTGGCGCCTATGCCCGGTTTGGTGTGGGCGAAGTGGCTCTCAAGCGTGGTCCGGCTTCGTGCCTTATCCAGTGCCCGACCGGGCGTTTCGAGGTGCCCGCCGAACAGGTGCGGCAGATCGTCGATACCACGGCGGCAGGTGACTCTTTCAGTGCTGCGTACCTTGCCTGCCGCTTGCAAGGCGGTGAGCCGCAACAGGCTGCGCGCTGGGGGCACACGCTGGCCGCAGAAGTGGTGCAGCATCCCGGCGCGCTGATTCCCGCAGCGGCCATGCCAAGCCTGAACATGCCTGTATTTTCTTCTGTCGCCGAGGCCTGAACCGATGAAAATTGTTGAAGCACGCGTGATTGTCACCTGTCCGGGTCGCAACCTGATCACCCTCAAAATCGTCACTGACGAGGGGGTCTACGGCATTGGCGATGCGACTTTGAACGGCCGCGAAATGGCGGTTGTCGCCTACCTCGAAGAACACGTGCTGCCCGCGTTGATCGGGCGTGATGCGCGACGTATCGAAGACATCTGGCAGTACCTTTACCGCGGTGCCTACTGGCGTCGCGGCCCTGTGACCATGACCGCCATTGCCGCCGTAGACGTGGCACTGTGGGACATCAAGGCCAAGGCAGCCAACATGCCCCTGTACCAGCTGCTCGGCGGCAAAAGCCGCGAGCGGGTAATGGTGTACGGGCATGCCACGGGCAAGGACATCGAAGGCTGCCTGGCCGAAGTGGCCCGTCATGTGGAACTGGGCTACAAGGCGGTGCGTGTGCAATGCGGCATTCCGGGCATTGCCACCACCTATGGCGTGGCCAAGCGCAGTGGCGAACGCTATGAACCGGCCGACAGCGACCTGCCAGCAGAGCATGTCTGGGACACCGCCAAGTACCTCAATCATGTACCCAAGCTGTTTGCCGCCGTGCGCGAGCGCTTTGGCGATGACCTGCACATCCTGCATGACGTTCACCACCGCCTGACACCGATCGAAGCGGGGCGCCTGGGCAAGGCTGTGGAGCCTTTCAACCTGTTCTGGCTGGAAGACTGCACCCCGGCAGAAAACCAGGAGGCATTTCGACTTATCCGCCAGCACACCACAACCCCGCTGGCGGTGGGTGAAGTATTCAACTCGATTCACGACTGCCGCGAGCTGATTCAGGAACAACTGATCGACTATATCCGCGCCACCCTGGTTCACGCGGGCGGTATTACCCATGTACGGCGGATCGCCGACTTTGCCGCGTTGTACCAGGTGCGCACCGGCTTTCATGGCGCCACCGACCTGTCGCCGATGACCATGGGCGCGGCGCTGCATTTCGATACCTGGGTGCCCAACTTCGGCATTCAGGAGCACATGCCCCACGACCCGCTGACTGATGACGTCTTCCCCCATGCCTATCGCTTTGAGGACGGCCATTTCACCCCGGGTGAAACCCCGGGCCATGGCGTCGACATTAACGAAGAACTGGCTGCCAGGTACCCCTACAAGCGCGCCAGCCTGCCGGTCAACCGCCTGGAAGATGGCACGCTCTGGCACTGGTAATACCGCTTAAAGCTGATTGCTCGACTGTTTAATAACTATAAAAAACGGGGCGTCATGTCCTGGCAGGAGTTACCCGATGAAAGCGTTTCAAGTAAGAGCTCCCTTTGAATTCGGCCTGGCCCAGGTCGATGTCCCGCAACTGTCTCGCAGTGAAGTCAAGGTCGACGTCGCCTATGCCGGAATCTGCGGTTCGGACCTGCACATCATTCACGGGCAAAACGCCTTTGTGCGCTTCCCTCGGATTACCGGCCATGAGTTTTCCGGAGTGGTCAGCGAAGTGGGTGCAGACGTTACGCAGATCAAGGTCGGCGACCGTGTGTGCATCGACCCGGTGATCAGCTGCGGTACCTGCTACCCGTGCCGCATCAATCGGCCCAATGTGTGCACCCAACTGCAAGTGATCGGTGTGCACCGTGACGGTGGTTTCAGTGAGCAAGTCTGCGTGCCTGCGAGCAATGTTTATCGCCTCCCGGACACTATGTCGCTGAGCCATGCCGCGCTGGTGGAACCGTACTCCATTGCCCTTAACGTGCTGGATCGCATGCAGCCGCACCCCGGCGACAGCCTGCTGATCTACGGCGCCGGGGTGATCGGCCTGACCCTGGTGCAAATGGCCCGGGCATTGGGGCTGACCGACATTACCGTGACTGACGTGATTGACGAGCGCCTGCAAACCGCCCGCGCCCTGGGCGCCAGCCGCACCCTCAACGGCAAGGAAGTGGATGTAGAGGCGACGATGCGCGAGTTGACCCATGGCGAAGGCGTGCCACTGATTGTCGATGCTGCCTGCATCCCGGCGCTGATGCCGCAAATGGTGCGTATTGCCTCACCGGCCGGCCGTATCGGCCTGCTGGGTTTCAGCACCACGCCCACCGATCTGGTGCAGCTGGAAATGATCAAGAAAGAACTGACCCTGGTGGGATCGCGGCTCAACAACCGCAAGTTCGCGCGGGTGATTGAACTGATTGCCAGCGGCAAGTTGCAGGTTCAGGAAATGATCAGCCACCGCATCCAGTTCGATGAAATGCCCGAAGCGATTGCCCTGATCGAAAACCACCCCGAGCAGACCCGCAAGGTGCTGGTGCAACTCAACAGCGCCCTGTAGCCGTTCAGAAGCGCAGCCGCGCTGCGCTTCCGGCGGCTACAGGTCAGGCGTTACGGCTTTCGGCGTCAAGGATTCAACCGATACACGTGCCCCCAGCGGGCACCCTCACCGAATACAAAAACAAGCGGGAGGTTCCAATGTTTGGTCAAGGTCGTACCTTAGTCATCATCATGCTGTTCCTGGCAGGCGTTATTAACTACCTGGATCGCTCGGCATTGTCTGTGGCCGCCCCCTTCATCCAGAAAGACTACGGTCTGACCACGGGTGAGATGGGCATGATTTTCAGCAGTTTTTTCGTCGGCTATGCGGCATTCAACTTTATCGGCGGCTGGGCTGCTGACCGCTACGGGGCGAAAACCACACTGCTGCTGGCCATGGTGCTGTGGTCGTTGTTCAGCGGTCTGACGGTATTGACCGTCGGCTTTATGTCGCTGGTGTTTATCCGCATCCTGTTCGGCATGGGTGAAGGCCCGTTGAGCGTGACCACCAGCAAGATGGTCAACAACTGGTACACCCCCAAGCAACGGGCGCGGGCGCTGGGTTCCTCCATGTCCGGCACCCCGTTGGGGGGGGCGATTTCCGGACCGGTAGTGGGCTTTATCGCCATCAGCTACGGCTGGAAGGTGTCGTTCATCATCATCATGCTGATTGGCCTGGTGTGGGCGGCGGTCTGGTACAAATTCGTCAAGGACAAGCCCACCGGCAAGGTTGCCGAAGAGATTGCGCAAGGCGAAGGCCAGAGCGAGATGGCGGCGCAGCCGGTGCACCCGCTGCGTTACTACCTCAAGCAGCCGACCGTGCTGTTCACCTCGCTGGCGTTCTTTTCGTACAACTACACACTGTTCTTCTTTCTGACCTGGTTCCCCAGCTACCTGACGATGGCCCACGGCCTCAACGTTAAAGAGATGAGTATCGCCACGGTCATTCCATGGTTGCTGGGCTTCCTCGGTTTGGCACTGGGCGGTTTCATTTCCGACTTCGTGTTCAAGAAAACCGGGCGGATGATGTTTTCACGCAAAGTGGTACTGGTGACCTGTCTGCTGGCCTGTGCCGTGTGCATCGGCCTTGCCGGGCTCGTCACCACCCTGTACCCGGCCGTGATTCTGGTGGCCCTGGCGGTGTTCTTTCTGTACCTCACCGGTGCCATTTACTGGGCAATCATCCAGGACACCGTACCTGCTGCCCGCGTCGGCGGAGTCAGTGGCTTCATGCATTTTCTGGCCAACACCTCGGGCATTATCGGTCCGACCCTGACCGGCTTCCTGGTGCAGTTCACCGGTTCGTTCACCAGCGCCTTCCTGTTGGCCGGTGTGCTGACCATCATCGGTGCAGTATGTGTAGCGCGCTATGTCAAACCACTGCCGGTGATCGATGAAGCCGTACCACCAGCAGGCAGCGTCTTGCCGGCTGCCGCCCTGAGCCATCCTTGAGGAGCCTGTCGATGCCTGTGATTCAACCAGTACCCGCAGTGGCCGCAGCAGCTGAAATCGGGATCGTGCATCTGGGCCTGGGGGCGTTTCATCGTGCTCACCAGGCGGTCTATCTGCAACGCCATCACAACCGTCACGGTGAGGGTCCGTGGGGCTTGTGCAGCGCCAACCTGCGTTCCAACCGGACCCTGGTAGAGCAGTTGCGCGAGCAGCAATGCCGTTACTCGGTGGCCGAGTATCGTGACCGCGAGCAGGTGACGTTGCGCGAGATCACGGTATTGCGTGAGGCCCTGTACGCCGGTGATGGCGGCGCGGAACTGGAGCAGCTGTTGCAGCGCATGGCCGATCCGCAGACACGGATTGTGACCCTGACGGTTACCGAAAAAGGTTATTGCCTGAGCCCGGCCACTGGCCAGTTACGCCTGCAAGACCCGGGCGTTATCCACGACCTTGCCCACCCGCAAGCACCACGTACGGCACCGGGGATTGTGCTGGAGGCCCTGCGCCGCCGGTTCCAGGCGGGTATCCCGGCCTTTACCGTGCTGTGCTGCGACAACATGCCGGACAACGGCCAGCGCACCCGTCAGGCGGTCATGGGGTTGGCGGTTAAAGGCAGTGAGCTGGCGCTTTGGATCGGGCAGCACGTGGCATTCCCCGGTTGCATGGTCGACCGCATTGTTCCGGCCATGGATGCGCAGGCGTTCAGCGACCTGCAGCAGCTTGGCTGCCAGGACCCCGCGGCAGTGGTGTGTGAAAGCTTCAGCCAGTGGGTGATCGAGGATCACTTCCCCCAGGGGCGCCCGGACTGGGAGCTGGACGGCGTGCAGATGGTCGCGGATGTGCGGCCGTTCGAGACCATGAAGCTGCGCATGCTCAACGGTAGCCATTCGCTGCTGGCCTATATCGGTTTGCTGGCGGGCCACGAGACGGTATTCGAGGCCATCAGCGATCCTGATTTGCTGTTGTTTATCCAGCGCTATATGGCCCAAGAGGCCGCACCTACGCTGGATATGCCGGTGCAGATCGACGTAACGAGTTATGGCCGTGACCTGTGCGCGCGGTTTGCCAATGACAGCCTGCAACACCGGTTGCGCCAGATCGCCATGGATGGTTCGCAAAAACTGCCGCAGCGCTGGCTCCAGGGTGCACAGGCACTGCTTGAAGCGGGGCGCGACGTTGACTGTATCGCGCTGGGGGTTGCAGCCTGGATTCACTACTGCACCCGGCCTTTGCCGGGCCGTGAAGCCCATGTGGTCGATGACCCGCTAAGCGCCACGTTTGCCGATCTGGCGGGCAGCCTTGACGGGGCACAGCGCGTCGATGCCTTTCTCGATCTGGAGCAGGTATTCCCGCTCGCGCTGTCGGCGCGGCCGGCCTTTCGCGATGCGGTGCAGCGCGCTTACAGCGCCATTGAGCAGGCCGGTATGGCGGCTCAGCTAAAAACTTTTGCAGCACATAACTAACAAGAAGGGAGATAGACATGGAACAGACTTGGCGCTGGTTTGGCCCCCAGGATCCGATTTCACTGGCAGATGTGCGCCAGACCGGAGCCACCGGGATTGTCACTGCCTTGCACGACATCCCCAATGGCCAGGTATGGCCGGTGGCAGCGATTGCGGCACGCAAGCAGATGATCGAAGACGCTGGCCTGACCTGGTCGGTGGTGGAAAGCATCCCGGTGCACGAAGACATCAAGCGTGGCTGTGGTCGCCGTGACGAGTACATCGCCAACTATCAGCAAAGCGTGCGCAATCTGGCGAGTTGCGGCATCGATATCGTCTGCTACAACTTTATGCCGGTGCTGGACTGGACCCGCACCGACCTGGCCTGGGAGATGGATGACGGTGGCTGGGCCCTGCGTTTTGACCAGACCGCCTTTGCCGCATTTGACCTGTTTATCCTCCAGCGCCCGGAGGCGCAGGCCGAGTACAGTGCCGAGGATATCGCGCAAGCCAGGGCCTACTTTGAAAAGCTGACCCCCGAGCAGAATACCAGCCTGGTCAACACGCTGATTGCCGGTCTGCCTGGCGCAGAAGAGCACTACAGCCTGGAAGATTTCCGCGCCTTGCTGCGCACCTACGCCGAGATCGACGAGGCGAAGTTGCGTGAGCACCTGGGGCATTTCTTGCGTGAAGTGATTCCGGTCGCAGAGGAAGTGGGTGTGCGCATGGCCATCCACCCGGACGATCCGCCGCGGGCGTTGCTGGGCCTGCCGCGTATCCTGTCGACTGCCGCAGATGCGCAATGGTTGCTGGATGCCGCGCCAAGCCCGGCCAATGGCCTGACTTTTTGCACCGGGTCTTATGGCGTGCGTGAAGACAATGATCTGGTGGCGATGGCCAAACAGTTTGCGCCCTTCATCTACTTCACCCACCTGCGCTCGACCCGCCGCGAGGCCGATCCGCGCAGCTTCCACGAAGCCCATCACCTGGGAGGTGATGTGGACATGGTCGGGGTGATCGGTGCGCTGGTGGCCGAGGATCTGCGCCGTGAACGTGAGGGCGGCCCGCGCTTGCCGCTGCGCCCGGACCACGGTCACCAGTTGCTCGATGACCAGCACCGCAAGAGCAACCCGGGTTATTCGCTGATCGGTCGCCTCAAAGGCCTGGCCGAGATTCGCGGGGTGGAAATGGCGATGCGCCAGCAACTGGCGTGACACCGTTTGCCTTGCACAGCTGACCTGTAGCCGCTGCCGCAGGCTGCGCGCCCCATCGCAGCCTGTGGCAGCGGCGACAGGGATGAATCAATAGGCAAACACCTTGCGGTGCTTTTGCACGAAGTCTTCCCAGCGCACCGGCTGGCGCCCGGTGATCTGGCTGAAATTGTCGAAGGTTTCTTCAACCCCGGGAATTTGCCCGGCGGCCATGCGCGTGAAGTTGTCCTGTACGCAGGTCATATAAGCCATTTCTGCACCTGCCGCGCGCATGTTCTGCACAAACACGTCCGGTGACTGTGCGTCATAACGAAATGGCTGGCCCAGCAGGCGGGTCATGATCGCGGCGATATCGCCATAGGACTGTACGTCGTAGCCCAGTCGATAGGTCTGACCTGCATGCTTATGCGGGTGCAACAAAGCTTGTGCGGCCACCCGGGCCACATCTTCGCCGTCAACCCAGCTGAACCGCGTATCACCGGTGTACTGCTCGATCACTCCGTTGATGACTGCGCGGGTGCCATCGTAGCTGAGCAGGTTTTGCATAAAGCACTCGGGACGCAAATGGGTAAACGAGAAACCGGACCACTCGATATAACGTTCTACAAACTGGTGCCAGGCCCAGTGGCCGATGGTGGTGTCGTCCCGCCCGCAGGCACCCAGATGCACCAAATGCTGCACGCCGGATTTTTTCGCCTGGTCGATGAATGCCTTGCTCTGGCGCAGCATGTCCACGGTGTAGCCGGTGACCAGCAGGGCGCGGTCGATACCCTCCAGCGCCGGGGCCAGGGTGTGTTCCTGGTCGAAATCCATGATCACGGTGCGAATGCCCTGTGCAGTAAAAGACTGGGCCTTGGCGTGGGAGCGCACGGCCGCGACCAGGGTAATGGTCTTGTCAGCCAGCAGGTTGCGCAGGGTGTCGCCGCCGATCTGGCCGGTGGCGCCGGTGATTAAAACGGTGGGTTTGTGCGAAGTCATAAATACGCCTGATGCTTGAGTAAGTTCGTGGTGTAAAAGCTTACTGGGGAACTGCTGGCGTATTTAGGATGCCTTTTATCTAATAAGATGAACTGAATTCACTAATGAGGGCCGTGCATGTTTGCTTCCGAGCGCCTGAAAGGTATCGATGTATTTGTCTGTGTCGCCGACTCGGGCAGCTTCAGGGCTGCTGCCGAGCGTTTGAACCTGACGGCCTCGGCGATCAGCAAGGGCATAGCCCGGCTGGAAGGCAGGCTTGGGGTGCGCTTGTTCCAGCGCACCACGCGGCGCTTGGCATTGACCGATGGCGGAGCGGCTTTTTACCGGACCTGTATCGGGGTTCTGGCCGAACTGGAGGAGGCCGAGTTGGCCATGCAGGCCGACAATGCCGAGCCGCAGGGCAGGATCCGCATTGACTTGCCGGCGGCCTTCGGGCGTTTGCAGGCGTTGCCGGTGATTTTGCAGTTTGTGCAAAAACACGCACTGCTGCTGCCGCATATTTCGTTCTCCGACCGCTTTATCGATCCGGTCGAAGAGGGTGTGGATATTGTCGTGCGGGTCGGTGGGCCGGATATCTGGCCAGCGGCGCTGGAGCATCGTTTTCTGGGGCGTGAGCGGCATGTGTTCTGTGCTGCGCCGGCTTATCTGAACATTCACGGCACGCCTGTGACCGACCGCGATCTGGAGCATCACCAGTGTGTGGCCTATGGGCGGGCCGACGGCACGGTCAGCCCCTGGAACTTCGCAGGCAGCCGCCCCGGAGAGGTAGAGCGCCGGGTGATGCCCGCCAGGTACATCGTAGGAGATGGTGAAGGGCAAGTGATGACAGTGCTGGCGGGATGCGGCATCGCCCAACTGCCCACCTGGCTGATCAAGCAGCATCTGGCTGATGGTTCACTGGTGCAGGTGCTGCCGCATCTGGCGAGCGAGGGGCTGGCGATCAACCTGGTGTGGCCAAAAAGCCGCAAGGCCCTGCCCAAGGTCAGTGCTTTGCTTGATGCCCTGACCGTCGGGCTGATGCCGTTGGCGGATTAATTGGCGGGTTGCACTCGTCCTGTGGGAGCGGGCTTGCTCGCGATTGGATCACTGCGGTTTTACAGTGACAGCGCATCGTCTGCATCGCAGGCAAGCCAGCCCCCACATGTTTTTATGCCGCCTCACAACGGCAGCATCCGGTCCTGAATAACCCGCTTCATTACCAGCGTGGACGTCAGGCGTTGCACATTGGGCAGTGAGGTCAGGCGCTCATCGTAGAGCTGCTGGAAGGCCGGCAGGTCGGCGGCGACCACATGCAGCAGGTAGTCCGGGTCACCAAACAGCCTTTGTGCGTCGACGATCTGCGAGGTCTCGATCACTGCCGCTTCAAAATCGGCAATCGCCTGACGGGTCACTTCGCGCAGGGTGACAAATACCATGGCGGAAAAGTTAAGTCCCAGTTCGCCGGGCGCCAGCAGGGCGCGATAGCCAAGAATCACCCCCGAGTCTTCCAGCGCCCGTACGCGCCGATGGCAGGGTGAGAGACTCAAACCCACCCGTTCTGCGAGTTCGGTGAGGGAAAGTCGGCCATCAGCTTGCAGCTGCGCAAGAATATTCCTGTCAATGCGATCCATATGGAAGAACCTTTCCCGTTAATAACTGTTGCTTAGGATAAACGAAAGATAATCCTGGCGGCATTTGCTTATTCTTCTTTTGCCCGCTTAGACCTTCCCAGAAAGCAGCGGCGCGGGGCTTGTGCCCCATCTCTCATCATCAAAGTTCCAGTGTAGAAAGGAAATGTCCCGTGACTCTCAGCGTCCTGGCCGCGTTTTGGGCGGTATCGTTCTTGTTTATCATCACCCCCGGCGCAGACTGGGCCTATGCGATTTCCGCGGGCATGCGCGGTCGGCTGGTGACGCCAGCGGTGGCGGGTATGCTCTCGGGGCATTTGCTGGCAACGGTGATTGTGGCGGCGGGCGTGGGCGGGCTGGTGGCGCGCAATCCGATGATCCTCAGCGTGCTGACGGTTGCGGGGGCGCTGTATTTGCTCTGGCTGGGTGTGTGCATGCTCAGGGACCCCGCAACCCCCCAGTCCGGGCAGGGGCAGGCGTCTGATTCATGGTCGCGCTGGGCGTGGAAGGGGTTGTGTGTCAGCGGCCTCAATCCCAAGGTGCTGCTGTTGTTTCTGGCGCTTTTGCCGCAGTTCACCGACCCGCTGTCGAATTGGTCGATACCGACACAGATCATTGCCCTGGGCGGGCTGCATGCGGTCAGTTGTGCGCTGGTGTATCTGGCGGTGGGTTTCAGTGCCCACGCCGTGTTGCGCACCCGGCCAGGTGCTGCAAAGAATGTCAGCCGGGTATCGGGGGCGATAATGATCCTGATTGCGGTGGTGCTGCTGGCGGAGCAGGCCTACAGTTGAGGCTTGGCCAACAACCTGAGGAACAAACTGTGGCAGCGACCGGGAAGGATCAGCAAATAACACCGCAGGCGGTAATCGAGTTCTGGAAACAGGCTGGCCCCAGGCACTGGTTTGCCAAGGATGAAGCCTTCGATACCTTGTTTCGCGACACTTTCTACAGCGCTCATTTCCTGGCGGCCAGTCGCAAGTTGGAGCACTGGCTGGCGCAACCTGAAGGCGCCCTGGCGTTGCTGTTGCTGCTGGACCAGTACCCGCGCAATGCTTTTCGTGGAACCGCACATATGTTTGCCACCGACTCGCTGGCGCGCTTTTATGCGCGGGAGATGATCAATGGCGGTATGGACAAGGCGTTCGAGGCCGACTTGCGACTGTTCTGTTATTTGCCGTTCGAGCATTCCGAAGACAGTGCCGACCAACAGCTGTCCCTGCAACTGCACCACAGTCTTGGGCCGCAAGCCAGCGTCTGGGCTGAAGAACACGCCGTGATCATCCAGCGTTTTGGGCGTTTCCCCCATCGCAATCATGTGCTGGGGCGCGATACCAGCGTGGAGGAACGTACGTTTCTGGATGAAGGCGGGTTTGCCGGGTAAGCCCTGTCTTGACCACCAGCAAGGTGTAACCGCTGGCGGGCAGGCATAATTGCCGCCTGAGCCTGAACACCCTTACCTGATGGAGTGACCGATGAAGTACCCAGCCTTGTTGATCCTTAGCCTTTGTGCCGCGCTGTTGAGTCACGGCGCGATAGCTGCAGGGGATGCCGAAGCGGGGGGCAGGCTGTTCACCAAAACCTGTGGCGGCTGCCACAGCATCGGCGAAAACGCCCGCAATGGTTTTGGTCCGCAACTCAATGGTGTGATCGGACGGCTGGCCGGCACCAGCGAGGGCTACCAGTATTCCGACGCCATGAAAAACTCAGGTGTTGTATGGACGCGGGAAAAACTGGCGGCCTATATAGAAGCACCGAAAAAAGTGGTGAGCGGCACGCGGATGATCTTTTGGGGCATCAGCGATCAAGAGAAAATCGACAATCTGCTGGCCTATATCGAGTCCGTCCAGGGGCGGTGATTACTGCACGTCCTTGAGGTAATCCTTGAGCGTCAGCAGCGCCGGGTGCATTTGCTCCGGGGTCTGCGCATTGCTGAAACCGGCGGCCAGCTTTTGCAGTTCGCGGCCCATGACCGTTTGCGCGCCGCCCAGGGCGTCCAGCGCCAGTGCCACACAGCGCTCGATTTTATCCTGGATGGCGTCGATATCGCCCTTGCGCAGGTCAAAGGCAAAGACATCGCGTTGATAGTCGCTCATGGCCGGGTCGTCGCGCAAAATCGGGCTCGAACCTTCGGACTCGTACGCCAGCTTGAGTGCATAAAGGGCGACTGATTCCAGTGGCAATTCCATCGACAAGATCCTCTACGTTGATGCCGGGCGGCGATCATCGCTTTTCTGCTGGCGAAAAAAAAGGCCAAGGGGCAGCACAAGAGGCTTTCAGCATTTAGGTTGATGCGGTGATACCCTCCGGTTTTTTCAGGGAAGGAAGATGAACATGCGCAAGACAGCGTCAGCCCTGGTAGCTGCAATGGGCTTGCTCGCAGCGGGCGGAGCCGGGGCCTGGACCATGAAGGACGGCGTTATCCAGTTCAGTAACGGCGAAGTGTCTTATTGCGACGGCTGGGCACTTGATGCGGCCTCAATCATGTTGAGTCGACAGGAGGGCAGGCCCGTAGATTATGTCTACGATGCCTACCATGAGCCTTCAGACATCACCAGGAAGATGCGCGTGCTATTTGTGCGCGATGCCCAGGCATACCCGATAGAAGATACAAAAGAAAAAAAATGGGCTGCTGCAGAAAAGTTCAGCAACAAGGTGAAGGGGCAGTGCTTCAAATCCTATATCGAGCGCGTTCCGCAATCTTGAACGCCATAACCTGTGGGTGATGGGGGTACGGGCTGAGGGCAAGCAGGTCAGCCCGGGCGGGACAAATCGCAGGCACAAAAAAACCGGCGCGGTGGCCGGTTTCTCTGTATATCCAGGGTGCATTGAGCGGCACCTTGAATCTATGTTTGGTGCCCCGAGGGAGAATTGTGTGCTCTATACAAACCATGCCTTTTAGGCGGATTGCACTGTTAGGGGGGGGCACGTGGGGAGTAGAGGAGAGTAGTCGCTGGCGTTTAACACCTGCTTGCCTGGATTGGCTGCAACGGCATCCTTCAGCTTGGGCAGGCGACTCCACGATGATTGCGACAAACGGTTGTAACGAGAGGCGTCTCTACATGATCCAGGCGTTATCCAAGGCGCTCGCTCGGCATATGTATCTTGTACGCTCGTGTGGCAGAGAGAGGCAAAGCAACGTGTTCATCCAAGGAGGCCCGAATATCCGACGGTGACATCCCCGCTTGATTTTTTTGCAGAAGCCCATATGATTTAGGTATGTCAGCGACTAGGAGCATCTCCAGTCATCCAGCTGGCCTCTACAGGTCTATATCCGGTTACTGTTGTGTGGTCATCCTATCTTTGGGATGGCCACACGAATAGTAATGTTTATTTTGATGTCAAGAATTTCTGGTACGTCCCAAGATAGAGGTTCTACCAGGCCCTGCTTTCTGCACCTACCTCGCCTCTGTACGTCACGACCTCATTTAAATTGTCTTTCTGTCGCGACGCCCAGTTGTAACTCGGTGATCGCTACCTTTAAATGTCCTAAACTATTCTCTGATAGCTGAAATTCCTGTAGAGTTTTAATCAGCCGGGGATATATTTATGACGAAAAAGCCGCTTAAAGACCTATTTGATGCTATGTATCATGGCAAGCTTGATTTTACAGATTTTGCTGAGTGCGATGTTTCGTTGTGTTATGAACGAACTAGAATTAAAAATAGAGAAGTGGTACGGCCCAATAAGAAGTTGAAAACGTATCATTCTTTCCTGAATTTGTTTTTGTTCGAGTATTTGAAGATTGACGAAGAGGTGGTTTTCTCTTATAGAAAGGGCGTTAATGCATATGATGCCGTTGCTAAGCACTCAGGAAGCTCATGTTTTTTTCAGACAGACTTAACAGACTTTTTCAAAAGTATTGACGCAAGATTAGTGAAGGATGTAATTGGCGATAGTTTGCACCTTGCTCCAATATTGGATGCCGACAATTATATCGATAGGATTGTTGAGTTAGTTGTTGTTGATGGGGCGCTACCCGTTGGTTTTCCCTCTTCCCCGCTTATCAGTAATTCCTGTCTTTATGGGTTTGACAAAAAGCTCAAGTCCTACTGTGATAAGCGCAATCTTATTTATACAAGATACTCAGATGATATAATTATATCAGGTGGGAGTAGGGATGCTTTGCTAGGTATTAAGGAGAGTGTCGCAGGTCTGTTGGATGAGTGCTTTCAAGGGAAGCTTTCTGTTAACTGTGATAAGAGTAAGTTTACTCATTCGGGTAATAAGATTAAGTTGTTAGGTATGGTTATTTTACCTAATCAAAAAGTAACAGTGGATATTAAGTTTAAGAAAGAGCTTGAGGTTATGCTTCATTTCTATATCAATGATCGTGAGAGGTTTGTTGATAAGGTTGGAGGGGATTTCAGGGTGGGTGTCGAGAAAATTACTGGTTACATGAATTACGTAAATACCATTGATAAGGATTATCTTAATAAGTTGCGAAAGAAATATGGGTCGACGGTAGTCGATACGTTAATTCATCACCCATCAAAAAAGTAAGCTCATGAAAATTTCATTTCAGATAAATGATGTTCAGCATGTAAGTTCAGCTAGTATTTTAATTGATCTTGTCGATAACAAGTTAACCTGTGTTGTTGGAAAAAATGGTGCGGGTAAAACCACGTTGATCAAGGCAATAAGAAATCTTTGCTCGGCTGATACGTTCTCGAAAACATCATCAGCTAGTATTTTTCGTGAATCTAGCAGTGTGACCTATAAGGCAGATGGTGTTGAGTTTAAATTTGTATATGACGATAGTATTCAGGCGCTTAATTGTCACACCCCTATACCTGATGCTATTAAGGCATTAATTGATGTAGAGTTACCCATGCCTCATGGGCAGAGGTTTAACTTCTTTCAAAGTATTAGTGGGGCTGATGGTGACATCAGAAAGGCAATTGTTTTATCTCAGTATAATCAGCCAATTGAGCTTATAGAATTTTTGCGTGGAATATACGGAACAAATAAATTTGACTCTTTAGTAGAGATTAAGATAAAAAATGAATCTTACTACTGTCTTCCTCTTGAAGGGAGTAGGTATATCAGGGAGGATTATCTTAGTTCTGGTGAGTATTTCCTTATTAGTCTTTATAGGAAAATCAAAAGCAAAAACAAGCTGATTGTAATTGATGAGATTGATATTTCATTGGATGCGGCAGCGCAAGCTCGCCTTATAGAGAAACTTCGGGAGTTCTGTAGTCAGTATGAAGTGAATGTTCTGTTTACAACTCACTCTTTGGCAATGATGAGAACACTTCGTGAAAATGAACTTTTCTATATGGAGGACTTGGATGGGATTACGAAAATACGGCCTGTATCCTATAACTATATAAAGAGCATTCTTTTCGGTTTCAAAGGGTGGGATAAATATATCCTAACAGAAGATGAGGAGCTTAAGAGTCAGATCGAATTTCTCATAGGGAAAATGAACAAGGATGAGCTGTTTTTCAATTATAAAATAATACCTGCTGGTGGTGCGGATAATGTTATTGATTTGATGCAGAGGAATAGTGATGAGAACTTCTTGTCTGCGCCGGAAAATGTAATTGTCATTCTTGATGGTGATAAAAAAGATAATGCGCGGGTAAGGCGCTCGCCAGCTATATTTTGCACGCCAATCAATAATATTGAATCTGCCTTACTTAAAGAGTATGAGAAAGAAGACTTTCCGTACCGTCTGCCAGACCGTGTAAAGCATTGTGGGGCAAAGTCGTTGTTCACGGAAATGACTAAGCGGCATAAAATTATATCAGTTTCACAACTTCACAACTATTTATACGATGGTCTTGAAGAAAGCTATAAAGAATTAATAGCGGTTTTAGAGGGTTTTCTATCGCCAGTTAAAAAAAACAACTTTCCAGTTAAGCTTGCTGTGACGCAGCTGGGAGAGAGTTCCGAGGTGGCTGTAGCTGAACTGGGTGTTAGTTCTTTTGGCGTTGATGATGGTGTTGCTGGATAAACCTGAGTAGGTACCTAAGATCCGAGTCAAAGGATGGTCTGAGAAGCTCAGGTCGTGATGAGTAAACGTAGGTATATGGAAAATATCTCAAACCGTCCGAAAAATTATCTTGAAAAAATGCAGGGAAGCCATGCTTGTTGAGGGTTTCCGCTTGGCATCCGCTAAGCATTATCTTGAATTCAGCATTACGCTAACTCATAAAAGAGGAATGATGAAGTGAGATGTCTCGGCCGGTGACAGAGTTTTCATAGCCAGGATGAATCCCCCGGACTCTTCAGGCACCTTGCAAGCTCATAGAATCACAATAAGGGGCGAGGCTAGGGCAAGCCTTGCCATCGCCATTGTGTGATTGAGTTATCTGCGCGCAAGTATCAGCTCTTAGCTTCGAACAGTTTTTTGGGCGGCGCGTTTAACTTGGGTTGGCGTCGGTCGTCGTGAGTGAAAGAGTAGGTGGCTCATAAGTCACCGCCCTGTGCGTGCTGAAGTCCCAAGGTGACGTCATCTATAAGTGCTTTGGCCATTTCGCTGAGGTAGTGCGAAGCCCATCTCAGCGCTTCGTTACCATCATTCATGGCACCCAAGAACGTGAGCGTGTTGACGCAGTTCATCAGGAGAGAGGCGTGCTGCAGCGCTTCCTCGCCCGATACGCCGGGGTTGACGGTAAACAGGCGCTGGTTCTCGGCATTGCATTTGGCAAAGCTGGCCCCGCCAACGGTTTGGATCAAAGTTGCAGGGTTCATAGGTCACCCTTTTTGGAAGCAAGTGCGCGGGCTTTGGCCATATTGAGGTTGTAGGCGGCGAGGCGGGTGGTAAGGCTGGCGCTGGCGTGTAATGCGGATAGAGCCACTGCTCGATAAACAGTGGCGCAAATTTTGGACGGATTCAGGGTGTGCATGATTGACGCTCCTTTTGCTTGGGGAGCTACCACCGTTTGCGACCAAACAAATAGGGGTGGCAGCTGTGCGCAGGTTGGTCGACCGGGGCAAAAGGAACCCGGCAGGCCCGAGGGCCTCCCGCGCACAGCCACCATAAAACGGATATGCGGACGCAAAAAAAGCGCCTGCAATCGTTATGGGGCGCCTGTGCGCCTTTTGCTTGTCGGGCGACCAAACCCGTTCGCTGAATTTGCAGCGATGACAAAAGGGTAACGCTCACTTTGTAAGAGCGCAACTGCATGGTAACCGCAGCAAATAATAGACACAAAAAAACCGGCGCGGTGGCCGGTTTCTCTGTGTATCCAGGGTGCATTGAGCGGCACCTTGAATCTATGTTTGGTGCCCCGAGGGAGAATCGAACTCCCACTTCTTTCGAAAACGGATTTTGAATCCGCCGCGTCTACCAATTCCGCCATCAGGGCTCAATGGCGGCGAAGTATAGAGATGAGGTTTAGGTCGGTCAACAACTTATTGGTCTATTTTTGCCAAGTCCGTTAAACTCCCCGGCCCTGCTAGACGAAACCTATCATGCGCGTTGCTGACTTTACTTTCGAACTCCCTGATTCGCTCATCGCACGCCATCCTTTGGCGGAGCGCCGCAACAGTCGCCTGCTGACCCTGGACGGGGAGAGCGGCGCACTGGCACATCGTCAATTCACTGATTTGCTTGAACATTTGCGTCCAGGCGATTTGATGGTGTTTAACAATACCCGGGTGATTCCGGCCCGTCTGTTTGGCCAGAAGGCCTCGGGCGGCAAGCTGGAAATTCTGGTTGAGCGGGTGCTCGACAGCCACCGCGTGCTGGCCCATGTGCGTTCCAGCAAGTCGCCAAAACCCGGGTCGAAGATCCTGATTGATGGCGGTGGCGAAGCCGAGATGCTGGCGCGTCACGATGCGCTGTTCGAGCTGGGCTTTGCCGAAGAGGTATTGCCGCTGCTGGACCGTGTCGGGCATATGCCATTGCCGCCCTATATCGACCGCCCGGACGAAGGTTCGGACCGCGAGCGCTATCAAACGGTCTACGCCCAGCGCCTGGGTGCCGTCGCGGCGCCAACGGCAGGGCTGCACTTTGATGAGCCGCTGATGCAGGCCATCGCCGCCAAAGGCGTCGAGACGGCATTCGTGACCTTGCACGTGGGCGCGGGTACATTCCAGCCGGTGCGGGTCGAGCGTCTTGAAGATCACCATATGCACACCGAATGGCTCGAAGTGGGCCAGGATGTGGTCGATGCCGTGGCTGCATGCCGTGCGCGCGGCGGACGGGTGATCGCCGTGGGTACCACCAGCGTGCGTTCGCTGGAAAGTGCCGCGCGTGATGGCGTGCTCAAGCCGTTCAGTGGCGATACCGATATCTTTATCTTCCCCGGTCGACCCTTTCATGTGGTTGACGCGCTGGTGACCAATTTCCATCTGCCGGAATCCACGCTGCTGATGCTGGTTTCGGCATTCGCCGGTTATCCCGAAACCATGGCGGCCTACAAGGCTGCGGTTGAGCATGGGTACCGCTTCTTTAGTTACGGTGATGCAATGTTCATCACCCGCAATCCTGCGCCGACGGCTCCAGCCCCGGCCCCAGAGGATCAAGCATGAGCAACTGTCGTATGTCCTTCGAGCTGCTGGCCACTGATGGCAAGGCTCGTCGCGGTCGTTTGACCTTCCCCCGTGGTGTGGTTGAAACCCCAGCGTTCATGCCGGTCGGTACTTACGGTACGGTCAAGGGCATGCTGCCCCGCGATATCGAAGCGATCGGCGCGCAGATGATTTTGGGCAATACCTTCCACCTGTGGCTGCGCCCAGGCACTGAAGTCATCAAAAAACACGGCGACCTGCACGATTTCATGAAGTGGCAGGGCCCGATCCTGACCGACTCCGGCGGTTTCCAGGTGTTCAGCCTGGGCGCCATGCGCAAGATCAAGGAAGAAGGTGTGACCTTCGCTTCGCCGGTAGATGGTGCCAAGGTGTTCATGGGCCCCGAAGAGTCGATGCAGGTCCAGCGCGATCTGGGCTCTGACGTGGTGATGATTTTCGACGAATGCACCCCGTACCCGGCCGATGAAGACACTGCCCGTGTCTCCATGGAGCTGTCGTTGCGCTGGGCGCAGCGCTCCAAGAATGCCCATGGCGACAACACGGCGGCACTGTTCGGTATCGTTCAGGGCGGCATGCACCAGAACCTGCGCGAGCGCTCGCTCGAAGGCCTGAACAAGATCGGTTTCGACGGCCTGGCCATCGGCGGTTTGTCGGTCGGCGAGCCCAAGCACGAAATGATCAAGGTGCTGGATTACCTGCCGGCGATGATGCCTGCTGACAAACCTCGTTACCTTATGGGGGTTGGCAAGCCGGAAGATCTCGTTGAGGGTGTGCGCCGCGGTGTGGACATGTTCGATTGCGTGATGCCAACCCGCAATGCCCGCAATGGGCATCTGTTTATCGACACGGGTGTCATCAAGATCCGCAACGCGTTCCATCGCCATGATGATTCGCCGCTGGATCCGACCTGCGATTGCTACACCTGCCAGAACTTCTCCCGCGCTTATCTGCATCACCTGGACAAGTGCGGCGAAATGCTGGGTAGCATGCTCAATACCATCCATAATTTGCGCCACTATCAGGTGCTCATGGCTGGTTTGCGCGAGGCTATTCAACAGGGTACATTGGCCACCTTTGTCGACGCCTTCTATGCCAAGCGCGGGCTGCCTGTGCCGCCCTTGGACTGAGTTTCGGACCTTTAAGAAACAACATTGCAACTGGAGTGCTTAATGAGCTTTTTCATCTCTTCCGCTTTCGCGGACGCTGCTGCACCTGCTGCTGCCCCAATGGGTGGCGGTTTTGAATGGATCTTCCTGGTCGGCTTCCTGGTCATCTTCTACCTGATGATCTGGCGTCCACAGGCCAAGCGCGCTAAAGAGCAGAAAGCCCTGTTGGGTAACCTGCAAAAAGGCGACGAAATCGTGACCACTGGCGGTATCGCCGGCAAAATCGTCAAGGTTTCCGATGCTTTTGTTGTCATCGAAGTGTCTGACACTGTCGAGCTGAAAATTCAGAAAGGCTCGGTTGCAGCCACGTTGCCTAAAGGCACGCTGAAAGCGATCTAAGTTTCAACTTTCAACAATCGACGGGGCGCGCAAGGCGCCCCGCGTTTTAAGCGGGCGGCGTGATTGATGCTGAACAAATACCCTCTGTGGAAATACATACTGATCCTGGCAGTGCTGGCGATCGGTTTTATTTATTCCGCTCCCAATCTGTACCCTGATGATCCGGCCATTCAAGTGTCGGGTGCGAGCACGGCCCTGCAGGTCACTCAAGCTGATCTGGATCGCGCAAGCAAGGCGCTGACGGATGCAGGCATTGAAGTCAAGGGTGCTTCCCTGGCCCAGAACGGCAAAGGTGGTTTGCTGCGCCTGGTCAAGAAAGACGACCAGTTGCCAGCCAAGGATGTTGTACGCAAGGCTCTGGGTGACGATTATGTCGTAGCGCTCAACCTGGCACAGACCACGCCACAATGGTTGCGCAGTCTGGGTGCTCACCCGATGAAACTGGGTCTGGACTTGTCGGGCGGTGTGCACTTCCTGCTGGAAGTGGACATGGACAAAGCTGTCGATGCACGCATGAAAGTGTACGAGAGCGATGTCAAAAGCCTGTTGCGTAAAGAAAAAGTGCGTTATCGCAGCCTGCCGCAACTCAACGGTGCCATTCAGTTGGGCTTCACTGATGAAGCTGTCCGTGAGCAAGCGCGTAGCCTGATCCGTAAAAGCTTCAATGATTTCGACATTACCGCTGCAGACCTGAACGGTCAGCCGGTTCTGCGTCTGGCGATGACCCCGGCCAAGCTGGCGGAAATCCGTGAATATTCCATCAAGCAAAACCTGACAACCGTCCGTAACCGGGTCAACGAGTTGGGTGTTGCCGAGCCTCTGGTTCAGCGTCAGGGTGCCAACCGCATCGTGGTTGAGCTGCCGGGCGTGCAAGACACCGCCGAAGCCAAGCGTATCCTGGGCAAGACGGCCAACCTTGAGTTCCGTCTGGCGGCCGAGCCGGGCGCTTCCAAAGCGACGTCCGAAACTTTCGAGTTCCGTGAAGGCAACCGTCCTGGCGCGCAAATCGAGCGTGGTCTGATCATTACTGGTGACCAGGTAACCGATGCTCAGGCGGGCTTTGATGAGCACGGCCGGCCACAAGTGAACATCAAGCTTGATGGTCACGGTGGCGAGCTGATGAGTCGTTCGACGCGCAGCAACGTTGGTCGCAGCATGGCGGTAATCTTCATCGAGCAGAAGCCGGTGACGACTTACACCAAGCAAGTGGTTGACGGTGTCGAGAAGGACGTACCGGTTCAGTCGTTCAAAGAAGAGAAGAAGATCATCAGCCTGGCGACCATCCAGTCGCCGCTGGGCAGTCAGTTCCGGATTACCGGTCTGAATGGCCAGGGTGAGGCTTCCGAGCTGGCACTGCTGTTGCGTGCCGGTGGTCTGGCCGCGCCAATGTACTTCGCTGAAGAGCGCACCATTGGCCCGAGCCTGGGTGCTGACAACATTACCAAGGGTGTCGATGCATCGCTGTGGGGCATGTTGTTCGTGTCGATCTTCATCATCGCCATCTACCGTTTCTTCGGTGTGATCGCGACGGTGGCACTGGCGGGCAACATGGTCTTGCTGCTGGCGCTGATGTCGGTGCTGGGTGCAACCCTGACCCTGCCGGGCATTGCCGGTATCGTGTTGACGATGGGTATGGCGGTCGATGCCAACGTACTGATCTTCTCGCGTATACGTGAAGAGCTGGCCAATGGCATGACACCGCAGCGGGCGATCAACGAAGGTTTCAACCGTGCCTTTACCGCCATCGTTGACTCCAACCTGACAACCCTGCTGGTCGGCGGGATCCTCTTCGCCATGGGTACCGGGCCGGTTAAAGGCTTCGCGGTGACCATGTCGCTGGGTATCTTTACCTCGATGTTCACGGCCATTATGGTCACCCGCGCACTGGTCAACCTGGTGTATGGCGGTCGGGACTTCAAGAAGTTGTGGATTTAAGGGGCTGCCATGTTACGTACAATCAACTTCATGGGCGTTCGCAACGTAGCGTTCGGCGTCACTGTACTGCTTACCGTGCTGGCCTTGTTCAGCATGTTCCACAAGGGCATGAACTACGGCCTGGACTTCACCGGCGGTACGCTTATCGAGCTGACCTACGAGAAGCCGGCTGATCTGACCAAGGTGCGTAACGAGCTGGTTTCGGCCGGCTTCCACGATGCCGTGGTGCAGAGCTTTGGTGCCACCACCGACTTGCTGGTGCGTATGCCCGGCGATGATCCGTTGCTGGGCAACAAGGTAGCGGCTGCGCTGGGTCAGGCAGATACCAGCAATCCGGCGGTGATCAAGCGCGTCGAGTTCGTTGGCCCGCAGGTGGGTGAAGAGCTGCGCGACCAGGGCGGCCTCGGCATGCTGATGGCGCTGGGCGGCATCATGCTTTACCTGGCCTTCCGCTTTCAGTGGAAGTTCGCTGTCGGCGCGATCGTGTCCCTGGTTCACGACGTGATCGTGACCATGGGCGTGCTGTCTTGGTTCCAGATCACCTTCGACCTGACGGTATTGGCGGCGGTGCTGGCGATCATCGGTTACTCGCTCAACGACACCATTGTGGTATTTGATCGGGTGCGCGAGAACTTCCGGGTTCTGCGCAAGGCCAGCCTGATCGACAACATCAACATCTCGACCACGCAAACCTTGCTGCGCACCATGGCGACATCGATCTCCACCTTGCTGGCCATTGCCGCATTGCTGATTTTCGGTGGCGACAACCTGTGGGGCTTCTCGATTGCCCTGTTCGTGGGTGTTCTGGCGGGTACTTATTCGTCGATCTACATCGCCAACGTGGTGCTGATCTGGCTGAATCTCAGTGCAGAGGATCTGATCCCGCCTGCGGCGAGTGAGAAGGAAGTCGATGATCGTCCATAACCAATAGTTATCGACGACTGTCACCTAAAAGGCGCGAGTTATTGAACTCGCGCCTTTTTTTGTGCTCCAACTCCAGGATTGGTGTGGGACTGTTCCCACTTAAGATGGTCTGGAGGTTCACGTGAACAAGTCATTGCTGGTGGGTGCTGTACTGGGTGCTGTCGGTGTTACAGCCGGTGGTGCTTTTGCCACTTACAGCTTGGTGAAAGGCCCTGAGTCTGCGCAGGTGCTGGCCGTTGTGCCGGTCAACCAGCAGATCAAAACGCCGCGTGAGGTGTGCAAGGATGTGACTGTGACGCGTCAGGCGCCGGTCAAGGATCAGCATCAGATTGTCGGCAGCGTGATTGGTGCTGTCGCCGGCGGCTTGCTGGGTAATCAGGTGGGCGGCGGTAACGGCAAAAAGATCGCGACGGTTGCCGGTGCGGTGGGTGGCGGTTATGCCGGTAACAAGGTGCAGGAAGGCATGCAGGAGCGTGATACCTACACCACGACCCAGACGCGTTGCAACACGGTCAATGACATCAGCAGCAAGGTCGTCGGCTATGACGTGCGCTATTCGCTCAATGGCAAGGAAGGCAAGGTGCGTATGGATCACGAACCGGGCAATGAAATTGCCGTGGACAAGGAAGGCAAGCTGATCCTGAATTAAATTCTTGTGGGAGCGGGCTTGCTCGCGATGCGGGCGGCTCGGTCTGTCAGGCAAATCGCGGTGATGCTATCGCGGGCAAGCCCGCTCCCACAGGGTGGGGTAATTGCAAGGCCAAAAAAAAGCACCCCGAAGGGTGCTTTTTTTGTCTGCGGTATTCGCTTAGCGTTTCAGCGAGGTTGGCAGGTGAGGCTGGATTGCAGTAAGGACAGCTTTGAAGCACTTGGTGTTACCGGCAACGATATGACCTTTTTCAAGGAAATCGTGGCTACCGGTAAAGTCACTGACCAGGCCGCCTGCTTCTTGAATCAGCAGTGCGCCTGCAGCCATGTCCCACTCGGACAGACCCGACTCCCAGAATGCATCGAAACGACCTGCAGCCACGTAGGCCAGATCCAGGCTGGCAGCGCCTGCGCGACGGATGCCGGCAGTCTGGCCAACCAGGCTGCGGAACATGCCCAGGTAGTTGTCCAGGTTGTCCATCTGGTTGTCACGGAACGGGAACCCGGTACCCAGCAGGGCGCCTTCCAGGCTGGTACGACCGCTAACACGCAGGCGGCGACCGTTCAGTTGGGCGCCACGGCCACGGCTGGCGGTGAATTCTTCCTGGCGAACCGGGTCAAGAACCACTGCGTGCTCAAGGCGGCCGCGGTATTTGCAGGCGATGCTGACGGCGAAGTGTGGAACGCCGCGCAGGAAGTTGGTGGTGCCATCCAGTGGGTCAATGATCCACAGGTAGTCTTCACCTTCACCGCTGCCTGGGTGCATGCCGGTTTCTTCACCGAGGATGCCGTGCGTCGGGTAAGCCTTGCGCAGGGCGTCGATGATTTTCTGTTCAGCAGCACGATCGACTTCAGAGACGTAATCCTTGGCGTCTTTTTCGTCAACCTTGATGGTATCCAGGCGCTCGATGGAGCGGAAAATCAATTCACTGGCGCTGCGGGCGGCGCGCAGCGCGATATTCAGCATGGGCTGCATGGACGTTTCACCTAAGGTTGTTAAAGAAAGCCGAATATTCTATCAGAAAACTTTGGTAGATGAAGGTTTGCGTTAGCTTTCGTAGCTTATGACGTTTTGCTTAGGTAAGATTTGCTCCCTTTTGCTGGTCTGTGAGCGCTTCCTTTGCTGCCTAATATTCGTGTCGTTCTGGTCAATACCAGCCATCCCGGGAACATCGGCGGTGCTGCGCGTGCCATGAAAAACATGGGGTTGTCGCGGCTGGTTCTGGTTGAGCCGAGGGTGTTCCCGCACCATGAGGCCGACGCGCGCGCCTCGGGCGCCGGTGACATTCTGGAAAATGCACAGGTTGTCGCGACCCTTGAAGATGCCCTGGTGGGCTGCAATCTGGTGCTGGGTACCAGTGCCCGCGACCGTCGTATCCCCTGGCCGCTGCTGGATCCGCGCGAGTGCGGGCAGAAAGTGGTTGCAGAGGCGGCCCAGGGTGCGGAAATCGCGCTGGTGTTCGGTCGTGAAGACTCCGGTCTGACCAATGACGAGTTGCAGCGTTGTCACTTCCATGTGCATATCCCCTCTGATCCCGAATTCAGTTCCCTGAACCTCGGCGCGGCCGTGCAGGTGCTCAGCTACGAGATCCGCATGGCCTGGCTGGCGGCCCAGGGGCAGCCGAGCAAGATCGAGAAAGAAGAGGTGGCGTCCACCAAGAGTGGCGAGCTGGCCACCATGGATGAGCTGGAGCGCTTTTATGAGCATCTGGAGCAAACCCTGGTAGCTATCGAATTCATGGATCCGGAAAAGCCGCGCCACCTCATGGCGCGTCTGCGTCGGCTCTACGGTCGCAGTGCTGTCAGTCGTGCCGAGATGAATATTTTGCGTGGCATTCTCACCGAAACCCAAAAAGCAGCCCGTGGCGAGCTGCTCAAGCGCAAGGATTAATGATGTTTGAGCGTCTGCGTGAAGATATCCAAAGTGTGTTTCACCGTGATCCTGCAGCCCGTAATGCTTTTGAAGTGCTGACGTGCTACCCGGGGATGCATGCGATCTGGATTCACCGCTTGTCGGCGCTGTTGTGGCAGGCTGGCTGGAAGTGGCTGGCTCGTCTGGTGTCCAACTTCGGGCGCTGGCTGACCGGGATTGAAATTCACCCGGGGGCCAAGGTCGGGCGTCGTTTCTTTATTGATCACGGGATGGGTATCGTGATTGGTGAAACCGCCGAAATCGGGGATGACGTGACCCTGTATCAGGGTGTGACCCTGGGGGGTACGAGCTGGAACAAGGGCAAGCGCCACCCCACTCTGGAAAATGGTGTCGTGGTAGGGGCGGGCGCCAAGGTATTGGGGCCGTTCACTGTCGGGGCGGGGGCCAAGGTCGGTTCCAATGCGGTTGTGACCAAGGCTGTGCCGCCGGGCGCGACCGTAGTGGGTATTCCGGGGCGCATCATTATCAAGAATGACGATGAAACCGAGGCCAAGCGCAAGGCAATGGCTGAGAAAATCGGTTTTGACGCATACGGTGTCAGTGAAGATATGCCGGATCCGGTGGCGCGGGCCATTGGCCAGTTGCTGGATCATCTGCAGGCGGTCGATGGCAAGCTGGATGGTATGTGTGGCGCGCTCAAGGATTTGGGCAGCCCTTACTGTGCGAAAGAGCTGCCTGAGCTGCGCGAAGAAGACTTCGCCTGCGTCAAGGGCAAGGACGAAAGCACGGCGGTGTGAGGCTCGTGGTCTGAATTAACTGTGGGAGCGGGCTTGCTCGCGATGGCGCCATCGCGAGCAAACCCGCTGCCACCAGATGTGTGTCATGTGCCATTACGCCGCAGACCCTGCTACAATGCGCGCGCTCTTTTGCGGGTAATCCCGACTAAAGTACTAGGTCTAATAGTTGACTTAAATAGTCGGGAATAGCATACTCGCTTCCATTCCGAATTCCGTGGTACCTGTCCATGAGACTGACTACAAAAGGCCGTTACGCCGTAACTGCAATGCTCGATTTGGCGTTGCACGCACAGCACGGGCCGGTGTCCCTGGCCGATATTTCCGAGCGCCAAGGCATCTCGCTTTCCTACCTTGAGCAACTGTTTGCCAAATTGCGCCGCAGCAGTCTGGTTTCCAGTGTGCGTGGCCCGGGTGGCGGCTATCAGCTGTCACGCGACATGCAGGGCATCCAGGTAGCTCAGGTGATCGATGCCGTGAACGAGTCCGTCGATGCCACGCGTTGCCAGGGCCTTGGCGACTGCCATGCCGGCGACACCTGCCTGACCCACCACCTGTGGTGCGACCTCAGCCTGCAAATACACGATTTTCTCAGCGGTATCAGCTTGGCTGACCTTGTCACTCGCCGTGAGGTACAAGAAGTAGCCCAGCGTCAGGATCAGCGCCGCTGTAATGGCAAGGCGCCGCACCTGGATAAGATCGAAGCGTCCGCCGTCGAGTGATTGCATAAAAACGACGGTGCGCCAGCCAGCCTGATTTAGGAGATAGTCCATGAAGTTGCCAATTTACCTCGATTACTCAGCCACTACCCCGGTTGATCCGCGTGTTGCTCAAAAAATGAGCGACTGCTTGCTGGTTGACGGGAACTTCGGTAACCCGGCTTCGCGCTCTCACGTGTTCGGCTGGAAAGCTGAAGAAGCGGTTGAGAACGGGCGTCGTCAGGTTGCTGACCTGGTTAACGCTGACCCCCGTGAAATTGTCTGGACCTCCGGTGCGACCGAGGCCAACAACCTGGCAATCAAAGGTGCAGCGCACTTCTATGCCACCAAGGGCAAGCACCTGATCACCGACAAGATCGAGCACAAGGCCGTTCTCGACACCATGCGTCAGCTTGAGCGTGAAGGCTTTGAAGTGACCTATATCGAGCCGGGCACCGATGGCCTGGTAACACCGGCCATGGTTGAAGCCGCGATGCGCGACGACACCATCCTGGTTTCGATCATGCACGTGAACAACGAAATCGGCACCATCAACGATATCGCTGCCATTGGTGAGCTGACTCGCTCGCGCGGCGTGTTGTTCCATGTCGATGCGGCACAGTCCACCGGCAAGGTTGAAATCGACCTGGCCAAGCTGAAGGTCGACATGATGTCGTTCTCGGCGCACAAAACCTACGGCCCTAAAGGCATCGGCGCACTGTACGTAAGCCGCAAGCCTCGGGTGCGTATTGAAGCAGCCATGCACGGCGGCGGTCACGAGCGCGGCATGCGTTCGGGTACCCTGGCCACCCACCAGATCGTGGGCATGGGCGAAGCGTTCCAGATCGCCAAAGAAGAAATGGCTGCAGAGAACATCCGTATCAAGGCGTTGAGCGACCGTTTCTTCAAGCAGGTTGAACACCTTGAAGAACTGTACGTCAACGGCAGCATGGTCCACCGCGTTCCGCACAACCTGAACCTGAGCTTCAACTACGTTGAAGGCGAGTCGCTGATCATGGCACTCAAGGATCTGGCTGTGTCGTCCGGTTCGGCCTGTACTTCTGCTTCCCTCGAGCCGTCCTACGTATTGCGCGCCCTGGGCCGCAATGACGAGCTGGCTCACAGCTCCATCCGCTTTACCTTCGGCCGTTTCACCACCGAAGAAGAAATCGATTACGCCGCGCAGAAGGTTTGCGAGGCTGTTACCAAGCTGCGCGCCCTGTCGCCGCTGTGGGACATGTACAAAGACGGCATCGACATCTCGAAAATCGAATGGGCGGCGCACTAACAATTTAAGTCGCCGTAAGTAGACGCTGTAAGCGCAGCGAACAGCAGCTTTTACAGCGTCTCAAGAGCGACTCTCTGATGAGTGAGGATTAGTACCATGGCTTACAGCGAAAAGGTCATCGACCACTACGAAAACCCGCGCAACGTCGGCAAGATGAACGCGGAAGACCCGGATGTCGGCACCGGCATGGTCGGCGCCCCTGCGTGCGGCGACGTAATGCGCCTGCAAATCAAGGTCAACGAGCAGGGCATCATTGAAGATGCCAAGTTCAAGACCTATGGTTGCGGTTCGGCAATAGCTTCCAGCTCCCTGGCGACCGAGTGGATGAAAGGCAAGACTCTGGATGAAGCAGAGACCATCAAGAACACTCAGCTGGCTGAAGAACTGGCTTTGCCGCCGGTAAAAATTCACTGCTCGGTACTCGCTGAAGACGCCATCAAGGCTGCTGTTCGCGATTACAAGCAGAAGAAAGGTTTGATCTGATCCGTACTGCTTGCGCCCGCAAGTGGCGCAGGCAAGGTGAAGAAACTGGCAAAAGGTAAGGAGTCACGATGGCTATCAGCATGACAGAAGCGGCTGCGCGACACATTCGCCGCTCCCTTGATGGGCGCGGCAAAGGTGAGGGGATTCGTCTGGGTGTTCGCACCACGGGCTGTTCCGGTCTTGCCTATGTGCTGGAGTTTGTCGATGAAGTAGGTGAAGAAGACCAGGTCTTCGAAACCCATGGCGAAAAAGTGATCATTGATCCGAAAAGCCTGACCTATCTTGACGGCACCGAACTGGATTTCGTCAAGGAAGGCCTCAATGAGGGCTTCAAGTTCAATAACCCTAACGTGCGCGGTGAATGTGGCTGCGGCGAAAGCTTCAATATCTGAGGCTGATCGTGGGTACTCCTTGTCATTTTGCTTTGTTTGAGCTGCAACCGGGTTTCAATCTGGATCTCGATCAGCTGGCTGTGCGCTATCGAGAGCTGGCGCGTGGTGTTCACCCGGATCGGTTTGCCGATGCTTCCGAGCGCGAGCAGCGCCTGGCGCTGGAGCAGTCCGCCAGACTCAATGAGGCCTACCAGACGCTCAAAAGCCCTGCCAAGCGTGCGCGTTACCTGCTTGCGCTGAAGGGGGGCGAGTTGCCGCTGGAAGTCACGGTGCACGATCCCGAGTTCCTGATGCAGCAGATGCAGTGGCGCGAAGAACTTGAAGATTTGCATGACAGCGCCGATATGGCCGGTATTGCAGCATTCAAGCGTCGACTGAAAGTCGCTCAGGAACACCTGAACGACAGCTTCGCAGCGTGTTGGGATGATGCTGCGCAGCGTGAGCAGGCTGAACGCCTGATGCGCCGCATGCAGTTCCTCGACAAGCTAACTTACGAAGTGCGCCAGCTAGAAGAGCGCCTCGACGATTAACTCCGTGCTTCCCTGATGGCACGCCTGATTACAGATAAGTCCTGATTACGATGGCCCTACTGCAGATCGCCGAACCCGGCCAAAGTCCTCAACCGCACCAGCGACGTCTGGCTGTGGGGATCGACTTGGGCACTACCAATTCGCTGGTCGCTGCTTTACGCAGCGGCCTTTCCGAGCCTCTGGCCGACGCCAATGGCAATGTCATTTTGCCGTCTGCCGTGCGCTATCACGCTGATCGCGTCGAGGTAGGCGAGTCGGCACGTCTGGCAGCCTCCAGCGACCCGTTCAATACCGTGCTGTCGGTCAAACGCTTGATGGGACGTGGTCTGTCCGACGTCAAGCAGTTGGGCGAGCAGTTGCCTTACCGCTTTGTCGGCGGTGAGTCGCACATGCCGTTTATTGACACGGTGCAAGGCCCTAAAAGCCCGGTTGAAGTGTCTGCCGAAATCTTGAAGGTGCTGCGTGAGCGCGCCGAAAAGACCCTGGGTGGTGAATTGGTGGGGGCGGTGATTACGGTCCCGGCCTATTTCGATGACGCTCAGCGCCAGGCCACTAAAGACGCGGCCAAACTGGCTGGTCTGAATGTGCTGCGCCTGCTCAATGAGCCGACAGCGGCCGCCGTGGCCTATGGCCTGGACCAGTCGGCTGAAGGCGTGGTGGCTATCTATGATCTGGGTGGGGGTACGTTCGATATCTCGATCCTGCGCCTGACCGGCGGTGTGTTTGAAGTCTTGGCTACCGGCGGCGACAGCGCGCTGGGTGGCGATGACTTCGATCATGCGATTGCCAGCTGGATGGTCGAGCAGGCCGGATTGTCTGCCGACCTTGATCCAGGCACGCAGCGCACCTTGCTGCAGGCTGCCTGCGCTGCAAAAGAAGCGCTGACCGATGCGTCCTCGGTGACGGTTGCCTTTGGTGGCTGGCAGTCCGAGCTGACCCGTGAAGCCTTCGACGCCATGATCGAGCCAATGGTTGCGCGCAGCCTCAAGGCTTGTCGCCGTGCTGTGCGCGACGCCAATATCGAGATTGAAGACGTCCAGGCCGTCGTCATGGTGGGTGGTTCGACCCGTGTACCTCGTGTGCGTGAAGCGGTGGCTCAGATGTTTGGTCGCGAGCCCCTGACCGATATCGACCCGGATCAAGTGGTTGCCATTGGTGCTGCGATCCAGGCCGATACCCTGGCCGGCAACAAGCGCGATGGCGGCGAACTGCTTCTGCTTGATGTGATTCCGTTGTCCCTTGGTCTGGAGACCATGGGTGGCTTGATGGAAAAGGTTATTCCGCGCAACACCACGATTCCGGTGGCGCGCGCGCAGGACTTCACCACCTATAAAGATGGTCAGACGGCCATGATGATTCATGTGCTGCAGGGTGAGCGCGAGCTGATCAGCGATTGCCGCTCCCTGGCGCGCTTTGAATTGCGTGGCATCCCGCCGATGGTGGCCGGTGCCGCAAAAATTCGCGTGACCTTCCAGGTCGATGCCGACGGTTTGCTCAGTGTGTCGGCCCGCGAACTGGGTTCAGGTGTTGAAGCCAATATCCAGGTCAAGCCTTCCTACGGCCTGACCGACGGCGAAATCGCCAAAATGCTCAAGGATTCGTTCCAGTACGCCAGCGACGACAAGGTCGCCCGCGTATTGCGCGAGCAGCAGGTGGATGCCCAGCGTCTGATCGAGGCCGTGCAAGCAGCCCTCGAAGTCGATGGCGAGCGTTTGCTGGATGCCGAAGAGCGCATGGTGATCGAGCTGCAGATGCAGGAACTGTCCGAATTGTTGAAAGGCACCGATGGTTACGCCATCGAGCAGCAGACCAAGCGTCTGTCGCAAGTGACCGATGCCTTTGCAGCCCGTCGCATGGACTTGACCGTCAAGGCCGCTTTGTCGGGTCGCAACCTGAATGAAATCGAGGAATAACTGATGCCGCAGATCATTTTTCTGCCACACGCCGAGCACTGCCCGGACGGTATGGTTGTAGAGGCTGAGACCGGCAAGACCATTCTCGAAGTGGCCCACGACAACCACATTGAAATCGAAAGTGCCTGCGGTGGTGTTTGTGCCTGCACCACTTGTCATTGCGTGATTCGCGAGGGTTTCGACTCGTTGAACGAAGCTGACGAGCTGGAAGAGGACTATCTTGATAGAGCATGGGGTCTGGAAGCGACTTCGCGCCTGAGCTGTCAGGCCCGCGTTGGTACTGAAGACATCACCGTCGAGATTCCGAAATACTCGCTCAACCATGCTGCCGAAGCGCCGCACTGATAAGGAATTGGCATGAGCCTTAAATGGGTTGATGTACAGGAAATCGCGATCCAGCTGGCTGAAGCTCACCCGGATGTCGATCCGCTCTCGGTGAATTTCGTCACGCTGCGCAATCTGGTCATGGCGCTGCCGGAGTTCGACGATATCCCTGATCGCGGCGGAGAGAAGGTGCTCGAAGCCATTCAGGGTTTGTGGATCGAAGAAGCCGACTAAGCTTGCAACGCACGTAATTATGCAATACCCAAGAACCCGCGTATAATTCGCGGGTTTAATTTTTCGCTTAAATCACTGTTTCTGGAGTTACACCATGGCTGTTCAACGTACTTTCTCCATCATCAAGCCTGACGCCGTTGCTAAAAACGTTATCGGCAAGATCGTTACCCGTTTCGAAGACGCTGGCCTGAAGGTTGTAGCTTCCAAACTGAAGCAACTGTCCAAAGCTGAAGCTGAAGGCTTCTACGCTGAGCACAGCGAGCGCGGCTTCTTCGGCGACCTGGTTGCTTTCATGATCTCCGGTCCTGTTGTTGTTCAGGTTCTGGAAGGCGAAAACGCTATCGCTCTGAACCGCGAGCTGATGGGCGCTACCAACCCTAAAGAAGCAGCTGCCGGCACTATCCGTGCTGATTTCGCTGAATCCATCGACGCAAACGCTGTTCACGGTTCCGACTCTGAAGCCGCTGCTGCTCGTGAAATCTCGTACTTTTTCGCAGCTACTGAAGTAACCACTCGCTAAGTATTGGCTTGTGAGTGAGGGTGAAGACATGATTGCAACGACTGGCAAAACCAACCTGTTGGGTTTGACTCAACCGGAAATGGAGAAATTCTTCGACTCAATCGGGGAGAAGCGTTTCCGTGCCGGTCAGGTCATGAAGTGGATTCACCACTTTGGCGTCGATGATTTCGACGCCATGACTAACGTCAGCAAGGCCTTGCGCGACAAGCTCAAGGCCATTGCTGAGGTTCGTGGACCCGAAGTCGTCAGCGAGGACATCTCCAGCGATGGCACCCGTAAGTGGGTGGTACGCGTAGAGTCCGGCAGCTGCGTCGAGACCGTTTATATTCCCTCGGGCAAACGTGGCACCCTGTGCGTTTCGTCCCAGGCTGGCTGTGCCCTGGACTGCAGTTTCTGCTCCACCGGCAAGCAAGGCTTCAACAGCAACCTCACCGCCGCCGAAGTGATTGGCCAGGTGTGGATTGCCAACAAATCCTTTGGCAGCGTTCCGGCAACCATCGACCGCGCCATCACCAACGTGGTGATGATGGGCATGGGCGAACCGCTGCTGAACTTCGACAATGTCATTTCTGCCATGCACCTGATGATGGATGACTTGGGCTACGGCATCTCCAAGCGCCGTGTCACCCTGTCTACCTCCGGCGTGGTGCCGATGATCGATGAGCTGGCCAAGCACATTGACGTTTCGCTGGCATTGTCGCTGCACGCACCTAACGACGAACTGCGTAGTCAATTGGTGCCGATCAACAAGAAGTACCCGCTGGCCATGCTGCTTGATTCCTGCCGTCGCTATATGGCGACCCTGGGCGAAAAGCGCGTGCTGACCGTTGAGTACACCTTGCTCAAGGATGTGAACGACCATGTCGATCACGCCCGCGAAATGATCGAGCTGCTTAAAGACACACCGTGCAAGATCAACCTGATCCCGTTCAATCCGTTCCCGCATTCTGGCTATGAGCGCCCGAGCAACAATGCCATTCGCCGTTTCCAGGAGCTGTTGCAGCAGGCTGGCTACAACGTGACCGTGCGCACCACCCGTGGTGAAGACATCGATGCGGCGTGCGGGCAGCTGGTAGGTCAGGTCAATGACCGTACCCGCCGCAGTTCGCGCCTGATCGCGGCGCGTGAGCTGAGTGCTGACGCCGATACAGCGCAAAACGCTGCCTCTGCGCCCTGAGAGAGGACATCCATGATCCTGCGCGCTGCGCTCCCGGTCGTTTTGGTCAGCTTTTTGGCTGGCTGCGTGTCATCGGGCGATTCAAGCCCGATGGCTGGCGACAAAGGGCGTAACGAGGCGCGTCAGGCGTATGTTCAGCTGGGTCTGGGCTATTTGCAGCAAGGGATGACCGAGCAGGCCAAAGTCCCTTTGCGCAAGGCCCTTGAGCTCGACAAGACCGACCCGGACACCAACGCCGCACTGGCCTTGGTGTTTCAGGCCGAAATGGAGTTTGCCCTGGCCGAGCAGGCATTCCGTACCGCGTTGAACGGTCGGCCTGCTGATGCCCGGATCCTCAATAATTACGGCAGTTTCCTGTTTGAGCGTCAGCGCTATCAGGAGGCCAGCGTGCAGTTTCAAAAGGCGGCAGCAGACAACCTTTATCCGGAACGCTCCCGCATCTACGAAAATCTGGGTATAACGTCACTTGAGTTGGGGCAACCTGAAGCGGGGCGCCAGCAGCTTGAAAAAGCACTGCGCCTGAACCCTCGACAACCCCGTGCGTTGCTTGAAATGGCCGAGATGGCTTATCAGGACAAACAATATGTAACGGCGCGTGACTTTTACGATCGTTTTAGCCTGCTTAGCGGGCAAAATGCACGTAGTCTATTGCTCGGTGCGCGACTGGCGAGTGTTTTCGATGACCGCACCCCAACTGCCAACCATGGCCAGCAACTAAAACGACTCTATCCCGGCACGCCGGAATATCAGCAATACCTGTCGGAGCAATGATGAAAGCGGCGCAACCCGAAGTTCTAGCAGCGACTCGTGTCAATCCCGGTGAGACTCTGCGTCAGGCCCGTGAAAACAATGGCTGGACGCTGGCTGAAGTCGCCTTGAAACTCAACCTCACGGCCAGCTCCCTGAGCAACCTTGAAACGGGCGCGTTCGACAAACTGCCTGGGCATACCTTTGCCCGGGGCTATATCCGGGCCTATGCCAAATTGCTGGGTATGGACCAGGCCGCCCTTGTGCGTGAATTTGACCTGTACACCGGCACTGATGCCAACGGCAGCAACGTGCACAGCCTGGGTCGCATAGAAGAGCCGGTGCGCGTGTCGCATACCATTTTGCGTATCGTCAGCCTGTTGCTGTTGATTGCCGTGGTCGGAGGCGGTTTTATCTGGTGGCAAGACCAGACGTCCATGCGCGCCAAGGACCTGATTGGTCTTGCTCCGGAACACGTCGAAGTCGAAGGGGCTGACGGCACAACCCGCATCCACCCGCTGGACGAACCTGAAGATCAGGCAGTAGCCGAGGCCAAGGCCGAAGGCGAAACACCTCTGGCGGCCGAATCGGCGCCGGAGCAGGGCGCGACCACGGCACTGGCACTGCCGGGTGCTCCCGCTGCCGAGCCCCAGGCACCCGTTGCCGTTCCGGTACAGCCAGTACCTGCTGCTGTTGCGCCAGTTGCGCCAGTAGTGGCACCTGTTACGTCCACCGCGCCTGCGCCCGACACTGCCGCCCCGGTTGCCGGTGCTGGCAAAGTGAGCGTGCAATACACCGCTGATTGCTGGACTCAAGTGACCGACGGCACGGGCAAAGTGCTGTTTGGTGGCTTGAAGCGCAAGGGCGAAAATCTAGAAGTGAGCGGCAAGCCACCCCTGAGCTTGCGCCTGGGCTATGCCCGCGGTGCCCAGGTCAGCTATAACGGCCAGCCTGTGGATGTCGCTCCTTTCACCAGTGGCGAGACTGCTCGTCTGAAGTTGGGTCAATAAGTCATGCACGGCGAATCACCAATCAAACGTCGCGAATCGCGCAAAATCTGGGTCGGTAATGTACCTGTAGGTGGCGATGCCCCTATTGCTGTGCAGAGCATGACCAACAGTGACACCAATGACGTCGCTGCAACCGTTGCGCAAATCAACCGCCTGGAAGCCGCGGGTGTCGATATCGTGCGGGTTTCCGTGCCGGATATGGACGCAGCCGAGGCTTTTGGCCGGATCAAGCAACTGGTCAAGGTGCCATTGGTCGCCGACATTCACTTCGATTACCGCATCGCCCTGCGCGTTGCAGAGTTGGGTGTGGACTGCCTGCGCATCAACCCGGGCAACATCGGTCGCGAAGACCGTGTGCGGGCGGTGGTTGATGCAGCCCGCGATCGCGGTATTCCGATCCGAATCGGCGTCAACGCCGGTTCCCTGGAAAAAGACCTGCAAAAAAAATACGGCGAACCGACGCCTGCCGCCCTGGTCGAATCGGCACTGCGCCACGTTGAGCACCTTGAACGCCTGAATTTCAAGGACTTCAAGGTCAGCGTAAAGGCCTCCGACGTGTTTATGGCGGTTGAAGCCTACCGTCTGCTGGCCAAGGAAATCGTCCAGCCGCTGCATCTGGGCATTACCGAAGCCGGTGGTTTGCGTTCAGGCACAGTGAAATCTGCCGTGGGCCTAGGTATGCTGCTCGCCGAAGGAATTGGCGATACCATCCGCATCTCCCTGGCGGCAGACCCGGTTGAGGAAGTAAAAGTCGGTTACGACATCCTCAAGTCCTTGCACCTGCGCTCGCGCGGCATCAACTTTATCGCGTGCCCAAGCTGCTCGCGGCAGAACTTCGACGTGGTGAAAACCATGAACGAACTTGAAGTTCGCCTCGAAGACCTGCTGGTGCCGCTGGATGTTGCCGTGATCGGTTGTGTGGTCAATGGCCCTGGCGAAGCCAAGGAAGCCCATGTGGGGCTCACCGGTGGTACACCCAACCTGATTTACATCGACGGCAAGCCGTCGCAGAAACTGACGAATGACAATCTGGTGGATGAGCTCGAAAGACTGATCCGGCAGAAGGCGGCCGAAAAGGTCGAAGCTGACGCAGCCGTTATCGCGCGCGGCTAACCAGACGAATAAAGGATTTATTGTGAGCAAGTCTTTGCAAGCCATTCGTGGCATGAACGACATCCTGCCGGAGCAGACGCCTCTGTGGCGCTACTTCGAGAGCAAGGTTTCGCGTTTGCTGGATAACTACGGTTACAAGCAGATCCGCATGCCAATCGTCGAATTCACCGAGCTGTTCAAACGCTCGATCGGTGAAGTGACCGATATCGTCGAAAAAGAGATGTACACCTTCGAGGACCGCAACGGCGATTCGCTGACGCTGCGTCCTGAGGGGACTGCGGCGTGCGTGCGTGCGGTGCTTGAGCACGGCATCACCGGTGGTGGCCAGGTGCAAAAACTCTGGTACATCGGCCCGATGTTCCGTCACGAGCGCCCGCAAAAAGGCCGTTATCGCCAGTTCCACCAGATTGGCGTCGAGGTGTTCAACCTTGATGGTCCGGACATCGATGCCGAACTGATCGTGCTGACCTGGCGCCTGTGGGGCGAGCTGGGTATCCGCGATGCGGTCAAGCTCGAACTCAACAGCCTGGGCACCAGCGAAGCCCGTGCGCGCTATCGTGCGGCCCTGGTCGAGTATTTGTCCTCGCGTCTGAGCGAACTTGACGAAGACAGCCAGCGTCGCCTCAAGTCCAACCCGCTGCGTGTGCTCGACACCAAGAACGCCGATACCCAGGCGGTTCTGGTGGATGCACCGAAACTGGTGGACTACCTGGACGAAGAGTCCCGCGTGCATTTCGAGGGCCTCAAGGCTCGCCTCGATGCCGCCGGCATCCCGTACACGATAAACCCGAAGCTGGTTCGTGGCCTGGACTACTACAGCAAGACCGTATTTGAGTGGGTTACCGACAAACTGGGCGCCCAGGGCACCGTGTGTGCGGGCGGTCGTTATGATGGCCTGGTCGAGCAGATGGGCGGCAAGCCTACTGCCGGTGTCGGTTTTGCCATGGGCATCGAGCGCCTGATCCTGCTGCTCGAAACCCTTGAGCAGATCCCCGAAGAAATCGCACGTCAGGTCGATGTTTACCTGTGTGCTTTCGGCGAAGCCGCCGAACTGGCAGCCCTGGCTTTGAGCGAACGCGTTCGTGATCAACTGCCAAACCTGCGCCTGCAGATCAATGCCGGTGCGGGCAGCTTCAAAAGCCAGTTCAAAAAGGCTGACAAGAGCGGTGCACTGTTTGCGCTGATCCTGGGTGACGACGAATTGGCCCAGCAAGTGGTAGGTGTAAAACCCCTGCGTGGCCAGGGCGAACAACAAACGATTGCCTGGGATGCTCTAGCCGAGCACTTGGCCACCTGCATCGTGCAGGGTTGAAGCTGCAAAACAGCCGATTTAGCGAATAAGGAGTGTTGGGGTGTCGAGTAACGAAGATGATCAGCTGGGCGAGTTGAAAGACTGGTGGCAGCGCAACGGCAAACCCCTGCTGACTGGCGGCTTGCTTGCGCTGGTAGTGGTGTCAGGCTGGCAGCTCTGGCACAAATATCAGGCGAATCAGTCGCAAGGTGCGTCGGTTCTCTACCAACAATTGCTTGAAACCACGCTCACCCCTGACGGCAAGCCGGATGTGGCCCGCGTGGCGGATCTGGCCAACAAGCTGAAAAGTGAATACGCAGGCACTGCCTATTCGCAATTTGGCGGCCTGTTTGTGGCCAAGGTGGCTGTGGATAACGGCAAGCTTGATGACGCGGCTACCGAGCTGAAAGTCATTGTCGACAAGCCGGCCAATGCCACTCTGGGCGAAGTGGCGCGTCAGCGTCTGGCTCAGGTACTGGCAGCACAGGGCAAGGTTGACGATGCCCTGAAGCTGCTGGAAGGCGACTCGGACAAGGCATTCCTGGCCAGCCGTGAAGAACTCAAGGGCGACCTGCTGGTGCAGCAGGGCCGTACTGACGATGCGCGTGCAGCCTACGAGAAGGCCAAGGCCGGATTGTCGGATGAAGCAGCAGTAGGCGGCTTGCAAATCAAGCTCGATGACCTGGCCAAAGGGGATGCGTGACGTGATGCGATGGAAACATGCAGCATTGCTGGCTCTGGTCGTTTTGGCCGCGGGTTGCAGCAGCAACAGCAAAAAAGAATTGCCACCGGCGGAGCTGACCGACTTCAAAGAAGAAGTCGTGCTGCAAAAGCAGTGGAGCCGCTCGATCGGTGACGGTCAGGGCAAAACCTATAACATGCTGGTTCCGGCTGTTGAAGGCAATAATATCTACGCTGCTGACGTAACGGGCGTGGTGATGTCTCTGGACCGCATGAACGGCGACGTTGAGTGGAAAAAAGACCTCGATCTGCCTGTTTCCGGCGCAGTTGGCCTGGGCTATGGCCTGGTCATGCTTGGCACCTTGCAAGGTGACGTGATTGCCCTGGATTCCAGCACAGGCGAAGAAAAATGGCGCTCTCGCGTTAACAGCGAAGTGCTTGCACCTCCTGCGACCAACGGTGATGTGGTGGTGGTACAGACTCAGGACGATCGTCTGATCGGTCTGGATGCTGACACCGGCAATCAGCGCTGGACGTATGACAGCACGCCGGGCGTGCTGACCCTGCGTGGTACGGGGGCGCCACTGGTGACCAATCACCTGGCCATCGGCGGTTTGTCGACCGGTAAAGTGGTCGCCCTGGATACGCGCAACGGCGTGCCTGTGTGGGAGCAACGTGTTGCCATCCCGCAGGGTCGCTCCGAGCTTGAACGCATTGTCGATATCGACGGTGGCCTGCTGTTGTCTGGCGGTACACTGTACGTCGCCAGCTACCAGGGCCGCATGGCGGCACTGGACATGGAATCGGGTCGCGTGCTCTGGCAGCGTGATGCTTCCAGCTATGCAGGTGTCGCCCAAGGTTTCGGCAGCGTCTACGTCAGCCTGGCGTCGGGCACTGTAGAAGGCGTTGACGAGCGTTCGACCACCTCGCTGTGGAGCAATGATGCTCTGGCACGCCGCCAATTGTCGGCTCCAGAGGTCTTCTCCAGCTATGTGGCAGTCGGTGACATGGAAGGCTATCTGCACCTGCTCAGCCAGGTCGATGGTCGTTTCGTGGGCCGTACCCGTGTTGACAGTGATGGCCTTCGGGCACGTCCGCTGGTGGTCGGTGACATGATTTACGTGTTTGGTAACAGCGGCAAACTGGAAGCCCTGACCATTCGCTAAGGCGTCTATGCTTGAGGCTCTAGGGCCTCGGGCAGCCTTGCTCTGGCAAGGTTTGCGGCACATTTGTGCTGTTCCGAACTCTGGCCGCTGCCTTGCAGCGGCTTTTGTATTTTCTGAAATAACGAAGTGGAGAGCCGCATGGTTCCCGTAATCGCCCTGGTGGGCCGACCAAACGTCGGCAAGTCCACCTTGTTCAACCGCCTGACCAGGACTCGTGACGCCATCGTCGGCGACTTGTCCGGTCTGACCCGTGATCGCCAATACGGTGAGGCCAAGTGGCAAGGGCGTTCCTACATTCTGGTCGACACCGGCGGTATCTCCGGTGACGAGCACGGTATGGACGAAAAAATGGCCGAGCAGTCGCTGCTGGCCATCGAAGAAGCTGACGTCGTTCTGTTCCTGGTAGATGCAAAGGCGGGTTTCACTGCCGCTGACCAGATGATCGGCGAACACCTTCGCAAACGTAACAAGCGCTCCTACGTGGTGGCCAACAAGGTCGACAACATCGACCCGGACATGGCTCGCGCCGAGTTCGCGCCGCTGGGTATGGGCGATGCAATCCCGATCGCCGGTGCCCATGGCCGTGGTATCACGCAGATGCTGGAAATTGCCCTGAGCAACTTCCCGCGTGACGAAGAAGAGCCGGAAGACGGCGAAGAAGAAGTTGTTCTTGAAGGTGAGGAAGCCAAGCGCATTCCGGGCCCTAGCGAAAAAGACGGCATCAAGATCGCAATCATCGGTCGCCCGAACGTCGGTAAATCGACCCTGGTTAACCGCATGCTTGGTGAAGACCGGGTAATCGTCTATGACCAACCGGGTACCACTCGCGACAGTATCTACATCCCGTTCGAGCGTAACGACGAGAAGTACACGCTGATCGACACCGCCGGTGTGCGCAAGCGCGGCAAGATCCACGAAGAAGTTGAAAAATTCTCCGTGGTCAAAACCCTGCAAGCGATCAAAGACGCCAACGTGGTGATCTTTGTGATGGACGCCCGTGAAGGCGTGGTTGACCACGACCTCAACCTGTTGGGCTTTGCCCTGGAGGCCGGTCGGGCTCTGGTTATCGCGATCAACAAATGGGACGGCATGACCCCTAGCGAGCGCGAGTTCGTCAAGGTCGAGTTGACCCGTCGCCTGTTCTTCGTCGACTTCGCCGATATCCACTTTATCTCGGCGCTGCACGGCACTGGCGTGGGTAACCTGTACCAGTCGGTGCAAAACTCCTTCAAGTCGGCGGTTACCCGCTGGCCGACCAACCGCCTGACCCAGATTCTGGAAGATGCGGTTAGCGAGCACGCGCCACCGATGGTCAACAGCCGCCGGATCAAGCTGCGTTATGCCCACTTGGGTGGTGCCAACCCGCCGATTATCGTGATTCACGGTAACCAGGTTGAGAAGGTGCCGAAGTCTTACGTCCGTTATCTCGAAAACACCTACCGTCGCGTCTTGAAGCTGGTCGGTACGCCGATCCGCATCGAGTTCAAAGGTGGCGAGAACCCGTACGAAGGCAACAAGAACTCGCTGACCGACCGTCAGGTCAACAAGAAACGTCGCATGATGTCGCACCACAAGAAAGCCGAGAAAAATCGCAAAGACAAGCGCTAACCGCGCAAGCTCAAAGCGTAATGAGAAAGGGTCCGAAAGGACCCTTTTTCGTGTCCGGCGTTTGGGCTATCCTCGGTGGGTCCTGTGCCGCAGTCAGTGCCGGGAACTCAACAGGGAACGGCCATGATCACCAGCAAGTTGCCGAACGTCGGCACCACCATCTTCACGCGCATGTCGCAGCTCGCGGCAGAAACCGGCGCACTCAACCTGTCTCAGGGGTTCCCTGACTTCGATGGCCCGCAGGCGTTGCGTGATGCAGTTGGCCAGCACATTGCCAGTGGTCATAACCAGTACTCCCCAATGACCGGCCTGCTTGCGTTGCGTCAGCAAGTGGCGGCCAAGATCGCCCGTAGCTATGGCGCACAGGTGGATGCTGACACTGAAGTGACCATCACCCCCGGCGCTACCCAGGCTATTTTCTGCGCCATTCAGGCCGTGATTCATGCTGGCGATGAAGTCATTGTGTTTGATCCGTGCTACGACAGCTACGAGCCTTCGGTCGAACTGGCGGGTGGCCGTTGTGTGCATGTGCAGTTGGGGCTGGATGACTTTTCGATAGACTGGCAAAAGCTTGAAGATGCGCTGAGCCCGCGCACGCGCATGATCATTCTCAACAGCCCGCACAACCCCAGTGGTGCCTTGATCAGCCGTGCCGAGCTTGACCAGTTGGCCCGCCTGATTGCTGATCGGGATATCTACCTCATCAGCGATGAGGTGTACGAACACCTGGTGTTCGATGGCGTGCCCCATGTCAGTGTTTTGTCCCATCCTGAGCTGTACGATCGTGCATTCGTGGTCAGCTCTTTCGGCAAGACGTATCACGTTACGGGCTGGAAAACCGGTTATGTCGTGGCACCGCCGGCTCTGACCGCCGAATTGCGCAAGGTTCACCAGTACGTCAGTTTTTGTGGGGTCACTCCCCTGCAATATGCATTGGCTGACTTTATGAGTGCCCACCCCGAGCACGTTGAAGAGTTGCCCGGGTTTTATCAGGCCAAACGAGACCTGTTTTGTGATTTGCTGAGCCCATCGCGTTTTACTTTCAAACCGGTGGCAGGGACGTATTTCCAGTTGGTGGATTACTCCCGAATTCGTCCGGACCTCAATGATGTCGACATGGCGGTGTGGCTGACCCGTGAGCATGGTGTAGCCACCATTCCGGTGTCGGTGTTCTACCAGGCCCCGCCCGCAGGGCAACGGCTGGTTCGACTGTGTTTTGCCAAACGCGAGGAGACGCTGCGTGAAGCAGCAGAGAAACTATGCGTGATCTAAAGGGATTACCCGATTTAAACGTAGCGCTGGTGCAAACCACGCTGGCCTGGCATGACCGTCAGGCCAACTTCGATCATTTCGACGAGCTGCTCGAGCAGGCTGTTGGCGCTGACCTGGTGGTCTTGCCTGAGATGTTCACCACCGGCTTCAGCATGGAGTCCAGTACCCTTGCTGAGCCCGAAAGCGGCCCGACCACCGAGTGGCTGCGCAAGCAGGCACAAAGGCTCAATGCCGTGGTGACGGGCAGCGTGATTGTGCTCGCGGCGGATGGCAGCCACCGCAACCGCCTGTTGTGGGCGCGTCCGGATGGCGAAGTGCTGCATTACGACAAACGCCACCTGTTCCGAATGGCCGGTGAGCATGAGCATTTCACTCCGGGTGAGCGTCAGGTCCAGTTTGAGGTCAAGGGCTGGCGTGTTCGCCCGCTGATTTGCTATGACCTGCGCTTCCCGGTGTGGAGCTGCGACCCCCATGACACCGACCTGTTGCTGTACACCGCCAACTGGCCGGGTGCGCGGCGGTTGCACTGGAACCGTTTGCTGCCGGCGCGGGCCATCGAAAACCTGTGTTATGTCGCGGCGGTGAACCGGGTGGGCACGGACGGCAAAGGTCTGGTGTATACCGGGGACAGTCATATCCTCGATTTTCAGGGCGAGTCGCTGCTCAGTGCCGGGGAGGCGGATGGCGTATTTACCATGAGCCTGAATGCGGGCGAATTGGGCGCTTACCGTGAGCGCTTCCCGGCCAACCTGGATGCGGACAGTTTTGATCTGCGCTGATTTGTAGAAGCAGTTATCAGCTTGTGTGTACGACGTAAACCTGTGGGAGCGTGGCTTGCCCGCGATGGCCTCACCGCGGCCTGCCTGCCAAATCGCGCCGCCTGAATCGCGAGCAAGCCCGCTCCCACAGGGGCTAGTGATTGTCGGTCATGATGCAATAAAAAGCCCCCAGGGTTCTCACCTTGGGGGCTTTTGCGTTTCAGGCCAACGTTTACGCGGCTTTCGCCTCGGCTTCGCTCAGGGAACGGTTCAGAGCGCTGAACAATGCCTTGAAGCTTGCCGTGGTGATGTTTTCATCAATGCCCACGCCATGCACGGCTCGGCCGCCATTGACCCGCAACTCTATATAAGCCGCAGCCTTGGCGTTGGTGCCAGCACCAATCGCATGCTCGTTGTAGTCCATTATTTCGGCATTGACCGGCAGGCCGGCTACCAGTGCTTCCAGCGCGCCGTTGCCTTTGCCGCTCCAGCGCAGATTGGTTTCGCCGTCGCCTTTGGCCGAGACTTCGACTTCGACCGCACTGTGACCGTTCTCTTCCTGCAAGCGATGGCTGACCAGCGCGTAAGGAGTGTTGGCCTGCAAGTACTCGGTGCGCAGCAAGCTGTGAATCTGCTGAGCAGTCATTTCCAGGCCCAGACGGTCAGTTTCGCGTTGTACCACCTGGCTGAATTCGATCTGCATCCGGCGCGGCAAGCTGATGCCGTATTCCTGCTCCAGCAGGTAAGCGATCCCGCCTTTGCCAGACTGGCTGTTAACCCGAATCACGGCTTCGTAGCTGCGACCGATATCCGCCGGGTCGATCGGCAAGTACGGCACTTCCCACAGGGCGTCCGGTTTCTGCTGGGCGAAGCCTTTGCGAATGGCGTCCTGGTGCGAACCGGAGAACGCGGTGTGCACCAGGTCGCCCACATACGGGTGACGCGGGTGCACCGGGATCTGGTTGCACTCTTCGACAACCTTGCGCACGCCATCGATATCGGAGAAGTCCAGCTGCGGATCCAGGCCCTGGGTGTACATGTTCAGGGCCACGGTCACCAGGTCGACGTTACCGGTCCGTTCGCCGTTACCGAACAGGCAGCCTTCGACACGATCGGCGCCAGCCATCAGGCCAAGCTCGGTGGCGGCTACACCGGTGCCACGGTCGTTGTGGGTGTGCAGGCTGATCAGCACGCTGTCACGGCGATTGATATTGCGGCCGAACCATTCGATCTGGTCGGCGTAGATATTCGGCGTCGCGCACTCAACGGTGGCAGGCAAGTTGAGGATCATCTTGTGCTCAGGCGTCGGGTTCCACACTTCGATTACCGCGTCACACACTTCCTTGGCGAACTCCAGTTCGGTGGCGCTGAAGGTCTCTGGCGAGTATTCGAACGTCCAGTGGGTTTCGGGCTGCTGAGCGGCGTATTTGACGAACAGCTTCGCCGCGCTGACCGCGATTTCCTTGATGCCGTCCTTGTCCTGGTTGAACACGATGCGGCGGAAAGCAGGGCAAGTGGCGTTGTACAGGTGGACGATAGCCTTTTTCGCGCCGCGCAGCGATTCGAAGGTGCGGGCGATCAAGTCTTCGCGGCCCTGGGTCAGCACCTGGATAGTGGTGTCGTCCGGTATATGGCCGTCTTCGATCAGGGTGCGGACAAAGTCAAAGTCGGTTTGCGATGCCGCCGGGAACGATGCCTCGATTTCTTTAACGCCTACGCTGACCAGGGTTTTCCAGAATCGCAGCTTCTTTACCGCATCCATCGGCTCGATCAGCGACTGGTTACCGTCGCGCAAATCGGAACTGCACCAGATCGGCGCCTGGGTGATGGTTTTTGACGGCCACGTTCGGTCGGGCAAATCAATGACCGGGAAGGCACGGTATTTGGAAGAAGGGTCTTTGAGCATGGTCATCAGGCAATCCTTTTTATGCGAGCCGGTCATTGAGGAGGCGGCTAGCCGAAGAAATACAAAGCAGAAGGCGAGGCACCGCGACTAGCGTTGCAGTCGTGCACTGACGAGGCAAAGGCTGCGGTGTTGACGAAGCAGAATGAGGACGTGAGGTGTGTTCATAGGCTCAACCCTAACCATTGGCGGGAAAGATGGCAAGCCTATAAAAAACATTGAGATAAATGCTCGAAAAGACAAGATATGCGCGTTTTTATAGCGCATATTAATTTTTGCCTTGCTCTGGATTGCGTGGTTTAAAGGGAGGGCATGCCTTGCGTGCTACAGGGTTTTTCCCCTTTCTGGGCGCTTGTTAGGGTGCGAAGGCGCCAATGAAAATCGCCGGGTCAACCCTTGCATCATTGAGGCTGACGTTCCAGTGCATATGCGGGCCCGTGGCGCGGCCTGTCGAGCCGACCTTGCCCACCACATCGCCGCGGGCCAGTTGCTGGCCGACCTTGGTGTCGATCTTCGACATATGGCAGAACATGCTGATAAAGCCCTGGCCGTGATCTACAAACACCGTATTGCCATTGAAGAAGTAATTGCCGATCAGGATTACCTTGCCCGCTGCCGGGGTCTTGATCGGCGTGCCAGCAGGTACGGCGAAGTCGAGACCGGCGTGAGGGTTGCGCTCTTCGCCATTGAAGAAGCGGCGCACGCCGAACTTGCTCGACAGCGGGCCATTGACCGGTTTGTCCAGCAACAGGTTGCTCGGCGTGTTGGGGCTGAAGGTGCGGTAGGCCTTGATCTGGATCGCCAGCTCGTTGTCGATGCGCTTGATATCGGCCGGGTCGGGATTGACCTGACGCTTGTTTTTCAAGGTGATGTGTTGCTCGGGGTATTTTTTGCTGCCCACCGCAAAGCTCAGGTTGCGCCCACCGGAGGTGATCTGCTGGCTACCGGGTTTGACCGTCAACGGGATGCCGACAATCGCCCGCCAGGTGTCCTGTTCCTTGATCACCATGACCGGCTTGCCGTCATAGCTGGCTTTGGGCGCCTGGGCGGCGCTGCCCAGCTCAATCACGGCCACCCCTCCGGGCACCGGTTTGTTCAGCAGGCGGGTGATATAGCTGTCAGCCGCCTGAGCATTGAAAGTCAGGCACAGCAACAGCACGGCAGAGAAAAAACGTGGCATTGGTTAATCCAGTAAAGAAAGGGTGACAGGCGTGAGGTGATTGTCCTCAACGCGCACTTGCAGTTCGCCTTCGCCCAGTCTGGCGGTCAAGCGCTGACCGTTTTGCGTTTGCGCGGCCCGGCGAACGGCATTGCCCTTTTCATCGAGCAGGATGCTGTAGCCACGGCCCAGGGTCGCCAGCGGGCTGACCACATGCAGGGTTTGCATCTGGTTTTGCAGCTGCATGCGGCGCGCCTTGAGGCCTTCGCGCATGGCCCTGGGCAAGCGCTCGGCCAGGCTGTCCAGACGCTGGCGCAACATGGCCAGCTGACGCCCCGGATGTTGTGCGGCCAGACGGGTTTCGAGGCGGATCAGGCGTTCGCGGCGAGTATTCAGGCTGCGCTCGAAAGCCCGGCGCATGCGCATGTCCAGATCATCCAGGCGTTGGGCTTGCTGGCGCAGACGTTCGCCGGGGTGACGCAGGCGTCGCGCCAGGCCGTCGAGGCGCAAGCGGTCGCGCATCAGGCGATCACGAATGCGCATCACCAGGCGCCGATGCAGGCTGTCGATGCGCCGTTGCAGGTCGCTTGAGTCCGGTGCCAGCAGCTCGGCCGCGGCCGAAGGCGTGGGCGCGCGCACGTCTGCCACGAAGTCGGCGATCGAGACATCGGTTTCGTGACCCACGGCACTGACGACAGGGGTGACGCAGGCATCGATGGCGCGAGCCACGGCTTCTTCGTTGAAACACCACAGGTCTTCCAGCGAGCCGCCGCCACGGGCCAGGATCAGTGCGTCAAAGCCCCGTGCATCGGCCAGCTTGAGGGCCCGGACGATTTGCGCCGTGGCTTCGCGGCCTTGAACGGCGGTGGGGATCAGGGTCAGTTCGACTTGTGGCGCACGGCGGCGGAACACGCTGATGATGTCGCGAATCACCGCGCCGGTGGGCGAGCTGACAATGCCGATGCGCTGCGGGTGAGCGGGCAGGGCGACCTTGCGTTCGGGGCTGAACAGGCCTTCGGCGCCGAGCTTTTCCTTGAGTGCATCGAAGGCCAGGCGCAGTGCGCCGTCGCCGGCGGGTTCTACAGTGTCGAGGATCAACTGGTAATCGCCACGGCCTTCAAACAGCGAGACCTTGCCGCGCACCTTGACCGCCAGGCCATCCTTGAGCGCCTGACGAACCCGCGCAGCGTTATTGCGAAACAGCGCACAACGCACCTGGGCGCCGCTGTCCTTGAGGGTGAAATATACGTGGCCAGAGGCCGGGCGGGCGAGGTTGGAGATTTCGCCTTCTACCCAGATATTGCTGAACACGTCTTCGAGCAGCACCCGCGCCCGGCCATTGAGCTGGCTGACGGTCAGGACTTCCCGGTCGAGATTGAGTCTTGCAAAGGGGTCTTTAATCATGCGGGTCATCATAAGGGCGGATTGTTATCACTGCACCTGTCTGATAGAAGTCTGCGCACTAAAAACAAGGAAGCAGAGCAATGGATTTGCCGTTTAGTGGTGGTGAGTGGGTGCTGCTGGAGCTGGCCATTGCCCTGGCCTATATCGTCTTTGGTGTGGCCGGGTTCGGCACGGCGCTGGTGGCCGGGCCGATCCTGATTCTGTGCCTGCCGCTGTCGAAAATCATCCCGCTGCTGGTGCTGCTGGATTTTGTGGCGGCCTTTGGTAACTGGCTGCCGTCGCGCCGGGATGTTGTGCGGCCCGAGTTGCTGCGTTTGCTGCCGTGCATGGCGATCGGCTGTGTGGTGGGCGTGGTGTTTTTGCTGAACCTTAAATCCGACCTGTTGTTGCTGTTGATGGGGGTTTTTATCACCGCTTACGCCTTGTACAGCCTGGCGGTGAAGGTGAAGCCGGCACGGCTCGCTGCCGGTTGGGCCATCCCCACGGGTATCACCGGCGGGTTGTTTGGTGCGCTGTTTGGCAGTGGCGGTTTTTTGTATGCGCTTTATCTGAATGCCCGCTTGCCCAAAGACGCTGCCCGCGCCACCCAGAGTGCGTTGATCAGTTGCAGCACCGTGGTGCGTCTTACGTTGTTCGTACTTGCCGGTGTGTATGCCGATGGCGAGCTGTTGTTGCTTGGCGCCTGCCTGTTACCGGCGATGGCAATGGGACTGTGGGTTGGCCGCCGGCTGACGCGCAAATTGTCCCGCGAGGCGTTTGTGCGGCTGGTAACGTGGCTGGTGCTGGCCAGCGGCATTGCGCTGATTGCGCGTTACCTGAGTTAAACTGCGTGGCTGAACCCTGTAGTCGCTCTTATCCATATGTGCCGTACCCCATGAACTCGCAAAGCATCATCGTTCCAAAAATCTCCACCTTGCCGGTGCATGAGCCGCGTGCCCGGGCCATCGTGCGCTGGCTGGTGCGCAAGAACATCATCGAAGAAGAGCTCACCACCTGCGGCCGTACCGGCAATGGCATGGCCTACGCCATCGCCCCCGGTGCCCGTGAAGTGGTGCTGCACCCCGAGGCTCTGCCTTTCGGGCAGCCGGTCAATGGCCTGGAGATCATCACCAAGCGCTGCATCTACACACCGGCCAAAGGTTTTCTTGAAGAAGCCGGTTGCGCCGAGTGCCGCAAGGAAGTGGGCGAGGCACTGTTTGAAAGCCTCGAAGACTGGATGCCGGGGCGTACCGACAACTTCATCTGTCCGCTGTGCGCCCACGAAGACGACATCAACGGTTTTCTGTTTTTACAGCCGTGTGCGTTTTCCAACCTTGGGTTTATTTTCAACAACTGGGCCGAGGCTGGATTCAAGCAAAGCTTTCTCGACGAGTTCGCCGACTGGCTCGACCAGCCGGTGGCGTGGGTGAAAGTCGAACTCTGAGGTGAAAATTCCGTAGCAGCTGCCGAAGGAACGAGGCTGCGTTCGATTGCGAAGCGATCGTAAGTCCGGGGCACGCGGTTCAGCTGAAAAAACGCGTGCTATGGATTTACGACGGCTACGCCGCCGGACGCAGCCTTCGGCAGCTGCTACGGTTCAATTTCTGCCTTCAAAGTCAGCTAATCATTGGCCCTTAGCGCAAAACTCTCTAAAGGTTTCCGTTGAGAGATCCAGGGGTTTTGAGTACAATGGCGCGCTTCCATTTTCCCGCTCGGGAGCCCCAGCGATGCTGCGTATCAGCCAAGAAGCACTCACATTCGATGACATCCTTCTCGTCCCCGGTTATTCCGAGGTTCTCCCGAACGAAGTCAATTTAAAGACTCGTTTGACCCGTGGCATTGAACTGAATATTCCGCTGGTTTCCGCTGCAATGGACACCGTAACTGAAGCCCGTCTGGCAATCGCCATGGCTCAGGAAGGCGGTATCGGTATCATCCACAAGAACATGACCATCGAGCAGCAAGCTCACGAAGTTCGCAAGGTCAAGCGTTTCGAAGCCGGCGTGGTTAAAGAGCCGATCACTATCGAGGCTGATGCCACGGTACGTGAGCTGCTTGAGCTGACCCGCCAGCACAATATCTCCGGCGTTCCGGTACTGCACAATGGCGACCTGGTCGGCATCGTGACATCCCGTGACGTACGCTTTGAAAACCGTCTGGAAGCTACCGTTCGTGACGTGATGACGCCTAAAGAGCGTCTGGTTACGGTCAAGGAAGGCGCCGACAAGGAAGAAGCCCGCGAGCTGTTGCACAAGCACCGTATCGAGCGCGTGCTGATCGTCGACGACAACTTTGCCCTCAAGGGCATGATGACCGTTAACGACATCGAAAAAGCCAAGGCTTACCCGTTGGCCAGCAAGGACGACCAGGGTCGTCTGCGCGTAGGCGCTGCGGTCGGTACCGGCAAGGACACCGCTGATCGCGTGGCCGCCCTCGTGGCTGCCGGCGTTGACGTGGTGGTAGTCGACACCGCCCACGGTCACTCCAAAGGCGTGATCGACCGCGTTCGCTGGGTCAAGCAGAACTTCCCTGAAGTTCAGGTCATTGGCGGCAACATCGCCACTGGCGCTGCTGCCCTGGCCCTGGCTGAAGCCGGCGCTGACGCAGTTAAAGTCGGTATCGGCCCGGGCTCGATCTGCACCACCCGTATCGTTGCCGGTGTTGGCGTTCCGCAAATCAGCGCGATTGCCAATGTGGCCGCTGCCCTTGAAGGCACTGGCGTACCTCTGATCGCCGACGGCGGCATCCGTTTTTCGGGTGACCTGTCCAAGGCCATCGTTGCCGGTGCTTCCTGCGTGATGATGGGTTCGATGTTTGCCGGTACTGAAGAAGCACCAGGCGAAATCGAGCTGTACCAGGGCCGTTCGTACAAGGCTTACCGCGGCATGGGTTCGCTGGGTGCGATGTCGCAATCCCAGGGCTCCTCTGACCGTTACTTCCAGGACTCCTCCGCGGGTGCCGAGAAGCTGGTGCCGGAAGGTATTGAAGGTCGCGTGGCGTACAAAGGCTCGCTGACGGCGATCATTCACCAACTGATGGGCGGTCTGCGTTCTTCGATGGGTTACACCGGCTGTGCCGACATCGAACAAATGCGTACCAAGCCCGAGTTCGTGCGTATCACCGGCGCTGGCATGGCTGAATCCCACGTCCACGACGTGCAGATCACCAAGGAAGCACCCAACTATCGCGTAGGTTGATAGTGGTCGCACCCGGGTTCACACCCGGGTGCGATACGAATTAAGTCACCGGGGCTGTTTGATTCAGCCCCGTGTCGTTTCTGAAATTAATCGAGATTTTGTCATGGCCCTCGACATTCACGCTCACCGCATCCTGATCCTGGACTTCGGTTCCCAGTACACCCAGCTGATCGCCCGCCGCGTGCGCGAAATCGGCGTTTACTGCGAACTGCACCCGTTCGACATGGACGACGCAGCGATCCGCGAATTCGCCCCTAAAGGCATCATCCTGGCCGGTGGCCCGGAGTCGGTACACGAAGCCGGCAGCCCGCGCGCCCCACAAGCTGTATTTGACCTGGGCGTACCAGTTTTCGGTATCTGCTACGGCATGCAGACCATGGCCGAGCAACTGGGCGGCAAGGTTGAAGGTTCCGAGCTGCGCGAGTTTGGTTATGCCCGTGTAGACGTGGTCGGCAAAAGCCGCCTGCTGGACGGTATCGAAGACCATATCGACGCCGACGGCCTGTTCGGTCTGGACGTGTGGATGAGCCACGGTGACAAAGTCACCAAAATGCCGTCCGACTTCCACATTCTGGCCAGCACTCCAAGCTGCCCGATTGCCGGCATGTTCAACGACGAGCGCGGCTACTACGGCGTGCAGTTCCACCCGGAAGTGACCCACACCAAGCAGGGCGGTCGCATCCTGTCGCGCTTTATCCTCGACATCTGCGGCTGCGAAGCCCTGTGGACGCCGTCGAAAATCGCCGAAGACGCGATTGCCAACATCCGTGCCCAGGTTGGTACCGACAACGTATTGCTGGGCTTGTCCGGCGGTGTTGACTCCTCGGTAGTAGCAGCTTTGCTGCACAAGGCCATCGGCGACCAGTTGACCTGCGTATTCGTGGACAACGGCCTGCTGCGCCTGCACGAAGGTGAGCAAGTGATGGCCATGTTCGCCGAGAACATGGGCGTCAAGGTGATCCGCGCCAACGCTGCCGACCAGTTCCTGAACAACCTGGCTGGCGAAAGCGACCCGGAGAAAAAGCGCAAGATCATCGGCCGTACCTTTATCGACGTGTTCGATGCCGAATCCTGCAAGCTGGAAAACATCAAGTACCTGGCCCAGGGCACCATCTACCCGGACGTGATCGAGTCGGCTGGCGCCAAGAGCGGCAAGGCTCACGTCATCAAGTCGCACCACAACGTGGGCGGCCTGCCGGACGAAATGAACCTCAAGCTGGTTGAACCGCTGCGTGAGCTGTTCAAGGACGAAGTCCGTCGTCTGGGTCTGGAGCTGGGCCTGCCGTACGACATGGTCTACCGTCACCCGTTCCCGGGCCCGGGTCTGGGCGTGCGCATCCTGGGTGAAGTGAAAAAGGAATACGCCGACATCCTGCGTCGTGCTGACCACATCTTTATCGAAGAGCTGCGCAAGGCCGACTGGTATCACAAAGTGAGCCAGGCATTCGTGGTGTTCCAGCCGGTGAAATCGGTTGGTGTTGTAGGCGATGGCCGTCGTTACGCCTGGGTAGTTGCCCTGCGTGCCGTAGAAACCATCGACTTCATGACCGCGCGTTGGGCTCACCTGCCTTACGAACTGCTGGAAACCGTCAGCGGCCGGATCATCAACGAAATCGAAGGCATCTCCCGCGTAACTTATGACGTGTCGAGCAAGCCGCCGGCAACGATTGAGTGGGAATGATTGGGCGTCCGGCACTGACCGGCACGATCTAGCAAGAAATACCCTGAAGCCCGCTTAATTGCGGGCTTTTGGCTTTTTTGGGCTGGCAATTTCTGGCTGTTTTGTGCATCGCCAGGCAGCGTGTTCAGGTGGCTTGGTACGGGGCCGCGCTGATTTCGGCTAGAAGTTATCCATCGCGTGACACATCGACACCTTGCCATCAGGCTTCGGCTCGACAGCGACCCATTGCATGCCGTCAGCTGAAAGCTCATCCAGCAGGAATGAGCAGTCTGCCGACATGGATGCCTGCACCCGGTAATCCACCCCGGGCCGAGGTACGAAGGTCATGGTCCTGGCGCACTGCCGGGCATATTGCAGGCGCCCCAGGTAATGGAGCGCGATCGGCTTGTTCGCCGGCACTACCAGCTCTGACGAGACCGAACCTGCCAACGAATAGATCGGCCCGGCAATGCTGAGGTTTTCGCCGTTATGGTCGGGGAAGCCGGATTTCGCCGACGCCATCACCCCCGCGCCGGGCACATTCCAGTCGAGGCAGTCACGCCCCGGCACGGCGCGCACCAGACCGTCGGTGAGCAGACGAATACGGGCAGTCTCGCCGCTCTGCGGGGGTATGTAGCCGGTAGACAGCGAACGCACGTTTGCCACTTGGCCGCAGCCGCTGAGCGCTAGCAGAACGGCGGGGATTACAGTGAACAGTCTCATCAGGCAATCGACTCGCAGGGGCAGGTTAAGGCTGGCGGCAGTTCTGGCTGACTGACAGATGCGGCGCAGGTTCATAGGTCACGCGCTGCAAACCATCGGCGTCCTGGAACAGGAAGTATTTGACGCGACAGTCCTTGAACATCGCTGAGTAACCCTCGGCCCGGAAGCCTTGACCGTCCACCTGTTTGGTCACGGTATTGTTGCGGCTGACCACTTCAAGCACCTTTTGATAGCTGTCCCCCATGTTGACCCCGGGCTCGCCGGTGATGGCGGCCGAGGAGGCGCAACCACCCAATGCTGCTGCCGCCAACACCAGTACGGTGCCGTACAGTCCGTTGCGTAGATCGTTCATTCCCTGTTTTCCTTTTGGTAATGGTTTACCGGCGGCCTTCGCATACCGGGGATTCACCGATGCGGCCTTGCTTGCACAGATCGAGTTTATCCCTGCGCTTGAACCCGGCGTCCTTCATGCAGTAGAACCGCGTCAGCACAACATCAATCGGCGAGGTGTCTCCCACGCCATCAAGATTGGTATACCCGCAAGCACGCATGGCGTTGTCGACGCCCGATTGGGTGACCCCCTTTTTGTACCACTGTGTGTAGTCCCCGGGTGGTGGTTGAAAGCCCCTTCCCGTGCAGCCAACCAGTAACACAGCGCAAAAACTCAGCAACAGGCTCCTCGTGAACATGGCGTTCTTCCTTGGGTTTTGACGCGGGTAGAGTGTGATGCGCCAACATCGTATAGGGAACTTTCATTCAACAAATGGTTCCATACTGTCCTTCACTCAGACTGTTCAAGGATCGAATGAAAACTTATCTGGCAGTTCCGTTAGCAATCACACTCGCCCTTGTGATGACCGGTTGCAGTAGCCGTAAGGCGGGTGATCTCACTTCAACGCCGGTCGTGCCACTGGTCATGAATGACCATCAAGCCAGCTTGACCTTCCGTACCATCGGCGGGGAGGGTGATCACCCTGTCAGTTACATGTACGGGTATTCCGACGGTCGAATGGATGACGCGGGTGATCGTGTTTATGACACTGCTTACTTCAAGCGCATACCGGCCTATCTGAAGCGAATTGGCGGTGGCACTGACAGCATCAGCAAGCTGGTCGATGCAGACAAAGTGGTGCACGTGGAAGGGACGGTCAAGGCCAAGCAGTTCACCTTCAACGGTATTCCAATGCCTACGCCGTTCGACAAAGAGCAGCCTGTTGCGCAGCAATTCACCCCGCAAGCCAAGAAGAATTACGTGGTTGAAACCGTGATCGCTGACACTTGGGTGATGAACGTGTATGAAGTTTCTCCAACCGGTGAACGCAAGACCGTTGGCGCTCAAAAAAATGATGGCGCCGCAGACTGATAGTGCATGAAAGGCCTTGAGCCCGGCTTGATATAAAAAGCGATCAACCTTTACTGTTGATCGCTTTTTTTGTGGTCGGCGTTCTGAATCATCAAACTTCCGACGCCAATTATTTGAACGTGGCAATTGCTCGAAATGGCAATTGAGCTTAGTTCGATTGATTCATACGCGTTATTAAAACCTCATCCATAAATAATACATGCCTCAACCAAAACAATTGGTTAGGCGTGCTGTTTTTGCTGTAGTCAAAATACTGACAATCAAAGCCAGTCGCATCCTCCCTATAAGTCGGTGATTCATCATGATCAAGATCATGGCCTTCTTGTTAATAGGAGTTGTCACTGCAGGATGCAACGGATTCGTGAAGCCCGACTTGTCGGGGCCGGTCAATGAAGCTTACTTTCCCGTCTTTTCAGGCTTTCCCATGCCGTATATGTACATGGCCTCGGCCGTGCAATGGAATGAGGACTACGCCGTCACCACTGGGCATACCCCGTTTATCCCCAACGTTGCATACCGTTGCAGCACACGCTGCGATCTGGTCTTTATCAAGCATAAAGCCAATGGCCACTTCCCGGCATGGCGAGCGCCGCAGGTGGGAGAGAGCATCACGGCCGTGGGCGTGAGCCCTTACCTTGTGACCACGACGGGTAAGGGCAAAGTGTATAAAACCCCCTTCAGCAATACCGAAGATCACAGCGGTGACCTGTATGCCATTCATGATGCCCCGCTGGTCAAGGGCATGTCGGGTGGGCCGGTGATCGCCAGTGACGGTTGCGTGGTGGGGATCAATGCCGGTTTTTATTCGACCAGCCTGAACAGTGCTATTACGTTGCCTGAGCTGAAGAGCGCGCAGAGAGTGAGCATTTTTATCCCGTATTCGATTGTTGCCCGCGAATGGGGGATGTTGCAGGCGCAGCTTGATGGGGGGCGTGGGTCGAAGTTTGCGGCCAAGTAAAAAAGCACCCTCACCCCGGAAGGTGAGGGTGCTTTTTTTGATGTCAGCGCCGCGCCACATCCGAAAAGTAGAACTTGTCCAGCGTATGCCGCGACTCGGTGTACTCGAACTGGCGCCCATCCTGTAGAAACGTCTGGTTGCTCACCACGATCACATGGCTCTGACCTTCCAGGTCCAGGTGCTGCTGGTCGTCCTTGCTGCGCGGCACCGCTTCGATGGTGCGCTGGGCATAGCTGATCTGCAGATTCAGGGTCTGCTCGATATAGGCATAGATCGAGTGCTCGGCAATGGCCTGATCCAGCCCCGGAATCAGGTCGCTGACAAAATGGTTGATGTCCAGAATCACCCGCTTGCCATCAATATGGCGCACGCGTTTGATGCGGGTTATCAGGCTGCCCGCTGCAACATCGAACTTCTCGCACAGTGCGCCTTCGAGCGGGAACCGGGTGAACTCCACCACCTCGGTACTGACGTTACCGCCCAGGCGCGGGTAGGTCTCTTGAAAGCTGACGATACCGCCCAGCTGGAACTCGATCGGGCTGGATGACAATACAAAAGTGCCCTTGCCGTGGATCTTCTGGGCAAATCCACGCTCCTGCAGTTGTTCAATCGCCTTGCGCACGGTTCCGCGGCTGGCCCCATAGCTGGCCATCAACTCGGTTTCGGACGGCAGGCGCGCGCCGCGGGCCAGGCGTTCAGTGGTGATACTGGCAAGCAGATCCGTGTAGATCTGATTGTATTTGGTCATGGCGAGGGCTCTATGCCGGTTGGGCTCGGGGCCCGGAACCTTAAGGGTTGGAGGGAAGGCAGCGCAAGTACGCGGCAGAAAAATCACTAACTCGTCTGTACCAGTTGTTGCTTTAACTCGTACAGACGAGTATTTTTTTGCTACGGCGTGCTGCCACAGCGACGCTCCATAATAAAAATTCAAGCGAGACCACGCATGAGCCACGACTATTCCCAGATCGCCCGCGAGCTGCTGCACAGCCTCGGTGGTGCCGCCAACGTTGAGCAGGCCGCGCATTGCGTCACACGCTTGCGCCTGGCCCTCAAGGACCCAAGCCTGGTCGACAGCACCACCCTCAACCAGATCGATCTGGTCAAAGGCTCCTTCTTCACGGGCGGCCTGTACCAGGTGGTGATCGGCCCCGGTGAAGTCGAGAAGGTCTATGCCGCCCTGCGTGAGCAGACCGGCCTGGCAGCCGCCACTATCGCCGACGTGAAGCAGCAGGGCGCCGACAAGGCCAACGCCATGCAGCGTCTGGTGCGTGTGTTCTCCGATGTGTTTATGCCCATCCTGCCCGCCCTGATCATTGCCGGCTTGCTGATGGGGGTTAACAACCTGCTCGGCGCCAAGGGCATGTTTATCGACGGCAAAACCCTGCTCGACGCTTATCCGCAACTGGACGGGGTGTGGAGCCTGATCAACCTCATGGCCAATACCTCTTTTGTATTCCTGCCCGCGCTGGTGGGCTGGTCGGCGGCCAAGCGTTTTGGCGGCAGTGAAATCCTCGGCATTGTGCTGGGCCTGATGCTGGTTCACCCCGACCTGCTCAATGCCTGGAACTACGGCAAGGCCGTGGCCGGGCTGGAGGGCCAGAGCCTGCCGTACTTCAACATCCTGGGCCTGTTCCAGATCGAGAAAGTGGGCTACCAGGGGCAGATCCTGCCGATCCTGATGGCCGCCTATGTGATGAGCGTGATAGAGAAATGGCTACGGGCGCGAGTGCCCAATGCCATTCAATTGCTGGTGGTACCCATTACCACCATCGTCATCACCGGGGTGCTGGCGCTGGCGATCATTGGCCCGGTGACCCGTCACCTCGGCATCCTCATTACCGAAGGCGTAGTGCTGTTGTTCGACGTGGCCCCGGTGCTCGGCGGAATGATTTTCGGCCTGCTGTATGCACCGCTGGTGATTACCGGCATGCACCATATGTTTCTCGCCGTGGACCTGCAATTGATTGCCAACCACGGCGGCACCTTTATCTGGCCGATGATCGTCATGTCCAACCTGGCCCAGGGCAGCGCCGCGCTCGGGGTGTTCTACATGAGCCGCAATGTGCGTGAGCGCAGCATGGCCTCTACCTCTGCAGTCTCGGCGTACTTTGGCATCACGGAACCGGCGATGTTCGGGATCAACCTGCGCTACAAGTTCCCGTTCTATGCGGCGCTGATCGGCTCGGCGCTGGGCAGCATTTTCCTGTCGCTGAACAAGGTGCTGGCTTCGGCCATCGGTGTTGGCGGCTTGCCCGGCTTTATTTCGATCATTCCGCAGTACATCCCGATGTTTGTCATCGGCATGTTGATGGCCATTGTCGTGCCGTTTGTCCTGACCTGCGGCCTGAGCCTGAAAATCATTCGTCCGGGTTATCGCGTCGCGTAGCACATCCACTTTCCTGTAGCCGCTGCCGAAGGCTGCGATGGGCTGCGAAGCTGCCCGTCTTGATAGACGGTCCAGCGGCCCTTATCGCAGCCTGCACCAGCGGCTACAACGTCCAAGCAAGGAACACCCCATGCAAGACTGGCAGCGTTCAGTGATCTATCAGATCTACCCAAAAAGCTTTTGCAGCCACGCGGGCAACGCGACCGGTGACTTGCGGGGGGTGGTCGACAAGCTCGATTACCTGCAGTGGCTGGGCGTCGATTACCTGTGGCTGACGCCGTTCCTGCGCTCGCCCCAGCGCGACAACGGCTATGACATCAGCGATTACTACGCCATAGACCCGAGTTACGGCAGCATGGCCGATTGCGAACTGCTGATCCGCGAAGCCGGTGCCCGTGGCCTCAAGCTGATGCTTGATATCGTGGTCAATCACACGTCCATCGAACACGAGTGGTTCCAGCAGGCGCGCAGCAGCCTCGACAACCCGTATCGCGACTTCTATATCTGGCGCGACCAGCCAAACAACTGGGAGTCCAAATTCGGCGGCTCGGCCTGGGAATACGAGGCGCAAACCGGCCAGTACTATCTGCACCTGTTTGACCACACTCAGGCCGACCTCAATTGGGACAACCCCAAGGTACGCGCCGAGGTCTACAAGCTGATGTGCTTCTGGCGGGACAAGGGCGTGGGTGGCTTTCGCCTGGATGTGATCAACCTGATCTCGAAACCGGCGCATTTCCCCCAGGACGACAGCGACGGCCGCCGTTTCTATACCGATGGCCCCAACGTGCATGAGTACCTGCAGGAGATGCACCGCGAAGTGTTTGCCGGCCACGATCTGGTCAGCGTCGGCGAGATGTCGTCCACCAGCCTTGAGCACTGCATCCGCTACTCGCGCCCTGACAGCCAGGAGCTGTCGATGACCTTCAATTTTCATCACCTGAAAGTCGATTACCCGAACATGCAGAAGTGGGTGCGGGCTGATTTCGATTTCCTGCAGCTCAAGGGCATTCTTTCGGAGTGGCAGGTTGGTATGCAGGCCGGTGGCGGCTGGAACGCGCTGTTCTGGTGTAACCATGACCAGCCGCGTGTGGTTTCGCGTTTTGGCGATGACGGTGAACACCGCGTGGTCTCGGCCAAAATGCTCGCCACGGCGCTGCATTTTTTGCAAGGCACACCCTATGTGTATCAGGGTGAAGAAATCGGCATGACCAACCCCGGGTTCGAGCATATCGAGCAGTATCGCGATGTCGAAACCCTGAATATCTATCGCCTCAAGCGCGAAGCCGGGGTGCCTCACGACGAATGCATGGCTGCGATCAAGCAAAAGTCACGGGACAACGGCCGCACGCCAATGCAATGGGATCATCAGGCCAATGCCGGTTTCAGCAGTGTCGAACCGTGGATTGGCATCCCCGCCAACGCGGCGTTTATCAACGTTGAAGACCAGCGCAATGACTCGGCTTCGGTGCTGCATCACTACCGCGAATTGATTGCCTTGCGCCGCGCAGAGCCCTTGCTGCAACACGGTGTATACCGTCTGTTGTTGCCCGAGCATAAGCAGGTATGGGTCTATGTGCGTCAGGGCGATGGCGAGAGTCTGCTGGTGATCAACAACTTCTATGGCACACCCTGCGATATCGAACTGCCTGAAGGAGTGGTTGACGCGGGTATGAGCCAGCGGCTGCTGATCAGCAACTACGACGACTGCCCGGTGCGCAGCAGTCGGATTTCACTGCGTCCGTATGAGTCATTTGCCCTGCATCTGCAGTGATTACCGGTTTTACCCATAACAATAAAAAAGGTCGTTCCATGAAATCTTCACTCAACTACAGCATCTGTATCGCCAGCCTGTGCCTGCTGGCACCGTTGTCGGCCAGCGCTTTGGAGTTCGCCGGGTATTTGCGCAGTGGCGTGGGCAACTCGCTCAATGGCGGCAAGCAATCCTGCTTCAAGCTGCCCGGTGCCGAGGCCAAGTACCGGCTGGGCAACGAGTGCGAACAATACGCCGAGCTGGAACTGCGCCAGGACGTGTACAGCTTTGACGATGGCTCGGTACTGAGCGTCGATGGCATGGCCTCGCTGTACAACCAATACGACCGCCAGCTGACTTTCCAGGGCGACAACGGTTCGGCGCGTCTGCCGCAACTGTACGCGCAGTGGTCGAACCTGCCGGGTCTCAACGGCGGCTCACTGTGGGCCGGGCGCCGTTACTACAAGCGTAACGACATCCATATTTCCGACTTCTACTACTGGAACCAGAGCGCCACCGGTGCCGGTATCGAGGATGTACTGATCGGTGGCCTGAAATACAGCTACGCCCTGTCGCGCAAAGACAACCTGTACCAGGAAAACTATGTGACTCGCCACGACTTCAACGTGGCCGGTTTCAACACCAACCCCGGCGGTGAGCTGGAGTTGGGCCTCAGTTATCTGGACAAGCCCGAGCGCACTGACGCCCACAGTGGCTGGGCCATTACCGCGCAGCATGTGCAGAGCGAGTTTCTGGGGGGCAAGAACAAGTTTGCCGTGCAGTACGGCGAAGGCTCGGGCACCGGCCTGGGCTATACCGGCGACTTTCGCCTGGATAACAGCAGCAAGCGTTATCGCATCGTCGAGTTTTTCGACTGGCAAGTGACGCCGCGTTTCGGCGGGCAGGTGGAGGCGGTGTACCAGAAGGATTTTCGCCCCGACGGCGGCAATCAGGAGTGGCTGTCTTTGGGCGTGCGCCCGACTTACGCGATCAGTGAGCAGTTCAAGCTGGTCACCGAGCTGGGGCACGATCAGGTCAAGGCCGCGGACGGTACGCGCAAGTTGAGCAAGTTCACTTTCGCGCCCACCTGGTCACCCAAGGGCCCAGGTTTCTGGACGCGCCCGGAAGTGCGTTTGTATTACACCTATGCCAGCTGGAACGCTGCGGCACAGCGCGCCGCCAATGAGTTTGATGCAGGCTCGGCGCTCTCCGACAGCGGTGCATTCGGTTCGGCCCGTCACGGTTCCAACGCAGGTTTGCAAGCCGAGTACTGGTGGAAGTAAGCGAGCTGTCGGGGCTCGCGCTCCATCGGCATTTAACCGAATCAACTGCAGGTGAAGTTATGGTCACATCCCAACAAGTGGAATTGCTGGCACCGCTGTCCGGTGTGCTGATGGCGCTGGATAACGTGCCCGATCCGGTGTTTGCCAGTCGCCTGATAGGCGACGGCCTGTGTATCGATCCGACGTCGCAGGTGCTTTGTGCGCCGCTGGCCGGGGTGATCAGTAACTTGCAACACACCGGCCACGCCATCAGCATCACCCATGCCAATGGCGTGCAGGTGTTGCTGCATATTGGTCTGGATACCGTCAACCTGGGCGGCAAGGGCTTTACGGCGCTGGTCGAGGAGGGCCAGCAGGTAACCGCGGGGCAGGCGCTGATCGAGTTCGATGCAGACTACATCGCCCTGCATGCCCGCAGCCTGTTGACGCTGATGCTGGTGGTCAGCGGCGAACCTTTTGTGGCCCCGTCACCAGGTGGCGTTCTGGTCGAAACGGGCCAGCCGCTGTTGCGTCTGCAACTGGGGCAGGCCGAGACAGTGGCCGAGGTGCAAGCCGGCGATACCCAGCGTTCCCAGCCGCAGCGTCTGCCCAACCCCAACGGCTTGCACGCCCGTCCTGCAGCGGTGCTCGCCCAGGCGGCGAAAGGCTTTGCGGCAACCCTTCATTTGCACAAACAGGGTGAGAGCGCCAATGCCAAGTCGCTGGTAGCGATCATGGCCCTGCAGACGGTTTGCGGCGACAGCGTTTACCTCAGTGCCTGCGGCTCAGATGCCGAGCAAGCGCTCAAGGTACTGAGTGAACTGCTGGCTGAGGGTTGCGGCGAATCGGTCGTGGCTGTGGCGCCCGAAGCGCAGCCAGTAGCAGTGCCGGAGCCTGTGGCCAGCAACGAATTGCGCGGGGTCTGTGCGTCACCGGGTTCGGCCTTCGGTCATGTTGTGCAACTGACAGAAAGCGTGTTGCAGATCAGCGAACTGGCAACCGACCAGCGCCACGAGCGCGAGCAGTTGCAACAGGCCCTGGCAGGAGCCACCGCGCAGCTGCAAACGCTGTGCGACACCACACAGGGCAAGGCTCAGGCCGAGATTTTCAACGCTCACCAGGAGCTGCTGGAAGACCCCGGTTTGCTGGAGCAGGCTTTCGGGCTGATCGAGCAGGGCAAGAGCGCAGCATTCGCCTGGCAGAGTGCCACACACGAAACCGCGACCCTGTTCAAAGGCCTGGGCAATCGCTTGCTGGCCGAGCGCGCGCTGGATCTGGACGATGTCGGCCAGCGCGTACTCAAACTGATACTCGGGGTTCAGGACTGCGCACTGGAGTTGCCGGATCTGGCCATCCTGATTGCCGAGCAACTGACCCCGTCGCAGACCGCAACCCTGGATACCCGCAAGGTTGCAGGCTTTGCCACGGTCGGTGGTGGTGCCAGCAGTCATGTGGCGATTCTGGCCCGGGCGCTGGGCTTGCCGGCACTTTGCGGTATGTCGCCACAGGTGCTGGCGCTGGCTAACGGAACCGAGGTGTTGCTCGATGCGGATCAGGGGCAGCTGCACCTGGAGCCGGATCCGCAGCGGATCCGCCAGCTCACCCTCCAGCGTGCCCTTCAGCACAAGCGTCAGCAGCAGGATTTGCAGCAGGCGGCACAGCCAGCCAGTACCCGTGACGGGGTACGTATCGAAGTCAGCGCCAATATCGCGTCCCTGGCCGAGGCAGAGCAAGCGGTGAGCCTGGGGGCAGAAGGGGTCGGCTTACTGCGCTCCGAGTTCCTTTATCTGGAACGCAGCAGCCCCCCCAGCCATGCCGAGCAGGTTGCCACTTACAGCGCCATCGCCGGTGTCGTGGGTACCGGGCACAATCTGGTGGTGCGCACGCTGGATGTGGGCGGCGACAAACCACTGGCCTATGTACCGATGGCACACGAGGCCAATCCATTTTTGGGCATGCGCGGAATCCGCTTGTGCCTTGAGCGTCCACACCTGTTGCGTGAGCAGTTCCGCGCGATTCTGGCCAGTGCCGACCTGACCCGTCTGCACATTATGTTGCCGATGGTCACGCAGCTGTCCGAGTTGCGCATGGCCCGCCAGTTGCTCGAGGAGCAGGCGCTGGCGCTGGGGATCAAGACCCTGCCAAAACTGGGCATCATGATCGAAGTGCCGGCAGCAGCGTTGATGGCGGATCTGTTTGCCCCCGAGGTGGATTTTTTCTCCATTGGTACCAATGACCTGACCCAGTACACCCTGGCGATGGACCGGGACCATCCGCGTCTGGCCAGCCAGGCCGACAGCTTGCACCCGGCGGTGCTGCGCCTGATCGCCACCACTGTCAAGGCCGCCCATGCCCACGGCAAATGGGTCGGGGTGTGCGGCGCACTGGCCTCCGAGACGCTGGCGGTACCATTGCTGCTGGGGCTGGGTGTCGATGAGTTGTCAGTGAGCGTGCCGTTGATCCCGAGTATCAAGGCGCGGGTTCGAGAGCTGGATTTCGTCGCGTGCCAGGCCCTGGCGCAGCGCGTGCTGGGCCTGGAGAGTGCCGGGCAGGTGCGGGCTGCATTGCAGCCATTGGTGCAACCCATGACCGAGTTGGAGTCCTGAACATGTTCGATAAAGCGCTTAAAGCATTCTGGAAGGCCCTGACACCCGATCTGGTGGTGGATGAGCCCGCTAAACCGGTGTTGACACTGGATAAAACGGTGCTGGCTGCGCTGGGCGGTGCCGGCAATATCAAGACCGAACAGCGGGTGGCCTTGACCCGGATCCGTGTGGAGCTGGCCGATATCACCCGCCTGGATCCGCAAGCCCTGCGTGTGGCGGGTGTGCCCGGGATCCTGAGCCTGCCGGGTGGGGTGGTGCATCTGGTGGTGGGGTTGTAAACCCAGTCCTGCGGCCCTTAGGTGGGAACGGGCTTGCTCGCGATGACAGCGCTGCGATGTAGCTGCAACACCGCAGCGATCCGTTCGCGAGCAAGCCCGCTCCCACAGGCTGTGTTTGCCTGCCAGCTGTGACCCTTCGCCACCCCGCCCTTACTGTTTCGCAATTGCAGGTGTATCGTATTCGCCTTTTGCGGGCCCAACGCCCGCGCCGGATACGAGAGGTAGTTGAATCCATGTCCTTTACCCGTCGACAAATACTCGGTGGTCTGGCCGGCCTGGTAGTGGTGGGTGTTGGCGCAGGAGGCGCTTCGCGTTACTGGCTGGGCAAGGTGGCTGCCGAGAACGCCGGCCACGATTACGAACTGATCAGCGCGCCACTGGACGTCGAGCTGGTGCCCGGCCATATCACCCAGGCCTGGGCGTTCGGTCCATCGGCTCCAGGTACCGAGCTGCGCGTGCGTCAGGGTGAATGGCTGCGGGTGCGCTTTATCAACCATCTGCCAGTCGCAACCACCATCCACTGGCACGGTATCCGCCTGCCCCTGGAAATGGACGGCGTCCCCTACGTCTCGCAACTACCGGTATTGCCCGGAGAATACTTCGACTACAAGTTCCGCGTGCCCGATGCCGGCAGCTACTGGTATCACCCCCACGTCAACAGCAGCGAAGAGCTGGGTCGTGGCCTGGTCGGCCCGCTGATCGTCGAAGAGCGCGAGCCTACCGGCTTCAAGCACGAGCGCACCCTGAGCATCAAGAACTGGCACGTCGATGAAGAGGGCGGCTTCCTGCCGTTCAGCATCACCCGCGAAGCGGCCCGTGGCGGTACGGCGGGGCGCCTGTCGACCATCAATGGCAGCCATGTGCCGACCATCGACCTGCCTGCAGGGCAGATCACCCGCGTGCGTATTCTCAACCTCGACAACACCCTGACCTATCGCCTGAATATCCCCGGCGTGGAAGCGATGATCTACGCGCTGGACGGCAACCCCATCGAGCCAAGGCCGTTGGGCAAGGATTACTGGCTGGGCCCGGGCATGCGTATTTGCCTGGCAATCAAGGCCCCGCCCGCCGGTGAGGAACTGTCGTTGCGTGACGGCCCGGTACGGCTGGGCACTTTGCGTTCGGTTGCCAGCACCGATGCAGCGGGCGAGTGGCCACCGGCGTTGCCCGCCAACCCGATTGCCGAGCCCGACGTGGCCAATGCCGAGAAGATCAACTTCAACTTTGAGTGGGTCGGTTCGATGTCCGAGAACCTGGGCCCGGATCAGCCTCCGAGCCTTTGGCAGATCAACGGTGTGGCCTGGGATATCAAGGACAAGACCTGCGCTGACCGACCGATTGCCAAACTCAAGCTGGGTCAGAGCTATATCTTTGAATTGAAGAACATGACCCAGTACCAGCACCCCATCCATTTGCATGGCATGAGTTTCAAGGTGCTGGCCTCCAATCGCAAAAAAATCATTCCGTATTTCACTGACACCTATCTGCTGGGCAAAAACGAACGTGCCCGCGTGGCGCTGGTGGCGGATAATCCTGGCGTGTGGATGTTCCACTGCCATGTGATTGATCACATGGAAACCGGCCTGATGGCCGCTATTGAGGTTTCCTGATGCGACAAGGGCGTCAACCCCTGATTATCGACCGCAGCCGCGATCAAGACTTTATGCGCGAAGCGCTGGCGCTAGCCGCTCAAGGCGCAGCGCTGGGTGAAGTGCCGGTGGGTGCGGTGCTGGTGCAGGACGGTGAAGTCATCGGCCGTGGCTTTAATTGCCCGATCAGCGGCAGCGACCCCAGTGCTCATGCCGAAATGATGGCCATCCGTGATGCAGCGACGGCTGTCAGCAACTACCGGCTGCCGGGCAGCACGCTGTACGTGACGCTGGAGCCATGCAGCATGTGTGCGGGGCTGATCGTGCACGCCCGGGTGGCACGGGTGGTGTATGGCGCGCTGGAGCCCAAGGCCGGGATTGTGCAAAGCCAGGGGCAGTTTTTTACCCAGGGCTTTTTGAATCACCGGGTGCTGTATGAAGGCGGGGTATTGGCTGAAGAGTGCGGGGCGATCCTCAGCGAGTTCTTCAAGGCCAGAAGGGCTCGCTGAACCTGTGGGAGCGGGCTAGCTCGCGATGCAGACGCCTCGATATGTCTGATACATAGAGGTGATGCTATCGCGAGCAAGCCCGCTCCCACAGGGGTGAAGGGCGTGTGTTACTTCCTGGCCATAATCACCGCCCGCATTGGCGCCGGCAGGCCTTCGATGGTTTTGCTGTGGTCGTTCGGGTCCAGGTAGTCGCTCAACGACTGGTACTTCATCCACTCGGTGGCACGTTGTTCTTCAACGGTGGTGACGCTCACGTCGACGCAGCGAACATCGCTGAAACCGGCACGGCGCAACCAGCGCTCCAGTGCCGGGATCGAGGGCAGGAACCACACGTTGCGCATCTGCGCGTAGCGGTCTTCCGGCACCAGCACCTGGTTCACGTCACCTTCGATCACCAGGGTTTCCAGCACCAGTTCGCCGCCTTTGACCAGGCAGTCTTTCAATGCCAGCAAATGCTCGATGGGCGAACGGCGGTGGTAGAACACACCCATGGAAAATACAGTGTCGAAACCTTCCAGGTTCGGCGGCAGGTCTTCGAAAGGAAACGGCAGGTGCCACGCCGCTTCCTGCTGCAAAAAGCGTTGCACGGCCTGGAACTGGCAGAAGAACAGCCAGTTGGGGTCGACGCCGATTACGCTGTGGGCGCCTGCGCCGAGCATGCGCCACATGTAGTAGCCGTTGCCGCAGCCCACATCGAGGATGCGCTTGCCCTTGAGGTCGACATGCGGCGCGACCCGCGACCATTTCCAGTCCGAGTGCCACTCGGTATCGACGTGAACGCCAAACAGGTCGAACGGGCCTTTGCGCCACGGTGACAGGCCCATCAGGGCTTCGCGCATCTGTGCACGGGTGGCGTCGTCGCAGTCGGTGTCCAGGGTCAGGCCGTTCAACAGGTCGATTTCGCTCGGCTTGACGTCGGGCAAGGCATCCAGCGCGCTTTGCCAGCGCTCCAGGTCGCCGTGGCCTTTCTCCATCTTGACGTCGAGCTGGGCTTGCAGGGTGTTGGCCCATTCAGCCAATGGAGTGCCGGCCAGACGCCGGGCAAGTGGGGACAGATCAATCATGGCAAGGCAATCAACGAGGCAAAGTTAAGACACTGGAACCACGGCACGACTTTCGAGAACCCGGCCGCCAGCAGGCGTTCGCGGTGTTCTTCGAGGCTGTCGGGCTTCATGACGTTTTCGATGGCGCTGCGCTTTTGTGCGATCTCCAGATCGCTGTAGCCGTTGGCGCGCTTGAACGCCACATGCAGATCAGTCAGCAGCCCGTGCTCTTCGGGGTCGCTGAAACGCAGCTTTTCCGAGAGGATCAGGGCGCCACCCGGCAGCAGCGATTGACGGATACGGCCCAGCAGCGCCAGGCGCTCCTGGGGGGCGATGAATTGCAGGGTGAAGTTCAGCGCCACCACCGAGGCCGGCTCGAACGCCAGGGCCAGGATGTCGCCTTCGATGACTTCAACCGGCAGCAGCTCCTGAAACATCGAGTTCTGCCCATTGAGGTACTCGCGGCAGCGCTCGACCATTGCCGCCGAATTGTCCACCGCAATCACCTTGCAGCCTTCAGTGCGCACATGGCGGCGCAGGGCCTGGGTGACGGCGCCAAGTGAGCAACCCAGGTCGTACAGTACGCTGTCGGGCCGGGCGAATTGGGCGGCGAGCACGCCAAGGTTCTCGACAATGGTCGGGTAGCCGGGCACCGAGCGTTTGATCATGTCCGGGAACACCCGCACAACGTCTTCGTTGAAGGCGAAGTCCGGCACCTGGGTCAGGGGCTGGGCGAAAATACGGTCGGGTTCTTTGCTCACGGCGGTTCCGGCGGTGGAATTTTCAAAAGGGGCGGCATTTTAGCCAAGTTGGCGCCGGGATGCGCGGTCTGTCTGATAAAGCGTTCAACGTTTGCCCTGGGAAAACACCGAGGCGGCAATGCCCCACTGGCCCAGCCAGTAACTGAGGATGATCAGGTAGGGCGCGGCGCTGAACGGTTGCACAAAGCGATCGATGCCGATCAGGCTGTCCGAGACCACAAACGCCAACGCCCCGGCGGCTGCCAGCCAGGCCGAGTGTTTCGGTACGCCGCTGCCGAGGCGGGCGAGGGCGCGCCAGAGCATGACGCTGATGGCCAGGGCGTAGACGCCCACGGGCACCAGCAAATCGCCCAGGCCCTGGCTGGCCATGACACTCAACAAGCTGCCACCGGCAAGCAGTGCCAGGATCAAGGCCGGCACAGCTGCGCGGCGGCAGTCCACCAGGTAGGCCTTGAGATAGGCCAGGTGGGCAAACAAAAACGCCCCAAGGCCAAATACAAACAGGTCCTGTGGCCAGGCCAGCAGAATGTCGCCCAGCAGGGAAAACCCCAGGCCTATGCTGATCCAGTGTCGATAGGGGCTGACAGGCCCGCTGTGCAGCCAGCCGAGCAATGCCAGTACCGGTACGGGCTTGGTCAGCAGGCACAGCACCATGGCGTGCGTGCTGACGCCATAGAGGTAGGTGACAGCTCCCATGATCGCAAGGATCAGCCACGCCATATCAGTTCACCGTAATCGGGCAGTCGAACACCTGCGCGGGTTCGGCTTCGGGTTCCCACGGTTGCTGAGAGGTCAGGCGCAGGCGCCCGCTGCCAGGGGCAAATACCTGAAAGCGCCATGTCGATTGACCACCGCTGCCCAGCAACTGGCCATTATCGCTGCTGGTGTAGACCTCCGGGCCGAGGCTGCGCAGCACGCCGCCTGCGGAGTCCTGGATAGCCCAGCGGTAGCCGGTGGTGGGGTTGCTCGGCAACGACAGGATCAGTTGCTGGCCCACATGCAGTTGCTGGGGGCAGTCGCTTTGATCTTCGAGCGTAACGTTGTGTGCAGGCTGTTGGGCACAGGCCGTCAGCAGGCTGAGGCCAAGCAGGGGGATAAGGCGTACAGGGGGCATTGAAGGCTCCGGTCAGGCAAACACAAGGGCGCAGCATAACCCATGAAGGGAGCTGCGCCATTCGTCGCCTGCCGATCAGAAAGAGGCGTGGGGCGGGCTGATGCTGAATTCGCCGCACATCTCCATGCTGTTGCTGTTGTGGTCCAGGCCTTCCATGGTGAACAGCCGGGCGCTGTAGCAACTCTCGACCACGCTCAGGTGCAGGGTGCCGACATCGGCCTGATTCAAGTGATACACCTGGCGGCCATCGATTTCAACGCACTCGATGTAGGACATGGACAGGATGGGGCCGTGTTCGTCTTTTTGGAACCGGTAGATACCCGACTGGATATTGATATCCAGGGTGAACGCAACCGCGCGATAAGCGGTTGAGCCAAAGTCATCGAACTCACCGGTAATGACGATTTTTTTCTGGCTGCTGGCAAAGGTCATTTCCTGCGCGGTAAACGCGGGACGATCCAGCAGTTCGGCCTTGAGTTCTCCCCGGGTTCTGGGGTTGAAGATTTTTTGTCCTGACTCCTTGAGCCTCAGGACATCCGGGTTCTCATATACAGGATGATGAAGTGCCATATTCTTTTCCTGCATTATTTTTGTGGGAATTGGCTCTATTAAGGATGGGAAATGAACAACCGTCTACTGTCATAAATGACAGTAGACGTGTCTAGTACGCGACTTGCGAGGAATTTTGGATCCAATATGCGAACTGTGTTGCTTTAAGCCCGACTTGCCTGATTGGGAGCAGTGAGGCAATCGCAGGCAAGTCAGGGCCTACAAACGGTTTTAAAACAGCACCTTGGCCACATCGGTAAAGCGCTTGGCAAAGTGTACGGTGATGCCTTCCTTCAGATAATCGGGCAGCTCTTCGAAATGCCCGCGGTTCGGTTCGGGCAGAATCAGTTCGTTGATTTTTTGCCTGCGCGCCGCAATTACTTTTTCGCGCACGCCGCCAATCGGCAACACATGCCCGGTCAGGGTCAATTCGCCGGTCATGGCGATGCCTTTTTTCGGCGGCTGATTGCGAGCCAGCGACAGCAGGGCACTGGCCATGGTCACGCCTGCGCTGGGGCCATCTTTGGGCGTGGCCCCTTCAGGCACATGCAGGTGGACAAAAGCTTCATCGAAGAACTTCGGATCGCCGCCAAATTGCTTCAGGTTTGAGCTGATGTAGCTGTAGGCGATTTCAGCCGACTCTTTCATCACTTCACCCAGTTGCCCGGTCAGCTTGAAGCCGCGATTGAGGGTGTGAATACGTGTTGCCTCGATCGGCAGCGTCGCTCCGCCCATGCTGGTCCAGGCCAGGCCGGTAATCACCCCGGTACCGCTGATGACCTGTTCGTTACGGAACACCGGCATGCCCAGTGAAGCTTCAAGGTCTTTGGGGCCGATCTTGATCACGGCTTTGGGGTCTGCCAGCAGCTTGACCACGGCCTTGCGTACCAGTTTGCCCAGTTGTTTTTCCAGCTGGCGCACCCCGGCTTCGCGGGCATAACCGTCAATCACCGCGCGCAGGGCGCTGTCGCTGATGCTCAGTTTGTCTTTGGCCACGCCTGCTTTTTCGAGCTGTTTTGGCCATAGGTGACGCTTGGCGATCGCGACTTTCTCTTCCGTGATGTAACCCGAGAGGCGAATCACTTCCATACGATCGAGCAACGGGCCGGGGATCGAGTCCAGGGTGTTGGCGGTACATACAAACAGCACTTTGGACAGATCGAGGCGCAGGTCGAGGTAATGGTCGAGGAAGTCGACGTTCTGTTCCGGGTCGAGGGTTTCCAGCAAGGCCGAAGCGGGGTCGCCCTGGAAGCTCTGGCCCATCTTGTCGATTTCGTCGAGCATGATCACCGGGTTCATTACTTCAACATCTTTCAGTGCCTGCACCAGTTTGCCCGGCTGGGCGCCGATGTAGGTGCGGCGATGGCCCTTGATCTCGGCCTCGTCGCGCATGCCGCCGACGCTGAAACGGTAGAACGGGCGACCCAGGGACTCGGCGATCGACTTGCCGATACTGGTTTTGCCCACGCCCGGCGGGCCGACCAGCAGTACGATCGAACCGCTGACCGAGCCTTTGTAGGCCCCGACGGCGAGGAATTCGAGGATGCGATCCTTGATGTCATCAAGGCCGGCATGATGGGCGTCGAGCACCTTGCGGGCGTGCTTGAGGTCGAGCTTGTCTTCACCCAGCACGCCCCAGGGCACCGACGACGCCCAGTCCAGGTAGTTACGGGTCACGGCGTATTCCGGCGACCCGGTTTCCAGGATCGACAGTTTGTTGATCTCGTCATCAATGCGCTTTTGCGCCTGGGCCGGCAGGGTCTTGCCTTCAAGGCGCTGCTTGAACTGTTCGATATCGGCGCTGCGATCATCCTTGGTCAGCCCGAGCTCCTGCTGGATGACCTTGAGCTGTTCCTTGAGGAAGAATTCGCGCTGATGTTCGCCGATCTTAAGGTTAACTTCGGCTGAAATCTCTTTTTGCAGCCGCGCTACCTCGACCTCCTTGCGCAGCATGGGCAGCACTTTTTCCATGCGTTTGAGCATCGGCACGCAATCGAGCACCTGTTGCAGCTCGTTGCCGGTGGCAGACGTCAGGGCCGCTGCGAAATCGGTCAGCGGCGACGGATCATTCGGGCTAAAACGATTGAGGTAGTTTTTCAGCTCTTCGCTGTACAGCGGGTTGAGCGGCAGCAGCTCCTTGATCGCATTGATCAGCGCCATGCCGTAGGCCTTCACCTCGTCGGTGGGCTCCTTGGGCTGCTGCGGGTACTCGACCTCAACCAGATACGGCGGACGGTGATGCTTGAGCCACATGCTGATACGCACGCGGCTCAGGCCCTGGGCCACAAACTGCAACTTGCCGTTTTCGCGGCTGGCGTGATGCACCTTCACCAGGGTGCCGTATTCCGGCAGGCTTTTGGTGTCGAAGTGGCGAGGGTCATCAGGGGGCGTGTCGACAAAAAACAGCGCCAGGGAGTGATGGGGGGATTTGCTGACCAGTTCCAGGGTCTCGGCCCAGGGTTCTTCATTGACGATGACCGGCAGCACTTGTGCCGGGAAGAACGGCCGATTGTGAATCGGAATGATGTAAACCTTGTCCGGCAGATTCTGCTCCGGCAATGCCAATTCAGTCCCTCCAGAATGTGGATGGTGTTCGGATTCAGTGTGTTCTACATCGGTGTACTCAGTGGTGTTGTCCGGAAACTCTTGCTGGTCGCTCATGGGGCACCTGCGCAATTGGGTATGGATGTTAGATGGGGCGCGGTGCCAGTGGTTTCAATGGTGAACAGATTTTCATGTGTAAGGAGAAGAAACCCCGTAGACGGATAGGCGGGTACAGGGAATATTCAACTGTGGGAGCTTGACCGACGATCAGGTCATTCTCGTGCCCGTATTTCATGGTCGCTTCGCAATCAAACCCAGCCTCACGCCTTCCTCGGCGGCAGAACAACTGCTTGCACGTCGATTGAAGAAATAATCCGTCAAACCCCCGTGCGCTAGGCCTTTGTCGCCAACAACTTGACAGTAGACGGCCCGAAATTAATGGGTGATCTTCTGTCTGCAGCAGTTGGATCCATAACAACAAAGATGGATTGGAAGGCCACCGGTATGGCTTTTTCAAGGAAGTCGCGGGAGCGCTTATGTGGCCATTGGCATTCACTCAATGGATTGAGGGCGCAGCATGAAGTTGCGCAACAGTTTTCAGGCGCGTATCAGCCTGTTTCTTGCCTTGCTCCTGCTGTTGGTGATCGGTGCGGTGTACTTCGCCGTTAAAGCCGTGACCATTACCGTGGCCAGCGATCAGGCGCAAGAGCAGCTCAAGACCGGAACCCGGGTGTTCGAGCGCTTTATGGATCTGCGCTGGCGGCGTATCCAGTACGGCCTCAACTGGCTGACCAATGACTCGGATTTCCGTGAGGCGACGATCAAAGGCAGCCCCTCGCTGATAGAGCACGCCCTGCAGGAGTTCGAGGCGAGCCTGCATGGCAGTGAGCTGTTTGTGCTGGATCTGGACGGCAATATCATCACCAGCACCCTCAAGGGCCTGCCAGCGGGGCAGGCATTTCCTTATGCCAAGGCACTGCGGCTGGCCCGTCGCAACACCCAGACCATGGTCATCGGCATCCTGGCAGGGCGCCCGTACATGCTGGTGCAAGGGGTGGTGCTGGGCCCTTTGCCTGTGGTGCGCGTGGTCTCGGGGATGCCGATGGACGACGTGTTTGCCCATGAATTGAGCTCCCTGAGCAACCTTGAAGTGTCGTTTATGACGGTCAAGCCAGGCGAAAGCGGAATACTGAGCAGCACGCAGCCGGACTTCATGAGCGCCAGCATTATTGAATTCGTGCAGGAGCATACGCCGGGCTCGACAATCCATTTCAGCGAATTCCACGGCCGGCGCTTTCTTGGCCAGATGCTGCAACTCGCCAACTCCGGTGACCCGGGCAACGGCCAAGTCATGGCGGTGCTGCAAAGCCCGCTGGATCAGACGATGCAGGCATTCGACTCGCTGGATCGCAAGTTTCTGTGGATATCCCTGGGGGCTTTGCTGGCTTCATTGCTCGGCGCCTTGTGGCTGGCGCGGGCGGTTTCGCGGCCGGTCAGCCTGTTGGCGGAGGCTGCGCAGCGCATTGGCCGGGGCAACTACGAAACGCCGGTGGAGCTTACACGCAGGGACGAACTGGGGTTTCTGGCCAAGGCGATCAATGCCATGCAAAGCGGGATTGCCGTGCGCGAGCAGCAACTGGCACATAACGCCCTGCACGACCCGCTTACCGGTTTGCCCAACCGCGCCCTGGCCATGGAACGCCTGGGCAGTGCCATCAGCGCAAGGCGCGGCGTGGTGCTGATTTACCTGGGGATCGAAAATTATCGTGTGATCAATGAGAGCTTCGGCCCCGAGGGTGGGGAACGGATCATGCGTGAGTCCGCCCGCGTGATGCTCGACGCTCTGCGTGAGCGCGATACGGCAGCACGCATCACCGGCAACGAGTTCTTGTTACTGCTTGAAAGCACCCAGGTCGATGTGGGTGTTGCGCTGGCTGACAGGTTGTACGCATTGCTCAAGCGTCCGCTGAGCATTGATGGGCACGAGGTGTTGCTGGAAGTCTGCATGGGCATTGCGATCTACCCGCTCAATGGGCAGAGCGCTGAAGAACTGATCAGCCGTGCTGCGATTGCATGCCGGGATGCCGCCGCCTTGCCGGGTTATTTGCAGGTGTATCAGCAGGACCGTGACCTCGCCCACCAACGGCAAATCCAGCTGATCCGGGACTTGCGCAGTGCCGCCAGCGATGGCCAGTTACAGCTGTATTATCAGCCCAAAATGGATATCCGCAGTGGCCATGTGCGCCAGGCTGAAGCGCTGTTGCGCTGGCAACACCCGGAACTGGGCATGGTCTCGCCGGCGGAATTTATTCCACTGGCTGAGCGCACGGGCAGCATGTTCCTGCTGACGGGCTGGGTCATCGAGGAAGGTATCCGTCAGTTGTCCGCGTGGAACCGCAAGGGCCTGCATATGCAGCTGTCGCTGAATATCTCGGCGGAGGATTTGCACGGTGAAAATCTGTTGATGACTGTCGAGCGCCTGCTCAAGCGTTATCAGTTGTCGGCTGAGCAACTGATATTCGAAATCACCGAAAGCACGGCCATGCGCGACCCCGAACACTCGCTCAACGTGCTGGAAAAGTTGCGTGACGGCGGGATCAGCTTGTCGGTGGATGACTTTGGCACCGGTTACTCGTCGCTGGCGCATCTCAAGCGCTTGCCGGTGCAAGAGCTGAAAATCGATCAATCGTTTATCCGCAACCTGGACGAAACCAGCGAGGACGCGGTGATCGTGCGTTCGACCATCGAAATGAGCCACAACCTGGGGCTCAAGGTGGTGGCTGAAGGCGTGGAGTATCAGCATACCCTTGAACTGCTCGAGCGCTGGCACTGTGATACGGCCCAGGGCTTTCTGATCAGTCGGCCAATGGAGGCCGTGGCGTTCGAGGCCTGGGTGTGGAAATTGCGGGCAACGGTTTAAAACCGGGCTCACAAAAAAGGCGGCTATCTCTCGATAGCCGCCTTTTTCAATACCAGCTGTAAATCTTACTCAGCCAGTTTGAACGCCATTACATAGTCACCTTTTTTGGTGCCCAGGCCGCCGTGACCGCCCGCCATGACCAGCACATATTGAGTGCCGTCCTTGCCGGTGTAGGTCATCGGGGTGGTCTGGCCGCCAGCAGGCAGGCGACCTTCCCACAGTACTTTACCGTTGCTTACGTCGTAAGCACGCAGGTACTGGTCAAGGGTACCGCTCAGGAAGGCCACACCACCTGCGGTGGTGAAGGTCCCGCCCAGGCTTGGAACACCCATGGACAACGGGATCGGTACCGGCGAGCTGTCACGCACGGTGCCGTTTTTGTGTTTCCAGATCACTTCGTTGTTGGTCAGGTCGACTGCAGCAACATAACCCCACGCCGGTGCCTGGCAAGGCAGGCCCAGTGGCGACAACAGTGGCTCCAGGATCACGCCGTAAGGTGCGCCTTTGTTCGGTTGAACGCCGGAGGTTTCGCCTTTGCGCGGGCCCATTGCAGCCACGTCGGCCTGCGGAACCAGCTTGGAGGTGAACGCCATGTAGCTCGGGTTCAGGAAGGCAATCTGGCGAACCGGGTCAACCGAAATGCCACCCCAGTCAAACACGCCGAAGTTGCCTGGATACACGATCGAGCCTTGCAGCGATGGCGGGGTGTACATGCCGTCATAGCGCAGGGACTTGAAGTTGATCCGGCACAGCATCTGGTCGAATGGGGTTACGCCCCACATGTCGCGTTCGGTCAAGACCGGAGGAATCATGTTCAGGTCAGAACGTGGCTGTGTCGGTGCAGTGTGGTCACCTTCAACAGCGCCGCCCGGGGCCGGAACCTCGGTGATCGGCACAATGGCTTCGCCAGTGCGACGGTCCATCACGTAGATGCTGCCTTGTTTGGTGGAAGCCAGCAGGGCCGGTTTCACGCCATCGGCGGTTTTCAGGTCCATCAGGGTTGGTTGACCACCTACGTCCATGTCCCACAGGTCATGGTGAGTAAGCGGACGGTACCAGCGGACTTTACCGGTGTTGATGTCCAGGGCGGTGATGCCAGCGGCATAACGCTCGGAATCTTCGGTACGGTCGCCACCATATTGGTCAGGCGTCTGGTTGCCCATCGGCAGGTACAGCATGCCGAGGTCTTCGTCGACAGCGAACATCGACCACATGTTTGGCGAGTTACGGGTGTAGGTTTCGCCTTCAGCAATCGGAGTGGTTTTCTCCGGGTTGCCGCTGTCCCAGTTCCATACCAGCTTGCCGGTACGTACGTCGTACGCACGGATCACGCCCGATGGCTCGTCGTTGGAAATGTTGTCGGTCACGTGGCCGCCAATCACGACCAGATCTTTGGTCACGGCAGGTGGCGAGGTGGAGTAGTAACCACCCGGAGCAAAGGTACCGATGTTGTGACGCAGGTCTACCGCGCCATTGGTGCCGAAGTCTTCGCACACTTTACCGGTGTCGGCGTTCAGGGCGATCAGACGGGTGTCGGCAGTCGGCAGGAACAGGCGGCGCGGGCACGAGTTGCTGGATGTAGCAGCAGCAGGCTCGGCAGCGCTTTGTTCAGTGCTGACTTTGGCGTAGGCGTTTTCGTCGTGATAAGTCACGCCGCGGCAGGTCATGTGTGCCCAGCCTTTGAAGTTTTCAGCGTTCTGAGTGCTGATCTTCGGATCGTAACGCCAGATTTCCTTACCGGTATCCGGGTCAAGGGCTATGACCTGGCTGTGCGGGGTACACACATACAGCATGCCGTTGACTTTCAGTGGGGTGTTCTCGGCGGTTGTTTCGCCGGGATCGCCTTCACCAGGGATGTCACCGGTGCGGAATGTCCAGGCTGGTACCAGCTTGTGGGCATTTTGCGGGGTGATTTCTTTCAGCGGCGAGTAACGGTCACCAAAGGCGGTACGACCGTAGGACTGCCAGTCACCATCGGGCATGGCCGGTGCAGCGTTGGTCATGCCAGGTACGGCATCACGGTCCAGTTGGCCTTTGATTTCACCCGGGCTGGTGAACTGGCTGGCCAGTGCAGCCAGACCGGCCAGCACTACGGCAACGCTCAGTGCGCCGGTGGCAACCGGTGCCGACTGACCGCGCAGGACAGGGCGACGGAACCATGGCAGCAGCAGGACGATACCGATGGCGAACCACATGGCCAGACGTGGCACCAGTTGCCACCAGTCCAGACCGACTTCCATCAGTGCCCATACGGTGCTGGCGAACAGTACCAGTGCGTACAGGGTCAGTGCTGCGCGGCGCCCGGCAATCAGCAGTGCGCCCGACAAGCCAAAACCGATCCCGGCCAGCAGGTAGTACCACGACCCGCCCAGCGTGACCAGTTTGATACCCCCGGCCAACATGGCCAGGCCCATTAGCAGCAGCAAGATACCGAGAAGGCTCGGTAGCAGGCGGCTTCGACTGAAAGCACCTTCAGTGCTCATAGTGTGGTTCTCCGTTGCGTTTGAGGTGTTCCCGCGAGGGTGGGGTCTTTAAGGGACGAACCGACGCGGGAGTGAATCAGCTAAATAGGTGTTCGATCACAACCTTCAAGGTTGTTGTTGCAGTCCGTTTGTCAGAACGCACTTTGAATTTTCAGACCGCCAATCAGTGCGTCATCCAGCTGGCTGACGCCGCCCGGGTGGCGGATGTACTGCAGGTTCGGTCGAACGGTCAGCCAGTTGGTGACGTGGATGCCGTAGTACAGCTCGGCGCTGTATTCAGTGTCCTGGGGAGGCAGGTAGTCCGGGTTGTCGAAATCGTAGATGGCGCGGGCCTGGTTAGTGGCCTGGGCGTTCTTGCGATAAGCCGGGTTGACGTGAACGCGCGCCATGGCAAAGCCGATATCGTCCTTGGGACGGGCATCGAACACGCCTTTGTAGACGACGCCAGCCTGGACGTAGTTGTCCACGGCATTGGTTTTCTTGTCGTGCATGGTGGCATTGGCAAACACACTCAAGCCCCTCGACTGGTCGCTGGCGCGGGTAGTGAGCTGTTGTTGCACACCCAGCCACATCCCGTGTTTGCTTGAACTGCTGCGATACGCTTCACCGGTCAAGGCTGCTGGCTGGCCGTTGGCATCTTTGTAAGCATCTGTTGCCTTGGCATTACTGTAGTAGTAACCCGCGCGGTATTCCCCTGGCAGGCCATTAATTTTTGGCGTCCACACCAGTTCGATCGGCAGTACTGCGCCCTGGGTGCCGCTGCCGCTGAGCTTGAAGCCGTTGCCGCGATCCAGGTTGGACGGGTTTTGCTCATAGGCACCGACCTGTGCGTACAACTCGGGGGTGAGGTGATACTTGACCCGCAGGGCCCACTGGCTGACGGGCCAGTTGTACCAGATGCTGCCGGCCCAGTTGCCCACCTGTGAGCCGCAGAACGCCAGGTTCTGGAAATCGCAAGGGAACGAGTTGAAATCTTCGCCCTGACCAAAGCGGCCGACTTTGATGTCGAGCTTCTGGTCAAAGAATTTCTGCTGGTACCACATTTGCGTCAGGCGCGTGGTCTGGCCACGGCCCCAGACTTCCTGGGCCGATGTGAAACCGCCCACCCGTGGATCGTTGATGCGGTCATTGCTGATGTTGTTGCCGCTGCGATGGGTGATGGTCAGCTGAAATTCAGCGTCGTCCCAGCCCAGGATCTTTTGCAGGTCCAGGTGCGTGCCCAGGCCGAACTGGTCGCTGTAGCGCGCCGTGCGGTCATGGTCATAGCCGCCGTGCAGGTTGGAGCCGACTTCGCCTACATAGTCGAGGGAAAAGGAGTAACCCTGCTTTTCCAGTTCGCTACGGGTACCACCCCAATCGCCGAGCATCCACTTGGAGTCAGCGTCAAAGGCGGGGGCCGCCTGCACGCAAGTAGCCAGGCCCAGAGCGGTAATGCCGCCGATCAAAGCCAGAGCTTTTTGCCCGGCAACAGGAAGCAGCGCGCTGTGTTTGCGCATATTCAGGAATGTGGACATAGGTCGAGATGCGAGTCTTTATAGGTATGGCTGTGGCAGTGGGTAGCGCTGTCTTTGAGGGCAGGGCTGACACTTCAGAGTTAAGGGCGGAATGAATCGTTTCAGCCCTTTATGCGGAAATGATAAAGCCCCGAAACGTTTAGAAACAGCACTTTAAGTGACATGGATCATTTCTGATTCAGTAACAGTGTGCTGCGACGGTTCGTCCCAGGGCTCTTTTGTCGCGCCCCGACTTGATTGGAGGCCGCGTATTTACTGCTGTGCAGCTTAGAACGTGGTGCGCAGGCCTACCTCGATACCACGCCCCGGTGCGGGGGCGATGTCACGTAAAATAGAACTGGCATAACGCACGGTCTGGTTGGTCAGGTTGTCGCCTTTGACAAACGCCAGCCACTGGCTGCTGCCCACATCGAAGTGATAACCGGCACTGGCGCCCAGAGTGGTGTAGCCATCAGTGCCCGATTCGTTGGCCGGCACACGGCCCTGATTGCTGGCATGTTCGACGTCAACCCGCGCTTGCCAGCGGTCCATTTCCCACAGCAAGCCGCTGCTCAGGCGCAGCGGGGCAATCCGCGGCAAGGCTTCGCCGGTGTCGAGGTTGGTGGCGCGGGTGTAGTCGCCCGACAGTTCCAGTGCAAACTTGCCATAGGCACTTTCTCCGAGCTTCCAGTGATCCTTGGCCTCAAAGCCGGTGAAACGCGCCCTAACCCCGGAATAGGTGTATTCCGGAATGCCGTCGGCGTCTGGCTCGCCTTCGTCGTTCAGTGTACGACCTGTACCCAGCAGACCGATGTAATTGGAGAAGTGGCTGTAGAACACCCCGATGCTGCCATTGTGGGTGCCATTGTCGAAGCGCAGGGCCAGGTCGCTGGATACGGCTTTTTCCTTCGACAGATTGGCGTTACCTACTTCATAGGTGCCGGTAGCGACGTGGGCGCCATTGGCGTACAGCTCGTAGAACGTTGGTGCGCGTTCGGTGTAGCCCAGGGTGGCCGCCAGCGACCAGATCGGGGTGAGGGTGAACACGGCGCCTGAAGACAGGCTGCCCGCCGTGAAACTCCTTGAACGGTCCGCCGCGGCAAAGCGCTCATTGCCCTTGGCGTCCGGGTCGACCACGGTGCGCGCAAGGCGCCCGCCGAGGCTCAGTTTGAGGCGCTCGGTGGCCTGCAGTTCTTCAAGCACAAACAGGGCGCCGCTGTTGGTGTCGGTTTGCGGTACGAAAGCTTCTTCACCAAGGGCCGAAAATTCGTTGCGATTGACCTGTGCGCCAATGACACCCTCAACCGGGCCGATCGGTACATGGCGGGCTTCAACGCGGGCTTCGTAGCCCTTGTTCTTGAACGTGGTGCCGACTTCGCCGCCCTCGATTTCGCGGTGCTCGTAATCGGTGTAGCCGGCATCTATTTTCAGCGAGCTGAACGGGCCTTGCAGGTTGCGGATTTCGGAGGCAAAGGCGTAGTGATCCTGCTTCATGCGGATGCGTACGTCCTGCTCGGCCGGTGAGCCGTAGTTGGCGTCGTAAGTGCTGTACGACAAGCCTGCGTAACCATCTTCCCAGGTGTAGGAACCGCCCACGGCACCGCCGTCCTGCCGGCCATTGCTGTTACCCAGACGGCCTTTTTTCTCGTCACCGTCTTCGCTTTCGGGGGCATGACGGCTGCGGGCATAGCCGGGGATTTTCAGGTCGTTGAACTCGCGGGCGTTGGCATCCAGATGCAGGGCGAAGGTGCCATCACCGGCTTCCAGCTTGCCCGCGCTGCTGCGGGTGGTGTCGGCACCGCCGTAGCGCAGTTCGCCTGCCCCGTGAATGCCGTCGATGGCGGTGGTGGGGATACGGTTGTCGAAGGTGTTGACCACGCCGCCGATGGCGTTGCCGCCGTACAACAGGGCGGCAGGGCCGCGAACAATTTCGATTCGTTCAACGTTGACCGGGTCCAGCGGTACCGCGTGGTCATAAGACAGCGATGAGGCATCCAGAGCGCCGACGCCGTTGCGCAAGATGCGAATACGGTCGCCATCCAGGCCGCGAATGATCGGTCGGCTAGCGCCCGGGCCGAAGTAGGACGAAGACACGCCGGGTTGTTTGTTGAGGGTTTCGCCCAGGCTGCCTTGCTGATTAAGGGTCAGGTCGTCGCCTTCCAGTACCGTTGTGGGTGAGGCCAGCTGGGTGTTGCCCAAGGGGTTGCCGGTAATGACTTGCTGGGGCAGATCGAGGGCGTAGGCCGGGGAGGCGAGCAGCAGTGCGGTGGCGAGCGGCGTTAGACGAAGGCGACGCAAGTGACGCGGGAGTGCAGGGGAGGACATTACAAGTTCCTTGGCAGGGTGACGAAAGAAAGCGGCGCTGAGCGCTCTTTGACTGGACAGGTATAGTTATAATATAACATCACTTTAATCTGTCAAAGCGGAACTTTCATTTCTGCCCCGGGACACGGCTAGACTGGTTGCTTGGCGAATGCACTTCCCCCTGAGCAGGTGCTCGGCTAAGGTGCGCGGCTTTCTCTCTTTTGCTTTAAAGGCCCGGCATGACTGAACCCAACAACAACCCATTGCACGGCGTGACCCTGGAACAGATCCTCACTGCGCTGGTGGCGCATTACCAGTGGCAGGGGCTGGCCGAGCGCATTGATATTCGCTGCTTCAAGAGCGACCCGAGTATCAAGTCGAGTTTGACGTTCCTGCGCAAAACCCCTTGGGCGCGGGAAAAGGTCGAAAAGCTCTATGTGAAATACGCCCGTACCAAGCGCGAGCTTTGATCGGCACATGAGTGCGTTGTCCAGGCACAGGCTCTGCCTGCTGCTGGCGATCCTGGGCTGGAGCGGCCTGGCGATTCAGCTTGAGCTGGTACTGTTCGCCCGCTGGCAGAGCGGTGCGAGTGTGGTGGGTGGGCTGGTGAGCTATTTCAGTTTTTTCACCATTTTGACCAACACCCTGGCCGCCAGCGTACTGACCTGTGCAGCCGATACCCCCCCGTCAAAAGCCAGGGCGTTTTTCTTGCAACCGTGGGTTAGCAGCGGCATTGCTGTCAGCATTATCGTGGTGGGAGCGGCGTATAGTCTGTTGCTGCGCCAACTCTGGCAGCCTGAAGGTCTGCAATGGCTAGCCAATGAAATATTGCATGACGTGATGCCGGTGCTGTTTACGCTGTACTGGTGGTTTTACGTGCCCAAGGGGTTGTTGCGCGTGAGCCATATCGGACTCTGGATGCTGTATCCGCTGCTGTATTTCGCCTACATCCTGTTGCGTGGGCACCTGCTGGGTGTGTACCCGTATCCGTTTGTCGATGTCGAAAAACTGGGCTATTGGCAGACGTTTATCAATGCTGGCGGAATTCTGGCGGGGTTTGTGGCGGTGGCATTGGGGGTGGTGGCGGTGGATCGTCTCAGGGGGCGCAAGTACTTGTAGCAGCTGCCGAAGGAACGAGGCTGCGTTCGGCTGCGAAGCAGTCGTATACACTGAGAACCGGGGTTAACTGGCTCAGCGTGGTGTCTGATATTGCGACGACTACGTCGCCGAACCCAGCCACGTTCCTTCGGCAGCTGCTACGGGGTGTAGGAGCAATTACTCTTCGGTACTGCCATCCAGGCGCCAGTAGCCCACAGCCTTGACGAATTCTTCGTTCAGGCCGTGGGTGTCCAGCAGCACTCGGCGCACTTTGCGCGACAGCGCGCTTTCGGTGGCCACCCAGGTGTACAGCGCACCTTCGGGGATGCTCAATGCTTCGACGGTTTTAAGCAGGTCCTCGCCCGGTACATCACGGTGTACCCAGATCACGTCAACCGCTGCGGCGCTGTGCAGGGGTTGTTCTTCAAGCGCGTTTTCGACCTCGATCACCACCAGGGCACGGCGGTTGGCAGGCAGCTCTTCAAGGCGCCGGGCAATGGCCGGCAGCGCGGTTTCGTCACCGATCAGCAGGTAGCTGTCAAAGATGTCCGGTACTACCATCGAACCGCGCGGCCCGCCGATATGCAGATACTGCCCGGGCGTGGCCTGGGCGGCCCAAGTGGCTGCCGGGCCGTCACCGTGCAGGACAAAATCGATGTCCAGCTCAAAGGTGTTCAAGTCAAAACGGCGTGGGGTGTAGTCGCGCATCGGCGGCATTCCACCTTTTTGCCCGGCGCTCAGTTCCAGGGTTTCCAGCGCTGCCTGTTCTTCGGCGGTCTGCGGAAAAAACAGCTTTACATGGTCATCGCTGCCCAGGCTGACAAACCCCGCCAGCTGTGGGCCTCCCACGGTAATTCGGCGCATGCGCGGGGTCAGGTCGACCACGCGCAGCACTTCGAGTTTACGACGTTTGATTTCATGCATGACCCGGTGAATGGTCTGGGGTGTGGCAGCATTCATTCAGCGTTCTCCTGCGCAGGCTGGGCAGATACAGGGCCATCGACGATGGCTTTGGCGGTGTTGTTGAGCAAGTCGCGTACACGCAGGATTTCTGCCGAGCTCCAGCGACCGTGGTGCATTTGCAGGGCATGGCGCAGGTTGTGCACCGCCTCGTGAATCTCGGCCGGGCGATCATGGCCGCGCAGTGAGCGCTTGCTGACGTCGATGCGCATCCGCACGCCATCGAGTGCTACCGCCTGATCGGTCAGGTACTGGCGACCGGCATCGGTCACGGTATAGCGTTTTTTTCCGCCTTCGGCGTCGCCCTGAATCAGCTCGCTCTCTTCAAGGAAGGTCAGCGTGGGGTAGATCACGCCAGGGCTGGGGCTGTAGGCACCGTCGAACAAACCTTCGATCTGGCGGATCAGGTCGTAGCCGTGGCAGGGCTGCTCGGCGATCAGCGCCAACAGCAATAACTTCAGATCGCCCGGGGCAAAAACCCGGGGGCCGCGGCCACCGCGTTCGCGACCGGGGCGTTTCTCGAAGCCGTCTTGACCCGCGCCATGTTCGCGGTGATGGGGATGATGGTCTCTCATTGTCTTTTCGCTCTCTCATTAAGTTAGACATAACTTAAGATATATCTTAAAAAATGTAAAAACCCAGTCGACGAACGGTAATGATTCTCAATGGGAGCGCTCCCACAGCTTGGCTATTTCGCTGCGGTGTGTACTGGCGCAGGTGCCAGGCACAAGGTGTTGGTGCCTGGTTGCAGATACGGCGTAAGGATCGGTGCCATGCCCTTGAGCACTTGCACCGGCAGTGCCGAGGTGAATTTGAAAGCCTCGGCCGAGCGTCCGGGAACGAACGCAGTCAAGGTGCCGAAGTGATGCTCGCCGATATAAAACACGAAGGTCGCCGTGCGATTGATCGACTTGGAGCTAAGGATACGTCCGCCAGCACCCATGCTTTCGATGCGGTTGTCGCCGGTGCCGGTCTTGCCGCCCATGGCCAGGGGTGTGCCGTCGTCGAGCTTGAAACTGCCCGATACCCGTCGCGCCGTACCGGCATCCACCACTTGCGACAGGGCTTCGCGCAGTGCCGTGGCTACTTCGCTGGGCATGACCCTTACGCCTGCGTCAGGGTCGTTGACCAGGCGGGTTTCATAGGGAGTATCTGCGGCGAAATGCAGGGTATCAATGCGTAATACCGGCAAACGTACGCCATCGTTAAGGATAATGCCCATCAGCTCGGAAAGTGCCGCCGGGCGATCCCCCGAACTGCCCAGTGCGGTGGCAAGAGACGGCACCAGGTGGTCGAAGGGGTAGCCGACTTTTTGCCAGCGCTGATGGATATCAAGGAAGGCTTCTATCTCCAGCATGGTGCGGATGCGGCTGTCGCGGGCGCTCTTGTGCCGGCTTTTAAACAGCCAGCTGTAAACTTCCTGACGCTCATGTTCGCTGGCGTCGACAGCTTGCTGGAAGGTGGCCTGCGGGTTATTGAGCAAATACCCCAGTAACCACAGATCCAGCGGGTGGACTTTGGCGATATAGCCCTGGTCAGGCAGGTTGTAAGCGCCGGGGCCATAGCCTTGGTACAACTTGTCCAGACGCTCGTCGGTGATCTTGTCGTTAGTCAGATGCGAGCGCACGAAGCGGTTGAAGGTAGCCTGATCGGCATGGGGGAACAGGTAACGATGCACTGCCGACATGCGAATGGCGGTGGGGTGCATGCTGTCCAGGAAGGTATCAAGGCGGGCCTTTGAGTCTTTCCCACGGTATTTTTTCCAGAACTTGAGCATGAAGGTGGTGCCTTCGCGGTCGGCGAAACGACTGAGGTATTCCTGGCGCATCGGGTTGCTGTCGTCACTGAGCAGGTCCGCGTTATTGCTCGGCGACTGATAGCTGGTGTAGCGCACCACGTCGCGCATCAGGCGCACAAAGGGGAGGTTGATCGACTCACGGATCGAATCGCGCAGCGTCGCGATGCGGTTGTTGTCCTGGCTGCGAAAGTTGTGGAAGTGATGCATGCCGCCACCGGTAAAAAAGCCTTCGCCGGGGTTGGCCGAGTACTGACGGTTGAGTGCGGCATCCAGCATGGGTGTCAGTTGTGCACCGGGGTTTTCGATCAGGTACGCCAGTGCCCAGCGGGTCAGCGGATCCTGGTGGGTGGTGGGGATTTTTTTCAGCGTCGTGCCAGGCTGGCCGCCGTAACGGTCATGCAGCTCGGCAATGATCTGCAGATAGGTGGTCAACACCCGCAGTTTGGCGGTGGAGCCCAGTTCCAGTTTGCTGCCTTCATTTATATCGAAGGGCTGGTCGGTGCTGTCGGTCTGCACCCGGGCGCGGGCGCCGTCCGGCGTAAGTTCAAACAGGGTGAAGCTGTAGCGCACTTGCGCGGTACTGGTGGGCGTTAGCAGGTAGGGGCCGAGCAGGCCGATTTTGCCGGCAAATGCCGGGTTTGCCAGCTGGCGCAGGTAGTCACTGACCTGGCCCTGCAAGTCGCCCTGCAAGGTGCTGGTGGCAGACAGGTCCAGGCGGTCGAGGTCATACAGCGGGCGTTTGAGCAGCACCGAAAGGCGGCTGCGGGCTACGCTGATGCCCTTGTTGGTTTCATTGGGTTGCAGGGTTGGCGCCTGCGCCCAGTCGCGGTAAGTCACGCGGCTGGCCAGGGCGGCGGCGGTCAGCGCCGGGTCGATCACATTGTTCTGCGCCAGCAGGCGGATATGGCTGTCGGTCAGTTGCGCGAGCTCATCACGGCCCTTGGCCAGGTAGTGTGAGGGCCGACGTTGGGCGATCATCAGCGACAGCACTTCACGCAGGGCCAGGCCTCTTGATGCGAGGCTTTTTGGGTCAGTGGCGGTACTGCTCAGTTGCTGGTTGATCTGATTGAAGTCGGCGCCGTACCACACCCGCAACCCTTCGGCCATGCCGTGAACCTCGCCGTGGCCAGGCACCGCCGACAGTGGCACGCTGTTGAGGTAATCACGCACCACCTTTTGCCGGGCTGGCAGGGTTTGCGGGCCGTTCTGATAGGCACGCACGCTGGCAGAAACCATCTGGCGCAATTTTTCGCCGCCTGAGAGCGTCAGCCCATCGGGAGAGTGCCGATACTTTTCCAGCTGGGTGGCCAGGGTACTGCCGCCCGCAGATTGCCCCGGCAAGTGCAGCAGTTTTGCAGCCTGGGAGTAGGCCGCCATGGCAAAGCGCGGCCAGTCCACGGCAGGGTTGGCCTGGGGTTCATCAGGGTTGAGCAGGTTGCGGTTTTCGATAAACAGCAAACTGTGAACCACCAGCGGGGGGATGCTTGCAAAGCTGGGATACAACTGCTGCGGGTACTTGTACTGATAAAGCGAACTGCCAGCGCAGTCGGTGATCGAGAGTCCGGTCTGAATTTTTTCTGAATAGGGTACGAAAAACCCTTTCTCGCTATAGCTCAAGAGCGCTGGTGAAAAGCGGCTTTGTTGAGTAATGACGTAATCACGTTTTTGAAGGCGTGCCAGAAAGTCGCCCAGTGCGCTGTAACCCAAGCGTTTATCGAAAGGGCCTGCGCCGGGATAAAGCATCGCGTTGCTGGGCCCTTCGTGCATCGAATAGCTGAGCGACGCAGCAAAACGGCTGAACTCGCGGGCTTGCAACTTGGAACTGCGCACCTCCTGGGCCATCACAAACCACAGCACAACCAGGACGGCCAGCACCCCAAGCCCGAGCACAAACCATCCATAACGCCTGGGCTCAGGAGGTTGTGGCGCAGGTGCGGCATCGTCCGTTACAGCTGATGACACCCTCGTCTTGCTGGAGTTGGAGTTCCACAGTACGCCCATAGTCGACAGATCCAGGTACGCATATTGGTTGCGCTTGATAGAAGCGTAGACGCTGGCAGATTCAGGTGAAAAATTTGTGAGGCTTATCTGGTGTTTCTATAGGCACGGTCTGCTGAATGGCTCTCATAAATCCAGGGTCGGGATGCATCCACAACGTGGCTTACCCATGTAAGTGCAGGAATAGAGCCTTTGCGGCAGGTAAATAGGTCCTAGGTAGGGGCATGACTGTGCACCAACGCTGTGCAATACTCGCCGCCGATCTCAGCAGGGCATTTCTCTTTTGACCTACCGACCTACAAGGTCCAGGCCGGTCAAGGGGGCAAGACAGGTAACCCGCCCGTCTTTTCGAAGGCTCTGTTGATGGATACCCAATAACAATACGAGGTTGTACTTTTATGCCAGTCGGCAACCACCAGCCCCACGCAGATAGCGTGCAGGGCGGTCCACTCAAACGCGAACTGGGCGAGCGCCACATTCGCCTGATGGCGCTTGGTGCCTGTATCGGCGTAGGCCTGTTCCTGGGCTCGGCCAAAGCAATCGAAATGGCCGGCCCGGCCATCATGCTGTCCTACATCATCGGCGGCCTGGCCATTTTGGTGATCATGCGTGCACTGGGCGAAATGGCCGTGCACAACCCGGTAGCCGGTTCGTTCAGCCGCTACGCGCAGGACTACCTCGGCCCGTTGGCCGGGTTTCTGACCGGCTGGAACTACTGGTTCCTGTGGCTGGTGACCTGTGTCGCGGAAATCACCGCCGTGGCGGTGTACATGGGCATCTGGTTCCCCGATGTACCGCGCTGGATCTGGGCCCTGGCGGCGCTGATCAGCATGGGCTCGATCAACCTGATCGCGGTCAAGGCGTTTGGCGAGTTCGAGTTCTGGTTTGCCCTGATCAAGATCGTCACCATCATTGCGATGGTCTTCGGCGGTATCGGCATTATCGCGTTCGGCTTCGGCAATAACGGAGTCGCTCTGGGTATTTCCAACCTCTGGGCTCACGGTGGTTTTTTGCCCAACGGGATCCAGGGCGTATTGATGTCCTTGCAGATGGTGATGTTCGCCTACCTGGGCGTCGAGATGATCGGCCTGACTGCCGGCGAAGCCAAGAACCCGCAAAAGACCATTCCGAGTGCGATTGGCTCGGTGTTCTGGCGCATTCTGCTGTTCTACGTCGGCGCACTGTTCGTGATTCTGTCCATCTACCCATGGAACGAAATCGGCACCTCGGGCAGCCCGTTTGTAATGACCTTTGAACGTCTGGGCATCAAGACGGCAGCAGGCATTATCAACTTTGTGGTGATTACTGCGGCATTGTCGTCGTGCAACGGCGGCATTTTCAGCACCGGTCGCATGCTCTACAGCCTGGCGCAAAACGGCCAGGCCCCGGCCAACTTCGCCACCACTGCGAAAAACGGTGTGCCGCGTCAGGCGTTGCTGCTGTCGATTGCCGTACTGCTGCTGGGGGTTGTGCTCAACTATATGGCGCCGGAGAAGGTGTTTGTCTGGGTGACGGCCATTGCCACCTTTGGCGCAATCTGGACCTGGTTGATGATCCTGCTGGCGCAACTGCGCTTCCGCAAGAGCCTGAGCCCGCAGGAAGCGGCAGCCCTGAAGTACCGTATGTGGTTGTACCCGTACAGCTCTTACGCGGCATTGGGGTTCTTGTTTATGGTGGTCGGGTTGATGGCCTACTTCGAAGAAACCCGAATCGCACTGTTTGTAGGCCCAGCCTTCCTGATCCTGCTGACCGTGCTGTTCTATGTGTTCAAGCTGCAGCCTACGCAGCGCACGCAGACCCACTGACAATGGAGAAGCGGGCTTGCTCGCGATAAAAGCACCTCGGTTGGTCAGACCAACCGCGGCGTTCCCATCGCGAGCAAGCCCGCTCCCACAACAGCTTTCGCTACTTGCGGTTCAGACGCTTGTTCCAGTCCAGCCAGGCCGCCAGCACGGCCATGATCCCCACGCCCATCAGGGCGCTGAATACCTTTACGACAAACCCGTCACCGCCCAGCGCATTGAGCATGTCAGCCAACGGCGCCAGGATCACTCCTAGACAGAACACTTCCAGCGAATAGCGGCCCATGCGGCATGCCTGGCGGGCCAACCGGTTATTCAGCCAGTTGCCGTGGGGCACCACTTTGGCCGCCACATAAGCCAGGGCCAGAAAATGCAGCAGGCGTACCGGTGAAAGGTTGGTCTTGCTGATCGGGTACAGGTACTCGCCCAGCCAGAGCGGCATGAGCGCATCGTGAAACTGCGGCCATCGCCATGACAGTGCCAGCAGGCCGGTCACCAGCAGATAGAGTACTGCTCCCAAAAACACCGGTTGACGCGACAGGGGACGGTTTTGCGCAGCCTTGGGTTGCTGCCCGTGGATCGCCGCTGCACCGCCCAGAATAAACAGAAACTGCCAGGCCATAGGGTTGAAAAACCACACGCCGCCTTCCTGAGCCGCGAGGTTCCACACCGGCGCCAGCAAGTACAGGGCCAGGGACGCGGCAACCACATAGCCTGCCTTGCGCAGCAGCATCGGCAGCACCAGCGGCAAACCCAGCAACAGCACGATATACAGCGGCAGCGGGTCCATCAGGTTGGGTTTGAAGCGCAGCAGCAGTTCGTCGGTGAGGGCCTGTTGCGGGTTGCTCAGGAAGTACTGCAGGCCCATTTCCTGCACCAGGTCACGGGTTTCGACATGGTTGTTGGCAAAAAACACGATGCCCATCAGCACCGCCAGCAGGAAGATATGCACCACATACAGCACCCAGGCGCGGCGCAGGATCTTCACGCTGGCGATCAACAAACCGTCACGTTGAGCGATTTTGCCGTAGGCCAGCACGGCGGCATAACCGGCCAGGAATACAAAAATCTCCGCAGCATCGCTGAAGCCGAAATTGCGCACCGTAAGTTCGGCCAGCGGGTTGTGCGGGATGTGGTCCCAAAAAATAAAAATCAGCGCCAGCCCGCGAAAAAAATCGATGCGGTGGTCGCGTCCGTTCAGCGTCACGGCGAGTACTCAAACAAAGGGTTAAATTAAGACCGACGGGCGCAGCGGAGGTTGCGCGCCGCGTATCGGCGGCGCGCAGGGTGATGGTATTACGGGTTAAATGCAAAGGTTGGATATTACTGAATGTCTCGAGCTACTGCTCGAACACACCCGCCAGCGCCTTATTTCAGCGCGGCCTGCTGGTGGGCCTTCAGGCCGCCGCTATTTCGTTGGCCTCAAAGCTGTCCGAACGGGCCATTTGCCACATGCGCGAATAGAACTCGCCATTGACCTCGCCGGTGAGCAGTTCGCCGGGCTTGAGGAACACATGCAACTGTGAGAACAGTTTGATTTCGGTGGCGGACATGCGTCGTACCAGGTGCTTGGCCTTGAGCTGCGCCGGATGCTCCAGGCCAGCCGCAGCCAGCATTTCGGCCAGGGCCTTGAGGGTGTTCTGGTGGAACTGCACAACCCGTTGGGCCTTGTCCGGCACTACAAGCGCTCGCTGGCGCAAGGTGTCCTGGGTGGCCACGCCGGTGGGGCACTTGTTGGTATGGCAACTCTGCGACTGAATGCAGCCAATGGCAAACATGAAGCCTCGCGCCGAGTTGGCCCAGTCGGCACCGATGGCCAGCACGCTGGCAATATCGAAGGCGCTGACAATCTTGCCGCTGGCGCCGAGCTTGATCTTGTCACGCAGGTTCAGGCCCACCAGGGTGTTGTGGACGAACAACAAGCCTTCGCGCAGCGGTGCGCCAATGTGGTCGGTGAACTCTACGGGCGCCGCGCCGGTGCCGCCTTCCTTGCCATCAATCACGATAAAGTCCGGCAGGATGCCGGTTTCCAGCATGGCCTTGGCAATGCCCATAAATTCCCACGGATGACCCAGGCAAAACTTGAAGCCCACGGGCTTGCCGCCGGACAGCTCACGCAACTGCGCGATAAATTGCATCAGCTCGATAGGCGTTGAAAAGGCGCTGTGGCGCGAAGGCGAGATGCAGTCTTCACCCATGGGCACACCGCGGGTTTCGGCGATTTCCGCGGTCACTTTATGCTTGGGCAGGATACCGCCATGGCCTGGTTTGGCGCCCTGGCTCATTTTGATTTCAATCATCCGCACTTGTGGCGTGCGAGCCTGGGCGGCAAAACGCTCAGGGTCGAAACGCCCGTCCGAAGTGCGGCAACCGAAGTAGCCACTGCCCAGTTCCCAGGTCAGGTCACCACCATGCTCACGGTGATAGGAGCTGATACTGCCTTCACCCGTGTCGTGGGCAAAGTTACCGAGCTTGGCACCCTGATTGAGGGCGCGGATGGCGTTGGCGCTCAGTGAGCCAAAGCTCATGGCTGAAATATTGAAGATCGACGCCGAGTACGGCTGGCTGCATTGCGGGCCGCCCACCACGATGCGAAAGCTGCTGGGGTCGGTCAACGGGGCCGGGCGCATGGAGTGGCCGATAAATTCAAAACCGGGCTGGTAAACGTCAACCAGAGTGCCGAAAGGCTTGTCGGCACTCTCATTCTTGGCTCGTGAGTACACCAGCGAACGTTGCGCCCGTGAGAAGGGCAGCGCATCGCTGTCAGATTCCAGCAGGTATTGGCGAATCTCTTATTAGGGGCGGTACAGAAAGTGTACTAAGTTGGAGAGGCCCGAAATAGAGCTGTTAGTGTCGTATTTCGCCTTTATAAGCCATGGCACTAAGTGTACTATTTGCTAGGTTTGTGAAAGGATCATTTGAGTGGTTACGGTAGAAATAGCAGCAAAGGTTGTGATCGATGATAGTGGTATCCGGTGCGAGGTCCCGGTACTGTTGGCGTCTGAAGGGGTCGTAATCCCACTCCTCAACTACATCCTCAGCCACCAGCATGACCGAAGCTTGAGCTGGCAGCGGATGGTTCTTCGTGCTGCCAGATTGTTGATTGAGTACATGGCTGCGAACGAGTCGGGCTTTGCCGATCCCAAGTCATTGTTTCAAGCATTCGCTACAAGACTTTACACCGGGACAATTGGCGATAATGGGACTGACCCTTCAGGATTGTATTGGTCTCCTGCAAGCAGGGCCCTTGCTGGTCGCCACATCGTTGCACTACAAGGACTGACCGACTACCTTTTTGAGAAATGTGGTGCGGAGCATTTGAATCCACTTGTGCGCGCGTCTACTAACGACGAACGCCTGACGTACGCCGCTTGGCACAGACGCACTCAAAATGATTTCCTTGGCCACATTCAAGACAAGACAGCTGGCGCGACGGCGACGTTTGCGCGGAACGTGAGGGGCGCCCATAGATTAAGCCGGGTAGATGATGATGCCATTGCCTTTCCAGAAAGACTCTTTGAAAGCCTGTTTATGGATGGTTTCGGAAGTGCAAAGGATCGCCGATGCATGGTTCGCGACCAACTGATCTTACTACTGATGCACGGCGGCAGTCTGAGAGAGAGTGAACCTCTGCATCTTTGTGTTCAAGATGTCCACATTAATCCTGCTAATCAAGACAATGCACTGGTGCGTATTTACCATCCCGAGGATGGGAAGGCACCTGACGGTTGGAAATCGCGAACAGGGAAGTCTAACCGCTCTGCCTATTTGCGGGAGGTCTATGCATTGACTCCCCGCAACAAACTGTCGGGGACAGAACACGTTGGGTGGAAGTCAAGAATCGTTGACCATCTTGACAACTTTATGCATGTCCATTGGTTTCCGTCAGAGTTTGGGGACTTATTTCTCAAGTTGTGGCGGGAGCACCTGCTGTACTTAGCCTCCGTAGAACGACACCATCCTTATGCGTTCGTGTCCTATGAAAAGTCAGTCTTGGGAAAGCCGTATAAACTAGGAGCTTTCAATGAGAACTATGCTAATGCGCTAGCCAGGATTGGCTTTACAACTTCAAAAGTGGAAGGGCTATCTCCTCATGGTCATCGCCACGCATATGGGCGAAGGATGAGGCGAGCGGGCCTGGATTCGATGACTATAAAAAAGGCCATGCATCACTCTTCTTTAGAGTCCCAAGTGCCTTATACATCACTTGGTCTGGCAGATGTCACTGTCGCTCTAGATGCCGCAAGATTGCGCGTGGAAAGCGGTGATGGCGTTGAAAAAATTATCCCTTCATTCTCCAGTTGGAATGAAATTTTAAAAAATGGGTTTGATGACATTGATCCGCGAGGTTACATGTCTGGTCGCGACCCTAAATTAAGGAAGTAGTTTCGTGGCAAGTGGTAAAAGAGCAGATTACAACGGTCGTTCTGAAGATTACGAGTTTACGTGGCTAGCCGAGCGCGGTTTAAAGTGGGATAGGTGGCGCGAATGGATGTCCGGGTGGATAGCAAGCAATAAATCAGGCATACATCACAGAATGCGGGCATTGATCTGGTTTGCTAACGTATACTTGCCGTTGATGCCGGACGCATCCGATGCCCACGGCCTGTTAAGACTTTCTACCCAAACCAGCTTGCCAGACCTTCAGGCCGCGCTTGAACAGACTATGTCTGTAACAACCGCAACTGGTATTCGCAACCATATACATGGTTTTTTCGAGTGGGTTCTTGATGAGTGGTACACGGAGCCAGACGATAGGGGTGTCAATTTAAGAACGGTTGCCAATCCATTTCCAAAAGGGAAGTACACTGGTGGCCATGTTTCCGAGTCAGTATACAGTCCTCTTCCCTATGCATATATCAGAGAAGCTCGAGAGATTCTCTGTCCAGATGCTCGTGGAAATTTCTCTGATTGGAAATGGGCACACCTTCAGTCGGGCCAAATTAGGTCTAATGGCCGTGAAGCGGGCAAAGGCGGTGATTGGTTTCCTGTAGATGAATCGCTTATCGATAAAAATGATCCTGACTGTGTTTGGCGGAGACGAAAAGTTGTCCGTTTCAACGGTAAGAACAATGCGGATTTACATATCTATGAAATTTGGGCACCTGTTCGTTCGGTTGCTCTACTTCTTAAGTTGCATTTGCCGTTACGTAGTTACCAAGTTAGGTTTCTGGATTCAGGGGAGGCGGATACTTGGCGATACGCAAGCGGCAAGTGGGTACTTAACGATCAGCACAAATTTTCTCTGGGAAGTGTGAAAAATCCTTGGGGTCGTGGAATATTCTGCCGAATACAAAATAAAGATACTGGCGATTACATGACAGGGCTCCATGTTAATACCAACAAAACCGCTGATAAGAACAAGGAGGAAAGAGAGCGAGGCTATACCATTCCTTGGCAGCATGAAGACGTTTTATACTGGCTTGAGAAGCTGAGGAATTGGCAGGAAAAATATAATCCGATTGACCGCCCTCAGCCTTGTGTCGACTTAGATGCCAGTACACACTTTGGATTTAACAAGTCAGAAGACCAGCGGCGGGAAATGGGCAGCATTTGTTTCTTGTTCAGGGATGCTGCGCACCTTCAAGGCGGGACTAGCAAGCCAATCACTCGATCGGTGATGGATACCCTTTGGTACAAGCTCTTGTCGACGTTGCAAGAGCGAGTGCACGACCGGGGTCAAACCTTGTCGGACGGCTCAAGATTCGAGTTCGTACAGGAATATGCTCTAGATGTGGAAGGGCAGGTTCCGCTTAAAAAGGTGGCAACGCACTTTCCTCTTCACAGTCTGCGTGTTTCGCTTTTGACTTGCTACGCGATGGAGGGGAATGTTCCGATGCCTGTGCTTTCAAAGCTGATTGCTGGGCATTCTCGACTGCTGATGACGCTTTATTATGTAAAGCCTTCTATCTCGCAAGTGTCGAGAGCGATGGACGAAGCCTCGAAGAAGGTGGAAGAAGCGCAGCAAGAGAGCCTCAGAGTATTCCTCAAAGATGCCAGCTTGCGGCAGATCACGAGTAAGACGGTCTACCGCGATGAGGCTTCAATCGAGATGGCCATGGCAAACCGAAACCCTCTAGGGTGGGAGCATCGTCATATTGGACTCTGTTTGGTCGGCGGTAACACGGTTAAGTCAGATGAAAAAGCCACGGTAGGCGGTTGTTGGAATGGCGGAGAACTCTTCGGTGTGAGGGGAGCTCCCATTTATCTTGCTGTGCCTCACGGGCCTGAGAACTGTATCAGGTGTCGATGGTTTATCACTGACGCTCGCTACCTAGATCCGTTGCGCGCTCACTTCAATAATTTGAGCTACAAGACGTCGCTGGCTGCGAAGCTGGCTGTCGAGCATGAACAGGTCAGAGATGGGTTGCTAGAGGATCGCTATTTCGCTCAGGAGGAGGGCAAACCTTTTATTCGCCAAGCCGAGCTTCAACAAGCTGAGCGCCGCTATGAGAAGCAGCTTGTAGAGGCAGATGAGTACGCCAAGGACTTGGTCGCATGCTTCCAGATCATTGGGCGCCTCGTGTCGATCGAAGAAGATCGTGAAGAGGGCGACGAGAGTACGAAGCTGGTCGCAGTAGGAAGCATGGAGGATGTGCGTCACCCGATCTCTTTTATCGAAACTGACTCGGAAATGCTGCAACTCGCTCAGATCTGTGAGGATGCAGAAATTTATCCGGATCTGATGGACGACATTCGCAAATCCCCTGCTGTCGAAAAACGTTCGAGAGCGTTGAACCGCATGCTCATGTCACAGGGATATGTTCCTATTTTTATGAATATGGATGACCGTATGCAGCTGATCGCTGGAAACGCGATGATGCGCGCTATGGCCTTCAAGGCGCATCCAACAAATCAACTGGAAGGCTTCAGGATGGCGTCTGGCGTGTTGGAAGCAGGGCAGAACCTCGGACTGCTGTCATCAGGCATATCTGCGCTGGAGAAAGTCTTTGTGGCGCCTGTAATCAAACTTGTTGACCTGCTTGCGGTGTCACCAAGTCATCAGGGGGTACACTAGTATGATTGATCCGAGTGTGGTTTTTGAGGAACTCCAGGGAAAGGCGAATGCGCAACAGAGGAAGTCTTTGGCTTTACTCAACGCCGTATTGGCCGAGCATCACGCAGCGGGAGAGAAAAATTTCTCCATTGCAGAGATAGCAAGGCTCTCGGTAGCTAAGGGTGGCCCGTCGACTTCGACTATCCGTAATAAAACCGGTTCGTGCTTCCGCCGGTTGATCGAGGTTTGGGCTGCTAAATCAGGTATGTTGATGAAGAAACCGATCAATCAACGCTTGAAGTCAAATTCGGTTCCTAAAGACAACGAGCTGTTGCAGCGGATCGATGATCCTGCTTTGCGTGGGGTCTTCGGCATGATCATTGCCGAGCGAAACAGATACCGGAACGAGCTGAATACCTTGAAAGGGCAAAGTGAGTTCGTAATTGACATGCGGCCACTGAAAGTTCCCCCGCCAGCTAATTCTAATGATGAGAATATTCAGGTCATCCCATCGCTGCGTGGTGTTCTGAATGACAGCGAAATTGAAGCGCTGAAAGGTGCCGTCGATGATGCCTTCATTGAGAAACAGGGCTGGATGGTGGGAAAAGCGGGCCAGGTGAGAGGCGAGTTTGGCCCACTCTACAAACATGGTTATGTCAACGCGATCAAAAAGGTGCTTGCGGAGATCGAGTGACCCCCCCCGATGGGCGAGTGTGAACCTATTCGGATGCACAGGGTTCATTCGAAGCGTAAGCCTCGGTAAATACTCGCTTAGACTGGGTGGCCCCAATACGCCGTGTTCTTGGCATACTGTGAAGAGTTTGAAGCTGCTGATGCTGAGATGGCCTGACTAATGCCCTATGCGACCGGATTCACGGAAAGGCAGCGGCAGGAAATTCAAAATCAACTGAAAATCATCCATAACAGCGAAGTGCTACACGGATTTCGAGCTGATGGAGTACTTCCGAGCATAGTGGAGGATGGATCGGCGGACTGTCCTTGCGGCTCTGGAAAAACCTTTTCAGCGTGTCGCGGAGCCATCTCTTGACAGTTGTTTGTTTCCAATCCTAGGCTCGAAAACCGTACCTCTCCCTCGGCCCCCTGGCTTTTGGGCTTAGGTTTGGCTATGTCTGGTGCGACTTCCTCGAATTATCGTCCTCTCAGCGTTCGATGCGCCCCATGTAGCTACGATCTACTGCGCAGCCGGAAGCATTAATAATTACTACGTGTATCTCTCTAAACGGGCGCTATCGAAGCTTTCATCGACCTTTGTGCCGCAATATGAAGCGCTTGCTATAACTTGAGTACAGCTGCGCTCTGCGGGCGATTTACCGGATATTCAAGGTAGTAATTTTTGGGGGATAAGGGGGTAGACTACCAACCCCAGCGAAGCTACTAGCGGTAAACACACTGGAACCGGCCCGTCGCAAGCCCCAATCCCTGGCTGACCATCATGAAAGGCAAAGGAGTGGTTTCGACAGGTTCCAACTTCAGATTACGACCTCGGACGTCGCAATGATTGAGGCATACTCCCAAGCTGTACTGAGGTTGCCGGATGCGAGGTCAGATGAGAACTATCTGACGATCCATGCCGCGTTGTCCTTTGCGCTCCAGAAGTATCTTGGAGAGATCAATGTGCCGGTGCCGGCGTTCTTGGTATTCGACCAAATCAGCCGTCCGTACTATCCCCAACGTGGCGAGGATGAGTCGATTATTGGTGAGAACGAGGCAATGTCCCAACACAGCCGATGAGGTCATCTCCCTCGTCGTCGTGACGGTAGCGTTCGCCCCTAAGTTGACGTGTGGGTGAGGGTATTCGCTTGCGGATTTAGAGCTCAGCGAATGGGTCAAGTGGAGAGGAAGCGTGCCCGAGAGGTAAATTATCACTTCGGTTATTTCAGCGTTTACCGTTAGCAGGAGCCTTGGCTAGAAACCGTTGTACCGTTGACTTAGAAACGTCCAATTCTCGAGCTATCTCTGAATTCGATAGTCCTTTTTGCTTAAGCTGTGGAGCAAGTTTTAGTCTTTCATTCGCAGCGAGGTTGGAAGGTCTTCCTTGTTGGCTTGGCCTACCTCCGCTGGAGATCAGCTCGATCACCCCACTGTCTTTCAGTGTCTCTAGCTTCCTCGAGATCCGCTCCAATGCCACATCTGTAGCCTCCTCAGAAAGCAAAGAAGTTGTTAGGAGCATTAGAACTGTGGGCTCAGCGTCCAGCATTTTTGAGATTTTCAAAAGCATTTCGATCGAAACGTTCCCTTTGCCGCGCTCCACGCGGCTTAGATAAGAGCGATCAATTAAAGGTAGGTCGTCCTGGGACATTCCTGATTTCTGTCTCAAGGCCCGGACAACGGCCGCAAATGCTTCGCTGAGAGACATTTATGATCCTCTACAAAACAGAGGATAAAGCCACATTGCGTCGACCCATAACACGTCATATAATCCTTGTTTCGGGTCGATTGTTTTCGTCACTCATGAGAAGGCAATGCCCGAGGTAGTGCCGCTTCCGTGAGTTTTCCTAACGGTGATGCGCTTAAACATATGACATGTATTGACGGGAATGAAGCATGGGATTCGAAGAAATCCAAGCATCCAGCGAGCTCCTCTCCACCACCGGAGAGCCTCGCTCTGGATCTGGAGAAAGCCAAGAAGCACTAATTCATATCGCGCAGACCCGCTTTCCAAACAAAGGTTTTTGCATCGTCCAGCAGTGGACAATCGTGCGCGCGATAGCGAGCGATGGGGATCTCACCAAAATCCACGTTCATGACCACCTGCCGCTCTTTTTTTTCGCCGAAAAAGTCATCCTAGACAGCCGAGGACGCTTCGATTACGGAAATTGGGTGCGCAGCACCATGGCCATTTCATTCCAAGATGGCTTTCTCTTTGAAACCAAAAACACTGTGTACGTTTTGATGGGAGAGGGCGACGAAAAGTCAGCCAGTCTCGCCGCGATACTGTCTCTTTATCAATGATGTCAGCTGCAACTGCGGTCTGTAGATCCACGGGAATGTGAAATGTTTAGAAGTCATGAAACCTTTGCCGAGGGCGCCCCTAATATCTTTGGGGATGGGTATTCAAACTGGCGGATATTTGAACGCCACTTGGCTCATCCTTGGTATCACGTCGTTCTTGAAGAGTGCTTGGATGGCAAGGTGTGGCCACGCACCATGATGATTAGTGACATCGATATGCTCGAAGAAATACTTTCCCAACAAACCAGCGAGTTTGTCGTTACGGAAATTCAGGTCGTCACGCCGGGGTGGATGAACAAAAACGGCAAGTGGATCATGGAAGGGCTTTCGGGGTTGCTGGTGGGATATGACTCCACGGGATGTCGGGTATGTCTTCACAACATAGATGACGAAAAGGCTTATACCGATGCCCCAGGTCGTCTTATTGACGCTCACTCTCTTAAAGGGCTTCGAGTGATTTTTTAATCCAAGTACGTAAACGCAGTCTCTCCTTGCAAGGCGAGCAATGCTCGGAGGCCGGCCGCCGCAGCGGTATCCAAAGTACAACTAAATCGAAACTGGTCGTCCGTTATGAAAATTCAGATTTACTCTGACCTGCACCTCGAGTTCGCTCGGTTCGATCCCGCCTCAAGCGAAGCGGACGTAGTAATTCTCGCCGGCGACATTGATATCAAATCGCGGGGCGTGAAATGGGCAAGCGAGGTTTTTCAATGCCCAGTGATCTATGTATGCGGTAATCATGAGTACTACGGCGGGCACATAGGTCGCACACTGCTAAAAATGAAAGACGCTGCATTGCCCCATGTGCATGTACTCGAAAACGAGATGCTCATTCTCGATGGCATACGCTTTTTAGTCACAACTGCCTGGACGGATTATTCGGCTACGGGGGATGTGGTTGCGGCAAAGAGAATTGCTTGGGATTCGATGAACGATTTTTTGGTGATTCGAGCCGACTTGGATTACAGGCGCTTGCGTCCAGACGACCTAGTCGCTAAGTCAGTGAGAGCTCACCTATGGTTAACCCAAGAGCTTAATAGACCTTTCGACGGCAAAACAGTAGTGGTCACACACCATGCACCTGTGTTGGATTATCTGGGCGATGATCACTCAGGGCATCTGGCTGCAGCCTATGCAAACGATTGGTCAGAGTTACTTAGTAAGGCTGATCTTTGGGTTTATGGGCATACCCACGTTGCGGCGGATTTCTCAAAGGAGGGGTGTCGAGTGGTGTCCAATCCACGCGGTTATCCGGGGCAGAACACGGGCTTTGATCCTGATTTATTGATCGAGCTTTGATTATCAGTGATTGGCTATTGGACACGTTCGCGTGGCTGGCCGAGCTCAACGGGATGGAGGATTTTTGATGGTGACATTGGAAGAGGTTTCGCAACTCTTGTACGGCGCTTGAGAGGAGGTTGTCGGCTGGGAAGGCTCACTAGAAGACCTGATCTCTTTGGCAGCAAAGACATTCCCGGGCAAAGCATTCTGTGTGGTGAAACAGTAGATATTGATCGACCTCACCGTGACGCCGGTTGAAAGGGAAAAGCTTACGAGTCTCGGTCTAATTCCCGCGACTCTTTTCGCTCATGAAATCGTCCTAGACAGTAAAGGTCGTTTCCAGCCAGCCATGTGGGTACGCAGTAATTTCGGAAAGTTTTTCTCGGAAGGCTGTAAGCGTCCGGCCAAGTCATCTACACCGCGCCGATGCTATGCCCCCCAAGAACCACCTTGGATGTATACAGCCACATCTTGTAACTAATATAGTGGCCAAATAATACCAAAAAGCTAGCTAGTGCCTACGCTCAGGAATTCCTCTGTGAAATGAGCGCACCATGACTAAGATTGAGGCAGTGCCGGTAGTATCTGACGATTTTGAGACGTGGCTGAATGCGCGCCCCAAGTGGTTGCAGACAGCGGCTCGAATGATCATCGACTCGAAGCGGCAGTTGAATCAGGATGAAGTTAAAGCGCTAGCAAGGCTTTGCCAGCTCGAAGCCAAGGATGAAGCTGATCCAGGATTTCTGAACGTAATCCCCGGCACTTTATCGCAGGTAGCCAATAGACCTTTGCTTCGGATTGAGGAGATCCTTGATGTGCATGGGTTAAATGCAATCAAGGCTGGCGCTCACCTTCCATTCGGCAAAAGCAATCTCTCGGTGATCTACGGGCAGAATGGAACCGGCAAGAGCGGATTTGCAAGGCTGCTAAAGGAGATCTGTGGATCACGATCTAAGGACGAGATACGCGGTAACGTATTCGATTCAACACCTACGCCCTGCCGTGCCCATTTCAAGGTGTCAATCGACGGTAAGCCGGCGGATGTTCACTGGGATGTCCCAAGCGGGCCTCACAAAGCTTTACGACATGCACAGGTGTTCGATAGCAAGGCTGCCCAGCAGTACATGGGCAGGACTGAGGCATGCTATGAACCCAGCCGGATGAAGTTTGTATCCGCGCTGATCGTCACAGCGGACGCTGTTAGCGCAGAGCTTGCAAGAGAGAAATCACTGCTCAGCAAAGCGTTACCCGCCATCCCAGAAACGCTAAATCACACCGCAGAAGCAAAATGGCTTCAGGGCCTGAAGAGTTCAACCACGACCGCGATTATTGATAAGGAATGTCTGTACACCGATCTTCTTGATCGGGAGCGTATAGAGAAAGAGGCCCTACTCGCAGAGAAGGATATTGCGGGTCGGCTGCTGAGCATCAACAAAGAAAAAACTGCGCTGAAAAGTATTGAAACAGCAATGTCGACACTTCAACAGGGATTGAACGATGCGACGGCAGGCACGCTAGAGACCCTGAAAAACGCCGCTGTTAAGGCCAGGAATTCGAGCCAAGAAGCGGCGGCAGCGATTTTCGGTAAAGCCGAGCTCGACGGTGTTGGCTCTGCGACCTGGCAGGATATGTGGGAGTACGCACGCGCATACTCCAACGGCACGGCCTACACAGAATCTCAGTTTCCCAATATTGCAGCTGACTCACGCTGCGTAGTTTGCCATCAAAGCCTTGATGAGGATGCCAAAGTCCGCCTGGCTGGTTTTGAGAAGTTCGTCACTGACGGCCTTGAGACAGCCGCCAAGAAGGCTGAAAAAAGTTTTACTGACCACAAAATCCGCTTGCCAACTCTTCCAGGGCAAGCCGACTGGATCGTTCACATGTCCACTTTGGGCTTCGAGGAAGGCGATGCGATCACGTGGCTTGGCATGCTCAAAACGAGGCGTGATCAAGTCGTACTGGGAAGCCCTGTTGGCACCTTGCAAGCTTTCGACTGGACGAACATTAATGAAGCGGTAAAAACCAAGTCTGCAGACTTGATTACCGAGGAATCTAGCCTATCTGCCCTGTTACAGGATGAGCATCGTCAGGCAGTGCAGAACCGAGTCCAGCAACTCCAAGCCAAGCAATGGCTTTCACAGAACAAAGCGTCAATCAGTGCTGAAAGGGCTAGGTTGATCGCCGTTGCGGCAATAGACAAAGCCTCCCGTTCAGCCGCTACCAACTCCCTGACCTCCAAGAAAAATGAGTTGGCCAAAACCGAGTTGGACGCTGGTTATCAAACTCGATTCCTACAGGAACTGAAGCTATTGGGCGGCCACCGCATGCCAATTGCTCCGCAGAGTAAATCGGGTGGTAAAGGGAAGATCACATTCGGCTTGAACCTGGTAGGCGCGCATGGCTCACATGGCCTGGATTACATCTTGAGTGAAGGCGAGACCAGAATTGCTGCACTGGCTGCGTTTCTAGCAGACACCACGGGCTCGAACCAACTGGCCCCCTTCATTTTTGATGACCCAATTTCGTCACTTGACCAAGATTTTGAGGAGAGAGTCGTCGAGCGTTTGGTGTCCTTATCAGCGACGCGGCAGGTCATCATTTTTACTCACAGGCTCTCTCTAGTGTCATTGGTCGACGCGGTGACGGAAAAATGGAACAAGATGCCAGGGATGCCATCCGTCAAGCCGACCCTGACCTCGCTTAGAAGGATGGACAAAGTGGCTGGCATCGTCGCCACCGCTAGCGCTCGAGACCTGAAACCGGAAAGCGCTGTTCGCGGATTGATCGACAACGCTATTACGCGCCTGAAAAAGCACCAGGAAAGGGCTGAGGTCGACGCTTACGAGGCACTCGGCAAAAGCGCCTGCAGTGACTTCAGGGTGATCGTGGAGAAGACGATTGAGTACATTCTTTTAGCGGATGTCGTAGGCCGTTTCAGGCGTGCAATCAATACCCAAGGAAAGCTGCACAAGGTCGCCAAGGTGACAAATGAAGACTGCATATTCATTGATGACCTGATGACTCGCTACTCAGTGTTTGAACATGCTCAGTCCGATGAAAAGCCCAGCAGCAGTCTTGAGCTGGATGTATTTGAGGCCGATGTAAAGGCCTTGCAAAGCTGGATCACCGAGTTTGGGTCTCGAGCCGCTTGATGTTCTGAATAGGGGTCAGAATCGATTTGAAACTCCGAATTCTGACCTCCGCAGATGCGTTCGCTGTTTTCTGCCGTCATGGTCTACGGATCTGAATTGCCAGCGCATAGAACTGTCAGATCTGCCGCACCATGCGTTGCTAGATGCGCGAATGCTTGGAGATCTTTTCAAGATCTTGGCCTCCCGGCTTGTTTTGTCACTATAAGGGTGTATTACGACATGGGTCGATAGAGCTTTCTACCGGAAGGTTGGTGTCACTCCATTGCGGAATAGAACACCGGCAACCGCTTAGCCCAAACCACCGAAAATCGAACTGTTTTCTGCATTAATGGTAAGCAAGCGCCTGCGACCAACAGTCCATAGGACAGTCCAATAACTACACTGGTAGTTGACCATCCTGTTTCTTTAGAAGTCGGTGTCGCAAGATCTGTAACTCTGATCAGCAATTGAAGCTCAGCTGAAAATTGCCACTATCGAGCAAGGAGTAGCTGCCAAGTAATAAGCTCTCTGCATTTATACGTGAGGACACTAGGCGCTAGAGGCTGCTGGGAGTACTCGTTTGAGTATGTCTGCCAGAGTTACAACGCCCATTAAGCGATCTGCGTTCACGACTAAAGCTAGCTGAATGCTCGATTTACGCATACGCGCAAGTGCTTCATAGACTGGGGTTTTTGCGTCAAGCACAAAAGCTTCTCGTGCTAGCTCATGCGCAAACCGAGTCTCTGGCTCAAGCAATGTATCGCGTACGTGAACTACCGACGGTTGTATGCCCTCGGCTCCCAGCACGAGAATGCGCAGGTGCCCGGACTGGATGGCCGCAGTGCGTACATCCTCCACTGTTGCATCCCGTGAAACGTGAACCATCGCTTCTCTCTCGATTATCAGAGCTTCGACGGGAAGCGTGCCCAGGTCGATCAGACCTGAAATCTGCTGCTGCATCTGCGGTTTTAGAGTGCCGACCTTCGCCGAATGCTCAACGAGCTGCCTTATGGTCTCAATATCCTGACCACCAACTGCGGCGCTTTCGACTGGCTCGACACCTGAGGCTTTTACGAGACGGTTGGCGATTCTATTTACCCATCGCAACAGCGGGCGCAGCGGCCAAGTATAGATCCGAGAGACGATGCCAATTGCCAGAGCGGATCTCTCCGGGTGCGCAATGGCCCAGGACTTGGGCGCCATCTCACCGACAACCAAGTGCAAGAACGTCACTATGAAAAGCGCGAAACCAAAAGCTGCGCCACCTGCAACCCACTCAGGCAAGCCCCACGCGATGAATACGGGTTCGAGCCAAAAATCGACCGCAGGTTTTGTCACCGCACCTAAGGCAAACGTACACAGCGTGATTCCTAGCTGTGCACCGGCAAGCATTAACGTCAAATCATTCATGCCGCGCAAAGCAGCACGAGCGGACGTACTGTTGACTGCCAGCTCTTCAAGCCGGTGTCGACGAGCGCCGAGCAACGCAAACTCTATGACAACAAACAAGCCACTCAGCGCAATGAGAGCGATTGTCGCTGTCGTGACTATCAGCGGATCATTCATTGACCTTCCTCTATCATAGGTACTTTGACCAGCCGTACGCGAACTTCGGTCGGAACATGTCGTTCAATACGAAGCACATCAACTTCGAGTCGATATCTCACCGGTTTGTCGGAGATCAGTTCGGCAGCATCTATAGGTAGATCAATGGTGACTGTGTCGCCTTCACCAGGGAGTGCGCCAAGCTCAGCGATCAGCATACCTGCCACTGTCTCAACATCAACGCGCGGTAGGTCGTGACCAATGATTCGCCTGACCTCGTCGAGGTGAACGTCACCTTCCATTGTCCAAGTGTTTTCCCCTTCAGACACGACGGCATCGCCGACTTCTGCGTCATGCTCATCGGTAATTTCACCAACGATTTCCATGGCGAGATCTTCAATCGTGAGCACCCCAGCGAAACCACCATACTCGTCAATAACACAAGCTAACTGATCGGTTGTTTGAACCAACTGATCAAGGGCATCTGGCAGCAGCATCAGCGTCGGTAACACCTTTGCAGGTCTCATCAACGACGATACGGTCACGTTGCTGTTCCCCGTAGAGAGGTGTGCAAGCACGTCGGCGAGATGAACAACGCCCACAGGGGCATCATCGTCATCAATTACGGGATATCGGGTATGAGCGCGAGCCATAAGCTCTCGTAGCTCTTCGAGTGTCGTGTCTGGTTCAACCCAGTCAACTTGTGATCTAGGCACCATAGCGTGCTCGACGTTGCGCTGCGGGAAGTCGAGGATGCGATCCATCATGAGTGAAAGCTCACGTGGTAGGTCGCCACTGTCGCGCGAGTCCGCGATTATGTGCGGTAGGTCGGTAGCCGATGCGCTTACGTCGAGGTCATGAATCGGCTCGATGCGCAGCAACTTCAGGAGAAGGTTGGCAGACTTGTCGAAGAAACTAATTAGCCAGCCAAAAGCTGACATGTAAAAGAGCGTGGAGCGGGCAAGCCCGAGCGACAGAGGCTCTGGATTCGCGATAGCAAGGTTTTTCGGATAAAGCTCACCCACGACCATTTGGATAATCGTAGCTGCAATTAGGGCTAGACCTGTTCCGACGGTCACCCTAGCTTCAACGGGAATACCGGTTCCTGCGAGCAGAATACCTAATGACTCACCGACCAAGGGCTCTGCGACATAACCAACAAGTAAGCCTGTGACGGTAATGCCAAGCTGGGCACCCGACAGCATAAAGCTGGTGCGGTTTGTGACTGCTAATGCGCGCTTTGCAGCCGTATCACCGGCAGCAGCCAATGCTGAGAGCCTAGTACGGTCAACCGCCATGTAGGCAAATTCTTGCGCAACAAAATAGCCATTCACAGCGATGATCGCCAGTATTGCCAGGATACCGAGAAGGAGTGTAACAATCGTTTCGATCATTTGGCTGCACGACCAAATTTAGAATTTTGACAGCGGCTGTATGTTGCTGGGCTGGGGGCCACGAAGAAGTCCAAGCAGATAAGGAATCGAGAGCATACGGGCGTTTACTCGGTGCAGTCTAGCTAGAGAATTTATTCTGTTTGTGAATGCTAGCTTCAATTGACCAATATTTAGACACGCGAAAAGCAGCTTTCTGTCACCAGCTCAATCGCATTCAGATCACGCAATTATCGTCATGAAATAGAACTGCATCCCTCTGCTGGCTATCGTGTTTTCGCGCATTGAAAATTTTCAATAATTGTCGGAAAGTTATTGGTTTTATTTTGGTGATGATATTGGGTGCGACTAGATAATAGATATTTCTGGTTGTTGCTCTCAAGTAGAGTGGCTTTAAATTATCTGGGTTTGCATGCTTATCTGTTGAGATTTTCAGATTTGAGAGGCTCTCTGCAGTTGCCGTTGTTGAGTGTGGCGTACTTTGGTTGTTAAGTGATTTGGACTTCTCTAAGTCTATCCATTTCAATAAAGTTTTAAAATAAGCTCCGGTCATCCGTTGCGGGGCGAGCCTGATCGCCTATCGCATAGCTATTAGGGCTTTAGATAAGTCGCAAGCGTTTTATACGGCTAGGTGTTTCTAGCTAACTTAAACTATGTGTGACCCACTAAGACCCTTTGTGTTGCAATATTTGTCAGCTGTGAAGCTGAGTGCTTCTGAAATTTTAGAGCCAATAAATATCCCTGTCGTTCAAAAAACCTGCCACAGCTGTCGCTAGCAAATGGAGGCGAGCAACTCCATGCTGGATGTCTATCGCTGCAATGTCCCAAAGCACTACGACTTCGACCCCTTTGGATATGCATTCCGGCATTACGACCTGGGCGCAATATGGTCTGTGGGGAGATAGGTTGATTTCAAGTCGGCTCGAAAATGCAGCTATTGCTCACCGGTAATTTTCGTTGCCTGGAGCGTCATATCACTGCCTATTCTTAATCATCCTTGATGCTCCAGTATTTGGACTGTGACAGTCCATATGTGAGAAGCAGGAGTCGTATTTGCTTTACCGAATATTTGATTAAGCGTATATTCGATTTTCCATATATGAGGAGGCCTATCATGAGCCTTGCGATCAGAGTGCTTTTTGTCTGTGTTGGCAACTCTGCCCGCTCCCAGCTTGCTGAGGCATTGCTTAGGCTTACTGACTCTCGCTTTGAGGCCTTCAGTGCAGGCTTTGAGCCTTCTCATGTTGATCCGCGCACGATTCAGGCTTTAGAGGCAGTTGGGGTCGATGCAACCGGCCTGCGCAGCAAGTCTATAAATGAGTTTCGCACTGAACGATTCGACTACTTCATTGCTCTTTGTGACAAATCCGCAAGCGAGTGCCTTTCTATGCCCCGCGTCAGTGAGGTTATCGCTTGAGATTTCCCTGATCCGGTGATCAGCGATGCCCCTGCAGCTTTTCGCCATACGCTCCATGACATCCATGAGCGCATCAAGCTCTTCGTTTTGGTTAAGTCCAAACATCTGGAGGATCTATGACAGAACCCATGAACCCCACCACGCTATTCAAGTGCCTGGCAGATGACACTCGAACCAAAATTACTTTGCTCGTAGTGAGTGAAGGTGAGCTGTGTGTCTGCGAACTGACGGCGGCACTCGATCTGAGTCAGCCGAAGATTTCTCGGCACTTAGCGCTACTTCGCTCAGCCGGATTGCTGATGGATCGTCGCCAAGGCCAGTGGGTGTATTACCGACTGCACCCTGACTTACCTGCCTGGGTGACTGCCGTTTTGAAAGAAGTCGTAGATGCCAACCAGCAGTGGTTGGAAACCGAGGCTAAACGCCTATGCGGCATGAACGATCGTCCTATCAATCAGGCCGTGTGCAACTGATTCACGTCCAAACCGGGTTATTGAAATGTTGATTGCCGTATTGATCTTTATTGCCACCATCGTGCTTGTCATCTGGCAACCTAGGGGGCTTGGGGTAGGGTGGAGCGCCATGATGGGTGCTGGCGTGGCTCTGCTTACGGATGTCGTTACCATTGGGGATATTCCCGTGGTTTGGAGCATCGTCTGGAACGCCACCGGTACATTCATAGCGGTCATCATCATTAGCCTGCTGCTTGATGAGGCAGGTTTTTTTAAGTGGGCTGCCTTGCATGTCGCGCGATGGGGCGCTGGCAGCACCCGTAAGCTCTTCGCACTGTTCATCCTGTTAGGCGCGGCGGTATCGGCGTTATTCGCCAATGACGGTGCGGCACTCATACTCACGCCCATCGTGATTGCGATGCTGCTGGCGTTGCGCTTTTCTCCCGCTGCAACGCTAGCATTCGTGATGGCCGCTGGTTTTATTGCCGATATGGCGAGTTTGCCGTTCGTGGTTTCCAACCTAGTCAACATCGTTTCTGCCGACTATTTCGGTATTGGCTTCAATGAATATGCCTCGATCATGGTGCCTGTAAACATTGTTAGCGTGGCGGCAACATTAGCCATGCTGTTGTGGTTCTTTCGCAAAGATCTGCCCACAACCTACGACCTCAATCAACTGGACAGTCCAAGTGAAGCGATCCACGACCGTGCCACGTTCGTAGCCGGTTGGTGGGTGTTAGCGCTGCTCTTGATTGGCTTCTTCGTCATCGAGCCATTAGGGGTGCCGATAAGCGCCATTGCGGCGGTATGTGCATTCATCCTCTATGTCATCGCAGTTCGTGGCCATGCCATTAACACTGGCAAAGTGTTCAAGGAGGCTCCGTGGCAAGTAGTGTTTTTTTCTTTGGGTATGTATCTAGTCGTCTACGGCCTGAAGAACGCTGGTCTGACTGAACATATCGCACAGATCCTGCACGTATTCGCAGGTTATGGCATCTGGGGCGCGTCCTTTGGTACAGGACTGCTAACAGCATTCCTGTCGTCGATTATGAATAACATGCCCACCGTTCTGATAGGCGCCTTGTCGATTCATGCCGCCGAGGTCGATGGTGTCGTCCAGCAAGCAATGGTCTACGCCAATATCATCGGCGCCGATCTGGGCCCGAAGATCACTCCAATTGGTAGCCTGGCGACGCTGTTGTGGTTGCACGTGCTGGCCAAGAAGGGCATCAAAATCAGTTGGGGGTACTACTTCAAGGTCGGGATCGTGCTGACCTTACCCATCCTCGTCGCCACCCTGTGCGCCCTAGCATTGCGCCTCAGTTTCTGAATCAAGGAATCTTTTGATGAAAGTCTTGTTCATGTGCACCCACAACAGCTGCCGAAGCATTCTGTCTGAGGCGCTGTTCAATCACTTGGCGCCTGAGAGCGTCGAAGCGGTCAGCTCTGGAAGCTTTCCCAGTGGTCGAGTGAATCGACGGGCATTACAAACGCTTGAAGCGTCCGGTATTTCCACGGTGGGCTTGGGCAGCAAGGCTTCGGACGCTTTTGAAGGCTCGCCTCCGGACATCGTTATTACTGTTTGTGATCGGGCTGCGGGTGAGGCGTGCCCAATCTTTTTCGGGTCAGCTCTGAAGGCGCATTGGGGCTTGGCCGACCCTTCCGAAGCCAAAGGTACAGAGTCCGAGATTACGGCAGCGTTTGACGCCACTCTCGACAAAATTCGTGAGCGTGTTGCCACGTTCCTTGCGCTGCCGCTGCAAAACATGAGCGCTGACGAGCTCAAGGCTGAACTGAACCGTATCGGTACGCTTTAAAGATCAACAGAGGCGGTGCCAGCTTGGCACCGCTGCAGGAGTTTATATGCAAGAGACATTGCCGAACGTACACGACGACCTGATCGACATCCCTTCGCTAGAGCAACTGGAACCGCGCACGCCGTCATTCCATAAACCTCGAATTTTGCTTCTCTATGGATCAACACGTGAGCGCTCTTTTAGTAGGTTGGTAACTCAGGAAGCAGCCCGATTGCTGGAGGGGTTTGGCGCTGAAACCAAAATCTTCGACCCATCGGGTTTGCCATTGCCAGACGATGCTCCGGAGACTCACCCAAAGGTCGCAGAGCTGCGCGAGCTGATGCTGTGGTCTGAAGGACAAGTATGGTGTTCCCCAGAGCGTCATGGCTCCATGAGTGCAGTTTTCAAGGCACAGATTGACTGGGTTCCGCTGGCAATGGGCGCCGTACGTCCTACGCAGGGGAAGACTCTTGCCGTGATGCAGGTGTGTGGAGGTTCGCAATCTTTCAACGTGGTCAATCAGTTACGGGTACTGGGTCGGTGGATGCGTATGTTCACTATCCCCAACCAATCTTCGGTGGCCAAGGCGTTCACCGAGTTTGATGAGGCAGGCCGGATGAAGCCGTCCTCGTACTACGACCGTCTAGTGGACGTAATGGAAGAGCTTATGAAGTTCACCCTACTTCTGAGGGATCGCCAGGACTATCTTGTTGATAGATATTCCGAGCGCAAAGAGTCCGCAGAAGAGCTGTCCGAGCGTGTCAATCAGCGCTCTATTTAGTGTCATTACGTGGGAATTGCATGAGTCAGATCACGATCTGTTAGAACCGGAGTGTGGCACCTCTCGCAACACCTTGGCGTTGATCCGCAACAATGGCTGCAGGGGCTGAACCGACGCAAATGAAGCTGAAAGAATGAGCATGGAGTAATAGCGGTGAATCCAAATATGAAATTTGATGTCGTAGTAATTGGCGGCGGCCAATCCGCACTCGCAACCGCCTATTTTCTGAAGCGTTCAGGTATGTCATACGTGCTACTTGATGCAGACCCGGCGCCAGGAGGCGCATGGCAGCATGGGTGGGATTCACTCCGACTATTTTCTCCGTCTTCATGGAGTTCGATTGCAGGCTGGCCTATGCCTGCTGTGTCGGAAGAAACGCCTAGCCGTGACGATGTTGTCGATTATCTGACTCAGTATGAAAAGCGATACAACTTTCCCATCATTCGTTCTACGTGGGTATCCCGTGTTGAGAGAATTGAAGACGGTTTGCGCGTTGTTTCGGGGGATAGATATTGGGATGCCAGAGCGGTCATCAGTGCAACAGGCACTTGGAACCGTCCATTCATTCCAAGTTATTTAGGGCAGGAGTTGTTTTTAGAACAGCAGCTTCATTCCGCTCATTATGTAGGCCCGAATAGGTTTGAGGGAAAGACCGTCCTTGTCGTGGGCGGGGGGAACTCGGGAGCCCAGATTTACGCCGAGGTTTCCAAAGTAGCCCAGGCAACCTGGGTGACTCAAGAAGTCCCAAGGTTTCTGCCTGATGAGGTTGACGGCCGCGTCCTGTTCGAACGAGCTACGGCTCGATTGAAAGCCCAGCAGGAGGGCTCAGAACCTAAAGAACTCATAGGTGGGCTAGGTGATATCGTTATGGTTCCATCGGTAAAAGAGGCTCGTGAACGCGGTGTGCTGAACGCGGTACGACCGTTCACTCATTTTACTCCGACAGGTGTCGTATGGCCGTCAGGACATGAGACGACGGTGGATGTCGTTATCTGGTGCACCGGGTTTTTTCCAGCGCTAGACCACCTTACCAACCTAGGCCTTGTAGGCCAGGACGGCAAAGTAGCAGTGGACGAAAACCGAAGTGTTGATTTACCCAATTTATGGCTGGTGGGTTACGGCGATTGGACGGGGCTCGCTTCTGCAACATTAATCGGCGTGACCCGTACTGCACGAGATGTGGTCAAACAAGTGCATAGCTATCTCGCGGGCGTAGCCTGATGGTTCGTAGTAGATCAAGCGCACCTACTATGACGCGACTTTAAGCTTGGGAATCAATGCCCACTATCAGTACTTCTGCGCAGAAGATGCTCAATGAGCGTTGATTGGGTCAGCCTCATACCTTGGACTTTACGACCTTAAGCCCTAAGTGGCGCCTCCTTATAAACACGGGTTTCTGTTGCGGTCACGCCACTTTTCTATATTTTCAGCCGAAACGGTTGCTTTGAAGCAAGAGGGCGGACAGGGCTGTACAGCCCCCACTTATGTCGGTACTGGCATGCCTACCATGCAGGCGACGTGTCCTATCGATTGATGCCTCATTCATGTCTACGCGGTTTTTATCAACTAGAGTTCCCTGAAATTATCAACAGGCACGAGAGGGAACTTCATGACTGCGCTGGATGTTTTTTGGGTCGGATTGGGGGGCGGGCTGGGGTCTTTGCTGCGCTGGTGGATCGGACTGCGGGTGGGGCAGTTCTATAAGGGATCATTCCCGCTGGGTACGTTTTTGATCAACGTCAGTGGCGCCTTTGTGATCGGTTACTTGAGCATTCTGTTTACCGTTGACTGGCGTGACCGCTACGGCGACTTCCTGAGTGCTGCCGTGCTCACTGGTATTCTTGGCGGCTACACAACGTTCAGTAGCATGCAGCTGGATGCTTCCAAACTGACCAAGGCGAAGGATCGTGCATGGGCGGCAGGTTATCTGATCATCTCGGTACTGGTCGGTCTGGCCGCCGCCGCATTCGGCGCCTGGCTGGCGCGCTGACACAGGAGCAAACACCATGTTGAACATGATTATTCTGATTTTCGTCGGCGGCGCGTTTGGCGCCATGTGCCGCGAATTTGTCATGCTGTCAGTGCCGCGCTTGGCCGACGGCTTTCCCATGGATATTTTTGTCGTCAATATCGTCGCAGCCTTCCTGCTGGGGGTGGCCACGTCACTGTTCAAGAGCAACCGGATCAATCAATACGTACACGTCATGGTCGGCACCGGGATCATGGGCGGCCTGTCGACGTTCTCAAGCTTTGTCTTTGGCGCCGTGGAGATGATGAAAGATCCCGCCAGTGTGTTCGTGTCCATCAGTTATCTAGTGCTCAGTCTAGTCATCGGATTTGCTGCAGTGGAGTTGGGCCTCGTAGCCGGGGCCAAGGTCTCGCCAATACCAGCAGCGGACTCTTCGCACTAAACGTTCCGGATACATAAAAAGCCCTTGAGTATTGAGGGCTTTTTATTTCGTATATTTGTAGCCCTCCGGGCTTCATGCTGGGTTGGCTAAAATCTAACCAACCAGAATCTTAGATGGCTACTTTCTTAATCATCATTAGTACCTCCAAAAAACGGGTGTGATAAGTACCAGTACAGTGAGTATCTCTAATCGGCCCAGCAGCATGCCGATGGTGAGCAACCATTTTGCTGCGTCAGGTAATGATGAGAAGTTACCAGCAGGCCCGATGATGGTGCCAATTCCAGGGCCCACGTTACACACCGCAGTAGCCGCGCCACTCAATGCCGTTGTCCAGTCCAGGCCGATCAAGGCAAGTCCTAAGGCGATAATTGCAATGGTGATGCTGAAGAAAAATGAGAAAGTCAAAAGCGAGCGTAGTATTTCCTCGTCAATTGGATGGCCATTGTACTTCTTCTGAATCACGGCTCTTGGATGGATTAGTTGCTTTAAGCTACCTATCAGTAAAGTCGCAGCAACCTGAAAACGGAAGATTTTGAGGCCCCCAGCTGTGGAGCCCGAACATCCTCCAACAAAGGTCAAATAGAAGAACAAAAGAACTGCAAAGCTCCCCCAAAGCGTGTAATCGCCAACAGCAACTCCGGTAGTAGTGACCACAGAGGTCACGTTGACTGCGACGATACGAAACGCATCCCACCATCCGTAATCGCTGTGATAACAGAGCCATGTCCCTACGGCCAGCCAGGTCACAATCAAGAATCCAATAAATCCACGTACTTGGTGATCTTTAATCAGCGCACGCCGGTTGCCGCGCAATGTCGCAACATACAAGGTAAACGGTAGGCTACCCAGAATCATGATGACCACAGCTACCCAGTGGATCGCTGGCTGCGTCCAATGCCCCAGTGAAGAGTCCGAAGTCGAGAATCCTCCAGTTGAGATCAAGGACATGGCGTGGTTGACCGCTTCAAACGGCGTCATTCCAGCGACCCAAAGAGCTAGCGCTCCGAGCCCCGTGAGTCCCAAGTAGAGAAAGAGGATGTATTTGGCGGCCACATGGGAGCGAGGCGTTACTTTTTCCGACCAGTCTGAGGACTCTGTCTGGAAGAGACGCATGCCACCCACCCGCAACAGTGGAAGGATCGCTACAGCCATGCCTATGAAGCCTATACCGCCGAGCCAATGCAGCATTGAGCGCCAGATCAATAATCCCGGTGAAGCGGTATCCAAGCCAGTGAGTACCGTTGACCCTGTAGTTGTGATGCCCGACATTGTTTCAAAGAATGCATCGGTGTAACTGATGTCGCTGATAAACACCATTGGCAGCGATGCGAAGATGCACACCACAACCCAACTGCCAGTAGTTAGCAGGTACATATCCCTGGGACGAAGCTGGGCGGTATCTGGGCGTCCTCGTGCGATCAACAGAAGGCCGCAGACAGATGTGATTAAGCTAGACCACAGGAAAGCTGAAAGATCGCCACCATCCCGCTCATAGACCGCCAGTGTGATCATTGGGATAATCATGCTTATAGCTAGCGTGATTAGAAAAATGCCTAAGATGAATCCGATAAGCCGTAGTCCTGCGAGAGACATATAAAATAGCCTGATGAATTAGCGCAGTGCAGTATTGGATGCTCCATCTTTAGGGGTTGTAAAATTTTCGTAAAATCTTTAATAAATTAGGGCGGCAGCGCACACCAGCATCTTGCGGACGTTGGCGGTAACCGTCCGGGCAATACACCTCCCTGATGCCATCGCTTAAGGCGATGGTTTCCACCTAAATTAAGCGGACACCCATGCCGCAAGAACGCCGTTCCTATTCTAAATCCTTCAAGGCCTAAGTCATTGCCGAGTGTGCGCAGCCTGACACCTCGATTGTCAATGTTGCCTTGACCTACAACCTCAATGCCAACCTCGTCCATAAATGGATTCGGGTGCGTACGCAAAAAAAACTGGCGCTTAAAAGTGCCTTTATTCCGGTAAAGACGCCGCCATCGGCAGCGGTGCATCAAGTCCTTCCCAGCACGATCCTGATCGAAGTGCCTCATTCAAAAGGCGTAGTCGTTGTGAGCTGGCCGGCAGAAAATGCAGCGGCGTGTTCCGCTTTCCTACGAGAGCTGCTGCGATGATCAGCATCGACTCCATCTGGCTCGCCACCGAGCCCGTGGACATGGGGGTCGGCACTGAAACCGCAGTCGCCATTCAGGCATTAATCAAAAGCCCCATTTACCTCGGTTTGGATACGGGTACTCTCGCATCAGGCAGTTTCTGGTAGGCAGCACGACCACGACGATGCTGCGAACATCCACTTTACCCGTATTGCTGCTTCGCTGAGCCAATTCCATTGGCCACAGTATTTCCAGAACTGCGGAAATGCCGTGGCCACTCTGGACGATGACTACTGATCTTGCCGTAACGAGACCACATGCAACTCATAACTGAAATTGTTCACCCCGAGCTGAAATCCAAACAGGGCAGAGTATTCCGTCGACATGCAGCACGCGGCATCGTGATTCGGGATGATCAGATCCTGTTGCTGTTCACCGAGCGCTATAACGACTTCAGCTTTCCTGGAGGCGGTCTTGATGGTGACGAGGACATTGTCACAGGCCTGAGGCGTGAGCTTGAGGAAGAGACTGGTGCCCGTGAAATACAGGTACTCCAGCACTACGGTTATATCGAGGAGTACCGGCCCTACTGGAAGCCACAGTACGATCTGATGCACATGACCTCGCATTTTTATCAATGCGAAGTCGCGCCCCAGCTAGCGCCCGTGAGAATGGAAAGCCACGAAATCGCTAATGGTATGCGGCCTGTCTGGATCAACCTGCATGAAGCCATAACGCATAATGAAGCCGTGATGCAGCGTCAGGAGTCATCGATGGGGCAGTCAATTCAGCGCGAAACGTTCATGCTGAAAAAAGTCGCGTCCGAGTTGATGCCGCCAATCAGCCTTTGAGGGGCTATCTCAGCAGCTTGTGGCGTAAAGCACGATGACCTCACTTCGCGAGACGATGTTCCAGCCACAGGATTTCTGTCTGGGAGAAACTCCGTGGCCGGCTCGCTTACGCTTATTTAGAGACCGTGGCGGCGACAATGGCGGGCCCAGCGCTGCGTCGCAAAATCAGGACTCCACCGATTGCAGCCAAGGTCGAACCGATCAACACACCGACTTTTACTTCGTCGATCAGGTGAGCTGATCCAGCAAACGCCAGGTTTCCGATGAACAGGCTCATGGTAAAGCCGATGCCACACAAGAGCGCAACGCCGTAAAGCTGTGCCCAATTGCTGCCTTCCGGCAGTTTGGCCAAGCCCATACGAATGGCCAGAGCAGCCAATAGGAAAATGCCAATCTGCTTGCCCACCAACAAGCCGAGCGCAACACCCAGCGGAACCGGATCGACTAGGTTTTCCATCGAAATACCGGCTAATGAAACACCCGCGTTGGCGAAGCCGAAAATCGGCACCACAGCGAATGCTACCCACATGTGCAGCTTCTCTTCTAGGAAGAGCAGTGGAGACCTGGCTTCCTCTTCTGGCTTGCCCATTGGGACACACAGTGCAACGGCAACACCCGCAAGAGTGGCATGCACCCCCGACTGCAGCACGAAGAACCACAGCACACCACCGACCAGCATATATGGGAATAATCGTCTGACGCCCAATCGATTCATTGCGATCAGAATGACTAGGGTTGCGAGCGATGCCAGCAACATCGGCATGGAAAGACCAGTGGTGTAGAAAAAGGCGATGATAACCACAGCACCCAGGTCGTCAATGATCGCCAAGGCAGCGAGGAAGACCTTCAGCGACGTAGGGACTCGCTTCCCCAGCAACGACAAGACGCCCAAGGCGAATGCGATGTCGGTAGCGGCTGGAATAGCCCACCCCTTCAACGTCTCAGAATTACCCCAGTTGATTGCGATGTAAATAAGCGCAGGCACAACCATGCCACCGACGGCACCAAATCCAGGCAAGGCGCGCTGTCCCCAAGTGGAGAGCCCTCCTGCCAGAACCTCTCTCTTGATCTCGAGTCCGACCATCAGGAAGAAGATCGCCATCAAGCCATCATTGACCCAATGCTCGACAGACATGCCCAACCAGACACTGTGCAAGGCTGCAAAATAACTTTGCGAGAGAGGCGAGTTGGCCACGATTAGTGCCGCGAGTGCTGCGCCCATCAGCACAAGACCGCCAGCGGACTCCGACGACAGGAAGCGAGCCAGAATCGCGGCTGCTCTAGGGGTTTCGGCTTTAGCTTGATGATTAGTCATCAACGTCCTTGGGATCACTTCAAAGGTAATATATTAACACTTGGCCCATACATGCGCGGCGGGGTTAAACAGCCTGAAACAGTTAATGCTGAAGGGCATAGTCAGCGAGTATTCCTCAACGCAAGCCTCTGAAATAGGGCTTACGTCCAAGCACCAATGCCGTCACTGACTCGATCCACCGTCTCCTTTTCGAATAACCCGATGAGTCGTCCCACTGCTTGATACCATCCAGCACACTTATATGAAGATTTAATGTCTGGAAGGCCTTTGCGTGAACGTTATCCATCGCTGGTTAAGTCAACCCCGTGCACGTCTCATCGCCTTGATCGGACTGGTTCTGATCATGCCTTTGTGCCTGCGTGCAGCTCTGGGTTGGTCGAATCCACTTGGCTATCTTTCAGATCTGGGAATTGCGAGCCTGCTCATCGTACTCTTGCATCGCTGTCCTTGGTGGTTAGCGCTACCGGTATTGCTGGCATGGGGGCTTATGACTCTGGCGACTGCCGAACTGGTCAGCGCGGTCGGTAGGCTTCCCAACTCATCAGACCTGCACTACCTGATCGACCCTCAGTTTTTGGAAAACTCTACCGGGGGTGGTTTCGCCCAGCCTTGGCTGGCCGCTACTCTGTTTCTTGGGCTGGTGGTTTGGCTGGTCACGCAGTACCTAGGACGCTCCGCTACGTCTCCGAGCTTGCCACGAAACGCGTGGGCAGCACCGCTACTGCTGTTGATCACCCATTGGGGTGCTCAGCACCTGTACCCCTCAGAAGAAGACCAGTGGCGCTTGTTCAACCTGCCACATCAGTTGATGGCCGCGAGCGTTGGCGATGTTCAGGCAAGCGCAGAAGAGTGGCTGGAGCGTGATGTTGTCGATGTTCCACCGCAAATGGCGGGGCTTACTCAACTCGATCTGGACGGACAGAAATTGCTCGCGGCACCAGGGCGGGCGCGAAATGTGTTGATCATCGCGCTGGAAGGTATTCCTGGTGCCTACGTTGGCGTCAACCGCCAAGCCCTGCACAGCAGCTATCAAGAAAATCTCATGCCCAACCTCAGTCGCTGGGCAGAACGCGGAATGAATACGCCGGATTATGTACTGCATAGCCATCAAACCATTCGCGGCCTTTACGCTATGCTTTGCGGCGATTACGACAAACTGGACAACGGAACGCCCAAGGGGGTTGAGATGTTGACCCAGAACAAACGGAACAAGGCGTGCCTCCCAGCCCAACTGCACAAGAACGGATTCGCCACGCACTACCTTCAGGGTGCAGGCCTTAGATTCATGGCCAAAGACAAGATCATGCCGCACATTGGCTTCGATGCTACCCACGGCTTGGAATGGTTCACCAATAGCAACTATCTAGATTTTCCTTGGGGCAAAGACGACAAGGCGTTCTTCGAAGGGGCACTCGACTACGTCGGCCAGCTGAAAAAGCAGAAAAAACCATGGATGCTGACCCTGCTGACCGTTGGCACCCACCAACCCTATTCGGCCCCTCAGGACTATCTTGAGCGCTACGACACACCCAAGCAGGCTGCCGTCGGATATCTGGATGATGCCCTAGGGCAATTCCTCAACGGCCTGGAACGCCAAGGCATCTTGAAAAACACCTTGGTGGTGATCACCTCGGACGAATCTCACGGAATTGATGGAGTGCGCCTAGCTTCCTCTTGGGGTTTCAACCTGATGTTAGCGCCCGAGCAGGATCAGTTGCCCAAGGTAAAGTCTGGGGTCTACGGGCATGTCGATCTGAGTGCCTCAATACTCGACTATTTCGCCTTACCTGTCCCCTCAGCCTTGAGCGGTCGCTCGCTGTTTCGTGACTATGAAACAGGCCGCGAGATCATGTCGTTCACCAACGACAAGCTGCGTTATCACGATGGCCAAGGCACCTTGATCGAGTGTGACTTTCAACAGCGTTGCAGGAATTACAATAGCGCAGGGTTCATTGCCGACCACGCTACCCTTGCTGGACAGTACGGGGGCAAACGAGCACGAGAAATCACATCAAAAGCCTCGGCGCTGGATCATTCGCTGATCCGGACACCGTTGAACCAGCACTACCAGTTCGGCAGTCCCACCATCATCCCGCTTCAGGCACAGATCAAGGATGACTGGGCTGACAACCTGATCGGTGCTCAGTATCTGGAAATGCCCAAGGGCTCACAAACACGCGTGCGCCTGACCGTGCGCTCTTTAGATCCACAGCAGAACGCCTACATCCTGCTGAAAGCCAAGGAGTTGGAGCAGGATGTGCCACTGGGGCTGCCAGCAGAAATGGTCGTCACTGCCGATCAGCCGCTGGAGATGGACTTCAGTTTCGATAATACGCAGCCGCGTAAAGCGTTCTCGTTCCACCTGCTTGGCTATGGGCTAGGTGCCGTTGAAGTGAGTGACTTCAGCGTTATTACCGAGCTGCTAGAAGCACCGGAGGCGCTGGAAGAGTCCCAGGTTGATAACGTAGCTAAATCAAGTTAGGGCGCTATGCATAACTGGGATTAAGTTGAAAGCATTAATATTCCGGGTTTTACAAGGCAACACAGGAATATTGCAAAAACTGCATGCCATATAGTGAATAAACAGAGTTTTCTTAAAAGCAGCAGTAGTATTTATGCCTCCCCGTTTTTGCTTCGCGCAGTGCTCGGTTGCATGCAATATTAGATAAAAATCTAGAAGATTAAACTTCTCACCAAAACATTTTGTCACATTAATTGCTGCTGATAGTTTGATCTACATCAGTAATTGCCAGCCGGTTGATTGCGTTACATCTATAGTTCCTGTCAGCTAGAAGGAACTATAGGATGTAAGACCGAAAATAATGTTTTCAGCCTTATATTCCCACGCTCGCTCATGATCACCTCAGCCCGTCTCACTTGAGCTGTGTGCACAGGAGATACTCATTGATGAAGCAGGTGGTCGACGCATCAACGGGGCAAACACCAATCCCTCCGCATTCCGTGGCCTGGCACTCCCTACCTGCAGAGCAGGTGACAAACCTGCTTGAGGTCAATGAGCATGTCGGGCTGGAGGCCGCCGAAGTTCAAGCCCGGCTTGACCGCACTGGTTTCAATCGTTTGCCAGAAGCCGCACGGCGACCCGCCTGGCTGCGATTCATGCTGCAATTTCACAACATTCTGATTTATGTGCTTCTAGGATCCGCTGCGATTACCGCGATGCTGCAGCATCTGTGGGATACGGTGGTGATTCTGGCGGTGGTCATTGCAAACGCAATCATTGGCTACGTCCAGGAAGGCAAAGCGGAAAAAGCCATGGACGCTATCCGGCAGATGCTGGCACCGCACGCCGCCGTGATTCGCGCAGGCCAACGCTTAAGTATTGTGGGCGAGGAGCTAGTACCGGGCGATATCGTATTGCTGGAGGCGGGAGACAAAGTCCCTGCTGATTTACGTCTGCTGCACGTGAACAGACTACAAATTCAAGAAGCAATTCTCACAGGTGAGTCCGTACCCGCAGAAAAGCATACCGAACCAGTGGGCCTTAAAGCCGCTCTGGGTGATCGTACCTGCATGGCGTTCAGCGGTACGCTCGTGACATGCGGACAAGCTACAGGGGTTGTAGTTGCTACCGCAGCTGCAGCTGAGATCGGCCGCATCAGTACGCTAATTGCTGGAGTAGAAACGCTGACAACTCCGCTGGTGCAGCAAATGAACGTCTTTGCACGTTGGCTGACGATCTTGATCTTGCTAGTCGGTGGACTTCTGCTCGTGTTCGGCCATTATGTCGCGCACTACGAGTTCACAGAGATTTTCATGATCGTAGTCGGGATGTCAGTAGCGGCGATACCTGAAGGATTGCCCGCCGTCCTTACCATCACGTTGGCTGTCGGAGTTCGCGCAATGGCTCGCCGCAACGCTATCGTGCGTCGCCTGCCTGCCATCGAAACACTAGGCTCGGTATCCGTCATCTGCACTGACAAAACTGGAACACTGACCCGCAACGAAATGATGGTCGCATCGGTCGTCACGAACGATCTTCTCTTCACGGTCGATGGCGCAGGTTATCAGCCAGCGGGAGGCTTCAGGATTGCCGATCAGCTGATCGAGATATCGTCTCACCCTGCGCTCTCAGAATTGGGGCGAGCAGCAGGTCTCTGCAACGATGCCGTGCTGCGCCAGAATAAAGACTTATGGACGGTTGAAGGCGATCCGATGGAGGGAGCCTTGCTAGCGTTTTCCGGAAAAACCGGAATAGATAGCGATGAAGATCATCGTACCTGGCCACGAAGCGATGCCATTCCGTTTGACGCGAAACACCGTTTTATGGCGACCCTCCATCACAACCATAATCGCCATGCTTCTATCTATGTAAAAGGTGCGCCAGAGCAAATACTGGCCATGAGCACGCGGCAGTTCGTAACCGATGGCGTGACTGAGCCCCTTAACGCGGACTACTGGTACGAACAGGCAAACACCATCGCCGCAAAAGGGCAGCGTGTATTGGCGTTTGCAGCTAGGTCAGTTCAGCCAGAGCACACTGTGTTGGAGTTTGGGGACGTGCAAGGGAAGTTAACCTTGTTGGGCATGGTCGGGCTAATTGATCCGCCTAGACCCGAGACGATAAAGGCAGTTCAACAATGCCAGGCAGCGGGAATTGTTGTAAAAATGATCACTGGCGATCATGGCGGCACCGCCGCCGCAATCGGTCGTCAGATTGGCTTGCATAATCCCGACAAGGTGCTGACTGGTGTAGACCTGGACTCCATGAACGATGCCGCCCTCAAGGAGGCGGTAAAGGAAGTCAATATCTTTGCTCGTACCAGCCCTGAACATAAACTCAGGTTGGTCATGCTGCTGCAGTCGAATGGCATGACAGTGGCAATGACGGGCGATGGCGTTAATGACGCACCAGCGCTAAAGCGTGCCGATGCTGGCATCGCTATGGGGGGAAAAGGTAGTGACGCCGCCAAGGAAGCTGCCGACTTGGTGCTGGCTGATGACAACTTCGCGTCCATCGTTGCTGCAGTGCGCGAGGGGCGTACAGTCTACGACAATATTAAGAAAGTCCTGAGCTGGACGCTTCCCACAAGCGCAGGTGAAGCCATGAGCATCATCGTGGCCCTGCTCCTCGGCCTTACACTGCCGGTGACGCCGATACAGATTCTGTGGATTAATCTTATAACCGCAGTAACGCTCGGCATAGCGTTGGCATTCGAGCCCACCGAAGATAACACCATGCGCAGACCGCCTCGTTCGCGCAAAGAGCCATTGATAAGCGGTGCTTTAGTCTGGCATATGGTGCTTGTTTCTATTCTGTTCCTCTGTGGTGTTTACGGCATTTTTTCGTATGCGCTCGACCGTGGCTACTCCGTGGAGTTGGCCCGAACCATCGCGGTGAATACGCTAGTCGTGATGGAAATTTTCCATCTGTTCTTTATTCGTAATCTCTACAGCACATCGCTCACCTGGAAGGGCATTCGTGGCACCAAGGTCGTGTGGATGACCGTCGCAGTGGTTACCTTGGCCCAGTTCGCCATCACCTACGCGCCACCTCTGCAAAAGGTGTTTGCCACAGAAGCGATCCCCTTCCTTGATGGCCTACTTATCATCGGGGTCGGTGTTGCGCTCTTTGCGATCATCGAGATTGAAAAACAGATTCGAATCCGCCTGTCCGAGTAGAACTGATTGCAAGCTGGCAATCCCCTAACGACAAGCATCTTCATGCCACTGAAAGAGGATTTAGAAAATGCATAAAATACTTGTAGCTGTCGATGGCTCCGAGCACTCGGAGCGCGCAGTGCGTTACCTTATTGGGCTAATCCAAGATGGCGGATTACTGGGCGGTAGTGTTGAGGTACATCTGGTGAATGTACAGCCACTGTTACCAACTCGAATTGCACACGACATGAGAGCGGATGAGATTGATCGTTACTACGGTGATAAAAGTGCTGAGAGCTCACAAAAAGCTGGGGTGCTTCTGAAGCAGGAAGGGGTTGCATTTACACTTCACACCTTACAAGGCGATGCAGCAAGCCAAATCGTGGCGTGCTCACACTCTTTAGGATGTAACAACATCATCCTAGGCTCACATGGCAACGGCTTTCTTGCAGGGATTTTTCTGGGCTCTGTCGCGGCAAAGGTGATTCAGCTCTCAGATATACCAATCACCTTAGTCAAATAGGAAATCGTCAAATGCATGCTAGCGCGACCCCATAAGTGGGTTATCAAAGGCCGATATTCTGGAATGACTTTGATTGAGTTGAGTCATGCGCAGCATAGCCATCCACTTTTCTATGCGTGTGGTTCCCTCGACATTTGATGTCCCGAGCGACTGAGAGGCAAATCACTTGCCCCTCAGTTCTGACTCCCGGCTGATGCTTTCAATTTGGAGTGAAACCTACTTGGGAATATACGCAGCTACCGACTTGCGAATCTCTTCCCGCGCCTCATCCGCGCTCCCCCAACGCCCCATCTTCACCCACTTACCCGGCTCCAATGCTTTGTAGTTTTCAAAGAAATGCTGGATCTGTGCGAGGAGTAGCGCAGGGAGGTCTGAGCACTCCTTTACGTCGCTGTACATCGAGCTGAGTTTTTCATGAGGCACAGCGATCACCTTGGCATCCGCTCCGGCTTCGTCAGTCATGTACATCACACCCACCGGGCGACTGCGGATGACAACTCCAGGTGAGACGGGATAAGGGCAAACCACCAGGACGTCCAGAGGATCTCCGTCATCGCTCAACGTATTTGGAATGAACCCGTAGTTGGCCGGATAGAACATCGGTGTGCTTAGGAAGCGGTCAACGAAGATCTGTCCGCTCTGCTTGTCGACCTCGTACTTGATCGGCGAGTGGTTTGCAGGGATCTCAATAACTGTGAAGAAGTCATCGGGGATCGCGTTACCAGCAGGAATGTCCGCGTAGCTCATGTTCTTACCTCCGATGTTGTAGAAGTGGTTGCGTCGGACGGATCTATCCCAAGTGGGCTCATTTCTTTTGGCAAATCGACGATCCATTCACCTAACATCTTTCCCTGATAGCGACGGTTTTGTTGAGTAAAGAAAACGACCATAAAGCCTTTCATGTCTATCCCCTCAGCGAGTACCAATCACTTGGTATGAAAGAAGCCCGGCAGTGGTCATCGTCAACGAACCAACCACGTGCAACGAAATTGAGCCAAGCGCCCAGAGCAGTTTTCCTTCCTGAATCAAGGTGACTGTTTCGGCTGAAAATGTAGAAAAAGTGGTAAGACCACCACAAAATCCGGTGATGATCAGGAGGCGCCATTCAGGGCTGAGCGAAGGCGATGCAGCCAAGAAGGCGATGGTCAGCCCTATGAGATAACCCCCGACCATGTTCGCGACTACAGTCCCGGGAGGAATCGTAGGAAATAGAGCGTTCAGCTTTATACCCAAAAGCCAGCGTAACCAAGCACCAACTGAGGCGCCGATGGCAATGACGATCAATGATTTCAGCATGGCGAGCACTCCTTACCAAACCTGGAGGGCCAAGCATGCAGAGGGACAGCGCTGTAAGATGGGCGAAGCACGAATAGTAAGATCATATCCTGTCCTAAATTAGGGACAGGGAGGCACACCTACGCACCCTGTCCAGGGTTCACGTAGGCATCATCAGCACAAGGCGGTTAAAGGAGGAATGCCATCTCCTGATAAGATCCTATAGCATCCGCGCTACTGACATCAATAACCTCCTCTACAGATCAAGATACCTTTGGCTGATGCTTGCTTTCAAAGTACACCGCTGAGCCACCATCCAAGCATTCCACTGCCCAAGACGACTACCCATGGGGGAACCCTCCAAAACATTAGGGCGACAAGGGCTATCAGCGCCAAACCGAAGTCTTGAGGTTTCAAAATTGCACTCGTCCAGACTGGGTTATATAAGGCCGCCAAGAGTAGCCCTACTACTCCCGCATTAATTCCTGCAAGGGCCGATTGGGTGCGAAAACTATGTCGTAGTTGCTCCCAGAATGGCAGCACGCCGATTACGAGTAGGAATGAAGGTGCGAAGATAGCGACCAGGCATACCGTAGCTCCGATCCAACCAGAGGGTTGGGCGTTCATGGACGCTCCGAGAAATGCTGCGAAGGTAAAGAGCGGGCCCGGTACGGCCTGTGCTAAGCCATACCCAGCAATGAATGTGTCGTTGGTTACCCATCCGTTGAATACGGTCGCAGACTGAAGTAACGGTAATACAACATGCCCCCCTCCAAAAACTAATGACCCTGCTCGGAAAAAGGCATTCGTCATAGCTAGTGCTTCAGAGGGCCAAACCTGGATCAAAAATGGTAGGCCTACCAATAAGCCAAAGAACACCACCAACGATACCAGACCTACTTTTCGGCTAACTGATATTGGAAGGGGCTCAGCAGTATGCTGTTGAGCAGGCTTGAAAAGCATCAGACCGATGACAGCACTGCAGATAATCACGGCGATCTGCCCCCAGGCATTTGGCCAGATGAGTGCTGCGCAAGCTGCAAACACAGCGATGGTTACCCTGGGCACATCAGTACAAATATTGCGCGCCATTCCCCAGACGGCTTGAGCAACAACAGCAACCGCGACGATCTTAAGTCCGTGCAAAAGACCGCTTGGGAATGCATTTCCCCACGCGGACATCCCTTGCGCAAACAAAACGAGGATTATTGCCGATGGCAGTGTAAACCCAGCCCACGCGGCAACTGCTCCAGAGAAACCAGCACGCGATAGCCCCAAACCTATGCCTACCTGGCTACTGGCAGGCCCTGGCAGAAACTGGCACAGGGCGACCAAATCGATATAACTGCGCTCACTGAGCCATTGGCGCCGAACAACAAACTCTTCGCGGAAGTAACCTAGGTGTGCAATTGGCCCTCCGAAGGAGATGAATCCCAAGCGCAAGAACACCAGAAAAACCGTCCACGGGGTATGGGCTGTAATCATCTTGGTACTACTTTCAGCTGACAAGATTCATGCTCCCAAAAATAGCTGCTGTACTGGCCAATTAACACTGTGGCTACGCTCTACAATCCAATATGCCTGTTTTAGGAGGCGCTTACATCGATTTACACACACACCGACGACTTTGGGCAGAGGCAGGGCGATGGTTACCTTAGTCAGCAGGTCAATCCACAAGAAGCCGTTGAAGTAGCCCGAGGCGTGACTGGACATTCAGTGGATTTAAAAGGCCTGCTTGGGCTGGGCCCGGTGTCCGATCTACATACCCAAATCTGCCTCAAGACGGGAACCCTTAAAATTGGTCGGCAATGTCCCGACGGGCATGATTTTCAGTATCTCGCTAGTGAGATACTCGGCGTGAGCGGAGTAAGTCGCGATTCGCCCTTGCTCAACCGACCTATAAAGCACAGCCGCGTCTGCAGCTGCTGGGTAAATCTCAGAATACTCAGCACATCATCCTGAATAACCCCTAGTTTCATAGACACATCCATGCCACAAAGATGTTGACCTCAATACTTCGCTTTTGACAGGGAACGAATAAAATTAGAGTGTGAGCCCAGACTCCACAGTGCGCGTCTTCGTGATCGTTACTCATGGATCTTATACCTAAACGATTGGCGGAAAACTCCAAAGTTGGTGTATTGTTATGGGACTAACTACGTAGAGATTAAACATGTCCAAACTTGCTGAGTTTCGCCAACTCGAAAAACATCTTGCCGAACAACTCGAGGCTCTCGAAACACTGAAAGGCGATGCTGGCCTCAAAAAGGAAATAGAGTTTGAATCGAAGCTGCGCGCTCTGCTTGCTGAATACGGTTACAGCCTGTCTAACATCATCAACTTGTTGGATCCTCAGACTGGCCGCAGCACTCCAGTAGTGAAATCCAAAGCTGGCACTCGTAAACCACGTCAGGTGAAGGTCTACAAAAATCCGTACACTGGCGAGGTCATCGAAACCAAAGGTGGGAATCACAAAGGTCTGAAGGAGTGGAAGGCAGAACACGGCTCAGATACCGTTGAGTCCTGGCTGACCAAGTGATTTTGGTTTGAGTACAAAAGGGCCCTTCGAGGGCCCTTTTTGTATGTTATTTGAGATAGGTGGTTGATCTTCTCGGCGGAGAATTCAAGCATCTCCAGAGGCTCTTGAGTAACTCCTATCTGACGCTGAAATCTGTGCGTTTCTGGCCATAGAAGCTTAGTGTTAGCCAACTCCCCCAGATTACGACCCATCCTGACCGCCCCTGCTGAGTATCAAAACAATAACCTGATAAACAAGGACGGTTTTCCCCGTCGTATTAGCGACATCGACTTTAAAAACAGCCCCCCCCAGTTCATAGTTCCGTGCGTGGATGAGTGTTTGTATTACTTAAGCTGAGAGCTAGAGAATATCCCTAGGCACGACCGGAGCCACAAGCGTTTAATCGCACCGACGGGGCTAGTTGGCAAAGAGACCGACAACACCTTTGCCGACACTAGTCAGTTCGACAGGATCACCCAGCGCATCAATGGTGACCAGAATGGAGTGGCCGATCGGCAAGCGTTGTATGCCCAAGCGCTCAAGGTGTTGGCGTGATGGCGGATACGGTGCTGGGTGCTGCTGATCATCCTTGCCCTGATGGTGGGCAGCGCGTGAACTGCATGGCCGTGGCAGGCCACGCCTACGATGAGCAATTGGTCGCCAAGGAAGCTGCCCACCAAACCAAGTTCACCCTTCTGGCCAATGCCAGCCCCACGCGGGTTCTGGCAGAGCAGGGCAAGTTCCTTACGCTGGAGCAATCGCTGGCAGCCAGTGACCGATCCTATTGCCGAACTCTGACCGATGCAAAAACCAAACAATCACGCCTGGGTGATCGCTTGCTACTGCCGACCAGCGGCTTTAAGTCCAACTCGACGGAGCTACGAATGGTTGTGACGCATTGCAACCTACCACCGGTGCCGGCGGCATGGCTTATGGTGCCCTTAGAACCCAACTTGTTCCAGCGCATGCCCAACGAATTATCGGAGTCTACGGCGACGGCGATTAGGGACTAATCGCGTTGCAAGCCTGCAAAGGCTACGCGAGAGAAGTCTCTGGTAAGAAGTCAAAAGAGCTGAGGTTTTAGAAAATTTGTTCCCAAAGCTTGCTAGGATAGCTTGGCTAAAATCTCGTTTTACCATAGGAACAGCGGGGATAATGATAATTACACGTTTTATGACGTGAATCTCAAAAGGGGAATCTTATGGTTGGAAAGCCTACGGATGATAGTCCAAACACACCTTCTCAACCCAGTGAAGGCATTCCTGCTCCTACTGGAGCGGCCAATCTTATCGATACTGACTATGTCATTGGTCAAGACAACATCAAGGGAGAGTTTTCGTTCTCACTCGATATCCACGGTAAAGTTTTCATCATTTCAGCAGCCACCATTTTACTATTCGTGATTTTGACGCTGGCATTGCAGAATGAAGTAGAACCCCTTTTTAGCTCCATTCGAAACTGGCTAACCAGCCATCTAGCCTGGCTCTTCATGAGCATTGCGAACGTTTTTGTCTTGCTATGCATTGCACTTATTTTCTCTCCGCTGGGCAAGGTTCGTTTGGGCGGTAGAGATGCCAAACCAGACCATAGTTACGTCGGTTGGTTTTCAATGCTTTTTGCTGCGGGGATGGGCATTGGGTTGATGTTTTATGGGGTAGCCGAACCCATGTCGCATTACGCGGCTTCAATGGGAGGTGTGACAGTCGATGCGAGCGGTTTACGCACGGATTGGGCGCCCCTAGGAGGTGCCGAAGGTGATATGAAGGCATCTGCTGACTTGGCGATGGCGGCTACCATCTTTCACTGGGGACTCCATCCTTGGGCTATATACGCGATTGTGGCGCTGTCTTTAGCATTGTTTTCTTATAATAAAGGCTTGCCGCTTTCAATACGCTCAATTTTTTATCCACTATTGGGTGAGCGTGTCTGGGGATGGCCGGGACATATCATCGATATACTAGCGGTATTTGCCACGCTATTTGGTTTGGCGACCTCTTTAGGGATTGGCGCAGAACAGGCTGCTGCAGGGATTGAATATCTCTTCGGAATTCAATCGACGAATCTGAGCAAGGTTGTACTGATTGTTGGGATCACCATAATCGCTCTTTGGTCAGTCCTTTCCGGCTTGGACAAGGGCGTCAAAATGCTTTCCCAGATCAATATGGGGCTTGCGCTGCTCTTGTTGGTGTTCGTCATCATTGTGGGGCCGACCCTGGCTATTTTCACCGGATTCTTTAAAAATCTGGTGACTTATGTTGAATATTTGCCTGCGCTCTCAAACCCATTTGGACGTACTGATATCGAGTTCACTCAAGGCTGGACTGCCTTCTACTGGGCTTGGTGGATCAGTTGGTCACCATTTGTAGGCATGTTTATCGCTCGCGTCAGTCGTGGGCGAACTGTCAGAGAGTTTCTGATTTCTGTTCTACTTGTGCCTTCAGTAGTTTCTGTATTATGGATGACTACGTTTGGCGGTACGGCAATTGACCAAGTGACCACTCAAAGCCTTATGGGAGTCAAGGACGCGGTCTTAGAGCTGAAGTTGTTCGCCATGCTGGGAGAGCTCCCCCTCAAGGAGATCAGCTCATTCCTAGGTATTATTCTGGTCATAGTGTTCTTTATTACTTCCTCTGACTCCGGCTCATTGGTGATCGATACCATCACAGCTGGAGGCAAGGTTGACGCGCCTGTTCCTCAACGGGTGTTCTGGGCGGTAATCGAAGGCGTGATTGCGATTGCTCTGCTATTGGGGGGCGGTCTGGTGGCACTGCAGGCAATGGCAGTATCCACGGGGTTGCCTTTCGCAATAGTTCTAATGATAGGGTGTATCTCTCTAGTGAAAGGACTAATGTCTGAGCCTCGCTAGTCAGTATGAGCTAGGCTATAGGTAAGATTGACCTCAAGCTTCAAGGTGTAACATATCTATCTGCTTGCACCTTGAAGCTATTAACTTGGTTCAATTCCATAACTCACCGACAGGTGTGAGTGGCGAGTAGTGAGTTGCTATCTGCGCCTGCAACAACTCGGCAGTCGCGAGAGCATCGGTTAATGCATGATGAGCGTGATAAGCCGGCAGGTTCAACCTAGAGCGACTGTCTGCCAGCCGTATGGACTGTTGCTTGCGTCCAATCAGTCGGCCGAACCAGCTAATTTTTTGCCTATGGAAGTGTGCCTCTAACTGCATCGTATCGATTACTGGAAACTTAAGGCCTTCACCTAAATACCTACGCACTGCCTGATCCAAGAAGGCGCGCTCAATATTCCGGTAATGGACGACAATCACTCTGCCCGCCATGGCTTCAAGCAAAGGATCAAGCACCTGCGCAAACACAGGGGCATCTAAAATTTCGGCATGGGTTATGTGATGAAAGGTCACTGACTTTTCATTCAGTTCGGACGATGGTTTTATCACCCAGTAGAGTGAATTTCCGCAACAAATACGATTAAGCGTGAACGGCATAACACCAATACTCACGATGCTGTGGGACTGTGAGTCAAGGCCGGTAGTCTCTACGTCCATGGCCAGCAGTTGAACGCTCTCAATGGGTGCCAGCGCTGAAACCGCGCCAGCTTGATAGAACTTTCGTAATAGAGGATTAACCGAAATCTTCGCCAATGTCTCGAACTCGGCAGACCAGTCCAGCACTCTATTTTCAGGCTGCTTTTTTAGATTTTTCATCGCTAAAAGCGGCCCTTTGAAGGATATCGGAATCGCAAGAAATTTTGGCCATTGCTCAACACCTGAAACGCTTCTTTGAGGTTATGTCGTTCACTGCTAGAAAAGCGCTCGGGCTCAATGTAGTTATTGAGTGATGCCCCCTGTTCAAGTGCGTCCGCCTGGTGTCGAATACGCACCATCGACAGGAACTCTAGTGCGTACCGAAGTTGCTTTAATGCTTCTGGAGGAATGACTTTACTGCGGGCTATAGCATTCATGCGATCAAATGAATTCTGAGCGGTACTGCCACATGCTAGTGCATGAATCCGGATAAGGTCGGTCAGCGGTGCCGTGCCACGCCCTTTAAGGTTGATGATCCTTTTTTGCTGTCCGTCAGTCTCAACGACAAAAGTACGAAAGAATCCTAATGGCGGCGTTCGATTAAGGGCAATACGAGCCATTGCGCTTAGAAATACAGGGTGTGTACTGGCTTTTCGAGCGCAAAGGTCTTTAAGCTCTTGTACCAACTCAAGCTTGCCAAAAACCCCATCCAGATCGAAAAAAATACAGCTATTAAGCAACGTAGTTGGATTAGGTTTTTCGATCCACTGATCGAAGTAACTTCGCCATACCTTCAAAGGCTGTCGCCACTGCTCGTTGGTCGCCATGACCCCGCCCTTGCAGTAGCTGTAACCGCACGCGGCCAGTCCATCGCTAACAAACGTTGCCAGGGCTCGGAAGTAAGAGTCGTGTTGGATCGGATCGAAGCTGTCGTCGAGTACTAACGCGTTGTCCTGGTCAGTCACTAACAACTGCTCATCACGCGCCATTGATCCCAAAACCATAAAGCAGTAAGGCACTGGAGGCGCGCCTAACTTTTTCTCGGCCAGCTCAAGCAAACGCTGGGTAAAGGCACGGCCAATACCTGAAATCGCGCTTCCGATCATGTGCGCAGTAGCCCCGTCACGCACCATGCGGATATAGGTTCCTCGCAGGTCACGCAAAAGTGATCTCAGGCCTTCAACTGAGGTCTGGTTAGAGATTCTGTTAACCAGGTACAAACTGCTATGCGATTCGTACCTGATAATATCCGACAGGTTTATAAGGCCAATTGGATTACCATCGTGCACAACCGGCAAGTGATGAATATTGCGGCGCAACATCACAAGCATGGCTTCAAAAACTGAATCATCGGAGCCAATTACAACCGGATCGACTGTCATAATGTCGCTGGCACGAGTTTCGTCAGCGTTTAGGCCCACTGCAACAAATCGCGTGCGAAGGTCTCTATCTGTGACGATCCCTTCTATTTCAGCCGTCTTTAAACCTGCTGGAGACATGACTAGAACGCAGGATACACTTTGCTCAGTCATGATTTTTGCAGCTCCGCCGACAGAGATATCTGACGTGACCCACACCAAGGGACGTGAGATAAGGGCGCGACATTTGAGCTGAATAAGCTCACTAGCACGCCCCTGAGCTTCAACAGCAGTTTTGAGTCTCGAGTTTCCCTCTGCTTCAACGAAGTCAGCGAAAGCATCATGTTGCGTACAAAGGTCAGCGAAAACGTCGGCAGGGATGTAATAGATCAGGCTATCTTCCAACGCTCGGGCGGGAAAGCGTACCTTGTTGCTACGTAACAGACCTGCCTGACCGAATAGGTCACCTTCGACGAGACGGTCATAGAGCTCACCATTACGCCGGTAAATCTCCACCGCACCACTACGAACATAATGCAGATCCTGAATGGTCGCACCGGCTTCAAGAATGTCACTGCCGGCTTTGAAATAACTCACTTCAATTCGCCGAGCGATGGCGTCTACCGACTCCTTTGGCAGGGCATCAAAAGGAGCGAAACGATAGAGGTGGTCGCTAATCTCCTGTAACTCAATCTGCATGAAACCTCGTGATGCTGGAAAAATAAAAGTCGCGAGCGCCATAGTTGGCGAATGGGAATAGTCTTTCTGTATCGGCAACCACATCACATCCGGTGACTAGGATCAAGCTTCGTGGCTGACTTACGTTATGCGTTGTAACCACTTTGAGTAACTGCGTACGGTAATTTTTGCGATACCTAGAGGATCAATATTAATCGCCCCGGCTTTCTGAGGTGTTCAGCAATCACTATTCGCCTAGAGGTGGCCCTCCTGAAATGCGGCAACCAGCCAAAAGCGGACTGATCGAACCTTGCCTCATCTTGTGTCCTTTTGAGGCTTCGATATCTCTAGGAGAGCCGGGGCGGATTCAGGGGCTGAAATCCTATACGGGTCTCGACAGGGTCTTTGATCGCCTTTAGGGGGCGCTCAGAGTCTCAGGTGACACCTTTGAAATCCATGTCTTTTACCACCACTTATATGCAGGAGATGCAAAATGAGCATTGATTGGATCAACTTCACGCCTTGGACTTCATTAGCTGGAGGCGCCTTGATAGGGCTGGCTGCTAGCTTGTTTGTTCTCGCGAATGGACGCATCGCCGGCATCAGTGGACTGCTTGGAAGCGTGCTGCGATTCGATAGTGAGGGTTGGAGTGAGAAGGCGTTATTTCTTCTTGGTCTACTAATTTCTCCGTTGTTGTGGGGAGCGTTTACCGTAATGCCAGAGATCGAGATTAAGGCAGGGTGGCCGACGCTGATCATTGCGGGCTTGCTTGTCGGAGTGGGTACTCGTTACGGATCTGGTTGTACAAGCGGCCATGGCGTTTGCGGGATCTCTCGACTCTCAGCACGATCCATCACGGCAACGATGTGCTTTATGTTTGCTGGCTTTGCAACGGTGTACGTCATCCGTCATGTGGTGGGAGCATGAAAATGATCAAGTTGACCGCCTTTTTTTCAGGACTGATCTTCGGCCTTGGTCTTCTCCTGGCAGGCATGGCGAATCCCGCCAAAGTATTAGCTTTTCTTGATTTGGCCGGGGCCTGGGATCCATCACTCGCACTGGTGATGGGTGGGGCCATCGCGGTGGCGATTATTCCCTTGAATTGGGCGCGCAAAAACAAACAATCCTTGTTGGGTGCCCCGATGCAGTTTCCAATGAAAAGGGAGTTGGATTCCCGCTTGATTGGCGGCAGCCTGTTGTTCGGTATAGGTTGGGGTCTTGCGGGGATCTGCCCTGGGCCAGCGTTAACAATTCTGCTTACAGGGCACGGCCAAATCATCATATTCGTATTGGCCATGTTGGCCGGAATGTACTTGTTTAACCTATTAGAACGTAGCGCACGACCCGATTAGGCTGAAACCGTGGACACGATACTGGGAGCACAGTCAGACTCTCAAACCTGCTGACCAGATCGATAACACGTATTTCCGGCCAATGAATATTTGATGTCCGGGCTGAACGATTCACAAGTCTTCATTTTCGCTGAGCGATTCTTGCTGGCCTGGAACCGAATAAAACTTTCGCTGATGGCGTTTAGCTTTTGATTGAATGATCCGGACTATGCTGCAAATTCCAATACCCAACTCGACCCTCGCGCAGAATCTGACAACCAAAACTGACCGATTGAAAAACCAAACAAGCACGCCTTCGTGACCGCTTTGCTGCTGATCTGCGGCTGTCAGTCCCACTCGATGTCACCGCCACAACCGGTTGTGACTGACCACAACTGCGGCGTGGTTTATTGCGCCCATAGAGCCCAACTTGACCGAGCTCATGCTAGACGAATCGTCGGCGACCATGGGCTGATCGCCCTGAAAACCTACCCAGGAAGTATCGGCAAGTAAAAAAAGGAGTGATGGAATCAACATGTTTTGGAGGTGCTGTCTTTAGATTCTGAACCAGTTAGTTGATCGAACCAAACAAAGCGCTATAAGGAGCTTGCCCCTTTAGCCTCAGTCTGTAGTTCGGGTTTTTGTACTATAATTACTCTAGGCGAAAGGGTTGTAGGTTGCAGCAAGTCTATTGTGCTGCTCTGTTTTTAAGGTCTAGTCAGATACTTTGATTAGCTGATGCTCAGGTGTCTAGGTATGTTGAATGATGTCACTAATCTGAATAGTTATCTTAATGGCTATTGGTCAGTAATGGAGGTTCAGATTGTACCAGCATCGTGCTACCAAAACGAAAGCGGGCTTAGCAGCCATCGCGTTTCTATTGATCACGCTCGTGCCTATGTGGGGCACGCTCCATGCTTGGCTTGATCAAGAGAACGTTTTGGTAGAAAAAGCTGCGGGTAGTGATGCTATGAATCTTGCCGTTGCATTCGATGTGCACGTTCAAAGCGTGGTTCGTTTTGTAGATACTTTAACTCAAGATTTGCGTGAGCATGCTGTTAAAGATCGTAATGATTTTGGGCGCATAGTTAAAGAGGAACTTGTACTTTATGGGAACATGGTTGCTCAAGTTGCGCTGATTTCTCCGGAGGGGATGCTAGTTTATTCGTCGCTAGCCCCAGCCTTTGGCGCGGTAGATTTGAGTGGTCGCGATCATTTTCGCGTCCATCGTGATAACCCTTCAAAAGATAAGTTATTTATTAGTAAGCCCGTGTTTGGCAGGGTTTCTGGTATTTGGTCTATACAGTTCACTCGGCCAATAATTGAGGGTGATAAGTTCTCAGGGGTCGTGGTAGTGTCAATCCCTATGTCTTTCTTCTCGGATTTTTATAAAAAAATTAATGTTGGGACTAATGGTTTGATTGCTCTTGTAGGTATGGATCGTGTTCCTCGTGCAGTGGCATCAAAGGATAGTGGCGCTATTAATTTTGGCGAGCTATTGCTTTTGAAAAGTGCGCCATATTTTGTTAAGGAAGCGTTGCCTGAAGGGCTGTATAGAGGAATTAGTGCATTCGATGGGTCTGAGAGCTTGACCGCATACCGTCGTTTAGAAGACGCCGGCTTGGTTGTTCTTGTTCAGCTTTCACCTGAAGATTATTTGATGTCATCTGGTAAGCGTCATAGAGTGCTAATTTTTTGTGCAAGTGCTGTCACGATATTGCTACTGTCTTTTGCTTTGTTGATATATTCCACCGTGTGGCAGCATTTGAAGGATGCAAAAGCCCTCAAGCAGGCTCACAAAACTCTTCGGGAACTTGTAAATGTTGATATTTTAACTGGCGCACTGAGCAGGAGCCATTTTTTAGAAGTCCTTGAGAAGGAGTTCAGGGATTCAGAATCCTGCGGTACGAAGTTAAGCTTGATATTGATTGATATTGATTATTTCAAGCAAGTAAATGATACGTATGGGCATCCGATTGGAGATATTGTTCTGAAACAGGTGGTTGCTGTGTGTTGCACCGAACTTCGAGCACATGATAGTTTTGGGCGGCTAGGGGGGGAGGAGTTTGGTGTGATCCTCCCATGTACGGATGGGGCAAGCGCCGTCGGTGTTGCAGAGAAGTTACGGCTGGCGATTGAAAGTTCAAAGATTTCAACAAGTAAAGGTCTAGTTCGGGTGACTGTTAGCATGGGTGTAGCATTTACGCTGCCCTCGGGAGATACCCCAAGTAAGTTAGTTGTTAGAGCGGATGATGCGCTTTACTGTGCAAAACAAGCTGGTCGTAATAGGGTCTGTTCTGCTCGTGGTAATGATGACGCTTCGCAAGTTACGACACTGTCGACAAATGACTCTTAGTGTTTGGCGGCAAGGTTAAGCGGATTGAATAAAGTAGGCGTGGCTTTTATTTTTCAAGGAAAGTTACAGCCTGCGCGAAGCGGCTATTTATTGGAGCTGTTTTACACCTTGGTCGTGTTGACGCGATGGAGGACTCATAGAGTTTGGTGGCAGCTTGTTCGTTGTTGCCAATGGGCCGCATTCCGAGCGCAGACGGATTACCAGGTGCAAAATACCCTATGGAAATACTTATTAAGCTTTTCATATTAGCTGCCGATACCCTTGACACAGGGCAAGGGATCTATCTAAATGAGAAACAATCAACCGGTCACGCAGCGCGAGATTGCCTTGGGAGCGCAACAAAAACTTATTTCTACAACTGATGCACGAGGTGTCATTACGTATTGCAATGATGCTTTTGTCGAGATCAGCGGTTTCAATAAGTCAGATCTTATAGGCGCGCCCCAAAATATCGTCCGACATCCCGATGTCCCCTCTGCCATATTTGCTCATATGTGGGGCGCTCTCAAACAGGGCCAGCCTTGGATGGGTATCGTAAAGAACCGAACTAGCAGTGGCGACCATTACTGGGTGAATGCTTATGTCACTCCAATTTTCGAGGGCAGCCAGGTAATTGGTTATGAATCGGTCAGGGTTAAGCCTACGACCGATCAAATTCGACGCGCAGAGAACCTTTACAATCGCCTAAACCTAGGCAAGTCGGCTATCCCCAGCAGTGACAAATGGAAACCTATCCTCATGGACTGGCTACCACTTTTGGCTATGGGGCTAGTGGGCTCCTTAGGGGGAGTATTTTTCAGTACTTCTCTGGCATTAACCTTGGCGGTATTAATATCTGTTCTCTTCGGGTTGATTGTTTCGCGTCAGAAAAATCAAGGGGCGCTGCATCTGTTGAAAATGGCTGACCCCACAACCTCGGATCAGTTAATTGCACAGATGTATAGCGATGAGCGCGGCCCACAGGCGCGGCTTGAAACCGCATTTGTGAGCCAGACATCGAGGCTCAAGACTTGCCTTACTCGTTTGCAAGACACCGCAGAGCAGCTCACTGGTCTGGCTGAAAGGTCGGATAACCTTGCCTCAGATAGCTCGCGCGGACTTGAACGTCAGCGAGTCGAGACTGAGCAAGTGTCAGCTGCAGTTAGTCAGATGGCTGCGACCACGCAGGAGGTCGCAACCCACGTTCAGAGAACCGCTAGCGCTACTCAAGAAGCCAATGAGCTAACAGGGCGGGGCCGTGATGTAGCTCGAGATACCCGTGAGGCAATCCAACGCCTCTCGATCGTTGTCGGAGAGACTGGCCAAGCGGTTGCACAGTTAGCTAAAGACAGCAATGAAATCGGAACGGTTGTCGATGTCATTAAAGGTATTGCCGATCAAACCAACTTGCTTGCTTTGAATGCCGCGATCGAAGCTGCACGTGCTGGAGATATGGGCCGAGGCTTTGCTGTGGTTGCAGACGAGGTGCGTCAGTTGGCACAACGCACCACTCAGTCAACTATTCAAATTCATAGCCTGATCTCCAAGCTGCAAACCTCGTCAAATAGTGCTGTTAAAACCATGGAGAATGGACATCGCCAAGCTGAAGAAGGAGTCGCCTGGGTACTAGAAGCTGACAAGGCATTGGTCGGTATTAGTGATGCGGTAGCTCACATTACTGATATGACCACCCAGATCGCCGCAGCGACTGAAGAGCAAACTGCCGTTGCAGAGGAGATTAGTCGCAACATTACGACCATCGCAAATCTTGCAGATCAAACATCTCAACAAGCAAGAAGCTCGGCAGAGCTCAGCAAAGAATTAACTCAAACAGCGACGACCCAGTACTCATTGGTCGAACGATTCAACCGGTAACAAACGAACCTTCTCTACAAAAGCCCGCTCTGTGCGGGCTCTCAATTGCGCTCTTAGCCTGGCTCTGATCTCAAGGTTTTGCGAGAGCAAATCCAAGGTTTAGAGGGGCTTGTTGATAGCGGTGCCAATCAGCTAACCCTCTCCCATGCTGAGCGAAAAGTGTCCCGGTTTCTGTCAGAAGCCTTCGCCCAGTTACCGATGTGACTCGTGCTTACACGTGGTAAATACCGCGAGCTGACTGGCAGGTTACAGCGCAAGGAAGCATGCAAGTGACCGATAACTGTCTTTGGCCAGCGACAGCTCTGGGTCGAGGCTGACTGCCGGTGGGCAACCGCTATACTGATTTGACTACTGAGAGGGCGGGTATTGATGAAGAGGACAATTCTGGGAATGACTGAGGCTGGCGAGCCGTTGATCTTAGAGGCCTTAGAAGCTCTGCGTCTTTATCGCGAGGCTAAAACTTTAGGCCGCCCTCAAGAAGAAATTGATCAACTGAAAATATTGGCTGATTCGCTAGTCCAGACAGTAACCGATTATCAGCTTTTAGCGGCTGGTGCTGACTTCATAACGCTTCACTAGAATGGATTACACTTGAGAAATGCGAGCTTGGAGAGTGTCTAGAAAAGCCGGAGCGATTTATTTGCGTACGGGCTTAGAGCGCGGCTAGTAAACGTTCGAGCTGCTCACGTTCCCAAGCACCCAGTAGGTCGACAGGATCAGCTCCTTCCCGCTGCCAGAGCTCAAGTGTCCCGACTCTGCCATCAGGCGATCGGCAGTACTCGCAGTAGTCCAGGGTGTCACAGTCGTTGAAGAGTGTGAGCTGCCAGCCATCAATCTCCACGGGCATGAGGCCGTGATAGATCTCATTCCATGACTGGATAGAGCTTCTCATCATGATGCGTTTGCCGAGTGCTACGTCAGTCAGCACCTGGGAGACCTCGTTGGCGGGGAGAGGAGAGGTTGTGTTCAAATCATTCTGTGTGCGAGTCATCGCTTGCCCATCGCTAGGCTGTGGTATGAAGTCACGTCAACGGGGAGGTCAATCCTTCGGCCCAATGGGCCCTGCTCATCAATCAGCTAAGCATTTCCTTAACGATGGCAGCCACATTTCTAGCATCGTCTATCCCACGGTGATAGGTACCCATCCAAATCAAGCCCAACGACTCTACAGTTTGCTTAAGTGATTTTGGCCGATTGTCATACAAGCCTGCATGCCATTTCCAAGCATTGAAATGGGTCAAGCCTTCGAGTAGGGGAGGGCATGCAGCAAAACCTGCGTCTCGCTCAAGCTGCCTTGCATCATAGTCACCCCACGATGCCCAAGCAGCGTTTGGATATCGCGCAATAAGCGCTCCTAGCTCCTGGCCAACCTCCACATAGCTTCGTGCGCTATCTACATCCTCTTGACGAATTGACGTAAGTTTTTTACAGAAAGCGGTCAGGATAGGATTGATCTGAGGTCGAACGAAGCGCTGGAACTCATCGACGACCTCAAACGTTTCCAAATCGATCACCACCAGGCCAATTTCGATCGTTTCCATTTGATCAGGGGGGACTGCTAGCGGCCTTAGTTGTTCCGAATCCTCTACCTCATCACAGGTTGCCTCGAGATCTACGCAATAGAGGTAACGGTGTGGCGCGAGAAGGTTTTTGATGGCTTGGAGGTAAAGGAGCTTTGCTTCAATGATCATGGCATTGATGTCCTAACGTGATCTCTCAAAGGTACATCTAAAGGTGCATATAGCGATGCTCTGAAGGCGTTGATATGCATCGGTTCACTGACAAGCCAGATCGCATGATTCGGATCAAGGGTTAAGCACAAAGCCTAGATCAGCTTTGTTTGATTATCAATTGACTGTTAGGCTTAGATGTTAATGTTTCATAGCACAACTTGATTGCGTCCATTGTTTCGAGTAATTGCCAGCATAGCATTCCAATAATAGCGCATATGGCGATCCAGCCTGTAAGTGGGATTTTATCGCGCCAGAACGTGAATTTCTTCTGCTCGGCTACCCAGTCGATTTGGTATTGCCAGAAAAATTTGTAGTGAGCATACCAATCACTAAATAGTATTTGTTTACTCATTGATTTCGAGTAGTAGTCGGATTCAATGTCTTTGAGCTGATTGTGAAACTCAGTGTTTTTGGATTCATCTTGATTGTGTTCAACTGTACGATAAAGATCTCGAAGCGCGTTAAACATTTTGGTTATAGCTGCAGCGGTTTCCTCGTAAGCGCCTTTTTTTGAGTCGTAGACAGAAATGTAGATGCCTATCACTCCAAGCACTGTAAGTGCTGCAGATATGTTTTTTGCGGATAATGAGTCATTGACTAGGGCAAATATGCCCATGGCAGTAGAGAAAAAAGCAATTAGGCCTGGAACCTTGTCAACAATATCATAAGTTGCCCAATGTTTTCTTCCGCCGAAACCGACGTTGTAGCCGGTCTCGGCGATGCATTTTAAAAGAGCTGCTTTGTTCATATGGTTTCACTTATAGGCACAAGGGCTAGATCGCGAGCCACGACTACCCCATTTTTGAGAATGTAGCATTCCACTGCATGATCACCTTTAAAAGTAGTTGACTCATTGACTGTTTCGTAACCTGCATCATCAAAGATTTGACCTCGGATGCAATCACGCTTTTCAGCTTGTTCGCCAATGTTCAAGACCTTCCATTTGATCTCATATGGTGGAAGTACACTATTATTCGTAATGTGAAATTTCAGTTTTTTACGAGCCATCAGAGGGCTGCCCAGTGAAATCAGCTCGCTTAATAGGCGCTCTCGGAATCCGTTTTGAATTACATCACAGTCAATCGCAAGCGGATAGCGGATATCCACCGGAGCAATATCTTCAATGAACTGTTCTGTATTCCGGAAGCGGTAAGAACTCGAACTCACGCTTTCCATAGCAGCTTTGAACAATTGGTCTCTAGTACTAGGGAAGTCTCGCCCAAATATTTTTTTCCAACGATCGCCCTCATACGGTTTAGCTTCCGCCTCGATAGCATTCAGGCAGAGTTCATATGCCTTCTTTGCAGCTTTTTGGAATTTCTGCTTTACGCTAACGCGTTGACGACTTCCCAGTGCGGCCCAATAGTCTTGATTTGGAAGATCAGAGGCGTATAGAAAAAAGTCCCGGATCATACAGTCATGCCACCCGAAGCTTTTGTCAGCGTAAGTGCTGTTAGAGTTTAAGAAGTTATGAGCAAGCGTATCAATCAGTAAGCCACCGATGCCCAGGCCATGTTTGTTTTTCCAGGCCCTGATCATCTTACAAAGATAGCGAAGGTTGCCGTTGTTGTTGTCATTAGTTTTCTTGGTGGCTTCGATCTCTTCTCGCGGTTTAGTTATCTTCCAAGATCCGCCGTTATAGCTATCCGGATATTTGAAACTCCCGTCCAGCTGTTCGAATACGGGTTGAACTTCGATGTGGAAGCTCGCGAATGTAACACATACCACCAAGCGGTCGACGTAGATGTTTGTATTAGGGTAACGCTTCAGCAATGTATTTTTGACATCTGTTAGAAGGCTCGACTGTCCACCGACTTTGTTGTAGGTCGCCCACTCGGATGGCGGCATAATGTACAACATGTCGAGATCCGAGATGCCCTTGATTGCCGTCCAGCGACCATACGATCCGACTTGTAGGTTGTATCTTGAACGAGACTCCAGGCCACGGAACCGCTTGTTGAGAGACAAAGTGATCTCACCGTAACGCGTCTCGATAGTTTCGTGGTTAGTGATTTTTATATTGTCAAAAAAAGTGCGGAAATTAGTTGCAGTTGACATGGCAGTCTCGGTTTAGATTGTCCATAACATAAGGCCAGACGCAGCATGTAGCTGCTTTCCAGTTTTAGTCAAAAAAAGAATTCAGTAGCCGTCGTTCAACCGCGAGGTGGGGAGGGCAACCGGTAGTAGTAAAAAGTGTTCCAGTTCACTAGATAAGCCAGACACAAGATATGCCAACTTGCATGTGAAGTGCAAGGTGATTTCCCTGTAGAAACCTATTAGGTTTTGTGAATAAGTTTTGGACTTTTTTTCGTTTAACGTAAAGAAAATACTGATGTTTTTCTTGAGTCGGACAAAAAATGATTGCTGTATATTTTTTGTACTGTTCCATGCATTGCGAAACGTACGAACACAACATGTTGTTTTTTTCGGTGAAAAGCGGCCCTTGATTCTCCGTCCTCGGGATGAGCAATAAAAAAATCCTCATCAACGCTGACCGCTAAAGGGGGAGTGGCACGGCGTTTTCTGCGAGATTTCCCTTGCACGGCGAAGCTTGCTAGACAGCGGTCAGCATGCTACTTACCGACGCTGGAAAGTATGCCTCTGGAGCAGATTCTTGATGAATGATTTGATGCACTTGGAAGGCCAGGTGCGGGAGTGCTTCGGGCGTGCGGTCTACACTCACAAGACCCACGAGAAGATGGCCGATTCATGTGCGGACAAGCTAGGCTCCTTCAAGGTGGCTCAGCTAGTGGTATCTGCTCTAACGGCCTCTGGTGCTATTGCCGCCACATTATTCGAGCCGCAGTGGGTAAAGGTTTTCACTGCAGTATGTTCAGTTGCCACATTGGTAATTTCTGGCTACATGAAGGGGTTCGATCCTGGTGGTACGGCACAAAAACACCGGGATGCGGCGAGAAGCATTTGGCCTATCCGTGAGTCCTACCTCTCGTTACTCACCGATATCAAGGCGGGTCAAATCACCTACGAGCTTGGCGCAAAACGAAGGGATGACCTTCAGGCAAAGCTCGCCACTATTTATAAAGGTGCTCCTCAGACTAATGGCAAAGCCTACCTCAAAGCGCAAGAAGCCTTGAAGCTCAATGAGGAATACACCTTTTCAGAGCAGGAAATTGATTGCTTTGTGCCTCCCTCGCTTCGCAAAGGAGGCAAGCAGTGAGCCTGGCAACCTCCGGCGATCTTTTCATCAGCGATCTGGCGAAGGCCTTGGACATCCCGCCTGAACGCTACGAAGCAGCTGATCGTAGTTACCGCTCCGTATGTGATTGGTTGGAGAGGCGGGAGTCTAAATTTTTCGGGATCGACATTCAGGCTTATACGCAAGGGTCATTTAGGCTTGGCACAGTCATTCGCCCGGTGAACGGTGAGGAGGACTATGATCTCGACGTCGTATTCGAGTTTGATCTGAGTAAGGCGCTCAATACGCAAGAGGACGTTTACGACGCTCTCGGTACCGAGCTTGTCGCCTATGCAAGGCGACATGGTATGCAAGCGCCGCTGGGCTGGGATCGATGCTGGACACTCAACTACGCGGATACTGCGCAATTCCACATGGACTTACTTCCGTCCGTGCCTGATGCGGATCGGCAGCGGGCTTTACGCGAGCAGCGGATGATTAGCCTCGCCCATGTTGAGGCTTCAATCTCAATCACTGACCGTACTCATGAAAACTACCAAGTCCGTTCTGATGATTGGCCCTCTAGCAATCCAAGGGGCTACGCTGACTGGTTCTATGCGCGGATGAAGCCGGTTTTTGACCAACGGCGCCGGGCAATGATGCTGGCTGAGGCGAAGGCAGATGTGGAAGACATTCCCGCATTCCGTGTTAAAACGCCTTTACAGGCCGCCATACAGCTGCTGAAACGCCATCGCGATATGTGCTTCTCAGAATTAGAGGATGGCCGACCATCCTCTATCATCATCAGCACTCTTGCTGCCCACGCTTACAACCAGGAAGGTTCAGTCAGTGGAGCACTATTATCCATCCTAAGCTCAATGGATAAGTACATTCGAGAAAAGGATGGGGTGTTCTGGATTGAAAACCCATCTAACCCTCGCGAAAATTTTGCTGACAGTTGGGAGAACGAACCGGAACTAAAACAGGGATTTTATGATTGGCTAGAGACGGCTAGGTCGGATTTCTCCCAGGCTGTGCATCAAAGCGACATGGAATCGGTCATGGATATTCTTGCTCCTCGCATGGGGCGCACTTTGGTCGAGAGCGCAGCACATACCAGGAGCCAATCCGCAGTAGTTAGGTCGATAGCCAAGCGCAAAAATCCGACCCAAAGGCTCGCTGATGCGCCACACCGAAAACCGACCACGTGGCCGAAAATCCTTGGTGGAAAGGTTACGATCTTAGCTCGGTCATCCTTGAACGGGTTTCGTACCCTGCTCGTGTCCAGCGGGCGGCCTATTAGTAAGGGTTCTACTCTCGAGTTCATTGCGTCCACAGACGTGACACTTCCATACACTGTGTATTGGCAGGTGGTAAACACGGGACGTGAGGCTGCAAATGCAAAGGATCTTAGAGGGGGCTTTGAAAGCTCCACAACCGAAATGGGAAGCCTCTGGAAAGAGGAACACGCAGGTTATGCGGGCACTCACACTATCGAGTGCTTTATCGTGAAGGGGGACTACTGCATTGCTCGTAGCGGCCTATTCGTGGTGGAAATTCAGCATTGAGAGGAGCGCAGTGTGGAGGAATGACGGAAGCCTAAAAAGAAGAGCTCAACGACTTCTACGGAGCGCCGAGCTTTCGAGTTTTTGGCCGCACGAAGCCTATCAACCTTGATACCCGCTCACTCAGGCGTCATGAGCACCGGATATCCCGTCGATCACAATGTGCACTCGCCCTCGCTTGTGATCGAGTTCATTCGGTATTGTTACTGATTCCATGAAGCCATATGCCCTGATCGTTGGACGATCCCGCCGTCCATCCATCGTTAGCCATCATGTGCCTGGGTGTTGAACTTCTGTGATTCTGGCTTCGCCCCTGAGAGATCTGATTCCACGCCTCATCCAGGGTTACCAAGCTGTTGGCATGAGTTTTTCTGACTGGGGAATTCGATACTACCCCTGACGGCGGAAGGGATTTCAGTGACCAGTTACATATCCTTCTTAACGCTACAGGTGGGTGGGGCAGGTCGATTACTTAAACGTATTTCTAGCTAAAAATGTGTAGGTAAAGGGATTTTTCCGTACGCCCGTGCTTTTTTGACCGTACTACGTTACCCGCAGCTTAGTAATGTTTTTAGTATGTGTACTAACGAGTAGGCATCCTAAAGAGCAACAAGGCTAGGCCTCTTGTGGTCGATAGTACAGTTAGTGATCTGAGGAGAATTTCTGGGCGGATGGCTTCCACCAGATAGCGAATATTGCCCAGGATCGGGTAGTTGCGACGCACGGCGTGGGGGCTTTGCAGCAAATCGAAAATCCCCAGCAGGCTCAAGGCCAGTGACACGGCCGTGAAGGGCCACAGCCACTCATGGTGCATAAAGGGCAGGCTGGCGAGGGTGAAGATGACGCAGAATGCAAAAAACGCATAACGGCTTAACAGTGACAGGCTCATACGGTTTCCTGTTTCAGGCTGGTCTGTTCCGCCGGGCGGTGATGCCTGGCGTGGTCAAGAACAGAAAAAGGACAATAGAACCCTCTCTTTGAGTCGGAGGTTTGCTGGGGGGAGTGTTGGTCATCTATCAAGCAAATGCCAACTCCCTGTCAGATTATTCATTGAACGGGATTTCATCTGTGGCAGCATCCCGACCAAAGTCGGGCACTTCATACAGAAGGCTCGGGTAAAAGTGACATCTGTGTATTTTCAGGGGCGTTGGGTCGTGCAATCCTTCTTGACCTTACTGTTTTGTTGGCCGAAATCCGTGACCTCATTTGAACCCGCAACCTCCAGAATCATTCGTATTGCCGCTGCCGTAGTGATTGGCCTCGATGGGCGGACCCTGCTGGTGCGCAAGCGCGGCACCCAGGCCTTTATGCAACCCGGCGGCAAGATCGATGCCGGTGAGCAGCCGGTCGACGCCCTGGCCCGTGAGCTGGAAGAGGAGCTGGCTTTGGTGATCGACCCGGCCAGCGCGACCTGGCTGGGCCATTTCGCTGCCCCTGCGGTCAACGAACCGGGTTTTGAGGTACAGGCCGAGCTGTTCCTGGTGCATATCAGTCAGCCCGTTGTGGCAGCGGCAGAAATTGAAGAAGTGCAGTGGATCGACCCCGAGGGCGATGGCGGCCTGGTACTGGCGCCGTTGACCCGGGATCTGGTCCTGCCGTTTTATCGCAATGCCTTGCAGTCCCGGACGGCCTGATGATTCCAGCCCATGAATTGCTGATTTTTGCTGCGGCCTGCCTGCTGTTGGTGCTGACGCCAGGGCCGAACATGATCTACCTGATCTCGCGCTCCATCTGCCAGGGGCGCAAGGCAGGCGTCACATCGTTGCTCGGGGTGGTGGCGGGTTTTTTCGTGCACATGTTTGCCGCCGCTGCGGGTTTGACGGCGGTATTTATGGCTGTACCGATGGCCTATGAGGCACTCAAGTGGGCGGGCGCCCTGTATCTGCTGTGGATGGCCTGGCAAGCTGTACGCCCGGGTGCCAGCTCACCGTTCGAAGCCCGGGACCTCGCGCCGGATGCCATGCCGAAGCTACTGACGATGGGCTTTATGACCAGCGTACTCAACCCCAAGGTGGCGGTGTTCTATTTGTCGGTTTTCCCGCAATTCATCAACCCGGAACACGGTTCGATGTTCACTCAGAGTATTGTATTGGGTCTGACTCAAATCAGCGTCAGCTTCACGGTTAACCTGCTGATCGCGCTGTTTGCCAGCGGTATTGCCGTGTGGTTTGTACGCAACCCGCTATGGCTGGCCGTGCAGCGCTATGTGATGGGCGGTGTGCTGGCCGCACTGGCGGTGAGGCTGATGCTGGAACAACGTAAAACCGTATGACCTGGACCCGTAATGGCTATAGAACTGCTTGAACCCGCAAACGCCAAGGCTTATCGCCAACTGATGCTTGAGGCTTATGCGCAGCACCCCGAGGCTTTTGTATCCTCCATAACCCAACGTGAGAAGTTACCGCTGAGCTGGTGGGAAGCAAAACTGGACGATGAACTGAGCGCCCTGTTCGGTGCTTTTGTCGATTCCCGACTGGTGGGCATTGTCGGCCTGGCATTCGAACCCTGGGAAGATGCCCGGCACAAGACCACGTTGTTTGGTTTGTATGTGTCGCAGGCTTTTCGTGGGCAAGGGCTGGGGGAGCATCTGGTGCAGGCGGTGGTTTCACTGGCTGAGCAAGAGCCCGAAACCAAGGTGATCGAACTGACGGTCAGCGCTAACAGCGATGCTGCACTGGCGTTGTACCAGCGCTGCGGTTTTGCACAGTCTGGGCTGGAAGACTGCGCAATTCGGGTGGGGGAGGCCTATTACGACCGGGTGCATATGCGCCGGTTGGTCAATATAGAAGAGAGCTGACCGGGCTCTGGGTGGGCGCGGGCAAGCCCGCTCCCAAACTGCCTTGCCGTTGTCAGCGAACCGCACTCACGCCATCCAGCGTCGAAAATGACGTGTCCTTGGCTGTCAGCAAAAAGTCGCGCATATAAGGTGCATCCAGCATGTCGGCGCGAATCGCGGCGTAGAGTGTCGCAAACAGGCCTTTCTCGCCCAGGCGTTTGGCCTTCACATAACCCCGTGAGCTGTATTCATGCAGCGCCCAGTGCGGCATCCCGCAGACTCCCCGGCCGCTGGCTACCAGCTGCATCATCATCACTGTCAGCTCCGAGGTGCGAACCTGCGCAGGTTCTACATCGGCCGGCTCCAGGAAGCGGGTAAAGATGTCGAGGCGATCGCGCTCCACCGGGTAAGTGATCAGAATTTCGCTGCTCAAATCCTCAGGCACGATAAATGGCTTGCTGGCCAATGGATGCTGATTGGCCACTGCTAGCATGGCTTCATAGGTAAATAGCGGCACATAGGTCAGCCCGGCGATTTCCTGCGGGTCGGACGTGACCACCAGATCCAGATCGCCCCGGGCCAGTGCCGGCAAGGGTGCGAAGGCAAAACCGGATGCCAGATCCAGCTCGACCTCGGGCCAGGCATCGCGGAACTGGTCAATGGTCGGCATCAACCACTGGAAGCAGCTGTGGCACTCAATCGCCATATGCAGACGACCGGCCGTTCCGCCAACCAGACGTGCGATATCGCGCTCGGCACCGCGCAGCAGGGGCAGCATGGCATCGGCCAGTTGCAACAGGCGCAAGCCGCCGCTGGTGAAGCGAACCGGTTTGGTTTTGCGCACAAAGAGGGGCATGCCCATGCGCTCTTCAAGCTCTTTGAACTGGTGGGATAAAGCGGACTGGGTCAGGTGCAGGCGTTCGGCTGCTTCGACCAGACTGTCTGACTCGCGCAACGCGTGCAGGGTTTTGAGGTGACGAATTTCCAGCACAGTGGCTCCATGAGTAACTTTGATGATCAACACGAAAACGTTGAGTTTGTCTCATGTTGTGGCGGGTGTCGATAATAGTGCCATTACTTACACGAAGGAATGTTGTTATGGCCCTGGCACACAATCTTGGTTTCCCCCGCATCGGCGCAGACCGCGAGCTGAAAAAAGCACTCGAAGCCTATTGGAAGGGTGATATTGACCAGGCCGCGCTGAAAGACGTTGGCCGCCAATTGCGTGCCACCCACTGGCAGTTGCAAAAAGACGCAGGCATCGATTTGTTGCCGGTCGGTGACTTTGCCTGGTACGACCAGGTGCTGACCCACTCATTGACGTTCGGCGTGATCCCCCCGCGTTTTTCCAGCACCCTGGACGAGCAGCGCCAGCCAACCCTGGATACCCTGTTTGGCATGGCTCGCGGTGCCAGTCAGAGCTGCTGCGGTGCTGAGCACGGCAAAGGCCAGTATGCCCAGGAACTGACCAAATGGTTCGATACCAACTACCACTATCTGGTACCGGAATTCAGTCAGGACCAGCGCTTTGATCTGAGCTGGAACGAGCTGTTTGAAGAAACGGCAGAAGCACAGGCGCTGGGCCACAAGGTCAAACCCGTGATCATTGGCCCGTTGACCTACTTGTGGCTGGGCAAGGCCAAAGGCAACGAATTCAACAAGCTCGACCTGCTGGAAAACCTGCTGCCGGTTTACGCTCAAATCCTGTCCCGCCTGGCTGAGCAGGGCGTGGAATGGGTACAGATCGACGAGCCGATTCTGTCGCTCGACCTGCCACAGGAATGGAAAAACGCCTTTGAACGCGCGTATCACATTCTTCAATACTCGCCACTCAAGAAGCTGGTTGCCACCTACTTCAGCGGCCTGGAAGACAATCTCGGCCTGGCGGTTGGCCTGCCGGTGGATGGCCTGCACGTGGATCTGGTGCGTGCTCCCGACCAGTTGCATGCCATTCTGGACCGCCTGCCGACTTACAAAGTGTTGTCCCTGGGCCTGGTCAATGGCCGCAACGTGTGGCGCTGCGATCTGGAAAACGCCCTGGCGCAACTGCAGGAAGCCGAAGAGCGTTTTGGCGATAACCTGTGGGTAGCCGGTTCCTGCTCGCTGTTGCACAGCCCGGTGGATCTGGACCGCGAAACCAAACTGGATGCCGAGCTGAAAAGCTGGTTAGCCTTCGCCAAGCAAAAGTGCGCTGAAATTGCAGTGCTGCGTGATGCGCTGAATATCCCGCAAGACCCCAAGGTACAAGAAGCCCTGGCCCAAAGTCGCGCCGTACAACAAAGCCGGGCCAGCTCGCCACGTATTCACAAGGCCGCCGTACAAGCCCGTATTGCAGCGATCACCGACGCCGACAGCCAGCGCCAGTCACCCTTTGCTGCACGGATCGAAGTGCAGCGTGCCCGCTTGAATCTGCCGGCATTCCCGACCACCACCATCGGCTCGTTCCCGCAGACTGCTTCGATTCGTCTGGCGCGTCAGTCTTACAAACAAGGCAAGTTGTCGACCAGCGAATACACCGACGCGATGCACAGCGAAATCCGCAACGCTGTACTGGTCCAGGAACGTTTGGGTCTGGACGTACTGGTACACGGCGAGGCCGAGCGCAATGACATGGTCGAGTATTTCGCCGAGCAACTGGACGGCTATGTGTTCACCCAATACGGCTGGGTACAGAGCTACGGTTCACGTTGCGTAAAACCGGCCATCATCTTCGGCGACTTGAGCCGCCCGCAGGCCATGACTGTTGAGTGGATCAAGTACGCTCAGGGCCTGACCGACAAGGTGATGAAAGGCATGCTGACAGGCCCGGTGACCATGCTGATGTGGTCCTTCCCCCGCGAAGACGTATCGCGCAAAGTACAGGCGCAACAACTGGCTCTGGCGATCCGCGATGAAGTGGTGGATCTGGAACAGGCAGGGATCAAAATCGTGCAGATCGACGAAGCCGCGTTCCGTGAAGGTTTGCCGTTGCGCCGAGCACAGTGGCAGGAATACCTGGACTGGGCGGTGGAAGCCTTCCGTCTGTGTGCCTCGGGTGTGGGGGATGAAACCCAGATCCACACCCATATGTGCTACAGCGAGTTCAATGATGTAATCAAGTCGATTGCCGCGATGGACGCGGACGTGATCACCATCGAAACCTCGCGCTCGGACATGGAACTGCTTGATGCATTTGAAGCGTTCGACTATCCGAACGACATCGGCCCGGGTGTGTATGACATCCACTCGCCACGGGTGCCGGAAACGGCCGAGATGATCAAGTTACTGAGCAAGGCAGCGCAGCGTATTCCCGCTGAGCGGCTATGGGTCAACCCCGACTGCGGCCTTAAAACCCGGGCCTGGGCCGAGACTGAAGCGGCACTGATCAACATGGTGGCGGCAGCACGGCAACTACGCTTGCAAGCCGCTTGAGATCAATAGCCCCTCTCCCTCCGGGTGAGGGGCTTTGAGGTGTTACCTGACAATTTTATCGACATGAATATCCAGCTTTTTCAGGCGGTACCAGAAGCTGCGCTCGGATATGCCGATTAACTGCGCCGCCGCAGCCTGTACGCCATTGGCCTGTTGCAGGGCACTTAGAATGTAGGCTTTTTCGACTTCGGCCAAGGCGGCTTCCAGGTCGGGGGGCACGCTCGGTCCGGGGGCAAGCAAGGCACTGCTCTGGCCGGGTTGGGCACTGAACAGGTAGGGCGGCAGGTCACTGTCCTGGATAGTGCTGCTATTGGCCACAATGGTGGCGCGCTCCACGCAGTTTTGCAGTTCGCGAATATTGCCCGGCCAACTGTACTGGGCCATCGCCTGCAAGGCGCTGGGGCTGAAACCGGTGATGCGTTTGCCTGCGGTAGCACCCAGGTTATGGGCAAAGTGCCGCGCCAGCGAGGCGATGTCTTCAACGCGTTCGCGCAAGGCGGGCAGCGGAATCGGGAAGACGTTCAGGCGGTAATACAAGTCTTCGCGAAACTCCTTGTCGGCTACGGCTTGCAGCAGGTTTTTGTTGGTGGCGGCGATGACCCGCACATCCACCTTGCGCTCTCGCGGATCCCCCACTGGCTCGATCACCCGTTCTTGCAGCGCCCGCAGGATTTTTGCCTGCAAGGCCAGGGGCATATCGCCCACTTCATCGAGAAACAGGGTGCCCTTGTCGGCCTGCATAAAGCGCCCGACCCTGTCTGCTACGGCGCCGGTAAACGCGCCTTTGCGGTGGCCGAACATCTCGCTTTCAAGCAGCCCCTCAGGAATCGCCGCACAGTTGACCGCGACAAAGGGTTTGTCGGCGCGGCTGCCGTGTTTGTGGATGGCGCGGGCGACCATCTCTTTGCCGGTACCGCTTTCGCCAGTCAGCAGGATCGTGGCGTTGCTCTCGCGTACCGAGTCGATGGCCTGCAGCACCCGGCGAAAGCTTGGGCTGTCGCCAATCAGGCTGTCGATGTGCTGGTGCTCGTCCAGCTCGGCGCGCATGCGCGCGTTGTCGCGCAAAATGTCGCGAAACTGCAGGGCTTTGCTTACCGTAATATCCAGCTCGTCGATATCAAAGGGCTTGGCGATGTAATCGTAGGCGCCGTTACGTATGGACTGTACGGCGTTTTTTACCGTGCTGTAGGCGGTCATTACAATCACTGGCAGGTTCGGGTAACGCTGTTTGATCTCGGCCAGTAACTGCGGGCCGTCCATGCCGGGCATGCGCCAGTCGCTGATCACCAGGTCGATATCTTCCTGCTCCAGAACTTCAAGTGCCTGCAGGCCGTTGCTGGCAGTGAAGACCTGAATCCGGTTCTGGCTCAGTGCCGAGCTGAGCAAGTCGCAGAGTTTGGGCTCATCGTCGACCACCAGCACGTTATGACTCATGTTTCATCCCCTCCGTGGGCCGGAATGTACAGGTTGAAGGTGGCTCCGACGTCTTTCTCGCTGATGCATTCGATGCGTCCGTCGTGGCTGTCCATGATGGAGAACACTTTGGCCAGGCCCAGCCCCGTGCCTGAGGCTTTGGTCGTCACAAAGGGCGTGAAAATACGCTCAAGCATATCGGGTGCGATTCCTTCTCCGGTATCAGCAATGCCTATTACTGTGTAGTCCTCTTCGCGGGAAATACGTACGGTCAGGCATCCGCCCTCAGGCATGGCGTCGATGGCGTTGATGATCAGGTTCAGGCACGCCTGTTTGAGTTGTCCGGCATCGGCGTACAGGGTCGCACCGGGCGCCTGATCGTCGATGTGGGCATCAATAGTGTGGCTTTCCAGCTCCGGTTTGCAGAAACCCAGAATGTCTTCGACCAGAGGCCGCGCCAGCTGCGGCGCACGCACGGGGGCGCTGGGCTTGGCGAATTCGAGAAACTCGGTGATCAGGTCATTGATGCGGGTCACTTCGCTGACCACATACTCCAGATGGCGCTTGTCGGTTTCACCCAGATCGGCCCGGCGGTGCAACAGTTGGGTCGCGGTTTTGATAATGCCCAGCGGATTGCGGATTTCGTGGGCCAGGCCCATGGCCACCTCGCCCAGGGCATGCAGGCGGTCGCGGCGACGCAATTGGGCTTCGAGATGATGCAGCTCGCCCAGTCGTGCGGTCATATGGTTGAAGGTGCTGCTCAGCTCGGCCAGTTCGTCGTTGCCCGACACCGCCACGCGTTGGTTGTAGTCCCCGGCAGTGACGGCGCGTACCCCTTCGGAGAGGTCGCGCAACGGCCGGGTAAGGCGTTCGGAAACCAGCCAGCCGACGGTCAGCGACAGTACCGAGCCGACCAGGAAGATCAACGCGAACAGGTTGCTCTGGTTGACCAGCCCCACCAGGCTGCTATGGCGCAGCAGGCCACTGTAGATCACCCCTTGCAGCTCACCGGTGTCGTTGAGGATGGGCCAGTACAAGCCGCTGTAGCGGCTGGTGAATTGTTCGCTGGGCTGACGGGTTTCCCGCAGGGTTTGTTCGATGGCGCCGGGCACCATCAGCTGGCGGTCTTCGAAACGCTGGCTGGAGAATATCTCGGCAAAGCCTGCCGTATTGGACAGGTACAAACGCAAGTCGAGGGAGTGCACGTCGGCCACGCTGGTCAGAAAGCTGCTGTCCATATAGGTAGCCACCAGCAGCTGATAGTTCACTCCATCCTGGCTGGTGGCAAAGGTCGAGACTACGGTGCCGGTTGGCACACCGCCGACATTGATAGTTTGCAGTACAGCGTTGGGGCTCAGGCTGATCTGGTCGACAATGGTGTCGCTGGCGGTACTGAAAATCACTTTGTGGTCGCTGTCACGGATCAGCGCGACCACGTCTATGCCCATGGCTTCGGCGATATCGGCAGTCAGCCGGTCATGGCGGATGGCCTTGCTGGAGGACGGCGGGTGGGCGTGTTGCAGAAGCAGCTTGGCGGCGCGGGCGTTGTCCGCGAGGATTTCGCTGATCTCGTCCTTGACGATTTTGGTCGACTCCTGCAGCCAGACCCGTACGTTACTGTCGAAAATCTGCGACAGGGTGGTCGCTGCCAGTTCGGCAGCAATCATGGTCGGGATCACGCTGACCAGCCAGAACGCCAGCACCAGTTTGCGCTGTACGGTCCAGCGCGACACTTTGAAGGGTTGTGGCTGGCGCGGTGTTTTGGGCGTGGTGGGCATTAGTACTCGCTTATCGCAGCCGCCAGTGCCGGGTCGTGGCGGTCAGGGCGAATGAACAGTTTGACCAGTTTGAGTGCGTTATTGATCAGCCAGTTGCGATGCCGGAAAAACAGCGTATTGCTTTGAAAGGTGCAGCCCAGACGAATCTTGCTCGCGTAGCCGGCCTGACCGCATTCGTACAGGGCAATATTGTGACGTATGCAGTAATCGACATTCACCAGCCAACTCCTGAAGTACAGATTGTAGTCACGGGTGAGCTCAAGGTCGTGACCAAAAAACTTGTCGATCAGACGGTGTTCGTCAATCAACACCAGATTGAACGCCACCAGTTGATCGTCGAGCCAGTACAAAACGCACACTGCCCGGTCGCCGAGTTGTTGGAGGATACCGGTGAAATAGGTCGCTGGTAAGCGCTCCAGTTGCAGATCACTGCGCGCCAGGCTGGCCTCGTACAGGCGCATGATTTCAGGCAAGACGTCGTCAATTGCGTTGCGCCATTCCACCCGTGGGCCAGGTGTACGCAGTTTGCGGCGCATGTCTTTGCGGGTGGACTTGCCCAGCGAGCCAAGGTAGCCGTCCACTGACCCAAAGGGCACGGGCAGCGTCGCACTGGGCAAGCCGGGCATGGCCTGAAAGTCCGCCGCCTTGCAGCTGTGCGCCCAGTCAGCGTCATGGCTGGGGACGTCCTTGACGGCAATCAGGCCGATACCCAGGCGGGCCGCATCGGTCTGGGCCAGGGTCAGCAGCCGGGCGAGCAGGGCAGGGCGCTGCGCCGCCTGTACATGACTGGCCGTTCCCGCACTGCATTGTTCGGTCACCGGTGAGCCGATGGCGTAAAGCTTTAGCTGCACCAACCCCGGGAGTGCGCGATTGAGTTTTTCGGTAAAGCGTTTGCCGATGCCCTGGACCGTGGTGTCGAGGCGATAGCACGTGGTGAACGCAGTCGCTGCGGCAATCAGGGTGGAACCTTCGAACAGCGTCAGGTAACGCCATGCAAAGCCTTCAATCCCGGCTTTTTCGACGGCCATAATGTAATCCCAATCCTCCAGGGCATCTGGAAAACAGTCATTCCAGGCTTCACGGTCGATTGCCTGAATGGATGAAAAGACTTGGGCTGTAATCATGGGGCGTCCTTGGGCTCAGGCCTGCTTGAGGTACTCGACAGGGACCGGTGCCGTGCGGCTGTTTTTCTTGATAAAGGCGTCACTCAGTTCGATCACGCGGCGGTATTGCAGGTCGACGGTGATCATGTGATAGCAGTTGTCGAGCAGCACCTTGGTCACCGGCCCGCCCAGATGGCGTTCGACGTAATCGGCGTTCCAGCGGCTGGTGATATCGTCTTCAATGGAGTGCAGCACCAGGGCTTTGGTGGTGATCGAAGGCATGCGTTTTTTCACCACGGCATTCATCCGGTGCAGTTCACGCACGGTGATCCCTTCCATCGTCAACAACCCGGCATTGCTGCTCTCGCCGGATTTCATCTGGCGCTCGACAATGGCCCTCAGGCGCTGGTTTTTAATACCGTAGGGCGGCTTTTCCTCAAAGCTGCACAGGTGCACACCAAAGGGGATCTTCATCAGCAGCGGGGTCATAAAGGCCAGCTTGTTGATGCTCCAGCCGTCATAGCGCAAGGTCGTGGAGTACATCAACAGCCCGGCGACCTGGCCCGGGTGTTCGGAGGCCAGGTACATCGACATTACCGCACCCATCGACAGCCCGCCGACGAACACCTGCTGGTGGCGCTGGCGGATCCCGGCAAAGGTCTTGCGCACGCCTTCATACCAGTCCAGCCAGCCGGTGGCCTGCAGGTCGCTGTTGTCACCGCAGTGCCCGGCCAGGGTGGGGACGTACACCGTGCACGTCCCGTCTTTTGCCAGCCCCTGGGCAACCCGACGCAACTCCGTCGGGGTGCCGGTAAGGCCGTGGATCAACAAGACCCCGACCTCACCCGTGCCGAGAACGAAACCGGTGTTGCCTTCGCCCAGATCGATCTCTGCCCCGTTCACCGTTTCATGGCCCGAGCCAGCAGGCGATCGAGCAGGGCTATGCCCAGATCGATTTCGGCGTAGCTGATTTCCAGCGACGGCGCCAGGGTGATAACGTTCTTGTAGTAGCCGCCCACGTCGAGAATCAGACCCAGACGTTTGCCGTCGATTTCGATATCCCCCTTCATGCCTTCCTCAACCATGAAGTCGAGAGTGGCCTTGTCCGGGGTAAAACCGTCCGGGCCGCAGATTTCGCAGCGCAGGGCCAGGCCCAGGCCATCGACGTCACCGATGATCGGGTAGCGTTTTTGCAGATCTTGCAGGCCGTCGAGGAAGTACTTGCCCTTGGCCATGACCATCGCGCCATAGTCGACTTCGCTGGTCATCTTGAACATTTCCAGGCCCACCGCCGTGCCCAGCGGGTTGGAGGCGAAGGTGGAGTGGGTCGAGCCCGGCGGGAATACCTTGGGGTTGATCAGCTCTTCACGGGCCCAGATGCCGCCCAGCGGGTTGAGGCCGTTGGTCAGTGCCTTGCCGAACACGATGACGTCGGGTTTGACGTCGAAGTGTTCGATCGACCACAGCTTGCCAGTGCGCCAAAAGCCCATCTGGATTTCGTCAACCACCATGAGAATGCCGTGCTGATCCAGTACGTGCTTGAGCTCGCTGTAGAAGTTCATCGGCGGGATTACATAGCCGCCGGTGCCCTGGATCGGCTCGACGTAGAACGCGGCATATTCGCTCTGGCCGACTTTCGGGTCCCACACGCCGTTGTATTCGGTCTCGAAAAGACGGGCGAACTGTTGCACGCAGTGGCTGCCGTACTCTTCCTTGGTCATGCCTTTTGGCCCGCGGAAGTGGTACGGGAACGGGATGAAGTTGGCGCGTTCGCCAAAGTGGCCGTAACGGCGACGGTAGCGGTAGCTCGAGGTGATCGATGAGGCGCCCAGGGTGCGGCCGTGGTAACCGCCCTCGAAGGCGAACATCAGGCTTTTGCCGTTGCTGGCGTTACGCACCACCTTCAGCGAGTCTTCGATGGATTGCGAGCCGCCGACGTTGAAGTGCACACGACCGTCGAGGCCGAACTTGTTTTTGGCGTCGACTGCAATGCGCTCCGACAGCTCGATCTTGCCCTTGTGCAGATACTGGCTGGCGATCTGCGGCAGGGTGTCGATCTGTTGCTTGAGGGCGTTGTTCAGGCGCGGGTTGGAATAACCGAAGTTGACTGCCGAGTACCACATTTGCAGGTCGAGGTAGGCCTGGTCTTCGGTGTCCCACACGTAGGAGCCTTCGCAGCGGCTAAAAATGCGCGGTGGTTCGATGTAGTGAACGGTGTCGCCGTACGAGCAGTACTTGGCTTCTTTTTCCAGAAGAATCTGGTCTTCAGGGGTAGCGATTCGAATATCAGACATGATTGAAGAGTTCCTGCTGTTCACGAGAATAGTGGGGCGCGTTGGCGGCATGGCTCGGCAGTTTGGCGAGCAGGGCCGGGAGTTCGGCAAAGGAGTCAAATCGTGCGTACGGGATACCGTTGCGCTCGCAGTGGTCGGCCAGGCTGTCCCTGGCAAAGACGAAATCGGCGCCAGAGGCCACGCACATGTCGGAGCGGCCATCGCCAATCACCAGCACGCGTTTGCCGTCGGGGGCGGATTTGCACTTGCAGTTGCCCGAGGCGGCACGGCAGGCGTCGCTGGAATAAGGGAAGTCGATGCGCCAGCTGTTCTGGTCGACCTGACGCAGGCGGTTGGCCAGGATCGGCAACAGGCTTACGTAGTTACGGGCCAGAATGCGGGCGATGGCTTGTTCGATGCCGTCACTGACGACCTCGATGGAGGCGCCAAGACCGATGACGTGGTCGACGAAGTCGGGGAAGTCAGGGTCAATCTCAACGCTGTCGAAATAGGCCAGCAGCTCGGCAGGCGTGGCTTTGACCAGCGACAGCTGGCGGCTCAGGCATTCACGCGAACCGATGTCACCCTGCAACCATTGGTCTTCGATCGCTTCCCAGCTGGGGTCGGCGAAACGTTGAAGAATGTTGTCGATGACGTCGGTACGGGTAATGGTCCCGTCGAAATCACACACGATATGCCATTGCATCATCTGCATTGTCCTGTCGAAAAGGCGCGCTTTTTGCGCTTGCCAGAGGACATAGCATTGACTGTGCCAACTATTGAAAGCCCCGTGGGCTGGGGCTCTGCGCGAGTTTTTGGGTGGCAGTCGGGCTTGAAGCTACAATTTTTGTAGCTTGCTACAAACAACATGAGTGCTTGCGCAGGCCGCGCTAAAAAGGGATTGATGCGCGCATAGAACCTCTATGGAACCCTCGTGATGAAAACTCCGGTCTGTGCTTTTTTGCTGCTCACTTTGTTGGGCGTCAGCGCGGCTGCCCATGCCGCAGACGGCCCCAGTGGGGAAGTGGGCATGGGGATTGGCTATCAGCCGTATGATCCAAGCGCCAGCCGCTACCAGACAGTGCCATTGCCGTATTTTGATGTGGACTGGGGCGATGTCAGCCTCAATACCGATGACGGCCTGACCTGGAGTGCTTTCAAGGCCAACGGCTGGAGCGCCGGGCCCTTGCTCAATTATGTGCCGGGGCGCAATGCCAATGGTTCGCTGCGGGGCCTGCGCGATGTTTCAGACATGGCCATGTTCGGCGGCTTTGTGCAGTACAGCCCGGCTGACTTCTGGCGTGTCTACGCACAGCTCGGGCAGGCGGTGGGTGGTGCAGGCGGTCAAGGCGGGGTGCTGGGTCAGGTCGGGGGCGAGTTGGGTTACCCGCTGGGGCTGGGGATTATCGGCAGCAGCCAGTTGGCGGTGCACTTTGCTGATGGTCGGCAGATGTCGACCTTTTTTGGCGTAAGTGACAGCGAGGCGCAGGCGTCAGGGATTTCCGCGTACAAGGCCAGTGGCGGCCTCCAGAATGTTACCTTGACCCAGAATTTCGAGTTTCCGCTGACCGCGAACTGGTCGCTGGTGACCAGTGCCAGCTGGACACGCCTGCTGAGGGCGGCGGCGGACAGCAGCATCGTACGCGAGCAGGGCAATGTGAATCAGGGCGCAGTGCAGACGGCGGTCAGTTACAAATTCTGAAGCGGCCCTCCCAACCCTCTCCCGGAAAGAGAGGGTTGGGCTAAGGGAAAGCAGGCTGTGACTCAATGTTCCGGTTCACCATCGGCCAGCAGCGCAATCCCGCCGACAATCACCGCCACGCCTGCCCAGTGCAGTGCGCTGATTTGCTCGCCAAGGCCCAGCCAGGAGCCCATCAGCACCCCGACAAATACCAGTGAACTCAAGGGAAACGCCAGCGACAGGCTGCTGCGGCGCAATATCAGCATCCAGACAAAAAACGCGCCGAAATAACAGGCAATGGCCACCCATACTCCCGGGTTGAGCAGCACGGCCTGGAGCCACTGCAGGGTGAAGTCCATCTGTCCCAATTGATCGCCACCGATTTTGGTGGCTATTTGCCCTGCGCTCTCGAGGGCAATCAACAAGGCCCACAGCACAATCGTGCCCAAACGCCCGTGCAGCCAGCCGTTATCCGGGGCTTTTAACCCGTCAGTGTTTGCCATTGCTCAACTCCTCAAGCTGCGGTGATGCAGACCAGCATCACTCCAAGGGTAATAACCAGAGTGCCCATCCAGCGCCGACGGCTGACGTGTTCGCCCAGGAACACCTTGCCGGCGAATACCACACCGCAATACGCCAGCGCAGCGGCCGGGAATAGCAAGCTCAAGGGTGCCCTGGACAGGGCCTCCAGCCAGACGAAGAACTCAATCACGTAAGCGCCGACCCCAGCCCACAGCATCGGTGCACTAAATACCTGACCCCAGAAGGCATTCAGGCGAAAACCACCCTCCAGTTCCGGCAAGCGGTCCAGGCCGATTTTGAAACACAGCTGGCCGATAACATCGAGCACAATGGAAAACGCCACCAGCGCAATTACGATCAAGGACATGGGAACAGTTCCTCGAATAAATGGATCAGCGCTTCATTGGTGGTTGAGTTGCGCAGCAGATCGCTTTCACTCCAGCGCCCAGGTGCTGGCTGGTCCGATCGGGCCTCCCAGCGTTTGAGCACATTGCGGTGCGCAGCCTTGGCAAACTCACCGCAAACATCAATACCCAATACCCGCTTGCTGGTGGCCAGAGCACGAAGGGCGTGAAGCAAGTGGGTCAGGCGCATACCGCCCTGATCCCAGTTGGTGGCGGCGTCTTCGCTGGCGAGTACGTCTTTGTCCACGGTTATCCAGATCGCTTCGGTAGGCAGACTGCGGATCAACTCGTCGAGAAAGGTCGGCCAGTCCTGATCGGCGAGGTTGCGCCAGTGCAACAGGTTCTCGTGCTGCTCGTGCCCTGCGCCGTCGCCGATTCGGCCCCAGACCTTGGTGGGGGCATGCTGCCAGGGGAATAGTTGCAAATCGCCACGGCACAGGGCTCCGAGATTTGCGCCCTTGAACTGCGGGTTTTGCAGGTCGTCACTGCAGGGGCCGAGGGTGACTATGCGTTTGATGTTCGGCAGCTTCAAGGCGCGGTTGACCCACGAACCGCAATGGCGGCGGGGGGCAAAGCGTACCCAGTCAGGATGGTTGTCGAAGTGGATCAGGGTGATCGGTTCGGGCAAGTCCGCGAGCAAGGCCGGGGTCAGGTGGTGATAGTCGCCGGAGCCTATAAAAAAGATTTCTGGCCGCTGCGTGGAGCGTTTCGGCCGTTGTTGCAGGCGTTCAGCGAAGCGCCGGTAATTGCGTTCGGTGGACCACAGACGCAGTTGCGGCCCCAGTTCCAGCAAGTCCATGCGTGTGGCACGACCGTCGGTCAGACGTTGCTTAATCGGTGCTTGTGAGGTCAGGCTGTGATCAAGATCGAGAATATTCAAAGTGTGATTTACCCCATGTCATCGCCGCCGATCCAGGCAGGGCGGGCTTTATGGGGTAAATGCAAGGGGCGGGCCAAACAACTTGGCCAGTGGGGGCCGGGGTTGCCAGCGAGGTTGTCACTGCTGTTTATCTGGCAAACCGCGTCATGTGTATTGCGAGCAAGCCCGCTCCCATCGTTTCAGTGCAGGCGTACCCAAACGCTGACCAACACGGTCGCGGCCATCAGCCAGGCTACGGCGGCCAGCGCCAGCGAGGCTTCAAGGCGCATGCGATCGACCAGCACGTACAGGGCAGCGAGGTACACGAAGTAAGGAATGATCGACCACATGCCGAACACAATGGTGGTTTTCAGGTCGTCCACCGAGCGGCCTTTGCCGACGATGTAGTGGGCGATAAGGGCAAATGTTGGAAACAGCGGCACAAGCCCTGCGATGTAGTAGTTTTTGGTTTTGGCCAGCATGGCCAGAATGATCACCACTCCAGCGCCCAGTGCAGCTTTGAGAATCAGATCCATCAGTGCGCGAGCCCGTATTTTTTGACTTTATCAAAGAGGGTGGTCTTGGCCATGCCCAGTTCCTGGCTGGCCTGGGTCAGGTTGCCGCCGCTGCGTTGCAGGGCATCGTTGAGCAGGTTGCGTTCGAACGCTTCCACCGCCTCGGAAAACCCCAGCCCCTGTGCTGCATTGCTCCCCGGCTTTTTGAACGCCGGCAGGCCCAGGGCAAAACGTTCGGCCACGTTGCGCAGTTCCCGCACATTGCCCGGCCAGTCATGGCTCATCAGGCTGGACAGGGTCTGGTTATCCAGCTCCGGGGCCGCACGGTCGAAACGCAGTGATGATTGCTGCAGGAAGTATTCAAACAATTGCAGGATGTCTTCGCGGCGTTCGCGCAAAGGAGGCAGCTCAAGTGTGACCACGTTCAGGCGGTAGTACAGGTCGCTGCGAAACTGGCTGGCCTTGCTCAGTTGGTCGAGGTCGGATTTGGTCGCCGCGATAACCCGGCAGTCCACATCGATGCTCTGGTTGGAGCCCAGGCGCTCCAGAGTGCGCTCCTGCAAAACCCGCAGCAGTTTGATCTGCAGGTTGAGCGGCATGCTTTCCACTTCGTCGAGAAACAGCGTGCCGCCATGGGCGTGTTCGATTTTGCCGATGCGACGTTTGCCTGCCCCGGTAAAGGCGTTGGCTTCGTGGCCGAAAATTTCGCTTTCAAACAGGTTTTCCGGCAGACCACCGCAGTTGAGGGCGACAAACTGCTGGGGCTGGCGGCGGCTGAAGTCGTGCAGGCAGCGGGCGACCAGCTCCTTGCCGGTACCGGTTTCACCTTCAATCAGCACGTTGGCTGAAGTATCGGCGACGTTGGCTATCAGTTCGCGCAACTGCTGCATGGCCGGCGAGCGGCCGATGATGCGTCCTTCAAGTGAATCACGCTCGGCAAGCTGACGGCGCAACGACCAGACTTCCCGCGCCAGGCTGCGCTGCTCCAGCGCACGACGGGCCACATCAACCAGGCGTTCGGGGGAGAAGGGTTTCTCCATAAAGTCATAGGCACCGTCACGCATGGCGCCCACGGCCATGGAAATATCGCCATGCCCGGTAATCAATACCACCGGCAGGGTGCGGTCGCGGGCCTTGAGGTGCTTGAGCAGTTCAAGACCATCCATTCCGGGCAGGCGGATATCACTGATGACGATACCCGGGAAGTTGTCGCCTACCAGCGCCAGCGCCTGTTCGGCACTGCTGACGCCTTCGCTGCGAATATCTTCGAGCGCCAGCGCCTGCTGGCAGCCGAGCAGAACATGGGGATCGTCTTCAACAATCAGGACCGTCAGGTCGTTATTCATGGCGTGTCGGCCTTAGCAGGTTGTACCAGCGGCAAAAGAAGGACAAATGCGACACCACCGGTGACCGGGAACTCGACACTGAGGCTGCCGCCGGCAGCAGCGGCCAGGCTGGCCGACAGGGTCAGGCCAAGGCCTAGACCCTGTTCGCCGGGTTTGGTGGTGAAGAAAGGTTCAAAGAGATGTTTGCGTGCTTCTGGCTCGATCCCGGGACCGTTATCGCGCACGCACAGACGGTATTTGGCGTCGTTGGGCTCGCCCGTCAGCCACAGTTGCGGTTGTGTCGCCTGACCTTGCATGGCGTCCAGCGCATTGCCAATCAGGTTGACCAGAATTTGCTCAAGTCGGGTTTGATCAATCTTGAGCGCCACCTCCGTGAAGTCTCGATGCAGTTGCACCCCTGATTCTTCCATGCGGCTGGCGAGCAGTTGCAGGGCGGCGTCAACGGCCTTGCCCAGGCAGGCCTGGCCATGATCGTCACCGCGGCGGGCGAAGGAGCGCAGGTTAGCGGTGATGCGGCCCATTCGGTCGACCAGATTGTTGATGGTGCCGAGGTTGTCCGCGGCGACCTTGAGATCACCGCGTTCAAGAAAACGCACGGTATTGCCCGACAGCGTGCGCAAGGCCGCCAGCGGCTGGTTCAGTTCATGGGCGATGCTGGTGGACATCTGCCCGATGGCCGCCAGCTTGCCCGCCTGTACCAGTTCATCCTGGGCGCGGCGCAGGGTGTCTTCGGCCTGGCGCCGCTCGCGTATCTGGCCTTTGAGCCGTTCGTTGCTGGCCCGCAGGTGGGTGGTGCGCTCGGTGATCTTGCGCTCCAGCTGGTTGTTGGCCTCTTGCAGGGCTTCCCGTGCAGCCAGTCGGGTGGCTATCACTTTGCGTCGCTCATTCCAGGCAATCAGCAAAAAGGCCAGCAAGGCAAATGCCACCGCCACCAGCATTCCCTGGTTCGCCGCTTCACGGCGCAGGTCTTGCAATGGCGTGAGCAGGGTGATGTCCCAGGGGGTGTCGTTAAGCCTGCGGGTTTGCGCCAGGTAGCTGACTTCCTGGTGGTCGGTCACCACATCGTTACTGCTGGCGAAGGTGACTTTTTCTACGCCTTCGGCGAGGTTTTCCCGCTCCAGCGGTTCCAGCTCGTTAAGCGGCCACCAGTAGTACTGCAGGCTGCGGGCCAGGCGCTCCTTGGTGTCGGCACTGAGCGGGTGGATGGACTTGAGCCGCCGGGTAGGGTCGCTGGACAGGATGATAATGCCGTTCTCGTCGCTGACGTAGGCTTCGAGGCGGGCGCGTTGCCAGCGCTCCTCAAGGGCTTCGAGGCGGACTTTGATCACGGCCACGCCAATGATCTTGCCCTGCTCTTCCAGGCCGTGGGCGAGGTAGTAGCCGGGTTCACCCGAGGTACTGCCAATGCCGTAGAAGCGGCCGGGCTGGCCGCGTACGGCATCCTGAAAGTAGGCGCGAAATGACAGGTCCTCGCCCAGATAACTGTCGGTATCCCGCCAGTTGCTGGTAGCCATCACGCGGCCGGTGGTGTCGAGCACATAGATGGCCCGGCTGCGGCTGCGGCGGTTCAGGCCTTCGAGGTATTGATTGACGGTGACCCGGTTCTGCACGGAGGGGTCGGCGAGCAATCGCGAAACGCTGGACTCCAGCTCCAGCAGGCTGGGCAGGTAAGTGTATTTGCCCAGCTCACTTTCGACGGTACGGGCATGCAGTTCCAGTTGGCGTTCGCCGGTTTCGCTCAGGGTACGAATACCGAAGTGTTCACTGATGCGATAGCCCGCGTAGCCCAGGCCGATCGTCAACAGGATGATCAGCAGAGGCAGCAGGAAATGACGGAGCAGGCGAGGTTTCACGGCAAGTGAGGGCGGAGCACCGCGATAAAGAGTGGGGTCGCATTTCATCACAGATGCCTTGGGTCAACCACTGTGCAGTGGTTGACCGTTCACGTAGATCCACTGTGGGAGCGGGCTTGCTCGCGATGGGAGCGGCGCGGTTCATCAGTTAACCAGGATCGCTGCCATCGCGAGCAAGCCCGCTCCCACCCAAGCCGGTGGGAGCTGAACGGGTGTTTAGTGCTGCAGGATCTTGGCGAGGAAGTGCTGGGCACGCTCGGAGCGGGCCGATACATCACCGAAAAACTCTTCTTTCTCACAGTCTTCGACGATTTTGCCCTGATCCATAAAGATCACCCGGTTGGCGACCTTGCGGGCAAAACCCATTTCGTGGGTCACGCACATCATGGTCATGCCTTCGTTGGCCAACTGCACCATGACATCGAGCACTTCGTTGACCATTTCCGGGTCAAGGGCCGAGGTCGGTTCATCAAACAGCATGACGATCGGGTCCATGGCCAGGGCGCGGGCAATCGCCACACGTTGTTGTTGCCCGCCGGAAAGCTGGCCGGGGTGCTTGTGGGCATGGGCCGACAGGCCGACGCGTTCCAGAAGCTCAAGGCCTTTTTTGGTGGCTTCAGCCTTGCTGCGGCCCAATACCTTGACCTGGGCAATGGTCAGGTTTTCGGTGATGGTCATGTGCGGGAACAGTTCGAAGTGCTGGAACACCATGCCAACCCGCGAACGCAGCTTCGGCAGGTTGGTCTTCGGGTCGGCAATGGAGGTGCCGTCAACCACGATGTCGCCTTTCTGGAACGGTTCAAGGGCGTTGACGCACTTGATCAGGGTCGACTTGCCCGAGCCCGACGGGCCACAGACAACGACCACTTCGCCTTTTTTGACTTCAGTACTGCAATCGGTCAGTACCTGGAAGTCCCCGTACCACTTGTTGATGTTCTTGATCGAGATCATACGGCAAACCTTTTTTGCAGACGCTTGACCAGCAGCGAGGCGGAAAAGCTGATGATGAAATACACCAGACCGGCGAAGATCAGGAACTCATTGGAGCGGCCGATGATGTCGCCACTGGAACGCGAGGCATTGAGGAAATCCACCAGGCCAACCGTGTAGACCAGAGAGGTGTCCTGGAACAGGATAATGCTCTGTTGCAGCAGCAGCGGGGTCATTTTACGAAAGGCCTGGGGCAGGATGATCAGGCGCATGGCCTGGCCGTAGCTCATGCCCAGGGCCTTGGCTGCACCCATTTGCCCCTTGGGGATGGCCTGCACGCCTGCTCGCACGATTTCGCAGAAGTAGGCTGCTTCGAACATGACGAAGGCTACCAGGCACGACTCGAACGCCCCGATCGGGGTGTCCTTGCCGGTGATCCAGCGCAGCACGAACGGCACCGCCAGGTAGAACCAGGTAATCACCAGCAGCAGCGGGATGGAGCGGAAGTAGTTCACGTAAGCGCCGGCCAGATTGGCCATCCACTTGCTTGACGATAAACGCATCAGGGCCAGCACGGTGCCCAGGGCCACACCACCGACAACGCCCATGACCATCAGCTTGAGGGTCATGATCATGCCGTTCCACAGGCCCGGCAGGGCGGGGACAATCCCGCTGAAATCGAAGAAGTCCATTATTTGCCCCCCAGAGACATGAGACCGGGTACGGCTACTTTTTTCTCGATCAGGCGCATCAACAGCATCAGGCTCATGTTCAGGGTGAAGTAGATCAACGTGGCCAGGGTGAAGGCTTCAAACAGGTTGGCGGAAAACTCGGCCGTCTGTTTGGTTTGTGCCAGCAGTTCCATCAAACCGATCAGCGAGGCCACGGACGAGTTCTTGAACACGTTGAGGAATTCGGAGGTGAGCGGTGGAATGATGATTCGGTAGGCCTGTGGCAGCAGCACGTTCCAGTAGATCTGCGCCATGCTGAAACCCATGGCGCGGGCCGCTGCTTCCTGGCCCCGTGGCAGGGCTTCGATACCGGTACGTACCTGTTCGCAAACACGTGCGGCGGTAAACAGGCCCAGACACACGACAACGCTCAGATAAGCCGAAGTGGTCGGGTTGAGGTCCTGCTTGTACCATTCCTGCAGGTTGGGCGGCAGTAGATCGGGCACCAGGAAGTACCAGATAAACAGCTGCACCAGCAGCGGAACGTTACGGAAGATTTCTACGTATACCGTGGCAATGCCCGCGATAAAGCGGTTCGGCAGGGTGCGCATCACGCCCAGCAGCGAACCCAGGATCAGCGCGACAATCCAGGCGACAACAGCGATAGCGATGGTCCAGCCCAGGCCGGAAATAAACCAGTCGAGATATGTCTCGCTGCCTACGCCGGTGGACTTGAAGAACACGCTCCAGTCCCAATTGTAATTCATGCAGGGTCTCCCCTCAGATGGGTCTATAAACAAGCACTTGCTTCAGGGAATCCGTTCTCACCCGGCAGGGTCGCCGGGCACACTTAGCCCGCTCGATAACCGGCGGGTCGAGTGCTCTCTAATGCAATAAGAAGCTTAGTCCAAAGGTGGTCGACACCCCCGGGCGCAATGGCTTGCGCCCGGGGGGTTCAGCCGGCTGAAATCAGGATTTCTTTTCTTCAGCCGGTTTGTCGTCTGCTGCCTTGTCGGTAGGGGTGGCAATCAACGCTTTGAGCTCATCGCTCATCGGGAACATCAGGTTCAGGCCTTTTGGTGGAATCGGCGACTCGAACCAGGTTTTGTAGGTGTCGTTGATCTTGCCCGACTTGTAGTAGGCAACGATGGCGTCATCCACGGCCTTTTTGAATTCCGGATCGCCTTTACGCAGCATGCAGCCGTAGATTTCGTAAGACTGTGGAGTGCCGGTCACGGCCCAGTCTGTAGGCTTCTTGGCTTTGGCCATTTCACCGGCCAGCAGGGCGTCGTCCATCATGAAAGCAACAGCACGGCCCGACTCCAGCATGTTGAAGGCTTCGCCGTGGTCTTTTGCCGAGATCACGTTCATGCCCATCTGCTTGTCGGCGTTCATCGCCTTGAGGATGCGCTCGGAGGTGGTACCAGCAGTGGTCACGACGTTTTTGCCTTTCAGGTCAGCGAAGTCCTTGTAAGGCGAGTCCTTTTTGGACAGCAGGCGCGTACCGATTTCGAAGATGCCGACCGAGAAGTCGACTTGCTGTTGGCGTTCAACGTTGTTGGTGGTGGAACCACACTCAACGTCAACGGTGCCGTTCTGCACCAGCGGGATACGGGTCTGGGAGGTAACGAGGTTGTACTTGACCTTCAGGTCCGGCATGTCGAGCTGTTTTTTCAGCCCTTCAACGATAGCCAGTTGCACATCATGGGAGTAGCCAACCGGTTTGCCGGAAGCGTCCGCGATGTAGGAGAACGGAATGGAGGAGTCACGATGCCCAAGGGTGATGGTGCCGGATTCTTTGATTTTCTTCAGTGTGCCGGTCAATTCGGCTGCAAAAACTGGAGTGCTAATCAGAGCTGCAGCAATTGCTGCGCCCAAAAGTTGCGGAACGATGCGCATCGATGTTTCCTCGACATTGTTTTTTTTATTGAGCCCGTTTGCAGGCCCTTTTTTACTCAGAACGTCTCAACAGGCTAAACGCTCTGTTTAAGCATTCGGCTTAGAGTGTAGAGCATGAGTCGTGCCAGCCCTGGCATTAAAGTCTAACCTGCTGATTTATAACGAATTAAAGTTTTATGTCGGGACTTCGGTGGCATGCAGATGCCCGGAAAGCCGAATCATTGGGGGGGAGTGCGTTCGGAAAACCGAATGAAAGGCAGGCAGTGCGGGGGGGGAGGAGCGAAGGCCCGTGCAAGCGGACTCGCTCCCACGGGCCATCTAAACGCGGATTAAGCGGCCTGAACCTTGCGGTGTTTCAGGCCAAGGGTGGTCATGTACTGGCTCAGGTGGGCCTGTTCCTCGGCCGTGGTGAACAACCCAAGCTTGGTGCGGCGCCACAGGATGTCCTGTGCCTCCAGTGCCCATTCCTGGTTGCACAGGTAATCAACCTCACGGCTGTAAAGGCCGCTGCCGATATGCTCGCCCATGTCGCCCAGGCCTTGTGCACCTTCGAGCAAGCTCCAGGAGCGGTTGCCATAGGTGATTGCCCAGCGCTTGGCAATTGCGGCATCCAGCCAGCTGTATTTGCTGACCAGGGCCTCGCTCAGGGCTTTTGGCGTGGTCATGCCTTCGCCGCCGGGTAATGTCGCGCTGGCGGTCCAGCTCGGCTTGATCTGGGTGAAGTAGGGTGTCAGCTGTGCCATGGCCGATTCGGCCAGCTTGCGATAGGTGGTCAGTTTGCCGCCAAATACCGATAGAAGCGGGGCTTCGCCCGCTGCGCCAGACAATGCCAGGGTGTAGTCGCGGGTCACGGCCGAAGGGTTGTCGGACTCGTCATTGCACAGCGGGCGCACGCCGGAGTAGGTGCGCAGAATGTCGCTGCGGCTCACTTGCTGCTTGAAGTGGGCGTTGACCACATTAAGCAGGTAGTCGGTTTCTTCTTCGGTAATGCTGACCTTGGCCGGATCGCCGGTGTATTCGCGGTCAGTGGTGCCGATGATGGTGAACTGGTCCATGTACGGAATGGTGAACACAATCCGCTGGTCTTCGTTCTGCAGGATGAAGGCATTTGGCGCGTCATACAGCTTGGGCACAATCAGGTGGCTACCCTGGATCAGGCGGATGCCGTAAGGCGAGTCCAGCTTGAGGTCGTCCTTGATGAATTTGGCGACCCAGGGGCCGGCGGCATTGACCAGGGCCTTGCTGCGGATCGAAAACAGGCTGCCATCTGCACGTTCCAGGTTCAACTCCCACAAACCCTTGTTACGGCGCGCGCCGACGCAACGGGTCTGGGTGTGAACATGGGCGCCTTTTTCCCGCGCGGCCATGGCGTTGAGCACTACCAGGCGCGCGTCATCGACCCAGCAATCGGAGTATTCAAAACCTTTGGTGATTTCTGCTTTAAGGGGGCTGTTGGCACCGAACTTGAGGCTGGTTGAACCAGCCAGCTTTTCACGCTTGCCCAAATGGTCATACAGGAACAGGCCGGCACGGATCATCCACGCCGGGCGCAGGTGCGGTCGGTGCGGCAATACGAAACGCATCGGTTTAACGATATGCGGGGCTTTGGCCAGCAGCACTTCGCGTTCGGCCAGCGCTTCGCGCACCAGGCGGAACTCGTAATGTTCGAGGTAGCGCAGGCCACCGTGGATCAGCTTGCTGCTGGCAGAGGACGTGTGGCTGGCCAGATCGTCCTTTTCGCAAAGGAACACCGAGAGGCCGCGCCCGGCTGCATCTGCCGCAATCCCGACACCATTGATTCCACCACCAATAACGGCGACGTCGTAAACCTCAGCGAGGGGAGTGGCAGGCAAGGTGGTCAGGGGCATGGGTTGGCCTCGCGTTCTTTACGCATATTTGAATTCGAACATTAATGTTCATTTGCGAAAATATTAGCGGATAAAGGCGCGGGCAGCCAGCACCCTTCGATTGAAAAAACTCATCGAAGGGCGTCGAAAGGAAGAATTTCGAACATTTTAGTGTAGGGCAATGATTCTGCGGGAGCAGGCATTGCTCGCAATGCAGGCGCTGCGGCTCACCTGTCAGGTTGCGGTGATGCCATCGCGAGCAAGCCCGCCCCACAGCATCTGAACCCGCATCACTATCTGAGTGTGGTTAAACCACTTCCAGACGAATTTTGTTCTGGGCCAGCAGTTGCGCCAGCTCCGGCACGGGCGGCTGGTCGGTGACCAGGCAATCGATCAAGGTGATCGGGCCCAAGCGGACCATTGCATTGCGGCCGAACTTGCTGGAGTCCGCTGCCAGGATAGTTTGTCGGGCATTGGCGATAATCGCCTGGGATACGCGTACTTCCTGATAGTCAAAGTCCAGCAAGCTGCCGTCAGAATCGATACCGCTGATACCAACCAAGGCGAAGTCGAACTTGAACTGGTTGATAAAGTCGACGCTGGCCTGACCGACGATGCCACCATCGCGGCGCACATTGCCGCCGGCGATCAGTACTTCGAAGTCGTCTTTTGCGCTCAGGATCGACGCAACATGCAGGTTGTTGGTGATGATTTTCAGGTGATTGTGGTTGAGCAGCGCCCGGGCAATCGACTCGGTGGTGGTGCCGATATTGATGAAAATCGAGGCGTGATCGGGAATCTGGGCGGCAATGGCTTCGCCAATGCGGCGCTTTTCATCGCGCATCTGGTCGGCCCGCATGGCGTAGGCGGTGTTCTCTACACTGGAGTCATAGGCGGCGCCACCGTGGTAGCGGCGCAACAGGTCGGCTTCTGCCAACTGGTTGATGTCACGGCGAATGGTCTGCGGCGTGACGACGAACAACTGAGCCATTTCCTCGATGCTGACATAACCGCGCTCGCGTACGAGTTCGAGGATCTGCTGTTGGCGTGGAGGCAGATTCATGGAGTTTCCTTTGGGCGGCGAAGCAAATTCACCCATGATGCCGCAGGAAAGCGTCGTCTGCTACTCGCAGGTGCCTCAAGCAACTGCGGGCGCCATAGGCGCCCGCAGATGTCATTGCCCGTACTTAGTTGCTTTCTTCGTGAGGTTCCCAGTCGCGGGTACGGCTTACGGCTTTTTTCCAGCCGGCATAGAGCTTCTCTTTGCAGCTTTCGTCCAGTGCAGGTTCGAACTCGCGCTCGATCACCGCCTTGCCGCGCAGTTCATCCAGGCTGCCCCAGAAGCCGCAAGCCAGACCCGCCAGGTAGGCAGCGCCCAAGGCCGTGGTTTCACGCATTTGCGGGCGTTCAACCTGGGTGCCGAGGATGTCGGCCTGAAACTGCATCAGGAAGTTGTTGGCTACGGCACCACCGTCTACACGCAGGGCTTTGAGGCGTTCGCCGGAGTCCTGTTGCATGGCGTCCAGTACGTCCCGTGTCTGGTAGGCAATCGACTCCAGCGCAGCACGAATGATGTGGTCTACGCGTACGCCGCGAGTAAGGCCGAACAGTGCGCCACGGGCATACGGGTCCCAGTAGGGGGCACCGAGGCCGGTGAAGGCAGGCACCAGATACACGCCATTGCTGTCTTTGACTTTATTGGCGAAGTATTCGGTGTCGTGGGCGTCGTTGATGATCTTCAGTTCGTCACGCAGCCATTGCACGGTGGAGCCACCGTTGAACACGGCGCCTTCCAGGGCGTAGGCCACTTCGCCGCGGGGGCCGCAGGCGATGGTGGTCAGCATGCCGTGGGTCGACTTCACGGCGTTGGCGCCGGTGTTCATCAGCAGGAAGCAGCCGGTGCCGTAGGTGTTCTTGGCCTGGCCGGGCTCGACGCACATCTGGCCAAACAGCGCGGCCTGTTGGTCGCCGGCAATGCCGCCGATGGCGATACCGCTTTTGGTGCGGCCGTAGATCTCTGAAGACGACTTCACTTCAGGCAACATTTCGCGCGGGATATCCAGCACCTCCAGCATCTTGGCATCCCACTCCAGAGTGTGGATGTTAAAGAGCATGGTGCGCGAGGCGTTGGTGTAATCGGTAACGTGGGTTTTGCCGCCGGTAAATTTCCAGATCAGCCAGCTGTCGATGGTGCCAAACAGCAGTTCGCCTTTGCGCGCCCGTTCGCGGCTGCCTTCGACGTTGTCGAGGATCCACTTCAGTTTGGTGCCGGAGAAGTACGGGTCGGTCACCAGGCCGGTGGTGTCGCTGATGTATTGCTCGTGACCGTCGCGTTTGAGCTGCTCGCAGATCTCGGTGCTGCGACGGCATTGCCAGACGATGGCGTTGTAGATCGGGCGGCCGCTTTCTTTGTCCCAGACCACCGTGGTTTCGCGCTGGTTGGTAATGCCGATGGCGGCAACCTGGTCATGATGCAGGCCGGCCTGGGCCAGGGCCTCAACCATCACGGCGCTCTGGGTGGCAAAAATCTCCATCGGGTCGTGTTCGACCCAGCCCGGTTGCGGGTAATGCTGTTGGAACTCACGTTGTGCTGTGCACACCACGTTGGCGTCACGATCGAAGATGATCGCTCGCGAACTGGTGGTGCCTTGGTCCAGCGCAATGATGTAGTTCTTATTCTGAGTGTCGGTCATTTGTTAGTGCCTTGCAGAATGAGGGAGGTTGCGGGCGCGAGACAGGTAACGGGCAGTAGGTCTCGTGCGCCCCGTTTCATCAGTCGGTATCAGGATGCCTGAGTCTTTGCAGGCGCAGCGGCTTGGGTAACCGCATCTGCCGGGGCAATGTCAGGCAAGTGCCGGGCAATCATCCCGCGATAAATGGCAGCGCCCAGACAGGCACCTACGATGGGTGCAAAAATGGGAATCAGGAAATACGGGATATCGCGCCCGCCGGTGAACGAGACGTCCCCCCAGCCAGCGAAGAAAGTCATCAGCTTGGGCCCGAAATCACGCGCAGGGTTCATCGCAAAACCGGTCAATGGGCCCATCGAGCTGCCAATGACGGCGATCAGCAAGCCGATCAGCAGGGGGGCCAATGGGCCACGGGGCAAGCCGTTTTTGTCGTCGGTCAGGGCCATGATTACGCCCATAAGGATAGCGGTTATCACAAGCTCGACGAGGAAGGCCTGCAGCGTTGTCAGCGAAGGGTGCGGGTAGGTCGAGAATACCGAGGCCAATTCCAGGCTGGCCTGGCTGCCACGTACCATCTGGTGGGCTTGTTCGTAATCGAAGAACAGGTTGCTGTAGAGCGTGTAAACCAACGCCGCTGCGCAAAAGGCCCCTGCGATCTGGGCGAGGATATAGAAAGGCAGTTTACGTTTTTCAAAATCGGTGAACAGGCACAGCGCAATGCTGACCGCCGGGTTCAGGTGTGCGCCGGAAACGCCCGCTGTCAGATAAATCGCCATGCTGACGCCAATGCCCCAGATGATGCTGATTTCCCATAGGCCAAAACTTGCGCCCGCGACCTTGAGAGCCGCAACACAGCCGGTACCGAAGAATATCAAAAGTGCGGTGCCGAGAAACTCGGCCAGGCACTGGCCTGAAAGTGTGGGGTGCTGCGATGCAGTCGACATGTAAAACCTCGTTATTGTTGTTTTTTGACGTCGTCAATCAGGGTGGCAGTGCGCCTGAGCCTGGACCGGGAACTGCGTATTTGTGTTTTACGCTGTCAGGCTGAGTCGTGTGAGTATATTCAGATTCGAAAAAATATAGACAAGAAACACTGCTGTCAAAGGTCGAAAGTGAACGGGTATTCACATTCTGACTTCAGATGAGTGCTTTGGTATTGGTTTTTATGTAAACAAAGACTACGAATTGAGAGGGGTAAAGGTAACTTTTTAGCTACATGCTGGGTCTGTAACCTCGGTTTCAGCGCCTTTTTACGGGGTAATAGCCTAAAATCGGCCATCGTATTTCTTTCTCCTCTGCAAAACTGGAGCTGTCATGACGCCTGCACTGGACCTGCTGAAAAAAGTTCGCGCCGAACATCGGGTACACAGCTATGAACACGACCCCAAGGCGGCATCCTACGGCCTGGAGGCCGCAGAAAAGCTTGGCCTGGAGCCTGCGCAAGTGTTCAAGACGCTGTTGGCCAGCAGTGAAAAGGGCGAGTTGCTGGTTGCCGTCGTACCGGTCGTCGGAAGTCTTGATTTGAAAGCGCTGGCTCAGGCAGCGGGGGTGAAGAAAGTCGAAATGGCGGACCCGGCGGCGGCTCAGCGCTCCACAGGTTATCTGCTTGGCGGGATCAGCCCGTTGGGGCAAAAGAAGCGCCTGCGTACTTTTATTGATAAAAGTGCCGAGGGTTTTTCGACTATTTTTGTCAGCGCCGGACGACGCGGGCTGGAGGTGGAACTGGCGCCTGCGGTGCTGGCAGAGCACACGCAAGCGAAGTTCGCAGAAGTAGGCAGGGCGTAAGCGCTGCCACAGGTTTTTAGTGCGCTGTGCTGAAACGCCTTACACCTGATTCGGATTGCGGGATTTGCGCCGCTATGCTGCCGCTGGTTTGAAACATCACCAGGTGTTCGGCGGCAACGCGAATGCCCACTTCAGCGCCAGGCAAGTGGTCGGCATGACTCGGGAAGATCGACTCCAGCTGGCTGCCTGTCGGCAGTTGCAGGCGATAAAGGGTCGATGCGCCGAGGAATGTCTTGCCGATGATCCGCGCCTTCAAATCGCTGTCCGGTGCGTAGACGATATCGTCCGGGCGCAGCAATACATCCACTGCACCGCCCGTTGGCCAGGTATACGCACGGTTGCCACGCAAGACACCCAGCTCGGTTTGTACCGATTCAGGTGTCAGCAACTGGCCGCGAATAAAGTATCCCTGACCGATAAAGCTCGCCACAAAGGGCGTCTGAGGTTCGTGGTAGAGGTTGTAAGGGGTGTCCCACTGTTCAAGGCGGCCTTCCTTGAACACGCCAACATGATCGCTGACAGCGAAGGCTTCTTCCTGATCGTGTGTCACCAAAATCGCACTTGTGCCACGGGCTTTCAGGATATCGCGCACTTCGTGGCTGAGCTTGCGGCGCAGCTCGCCATCCAGGTTGGAGAATGGCTCATCCAGCAACAGCAGTTGCGGCTCGGGTGCCAGGGCGCGGGCCAGGGCAACGCGTTGCTGCTGACCACCTGATAACTCGTGCGCAAAGCGTTTGCCCAGGTTTTTAAGGTTGACCAGCTCAAGCAGCTCTTCGGTCACACGGTCTTTGTTCGGGTGCTTGCGAATGCCGAAGGCAATGTTGTCGGCCACGCTCAGGTGCGGGAACAGAGCGTAGTCCTGAAACACCATACCAATACGACGTTTCTCGGGTGCCAAGGTGAAGCCGGCGCTGGAGATCACTTCGCCTGCCAGCCTGATTTCACCCTGGTGTACCGGTTCGAACCCGGCAATAGCACGCAATGTCGTGGTTTTGCCGCACCCCGAAGAGCCCAGCAAGCAGCCGATATCACCGGCATTGAGATGCAGGTTGAGGTTTTGCACCACGCTCTGGCCCTGATACCCACAGGCCAGATCACGAAGGTTTAGCAATAGCGGCTGACTCATGCGGATTGGTACGCCGGTTGGACAAGGAATTCGAGCAGCGCTTTTTGCGCATGCAGGCGGTTTTCGGCCTGATCCCAGGCCACGGAGCGAGGGTCGTCCAGCAGGTCGACGCTGATCTCTTCGCCGCGATGAGCAGGCAGGCAGTGCATGAACAGCACGTCATCGGCCGCCAGGTCGAGCAGGGCACGGTTGACCTGATACGGGGCAAACAGTTCGAGGCGCTTGGCCGTTTCGTCTTCCTGACCCATTGATGTCCATACGTCGGTGCTCACCAGGTGGGCGCCAATCACGGCATCACGCGGGTCGCGAACGATGGTAACGCGTTCGCCTGCCAGCGCCACGAACTCGGGGTTGGGCTCATAGCCTTCGGGGCAGGCAACACGCAGGTTGAAGTCAAACTGGATGGCCGCTTCTATATAGCTGTTGCACATGTTGTTGCCGTCACCAATCCAGGCCACGGTCTTGCCCTTGATCGATCCGCGATGCTCAAGAAAGGTCTGCATGTCAGCCAGCAGCTGGCATGGGTGCAGGTCGTCCGACAGGCCATTGATAACCGGTACGCGGGAATTGGCCGCAAACTCGGTCAGGGTGCTGTGGGCGAAGGTGCGGATCATGACGGCGTCAAGCATGCGTGACATGACGATGGCGCAGTCGCCTATCGGTTCGCCACGACCCAGTTGGGTATCTCGTGGTGACAGAAAAATGGCCTGGCCACCGAGCTGGATCATGCCAGCTTCAAATGACAGGCGGGTGCGGGTCGATGATTTTTCGAAAATCATGCCCAGTACGCGACCTTTCAAGGGTTCGAACAGAACGCTGCGCTGGCGCAGGTCCTTAAGCTCGATGCCGCGGCGAATCACGCTGACTAGCTCTTCGGGAGTGCAATCCATCAGGGAGAGAAAGTGCCTTGCGCTCATCATTAACTACCTTTTTTTGCAACGATCGCAGATGCTCAAGGCCGGGGTTTTCGGAAAAACGGGCGAGACCTGCGGCGAAAGCCGCACGGGGCGACGAAATAGGGGAAGGCGCGATCTTATAAGGAAATGTCGCGTCTTGCCAATAAGGGTCATATGTATAGAGGTTTGAGCGGGTCTTGCGCTGCATGAGCCACATCAGGCGGTTTGCCTCACCTCAGCTGCCCATTTGTACACTGCCGTGGCGTAGCTTGGCAATTGCGAGGGGGGGCGAGGTCGTCGTATTTGTCATCGCTGGCGAGGAGCGACGGCTGCGATGGCGTTGTCAGCATTCCTGTCATGAGGCGGGGTTTAACTGCTCGCAGCCATCGTTTCTCGGCAGGGACAACAAGCTTTGTGGAGGGAGCAGGGGCATACTATTGTCTGTCGGGGAGACCGAGCGTCGCGCTCGGCTTTCCGTTACAATGCGCCACCGTGCCGACATCTGCGTCGGAAAGTTCAGCCGAGGTGCTCCATGGATATCATCGAAACTATTAAAGACCAGATTGCCAACAACACCATTCTGCTCTACATGAAAGGCTCCCCGAATGCCCCGCAGTGCGGCTTTTCGGCTAAAGCTGCTCAGGCAGTCATGGGGTGTGGCGAGAAGTTCGCTTACGTGGACATCCTCCAGAATCCTGAAATTCGTGCCAATCTGCCAAAGTACGCCAACTGGCCAACTTTCCCGCAATTGTGGGTAGGTGGCGAGCTGGTTGGCGGTAGCGACATCATGGCTGAAATGGCCGCTGATGGTTCTTTGCAGGCTTTGATCAAAGAAGCTGTCGAGAAAGCCGCAGCAAACAAGACTGAAGCCTGATATCAGTCGCGTCGTGACAGTTGTTTTGTCGCACGCATAAAAAAGCCCCGCCTCTGTGATAAACAAGGCGGGGCTTTTTAATGGGTGTTAGTTACTCACCCATTTGCGATTGCAGGTAATTCTCAATACCCACTTTGTCGATCAGGCCCAACTGAGTTTCCAGCCAGTCGATATGTTCTTCTTCCGACTCAAGAATATCTTCGAGCATTTCCCGGCTGCCAAAGTCACCAACTACTTCACAATGGGCAATGGCGGCCTTGAGGTCGGCGTGGCCAGTCTTCTCGATGCGCAGGTCACACTCCAGCATTTCCTTGGTGTGCTCGCCGATATGCAGCTTGCCCAAGTCCTGTACGTTTGGCAGGCCTTCCAGGAACAGGATGCGTTTAATCAGTTTGTCCGCGTGTTTCATCTCGTCGATGGACTCGTGGTACTCATGCGCGCCCAACTTCTCCAGGCCCCAATCCTGATACATGCGTGCATGCAGGAAGTATTGGTTGATTGCGACCAGTTCGTTGCCGAGAATTTTGTTGAGGTGCTGAATAACCGAAATGTCGCCTTTCATGGCTGGGGTCTGCCTTAATTAACTGTATATAGGGCAGAGTTTGATCCGCACCTTGCAGACTGTCAAACCTAAGTATTTGAATAATAAATGAAAATTAATCGGAATAAGAATGTTTGTGTTCCGCGTCTTGGGCCTAAGCACTTGAATTCTGGGCATAAAAAAACCGGACGCTATGTCCGGTTCTTTGGAATTGGTTAATCAGGCGACTGAAAATTCTGCCGGGAAACTCATGACAGCCTGGCTGGCTTGCAGCGAGGAAAGGGTTTCGCGAACCACTTGCTTGGCCAGACAGGCACATTTGCCACATTGGCTGGCAACACCTGTCGCTTCACGCACTTCACGGTAACTGCAGCAACCGTCGTAGATTGCGTCGCGGATTTTTCCATCGGTGACGCCAGTGCAAAGGCAAACGTACATAAATAAGAACCATCGCTGGTTGGGATTCAATGCCAAGGATCTTAATGTTAACGAGAATGATTGTCAAAGTACCTTGAGTCTCAATTGAGGGTCTCAGGCACTGTGCTGACGAACGGTTCTTTTGAGCGCTTTCGGGCGGGTGAAAAAGGGTGCCTGCCAGTTCCGACGAGCGGTGTATGATGACCGGTCTTTTTACCCGGGAGCTGATTGCCTGGCGTCGTTTTCAACGGCTGCCCAATCAGGTTCTGTTTTTCACGCTGCACACCAGGAGATATCCAATGAGCGTACTCGTAGGCAAACAAGCCCCTGACTTCACCGTCGCCGCCGTACTTGGCACTGGCGAAATCGTTGACAGCTTCACGCTGTCCTCCGCCATCAAAGGCAAATATGGCCTGGTGTTCTTCTACCCACTGGACTTCACTTTCGTATGCCCGTCCGAGCTGATCGCACTGGATCACCGTATTCCTGAGTTCCAGGCGCGCAATGTTGAAGTGGTTGCGGTGTCCATTGACTCCCATTTCACCCACAACGCATGGCGCAACACGCCAGTGAACAATGGCGGCATCGGCCAGGTGAAATACACCATGGCTGCCGACATCAATCACGCCATCTGCAAGGCCTACGACGTTGAAACCGAAGGCGGCGTGGCTCTGCGCGGCGCGTTCCTGATCGACGACAAAGGCGTTGTGCGCTCGCAGATCGTCAACGACCTGCCACTGGGCCGCAACATGGACGAGCTGCTGCGTCTGGTTGACGCCCTGCAATTCCACGAAGAGCACGGCGAAGTTTGCCCGGCCAACTGGAAAAAAGGCGACAAGGGCATGACCGCTTCGACTGCAGGTGTTGCGGCTTACCTGACTGAAAATGCTGACCAGCTGTAATCGTCAGTTTCAGGCATAAAAAAACCGGACCCAGTGTCCGGTTTTTTTATGGTGCGCTGTAAGCCTTTACGACAGGATCAGTCGTTGAAGTCTTTCCAGCCGCCCATTTGTTTCCAGCTGTTTACGATGCCACAGAACAACTCGGCGGTTTTCTCGGTGTCGTAACGGGCCGAGTGTGCTTCACGCCCATCAAAGTCGATGTCGGCGGCCTGGCAGGCTTTTGCCAGGACGGTCTGGCCATAGGCCAGGCCAGCAAGGGTCGCGGTGTCAAAGCTCGAGAACGGGTGGAAAGGGTTGCGCTTCATGTCCAGGCGCGCGACAGCGGCGTTGAGGAAGCCCAGGTCGAAGCTGCTGTTATGCCCCACCAGAATGGCGCGTTTGCAGCCATTGGCCTTCAGGGCCTTGCGCACACCGCGGAAGATATCGGTCAGGGCTGTCTCTTCACTGACGGCCATGCGCAGTGGGTGATCGAGCTTGATACCGGTGAATTCCAGTGCAGCGGCTTCGATATTGGCGCCTTCAAACGGCTCGACACGGTGGAAATAGGTGTGTTCGGGGAACACAAAGCCTCTTTCGTCCATGCCGATCGTTACGGCAGCAATTTCCAGCAATGCATCAGTAGCACTGTTGAAACCGCCGGTTTCAACATCGATTACGACCGGCAGATAACCGCGAAAGCGCTCTGCCATCGGGTGGCGTGGACCGCCGCCATGGCCGCCTTCGTGTTCGTCATCATAATGGTCGTCACTCACAGCTGTTCCTCCAGCAGGCGCCAGCGCAGTGTTTCACCGGCGCGCAGCGGAATTACGGTCAGCTCGCCGAAAGGCAGGCTGGTTGGGGCGGTCCACTCCTGGCGAACCAGGGTGATCTGTTCGTTGCTGGCGGGCAAGCCGTAGAAGCGCGGGCCGTTAAGGCTGGCAAAGGCTTCCAGCTTGTCGAGCGCATTGCGCTGTTCGAACGCTTCGGCGTACATCTCGATGGCCGCATAGGCGGTATAACACCCGGCGCAACCGCACGCCGCTTCCTTGGCGTGCTGGGCGTGAGGTGCCGAGTCAGTGCCCAGGAAAAACTTCTCGCTGCCGCTGGTGGCCGCATCCAGCAGGGCTTCCTGATGGGTGTTGCGCTTGAGGATCGGCAGGCAATAAAAGTGCGGGCGAATGCCGCCAACCAGCATGTGATTGCGGTTGTACAGCAGGTGATGAGCGGTAATGGTTGCGCCGACGTTGGCCGAAGCCTCGTTGACGAACTGCACCGCGTCGGCGGTGGTGATGTGCTCAAACACGACTTTCAGCGTCGGGAAACGATCTACGACGCGGCGCATATGCTCGTCGATGAAGATCTTTTCGCGGTCAAACACGTCTACGCCGGCTCGGGTGACTTCACCGTGGATCAGCAAAGGCATGCCGACTTCGGCCATGACTTCCAGAACCGGGAAGATCGCGTCGATACTGGTTACACCGGAGTCGGAGTTGGTCGTTGCCCCGGCCGGATACAGCTTGGCTGCATGGACGAATCCGCTGGCCTTGGCCGTGCGAATGTCTTCTGGCTGGGTACGATCGGTGAGGTACAGCACCATCAGCGGCTCGAAGCGGCTGCCAGCGGGGCGTGCAGCCAGGATGCGCTGGCGATAGGCGTCGGCCTCGGCGGCATTGCGCACCGGGGGTACCAGGTTGGGCATGATGATGGCGCGGCCAAAAGTGCGCGCTACATCCGCGACAGTGTGAGGCAACACAGCACCATCGCGAAGATGTATATGCCAGTCGTCGGGACGCAGCAGGGTCAGGCGGTCAGACATTGGGGATTCCAGGCGGGTCGAACTGAGGTGAATGCTACCGGAAAAGACTCTGGCAGGCACTCGCTATCAAGTTTTGTGATTGCTGACCGATATCTGATGAGCATGCCGTAAATCTGTGGCCTGTTTTTTTGCCGTACAAGCCTGTGGAGCCTCCCGTGCGCCAGCGTTATTTCATCCTGCTCAGTATGTTTGCCAGCCTGCCAGCCATGGCTCTGACTTTTCAGACGCGGCTGGAGAATATCGAGTGGAAAGTGGAAGGTGACAAATTCGAATGCCGTCTGATTCAGCCGATTACCGATTTTGGTTCGGGTGCTTTTGTAAGGCGTGCAGGAGAACAGGCTGTATTTCGTCTTAATGCTTACAACTCAATGTTGGGCGAGGGCTCTGCCAAGCTGTTGGCCGCCGCTGCGCCCTGGCAACCGGGCCGTGGTGATATTGACCTGGGCTCGGTGCGTATTGGCCGTGGGCAGGTGCTTTTCAACAGTTCCCAGGCGCAGGCCGCCAACTTGTTTCGAGGCTTGATTGAGGGGCGCAGCCCCTTGATAAGGCATTATTCTCGTGAGGGCAATGTCTCGGAAGTACGCCTGCTCCCTGTCAGGTTTCGCCAGGCTTACGGCGACTACGAGGCCTGTACCGCAAAGCTTTTACCGAAAAACTTTGAGCAGGTCAGACAAAGCCAGATCGGTTTCCCTGGCGGGGGGACCGAACTGGACGCGGTGGCCCGGGTCAACTTGCAAGTCATGGTCGAATACTTGAAGGCAGACCCTACAGTCAATCACGTCATCCTCGACGGTTATTCCGATAATCAGGGCAATCGCTTGACCAATCGTGAGCTGTCGCGGCGCCGGGCATTGGCGGTAATGGAGTATTTCAAGCAGAACGGCCTGCAGGAGTCGCAGATCACGGTGCGATTCCATGGTGAGCAATACCCCTTGGCGGCGAATACCAGTCGGGTAAACCGGGCGAAAAATCGCCGGGTAAGCGTCCGCCTGGAACGGCTCCCTGTGCCTGAAAAAGCTGCGCCATCTGTAGGTCCCAGCAATCCAGCGGCTATTTCCTGAAGCAACGGTCTCGTCGCGTCTTTGATATAAACTGTCGCTTTGTCGTCTTAAGCTGTCGCGCCTCTGTAAATTCATAGCTGTGGGCGGTAGACTGTTCGGCTTTTCGAACAACCCGTGGAGTGATGGCATGGCGGACGTAAACAAGGTCGTTCTGGCTTATTCGGGCGGCCTGGACACTTCGGTGATCCTGAAGTGGCTGCAGGATACTTATAACTGTGAAGTCGTAACCTTTACCGCTGACCTGGGTCAGGGTGAAGAGGTCGAACCTGCACGTGCCAAGGCGCAAGCCATGGGCGTCAAGGAAATCTACATTGATGACCTGCGCGAAGAGTTTGTTCGTGACTTCGTTTTCCCGATGTTCCGCGCCAACACCGTTTACGAAGGCGAGTACCTGCTGGGTACTTCCATTGCTCGTCCGCTGATTGCCAAACGCCTGATTGAAATCGCCAATGAAACGGGCGCCGATGCCATTTCCCACGGTGCAACGGGTAAAGGTAACGACCAGGTTCGCTTTGAACTGGGTGCCTATGCCTTGAAGCCAGGGGTGAAGGTTATTGCTCCTTGGCGTGAGTGGGACTTGCTCTCCCGTGAAAAGCTGATGGATTACGCTGAAAAGCATGCAATCCCGATCGAGCGTCACGGCAAGAAAAAATCCCCGTACTCGATGGATGCCAACTTGCTGCATATCTCCTACGAAGGTGGTGTGCTCGAAGATACCTGGACTGAGCACGAAGAAGACATGTGGAAGTGGACCGTCTCTCCGGAGAACGCTCCTGACAAGCCGCAGTACCTGGAACTGACCTACCGTAATGGCGACATCGTTGCGCTGGACGGTGTTGAGATGACACCTGCGACTGTTCTGGCAACGTTGAACCGCATTGGTGGCGAACACGGTATCGGCCGTCTGGATATCGTCGAAAACCGTTATGTTGGCATGAAGTCCCGTGGTTGCTATGAAACCCCGGGCGGCACCATCATGTTGCGTGCTCACCGCGCCATTGAGTCGATTACTCTGGATCGTGAAGTCGCTCACTTGAAAGACGAGTTGATGCCAAAGTACGCCAGCCTGATCTACACCGGCTACTGGTGGAGCCCTGAGCGCATCATGCTGCAACAGATGATTGATGCTTCGCAGGTTCACGTTAACGGTGTTGTTCGCCTCAAGCTGTACAAAGGCAACGTGATTGTTACCGGTCGCAAGTCTGACGAGTCGTTGTTTGATGCCAACATCGCAACCTTTGAAGAGGATGGCGGTGCTTACAATCAGGCCGATGCTGCCGGCTTCATCAAGTTGAATGCATTGCGCATGCGTATTGCTGCAAATAAAGGGCGCAAGTTGTTCTGATACAGCTCGCCTGGTAAAGCCCCAGCCAATTGGCTGGGGCTTTTTTTTGCCTGCAATTCAGGTATTTGTTTGGGGGCGGGGTGAGTTAAGCAGGGTGAATCTGTGTGCGTCGGTGTTGTAGCTGATAATGGTTGTATGGTTGATGGATGACGTATGTTTGAAGTTGTCGATGGCCCGTCGAATAGTTTCCTGAGGAATACTGGAGTGCTGGTTGGTAAGCAGTAGCAGTACAGCATGTCTGGGGGGCGTGTTTTTATATTTGCGGGTTGCTTTGTAATAGATATGTAATACCTCTTCGGCAGTGCCTTTATGAGGGGAGAGCAAGTGCAGGTAGTTCAGGTCCATAAGATAGAGTGTTTTTAACTCTGAGCCCTCTCTCCATGCATGACTCTTGGCAAAGAATGTTGCGTGCGCTCTTTCGGGGGGTGGAAACGGGGGAGGGTCTACGTGGTGGACTCTTTGGCCTTGAAGGAAGATGTTATGGGGTCTGTATAAGCTGTACGGGGAGCCTGAAGGGCAGGCGGGTATAAATAGTTGTGCGGATGTACTTGTGCTTGCAAATGAATTGCCTTGCTTCAGGCAAGGGCCAGTCGGCTGAGAGAACCCTTCCGGAGTATTCTCGGCTTTGGATAAGTCAGCGGGGGTATAAAGTGTTTTGTTATTGAAGTTTAAGGTCAGGAAAAACAACGTGATCAGAAGTGATGGGAACACAATCAGGAACCATACGTATATTTTTTGATGCTCACTGTCGATATAAGGGAGAGAGACTGCAGCGGACGCTTCCGTCAGCATTGAAAAAACAGCGATAACGGTAAGTGGGTGGTTGATTTTTATGGTGTTTTTTATCATGAAAGTGCCTTTTGGTAAAAGTCGGAATGATAAGGAAGAAGGCGCTTCTTGGCGGTGTATGGCCAGCTTGGAGTATCTGTGCAGGGTCAATGTAAGTCGGGTGATTGGTTCAGCGCTTTCTTCAGGGAGTTGCTAGCGTTTTTTAAAATTAGTCGTGTTTTTTTTAAGGCGCAAATCAATTGCATGAGATTGTGTCGCGCCCGGCTGGCGGAATTTATCGATTTCTTGAATAAGAGGTTTGTTTTTGTAGGGGGGCTGTCGTTATCAGATCGGACCTTGTTAAAGGGCGTTAAGTGTTTTTTGTAAAGGGTGTAAGGTTTTTAGTCAGTGACTGATTTGAATGATAAGTCTGAGAGGGAGTTGTAGGTGGATGAACGTATCTATCGAATATTTATTTTTATCTTGGTTGGGTTTGCCTGGGCGAACGTCTTGCCGTTATTTTAGCGTGATTTAATGCTTTAGGTGTTTTCCTAATGATTTGTAGTCCGATTCTGTAAGCATGAAATTGTAATATTTTCCCTTGGAAAAATAGTAGATTTAATTTGAATGAACATTGAGATTTGTCACTGTGTTTTTTGTGGTTTTTAATGGGGGTGGGGCATTTTATTTGGGCGGCAGGCCATGGGGGTGGGGTATGTAGTTGAGTTGTCAGGCTGTTTGGTCAGATTTTTGAATGTGTTTTATATCTGGTTTTTTGAATGTGTCTTAAGTGGGTACGATTTCGTTATCTGTGTGAAAGTGTTGCAGTTCTATGTTGGGTTTTTATTTTAATTCTCGGCGCTTTCTTGAGTTTCGGTCTTCCCATGTCTGGCAGCTTGTGACGAAAGTGTGTGGGGGGCGTTTCAATGGGCGATATCTGTAGGGTTGATCTCCAATATTTGTAGGAAATGTCTTTGGTTGTTGATGCTTGAGGGGGTGCTATGCCCAGTTTGTTGCGACTAGGCTATGGTGCTGGTTCTGAAAATTCGAACAGCGATAAATTGGAATGGCCCATGAATAAAGTGCTGATCGTGGATGATCATCCTGTAATTCGTCTTGCTGTGCGTATGCTCATGGAACGACATGGCTACGAGGTTATTGCAGAGACGGATAATGGTGTGGATGCTTTGCAGCTTACGCGTGAATATGCGCCTGATATCGTAATTCTGGATATTGGAATACCTAGGCTTGACGGGCTTGAAGTTATAGCGCGGTTGTCCACACCGGCAGTGCCTATCAAGGTGCTGGTGTTGACTTCACAAGCCCCGGGTCACTTTTCCATGCGTTGCATGCAAGCCGGTGCAGCCGGTTATGTATGCAAGCAGCAGGACTTGACTGAACTGTTGAGTGCAATCAAGGCCGTACTGTCTGGCTACAGTTATTTCCCGAATCAAGCCTTGCACTCAGTACGTTCAAGCTTGGGGAATGCCAGTGAGGCAGATATGGTCAATCGCCTTTCTGGGCGAGAAATGATGGTGTTGCAGCAGTTGGCACGTGGAAAGAGTAACAAGGAAATTGCGGATGGCATGTTTTTGAGCAATAAAACGGTGAGCACCTACAAAACGCGCCTTTTATTGAAGCTTAATGCCCGTTCACTTGTAGATTTGATTGAGCTGGCACAGCGCAATGGCCTGGTGTGAAGAGAGGGGCTTGAAGATGTAATACCCCAAGCCCCCTGAGCAAAAGCCTCCACAACAGGAGGCTTTTGATGCCGTATCTCCGGGATTACAGGTCGTATCCATAATCTTCCAGCTCTTTTCTGAGCCGTTTTTCTTCCAGCAGTGCGTCAATGGTGCGGCGTTTGGCCAGATTGGTTTTAGCGACCTCGACAACAGGCTCTACGACTTCGTCCGAATCGACGACTGCGAAATCTTCCTCTACTTCCAGTTCTTCTTTGCCAGTGCTCATTCAATTCACTCCAGGCTAAGACAGCTAATGGCGCCCCTTATAGCGATAATCGCTCGTTGGGTAAAAAAGATTTTCTCAATCGATCAGCCCATAGAACGCCTATCACTCAATCATCAGAGGTTTTTTCCTTGAAATCGCACAGGTCTTCTATGCGACAACTGCCGCACCGAGGCTTGCGCGCCTGGCACACGTAGCGCCCGTGCAGGATAAGCCAGTGATGGGCGTCCAGCAGGTAGGGTTTTGGTACGTACTTCATGAGGTTTTTTTCGACCTCCACCACGTTTTTGCCAGGGGCAATACCGGTTCGGTTGCTGACCCTGAAAATATGGGTGTCTACAGCCATTGTCAGTTGCCGGAAAGCTGTATTGAGCACAACGTTTGCCGTTTTACGACCTACCCCGGGCAGTGCTTCAAGCTCTTCTCGGGTCTGTGGGACCTGGCTGCCATGGCGCTCAATCAATAAACGGCAGGTTTCGATCACGTTCTTGGCCTTGCTGTTATACAGGCCAATGGTCTTGATGTAGTGCGACAGTCCTTCCACTCCCAGAGCGTAGATGGCTTCTGGTGTGTTGGCGACCGGAAACAGTTTGGCCATTGCCTTGTTAACGCTGACGTCAGTGGCCTGTGCAGACAGGATCACGGCGATAAGCAGTTCAAAAGGCGATGAATAGGCCAGTTCGGTTTTAGGTTCAGGGTTGTCTTCGTGAAACCGGCGAAATATTTCAAGGCGCTTTACGGCGTTCATGGTTAAAAACGTTCCTGAAGAGCAGTCCGATAAACGGTGGGGCGCTTATATGGTTTTTTCAAGTCTTGCCCGGATCCAGCGCATTGAGTGCGGATTCTGCCTGAGTGACAGCGTCAGCCAAAAGTGTCAGCTCGGTGCCGGACATCTCTTGGCCCATGGCTTTTTTAAGTTCGGCGCGGCGCATGGCCAGCTGGATTTTTGCCCGTTTGAGTTCGGCAGTATTGGCTATCGGTGCGGGTGTGGCGGCCAGGGGCATTGACTCCAGTTGAGCCAGTGCCTGCTGCGCGGATTCAAACTGCTGTTGCAGAATAACCAGCTGAGATTGCTGCTGTGCGGTTGGCGGATGCCCGAAGGCCTTCAACGATTTGTTCAATTGCGCGCGGGCCATGGCCAGAGTGACCTTGGCTTTTTTAAGTGCGGCGTCATTGAGGCTGCCTGATGCTGCCCCGGGGAAATCCGTTTGCGTGCCGCTGAGGGTTGCTGCAGGCGGGCGCTGGGCACGGGCAAGGCGTTCAGCTTGCCTGTGCAGCTCTTCGTGGCGCAGGCGTTCGTCGCGCGACTCGAAGCGCTTGCGGGCATGCTCGCGTTTCTGGTTACGGGCGTTGAACTGCTCTTCATTCTGAGCGAGGCCGCCGACAATCGGGATGACATTGGCAGGCAGCGGGTGCATTTCGATGCAGTCCACCGGGCATGGCGCAACGCAGAGATCGCAACCGGTGCATTCATCGATAATCACGCTGTGCATCAGTTTGGCGGCGCCAAGAATGGCATCGATCGGGCAGGCCTGAATGCATTTGGTGCAGCCGATGCATTCGGCTTCGCGAATATAGGCCACTTGCGGTGGGGCCTGGCCGCGATCGGTATCCAGTTGCAGTACGGGAACCCTGAGCAAGCTGGCCAGTGCAGCAATGGTTTCGGCACCGCCAGGCGGGCACTTGTTGATTGCCTCGCCTTGAGCAATACCTTGCGCATAAGGTTTGCAGCCAGGATGGCCGCATTTCCCGCATTGAGTTTGCGGCAGTAAAGCATCAATACGTTGAATCAGGCTCATGGTGTGATCAGTCCAGCTACAGCGGGTCGCATCTGGGCGACGCTCAACATGCGCAGAGATAAATAGGGGCGTGACGGTCAAGCGTGGGTGCAAGATCGTTCAGCTCGGTAAAGACGGCTGATTATCCGGCATGACGGGAGGGGCGGCTACTGATGAACAGCGTCTGGTGGCCTGCAGGCCACCAGACGGTGCAAAGGGGCAGTGTTACTTGATGCGCTGACCTGGCTTGGCGCCGCTGTCCGGGCTGAGCAGGTAAATTTCTTCACCGCCAGGGCCGGCAGCCATCACCATGCCTTCAGATATGCCAAAGCGCATTTTGCGTGGCTTCAGGTTGGCGATCATCATGGTCAGACGACCTTCAAGCTCGGCCGGGTTCGGGTAGGCGCTCTTGATTCCCGAAAACACGTTGCGTTGCTCGTCGCCAATATCCAGGGTCAGGCGCAGCAGCTTGTCGGCACCTTCAACCGCTTCGGCCTTGAGAATCAGCGCGACGCGCAAGTCCACGGCAGCGAAGGTATCGAACTCGATTTCTGCGGCCAGCGGCTCCTTGACCAGTTCGCCGTTGCCCTGTGGTGCAGCGCTGCCGGTGTCGGTCTGGCTGGCGACCAGGTCTTCTTTCGAAGCATCGGTCATGGCCTGGACCTTGACCGGGTCGATACGGGTCAGCAATGGCTTGAATGCGTTCAATTGGTGGTTGGCCAGCAACACCTGGTGATCGTTCCAGGTCAGGGGGTCGACATTCAGGAATGCCTCTGCATCGGCAGCCAGTACTGGCAGGACCGGCTTGAGGAAGATGATCAGCTGGCGGAAGAGGTTGATGCCCAGTGCGCAGACCGCCTGAACTTCAGCTTGCTTGCCTTCAACTTTGGCCATTGCCCAAGGAGCCTTGTCAGCGATCCAGGCGTTGGCACGGTCGGCCAACGCCATGATTTCACGCATGGCACGGGCGAAGTCACGGGCTTCATAGGCCTCGGCAATGCTTGGTGCGGCGGCCAGGAACGCTTCGGTCAGTTCGGGAGCAGCATTGCCCTCTACCATCACACCGGCGTTACCCTTGTGAATAAAGCCTGCACAACGACTGGCGATATTGACCACTTTGCCGACAAGGTCCGAGTTGACCTTCTGTACGAAGTCTTCCAGGTTCAGGTCCAGGTCATCAACCCCGCGACCCAGCTTGGAGGCGTAGTAGTAGCGCAGGTATTCCGGTGCCAGGTGGTCCAGGTAGGTGCGGGCCTTGATAAAGGTGCCGCGGGATTTGGACATCTTCTGGCCGTTGACGGTCAGGTAACCGTGAACGTTGATGGCAGTAGGCTTGCGATAGCCTGCGCCTTCGAGCATGGCTGGCCAGAACAGGGCGTGGAAGTTAACGATGTCCTTGCCGATAAAATGGTACAGCTCGGCGGTGGAGTCCTTGGCCCAGTACGCGTCGAAGTCCAGATCCGGACGGCGGGCGCAGAGGTTCTTGAAACTGGCCATGTAGCCGATTGGTGCGTCCAGCCATACATAGAAGTACTTGCCTGGCGCGTCCGGGATCTCGAAGCCGAAGTACGGCGCATCGCGGGAGATATCCCACTGTTGCAGGCCGGTATCCAGCCATTCGGCGATCTTGTTGGCTACAGCATCCTGCAGGGCGCCGCTGCGGGTCCAGCTTTTGAGCATGGCATCGAAGTCGGGCAGCTTGAAGAAGAAGTGCTCGGAATCCTTGAGCACCGGAGTGGCGCCGGAGATGGCGGACTTGGGATTCTTCAGATCGGTTGGCGCGTAGGTGGCGCCGCATTTTTCGCAGTTGTCGCCGTACTGATCGTCAGTGCCGCATTTAGGGCAGGTGCCCTTGATGAAGCGGTCGGCCAGGAACATTTTCTTTTCCGGGTCGAAGTACTGGGTGATCGAGCGGGTAGCGATATGCCCGGCTTCGCGCAGCTTGATGTAGATCGCACTCGACAGCTCACGGTTTTCTTCGGCGTGGGTCGAGTGGAAGTTGTCGAAATCGACGAGGAACTCGGCAAAGTCGGCGCTGTGTTCAGCCTGGACGTTGGCGATCAGTTGCTCGGGGGTGATGCCTTCTTTCTCGGCGCGCAACATGATGGCCGAGCCGTGGGCATCGTCTGCGCAGACATAAGTGCACTGATTGCCGCGAAGTTTCTGGAAGCGCACCCACATATCAGTCTGGATGTACTCAAGCATATGGCCAAGGTGAATTGAACCATTGGCATAGGGCAGGGCGCTGGTGACTAAGATATTGCGTGGCTCGGACATGGGGCTCGGCTACTTGATGAGACGGTGGTCGGCCACTATAAAGCGCCGGGCAATATATTTCACCCCGTGCTGGCGTATCTGATCGTTTGTGCTGTTTTTGTGCGGTTCAAAAGCCTGCTGCCGGTGGTTTATTACAGGTACGATAGCGGCCTGTTTTACTCAGTCTTTACGGGAGTTGCCCATGAGCGCAGTTAATCGCGCAGCGGTGGAGGCCGTCCTTCGCCAATACACCGACCCTTATCTGAATCAGGATCCGGTCAGTGCCGGATGCATCCGCAACATAGAGGTTCAGGGTGAGCGCGTCAGTGTTCAGCTTGAACTGGGTTATGCCGCCGGTCTGTTCAAGGGTGGCTGGGCGCAGATCCTGCAAACCGCCATCGAAAACATGGATGGCGTGACCTCGGCCAAGGTCGAGATCAACTGCGTGATTGCGGCGCACAAGGCGCAGGCGCAAATCCCGGGCCTGGCCAATGTGAAGAACATTGTGGCCGTGGCTTCCGGCAAGGGCGGTGTCGGCAAGTCCACCACCGCAGCCAACCTGGCACTGGCGCTGGCCCGTGAAGGTGCGCGGGTGGGGATTCTGGACGCGGATATTTATGGTCCGAGCCAGGGCGTGATGTTTGGCATCGCTGAAGGTACGCGGCCGAAGATTCGTGATCAGAAGTGGTTCGTGCCCATCGAAGCCCATGGCGTTGAAGTCATGTCGATGGCCTTTTTGACTGACGACAACACGCCGATGGTGTGGCGCGGTCCGATGGTGTCGGGTGCGTTGCTGCAGCTGGTGACACAAACGGCCTGGAATGACCTTGATTACCTGGTCATTGATATGCCACCGGGTACCGGCGATATCCAGCTGACCCTGGCACAGAAAGTCCCGGTGACCGGGTCGGTGATTGTGACCACGCCGCAGGATCTGGCTTTGCTGGATGCACGCAAGGGTGTCGAGATGTTCCGCAAGGTCAACATTCCGGTGCTGGGTGTTGTGGAGAACATGGCGGTACACATTTGCTCGAACTGTGGTCACGCAGAGCATCTGTTCGGTGAGGGTGGGGGGGAGAAGCTGGCAACGCAATATGGCGTTGAGGTGCTGGCCTCGCTGCCGCTGTCGATGGAAATCCGCGAGCAGGCCGACAATGGCAAGCCAACAGCGGTGGCTGACCCCAACAGCCCGGTTGCCTTGATCTATCAGGAGCTGGCCCGACAGGTGGGCGCGCGTATTGTCCTGCATGAAGCGGCTTCGCAGGCTATGCCGACCATTACGACCACTGACGACTGAATTGCGATGAAATACCTGTAGTCGCTGACGAGGTACGAGGCTGCGATAAGGCCCCCAGGGCCTTCAGAAATTGGGGCCGCTATGCAGCCCATCGCCGCCTCGTGCCTCTTCAGCGACTACAAAATCGTGCCTGGGTTTATTACGGGCATAAAAAAACCCCGCTTTTAAGGGCGGGGTTTTTTACTGGATCAGTACAAGTTAGATAACTTGAACTTCCTCAGCTTGCATGCCTTTCTGACCGCGAGTAGCGATGAAAGAAACCTGTTGGCCTTCTTTCAGGCTTTTGAAGCCGTCGGATTGGATTGCTTTGAAGTGAACAAACAGGTCGTCACCGGATTGTGGAGTGATGAAGCCGAAGCCTTTTTCATCGTTGAACCACTTAACGGTACCAGTTTGGCGATTAGACATGGTGTAACTCCTTGAACAAAGATAACTGCGACGCAGGAAAAGCCCTGGCCGAGACTGAGTGCAAAGAGCAGGAAAAATTCTTGGAGATGGTTGGATCGAAATTCAACATATCGTGTAGAGATTCTCAGTGACACAAGCAACACAGTGGCGCCACCTTAACGCTTTTTTCCGAACGTGCAAAGGGTCTTTGCGAAGGATTATCCAAAAACGTGACTGACGGTTGCCCTCACACCCTGTATTCAGGGGATCTCAAGCTAATTTCGATATTTTTTCCCCAGATTTTTGAACAGGGCCTTGGGGGGCGGTAAGATGCCCAACAGAATTTTCTACCTCGCTATTCAGGACACCCGCCATGAGCATCAAACCAGACAAGTGGATTCGCCGCATGGCGCAAGAGCACGGCATGATCGAACCTTTCGTCGAGCGTCAGGTGCGTGAAGAAGGCGAGAACCGTCTGATCTCCTACGGCGTTTCGAGCTACGGCTATGACGTTCGTTGCGCAAACGAGTTCAAGGTCTTCACCAATATCAACTCGGCGACCGTTGATCCAAAAAATTTCGACGCGGGCAGCTTTGTCGATGTCACCAGCGACGTTTGCATCATCCCGCCAAACTCCTTCGCCCTGGCACGCACCGTTGAGTACTTCCGTATTCCGCGCAATGTGCTGACCATCTGCCTGGGTAAAAGTACCTACGCGCGTTGCGGCATCATCGTTAACGTGACGCCACTTGAGCCCGAGTGGGAAGGTCATGTGACCCTGGAGTTTTCCAACACCACGACATTGCCGGCCAAGATCTACGCCAATGAAGGCGTGGCACAAATGCTGTTCTTCGAATCTGACGAAGAGTGTGAAGTGTCGTACAAGGACCGTGGCGGCAAGTATCAGGGCCAGCGCGGCGTGACCTTGCCTCGCACCTGACGAACAGAGGGAATTCTTGAGCGCAAATGCACTCTATTGAGTGTATTTCCGGTTACGCATCCAGCGAGCCGGATCATCGCTCAGGAGTGCCTTATGAAGATTGATCCGAGTATCCGCGCCCAACTGGCAAACCTCGAGCCCAATCAGGTCGGGCTGCTGGCCTGGTCTCTGCTGGCCTTTCCACAGCTGCATGCAGGTGGCATCCCCGGCCAGCCTGACCCGGACAGCCCGCAACCGATCGAGCCCGAACCAGGCGTGCCAACGCTGCCTGACGAGCCTCCGCCTGCGCCGGTTGCCTGATCCGGTAGTGGCTCAAGGCGATAGCAGATAACCGCTACGATAGGCTTCGCGGCCTGCCACGTGGGCAATCACCATGCCTGCGGTGGCCATTCGCCGCTGAGAGCGGGCATACAGTAAACCTGCGCTGGCGCAGTAAACCGGTGTGAGCTTGTCGCTGATGGGGTCAATGATCTCGGCAATCAACTGGCCAGCGCACAGATACTCCCCCGGCCTGGCATTGAACACCAGCAGCCCGCCTGCCGGTGTTGCCACGGGCTCTACGCCGGCCAAAGGGGTGGCGGGGTAGAGAAGGGGTGGCAAAGGCACGGATTCTCCGTCAATCGCGCCAAAATCGATCAGATAATCAATCAGCGCCTGGCAGTCGTGCCCTGCATGGCTGTGGTTCACATCTGCCAGGCCGCGTAATTCCAGGGTTACGGAAAAGCTGCCCTGGGGAATCGCATAGCAATGACCGAAACGCTGCTGTAGTTGCCACCACAGCAGGGTGAAGCACTCATCGAACGACAACCCGCCGGAGTCCGTTGCCAGCAGGCTGGCTTGAGCGCCGAGGTGGCGCGCCAGCGGTTCGACCTGCGGCCAGGCTTCAGGCGTGGTGTACAGGTGGGGTACGGCCTCATAGTCGCAGTGCAGGTCCAGCACCATATCGGCATCGCAGGCCAGCGTTTGCAGGGTCAGGCGCTGGGAGTGCAACTGCGTTGTCGGCACTTGCGCTGACAGCAGTTCGCGCAAGCGACGGCGGATTAACTGCAGGTTCTGTGCGGGATCATCGCTGAGCTGGCCTTCAAGCTCATCACCAATCTGCGTGCTCAGGTCCAGGAAGTTACGATTGAAGTTCTGCCCGCTTTGCAGCTCGTAACGCCCCAGCGGGATATCCATCAAGACCTGCTCAAGGCCAGCCGGGTTGGCCACTGGTACCACGACTATCTCAAAGAGCAACCGTCCCGCCACCTCAAGCTCTGCAAGGCGCTGCTTGAGGTGCCAGGCGACCAGCATCCCGGGCAATTCATCCGCGTGCAGTGAGGCCTGGATATAGATCTTGCCTCGGGGCTGGGCAGGCCCGTAATGAAAACTGTGAATAAGCCGTTCAGTGCCCGGGACAGGTGCCAGCAAAGGATGAATTTGATGTCGCTGCATGGAGACGTCCTTGTGAGCCAAGTTCAGATGGCCAGACAGTAGCGCTGTGCCAGTCGCCCCAATCGAAGCATATTATGGGCGACATACAAATGAAAAATTGCACCTTTTACTCAGCATATGCCCTCTCCCGGCTTTGTGCATGAGAGGGCAGGCTGTGGCTCTCGGTTACTTGCCCGGAACCAGGTTCAGACGGGTCTTGCCGTAGGTCTTGTCGAAGTTCTGCGGCTGCATCGGGAAGCTGATGTACTGCCCTTTGAGCCACGGATCGATACCGTCGGTGTAGTGCGGGCTGGCCGGGTTACTCGATTGCCCGGTGCTGTTTTGCGCCATCATCGGTTCGACCTGGCCGAAGTCGATGATCATGCGCATGGCCGGTATCTGCGTCACCTCGAAGTTTGCGCCCGCGAGGTGGTAGGCCGCCGTATTGAGGGTCGTATGATCGCCGCCTGCCATAACGGGGGCGCGAACAGTCTGGCCGTTGGCATTGCGCCATACGTACTGATGCAGCTTGCCCCACTGCCATGCTTTGTGATCGTTGCCCATCAGGCTGTCACCGATGCTGATCGCCCCGGCCAGGCTGCGGGCCAGAATGGCCGGTTTGTCTTCTTTTTGCGTGGTGCGGCTATCGTCCCAGAAAGGACTGTCTTCGCGGCCCAGCAAGTGATCGGCTACCGCCGGGTAAGACAGGTTGCTATTGGCCACAAATGCCTGCCAGCTGGCGCTGTTCTCGGGGCCCAGTTCATCCAGGAAGATCTGCCGGGTGCTTTCCTGCAAAAACAGTTCGTACACTGCCGCATCGGCCGAGTTGGCGCCGAGCTTGCCGTCAAATGCCATCAGCCGGCCAAGAGCTTCACGGGCTTTGGCCTGTTCTGGCGCGGGCAATGCCGCGATCGCCTGTTTCAGAGGCTGTGCCATGCCGGGGGCGCTGAACATGGTTTTCAGCTTGGCTGCGAACAGCGTGGTCTGGTCGTACTGCATGGCTATCATGCTGCGGGCGTCCTGTTTGCCACTGCCTGCCAGTTGCGCAAGGCGTTCGCTGCGCTCAGGTGACAGCCACGAGTTGGACAGTTGCATGCCGTAGCCATAGGCGGCCGTACGCTGGTTGGCGGTACCCAGCCAGCCCTGGGTCGGGTCCTGGTCGTAGGGGTGCAGCATCGGGTCGGCGTAACCTTCCCAATCGTAGCGGCCATCCCAGCCCGGCGACGGGAACAGGCCAAGCCCTTCACGGCGGTTGGGGTAGAGCCCGGTCACTTGCCAGCCGATATGGTTGGCGTCGGCATACAGCAGGTTCAGCGCCACAGCGCGGATTTCACGGCTGGCATCCGAGGCTTTTTCGCTGTTCTGGGCACGGGACAGGTCAAAAAATGCGTCGAGGGTTTTGTCGCCCTGCAAGTCCGGGGTTTGCAGGGCAAGGCCCAGGCTACTGTTCAGGGCATTGGGGCTGCCCAGGGTGCTGTTGAGCAAAGGCCCGTGGCGGGTTTCGTAAATTACTTCGCGAATCGGACGCTGACCTTTGACGAAAAAGGTTTCGTTGCGCACCGTCGCCGGTAGCCACTTGCCGTTCGCCATGTAGTACAGGCTGCTGCCCTGGCGTTTGAGCTTCTCCAGGAACACATCCTGGTTGTCGCCCATGGCCATGCTCATACCCCATGCCACCTTGCCGTTGAACCCGGCAAACAGGGTCGGCAAGCCCGCAATGGTTGCCCCGGCAGCCTGGTATTTGGGGGCGCGAATCTGCACGTAGTTCCAGGCCGAAGGCACGCCTATGGGTTGATGGATATCGTTGGCCAGCAGGCTCTTGCCACTGCGGCTGCGCTGCGGGCCAATGGCCCAGTCGCTGGATGCCGTGACACCTGGCAGGCTCAGTTGCTTCACCTGTTCAAGGGCCTGGGACACGCCGCTCAAGCCTTGCAACTGGCTGCCCAGAGCCAGGCCCTTGAGCTTGTCGGCTTCGCTGCTGGGCAGGGCTTCGTTGGGATAGGTTGGCATCAGCCAGGGCAGTTTGTCGGTGCCGACTTTTTGCGTAAGGGCCAGGGCGTTGAGTTCTTCTTGCAGGTTGACCGACATGCCGAAGTTCAACAGGCTGAAAATCAGCGCCGAGTCCTCGGGTTTCCAGTACTCGACCTTGTAGCTGGCCTGCGCCAGATCGGCCGGCAATTTGTCGCGGTAGCGGAACAGGTAGGCGTTGACTCCGCGAGCGTAGACTTCGAAAAACTTTTTAAGTCGCGGTGAGGCGCTTTTATAAAGCTCGTCAGCGTTCTTTTTCAGATTGACGGTGCGCATCAACCGGTCGCTTTCCAGTGCATCAACGCCGTTGAGCTCGGCCAAGCGGCCTTGGGCCAGCAAGCGCAAACGCACCATCTGGCTGATTCGGTCACCGGCATGCACATAACCCAGGGTGAACAGGGCGTCATGGAAGCTGCTGCTTTCGATCAGCGGCATGCCCTGGATGTTGCGGCGTACCGACACGTTCTGCGCAAGGCCCTTGAGCGGTTGCACGCCAGAGGCTGGCACCAGGCTTTCAGTGGCATGGTTGTTTATCTGGCAACCGGCCAGGCCCAGCAGGCTGACCATTGCCGCGGCAACGCCGAACCGGGGTAGTAAAGAAGTAAAGGCTGGCGAGGCCATGGCAAAGCTCCTGCGGGGGTGGTGTCATCGAAAGCCGCTACGTTAGTGAGGCCGATGACACCGTGCAAGCGCTATATGCACTACTTCGGCGGGTTGATTTTATCCACCAGTGCGTAGGCACGTTCTGTAGCCGGGCGCGCCTTGACTCGCTGGAACCAGGCCTTCAGGGCCGGGAAATCATCCAGGTTCTGCCCCTGCCATTCATGGGGCACGATCCACGGGTAAATCGCCATGTCGGCGATGCTGTATTCGTCACCCGCAACAAACTCGCGGCCTTCCAGCTGTTTGTTCAATACGCGATACAAACGGGCCGTCTCTTCGGTGTAGCGTTTGATTGCATACGGGATTTTTTCCGGTGCGAAGCGGTTGAAGTGATGATTTTGCCCGGCCATTGGCCCCAGGCCACCCATTTGCCAGAACAGCCATTGCAGGGCCATTTGCCGGCCGCGCAGATCCTTTGGCAAAAATTGCCCGGTTTTTTCCGCGAGGTACAGCAGGATCGCGCCGGACTCGAACAAGGACAGTGGCTCGCCACCGTCGGCCGGTGCCTGATCAACAATGGCCGGGATGCGGTTATTCGGGGCTATCTTCAAAAAGTCCGGAGCAAACTGTTCATTCTTGCCGATATTGATCGGATGAACCTTGTAGGGCAGGCCAGCTTCTTCAAGAAACAATGAGACTTTGTGGCCGTTGGGAGTGGTCCAGTAATAAAGATCGATCATGAAGGGCTCCAGAAGGGAATGTTCACCCAGCACCTGACGACCATCAGAGGCGGTCATCGACTGTGGGCTGTCAGTTTTACCCCCAAAAGCGCGTCGGATGAAAGCAGGTCATGGTTTGTGACGCACTTTTTCATAAAGCAAAAACACAAACGCCGCACAGGACACTGGATCCTGTGCGGCGTTTGCAAAGCGTCCCGAGGGATCAGGCGCCGTGGCACTTCTTGAATTTCTTGCTGCTGCCGCACGGGCAGGGATCGTTGCGGCCAACGTCTTTCAGCTCGTTGCGCACAGGCTCTTGAGGTGCATGGCCGCAATGCGGGCCATGTACATGACCGTGATCGTGGTCATGGGTGTGGCCATGATCATGATCGTGGTTGCAGTCGGGGCCATGAACGTGGGGTTGTTGGGTCATTGCTCAATCACTCTGGAATAAAATCGCCGGGGATTATCTCGCCTTTGCGCGTCAGGTGCACGTCGTAACCGTAGAACAGCCCGGTTTGCAGTGTGCCCTCGAGTCGGTAGGGGATGGGCTGGTCGGGTGTTTCAAGCAAATTGACCAGCGGGCGCACCTGCGGCCAGAGGTTGGTACGCACCGGTATCACGTACATGGCGCTGCTGTTGGGTTGCACGCTGAACCAGTGTTCGTTCTCACCTTCGGTCAGCTTGATGGTGCCCAGATACACGGCATAGCTCAGGCCGCGTACGGTCAGTGTCGAGTCATTGGGGTTGTCGACCCGAAAATGCAGCCTGAAGCGCTGCTCCAGCAGCTTGGCCTGCACCAGTTCGACTTTTTCCAGATGCACGTCCGGGTCCTTGTCGCCTGAGTCGAACCAGGAGGTGCATCCCGATACCATCAGCAGCATGGCCAGGGCGATTGTTTTTATTGTTCGGGCCCGCACGTCCATTGTTTAACCCTCAGAGTCCAGCCTATTGACCGAAAAAACCGGCACAGCATTTTTTGAACTTCAGCCCGCTGGCGCATGGGCAAGCGTCGTTGCGCCCGACCTTGAGCGGTACGGTGGGGTCGATGAAGTACCAGCGCCCGGCGCTTTGCACAAAGGATGAGCGCTCGCGGTGGCTGTGCTCACCATTGGCGTCGTGCCAGCGTGCAGTAAAGGTCACAAAGGCGTGTTCCGGTTGGCCGCCGAACACTTCGCTGCTTTCAACGGTCAAGCCCAGCCAGGTGCTCTGCGCGCTCCAGTCGGCAATGGACTGGCGATCCAGCCCGGCTTGCTGCACAGGCAGGGTGGTGCTGACCAGGTAGTCGACAAGCCCCAATACATAGGCGCTGTAGCGTGAGCGCATCAGGGTTTCGGCGCTCGGGGCCGGGTGGCCGTCATGATAGTGTCCGCAGCAGGCTTCCAGCAGGTTGCCGCTGCCGCAGGGGCAAATGGATGTGCTCATCGGGTTACCACCAATACTTGCCAAAGTTTTCCGGGTTTGCCCAAAACCTGGCGTTTAGCCAGTCGGGTACTTGTTTGTATTCGCGCAAGTCGTAAGTAAAGAGCGTCAGGACTTGCTCGTCACGCTGAAACCTCTCATTGCTTTGTAAAGCAAGGGCGTAAAAGTCGGTTTCTTTCCAATTGCAGGCTGTGAGATCCGCCAGCACGGCAATGCGACTGGCATTGAGGTTGCGAATGCCGCCCAGCAATTGCAGCCCGCTGTTTTTGGGCAGGTGCTCCAGGCAGTCGATCACCAGTGCCAGGTCAAAGCGTTGCGCTGCCAGGTCTTCGGGCAACGGGCCAGGCGCTGCTCGGGCCACCTGCGCGCCGGGGTGCGCAGCCTCGAAGGCGGCCAGTGCCGGGAAACTGCTGGCCCCGACCACGAGCAGGCGTTGTGGCGCATAACGATCCAGCAAGGCCGCCAGCGCTTGCTGGGGTGTACGTGTAGAAATACCGGGCGTCATCGAAGGTCCTCACTTAGAGCGTCCAAGACTAGCCTGCGCAAGCCGCGCGGCCTAGTGGGCTGTTGCCGCTACTGTCACTTTGCTGGCGCATACCCTGAGCGCAGTCTTTACTTTGCCTTGCATCGGCCAAACGCCGACCCTCAGGAGAGACCCTTTTATGAGCATCATAAGAACAGCAGTACCTCTGGTTGTTCTCACCGGCGTATTAACGGGCTGTGCCGGGTTGCAAAAAACTGACTGGCCCACCTGTGCTGCAGTCGGCGGTGTGGGCGGGGCGGCCTTGGGTGCAATAAAAAGCTCGGCCTGGGCGGGGGGTGGTGCCGTATTCGGTGCGGGCATGGCCGCGGCTTACTGTTGGGTACACGGTGACGGCGATGCGGATGGCGACGGTGTTCCGGACAGTCGCGACAAGTGCCCTGATACGCCCCAAGGCGTGAAAGTCGATGCTGCGGGCTGCCCGATTGTGGCCGTGGTGGTGGTTGAAGAAGTGGTGGTCGTCAAGCAAGAGGCTATTGTAGTACGTGATGTGAATTTCGAATTCAACTCTGCCCGGTTGACTGCGGCGGACAAGGAAAAGCTCAATATCATAGCCGCGCGCCTGAAAAAAGACGCCGCCAACGCCCAGTTGAAGGTCACAGGGTATACCGACAGTGTGGGCAATGAGGCCTACAACCTGAAACTGTCCAAGGCACGGGCGCAGTCGGTGGTTGAGTACTTGATCGACAGCGGTGTACCGCGCAGCCAGTTTGTTTCCGTGGAGGGAGCCGGTGAGTCGAACCCTGTGGCCAGCAATCAGACCCCTGAGGGCCGCGCCCAAAACAGACGTACCGAGATTCTGATCATTCGTTAACCCTTGGTATCGCCGCGGTTTTGCCCGGGCCAGTCGAAGTTGCGGCGAATCTTTTTATGACGGTCTATGGCGTCCTGCTTGTACAAGCCGTTAATGTGCGACAAAGAACATGCTAAAGGCGGATGTATGAGGGTGCTTTGGGGGCTGGGTAAAGCATTGACACTGATAGTTTGGGCCTTGGTGCTGAGTAATCTGTACCAGCCCTTGGTCTACCCGTTCGATGTGCTGATCAACCTTGTTGGCAGCCTGTTGGTGCTGACCCATGTGCTTGAGGTGCTCTTGTTCAAAGGTCGCCTGCAAGGCCGCCGCCATCCCTGGCGTGATCGCCTGTTGATTCTTGTGTTTGGAGTTTTTCACGCACATACCCTTCCTGCCTCCCGCGAACGAGATGCCAGCCATGCGTAAGTTATGTTTGTTGGCTGCCTTGTGCAGCCCTTTTGCTCAGGCCGAGGTCGTCTCGGTCGAGGCCAACTCGATGATGCGCCTGCCCGCTAACGTCAGTGTATTGCGCCTGGAAAAGCTCGATGTTGCTGACTACGGGACGTTATTGATTCCAGCGGGGATCACCCAGGTCGATATCGACCAACTGCAGCTGGGTCGTGAAGCACGCATCACTATCGTTCCTGCCGAGCACGGCATCGCGCTGCGGGTGGCGCGTGCCGAACTGGGCGAGGGCAGCCAGATCAATGCCCGTGGCGCCACCGGTACTTTTGAAAAGCCTGCGCGGCCAGCCCGGGACCTGAGCCTGCGAATTGAGTCATTGCAAGCGCCGCAACTGTCCATTGATGCCCGTGGCGGTACGGGAGCGCCGGGTTTTGCCGGGCTTGATGGCGGTAATGGCGAAGAGCCAGGCTGTACTTGGGGCGCGGCGGGCTCCGGAGCCAATGGCGACAATGGAGGTAACGGGCAACCGGGTGCGGCCGGCGGGCAGGTGCGGGTTGAGCTGCCGCGTGACTACCCGGCTGAACAGGTCCGTGTGCGGGTTGACGGCGGTACGGGCGGTAAGCCCGGCGAGGCCGGACGGGCTGGCGCAGGCGGCAAAGCCAAGGGCTGTGTGGTGTATCGCACCGATGGCGGCAAGTCCGGCAAGCCGGGCCTGGCCGGGCAGCCGGGGGAAGCGGGTACGGCAGGTGCTGTGACTATCCAGCGGTTGTAACCTGTGCACGGCACGCAATATCCGCTGAGGCGCTAAGCGCAGATTGCGCAACACATTCACTCCAAACAGGCCGGCCGGTCGGCCGCCTCGAGGGCGCTGTGCTTTTGATCTGCCTGCCCTCCCGGGAGGGCGAGTGGAGGTTCTGTGGAGTGGGTCGACCGGCATGGATGCCGGGAGAGTCGCGATGGGCCAGGATGGCCCGTGGCGGCGTGCCCACGGAACAGGACCGGAGCGAGTGAACCTGAGCGCAGCGAAGGCCGTACGATGGGGCGCAAGCGCTTTGGTTACTTTGCCGCTTTTGCAAAGTGACTCGCTGTAAGAGCGAAACCAATATTTCAGTTAGACGCAAATGCCGGATATGTAACCGGTGGATCAGTTGATTTGCGGCACAGCTACGTATAAATAAACGACGTGCCTGTCGCCAATCAGGCGCGTGCTGCTTCAGTGCGTTACCAGCGTGTCCAGCAACTTGTCGACATAACCCTTGGCCAGCTTTGCAGCGATGGGCCGAGACTATTCCCCGATTTTAAGCGGCGCAAGCGAACGGGATTTTCTAGGAAGTTTCACGGAAACGAAAGCGAAACGTCGTACGAAACGCCTGATATTAAAGGCCAAATGCCTTGCTGTCGTCGTCGCAAACACTGCAAACACGAACCCTCTGATACCCCGTAATTAAATGGTTGTACGACTGCTGCGCAGCCGGACGCCGCCTCGTTCCTTCGGCAGCTACACCCATCCGGCTTTTAAAAAGTCGGCCGAGCCGCCGCAATTGCCACCAACACCAGCCCCACAATCAGATTGCACCCCACCAGCCGGCGAATTTTCCCCATTACCGCTGCCCCGTCAGCCCAAGCCTGGGCTTCGACGGCCTTGCGCAACTCAGGCAACTGCAGCGATTGAATGCGGATAAACAACGCCACCATCACGATGTACAAGCCCATCATGATCTGCACATAGCGCGGCGCCGTTTCAAAACCGTTGAAGCGCATTTGCAGAAGACCTACACCGCTTATCGGCAAAATCACCACTGCGATCCACACCCATACAAAAAAACGTTGGAACACTTCTACCCACAGCTTTAACCGTACCGGGCCTTCAAGGGCCGTGACAGCCGCCGGGCGCAGGATCATCCAGGCGAAAAACATGCCGCCCACCCAGATCAGGGCGGCCAGTACATGCAGGCTGTAGGCGAGGGCAAAGGCGGTCATTGGGGTACTCCGTTCGGCGCGGGATGAATTAGCGGGGTATGATAGCGGTCATTCGAACCACTGAAAATTTATCCAGCGTTTCTTGCGCCCGAAGAACCATGATTAGTACCGAACTCAAAACTCAGATCCAGGGCGCTTACTCGCGTTTTCTCGAATCCAAGAGCCTCAAGCCGCGTTACGGTCAGCGTCTGATGATCGCTGAAGTGGCCAAGGTGCTGGGCGATATCGACACCGACGAAGAAAACCACCGCAGTGGCGACCCGGCTGTGGTCGCCGTAGAAGCGGGCACCGGTACCGGCAAAACCGTGGCTTACTGCCTGGCTGCCATTCCTGTGGCCAAGGCCGCGGGCAAGCGCCTGGTGGTTGCCACGGCAACGGTCGCCCTGCAGGAGCAGATCGTCTACAAGGACCTCCCGGACCTGATGCGCAACAGCGGGCTGAACTTCAGCTTTGCCCTGGCCAAGGGCCGTGGCCGCTATATGTGCCTGTCCAAGCTCGACATGCTGCTGCAAGAGGGCCACGCGCAAACCGCGACGGCGCAGCTGTTCGAGGAAGAAGGCTTCAAGATCGAAGTCGATGAGGCCAGCCAGAAGCTGTTCACCAGCATGATCGAAAAGCTGGCCGGCAATAAGTGGGACGGCGACCGCGACAGCTGGCCCCAGGCCCTTGAAGACCAGGACTGGGCGCGCCTGACCACCGATCACAGCCAGTGCACCAACCGTCATTGCCCCAACTTCGGCCAGTGCGCTTTCTACAAGGCCCGGGAAGGCATGAGCAAGGTGGACGTGATCGTCACCAACCACGACATGGTGCTCGCCGACCTCGCGTTGGGGGGTGGCGCGGTATTGCCTGACCCCCGTGACACGGTCTATGTGTTTGACGAAGGCCATCACCTGCCGGACAAGGCCATTGGCCATTTTGCCCACTACACCCGTTTGCGCTCCACCGCCGACTGGCTGGAGCAAACCGCCAAGAACCTTACCAAACTGTTGGCCCAACACCCGTTGCCCGGCGACCTGGGCCGTTTGCTGGAGCAAGTGCCGGAGCTGGCCAAAGAAATCAAGGCCCAGCAACAGTTCATGTTCACTGCCTGCGAGCAGATCGCCGACTTTAAAGTCGGCGAAGAGCCCGAGGGTCGCGAGCGTCCGCGCCATCGCTTTATTGGCGGCCTGATTCCCGATCACATGCGTGAAATGGGCATCGAGTTGAAAAAAGGATTCTCGCGTCTGACCGACCTGTTCACTCGTCTGACCGAGATTCTCAAGGACGGTATGGATGGCGAGGTCAATATCGGCATCACCAGCAACCAGGCCGAGGAATGGTACCCGCTGTTTGGCAGCCTGCTGTCCCGGGCCCAGGGCAACTGGGAGCTGTGGACCGCCTTTACTGTCGAAGACCCTGAAGACAACCCGCCCATGGCGCGCTGGCTGACCCTGGCGGAAAGCGGTTCGCTGTTTGATATCGAGGTCAACGCCAGCCCCATCCTGGCCGCCGAGATGCTGCGTCGCAACCTGTGGAACGTGGCCTATGGGGTACTCGTGACCTCCGCCACCCTGACAGCACTGGGCACCTTCGACCGTTTCCGCATGCGTGCCGGCCTGCCCAAAACAGCCGTGACGGCGGTGGTGCCCAGCCCTTTCCATCATGCTGATGCCGGTGTGTTGCGAGTGCCTGACCTCAAAGCCGACCCCCGTGACGCTACGGCTCATACGGCGGCGATCATTCGTGACTTGCCCGCGCTGGTCGAAGGCTCGCGGGGCACGCTGGTGCTGTTTTCATCACGCAAGCAGATGCAGGACGTATTCGACGGCCTGGAGCGCGACTGGCGCAAGCAAGTGTTTATCCAGGGTAACCTGTCCAAACAGGAAACCCTCAACAAGCACAAGGCGCGGGTCGATGGCGGGGACTCCAGTGTGTTGTTTGGCCTGGCCAGTTTTGCCGAAGGCGTGGATTTGCCTGGTGCCTACTGCGAGCACGTGGTGATCGCCAAAATACCGTTTTCGGTACCCGATGATCCGGTCGAAGCGGCCCTGGCCGAGTGGATCGAGGCCCGGGGTGGCAACCCCTTCATGGAGATATCCGTGCCTGATGCCTCGCTCAAGCTGGTTCAGGCTTGCGGGCGTTTGCTGCGTACCGAACAGGATCGCGGCACCATCACCTTGCTGGACCGGCGCCTGGTCACCCAGCGCTATGGCAAGGCGATTCTGAATGCACTGCCGCCGTTCAGGCGCGAAATTTCTTAAGCGCGGGTCGGCGTTATCGTCGACTTTGCTGTCTATGCTTTGACTTTCACCACCTCACAGGCCGATTTTCGGCCGTTTGGGAGAACCAGATCCATATGATTCGCCGTTCGCTGTCTGCTGTTTTTGCGTTGCTGGTCACGACTCCGCTGTTGGCGGCGCCTGCTGGCCAACAAACCCTGTTCAATTTCGTTCGCCCTGCCGATGTGGTGCAAGTGGCGACTACGGATGCGATCTTGCCGCAATACAATGCGGAGCAAACAGCCGAAGGCGAAGTGCTGCGCCGCGTCACCTTCAACCCGGCCGTCGCGCCCAGCCTGCGTTTGACTCCGCAAACCGGGGTATGGGACTGGTCGCAGTCGGGGATGATGACCCTGCGCATCCAGAACGCCATGAACTGGGCACTTACGCTGGACGTGACCGTGCAAAGCAGCAACGGCAAAACCCTGACCAGCCGTGTAGACCTGCCTGCCGGCCCGGCGCAAACCCTGTTGTTGCCGCTAAAAGCCAATTCTCCCCACAGCCAGGGCATGCGCGCCGGCCCACCGATGCCGATGACGCTGGATGGCCAGCGCATTCTGCTGGCCAGCAGCCAGGGCGAAATCGATCTGAGCCAGGTGGTGTCGGTAAGTCTGTCGATTGCGCAACCGAGCGTCGCGCAGAGCATCCTGCTGGAGCGCTTCGGCGTGCAGGACGGCACAGGCGTAATCAAGGCCGTGTACGGCGCGATCGTCGACGGCTACGGCCAGTCGACCCGCGCCAAATGGCCGGAGCGTGTTGCCAATGACGAACAGCTCAAGGGCGCCGCCGCAAAAGAACAGCAGCAACTCAAAGGCTGGCTGGCCGGGCGTGCCGACCAGGACAAGTACGGCGGCTGGCTGAAGGGCGCGGGGTTTGAGGCAACCGGGTTTTTCCGCACAGAAAAGCGCAATGGCCGCTGGAACCTGATCACCCCTGAAGGTCACCCGTTTTACTCGCTGGGCCTAAATGCCGTAACGGCCAACGACAGCCAGACCTATGTTGCCGGCCGTGAGTGGATGTTTACCGATTTGCCCCATGATGGCACTCCTCTGGCCAGTTTTTACGGCAAGGCGAACAACAACAGCGGCAACGCCTCGACCCAGGGCAGGGGCTTTGACGCCGGGCGCTGGTACAACTTTTATGCCGCCAACCTGCAGCGCATCTACGGTGAACCCTGCGTAACGGCTAAAACTGAACCGGATAGCGCACCGGTGAGCCCTTGTGCACCTCCAGCCTTTGATGCCAAGCGTTGGCAGGCCCGCACCCTGGATCGCCTGCAAGCCTGGGGCTTCAACACCATCGGCAACTGGAGCGACCCCGAACTGGGCCTCAACGATCGCGTGCCCTACACCCTGCCGCTGTCGATTGTGGGGGACTACACCAGCATCAGTACCGGCACCGACTGGTGGGGCGGCATGCCCGACCCGTTTGACCCGCGCTTTGCCATGGCCACCGAGCGCGCCGTGGCCATTGCCGCTCGCGATCATCGCGATGATCCATGGTTGATCGGTTACTTTGCCGACAACGAACTGGCCTGGGCCGGTCCGGGTAATGACCCGAAATCCCGTTATGCATTGGCCCTGGGCACTTTGCGCATGACCACGGATGTACCCGCCAAGCGGGCCTTCCTCAAGCAGCTGCGTGACAAATACCGCAACCAGCAGGGTCTTTCCAAGGCCTGGGGTATTGAAATTCCGGCCTGGGAGCTGATGGAGGACCCGGGTTTTGAAGGGCCTTTGCCCAACGCCGAGCACCCGCAAATCGAGGCGGATTATCAGTATTTCCAGAAAGTCTTTGCTGACACCTACTTCAAGACCATTTCCGACTCGCTCAAATGGCATGCTCCAAACCACTTGCTGCTCGGCGGACGGTTTGCCGTCAGTACGCCAGAGGCCGTGGCGTCCTGTGCCAAATACTGCGATGTACTGAGCTTCAACTTCTACACCCTGCAACCACAAGACGGCTATGACTTCGGCAAACTGCGCGAACTGGACAAGCCAGTAATGATCACCGAGTTCAACTTCGGCTCCCGTGACCGTGGCCCGTTCTGGGGCGGCGTCACTGAAGTGGCCAACGAAGAAGCCCGCGGCCCGGCTTACAGCAAGTTCCTCAAACAGGCGGTAGCAGAACCGTCGATTGTTGGCGTGCACTGGTTCCAGTACCTGGACCAGCCGGTGACAGGCCGCTTGCTCGACGGCGAAAACGGCCACTTTGGCATGATCGGTATCACCGATTTGCCGTTTACCGGTTTTGTCGACAGCGTGCGCAAGGCCAACCTGCAGGCCCTTGGCCAGTTGGGCCAGGAGGCCGCCAAGGCCCAGGCCGAAGCCGAAAAAGCCGTCAAGGCGCCTGTGCATGCAACCGATGATGGTAGCGGCGGGCGCTCTGGCGCGGGGCATGCAGGTGGGCACTCGGGCAAGGGGCACTGATTTTCCCTGCCCGATGGGCGGCGATGTATTTCGTCGCCCAGTAGGGGTTTCTTCCTTTTCAATTCCCACTTTAAAACTAAGGTCTTGCATTCCAACTGAATGGAGACTTCGAAATGGAAGCGAAAGGGAAGTGTGCAAGTGGGTTCGAAGCCGTTCAGGAAGCCTTTGAGGCGATCTTCGATGATCCTCAGGAGCGAGGAGCCGGTGTTTGTGTGCAGGTGGGCGGCGAAACCGTTGTCGACTTATGGGCGGGTGTGGCGGATCTGGAGGGCGACCAGCCCTGGAACCACGACACATTGGTCAACACCTATTGTTGTATCAAACCCTTCACCGCCATCGCGGCACTGATGCTGGTGGAAGAGGGCAAGCTCGAGCTGGATCAGACGGTTGCCCACTATTGGCCGGAGTTTTCCCAGGGCGGCAAGGAGCGCATCACCTTGCGCCAGGTGTTGTGCCATACCTCAGGTATCCCGGCGCTGCGTTTGCCCAGCCGCACGCCCATTATGTACGACTGGGATGCAATGGCCGAAGTCGTCGCGGCAGAACCCTTGTGGTGGGAACCGGGAACCAGTGTCGGTTATGGCGCCACCACCTATGGCTGGATCCTTGGCGAGCTGGTTCGACGGGCCGATGGTCGCGACCCCTGTACCTTTATCCACGAGCGAATCTGCGAGCCCAACGACCTTGAAGTTCATATGGGCGTTGATGCCGAGCACTTTCACCGCATTGCCTTTTTCGAGCGCGCTGAAGGGCGAACGGGTGATAACTACGCCCAGGACTTGCGTGCCGTGATGGTCAGTGAGCCTGAGCATGTCGCGACCCTTGCATTTACCAATCCCGCCATGGGATCACGGCAAACGGCTGACCCGCGCTGGTGGGCCTATCGCCATCCCGGCGTAAATGCCCACGGTACCGCCCATGGCCTGGCCGGGTTTTACAGTGCGCTGCTGGGCGGGCGCCTGGTGGGGCCTGAGCTGCTCGCAGAGTTCACCCGCGAGCACAGTAACGATATGGACCGCACGCTGCTACGGCCCATGCGTTATGGCCTGGGTTGCATGATGGAGCAGCCGGCGGACCCGGGAGCCTCCCATCGGATGGGGCCAAAGGCATTCGGGCATGTGGGGCTGGGCGGGCCAATCTCCTTTGCCGACCCTGAGCGGGAGGTGAGCTTCGGCTTTGTCACCACCACCATGGGCAGCCATGTGCTGATGGACCCGCGGGTGCAGAAGCTTGCGCCTTTGGTCTACGCCGCGCTGTAGACACACCCTAAGTAGCAGCTGCCGAAGGAACGAGGCTGCGTTCGGCGGCAAAGCCGTCGCGAAATCAGACCCTGCGGTATGTCAGTTATACCCGCAAGTCAGGTTTTACGACGGCTGCGCCGCCGGACGCAGCCTCGCTCCGCGAGTCATCTGCGACGAGATTTTTGCCATGGGTGTTTTGCCTTTTTTCACAAAAAAAACACGCCCTTGCTGATACTTTGCCCGCCGACTCAACAGCGCACAAAAATTGTGTGCTCAGAGCGCTTTGCTCTGTTTCAAAATCTTACTGGTGCTGGAACAATGCACGCCTTGTAGAGCCATGCTTGATCCAGGAGGTCCGGGTGCAGATTCAGGGTTTTCACGACCTTAACTTCGAAGCAGTACGCGAGGCGTTTGCCGATCTTTTCAATGATCCGCAAGAGCGCGGCGCGGCGTTGTGCATCCAGATCGGTGGCGAAACCGTTCTCGACCTGTGGGCAGGTACCGCTGACAAGGACGGCGAGCAGCCGTGGCACACAGACACCATTGCCAATCTGTTTTCGTGCACTAAACCTTTTACCGCTGTCACGGCGTTGCAACTGGTCGAAGAGGGCAAGCTGGAGCTGGATGTGCCAGTGGCCCGCTATTGGCCCGAGTTCGCTGCTGCCGGCAAAGAGTCCATCACGTTGCGTCAGCTCCTGAGCCATCGCGCGGGTTTGCCGGCCTTGCGCGAATTGATGCCGGCCGAGGCGCTGTATGAATGGCAAACCATGGTCGATGCACTGGCCGCCGAAACCCCCTGGTGGACGCCGGGCGAAGGGCACGGCTATGCCGCGATCACCTATGGCTGGCTGGTGGGCGAGCTGATTCGCCGCGCCGATGGCCGCAGTGCGGGCCAGTCAATCATGGCGCGGACGGCCAGGCCGCTGGGGCTGGACTTCCATGTCGGGCTGGGTGACGAAGAGTTTTACCGGGTGGCTCATGTTGCCCGCAGCAAGGGCAATATGGGGGATGCGGCTGCGCAGCGCCTGTTGAAGGCCATGATGAATGAGCCTTCATCCATGAGTACGCGGGCATTCACCAATCCACCGTCTATTATGACAAGTACCAACAAACCCGAATGGCGCCGAATGGAGCAGCCAGCGGCCAATGGGCATGGTAATGCCCGTAGCCTGGCCGGTTTTTATAGCGGTTTGCTGGACGGCAGCCTGCTTGAAGCCGAAATGCTGGAGCAACTGACCCGCGAGCACAGCGTCGGCGAGGATAAAACCTTGCGCACGCAAACCCGATTTGGGCTGGGGTGCATGCTGGATCAGCCAACCGTGCCCAACGCGACGTTTGGCCTTGGGCCAAAAGCTTTCGGTCATCCCGGGGCTGGGGGGTCGACCGGCTTTGCCGACCCGGATCGTGAGGTGGCCTTTGGATTTGTGACCAATACCCTTGGGCCCAATATATTGATGGATCCCAGGGCGCAAAAACTGGTTAGAGTACTGGCTGAGTGCCTGTAAGCAGGATTTGTAGGCCACAGGTCGGAACTCGTTAGCTTTTCTGTTTTCAATACGTTTTTTATAGTGGGCTTAGTGCCTCTTTAATTCTTAATTCATTGTGTGGATATTCAATGTCATCTAATAAGACCCTCGCTCTGGCTCTTTGCCTGGCTATTACCGGTTGCGCACAAACTCCACAGAATGACGCCGAAGGTGGCCACAAATGGTGGCAGTTGGGCTCGTCCGACCAGGCGTCGACTCCTGCGGATAAAACTGCAACTGTTGCGGCCAAGCCAGCAGACAGCAAAACAACGCCACCGGTAACCAAAACTGCCACCGCCCCAGCGGTCGCAGCCAAAGACAGCGGTTCCAGCTGGTGGCCTTTTGGCTCTGACTCGGCGAAAAAAGACACCCCGGTTGAAAAGGACAAAAAAGTAGCCGTCACCGCCGCGCCTGCCTCTGCAGCAGCCTCTTCGAAAAACTGGTGGTGGCCGTTTGATAGCGATGCCAAAGACGCCAAAACTTCGCCGGTTGGCGTGATCCCGATGCCGGATCCGAAAATTACCCAGGCCTGGCTGGACGAATATGAGCCTCGTCTGCGTACTGCAATCAAGGACACCAACCTGCAACTGGAGCGTCGCGAGAATCTGCTGATTATCGTGGCTTCAGCTGACAGTTCGTTCAAGGCCACCCGCCCGGACTTGCTGATGCCGTCCATGCTTGGCCCGTTTACCCGAGTGGCCAAAGTGGTTGAAGGCGACCCAAAAACCGCCGTGCTGGTGCTGGGGCATGCCGACTCTTCGGGCGCAATGGCGGCCAATACCCGTCTGAGCCTGGACCGTGCCAAATCGGTGGCAGCGATCTTCCGTATGAGCGGTTTGCAAGGTAACCGCCTGACCTTGCGTGGCATGGGTTCGGTGATGCCTCGCGCAGCCAACGACAGCAACGAAGGACGCGCCCTGAACCGTCGGGTTGAAATCCTGATGACCCCGCAAGCCACCATGGTTGCCCTGGTCAGCAAATACAGCCAGCCAGTCCTCACCCCGGCCGAGCTGGTTGCGGTGCAGCCAGCTGTTGCTCCTTCTGTGGCCAAAAAGAATGCAGCACCGGCCAAGAAAGGCGTCGTAGCCAAGAAGTCTGCACCGGCCAAAAAAGCGGCCAAGCCAGCGCCAGCCAAAAAGCCGGTTGTCGCTAAAGCCAAAGCTGTTGCGGACAAGAAAGTTGCCGCCAACGATCAGGCCAAGAACTGACTGATTCAAGGAAGGATGGGGGCATGACTCAAGCACTGGCGGATATGCGACGTGACTACACCCGTGACGGGCTGGCCGAGGCTCAGGCCCCGGCCGAGCCTTTCGCGCTGTTTCATCAGTGGTTCGGCGATGCGGTGAAAACCGAGCAGCCACCGGTCGAGGCCAATGCCATGACCCTGGCCACGGTGGACGCCCGCGGGCGGCCGCATTGTCGGGTGTTGTTGCTCAAGGGGCTGGATGAACAGGGTTTTACCTTTTTCACCAACTACACCAGTGCCAAGGGCCAGCAGTTGGCCGAGCGCCCGTTCGCGGCCATGACCTTTTTCTGGCCAACCCTTGAGCGTCAGGTACGCATCGAGGGTCAGGTGGTCAAGGTCACTGCGCAAGAGTCCGATGCCTACTATCAGGTTCGCCCCCTGGGCAGCCGGATCGGGGCCTGGGCCTCGCCGCAAAGCCAGGTGATTGCTGATCGCGATGAACTGGTCGAGCTGCTCAAAGCCACCGAGGCGCGCTTCAGTGACAGCCAGCCCCATTGCCCCGAGCACTGGGGCGGTTATCGCTTGCTGCCCGAGCGCATCGAGTTCTGGCAGGGGCGCCCGAGTCGCCTGCACGATCGCCTCAACTATCGGCGTGAGGGGGCAGACTGGGTGCGTGAGCGCCTGGCACCCTGAAGGCACCCTCTACAGCAAGGCGCGCAATGCAAACCGGCTATTTCGCGCTACTCTTTGCGAAGTCTTGTGTGGGCAAACAGCGCTATTGTTACTGTACAGACGCTGAATAAAGCCCTTTTATCCGCCCTGTGCCGTGACAGGTTACCGGCTGCGGAGTTTAATGAATCCCTGTTATTTTGGAGTTGATCCCATGCGTAAGTCCGTTCTGTTGGTTGCAGCATTCTCTACCATGACTGTTTTGTTGGGCGGCTGCACATCGAGCTTGACCGGCGACACCTACTCGCGCGACGAAGCCCGACGTGTACAGACCGTTCGTATGGGCACCATCGTTGCCCTGCGTCCTGTGCAAATTGAAGGCACCAAGACCCCGATCGGCGCTGCGACTGGCGCTATCGTGGGTGGTGTAGGCGGCAGCGCCATCGGTGGCGGTCGTGGCAGCATCGTCACCGCAGTGATCGGCGCCGTGGCCGGTGGTTTGCTGGGCTCGGCAGCCGAGTCGGGCCTGACCAAGACCCAGGGTGTGGAAATCACCGTGCGTGAAGACGACGGCAGCACCCGTGCTTACGTTCAGCAGGTTGAGCCTAACCAGGTATTCCGTACCGGTGAGCGCGTGCGCATCATGACCGTTGACGGTACCAGCCGCGTTACCCAGTAAAACAGGCGACAGCGTAAAAACAAAACCCCGGCCAGTGCGAACTGGCCGGGGTTTTTTATGGCTGTAAAGCAGCTCAGGACGAGTGCTTGAATGCCTGCTCGGCCCCAGACAGGGTTATGGCGATATGGTCCAGCAAGCGTTCTGCCGTGTACTTGGGCATACAGCTGAAGGCCATCACCACCGCCAGCCCCAGTGTCAGGGCAGGTCGAGGGACGTGACTGACGTTGTACTGCCTGAGGCTGAACACAAATACGCAGGCGGCGACCGAGCCTATCAGCGCTCCGGCGATGGCTTCCGGCAAAGGGTGGATGGTGAGGGCGACGTAATTGATGGCGAACCACCAGGTCGCCAGCAACCCGACCCCGAGTGCAGGCCAGCGCAAGCGCTGATCAAGCTGTTGGCACAGCAGGTTGAGCAACACGGTGAAGACCAGGCAAGCATTCATGGCGTGGCCGCTGAATACGGCAATGCCCAGGTCATGCAGGCCAACGCCCCAGCCCTTGAACAGGATCTTGCTGACGCCCACCACCAGGTAGGCAGTCACCAGCACACCCAACCACAGCAAAGCGATTTTTCTGGATGCGCCCAGCCATAACCAGGCAGCAATCACCAGCGCTGCCGGGAACATCACGGTGATGCCGGCGTATTGCACAATCTGCATTTTATCGACCACGTTTCTCTCTTTTGGTTGTTCACTCAGGCGGGCTGTGTCTCTGTGAGAGCCCGCCTGAGTGAGCAACATCAGGGTTACGCCACCGGCTGTTTACGGCTAAAGAACAGCGTAACACCATAGCCGATCAGTGCTGCGAGGATCGAGCCGGTAAGGATGCCCATACGGTCCATGCCTACATAATCGCTGCCTGCAACGAACGCCAGTGAGCCCACAAACAGACTCATGGTGAAGCCGATGCCGCACAGGATGGCCACGCCAAACACCTGGCCCCAGTTGGCGCCTGCTGGCAGCGCGGCCATGCCGGTCTTGATGGCGATCCAGGTCAGGCCGAACACGCCAAGGGTTTTGCCAATCAGCAAGCCTGCGGCAATGCCCATAGGCACATGGCTGACAAAACTGTGCAGGCTGACACCCGCCAGTGATACACCCGCATTGGCGAAGGCAAACAACGGCAGAATCGCGTAAGCCACCCAGGGATGCAGGGCATGCTCGATGCTCATCAGCGGTGAAGTTTCTGAGTTTTTGGTGCGCAGCGGAATGCAGAACGCCAGCGTTACACCTGCCAATGTGGCATGCACACCGCTTTTGAGTACGCACACCCAGAGGATCAGGCCGACGATCATATAAGGTGCGACCTTGATCACTCCCATGCGGTTCATGGCAATCAGCGCGATCAGGCATGCCGCAGCCAGCAGCAGGGACACACCCGACAGCTCGCTGGAGTAGAACACCGCAATCACGATGATTGCCCCCAGGTCATCGATGATCGCCAGGGTCATCAGGAACAGCTTTAGCGACACCGGTACACGCTTGCCGAGCAGGGCCAGCACGCCGAGGGCAAAGGCGATGTCGGTGGCCATGGGGATGGCCCAGCCGCCGAGAGCGTCCGGGTAATCCTTGTTGATGAACCAGTAGATCAGCGCCGGTACCACCATGCCGCCGATTGCCGCCGCGCCGGGCAGCACCACCTGTGAGGGTTTGGACAGCTGGCCTTCAAGCAGTTCGCGTTTGACCTCAAGGCCGATCAGCAGAAAAAACAAGGCCATCAGGCCATCGTTGATCCACAGCAGCGACGGTTTGGCAATTTGCAGGGCGCCGATTTGCACCGCTACCGGCACGTCCAGGAAGGCCGTGTAGTAATGGGAAAGCGGTGAGTTATTGACGATCAGAGCCAGAGCGGCCGCGGCAATCAACAGCAGACCGCTGGCAGCTTCCAACTGAAAGAACCGAGTGAAAGTGCTACGCAGAGGCAAGGTCGCTCTCCATCAATTAGGTAATAAGGTGCGACACCCTAACCTGTGGGGTTAGTGGTTAAAACAAAAACTATATTCTTTTTTGTTATAAGCAACGGCGTGCTCACACACCGCTCAAGAGCCTAGCAGTTGTGTGTCAAATTGAGTCTGATTTGTGCCTGTGAAGGCTGTAGGAAATAGACCAGCTTTGCTGGTTTTTCAGCAAGGATCCCGCCCGAAGAAGGAGAAGGCGGTGGCTGTGTGGGAGCGGGCTTGCTCGCGATACAGGCGCTACGGTCTGCCTGGCAAACCGTGGTGAATGCATCGCGAGCAAGCCCGCTCCTACATGTCAGGGCTGCAGCCCCTACCGAGTCAAAACCTAGGCTTCGATACCCAGAATGTCGCGCGCTACAGCTTCGGCAATACGGATACCGTCGACACCTGCCGACAGAATCCCGCCAGCGTAGCCAGCGCCTTCGCCTGCCGGGAACAAGCCCTTGACGTTAAGGCTCTGCATCGACGCATCACGGGTCATGCGCAGCGGCGACGAGGTACGGGTTTCGATGCCGGTGAGAATGGCATCATGCATCGAGAAGCCCTTGATCTGCTTCTCGAACGCCGGCAGTGCTTCACGGATGGCTTCAATGGCGAAGTCCGGCAGGGCCAGGGCCAAGTCACCCAAAGACACACCCGGCTTATAGGATGGCTCGACGCTGCCCAGGGCCGTGGACGGTTTGCCCGCAATAAAGTCACCCACCAGTTGCGCCGGAGCTTCGTAGTTGCTGCCGCCCAGCACATAGGCGTGGGATTCGAGACGTTCTTGCAGCTCGATGCCGGCCAACGGACCACCCGGGTAGTCTTCAGGCGTAATGCCGACCACGATGCCCGAGTTGGCATTGCGTTCGTTACGCGAATACTGGCTCATGCCGTTGGTCACAACACGGCCCGGTTCGCTGGTTGCCGCAACCACGGTGCCACCCGGGCACATGCAGAAGCTGTACACCGAGCGACCGTTTTTGGCGTGGTGCACCAGTTTGTAATCGGCAGCGCCCAGCTTCGGGTGGCCGGCATACTTGCCCAGGCGCGCACTGTCGATCAGCGACTGCGGGTGCTCGATACGGAAACCTACCGAGAACGGCTTGGCTTCCATATACACGCCACGATCGTGGAGCATGCGGAAGGTGTCCCGGGCGCTATGGCCCAGCGCCATGATCACGTGGCGAGCATTCAGTTGCTCGCCATCTGCCAGGATCACACCGGTCAGTTGACCGTTGTCGATCAGCACATCAGTCACGCGTTGTTGAAAACGCACTTCGCCGCCCAGCGCGATGATCTGCTGGCGCATATTTTCGACCACACCGGTCAGGCGGAACGTACCGATATGCGGCTTGCTGACATAGAGGATCTCGTCCGGCGCGCCGGCCTTGACGAACTCGTGCAGCACCTTGCGGCCGTGGTGTTTCGGGTCCTTGATCTGGCTGTAGAGCTTGCCGTCCGAGAACGTACCGGCACCGCCTTCGCCAAACTGCACATTGGACTCGGGGTTGAGTACGTTTTTACGCCACAGGCCCCAGGTGTCCTTGGTGCGCTGGCGCACTTCGGTACCACGTTCAAGAATGATCGGCTTGAAACCCATTTGTGCCAGCAGCAGCCCGGCGAAAATACCGCAGGGGCCGAAGCCGACCACAATCGGACGCTCGGTCAAGTCCTGGGGTGCCTGGCCGACGACCTTGTAACTGACGTCCGGCGCTGGATTGACGTTACGATCGTCGGCGAACTTGAGCAGCAGCGGCGCTTCATCGCGCACACTCACATCGATGGTGTAGATGAAGCACAGTTCGGACGATTTTTTACGCGCATCGTAGCTGCGCTTGAACAAGGTGAAATCGACCAGGTCATCACTTTCGATGCCCAGGCGCTGCAGGATGGCAGGGCGCAGGTCTTCATCGGGATGGTCGATCGGCAGCTTGAGTTCGGTGATTCGTAACATTGACAGTGTCCAGTATCGGGGGCCAGGTAAACCCTGGCAGAACCGCTAATTGTAAGCTGCTTCGGGGCAATATGCGGCAACAGTTATCGGTTAGTCGTTACGGGCGCCACCAAAATAGCCGCAGCCGCGCTGGACCTGACCGTTGATCCGTAGCTCGGCGCTCAGATGTTGCACGCTGCCATTGGCACTGTCGGTGCAGCGTTGTGGGGCCACCCACAGCTCGATGCGCTGATTGTTGGCCTCGGTGGACAGGGAGAAGCGGCCATCGCCGACCTGTTCTTCAACGTAGGGCAGCGCCAGGTCGGGCTGGCCTTCGCGCTTGAGCACCATGCCCTTGCCCCCGGCTTGCACTTCCCAGGCCGGGCCATTGCCGTTGGCGTGCACGGTCACCTGCTTGAAGTTGGGATCCTGGCAGGCGCTGTTGCTGCGCTCCAGGCGGTAGAGTTGCTGCAGCTCGACTTCACCGTCTGTACCGGCTGTTGTGCTGGCGCTAAAACGGCCGCGGATATCGGCGAACAACTTGCCCGGTTTATTGGGCATGTAGGTCGCGTCCTGCACCAGCGTGGTGTCGGCGCTGTCACGAACTACATAGCGCTGTTGGCCGACGCAGGGTTGAAACACCAATTGACCATTGGCCGATACCAGCTCGCCCTGCAGGCGGGTTTGACCTGCGGTGGTGTCGGCAGGTTTGCTGCTGAACATCTGGCAACCGGCAAACACGGGCAGCAAGGCGAACAAAGCTAAGGAACGGGCAAAACGCATCATGGGCACTCCTGAAGGGTGTCGCCACGTTACTCAGCCTCGCGATGCATCACAAGTGATTCAACCTACGGTGAATGTCTGCCCGGTTTGCAAGCCTTCCACGCTTTTGGCGTAAGCCAGGGCCACATCGGCGCCCGATACAGGCTTGAAGCCGCGAAAGTACGGGGCGTATTTGTCCATCGCTTCTTCCAGGACCGTAGGGCTCACCGAGTTGACCCGCAGGCCCCGTGGCAACTCAATGGCGGCTGCTTTTACAAAACCGTCAAGTGCCGCGTTGACCAGCGCCGCCGAACTGCCGGTACGGATCGGCTCGCGGTTGATAACGCCGCTGGTGAAGGTGAACGAGGCCCCGTCGTTGGCAAACTCGCGGCCAATCAGCAGCAGATTGACCTGGCCCATCAACTTGTCCTGCAAACCGAGGGCGAAGTCGCTTTCGCTCATGTCAGCCAGTGCGGCGAACGTGACGTTACCGGCGGCACAGATCAGCGCATCGAAGCGCCCGGTTTGCGCGAAGAGTTGGCGGATTGATTCACTGTCGCTGATATCGACCTGATAATCCCCGCTTTTTCGACCAATTTCTACGATCTCATGGCGCGGTGACAACTCGCGGCGAATGGCAGAACCGATGGTGCCGTGAGCGCCGATCAAAAGGATTTTCATGTTGTGTGCCTTTGTGGATGACGTGAGTGCTCAGTCTAGTGGTGCTTTTTAAGTGGGATAAGCGCACTAATAGGTAACCTTTGGTTTTCATATGGAAACAATCCATGAGTGAAATGGATGATCTGGCTGCGTTCGCGGTCTTGATCGACGCTGGCAGTTTTACCTTGGCCGCCCAGCAACTGGGCTGCAGCAAGGGGCAGTTGTCCAAGCGTATCAGCCAGCTTGAGGCGCAGTTTTCGGTGGTGTTGCTGCATCGCACCACCCGGCGCTTGAGCCTTACGGCGGCTGGCGCGGCACTACTGCCACAAGCCCAGGCGCTGGTGGTGCAAGTGGAGCGGGCACGTCAGGCACTTGCCCGGCTAAAGGATGATGTTGCAGGCCCGGTACGCATGACCGTGCCCGTATCCCTGGGCGAGACCTTCTTTGATTCGCTGTTGCTGGAGTTTTCCCGCGAATACCCGCAGGTGCAGATCGAGCTGGAGCTCAACAACAGCTATCGCGATATGGTGCGGGAAGGGTTTGATCTGGCGATACGCTCGCAGGTTGCCAGCCATGAACGGCTGGTGGCCAAGCAGGTGCTTAACTGGCACGAGATCACCTGCGCCAGCCCTGCCTATCTTGAGCAATACGGCGAGCCGGTTACGCCGCAAGAACTGGTCGAGCACCGCTGTCTGCTTAACAGCCACTACAGCGGTCGTGAGGAGTGGCACTACCACCGCCAGCATGAACTGCAACGAGTGCGGGTCTCGGGGTCGTTTGCCAGCAATCACTACAGTCTGCTGAAAAAAGCGGCCGTGATCGGTGCCGGCATCGCCCGCTTGCCCTCGTACATGCTTGGCTGCGAGTTGGCTGATGGGCGCCTGCGTGGCTTGTTGCGTGACTATCAAACGCGCAGCAACCCCATGTATCTGGTTCACCCTTATCAAGGCGGTTTGCCCAGGCGTACTCAGGTATTGGCGGATTTCCTGGTGGGCTGGTTCCAGAGTAATGGTGAGGCCATTGACCTGCTTTAACGAAAACGCTGTGCAATCAGATGATCAATCGACAGCGCACCCGGGCCCTTGGCCATCAAGTACAACAAGACCGCGATCCAGGTGCCGTGAGTCGGGTAGGCATCAGGGTATACGAACAGCTGGATGGTCATGCTCATGGCCAGCAGTGCCAGCGCCGAGAACCGGGTGGCCAAGCCCAGCAGGATCAGCACCGGGAAAACATGCTCGCTGAAGGCGGCAGCGTGAGCAGCCACCTCGGGGGAGAGTAGCGGGACTTTGTATTCCGTACTGAACAAGTACAGCGCAGAGTCAGACAGATGCGGCATACCGAGTTGAAAGGTGCCTTCAACCAGATCGATTGCCAAACCTTCAACCTTGGTCTGGCCTGATTTCCAGAACACCGCCGCAATGGAAAAGCGTGCGACAAAGGCGATCAGTGTGTCGGGTATGCAGTGCAACAGCCCGATTGCGCCTCCGATCCAGCGCTGTAGCAGGCCGGGGCTTATTGTTTGAGTATTCATGGCGAGGCCTCGAGGGCGGGTTGTAAGCCGGTGATGGTGTTATTGCTAATCAACAGTGCCAGGGCCTGGCCCAGGTTAAAGTCTGGGTCGGCTTCCAGGGCATGGGCCGCGGCCAACCCCAGGGCATTCCCCGCTTTGAGCAAGTGCACAAATACTGCGCACCCTGAGCTGACCGTGAATACCTCCACGCGCAATTCATTGCGTATTACCAGGACGCTTTGTGGTTGGCGCGTGTCCAGTCCCTGTATCTGTCCCTGGCGTTGGTGCGCCGCCCACAAGGACGCGATGGCGTAGGGTGAATGCAGCGATGCGACACCGGGGTGCAGTTGCAGGTGTAAATGGGGCAGCCCCTCGGGGCTGTTGAGCGCCTGAGCCAGCAGCCCGGGGTTTACGGCGCACACGTCTGCGGCGTGAAAGGCCTGCACACACAAACGCTCAAGGCGAGCCACGTCCGCCAGGTAGGGCACGCTTCTGGCGGGTGCAAAGGCATTGATAAAACCGGCGAACTGGCTGCCATAGGCGCTCATGACCGGGCTGTCGGGTGGGTGTTTTTGAATAAATATCTGCGCCATGGCCTGAAAAAAGGCCTCACCCACCAATTGCGCAACAACGGGATAGCTGGTGGCCAGCGCGTTGATCAGTCCGCTTTGCACATTGTTACGATATACCGCGAAACGGCGGTCAATGTCGCCGTTGTAGCAGGCAATGCCTGTGGGGGCGGGCGTGTGTGGATTGAGCAATGCTGCACTGAATGTTTCTTGTAGTTTCATGGCTGCACCTGTGCGCTGAACAGGTAGCGGTCAGCTAAGCGGGCTTCCTGAAGCAGTTCGGTGAGAGGGGGCAGATGATTGTCGCGTTCGATCAGGGTGGCCATCGGGCCAATTCGGTCCAGTACTTGCTGGTACAGCGCCCATACCGCTTGATCGACAGGTGCGCCGTGGTTATCGATCAGCAAGCGTTGACCCAGGCTGTCTGCTTCTTCAGCAAAACCCGCCAGATGAACCTCACCTACGGCCTGAAGGGGCAAGGCATCGAGATAGACAACAGGATCGCGGGCGTGGTTGATGCATGACACATACACATTGTTTACATCCAGCAAAAGGCCACAGCCGGTACGGCTTATGACTTCCTGAATAAAACCGGCTTCGTCGAATTGGGCCTCGTCGAACTCGATATAGGTCGCGGGGTTTTCCAGCAGTATCTGGCGCTTCAACACATCCTGTGCCTGGTCCATATGCGCGCATACCCGGTGCAGCGTGGCGGTGTCATAGCGCAAAGGCAGCAGATCATTGAGGAATAATGGCCCGTGGGAGGACCATGCCAGATGTTCGGAAAACATCTGCGGCTGGTAACGCTCGAGCAATAGGCTCAGGCGGCGCAAGTGTTCGGTATTGAGCGGGCTTTCGCCGCCAATCGACAGGCCAACGCCATGAATTGACAGCGGGTAATGTTCGCGGATCAAGCCCAGGTAATGGTGGAAAGGGCCGCCAGCTACCATGAAGTTCTCGGCATGCACTTCAAAGAACCCGATGTCTGGGCGGCTCGCAAGTACATCCACAAAGTGCTCGGCCTTGAGCCCCAGCCCCGCACGAGGCGGGAGCCGGGGCGCACGAGGCGCGATAAGCGAAGCAAGCGGGCTGTGCATTATCAACACTCGGCGGCGCGGATCAGGACTTGCCTTTGTAGGCAGCCAGTTGGCCAAAGCCGGTTGGTGAGGTGTTGCTGGCGGTTTTTTCGCAGGTCCCTTTTGGGACGAGTTTCCAGGCATTGGCCTGATGATCGGTTTTGGCGGAGCCAGCACAGGTAGTGCCAGCGCCGGCGGCGCAATCGTTATGCCCTTTCATGGCAACCCCGAAGCACTTCTCCATGTCGTCGGCAGCCTGAGCGGGCAGGGCGGCAATACTCAGAGCCGACCCCAGAGCAAGAGCCAGGGCTGCGGCAGACAAGGTGCGGGTGGTTTGGTTTTTCATGGTGACTCTCCAGAAATTCCGGTAGCGATTGCTGCCGGGTTACCCAACTAGAGAGGCAAGGGGGGGCGTTGTTACAACTGATCTGAATTATTTTTATGTAGCCGATCGCAGCCTTTGCTCCTCGTCAGCGGCTACAGGAAAAACGTAAACCTGTGGGAACGAGCCTGCTCGCGAACGACCTTCGCGAGCAGGCTCGCTCCCACAATAGGGCTAGATATACAACAGAGTTTCGACAGCTTATGCGTCGTTTAACAAGAAACGGCCCCGAAGGGCCGTTGTGTGTCGCAGGCAGGTTTAGCCGCCCAGGTAGGCGTCACGCACTTTCGGATCGTTGAGCAATTGCTCGCCAGTGCCTTGCATCACCACCCGGCCGTTTTCCAGCACATAGGCACGGTCAGCAATTTTCAGTGCCTGGTTGGCGTTCTGCTCCACCAGAAACACCGTTACACCCTCATTGCGCAGCTGTTCGATGATATCGAAAATCTGCTGAATGATGATCGGTGCCAACCCCAGTGATGGCTCATCAAGCAACAACAGCTTGGGTTTGCTCATCAACGCACGGCCAATGGCAAGCATTTGCTGTTCGCCACCGGACATGGTGCCACCGCGTTGGGTAAAGCGTTCCTTCAAGCGCGGGAACAGGTGCAGAACCTTGTCCATTTGCTCCTCGTATTCCCGTTTTTCGGTAAAGAACCCGCCCATGGCCAGGTTTTCTTCCACGGTCAAACGAGCAAATACCCGACGCCCTTCAGGTACAACGGCGATGCTTTTGCGCATGATCTGGGCCGAGCTCAACCCCACCAGTTCTTCACCCAGGTAGCGAATGCTGCCGCTATGAGCCTGAGGCGAGCCGCACAGGGTCATCATCAGGGTCGACTTGCCGGCACCGTTGGCGCCGATCAGGGTCACAATCTCACCCTGGCGCACCTCTACATTGACGCTGTGCAGGGCCTGGATCTTGCCGTAAAAGGTCGAAACGTTTTCGAATTGCAGCATTTTACGCTTCCCCCAAATAGGCTTTGATCACTTCAGGGTTGTCGCGGATCTGTTCCGGCGTCCCGTCAGCCAAAGGCGTGCCCTGGTTGATCACCACGATATGGTCGGAAATGCTCATGACCAGTTTCATGTCGTGCTCGATCAACAGCACGGTGGCGTTGTGCTCATTGCGCAATACGCTGATCAGCGCCTTGAGGTCTTCGGTTTCCTTGGGGTTCAGACCTGCAGCCGGTTCGTCGAGCATCAGGATGCGCGGGCGCGTCATCATGCAACGGGCGATTTCCAGGCGTCGCTGCTGCCCGTAGGCCAGGGTGCCCGCCGGGCGGTTGGCGAACTCGGTCAGGTTGACCTTGTCGAGCCAGTACGCGGCGTAGTCCATGGCATCACGTTCGCTTTTGCGAAATGACGGGGTCTTGAACAGGCCCGACAGGAAGTTGGTGTTGAGGTGGCGATGCTGGGCAATCAGCAGGTTCTCAACCGCGGTCATGTCCTTGAACAGGCGCACGTTCTGGAAAGTGCGGACCACGCCTTTGCGCGCGATCTCATGACCCGGCAGGCCTTCGATCGACTCGCCATCGAGGACGATGCTGCCCGCAGACGGTTTGTAAAAACCGGTCAGGCAGTTGAATACGGTGGTCTTGCCGGCACCGTTAGGGCCGATCATCGACACCACCTGTTTTTCCTTGACGGTCAAGGCTACGCCGTTTACCGCCAACAGGCCGCCAAAGCGCATGCTCAGGCCGCTGACTTTCAGTAACTCGCGGCTCATTTTCGCAGCTCCAGGTGAGGACGTTGCATAGGCAGCAGACCTTGTGGACGCCAGATCATCATCAGCACCATCAGGGCTCCGAACAGCAACATGCGGTATTCGCTGAATTCACGCATCATTTCGGGCAGCAGGATCATGACCACGGCGGCCAGGATGACCCCCAGTTGCGAGCCCATGCCGCCCAGTACCACGATGGCCAGGATGATCGCCGACTCAAGGAAGGTGAACGACTCAGGCGTTACCAGGCCCTGACGTGCGGCAAAGAAACTGCCAGCAAAACCCGCAAAGGTAGCGCCCAGGGTGAAGGCCGACAGCTTGATCACGGTCGGATTCAGGCCCAGTGCACGGCAGGCGATTTCGTCTTCACGCAGTGCTTCCCAAGCGCGGCCGATCGGCATGCGCAGCAGGCGGTTAATGACGAACAACACCAGCAGTACCAGCACCAGCGCGATCAGGTAGAGGAAAATTACCTTGTTGATCGAGTTGTAGGCGATGCCGAAGTACTCGTGAAAGGTTTGCATGCCCTCGGCGGCGGTTCTGTCGAAGCTCAGGCCGAACAACGTTGGTTTCGGGATGTTGCTGATACCGTTTGGCCCGCCGGTGATGTCCGTCAGGTTACGCAGGAACAGGCGGATGATTTCACCGAAGCCCAGCGTCACGATGGCCAGATAGTCTCCGCGCAAGCGCAACACCGGGAAACCCAGCAGGAAGCCAAAGGTAGCCGCCATCAATCCGGCCAAAGGCAGGCAGATCCAGAAGCTCAGCCCGAAGTAATGCGCGAGCAGGGCATAGGTATAGGCGCCTACGGCATAAAAGCCGACATAACCGAGGTCAAGCAGGCCAGCCAGGCCTACCACGATGTTCAGGCCCAGGCCGAGCATCACATAGATCAGGATCAGTGTGGCGATATCCACTGCACCACGAGAACCGTAGAACGGCCAGATCAATGCCACAACGACCAGACCGAGAATGATCCAGCGTTGAGTGCTGGGCAGGGTCAGGAAGTTGGTGGCCTTGGTGGGCACTTTCGGCAGGCTGGGGGAGTTTCTCCAGGCTGTGGTCAGTTGCTGGTTGAACAACACGCGCACAAACATCAGCAAGGAGCAGATCGCGATCACGCTCAGGGTAAAGGTGCTGGTGTTGTGAACTTCGATGTTGATCCCGACGATAGTCAGTTTCAGGCCGAGTACCGGGTAGGCGACGGCCCAGACCAACAGGGCGCTGAAGAGCGCCGACTTAAGATTCCTAGTCATACTTTTTCAATCTCCGGACGCCCCAGAATGCCGGTCGGACGGAACAGCAGCACCAGTACCAGCAAGCCAAAAGCCACAACGTCTTTGTACTGGTCGCCGAAAATATCGGCACCGAAGGCTTCAGCCACACCCAGCACCAGGCCACCGAGCATCGCGCCAGGAATGCTGCCAATGCCACCCAGTACCGCTGCGGTAAAGGCTTTGAGACCTACCAGGAAACCCGCGTTGGGGTTGATCACGCCGTATTGCACGCTGATCAGCACCGCAGCAACAGCGGCCAGGGCAGCACCGATCACGAAGGTCAGCGCAATAACGTTGTTGGTGTTGATACCCAACAGGTTGGCCATCTTCATGTCTTCGGCGCAGGCGCGGCAGGCACGACCCATGCGGGAGCGTGAGATAAACAGGGTCAGGCCGAGCATGGCGAGGAAAGTGACAACGAAAACCACGATCTGCATGTAGGAGACGATAACTTCGCTGGCACCTCCAGGGCCAAAGGTGAAGCCGCCGGGGATCAGGTTGGGGATCGATTTGTCTTTGGAGTCTTGTGCCAGTAGCACGGTGTTTTGCAGGAAGATCGACATGCCGATGGCCGAAATCAGCGGGATCAGGCGGTTACTGCCACGCAATGGACGGTAGGCAACCCGTTCAATGCTGTAGCCGTAGGCGCTGGTGACCACGATGCTGGCGATAAACGCGGCAGTCAGCAGTAGCGGTACGCTGTCCAGACCCATCATGGTCAGGCCGGCGATGGCGATAAACGCAATATAGGAACCAATCATGTACACCTCGCCATGGGCGAAGTTGATCATTCCAATAATGCCGTAAACCATCGTATAGCCGATGGCGATCAGGGCATAGGTGCTGCCAACGTTGAGGCCGTTAACCAGCATTTGGAAGAAGTGATAGATGTCAGGCATTACAAAGCTCCTAAAAACCTGAGACGCATTTCACTGGTGGAGTCATTTTCCGGCCCGGGCCGTATGGGTTTTCACCCACTTGGAGCACAGGTCTTCTGCCAGCGAACCGCTGGTGACGGTTTTAAAGATTTTCAGGTGGGCAGGCTTTCGGATCACGAAAGCGCGGCCCCATTTCCATGAACCGCGGGCCTGTAAAACAAAACCCACCGCTTGAGCAGTGGGCTTGGTTTTCAGGTCAGGAACCGACCCTTACTGAGGGCTTACTTCAGTTTTTGGCTTGCCGAAGTGCCATTCGTAGACCACGAACTTGAAGTCTTCCACGTCACCCTTGGCGTCAAACTTCAGGTTACCGGTAGGCGTTTTGAACGTACCTTTGTGGATGGCTTCAGCGACTTTGGCCGGGTCTTCGCTTTTCGCCTGCTCGATACCGCCGGCAATCACTTCAACTGCGGCGTAGGCCGGGAACACGAATGGGCCGGTTGGGTCCTGCTTCTTGGCAGCGAAAGCATCAACCAGTGCCTTGTTTTCCGGATCGGCGTCGAACGCTTTTGGCAGGGTGACCAGCAGGCCTTCGGAAGCGCCCTGGGCGATTTGCGAGATGGACTCGTTGCCCACACCTTCAGGGCCCATGAACTTGGCGTTCAGGCCTTTTTCTTTGGCCTGGCGCAGGATCAGACCCAACTCAGGGTGGTAGCCGCCGTAGTAGACGAAGTCGACGTTGGCTTGCTTGAGCTTGGCGATGACCGAGGAATAGTCTTTTTCACCGGCGTTGACGCCTTCAAAGACAGCAACCTTGATGCCTTTGTCTTCGAGGGTCTTTTTAACGGCGCTGGCGATGCCTTCACCGTATTGTTGTTTGTCGTGCAATACCGCAACGACCTTGGGCTTGACGTGATCCGCGATGTAGTTACCGGCGGCAGGGCCCTGGGCGCTGTCCAGACCGATGGTGCGGAAGATCATCTTGTAGCCACGAGCGGTGATTTCCGGGCCGGTGGCGGCCGGGGTAATCATGATGATGCCTTCGTCTTCGTAAATGTCCGAAGCAGGCTGGGTGGAGCTGGAGCACAGGTGACCGACTACGTACTTGATACCGTCATTGACCACTTTGTTGGCAACGGCAACCGCTTGTTTCGGGTCGCAGGCGTCATCGTAGTCAACCGCTTCTAGTTTTTTGCCATCAACGCCGCCCTTGGCGTTGATTTGTTCGATGGCCATTTTTGCGCCAGCAAACTGCATGTCGCCGTACTGAGTCAGAGGCCCGGTTTTAGGGCCGGCAATACCGATCTTGATGGTGTCTGCGGCAAATGAATGGCTGGCGAACCCGGCCAAAACCATAGCGGCAAACAGTTTAGTAATCTGCTTCGTAGCCATCTTTATTGGTGCTCCACTCTTCTGTTGTAATTTTTATAGTCCTGGAAGCCAAGGCAGCCGGACCGGGTCTTCTTGTAGCGAAATTCCCGGTCAATTCCCCTTGCAACTGTACCGGTACAGTGTAGAGCGCCGCTTCAGCGCTTGAATAGCGTGCTGGCGAGGGAAAAAACAGAGAATGTCGCTTAAACGTAAGAAAAAGACAAAATGGCGGCGGATTCATCGGTTGATAGTTATCTGAATGTTGCCATATCAACCGGTTTGACCTTGGCCCTCAGCTCTTGCCACGTTTTATTACCTGTAAAGCCGGGTTTTTCTACCGGGTATGCGGCGTTATCATGACGCCGATTTTTTTCCCCGGTGAAACCCATGAATCAAGAACCTAGCACCCTCTATGCCAAGCTGCTTGGCGAGACCTCAACAATTGAATGGAAAGCGTTGCAACCCTTCTTCGCCAAAGGGGATTTGCTGTGGGTCGAACCCGCTCTGGACTTGATCGAGGCGGCGCAGGCCGTGACTCAGGATGATGCAGAGAAAGTCGCGGCCTGGATGGCATCCGGGCTGCTTGGCAGGATGACTGAGGCGCAGGCGCTAGACGTTCTTGAGCGCGACCCTCAGCTATGGGCAGTGGTGGTTTCACCTTGGGTGATGGTCCAGGAAAGGGCGCAAAATTAAACCTGCGCACCAAGCCGGCGCATTTATTTGCACCGCTGTGAAGAGCCCGGAGTGTGTAGCTCAGTAACCCGTCTTCACGTAGTGGCAATATGCCGTAGAGAAACGCCACAGTCGCCACTGTGGCGTTTTTTTGTGCCTGGGATCTGGCTGTACCGCTATTGGTTGGTAAGTACGAAGGTGGCGTGATCGGGAGCGGGCGCAGGGCGCTTGTCGAGTTGTTGAAGAATCTCTGGCAGCGCCTCAAAGGGCACAGGCCGGCTGAGCAGATAGCCCTGGATAAAGTCGCAGCCGAACTGGTTGAGAAATTCGAACTGTTGGATGGTTTCAACCCCCTCGGTGACTACTTGCAGGTGCAGGGTATGGGCCATGAGGATAATGGCCTGAACGATCTCCATGTCCTGGCTGGAGGCCGGGATGTCTTGAATAAAAGTGCGATCAATTTTCAGGGTGTTAAGCGGCAGACGCTTTAGGTAGGCCAGGGACGAATACCCGGTACCGAAATCGTCAATGGACAGGGATACACCCAGCGCACGGATCTGTCGTAACAGTTGCGAGGTGCTGCTCAGGTTGCACATCAGGGCGTTTTCTGTGACTTCCAGCTCCAGCCGGTGTGCAGCAACGCCTGATGTGCGCAGGGCGTTTTCGATTTCGTCGGCCAACTCAACCCGTACCAGATTCAGCGCCGAACAGTTAACGGCTATGCCCAGGTGCTGCCAGCCCAGGCGGGAGAGGGCGGCGAGATCATGACAGGCTTTGCGCAACACCCAATGGTCGAGCCTGGCGATCAGCCCGTTGGCCTCGGCGATGCTGATAAAACGATCAGGGCCGAGCAGCCCGTGTTCGGGATGCTGCCAGCGTATCAGCGCCTCCAGTTTGGCGACCCGGCCACTCTTGAGGTCGAAGATGGGCTGGTAATGCAGGGACAGCCCCTTGTCCTCGTTAAGCGCGTTGCGCAGTTCCTCTTCGATTTGCAGCTCCAGCGAGGCTCGGGTTTTCAGGCTCGGGCTGAAAAAATTGAGGTTGTTACGCCCGCTGCCCTTGGACTGGTAGAGCGCCAGGTCGGCATGCTTGAGCAGTTCGGCACTGGTGGTGCCATCATCCGGGTACACACTGATGCCAATGCTGGTGGTCATGACCATTTGGCGACCTGACAGCTCAATGGGCTCTTTGAGCTTGAGCATGATGCGCTGGGCCATGCCTTGGGCTTCATCGCGCTGGCTCAGGCTGAACAGGATGCAGAACTCGTCTCCGCCAAAGCGTGCAACAACGTCATCGTGGCTGCGGGTAGCGAGCTTGATGCGGGTGGCGATTGTCTTGAGCAATTCGTCCCCGGCATCGTGACCCAGGCTGTCGTTGATGCGTTTGAAGTGGTCAATGTCGAGAAACATTACCGCAAGCCTGGTGTTCCTGGTGGCGCAGTCGATGAGTTTTTCAGCAAACAGCTGATTGAAGCCGCGACGGTTGATCAGATTGGTCAGCGGGTCGTAGTGGGCCACTTGCTGCAAGGATGCGCGCGCCTGGTCGAGCTGGCTGAGCAGGGCATTGACGCGGCGCAGGTCGTGCTCCTTGAGTTGCAGTTTCTTGTCGACAATCGTGGCGCTGATGCAACTGCCAATCAGCAACAGGGTGATCACGGCCAGCACAAGGGCCGGCTGCCAGTTATTGCTGCCTGCATCCGAATTGCCAGCCAGTGTATTGCCAATGAGCAAGTGAGTGCTGAGCAGGCCGCCAGCAGCAAGCATGCACAGGGCATATTTGAATAACTGATGGAGCAGGCGGCTGTTTGGGCGCCAGGCTGTAGTGTTGTCGAGGGTTTGCACAATAATCAGGGCAATCAGCAATGAGCCAAGCGCGATAACAACGCCGTAGCGAGCTTCGAGCGGGGAGTCAAAGGCCAGGATGCAGATGCTGTGCATCGCCCAGATGCCGATGGTCAGGCAAGCGACAGCTATCCATCGCCAAATGGTTCTTGCCGCAGTTTTTTCGGCATTGGCTGCGCGGTCGAGCAGATTCAGCGTGGCCACGCAGGCAGTACAGGCAACGAGCCAAGCGAGAAACAGCAGATAGGGGTTATAGCCGCCGATCAACAGCAGTTGCCCGTTTTCTGCGGATTCGGCCAAAAGTTGCAACCCCGGACTTTCCATTGCACGCCTCGGCGATCCAGATGCGCTAGTCGTTGGGTGCTAGCTTGAGATCGAGTATAGAAGCTGGATTGGCTGTGACAGGGGTGATGGCAAAATGATGGTTATCATTTTGTTATTAGGGCGGGGGTTTATAGTTAGTTACGTTAGATCGGGACTGTCAGAAATGTGGGAGCGGGCTTGCTCGCGATAGGATTAACGCGGTGATTCAGTTTCACCTCATTGATCCTATCGCGAGCAAGCCCGCTCCCACAGCTCATGGGTTTTAACCCGCTACCAGAACCCGAATGGCTTCAAGGCGCAGGGCGGCTTTCTCAAGCATGGCCAGGCTTTGTTCGCGCTGCTTGCGCAGGGTAATCAGTTCGCTCTCGCGCACGCTCGGGTTGACAGCCTGCAGGGCAGTCAGGCGGGCCAGTTCTTCTTCCGTGTCGGCTGCCAGACGGCGCTGGGCTTCGGCCACGCGTTCCACATGACGTGGCGCGATTTTGGCTTCGCCTGCGTTGATTTTAGGCGTCAGTTGGTCGCGCTGGGCCTGAACGAACTTGTTGGCGCTGGCGCGGGGAACGCTTTCCAGCTGTTCGTTCAAGGTGTCAAAGGCCACGCGCGACGACAGGTCGTTGCCATTGGCATCGAGCAGGCAGCGCAGGGCGGCCGGCGGCAGGTAGCGGCCCAGTTGCAGGGAGCGCGGAGCAACCACTTCACTGACGTAAATCAGCTCGAGCAGGACGGTACCGGGCTTGAGGGCCTTGTTCTTGATCAGGGCGACGGCGGTGTTGCCCATCGAACCCGACAGCACCAGGTCCATGCCGCCTTGCACCATCGGGTGCTCCCAGGTGATGAACTGCATGTCTTCGCGCGACAGGGCCTGCTCGCGATCGTAGGTGATGGTCACGCCTTCGTCGTCACCCAGGGGGAAGCTGGCGTCGAGCATTTTTTCGCTGGGCTTGAGGATCAGCGCGTTTTCCGAGTGGTCTTCGCTGTCGATGCCAAAGGCGTTGAACAGGGTTTCCATGTAGATCGGCAGGGTGAACTGATCGTCTTGCTCAAGGATCGCCTCAACCAGTGCTTCACCTTCACCCGAACCACCGGAGTTAAGCTCCAGCAAACGGTCGCGGCCGGTGTGCAGCTCTTGCTCCAGACGCTCACGTTCAACCCGGGCTTCGTCGATCAGTGCTTGCCACTCTTGGTCGTCCGCAGCTTCCAGCAATGGCAGCAAACGAGGACCGAACTGGTGTTGCAGGGCGTTACCGGTCGGGCAGGTGTTGAGGAAAGCGTTCAGCGCTTCGTGGTACCACTGGAACAGGCGCTGTTGCGGGCTGGTCTCAAGGTACGGTACGTGCAGTTCGATCACGTGCTTCTGGCCGATCCGGTCCAGACGGCCGATCCGCTGCTCCAGCAAATCCGGGTGGGCCGGCAGGTCGAACAGCACCAGGTGGTGGGCAAACTGGAAGTTACGGCCTTCACTGCCGATTTCGGAACAGATCAACACCTGAGCGCCGAACTCTTCGTCAGCGAAGTAGGCCGCAGCGCGGTCACGCTCAAGAATGTTCATGCCTTCGTGGAAGACCGTTGCAGGAATACCGGAACGCACGCGCAGGGCGTCTTCCAGATCCATCGCGGTTTCGGCGTGGGCGCAGATCACCAGCACCTTGGTGCGCTTGAGCATTTTCAGGGTGTCGATCAGCCATTCGACCCGCGGGTCGAAGTTCCACCAACGCTCTTCATCGCTGGCGTCCGGCTGGGCCTGGAAGCTGACTTCAGGGTACAGCTCGGCGTGTTCGCCCAACGGCAGCTCAAGGTATTCGGCCGGGCACGGCAGCGGGTAGGCATGCAGTTTGCGCTCCGGGAAGCCCTGGATCGCGGCGCGGGTATTACGGAACAGCACGCGGCCGGTGCCGTGGCGGTCAAGCAGTTCGCGCACCAGGCGGGCGCTGGCCTCGGCATCGCCAGCATTGACGGCGGCCAGCAGGGTATCGCCTTCGGCGCCGAGGAAACCGTGGATGGTTTTATGGGCTTCAGGGGACAGGCTGCCTTTATCCAGCAGTTCCTGTACGGCCTGAGCCACCGGGCGGTAGTTTTCGCTTTCGGCGCGGAAGGCGGCCAGGTCGTGGAAGCGGTTCGGGTCCAGCAGGCGCAAGCGCGCAAAGTGGCTGTCCTGGCCCAGTTGTTCCGGGGTTGCAGTGAGCAGCAGCACGCCCGGGATCACGCCGGCGAGTTGTTCAACCAGGCCGTACTCGGGGCTGACGTTGTCTTCGTGCCACACCAGGTGGTGAGCTTCGTCGACTACCAGCAGGTCCCAGTCGGCATCAAACAGCGCTGCCTGGGCCTTGGGATCGTCCACCAGCCATTCCAGGGCAACCAGGGCCAGCTGGCAGTCTTCGAACGGGTTGCTGGCGTCGCTTTCGATAAAGCGCTCTTCGTCGAACAACGCCACTTCAAGATTGAAGCGTCGACGCATCTCGACCAGCCATTGGTGCTGCAGGTTTTCCGGGACTACGATCAATACACGGTTGGCGCGGCCACTGAGCAGCTGGCGGTGGATCACCAGACCGGCTTCGATGGTTTTGCCCAGGCCCACTTCGTCGGCCAGCAAAACCCGAGGGGCGATGCGGTCAGCGACTTCGCGGGCGATATGCAGTTGGTGCGCAATAGGTTGCGCACGTACGCCACCCAGGCCCCACAGCGGCGATTGCAGCTGGCGGCTGGTGTGTTCGAGGGTGTGGTAGCGCAGGGAGAACCAGGACAGCGGGTCGATTTGCCCGGCAAACAGACGGTCACTGGCCAGACGGAACTGGATAAAGTTCGACAGTTGGGTCTCTGGCAGGGTGACGGCTTCGTTTCGCTCGTTGAGGCCGTGGTAGACCATCAGGCCGTCAACGTCCTCAACTTCGCGCACGGTCATCTTCCAGCCTTCGAAGTGGATGATGGTGTCACCCGGCGAGAACCGTACGCGCGTGAGCGGTGCGTTGCGCAGCGAATATTGGCGGGTTTCGCCAGTGGCCGGATAGAGCACGGTCAGCAAGCGACCGTCCTGTGCCAGAACGGTGCCCAAACCTAGCTCTGCTTCGCTGTCACTAATCCAGCGTTGCCCCGGTTGATACTGCTGCGCCATGCTGCCTGACTCCCGCTTTGAAAAAGCCGAGTATATTAACGGATCAAGGGCCTCAGTCCAAAGGACTCTCAAAAAAAGCTGTCCGGTTTGCCAGGGTGTCAGCCCGGTTATCGACCAATGGTTCACGATTGCCGGTTCGCGCAAATAGCCAGAAGACAGGAGAACAATCACCATGCTGCCGTCCATTTTGCCCCTTGGCGCAGTACCGGTTACCTCCGGGCAGGATCCGGTTCGCCCGCGCCCGGACATTCCGCCTGTGGTGCCGGCCCAGGCCAGCTCCAGCGAAAGTGCCATTGACCTCAAGCACAGCGATGCCGACCAGGCCACTTTATTGTTGCGTGAGGAGCAACGGCGTCAGCAGGAACAGCGCCGCCGCGAATCCCGGGAGCAGGGGAGTACGCTCCCGCAGGTGGTTGACGAGGTGCCGGTTGAACCCTTGGCCGATGGCATGCAGCGCCAGGGTGTGTGGGTTGATATCAAGGTCTAGGTGGTTTTTTCTGGTCAGGGCCGAATGTGCATCGCATTATTGGCGTACTGAAACATACTGACAGTGGTCTGATTTGCTTATGAGCCAAGACACCAAGCTGGTTGACCTGGGCGCCGAGCGCGCCAAACGGGTACATGACCTCAATGAAAAGCGCCTGAACGAGGTGCGCAAGGCGTTCGAACAGGCAATGCCGTTGGCAAAAACGGCGAAAAAGCCGAAGAAAAAACCGAAAAAGCGCTGAACTGCCGCGTTTTCGATGATCTGCGTCAACTAACCCCCTCAACTGCCGGCTGGCCGTGGGTCACTATTGATCCCGGTCAAGTTGTGCGCCTGCGTGTCTGGTTAATCTAGCTTCAACAGACACACAAACAGAGCGCAGGAGGCCGTCATGTTTCTCGATAATGTGGTTATCGCCGGAGTACTTACTGTCGGCCTCATGGTTTTGTTTTTCGCCGGTCTGGGCATTTTTATCTGGAAAGACTCGCAGAAGCGCAAATAGCGCCGGGTCTTTCCATGGCATGAGCACGCAAGGCATTTTGGGCGACTTCGGTCGCCTATTTTTTTGCCTGTAATAAATGGGACTTGCCCGAATGCGGTGGGAGCGGACTTGCTCGCGATGCAGGCAACGCGGTCTGTCAGGCAAACTGAGTCGATGCCATCGCGGGCAAGCCCGCTCCCACAGGGTCTGCATAATGACCGGGCATAAAAAAAGGTACGACCCGTGCGGGTCGTACCTTTTTTGTGCGGCGCGCTATCAGGCGAGGACTTTGGAAGCCAGCCAGAACAGCGTTGCAGACAGTGCAATGGTAGCCGGCAAGGTCAGCACCCACGCCATCAGGATGGTTTTGATCGTACCGCCCTGCAGGCCGCTTTTGTTGGCGACCATGGTACCTGCCACGCCCGACGACAGAATGTGCGTCGTCGATACCGGGAGGGAGAAGATATTGGCCATGCCGATGGCGAAAGCCGTGGTGATTTGAGCGGCCATGCCCTGAGCATAGGTCATGCCCTGCTTGCCGATCTTCTCGCCGATGGTTTTAACCACACGCTTCCAGCCCACCATGGTGCCCAGCCCCAGGGCCAGGGCTACAGCCAGGATCACCCAGAACGGTGCGTATTCGGTGGTGGCGGTCAGGTCTTTGCGCAGTTTCTCGAGGTCCGCTTTTTCGCGGGAATCAAGCACTGGCAATTTGCTGACTTTCTTCGCGGTGTCATCCAGGCAAAGCAGGTAGCGGCGGATCTCGATACGCTTTTCAGCCGGGATCGAGTGGTAGTCCGCTACACCTTTGAGCGAGCTCAACAGGGCTGCGATGGTCGGTTCGGTCTGCTGCGGATTGCAGCTGAACTGATCCGGCAGGTCGCCCTTGACGCTTTTGCCCAGGGCCAGGAACTCGGTCAGCGAAGCGTTGTTGCGCTCGTAGAACTGGCTCAGGTGCAAGGTGGCGTCGCGGGTGCGTTCGATCTGATAGGTGGTGCTGTTCAGATCCAGAACGAAAGCGCTTGGCACGATGCCGATCAATACCAGCATGATCAGGCCGATGCCTTTCTGGCCATCGTTGGAGCCGTGCACGAAACTGACTGCCATGGCCGAAATCACCAGCACCAGTCGGTTCCAGAACGGCGGGTGCTTCTTGTCATCCAGCTTGCGGCGCTGCTCAGGGGTCTTGTGCATCTTGGACCCCGGACGCCACCACTTCAGGCCGACCAGTACCAGGCCCGCTACCACGAAACCGGCGATTGGCGAGAACACCAGCGAGGCACCAATATCGATAGCCTTCTGCCAGTTAACCCCGTCACTCACCGGGATGCCGCTGATCAGGGCGTTGGCCAGGCCGACACCGAGGATCGAACCGATCAGGGTGTGTGAGCTTGAGGCAGGAATGCCGAAATACCAGGTGCCAAGGTTCCAGGTGATGGCCGCAGCGAGCAACGAGAACACCATGGCCAGGCCATGTCCGGTGTTTACGTTGACCAGCAGCTCAACCGGCAGCAGGTGGACGATGGCATAGGCCACGCCAACCCCGCCCAGCAACACGCCGAGGAAATTGAACACACCGGAAAAGAACACCGCCAGGTGAGGCGGCATGGCTTTGGTGTAGATGACAGTCGCTACCGCGTTTGCGGTGTCATGAAAGCCGTTGATGAACTCAAACGCGAGAACAAAGGCTAGGGCGAAGAAGAGGCTGATAAGAACCCAGGCGTCCAATCCGCTTAATAGATCGATCATGAAGGTTTTCTGACACGGTCATAAAGGGGGGCGGATTATGCCAGAAAACCCCGCTAATCAATGCACTAGCTGCCCGTTGGTAACATCTATAAATGAAAAAACCTGTAAGAATCCATCGCGAGCAGGCGTAGGCAATTCCCTTCAAGCCACTGATACCAAAGGCTATAGGGCTTTTCCAGGGGCATGCGCACGCTGTGGCGCAGGTCTGATTTGGATAGATGAAATTTCTTAAATCAGAGGGGCCGACGCTGCTGGTTCAGGTTCTGATATAGCAAACAGCCATACCCGCTCATGCAAATGGCGAGCACGCAAGAGGCAGCAGGGGCTGTTCTGGTACGTTTTCAGGTGCGGGTCAGGGCTCTTCGGCCTTGAGCTCTTTTTCGATCTTCTGGATTTCTTGAGTGAACGCCTGGTCGAGCAGGCTGGCCCGTTTGCGCCAGGGTTTGCGTCCGGGCTCGGGTTTGGCCGCGTAGGTGGTCACTTCACCACCGTAAAGATCCTTGAATCGTTGTTCCTGTCGCTCAAGTTCTGCGCGCAGTTCGTCTTTTGTCACTGTCTTACCTAATTGAGTTGAGTTTGAACCTGGTGAATCACCGTGCAGGGAGGTTGATTCATATGACGAATGACAGGCAATAAGACAAAGGCCTATAAATAACGTCATGCTTACATACACCACGCTATGCACTCGGCCACGTCATTTACAGAAACATGAGCGTCGCCGTCTCAAGTGTTCACCCCCGGGTGAAACTACACACGATGCAATTGCCGGCAAGCTGCGCGTAGCAATCGAACGCAACGCTCTGGTTGGATCCAATCGGCTGTACGGGCTTGACCTTGTACTCTCAATAACTTGCGCGTTCTCAATAGCTGAGAAGTGCCTCTACTATCGCTGAATAACTTCCTGCGCGTCAACTTCCTGTCGTGACATGTGTTATGAATATTTGTGAATTAGCCTGCGCTTTGCACGCGTGACTCTATTTGATTCGCTGCCGGGTAGTTGGCCATCAAGTTGTTTAAGGCCAGAGCTGAACTTGACCTGAATACATATTAATCAGACGTTTTCTATCATTGAGCGGATGCGCCTGATTGTAATAAAGCCCAGGTTAAAAAAATGTCATCCAACTAAAATGATTCAAGATCGTACAAAATCATGTGAACATTACCTCGCTGCAGCACTGATTGCGATTATCGACTAGCGGTTCGATAATCGCCCGGCATGTCATAACTATAAATAGCTGAAGCTGGGGGTTGGGAATGAATGATCGACTGCACAATGCCGTTGCCAGTATCGCGCCACCGATTGTGGCGTCGCCGGCCAAGCGTATTCAGGCGTTTACCGGTGATCCTGACTTCATGTCGTCGTTGGCCCGTGGCCTGGCGGTTGTGCAGGCGTTTCAGGAACGCAAGCGGCATCTGACCATCGCGCAGATCAGCCACCGCACGGAAATTCCCCGGGCGGCGGTGCGCCGTTGTTTGTACACCCTGATCAAGCTGGGCTATGCGACCACTGACGGGCGTACCTACTCCCTGTTGCCCAAAGTGTTGACGCTGGGCCATGCCTATCTGTCGTCCACGCCGCTGGCCGTGTCGGCTCAACCTTATCTGGACCGCATGAGCGAGCAATTGCACGAGGCGTGCAACATGGCGACGCTCGAAGGCGATGACATCCTCTACATCGCCCGTTCGGCTACTACGCAGCGGCTGATTTCGGTTGATCTGTCGGTTGGCGGCCGCCTGCCCGCCTACTGCACTTCGATGGGGCGCATTCTGTTGGCGGCGCTGGACGACGTGACCCTGCACGAATACCTGGCCCACGGTGAGTTCCAGGCCAAGACCAGTCGTACCCTGCACACCCGCGAAGCACTGCTGGAGTGTTTGCAACTGGTGCGTGAGCAGGGCTGGTGTGTGGTCGACCAGGAACTGGAGCAAGGCCTGCGTTCGATTGCCGTGCCGGTCTACGACGCTTCCGGGCAAGTGCTTGCCGCCCTGAATGTCAGCACCCACGCAGGAAGGGTCACACGCACGGAGCTGGAGCAGCGCTTTTTGCCGATCATGCTCAACGCCAGCCGCGAGCTGAGCACCCAGTTGTTTAGTTGATGGGTGAAAACTAAGCGTTCGATAAACGCACAGTTAAGCGTTTATCGAATTGCATGGCGGCAGTGGGCTGATTAATGTCGGCTCAGCGCTGCCTTGCCGGGCAGGCTAAATAATAATGAGAAGAGGCCAAACGCCATGACACTCCCCCTGACGCTGCCACTGCGCAGTCGCCCGCTGCCCTTCTGATCCCCCGATAACTATTAATGTGAGCCGCTGGCCCCTGGCCGGTTTTCGTTCGCCCTGGTTTTTGACCGGTATAAAAATAATGAATTCACCCCAGTCTTCTGTCGGCAACTGCCTCGATGTGCAGTCCTTTATCAACGCCCAACCCCTGTCGCGCTACCAGTGGCGCGTGGTGATCCTGTGTTTTCTGATTGTCTTCCTCGATGGCCTGGACACAGCGGCCATGGGCTTTATTGCGCCTGCCCTGTCCCAGGACTGGGGGATTGACCGCGCCAGCCTCGGTCCCGTGATGAGCGCCGCGCTGATCGGCATGGTGTTTGGTGCCCTGGGCTCTGGACCCTTGGCGGACCGTTTTGGCCGCAAGGTGGTGCTGGTGTCGGCGGTGCTGGTGTTTGGTGGCTTCAGTCTGGCCTCGGCCTACGCCAGCAACGTTGACCAACTGCTGGTACTGCGCTTTTTAACCGGGCTTGGCCTGGGGGCCGGCATGCCTAATGCCACTACCTTGCTTTCGGAATACACCCCCGAACGCCACAAGTCTTTGCTGGTAACCAGCATGTTTTGCGGCTTTAACCTCGGCATGGCGGGCGGCGGGTTTGTCTCTGCCAAGTTGATCCCGATGTATGGCTGGCACAGCCTGTTGTTGATTGGCGGCGTGCTGCCGCTGATTCTTGCCGTGGTATTGCTGTTCTGGTTACCGGAGTCGGCGCGCTACCTGGTGGTGCGCAACCGCAGTGTTGAGCGTATTCGCAAGACCCTTGCCCCGATCGACCCTGCCCAGGTGGCCCAGGCGTCAAGCTTCAGCGTGCCGGAGCAGAATACCGTCAAGGCGCGCAACGTCTTTGCAGTGATCTTTTCCGGCACTTACAGCACCGGCACCCTGTTGCTGTGGCTCACCTACTTTATGGGCCTGGTGATCGTTTATCTGTTGACCAGCTGGCTGCCGACGCTGATGCGTGACAGCGGCGCAAGCATGGAGCAGGCGGCATTTATTGGCGCTCTGTTCCAGTTCGGCGGGGTGTTGAGTGCAGTGGGGGTGGGTTGGGCGATGGACCGGTTCAACCCGCACAAAGTGATCGGCATTTTCTACCTGCTGGCCGGGGTGTTTGCCTACGCGGTTGGTCAGAGCCTGGGCAATATCACCGTGCTGGCAACTCTGGTGCTGGTGGCCGGTATGTGCGTCAACGGTGCGCAATCGGCGATGCCGTCGCTGGCCGCACGTTTTTATCCGACCCAGGGGCGGGCCACCGGTGTGTCATGGATGCTCGGCATCGGCCGCTTCGGCGCCATTCTGGGGGCGTGGATGGGCGCGACCCTGCTGGGTCTGGGCTGGAACTTCGAGCAGGTGCTGACCGCGCTGGTGATTCCGGCTGCCCTGGCAACCACGGCAGTGCTTATCAAAGGCATGGTCAGCCACGCTGATGCAACCTGATAGGCAGCCTGCTAACTATGTGTTCGATTAGCGAACACATAGTCGATTATCGGATTGTTTGGGCCAAAGCCGCGGCTTAATCTGCTGAGCATCCGGTGTCGCCCTGGCGCACCTTCTTCTACCGCAGTGGCCTACAAAAAACGGGAGCTACCCCAGATGGCAGACATCATTTCGTTACACGACGCGGTGAAACAATTTGTGAGCGATGGTGACACCGTTGCCCTTGAAGGTTTCACCCACCTGATCCCGACTGCAGCGGGTCATGAAATCATCCGTCAGGGCAAGAAAGACCTGACTCTGGTGCGGATGACGCCTGATCTGGTGTACGACCAGTTGATCGGTGCCGGTTGTGCACGAAAGTTGATCTTTTCCTGGGGTGGCAACCCTGGCGTTGGTTCCCTGCACCGTTTGCGCGATGCCGTCGAGAAACAGTGGCCACAGCCGCTGGAAATCGAAGAGCATAGCCACGCCGACCTGGCCAATGCCTACGTTGCGGGTGCCTCGGGCCTGCCATTTGCGGTGCTGCGTGCATACGCAGGGTCTGATTTACCCAAGGTCAACCCGCTGATCAAGACCGTCACTTGCCCGTTTACTGGCGAAGTACTGGCTGCAGTACCGGCGGTGCGCCCGGATGTCACGGTGATTCACGCGCAAAAGGCCGACCGCAAGGGCAACGTGCTGCTGTGGGGCATCCTGGGGGTGCAGAAAGAAGCGGCCCTGGCGGCCAAGCGCTGCATTGTCACCGTTGAAGAAATCGTCGACGACCTGCAAGCGCCAATGAATGCCTGCGTCCTGCCAACCTGGGCCTTGAGCGCAGTGTGTCATGTGCCGGGTGGGGCGCACCCTTCCTACGCTCATGGTTATACCGAGCGCGATAACCGTTTCTATCAGGCGTGGGACCCGATTGCTCGCGACCGTGAGACCTTTACTGCCTGGATCAATGAATACATCCACGGCACTGCGAATTTCAGTGAGTTCCAGGCCAAGCTGGCCCGCGCTTCGGAGGCTAAATAATGACCTACACCACCAATGAAATGATGACCGTTGCGGCGGCCCGCCGTTTGAAAAACGGTTCGGTGTGTTTTGTCGGCATTGGCTTGCCTTCCAAGGCGGCTAACCTGGCGCGTCTGACCTCGTCTCCGGATGTGGTGCTGATCTACGAGTCCGGCCCGATTGGGGCCAAGCCTGATGTGTTGCCGCTGTCGATTGGCGACGGTGAACTGGCCGAAACGGCTGACACCGTAGTCTCCACCAGTGAAATCTTCCGTTACTGGCTGCAGGGCGGTCGGGTCGATGTCGGCTTTTTGGGCGCAGCCCAGGTCGACCGTTTCGGCAATATCAACACCACAGTGGTCGGTGACTACCACCAACCAAAAGTGCGCCTGCCAGGTGCCGGTGGCGCGCCGGAAATCGCCGGTTCGGCGAAAAGCGTGCTGATTATCCTCAAGCAGTCGGCCCGTTCATTTGTCGACAAGCTGGACTTCATCACCTCGGTGGGCCACGGTGAAGGCGGCGACTCGCGCAAGCGTCTGGGCCTTCCGGGTGCCGGGCCGGTGGGCATCATTACCGATCTGTGCACCATGGAACCTGAAGAACAGACCAACGAATTTGTAGTCACTGCCCTGCATCCGGGCGTGACCCGCGAGCAAGTCATTGCTGCCACCGGCTGGGCCATTCGCTTTGCCGATAATGTGGCGCAAACAGCGGCCCCGACCGACGTCGAACTCAGCGCCTTGCGTGACCTGGAAGCGCGCACCGCACTGGCCCACGGTCAGGCTCCGGGAGAAGCATGATGCGCGAAGTCTTTATCTGCGACGCGATTCGTACCCCTATCGGCCGTTTTGGCGGTGGCCTGGCAGGTATGCGCGCCGATGATCTGGCGGCAGCGCCGATCAAGGCGCTGATCGAACGCAACCCGAATGTGAACTGGAACGAAGTCGACGAAGTATTTTTCGGCTGCGCCAACCAGGCCGGTGAAGACAACCGCAACGTGGCGCGCATGGCCGCGTTGCTGGCCGGGCTGTCGGACACCATTCCCGGCGTGACCCTCAACCGCCTGTGTGCCTCGGGTATGGATGCCATCGGCACGGCTTTCCGCGCCATTGCCAGCGGCGAGATGGAGCTGGCGATTGCCGGTGGCGTCGAGTCCATGTCGCGGGCGCCGTTTGTGATGGGCAAGGCCGATGCCGCGTTCTCGCGCAACATGAAACTGGAGGACACCACCATTGGCTGGCGCTTTATCAACCCGTTGATGAAAGCTCGGTACGGTGTGGACCCGATGCCGCAAACCGCAGACAACGTGGCCGACGAGTACAAGATTTCCCGCGCCGATCAGGACGCTTTCGCCCTGCGCAGCCAGCAACGGACTGCTGCTGCCCAGGCCGCAGGCTACTTTGCCGAAGAAATCGTGCCGGTGCGTATTGCCCATAAAAAAGGTGAGACGGTGGTTGAGCACGACGAGCATCCGCGTGCCGATACCAGCCTGGAAACCCTGGGCAAACTCAAGCCGGTCAACGGCCCGGACAAGACCGTCACTGCGGGCAATGCCTCGGGGGTCAACGATGGCGCCGCGGCGATGATCCTGGCATCGGCCGAGGCGGTCAAACGCCATGGCCTGACCGCTCGCGGTCGGGTTCTGGGCATGGCCAGCGCCGGTGTTGCGCCCCGTGTAATGGGCATTGGCCCGGTACCGGCGGTGCGTAAGCTGGTGGAGCGCCTGGGGTTGGCGGTGAGTGATTTTGACGTGATCGAACTCAACGAAGCCTTCGCCAGCCAGGGCCTGGCCGTTTTACGCGAGCTGGGCCTGGCTGACGATGCGCCGCAGGTAAACCCCAATGGCGGGGCAATTGCCCTGGGTCACCCCCTGGGCATGAGCGGTGCTCGCATCGTCTTGACCGCCTTGCATCAGCTGGAAAAAACCGGTGGCAAGAAAGGCCTGGCGACCATGTGCGTGGGCGTTGGGCAGGGTCTGGCATTGGCTATTGAAAGGGTCTGATAGCGCTCAATACTGCCTCTGTGGGAGCGAGCCCGCTCGCTCCCACGGCCTCAGTCGTTCGGCTTATTGCGGTGATGGCGCGAGATGTTGCAATGTGTGTCTGATTGCAACTAAAACCTGATGAGTAAATAAAGATGACAACAGCAACTCACTACACAGGAGAGGAGCGCAAAAAAAGGATTTTTGCGATTGTCGGTGCATCCTCCGGCAACCTGGTCGAATGGTTCGACTTTTACGTTTACGCCTTCTGTGCGATCTACTTCGCTCCCGCTTTCTTCCCCTCCGATGACCCTACGGTGCAGTTGCTGAACACGGCCGGTGTGTTTGCGGCGGGTTTTTTGATGCGCCCCATAGGTGGCTGGCTGTTTGGCCGGGTGGCTGACAAGCACGGGCGAAAGAATTCCATGATGATCTCGGTGCTGATGATGTGCGCCGGCTCACTGGTTATTGCCTTCTTGCCGACCTATGCCTCGATCGGCGCCTGGGCCCCGGCCTTGTTGCTGATGGCACGGCTGTTCCAGGGCCTGTCGGTAGGGGGTGAATACGGCACCACTGCGACCTATATGAGTGAAGTGGCACTCAAGGGCCAGCGCGGCTTCTTTGCTTCCTTCCAGTATGTAACGCTGATCGGCGGGCAACTGCTGGCGGTGCTGGTGGTGGTGATTCTTCAGCAGTTTCTGTCAGAAGACGAACTGCGGGCCTGGGGCTGGCGCATCCCCTTTGTGATCGGTGCCATTGCGGCGCTGATTTCGTTGTTGCTGCGTCGCACCCTGAAAGAAACCACCAGCGCCGAAACCCGCCAGGACAAGGATGCAGGTAGCGTGAGAGCGTTGTTCCGCGACCACAAAGCGGCATTTATTACCGTGCTGGGCTACACCGCAGGCGGCTCGCTGATTTTCTACACCTTTACCACCTACATGCAGAAATACCTGGTCAACACCGCCGGTATGCACGCCAAGACCGCCAGTTACATCATGACCGGGGCGCTGTTCCTTTATATGTGCATGCAGCCGCTGTTCGGCATGCTGGCGGACAAGATCGGCCGGCGTAACAACATGCTCTGGTTTGGCGCGCTGGGTACGCTGTGTACGGTGCCGATCCTGTTGACCCTGAAAACCATCAGCAGTCCCTTCCTGGCCTTTGTCCTGATTACCCTGGCGCTGGCGATTGTCAGCTTCTACACCTCGATCAGCGGCCTGGTCAAAGCCGAGATGTTCCCGCCGCAGGTACGGGCGCTGGGTGTTGGCCTGGCCTATGCCGTGGCTAACGCCATCTTTGGTGGTTCTGCGGAATACGTGGCACTGGGCCTCAAGTCCATGGGCATGGAAAACAGCTTCTACTGGTATGTGACGGTGATGATGGCCATCGCGTTCCTGTTCAGCTTCCGTTTGCCCAAGCAGCCCAAGTACCTGCACCACGATTTGTGATGTGCCCGCGCGCCCGGCTGTGGCGCGCGCTTTCTAAGGAAGGTTTATGAGTGATCAGCTGTTCGATGCGTACTTTACCGCCGAGGCCATGAAGCAAGTGTTTTGCGATCATGGCCGGGTACAGGCCATGCTCGACGTCGAAGCGGCGCTGGCCCGGGCACAAGCCCGGGTCGGGGTGATTCCTCACTCTGCGCTTGCACCGATTACCGCGGCCTGTCGCGCACAACTCTACGATTTTGAAGCGCTGGGCCTGGCGATCGCCAGTGCCGGCAATTCGGCGATCCCGCTGGTCAAGGCCCTGGGCAAACAGATTGCCAGCAGCGCGCCCGAAGCGGAACGTTATGTGCATTTGGGTGCCACCAGCCAGGACGTGATGGACAGCGGTCTGGTCCTGCAATTGCGCGCCGCTCTGGATTTGATCGAGCGTGACATGACGCAGCTGGCGGATGTGCTCGCCGCGCAGGCTCAGCGCTATGCCACAACGCCTTTGGCCGGACGCACCTGGCTGCAGCAGGCTACTCCGGTGACCTTGGGCATGAAAATCGCCAGCTGGCTGGGGGCCGTGACCCGTAGCCGCCAGCGTCTGCACGAGCTCAAACCGCGTTTACTGTGCCTGCAGTTTGGCGGTGCTTCCGGCACCCTGGCAGCCCTTGGCGATCAGGCCATGCCGGTGGCACAGGCGTTGGCTGATGAACTGGGCCTGAGTCTGCCTGAGCAACCCTGGCATACCCAGCGTGATCGTCTGGTGGAATTTGCCGCAGTTCTGGGCCTGATCGCCGGTGGCCTGGGCAAAATCGGTCGGGATATCAGCCTGCTGATGCAGACCGAGGCGGCGGAAGTGTTCGAGCCGTCGGCACCGGGCAAGGGCGGCTCGTCGACCATGCCGCACAAGCGCAACCCGGTTGGGTCTGCGGTATTGATCGGTGCCGCAACGAGGGTGCCGGGCCTGCTGAGCATTTTGTTCAGCGCCATGCCTCAGGAGCACGAGCGCAGCCTGGGCTTATGGCATGCCGAATGGGAAACCCTCCCCGAGATTTGTTGCGTGGTGTCCGGCGCGCTGGTACAGGCGTTGAATATTGCCCGTGGGCTGGAAGTGGACAGTGAGCGCATGGCGCGCAACCTCGATCTGACCCACGGGCTGGTGCTGGCTGAAGCGGTAAGCATTGTGCTGGCGCAGCGGGTAGGGCGCGAAACCGCGCATCATCTGCTGGAGCAGTGTTGCAAGCGGGCGGTGGCCGAAAAGCGCCATTTACGTGGGGTGCTGGGCGAAGAGCCGCAAATCACCGCGCACCTCAGCGCGCAGGAACTGGATCGCCTGCTCGATCCGGCCCATTACCTTGGTCAGGCGACGACGTGGGTCGAACGTGCGCGGGCTGAACATTTTGCGTTGGTCCTCTAAAGGAGAAACTCGTGGGACGTGTACAACTCGCTGAAGGTGAACTCAACTACCGCCTGGACGGCCCGCAAGGTGCACCGGTGCTGGTGCTGTCCAATTCCCTGGGCACTGATCTGGGGATGTGGGACACGCAGATTGCGGCGTTCGCCGAGCACTTCCAGGTATTGCGCTACGACACCCGGGGTCATGGCCAGTCGTTGGTGACCGAAGGACCGTATAGCATTGAACAACTGGGCGGAGATGTTTTGGCGTTGCTGGATGCGCTGCATATCGAGCGCGCGCATTTTTGCGGGTTGTCGATGGGTGGACTGATTGGCCAGTGGCTGGGGATCCATGCCGGTTCGCGGCTGCACAAGCTGGTGGTGTGCAACACGGCTGCCAAAATTGGCGAGCCTGCGGTCTGGAATCCGCGCATCGAGATGGTTTTGCGTGAGGGTGCTGCGGCGATGGCAGGGTTGCGTGATGCCTCTATTGCCCGCTGGTTTACCGCGGACTTCGCCCAGGCCAATCCCGGGCAGGCCAAGCGCATCACCGATATGCTGGCGGCCACTTCGCCCCAGGGCTATGCCGCCAATTGTGCTGCTGTGCGTGATGCAGATTTTCGCGATCAGTTGGGCGCAATCGAAGTGCCCATGCTGGTGATCGCGGGCACTGAAGATGCCGTCACGCCGCCTGCGGGCAGCCACTTCATTCAGGAACATGTGCGTGGCGCGCAGTACGCCGAGTTTTACGCCGCGCACCTGTCCAACGTGCAGGCGGGCGATGCTTTCAGCCAGCGCGTGCTGCAATTTTTGCAGGCAAGCTAAGGAGCTTTTTGTGGACGAGAAACAACGTTACAACGAGGGCATGCAAGTACGCCGCGCAGTGCTGGGTGATGCCCATGTGGATCGCAGCCTCAATGCCCTGACCGAGTTCAACAGCGAGTTTCAGGAAATGATCACCCGCCACGCCTGGGGTGATATCTGGACTCGTCCGGGGTTGGCGCGCCATACCCGTAGCCTGATTACCATCGCGATGCTGATCGGCATGAACCGCAATGAAGAGCTGAAACTGCATCTGCGCGCTGCGGCCAACAATGGCGTGACCCGGGCCGAGATCAAGGAAGTGATCATGCAGAGTGCTATCTATTGCGGGATTCCGGCGGCCAATGCGACGTTTCATCTGGCTGAATCGGTGTGGGATGAATTGGGGGTTGAGTCGCGGGAGTAACAGCGGCTACAGATCAATCTGCATCCCTAGCCTGAAACAACAAACCCGCCATAAGGCGGGTTTGTTGTTTAACCGATACGCATCAAGCCTTGGGTGGCTGATCCGAAACAGGGCGGTTTTGCCCGGTCTGTTCGTACCAGCCGCCACCCAGCGCCTTGTACAGCGTGACTTCACTGGTCAGCTGCGAAAGACGGTCGGTGATCAACGATTGCTGCGCGCTGAACAACGAGCGCTGGGCATCGAGGAAGGTCAGGTTGCTGTCGATGCCAATCCGATAACGACGCTCGGCCAAACGGTAGTAATCCTGGTTGGCGTTGACGAAGTCGGTTTGCGCCTGCAACTGCTGGTTGTAGGTTTGACGCGCTGCCAGACCGTCAGAAACTTCCTGGAAGGCGGTCTGGATTGTTTTCTCGTACTGGGAAACGGTTATCTCTTTCTGGATTTTTGCGTAGTCCAGGCTGGCGCGCAAAGCCCCTGCGTTAAAGATCGGCAAGTTGATTTGCGGTGAGAACAGCCAGGTGCCCGAGCCGCCTTTGAACAGCCCCGACAGGTCAGGGCTCAAGGTCCCGGCATTGGCCGTGAGGCTGATGCTCGGGAAAAACGCTGCCCGCGCCGCGCCGATGTTGGCGTTGGCGGCCAGCAACTTGTGCTCGGCTTCAAGGATGTCCGGACGACGTTGCAGCAAGTCCGATGGCAAGCCAGCCGGTACTTCGCTCAACAGGTCGGCTGCCAGCGGTTGGGCTGCCGGCAGGTTGTCCGGGATGGTGCTGCCCAGCAACAGCGCGAGGCTGTTCTGATCTTGCGCCACCTGACGGGTGTAGCGGGCCAGCTGCACCTTGGCGTTTTCCACCGAGGTACGCGACTGGCTGACTTCAAGGGCCGAGGCCACACCCACTTCATTGCTGCGCAAAGTGAGCTTGTAGCTCTCATCGAACGCCTTGAGGGTGTCTTCGGTGAGCTTGAGCAGTTCCTTGTCAGCCTGCCAGGTCAGGTAGGCATTGGCGACGCTGGCCACCAGACTGATCTGGGTGCTGCGTCGGGCTTCTTCGGTTGCAAAGTAGTTCTGCAACGCCTGATCGCTCAGGCTGCGAACCCGGCCGAACAGGTCCAGCTCGTATGCACTGACCCCAAGGGTCGCCGAATAAGAACTGGTGATGCTCGACTCGCCGGTTTGCGACATGTTGGCCGGAGTACGTTGACGGCTACCGCTGCCAGAGGCCGAAACCGCCGGGAACAGATCGGCGCGCTGGATGCGGTACTGCGCGGCATAGGCGTCGATGTTCAACGCCGCGACGCGCAGGTCGCGGTTGTTGACCAGAGCCGTCTGGATCAGCTGCTGCAGCGCCGGGTCATGGAAAAACTGACGCCAGCCCTGTTCCGCAGCGGCCTTGCTGGCCGCCTCGGTTGGCGAGTAGGCCGGGCCTTGCGGGTATTGCGCCGCTACCGGCGCTTCAGGGCGCTGGTAGTCGGGGATCAGCGAGCAGCCGCCGAGCGTAAACGCTGCAACAGCTACTGCGAGAAGCGACTTGCTCATTGGCCAGCCTCTTGGTTTGGAGTTTTAGTCAGATCCACTTTCTTTTCCGTGTCTTTATTCTTGCCGCCGCCAATGGACGATACGGCCACAAAGAACAGCGGTACCCAGAACACGGCCAGTACGGTGGCGGTGATCATGCCACCGATAACACCGGTACCAATAGCGTGCTGGCTGCCCGAGCCTGCGCCCGTGGAGATGGCCAGTGGAACCACACCCAGTACGAAGGCCAGGGAGGTCATGATGATCGGACGCAGACGCATGCGGCACGCCTCGATCGCGGCATCCACCAGGCTTCGTCCCTGCTCATGCAGTTCCTTGGCAAACTCGACGATCAGAATGGCGTTTTTCGAGGCCAGACCGATGGTCGTAAGCAAGCCCACCTGGAAGTACACGTCGTTGGACAACCCGCGCAGGCTGGTGGCCATAAGCGCACCAATGATCCCCAGGGGTACGACCAGCATCACCGCAATCGGGATCGACCAGCTTTCGTACAGTGCTGCAAGGCACAGGAATACCATCAGCAAGGAAATAGCGTACAGGGCAGGCGCTTGCGAACCTGACAGACGTTCCTCGTAAGACAGCCCCGTCCAGGAAATACCTACACCCGCTGGCAACTTCTTGGCCAGGGCTTCGACCTCAGCCATGGCTTGACCGCTGGTATAGCCCGGAGCCGGAGCACCGAGAATTTCCATCGCTTCTACGCCGTTGTAACGCGACAGCTTGGGTGGGCCGTAGATCCACTCGCCCTTGGCGAAGGCCGAGAACGGCACCATGGTTCCCTGATCGTTGCGCACGTACCACTTCTTCAGGTCTTCGGGGTTCATCCGCGAGTCAGCTTCGCCTTGCAGGAAAACCTTTTTGACTCGACCGTGGTCGATGAAGTCGTTGACATAACTGGCACCCAGACCAATGGACAGGGTGTTGTTGATGTCCGAAATGCTCAGGCCCAGGGCGCGAGCAGCCTCATCGTCGATCAGCAGCTTGTATTGCGGTTCATCGTTCAGACCGTTGGGGCGAACGCCCGCCAGGATCTTGCTCTGCGCCGCCATCCCCAGGAACTGATTGCGCGCAGCCATCAGTTTCTCGTGGCCAATGCCGGAGCGGTCTTGCAGGTACACGTCGAAACCGGTGGCGTTACCCAGTTCCATTACAGCAGGCGGGGCAAAAGCGAACACCATTGCATCGCGGTAGCTGGAGAACACTTTCTGCGCCCGTGCAGCCAGTGCAAATACACTGTTGTCGGAATCGCGCTCGCCCCACGGCTTGAGCATGATGAACGCCAGGCCGGAGCTCTGGCCACGGCCGGCGAAGTTGAAGCCGTTTACGGTAAACACCGAAGACACAGCATCCGACTCATCGGCCAGCAGGTATTCGCGCATCCGGTCGATCACTTGCTGGGTGCGCTCTGCAGTGGTGCCCGCCGGTGTTTGAACCTGTGCAAACAGTACGCCCTGGTCTTCTTCCGGGAGGAAGGAGGTAGGGATACGGGTAAACAGGAACACCATGCCAACCACAATCAGCACATAAGCCAGCAGGTACGGAGCCTTGTGCCGCAGAATGCTGCCGACACCTTTTTCATAGCGTTTCACGCCATTGTCGAAGGTCCGGTTGAACCAGCCGAAGAAACCGCGCTTGTTCTCGCCGTGATCACCCTTCTGGATTGGCTTGAGCATGGTGGCGCACAGGGCCGGGGTGAAGATCAGGGCAACCAGTACCGACAGGCCCATCGCCGAAACGATAGTGATCGAGAACTGGCGATAGATCACACCCGTGGAGCCGCTGAAGAAGGCCATCGGCAGCAATACCGCCGACAACACCAGTGCAATACCCACCAGGGCACCCTGGATCTGCTCCATGGATTTCTTGGTGGCTTCCTTGGGCGGCAGTCCCTCTTCGGACATGACCCGCTCAACGTTTTCAACCACCACGATCGCATCGTCCACCAGCAAGCCGATGGCCAGTACCATACCGAACATGGTCAGGGTGTTGATGCTGAAGCCTGCAGCGGCCAGGATCCCGAAGGTACCCAGCAGTACAACCGGTACTGTCATCGTGGTGATGATGGTGGCGCGGAAGTTTTGCAGGAACAGGAACATCACCAGGAACACCAGTACAACCGCTTCGACCAGGGTGTGCACCACACCTTCGATCGATGCCGAAACCACCGGCGTGGTGTCGTACGGGTAAACGACTTTCATACCTTCCGGGAAGAAGGGTTCCAGGCCGTTGATGGTTTCACGCAATGCCTTTGCCGTGTCCAGAGCGTTGGAGCCCGGGGCCAGCTTGATCGCGATACCCGATGCCGGTTTGCCGTTGAATTGGGCGCTGACGCTGTAGTTCTCACCACCCAGGGCAACATCTGCGACATCGCTCAGGCGTACCTGGGAGCCGTCGGTGTTGACCTTGAGCAGGATCTTTTTGAACTCTTCAGCCGTTTGCAGACGGGTTTTGCCGATGATGGTCGCGTTCAGCTCCTGACCCTTGACGGCAGGCAGGCCGCCCAGTTGCCCGGAGGACACCTGAACGTTCTGTGCGCTGATGGCCGATTTAACGTCCACCGGAGTCAGGTTGTATTTGTTCAGCTTGACCGGGTCGAGCCAGATACGCATGGCGTACTGGGCGCCGAACACCTGGAAGTCGCCCACACCTTCGGTACGGGAGATCGGGTCCTGCATGTTGGAAACGATGTAGTTGGACAGGTCGTCCTTGTTCATGCTGCCGTTTTCAGACACCACACCAATAACCATCAGGAAGTTTTTCACTGCCTTGGTTACACGGATACCTTGCTGCTGTACCTCTTGCGGTAGCAGGGGGGTCGCCAGGTTGAGCTTGTTCTGTACCTGGACCTGTGCGGTGTCAGGGTCAGTACCTTGCTCGAATGTGGCGGTGATGCTCATGCTGCCGTCGGAGTTACTTTCCGATGACACATAGCGCAGGTGGTCGATACCGTTGAGCTGTTGCTCGATCACCTGAACCACGGTGTCCTGCACGGTTTGCGCCGAAGCGCCCGGGTAGGTCACGGAGATCGAAATGGCCGGTGGTGCAATGCTCGGGTACTGGTTGATCGGCAACTTCAGGATCGATAGAGCCCCGACCAGCATGATCACCAGGGCTATAACCCAGGCGAAAATCGGACGGTCGATAAAAAATTTCGACATGGTTTATTCCCCTTTACTGCCTGCAGCTTTTTCTGTTGCCGGGGCAGATGCCGGGGTTTCGCCTTGTGGCTTGTCCATGATCTTGACTTCAATGCCAGGCTTGATGAATTGCAGGCCATCAGTAATCAGACGGTCGCCAGGGTTCAGGCCTTTCTCAACCAGCCAGTTGCTGCCAACGGTGCGCGAAGCTTGCAGTACACGCAGCTCAACCTTGTTGTCCGGTCCAACGATCATTGCAGTCGGTTGGCCCTTGAGGTTGTGGGTCACGCCGATCTGCGGTGCGAGGATGGCATTGCTGTCGATGCCTGCTTCCAGCTGCGCGTGGACAAACATGCCCGGCAACAGGGTTTCGTCAGGGTTCGGGAACACTGCGCGCAGGGTGACGGAACCGGTGGTTTCATCAACCGAGACTTCGGCGAACTCAAGGCGACCTTCCTGGCCGTACTCGCTGCCGTCAGGCAGGGTCAGCTTGACCTTGGCGGCGTTTTCACCGGCCTTCTTCAAACGGCCACTGGCCAGGTCGCGGCGCAGTTCGAGCATTTCTACCGAGGACTGGGTCACGTCAACATAGATCGGGTCCAGTTGGGTGATCACGGCCAAAGCGTTGGCCTGGCCACTGGTGACCAGTGCACCTTCGGTGTACAGCGAGCGACCGATACGACCGGTCAGCGGTGCCAGCACCTTGGTGTAGCGCAGGTTAACCTGGGCGGTGTTCAGCGCGGCTTCTGCTTCCAGGCGGGCGGCTTCGGCGTTGTCGTATTCCTGACGGCTTACGGCTTGCTCGGCGACCAGTTGCTTGTAGCGCTGAGCCAGTGATTTTGCCGATTGCAGGGTGGCGCGGGCGCTGAGTACGGCGCTTTCATAGATCGCCGGATCGATTTGATAGAGCTGCTGGCCGATCTTGACGTCACTGCCTTCTTTAAAGAAGCGCTTGAGGATGATGCCGTTTACCTGCGGGCGTACTTCTGCCGAACGATATGACGCGGTGCGGCCAGGCAGATCGGTGGTCAAGGTAAATGGCTGGGTTTTCAGCGTGACAACGCCGACCTGAGGGATTTGCGGGGCAGGTGCTGCCTCTTCCTTTTTGCATCCGCTGAGCAGCGAAGCAAGGGCGATGGCAGCAACCAGAGCGGTAACAGCTGGCTTGAATTGCATGAAGATCCTCGGGTCAGGCACGCGAAAGCGCACAAGAATAGTGGAAGGGTAAAGAAAGCTGTTCCGGGTGGATAAATAGCTTGCTAAGTAATATACTTACATTCGTGTCTGTTTGTAAATAGTGGGACGCTGTCTCGCCAAGCCTTACAGCGCCATTTTTCATGCGTGTAGTAGACCGGGATAAGGCATAACAAGCGCCACCCGATGTTGGTCCGGGCAAGTGACCGTAGAGGCCCGGATCCTTCTGATTGAGGTTTTTATTGCCATGGTGCGTCGTACCAAAGAAGAAGCTCTTGAAACCCGGAGCAAAATCCTCGAAGCGGCCGAACAGGCCTTCTATGAGCGCGGGGTTGCCCGCACGACGCTGGCTGATATCGCCACACTGGCGGGTGTCACCCGTGGTGCCATTTACTGGCACTTCAGCAACAAGGCCGAGTTGGTTCAAGCCATGCTCGACAGCTTGAATGAGCCTCTGGATGAAATGGCCAGGGCAAGCGAAAGCGAGAACGAAGTCGACCCGCTTGGCTGCATGCGCCAATTGCTGATTCACTTGTTTCGCCAGGTTGCCATTGACCCAAAAACCCGGCGTATCAATGAAATTTTGTTCCATAAGTGCGAATTCACTGACGAAATGTGTGATTTACGGGCTCAACGCCAGATGGCGATGCTCGATTGCAACAGCAGGATCGAGCTGGCCCTGAGCAATGCCATTCATCGTCAACAGCTCCCTGAAAATCTGGATGTTCGCCGTGCTGCCATCTGCCTGCATGCCTATATCGACGGAATACTCGGACAATGGCTGCTGGTTCCCGACAGCTTTGACCTGTACACACACGCGCAATCCTGGGTCGATACGGGGCTGGACATGCTGCGCACAAGCCCAGCTTTAAGAAACTCCGGCAATATCCGAGAGGGAGTCTAGTAGGCTCAAGCAATAAGGCGAGTGAAGATTTTGCCCTTTGGGCCATTTGATGGCAGATGGCATTTATATACGTCTGGCCCGCGGGTTTAAAGTTAGCGAGCTAAGTATTTTGTAGCTAAATTGTTATCGTTTAGTTAAACGTCCCACAGCCAGATGTAATTAATCCTAAGCGATTGCGGATTAAGGATTACTGAACGGCGGCATCTTTCTCGGTTATTTTTTCCAATCAACCCTTCCTGCCTTGGCTTCCCCTACACTTGAGCAACGTTTTGGCCTCAGGCCAGAGCTGCCAGCAACGGGGGAGCGGGCAACTGCCAGGCTGTTTTCCTCTCCCGACTGAAGCAAACAGACTGCGACGGTGTGGTGTGTCGTGGACAATTCGAGGAATAACAAGTGAACAAGATTTACTCGAGTGCTGAATCCGCTTTGCAAGGCCTGGTCGAAGACGGCATGACCCTGGCTGTAGGCGGTTTTGGCTTGTGCGGTATCCCCGAAGCGCTGATCGCGGCTTTGCGCGATACCGGCAAGCGCGAGCTGACGGTGATCAGCAATAACGCCGGGGTTGACGGATTTGGTCTGGGGCAACTGCTGGAAACGCGCCAGATTCGCAAAATGATTTCTTCCTATGTTGGCGAGAACAAAGAGTTCGAGCGCCAGTACCTGGCGGGCGAGCTGGAGCTTGAGTTCACCCCGCAAGGTACCCTTGCGGAAAAGCTGCGGGCGGGCGGGGCGGGTATCCCGGCGTTCTTTACCAAGACTGGCTACGGCACGCTGGTAGCTGAAGGCAAGGAAACCCGGGAGTTCGATGGCGAGTGGTATGTCATGGAGCGTTCACTGCGCGCCGATGTAGCCCTGGTCAAGGCCTGGAAGGCCGATACCTCTGGCAACCTGCTATTCAATAAAACGGCACGCAACTTCAACCCTTTGGCGGCCATGGCGGCCAAGGTGTGTGTGGTGGAAGTGGAAGAGATTGTCGAGGTTGGCGAGATCGAGCCCGATCAGGTGCATTTGCCCGGGATTTACGTACAACGGCTGGTGCTCAACGCTGCGCCGGAAAAACGTATTGAACATCGCACTGTGCGGAGCGCCTGACCATGGCCTGGACTCGTGAAGAAATGGCGCATCGTGCCGCCCAAGAACTGCAGGACGGTTTCTACGTCAACCTGGGTATCGGTTTGCCCACCCTGGTGGCGAACTACATTCCTGAAGGTATGGATGTGTGGTTGCAAAGCGAAAATGGCCTGCTGGGCATTGGTCCGTTTCCGACTGACGATGAGGTCGATGCCGACCTGATCAACGCCGGCAAGCAAACCATCACGACTTTGCCGGGGAGCAGCTTCTTCAACAGTGCCGATTCGTTCGCGATGATTCGTGGCGGTCATATCAACTTGTCGATTCTGGGGGCGATGCAGGTGTCCGAGAAGGGCGACCTGGCCAACTGGATGATCCCCGGCAAGATGGTCAAGGGCATGGGCGGGGCGATGGATCTGGTAGCCGGGGTCAAGCGCGTTGTCGTGCTGATGGAGCACACGGCCAAGGGCGGCGTCCATAAACTGCTCAAGCAGTGTGATCTGCCGCTGACGGGCGTGGCCGTGGTCGACCGGATTATCACCGACCTGGCCGTGCTGGATGTGACCGGGCAAGGACTCAAGCTGGTGGAACTGGCGCCGGGAGTCACCCGCGAGCAGCTTCAAGAGGCCACGGGCTGCGCAATCAACGGTTAGGAGCCAAGCCTCTGGTAGCAAGTGCCGTAGAAACGAGGCTGCTGCTACGCAGACGACTGCCTTCTAGTTTTAAGGTGTTTTCGCCGAGTCAAATACGCAAAAAGCCCCAAAAGGGGCTTTTTGCTTAAACGTGAATCAGCGTTCCAGGTCGACGATCTTGCCTGGTTTGCCATCCCACTCGGCCGCGTCCGGCAGAGGGTCTTTGCGTTCAGTGATATTTGGCCAGATTTCAGCCAGCTCGACGTTCAACTGAATGAAATTCTCCATGCCGGCAGGCACTTCATCTTCAGAGAAGATCGCCTGTGCAGGGCATTCAGGCTCACAAAGCGCGCAGTCAATGCACTCATCCGGGTGAATCACCAGGAAGTTCGGGCCTTCGTAAAAGCAGTCCACCGGACAGACTTCTACGCAGTCGGTGTACTTGCACTTGATGCAGTTGTCGGTGACGACGAAGGTCATTTCTAATTCTCTCCTCAGGCGGCGGCAGCGAAGCCCTTCCAGAACGGGTTCGCCGGGTTCGGGAGTGATATCTAAAGACCAGGCTAAAAGGTCAGTAGCATCCCGAACCGCGCGCGATTCTAGCAGCTTTTAAAGGCGTGTCTTTAATGTGTAGAGCAAATCGAGCGCTTTACGTGGCGTCATGTTGTCCAGATCGGCCCTGGAAAGGTCATCCAGCACCGGGTGCGGCAGGCTGGCAAACAGGTCGCTTTGTTGTGGCGCAGGCTTTTTGCCAGGCTTCGCAAGTGGCACTTCATGGGGCAGGCTGGTGGTCTCCAGGCGGCTCAAATGCTCGCGGGCACGGCTGATGACTTCACTCGGTACCCCCGCCAGTTGCGCCACGGCCAGGCCATAACTCTGGCTGGCCGGGCCCGGCAGAACATGGTGCAGGAACACGATACGTTCATTGTGCTCGGTTGCGCTCAAATGCACGTTGGCGACCAGCGGTTCACTTTCGGGCAGTACCGTCAGTTCGAAGTAGTGCGTGGCAAACAAGGTGTAGGCGCGCAACTGGGCCAGACGTTCTGCTGCAGCCCAGGCCAGGGACAGGCCGTCAAAGGTACTGGTGCCACGACCCACTTCGTCCATCAGCACCAGGCTGCGTTCGGTGGCGTTGTGCAAAATATTGGCGGTTTCGCTCATCTCGACCATAAAGGTCGAACGGCCACCTGCCAGGTCATCACTGGAACCGATCCGGGTAAAAATCCGGTCAACCAGCGACAGCTCGCAACTGGCTGCTGGCACAAAACTGCCGATATGGGCCAGCAATACGATCAATGCAGTCTGGCGCATATAAGTCGATTTACCGCCCATGTTAGGACCGGTAATCACCAGCATGCGGGTGTTGTCATCCAGCCCCAGGTCGTTGGCCACAAACGGCGTAGTCAGCACTTGCTCGACCACCGGGTGGCGACCCTGGCTGATGCGCATGCACGGCTCTTCAACAAAGCGCGGGCAGTTCAGGTCCAGGTTCAGCGCACGCTCGGCCAGGTTGCTCAGCACATCCAGCTCGGCCAGGGCGGCGGCGGTGTCCTGCAGCGGTGCGAGGTGGCCGATCATCTCTTCGAGCAATGCCTCATAGAGCATTTTCTCACGAGCCAGGGCACGGCTCTTGGCCGACAGGGCCTTGTCTTCGAAGGCTTTCAGCTCAGGGGTGATAAAGCGTTCGGCGCCTTTGAGCGTCTGGCGGCGGATGTAATCGGCCGGAGCCTGTTCGGCCTGTTTGCTTGGCAGCTCGATAAAGTAGCCGTGGACCCGGTTGTAACCGACCTTGAGGTTGGACAGGCCGGTGCGGGCTTTTTCTCGGGCTTCCAGGTCAATCAGGAACTGGCCGGCGTTTTCGCTCAGTGCCTGCAACTCGTCCAGCTCGGCGTCATAGCCGGTTTTAAGCACGCCGCCATCGCGGATCACCGCGGGTGGGTTATCATTGATGGCTTTTTCCAGCAGTGCGCCCAGTTCGGGGTAGGTGCTGGTGATCGTGGCCAGTTGCTGCAAGTGCGGCGCTTCGAGGCCGAGCATGGCGTCTTGCAGTTCCGGCAGCGCGTTCAAGGCATCACGCAGGCGGGCCAGGTCGCGGGGGCGCGCGTTGCGCAGGCCGATACGGGCCAGGATCCGCTCCAGGTCACCGATTTCCTTGAGCTGTGGCTGCAGCTTTTCAAAGCGATAGCCATCGAGCAGGCAGGTAATTGAAGACTGGCGCGCCAGTAGCACGCTCAAATCGCGCAACGGACGGTTCAACCAGCGGGTCAGCAAGCGGCTGCCCATCGAGGTCTGGCAACGGTCGACCACCGATTGCAGGGTATTGTCGCGACCGCCGGCCAGGTTGGTGTCCAGCTCCAGGTTGCGGCGGCTGGCGCCGTCGAGCACCACGGTGTCGTCCAGGCGCTCATGGCGCAGGCTGCGCAAGTGGGGCAGGGCCGTGCGCTGGGTTTCCTTGGCATAGCTGAGCAGGCAGCCTGCAGCGCCGATGGCCAGGGTCAGGTTTTCGCAGCCAAAGCCTTTTAGATCCTGGGTTGAGAACTGCTGGCACAGGCTTTTCAGGGCCGAGTCACGCTCAAAGTCCCACGGCGCACGGCGACGAACGCCACGACGTTTTTCCGCTGGCAGGCCTTGTGGCCAGTCATCCGGGATCATCAGCTCAACCGGGTTGATGCGCTCAAGCTCTGCCAGCAGGTTTTCCCAGCCCTTGATCTCCAGCACCGAGAAGTTGCCACTGGTGATATCCAGCACGGCGAGGCCAAACAGACGCTCATCGCCCAGCACCGCGGCAATCAGGTTGTCGCGGCGCTCATCCATCAGCGCCTCGTCACTGACGGTGCCCGGGGTGATGATGCGTACGACCTGACGCTCAACCGGGCCTTTGCTGGTGGCCGGGTCGCCGACCTGCTCGCAGATCACTACCGACTCCCCCAGCTTGACCAGCTTGGCCAGGTAACCTTCGGCCGCATGGTAAGGTATCCCGCACATCGGAATCGCCTGCCCGGCAGACTGGCCACGTGCCGTGAGGGTGATGTCCAGCAGTTTGGCGGCTTTCTTCGCGTCTTCGTAGAAGATTTCGTAGAAATCGCCCATGCGATAAAACATCAGCTGGTCAGGGTGCTGGTTCTTCAGGCGCCAGTACTGCTGCATCATCGGGGTATGGCTGGACAGGTCGGAAGTATTTTTACTCATCAGGACTTAGGCGGATTCGTTCAGAAGTGGGGGAAAGGCAGGCCGTGGCCTGAGGTTTTCGCAATGGGCGCAAGGTTAACATGTCAGCCCCTTGCATCTACAGGTGCGCACCGGGCGCGCTGACTGGCTGCTATAAATAGAAGAAATAGCATTTGCCATCAATAAACACGGCCAGCACTATTGCCGCCATGTCAAAACGAACTGTTTCAACCGTCCTTAAAGAGCTGCTGGCCCGGCACGGTATCAGCGCGATGGCGCTTCACCGCAGTACGGGAGTACCGCAACCTACGTTGTCGCGAATATTGAGCGGCAAAATTGCCGATCCTTCCGACAGGCATATCTCCAAAATCGCCGAGTATTTCCACATCAGCACCGATCGCTTGCGCGGCCGGGAGGATGTGCGGGTGCCTGAAATCGAGCTACGTCACCCAGAGTTGCGTGATATTTGCCTGTGGGATGACGACACCCCGGTGGCGGACGATGAAGTGTCCATTCCATTTTTGCGTCAGGTTGAACTGGCCGCCGGCTCAGGGCGCTTTGCCATTGAGGAGAGCGAACGCGCCAGGTTGCGTTTCGGCAAGCGCAGCCTGCGCCATAACGGCGTGGAGTTCGATCAGGCCAAGTGCGTGACCGTACGCGGCGACAGCATGCTGCCAGTCCTGCGCGATGGCGCAACGGTGGGAGTCAATGCGGGCAAACGTACCCTTGACGAAGTGGTTGATGGCGACCTGTATGCGGTCAATCACAATGGCCAGTTGCGGGTGAAACAGGTGTATCGCCTGGCGGGCGGTATTCGTTTGCGCAGTTTCAATCGCGACGAGTTCCCGGATGAGGACTACGCCTACAACGATCTCGAGGATGAACAACTGGTCATTCTTGGTCATGTGTTCTGGTGGGGCATGTACGCCCGCTAACCATAACTCTTGGAACACCCTGTGGGAGCGAGCCTGCTCGCGAATCAGCTTTCGCGAGCAGTATTTTCACCCAACCAACAGACAATTCTCACCGTATTTGCATGTCTTGGCCGACTTGTTGAAATTGTCCGAATAAATATATGCACTGGTGCATTGACTGTATATCCATACATGCATAGTCTTTATTCCATTGCGGCCAACGATGGATCTCAGGCAGGGGTATGACGTTTCAGCCAGACCGGAAATTGGCGCTTATCAATAAGGACACAGGAGTGATCACATGATGAATGAACCGCAAGTCTTACTGGAAATGCCGGTTTTACTGGTCATCCTCCTTGCCTTGGTAGGCGGCGTTTTTGGCGAGATGTGGCGGGCAGACAAGGACGGCACCAGCGGATGGCCACTGATGCGGCGCCTGGCGTTGCGTTCGGGCGCGTGCGTGGTGTGCGGTGTCTCGACCTTTATGCTGCTGTACTCGGCCGGGATGTCGATTCTGGCCGCAGGGGCCCTGGGTTGCCTGACCGCACTGGCCGGTGCAGATGCGGCAATCAGCCTGTACCAGCGCTGGGCCGCGAAGCGGCTCGGGGTAGATGCTGCGCCCGGTGACTCGCGGATCGAGCCGTAACAGGCGCTTTTTGGTGTAGGTTATGGCGCAGACCCGCCATCAGGAGAGGACAGTGGATCAAATATCTCAACTTGCATCTGAACTCGGGCTGCTGTTAAAGGCTCTCAATGCCCAGGTGACAACCGCCGAGTCCTGCACCGGTGGCGGCATTGCCGAGGCCATCACCCGTATTGCCGGCAGCTCCGCGTGGTTTGAGGCGGGGTTTGTGACCTACTCCAACCAGCAAAAGACCCGGCAACTGGAGGTTCCCGAGCCTTTATTCACCCGGGTGGGGGCGGTCAGCCGCGAGGTGGTCGAGGCGATGGTGCAGGGTGCGCAGGGCCAAAGCGGGGCGCGATTTGCCGTGGCGGTCAGTGGTGTGGCCGGGCCGGGGGGCGGTTCGCCCGAGAAGCCGGTCGGCACCGTGTGGCTGGCGTGGGGCGCCGGCGACGAGGTATCCAGCGAGCGCAGGCACTTTGCGGGCAACCGCGATGAGGTGCGCCGGCAAACCGTGATTGCCGCTCTGGAAGGTTTAATACGCCGAACGGTACGAGAAATAAAAAATCAGGGGTAGGCGATCCTCTAACCCTGTGGAATAATACTGGCTACTTATACAGTTATCGGCCGTCGGGCCTTATTGATTACGAGAGGACTTTAATGGACGACAACAAGAAGAAAGCCTTGGCTGCGGCCCTGGGTCAGATCGAACGTCAATTCGGCAAGGGAGCCGTGATGCTGATGGGCGACCAGGAGCGTCAGGCCGTGCCGGCGATCTCCACCGGCTCGTTGGGTCTGGACATCGCACTGGGCATTGGCGGTCTGCCAAAAGGCCGTATTGTTGAAATCTACGGCCCTGAGTCGTCGGGTAAAACCACCTTGACCCTGTCCGTGATTGCACAGGCGCAAAAGGCCGGTGCTACCTGCGCCTTCGTCGATGCCGAGCACGCCCTTGATCCTGAGTACGCTGCCAAACTGGGCGTAAACGTTGATGACCTGCTGGTTTCACAGCCTGACACCGGCGAACAGGCACTGGAAATCACCGATATGCTGGTGCGTTCCAATGCGGTTGACGTGATCATCATCGACTCCGTTGCTGCACTGACGCCAAAAGCTGAAATCGAAGGCGACATGGGCGATACCCACGTTGGCCTGCAAGCCCGTCTGATGTCGCAAGCGCTGCGTAAAATCACCGGTAACATCAAGAACGCCAACTGCCTGGTTATCTTCATTAACCAGATCCGCATGAAAATCGGCGTGATGTTCGGCAGCCCTGAAACCACCACCGGTGGTAACGCACTGAAGTTCTACGCTTCGGTACGTCTGGATATCCGCCGCACCGGCGCCGTAAAAGAAGGTGATGTGGTGGTGGGTAGCGAAACCCGCGTGAAAGTGGTCAAGAACAAGGTGGCACCACCGTTCCGTCAGGCTGAATTCCAGATCCTGTACGGCAAGGGTATCTACCTGAACGGTGAAATGATTGACCTGGGCGTACTGCATGGCTTTGTTGAAAAAGCTGGCGCCTGGTACAGCTACAACGGCAGCAAAATCGGTCAGGGCAAGGCCAACTCCGCCAAGTTCCTGGACGATAACCCGGACATCAAGGATGCGCTGGAGAAGCAGCTGCGTGAGAAGTTGCTCGGGCCAAAAACCGATGCCGAACTGGCAGAGCTGAAAGTCATGCCAAAAATGAGCAAGGCTGCCAAAGAAGCTGCAGCGCTGGCTGAAGCCGAAGAAATGGAAAACGCCACCGAGGGCGATAACTGATCACTGCCATGATTGCCGTCCTGGATACCCCCGTCGCGGTGCGACGGACTGCAATGGACCTGCTCGCGCGACGCGAGCACGGTCGAGTCGAGCTGACGCGCAAGTTGCGTCAGCGCGGCGCTTGCCCCGACATGATCGACGCTGCCCTTGACCGTTTGACGGAAGAGGGGCTGTTGTCCGAGTCTCGTTACCTTGAAAGCTATATCAACTACCGTGCCGGTTCCGGTTATGGCCCTTTGCGAATTCGTGAAGAGCTTGGCCAGCGTGGGCTGGTGCGTGGAGATATAGAGGAGGCGTTGCGAGAATGCGGTTTCGACTGGCAAGAGCGACTGGAAGAGACCTGGCGCCGCAAGTTTTCCGGTCAGTTGCCCGCTGATGCAAAAGAGCGTGCCCGCCAGGGGCGCTTTTTGAGTTACCGCGGTTACCCGCTTGAAATGATCGGCCGCCTGTTAAGCGGCCGAGAGTTTGATGACTGACGCTGTTTACGCTCGTACCCTTTAAGGTTCGGATTCAGTGGGCGCCACAAAACCTGTGGGAGCAGGCTTGCCTGCGAAGGCGGCAATGCGGTTTGCCTGCCAGATCGTGCCGCCTGCATCGCGAGCAAGCCCGCTCCCACAGTACCAGCCCACTTACCAATTCCGGCTTAATCAGCCAGCGACTCGTGCATCTGCGCCGTAGGCGCATTATCAGTTGCAGCCCAGTTTTGCGGCAGGTTGATAAAGTCGACCAGTTCGCGCAGCCGTCCCTGATTGCGCCCGCTAAACGCAAAGCCCAGGCAGGTCAGGTGGTTGAGTTTTGGGTCGTCATGTTCAAAGTGGCAGTATTGCTCTTGATGGAAGCCATCACTCAGGCAGATATCGGCAAACGCCTGCTGTATCTCCTTGAGTGCCTGCACACTGACCGGCCGCTTCATGCGGATCACAAAAGTTTTGTTCAACCAGCGGCTTGAATGGAAGTTGCTGTAGAACTGGTTGATTTCAGCAAGGGCCTCTTCGGCGCTATGCACCAGGCGCATCAACTTCAAATCGTTGGGCAGGATGTACTGGTTGGCTTCCAGCTGGTTGTGAATAAAGTCCAGCGCCCCCTGCCAGAACTTGCCCCCCGGCACATCCAGTAAAACTACCGGCACCAACGGGGTTTTACCCGTTTGCATCAGGGTCACTACTTCCAGCACTTCATCCAGCGTGCCAAAACCGCCCGGGCACATCACCAGAGCATCTGCTTCCTTGGTGAAAAACAGTTTGCGGGTAAAGAAAAAGTGAAACGCCAGAACATTGGGCGTGCCATTGATGGTGGGGTTGGCCCGTTGCTCGAACGGCAGGGTGATATTGAACCCCAAACTGTGAGCCAGGCCTGCACCTTCATGGGCGGCAGCCATGATGCCAGCGCCGCCGCCGGTAATGACCATCATGTCGGACTTGGCCAGCACGCTGCCCATTTCCCGTGCCAGGGCATAGAGCGGGTGTTCTACCGGGGTTCTGGCCGAGCCGAAGACCGTGACTTTGCGACGGCACTTGAACTGCTCCAGGGTGCGAAAGGTTTTTTCCAGTTCGCGAATGGCTTGCAGGGTGATCTTGGCATTCCAGCGATCAAGGTCGTCATGGGCCATGCGCAATACGGTCAGCAGCATCTCGCGGTAAAGCGCCCGGTTAGGGCTGTCGGGTGCAACCCGCTGCAGTTGCTCGTCCACTTCTTGTGCAAGCTCAAGACCCTGCTCCTGGAAAAACAGCGTCAGGGAGTCATTGGATTGATCAGGCATGTATTTCTCCTTCTACGCAACATCCTTGAAAACGCCGCAACCTGAGCAGGCGCTGAGACACTGAGTGTCACAATGATGCTTCGATGATGGTCCTGAGATGTCTTGACTGGCAATAGCTAATTGCCTGACATACATGAAGTTTAGCGGAAGGAGGCAGGGCTGCAGAGCGGGGTCATACGCCGTACGGGGTACGGCGTGGCGGGGGATTTACTTTTTGCGCTGACAGTTTTCAGCGCGGAAATCCTGGATCAGGACCGGGCTGTTGGTTTTGTACTCCCTGAAGCTGTAGCGCAGCGTGGCGCCTTGAGCCATCAGGGTACGGAAACCTGCATTGCTGCACACGCTGCGACCCAGTTGCGGCACGGTCTCTTCTGGGTTGGAGCGCATCTGGGCGGCCAGTGTCGGGCTGGCTTCCAGGTTGTTGATCAGCACAGTGCCGTCTACCGTAAAGCCTTTATCCAGCAGGTCTGCATTGATTGCTCGCGGTTTGCCTTCATTACTTTTCTCTGCAACCTTGAGCAAGGTTTTGTTCAGCTCAAAATCCTTCAGAGAGGCTGCGTGTGCGGCCAGAGGCAGTGCAAGCATTAGAGCGACGGTCGGAATGATATGGCGCAGCATGAATCTCTCCTGATTTCAGTGACGCAGACTTGGACAGGCCATATATCTGTGCGTTCAGTGGCGCGGGAGTATAGGTCAGCATAGCCATGCAGGAAATGCCAAAGGTCATGGAATCGCGCCTCTGGTAAACTTGGCTCCTTTCTATTGTGAATCCGTTTATGCGCCAATTCTGGCGAATGGACGCTTGGCGCCTTTAAAGTAAAAATCATGACCCTGACGACCTTTTCCCCGAATGCTGTAGCCCGTTTACGAGACGAGCGTGAAGAGGAGAGCACCAAGCCCTACCTGGCCCGCGGCTCGCGGGCTCCGCGTTGCCATACCTGCCGTGTGATCGAAAGCCACTGCCTGTGCAGCTGGCGACCCCGGGTCGAGACACGTTCGGGGGTGTGTCTGGTCATGACTAAAAAGGAAGTGTTCAAGCCCAGCAATACCGGCTGGTTGATCGCAGATGTGGTCAAAGACAATTTTGCCTTTATCTGGTCACGCACTGAAACCGACGAAGCCTTGCTGGCGTTGCTGGCCGATCCACAATGGCAACCGTATCTGGTGTTTCCCGGCGAGTACGTCGCGCCTGAGCGGGTAACGCACACGGTGGATCTGGACAGCAGCAAGCGCCCGTTGTTTATTCTGCTGGATGCCACCTGGACCGAAGCACGCAAGATTTTCCGCAAAAGCCCGTACTTCGACACCTTGCCGATTTTGAGCCTGCTGCCTGAGCGGCTTTCGCGTTACCGCTTGCGCCGCTCTACCCGCAGCGAGCATCTGTGTACCGCGGAAGTTGCCAGCCTGTGTCTTGAACTTGCCGGTGACTCCCAGGCCTCAAGTGCGCTGGATGCCTACTTCGATGTCTTCAGTCAGCATTATCTGGATGCCAAGAACCAGTTGCCGATCAATGAGTCCAGCGCAGCGCACCAGGAACTGGGCGTTTTTGTAAAAGACCTTCCCCAGAATCGGGCTCAATAGACTAAAGAAGTAGCGCTACAATTTTCCAACAGATGTAAGCGCGCAGCATGGCGGGTTTTTCGATGATGGCGCTCTAAGGGGTTCTACGTGGACCCGGGTGTCAGGTTTTCAGCTTGACCACCCTTGTTTCGCTGGGCATGCTTGGCGCCGATTCGGCTATCGCAGCTGTCAAAACACTTATATTTGCCGACGTTTCGCGTAAATCGCGCCCTTTGACGCACAGTCTTTGAGCTTTTGCTCGAGTTGCCTTAGCGAGTGCTGGAATTGATCAGTGCTCGCCTGAAAAACGGGATCATTTAAATAATGGCCACATACGAAATCCTGATTGCCGACGACCATCCACTGTTTCGCAGTGCCCTGCACCAGGCCGTGAGCCTGGGTCTGGGCTCTGATGTTCGCCTGGTAGAGGTCGCCAGTATTGCCGAGCTTGAAGCACAGCTGGCGGTAAAGGCAGATTGGGATCTGGTACTGCTCGATTTGAACATGCCGGGTGCTTACGGTTTCTCCGGCCTGGTGTTGTTGCGTGGCCAATACCCGCAAATTCCGGTGGTGATGGTGTCGGCCCAGGAAGAAGCCTCGATCATGGTGCGTTCCCGCGAGTTCGGAGCCAGCGGCTTTATTCCGAAATCCAGTTCGCTGGAAGACATCCAGAAGGCCGTACGTGCCGTACTGGATGGTGATGTGTCATGGCCGCCCCAGGCGTTTGAGGATGTTCAGGTCTCGGCCGAGGCCAAAGCGGCCAGCGAAGGGCTGGCCAGCCTGACGCCCCAGCAGTTCCGCGTGCTGACCATGGTCTGCGAAGGTTTGCTGAACAAGCAGATCGCTTATGAGCTAAGCGTTTCCGAGGCAACCATCAAGGCCCATGTTACGGCGATTTTCCGCAAGCTGGGGGTTCGCACTCGCACCCAGGCCGCGCTACTCTTGCAGCAACTTGAATCAATTTCGAGTCATTAATCTGCGAATCTTCACGCTTTTTTGACGAAGCGTGAACTAGCGTTCCCCTCTCATTTTTTGTGCAGTTGCCTATCTATGTCGCCTTTCAAGGGTAAAACCGGTTTTAAACGGATTTTGAATGCTGGCGGTTACTCGCTGGACGGTTTGCGCGCAGCCTTTACGGGCGAGGCGGCTTTTCGGCAGTTGGTGCTGCTCAACGTGATCCTGATCCCGCTGAGCTTCTTGCTAAATGTGAGCCGCGTAGAGCGCGCATTGCTGATCGCTGTGTGCCTGCTGGCATTGATTGTCGAGTTGTTGAACTCGGCCATTGAAGCGGTGGTTGACCGAATCTCCCTCGACCTTCACCCCTTGTCGAAAAACGCCAAGGACATGGGCAGCGCTGCCCAGTTTGTGGTGCTGACCATGATTGCCGTGGTGTGGGCAGTGATTCTGCTTTAAGCAATAGTCGGCAATACGATCTCGTCGCTGCGCTGAACCCCGGCGGTGAAGGCGCGGCACAGCTCCAGAAATTCGCGCATGGCGGATGTCTGATACTTCTTTTTGTGCCAGATAAAGAAGAACTGCCGGGCCAGATCCAGTTCAGGCGTTTCCACTGCCACCAGGCTGCCGCGCCTGAAAGCGTCACGCAACGCCAGGCGTGAAATGCAGCCAATGCCCAGCCCCGACTCAACGGCGCGCTTGATCGCTTCGGTGTGTTCCAGTTCCAGGCGAATATTGAGCGACGTTTGATGATGGCGCATGGCCTGGTCGAACGTCAGGCGAGTTCCCGAGCCTTGTTCGCGCAAAATCCAGGCTTCACGGGTCAGCTCGTCAAGTGTGGCGCGACCACGAGCCGCCAGTGGATGCTGCGGGGCGCAAAACACCACCAGTTCATCCTCGACCCAGCTCTGCACTTCAATATCCGGGTGGGCGCAATCGCCTTCGATCAGACCCAGATCAATTTCGTAGTGGGCGACTTGTTGCACGATATGAGCCGTGTTCTGAACCACCAGCTTGACCTGACTTTCCGGGTGCGCCTGCATAAAGCTGCCGATCAGCAGGGTGGCCAGGTAGTTGCCGATGGTCAGTGTCGCGCCGACGGTCAATGAGCCAAAACCGGACTTGCCATTAAGCAGGTCTTCGATCTCCTTGGCTTGATCCAGTAATGCGACAGCCTGTGGCAGCAATTGCCGGCCCAGTGCGTTGAGACTCAAGCGCTTGCCGGCACGGTCGAACAGCTGGCAGCTGGTCTGGCGCTCCAGTTCGGTGATCGAGGTACTGGCAGCAGATTGTGAAAGGGCCAACAAGCCGGCAGCGCGAGACACGCTCTCTTGTTGGGCGACGGCGACGAAAACCTGGAGTTGTCTGAGAGTAAATCGCATATCGATATAACCGATAACCCTTATCTTGATAATTCAGTTAACAGATATTGTCGCCGCCATTAGAATGCTGTGCAATCGCGCCCATAGTCAGCGCAGGCGAATTTAGGAGCCCCGTACATGAGCAACATGAACCACGAACGTGTCCTCAGTGTTCATCACTGGAACGACACCCTGTTCAGCTTCAAGTGTACCCGTGACCCGGGCTTGCGCTTCGAGAACGGTCAGTTCGTGATGATCGGCCTGCAACAGCCCAATGGCCGTCCGCTTATGCGTGCCTACTCGATTGCCAGCCCGAACTGGGAAGAGCATCTGGAGTTCTTCAGCATCAAGGTGCCTGATGGCCCGCTGACCTCCCAGTTGCAGCACTTGAAGGAAGGCGACGAGATCATCATCAGCAAAAAACCTACGGGTACGCTGGTGCTGGACGACTTGAAGCCGGGCAAGCATCTGTACCTGCTCAGCACCGGCACCGGTCTGGCGCCCTTTATGAGCGTTATCCAGGATCCGGAAACCTACGAGCGTTTCGAAAAAGTGATCCTGTGCCACGGTGTGCGTTACGTCAATGAAGTCGCTTACCGCGAATTCATTACCGAGCACCTGCCGCAGAACGAATTCTTCGGCGAAGCGCTGCGTGAAAAGCTGATCTACTACCCGACCGTGACCCGCGAGCCATTCGAGAATGAAGGCCGCCTGACCGACCTGATGCGCAGCGGCAAGCTGTTCAGCGATATCGGTCTGCCGCCGATCAACCCGCAGGACGACCGTGCCATGTTGTGCGGCAGCCCGAGCATGCTCGACGAGACCAGCGAAGTGCTTAACAGCTTCGGCCTGAAAGTTTCGCCGCGTATGCGGGAGCCGGGTGATTACCTGATCGAGCGTGCTTTCGTCGAGAAGTAACAAACGCAGATCGATACAAATGTGGGAGCGGGCTTGCCCGCGATTGTGGAGTGTCAGCCACCGCATGGGTGACTGACAGGCCGTAATCGCGAGCAAGCCCGCTCCCACATTGCGTTTCAGGTCACGGCTTGGGAATCACCTCAAGCACACGGATCAAACCAGGCTCGGGGTAATGCCAGCGTACATCCAGATCCCAGAACTGCGCGCCGTATTCTCGTTCGGCTGTGGGCGTCTGGTAAGCAGGGCGTGGATCTTGCGCCAGGCATTGCTCGATCAGCTCCACCAGCGGCTCCTGAAGGCGCAGGGCTTCCCTGTGGGCCTGTTGCAGGGCGCTGTCGGCCCATTGCACGGGGATCAATACCGGTGCGGCGCTGGCCATGCCATTGCTGGCATCGCTGATGATATCGGCGTAGGGCACATAGGGTTTGATATCCAGAATCGGCGTGCCGTCGAGCAGGTCGATGCCGGAAATCCACAGGCGATTGGCTTCTACCTTGTCCAGCTTGACCACTGACTGGCCGATGCCGTTCGGGCGATGGGTGGCGCGGGTGGCAAACACGCCCATCGACTTGTTGCCGCCCAGGCGTGGCGGGCGCACCTTGAGGCGAGGCTTGTCTTCAAGTGCCTGATGAAACACAAACAGCAACCAGACATGGCTGACCTGCTCCAGGCCCTGCACCGCATCGCCCTGGTCAAAGGGTGCGACCAGTTCCAGTACGCCACGGGCGGCCGGTGCCAGTTGTGGCTGGCGCGGGATGGCGAACTTCTCCTTGAAGCAGGAGCGCACAAAGCCGATGGGGGAGACGGTGTAGGGCATGGGAGATATCGGGCTGGTGGGTCAGAACAGGCTCTTGTGGGAGCGGGCTTGCTCGCGATTCAGACGGCTCGGTCAATCTGAATCACTGCGGTGCTGCTATCGCGAGCAAGCCCGCTCCCACAGGAGGTGTGTTTTCAGTCGCGAACGCGCAGGGTCAGGCCCTTGAGGAAGTTGCGCAGCAACTGGTCGCCACAGGTGCGGTAGTTGGTGTGGCCGAACTTGCGGAACAGGGCGCTCAGCTCGGGCTTGGACACCGGGAAGCCCGCAGCCTTGAGGATGGCGTGCATGTCGTCTTCCTTCAGTTCGAAGGCCACACGCAGTTTTTTCAGAATGATGTTGTTGGTCACCGGCAGCTCGACCGGCATTGGCGCACGGCTTTCGTCCTTGCCGCGCTTGAAGATCACCAGGCCATCCAGGAAGTGCGCCATCACGTCGTCAGGGCAACGTACAAAACCTTCTTCTTCGTCTTTTTTCAGGTAGGTCAGTACATCTTCCTTGGTAACTTCCAGGCCACCAAGCTTGATGATTTCGACAACCTTGTTGTCGCTGATGTCGAGCATGTAGCGCACGCTGCGCAGTACGTCGTTATGAATCATTTGGGTAATCCTGATATTCAGCAGTGAGCACCGCAGGCATTGCTGCGGTGTCGAAATGTTCGGGGTAGGGCTGTAAGTCGTTAGAACTTTTCTTTGGCGCTCATATAGCGCCATTGGCCTACGGGCAATTTGCCCATCGACACGCCGCCGATACGAATCCGGCGCATGGAAATCACGGTCAGGCCTACCGCCTGGCAGAACAGGGCAATCACACCTGGTTGCGGATTTTTCATCGCAAAACGCAGGCGGTTTTCACTCTGCCAGCTGGCCTTGACCGCAGGCAGCTCGCGACCCTTGTAGGTCATGCCGTGGTTGAGACGGTTCAGACCGTGGGGGGCCATTTCGCCAGAAACCTCGACCACGTATTCCTGCTCGATCTTGCTGGCATCGGCCGTCAGCTTGCGCACGATCTTCCAGTCCTGGGTAAACACCAGCAGGCCGCTGGCGTTGGCTTGCAGCTCATTGCCAACGCTCAGGCGCAGGAAGTGGCCCTTGAGCGGGCGCTTGCCGAAGCGGTGTTCTTCGCTCAGGGTGTCCGGGCCGATCAACGCCATGGCGCTGTCGGTATCCAGGCCCGCCGGGGCGTTGAGCAAAATGGTCACAGGCTCGGGCGCGGTGGCCTTGGCTTCAGGGTCCAGCTCGACTTTCTGGTTGTCGACCTTGAACTGTGGCTCGTCGATGACTTCGCCATCTACCGTGACCCAGCCACCTTCAATGAACAGTTCGGCCTCACGGCGGGAGCAGCCGACGAGTTCGATGAGGCGTTTGGAGAGACGTATCGGTTCAGACATGACAGGGGCCGTAAAGGAATTGGGCGGCTATTGTACCCGCCTGGCGCCGGTTAAGCCCGGCAACATTTGCCTTATGCACGTGCTGGGCGTTTATACCGCAGGTGCAGCAGGGGATAGGGCTGGCCCATGCCGTCTTTTTCGCAGCGCCCGATCACCTCAAACCCCTGTTTGAGGTAAAAGCCGATGGCTTGCGAGTTTTGCTCATTGACGTCGAGGCGTTCGGCATTCAGTTCATTGATGGCGAACATTAACAGGCACTTGCCGATGCCTTGCCCCCGGTAATCCGGGTGAACAAACAGCATTTCAACCTTGCCGGCCGCGACTCCGGCAAAGCCGGTAATGCGTTTGCTGACCGGGTCCTTGCAGCAGATCAGCATGACGGCGTCCAGATATTGGTCTTTGACCAGGCCGCGCAGAAGTTGAATATAGCTGTCAGGTAAAAAATCATGGGTGGCACGAACAGATGCTTCCCATACGTCGGTTAGTTCGGCGAAGTCCGTAAGACGTGGGGTATGAATGACCCATTGTTGTTGCATCGAGCGTGTCTCCTGACACAGGTGTGGAAGGCAATGGGTTTACGATAGCCGTAAAAAAAGCCCTGGCGCGAGAGCGGCAGGGCTTTTTGCGAGGCAGTCGCGAATTAGATCACTTCAGCCCACAGGTCATATTCGTCGGCGTCGGTGACGCGGCACATGATCTTGTCACCCGGCTTGATATCTTTTTCGGTCGCAATAAATACGTTGCCGTCGATTTCCGGAGCATCGAAGAAGCAGCGGCCTACAGCGCCTTGCTCGTCGACTTCATCGATCAGGACTTCGATTTCCTTGCCGATCTTCATCTGCAGGCGTGCTGCGCTGATGGCCTGTTGATGGGCCATAAAGCGATCCCAGCGATCCTGTTTGACGTCGTCTGGCACGATGGCCGCGTCCAGCAGGTTGGCAGGTGCTCCTTCTACCGGCGAGTACTGGAAGCAACCCACGCGATCCAGTTGAGCTTCGGTCAGCCAGTCGAGCAGGTACTGGAAGTCTTCTTCGGTTTCACCCGGGAAGCCGACGATAAAGGTCGAACGGATGATCAGTTCCGGGCAGATTTCACGCCAGTTCTTGATCCGGGCCAGGGTCTTGTCTTCAAACGCCGGGCGTTTCATGGCCTTGAGCACTTTCGGGCTGGCGTGCTGGAACGGGATGTCCAGATACGGCAGGATTTTGCCGGCGGCCATCAGCGGGATCAGTTCGTCAACGTGCGGGTACGGGTAAACGTAGTGCAGACGCACCCATACGCCCAGAGAGCTCAAGGCTTCGCACAGCTCGGTCATGCGCGTCTTGACCGGAGCACCGTTCCAGAAGCCGGTGCGGTATTTGACGTCAACGCCGTAGGCGCTGGTGTCCTGAGAAATCACCAGCAGCTCTTTGACGCCGGCCTTGACCAGGCGCTGGGCTTCGTCGAGCACGTCACCCACCGGGCGGCTGACCAGCTTGCCGCGCATCGACGGGATGATGCAGAAGCTGCAGCTGTGGTTGCAGCCTTCGGAAATCTTCAAGTAGGCGTAGTGACGTGGCGTCAGCTTGATGCCCTGTGGCGGCACCAGGTCGATCAGCGGGTTGTGATCCTGGCGCGGCGGCACCACCTGGTGCACGGCGTTGACTACCTGCTCGTACTGCTGCGGGCCGGTCACGGCCAGTACGCTTGGGTGCACGTCGCGGATATTGCCTTCTTCGACACCCATGCAGCCGGTCACGATGACCTTGCCGTTTTCCTTGATGGCTTCGCCGATCACTTCCAGGGATTCGGCCTTGGCGCTGTCGATAAAGCCGCAGGTGTTGACCACCACGACGTCGGCGTCCTGATAGGTTGAGACGACGTCATAGCCTTCCATGCGCAGTTGCGTAAGGATGCGCTCGGAGTCGACCAGTGCTTTCGGGCAACCCAGGGAAACAAAGCCAACCTTTGGGTTGGCTGGCTTGGTGGTAACGGTGGACATGGCGAACCTCGGTATGTAGTGACGTTACATGCCCGTAAAGGCTGCACGACGAACGGGCGCTTATTGCGCCTCTGATCAAAAAAAGTGCGCAATTTTAGCTATGGTCAACGCACTTGACCAGCGTTATACGGGGATTTGCGACGAGTGCTGCGCTATGCTGCGCGCCGTTGCGAAAGCAGGGTTTTTAACTAACGTGATTTTGTAGGCAGGAGCCGTAGCTAACACTCGGGAAATCAGCGCATGCTGCTGATCAAATGTAGCGCAAGCCATTAAGAAACGCGGTCAATGGTCGTAGGAGTGGTTGATGGGGCAGGCAAGCAGTCAGGCGGCAGAAGACGGTCACTCGAAGGCCAAGCCTATCGGGATGCTGGTTGCAGCGGTCGGAGTGGTGTACGGCGATATTGGTACCAGCCCGTTGTACACCCTCAAAGAGGTGTTTTCCGGCGGCTATGGTGTGCAGGTCAACCATGACGGTGTCTTCGGTATTTTGGCGCTGATCCTTTGGTCGCTGATCTGGGTGGTCTCGATCAAGTACGTGCTGTTTATCCTGCGCGCCGACAACGAAGGGGAGGGTGGCATCATGGCCCTGACCGCACTGGCCAGGCGTGCGGCGTCGCCTTATCCGAAGTTGCGTTCGGTGCTGGTGATCCTGGGGTTGATCGGTGCGGCACTGTTTTACGGCGATAGCATGATTACCCCGGCGATCTCGGTGCTATCCGCCGTAGAAGGGCTTGAGCTGGCATTCGACGGCCTGGAGCATTGGGTCGTGCCGCTGGCCTTGATTGTGCTGGTGCTGCTGTTTTTGATTCAGCGCCATGGCACGGCCAGTATCGGCAAGCTGTTCGGGCCAGTCATGGTGGTGTGGTTTGTGGTGCTGGGCGGCCTGGGGATCCACGGTATCGTTCAGCACCCTGAAGTGCTCAATGCGCTGAACCCGCTATGGGGTGTGCGGTTCTTTGTTTCTCACCCTGGCATGGGCGTTGCCATTCTGGGTGCCGTGGTGCTGGCGCTGACCGGCGCCGAGGCACTGTATGCCGATATGGGCCACTTTGGTCGCAAGCCGATTGCCCGGGCCTGGTTCATCCTGGTGTTGCCCGCGCTGGTGCTCAACTACTTTGGCCAGGGCGCCTTGCTGCTGGAAAATCCTGAGGCGGCGCGCAACCCGTTCTATCTGCTGGCGCCGGCCTGGGCGTTGATACCTTTGGTCGGGCTGGCCACGCTGGCGACGGTGATTGCCTCCCAGGCCGTGATTTCCGGAGCCTTCTCCCTGACCCATCAGGCAATTCAGCTGGGTTATATCCCGCGCATGCATATCCAGCACACCTCAAGCGCCGAACAGGGCCAGATCTACATTGGCGCGGTGAACTGGTCGCTGATGGTCGGGGTGATTTTGCTGGTGCTGGGCTTTGAGTCTTCGGGTGCCCTGGCTTCGGCTTATGGGGTGGCGGTCACAGGGACCATGCTGATTACCAGTATTCTGGTGTCGGCAGTGATGTTGCTGTTGTGGAAGTGGCCACCTGTTCTGGCCGTGCCCGTGTTGATCGGCTTTTTGCTGGTGGACGGTCTGTTCTTTATTGCCAACGTGCCGAAAATCTTCCAGGGCGGGGCGTTTCCGGTGCTGGCGGGCATAGTGCTGTTTGTCCTGATGACCACCTGGCGCCGCGGCAAGCAACTACTGGTGGATCGTCTTGACGAAAGCGCGCTGCCACTGCCGCTGTTTATCAGCAGCATCCGGGTACAGCCGCCGCATCGGGTGAAGGGGACGGCGGTGTTTCTGACTGCGCGTCCGGATGCCGTACCTCATGCGCTGTTGCACAACTTGCTGCACAACCAGGTGCTGCACGAGCAGGTGGTATTGCTCACGGTGGTCAATGAAGACTCGCCGCGAGTGCCCGCTTCGCGACGGTTCGAGGTGGACGCCTATGGTGACGGGTTCTTCCGGGTGATCCTGCACTTTGGCTTTATGGATGAACCGGATGTGCCTGAGGCGCTGAAGCTGTGCCATCTTGATGAACTGGATTTCAGCCCGATGCGCACCACTTACTTCCTTAGCCGTGAGACAGTGATTACCTCCAAACTGGTGGGTATGGCGCGTTGGCGTGAAGCCTTGTTCGCCTTTATGCTCAAGAATGCCAACAGCAACCTGCGCTTCTTCAAGCTGCCGGTTAACCGGGTGATTGAGCTGGGGACGCAGGTCGAGATGTAAACCCGTCCAGGCGCAATAAAAAAGCCCCGGCTCGCGAGAGTCGGGGCTTTTTTGGTTAAGCCCGGGCCTGTAACTGTGGGAGCGGGCAAGCCCGCTCCCACAAAGGCTGACTTATTGGGCCGTCGCCTGATGTTTCTTGATCAGGTCCACCAGGCGCTGGGCCAGGGCCGGGTAATTCTCGTCGAAGTGATGGCCGCCGGGCAGCTTGAGGCTTTCGCCGACCGCGGTCTTGGCAGTGCAGCCGCTTTCATCGACTTCTTCTGCGCCATAGATGCACACCACTTTACTGGCTGGCAGCTTGGACATTTCTTCGCCGGTATCCGCTTCTGCGCCAGCCTTGCCCAGCCAGCCATCGACATGGATCTCAAAACTGCCGCTGCGGGCAAAGGCCAGCAGCATGATCGAGTCGACACGCTTTTGCTCCGCTTCAGGCAGGCGGTTGTAGGTGGCCGGCAAAACATCTGCACCAAACGAATAGCCCACCAGTACAAAGCGCTGGGTGCCCCATTTTTGCCGGTAGTGCTGCATCAGCTCGGTGAGGTCGGTGGCGCTTTGCTCGGGGGTCTTGTGCTGCCAGTAGTAGCGCAGCATGTCGATGCCCACCACCGGGTAGCCGATCTTGGCCATCTCGCCCGCCACGTCACGGTCCAGATCCCGCCAGCCTCCATCACCGGAGAGGAACAGGGTCACGGTGCTGTTTTGCTGGCCGGCAGGTACTTCGACCACCGGCATGCTCAGCCCGCCGTTTTCATCGCCCACCAGGATTTTGCGCAGCTCGTTGCTCAGGACTTGTGGGTAGTGAATGTCGTAGTCGCTGATGCTGGTCTGCGCATTCGGTTGATCGCGTACAAAAGCCGCGCTCGGGTCATCAGGGTTGTCGTTCCAGGCCACCAGCCAGTTACCGTGGGTGGCAGTTTTCGGAACGGGCAGTGTGCAGCCGGGTTCTTCCAGCTTGAAACCCACCGATACGGCTTGCGCCTTGTCGTTGGTTTGCGCGGCCAGCCAGCGCCAGGCCAGAGTGGCCCCAGGGCCTATGCCGCTGACCAGGGTTGCAGGCCCCTTGAGCTGCTGTAGCGCGGTTTGCAGTGCTTGCTGTTGCAGGGTGCAGTCGTCCTTGGGCAGGATCACTTGCACCAGTTGCGCCTTGCCTGCGCGGCTGAGGGCCATGAGTTGCTTGTCGTTCAGGGCTTCTTCGGCCGGAGTGGCAATCACCACCCGGGCCTGGGCTCTCTGTCCGGGTGTGACCCTGGTCAGGGTCGAGCCATCGCTCTGGCCCAGGTGTTCAATCGTCGGTTCCGGAGCCGGGCGATTCCACCACCAATAGCCGCCTGCTGCCAGGGCGACCAGAACTATCAAGGCAAGCAACAAAAACCGCCAGGAACGATGTTTCATTAACGTTTCACCAATCCAGTCAAGCCGCCTGCAATCAGGGCGGCGGTATCAGCCAGTGCCACCAGCGGATCAAGTCCGGCGGGTACGGCCATATAACGAGGTTCCCAGTCGGGCTGGAATTTGTCTTTAAAGCGACGCAAACCCTGGAAGTTGTACAGGTGCTCGCCGCGCTGGAACAGCATCGAACCCAAACGTTGGGTCAAGGGTGCGCCGCGACGCGGTTGCAGGCCGGACAGAGGTACCATTCCCAGGCTGAAACGGGCGTATCCATGCTTTTTATAATGCTGAATCAGGCCGACCATCATGAATTCCATGGTCAGTTTCGGCGCGTCCGGGTGGGCACGCATCAGGTCGAGGCTCGACAGCTCATGGCTGTGGGTCTCAAGCAGGTTGGCAAAGGCCACCGGCTTGCCTTCAAAGCGAATGATCGCGATGCGAAAGTGCTTGATGTAGTCCTCGCTGAAGCGCCCGAGTGAGAAGCCTTTTTCCCGCACATTCTTGCCGGTGAGCCAGGCGTCGGAAATGACCTTGAGCTCATCCATTGGTGCCTCACCCGGTTCGTGGATTTCCAGTGATAGGCCGTCACGGGTGCCACGGTTCCAGGTGTAGCGCAGGTCCTTCATCTCTTTGCCCTTGGCTTCGAGATCAAAGCGGTGCAAGTCGACCCGGGCTTCTTCACCGAGCTTGATCGCGGTCAGGCCGATGTCCATATAGAACGGCAGGTTCTCGGCGCGTACCTGATAGAACACGGGGCGGGCATGGACGGTGTCGCACAGGTCGCGAAACTGCCAGATCAACTCGGCACGTTGCTGGGGCGGTCCGATCGGGTCGTACAGCGCCACCAGGCTGCGCCCGCGGCGAGCGTACATCAGGAAGGCGTTGTCGTCGGGGTGGAACAGCAAGGCCTTGTCGCCGGTCAGTGCGAGGCCGCCGTCGGGCTGGTCGGAGGCAAGGATGATCTTGCCGGCCTTTTCCAGTTCGGTGGCATCGGGCAGGTGGATCACCGGGCGGGCGGTGCGCAGCAACCAGGTCAGGGATACGACCACCAGCAGTACCGCGGCACCCAGCAGCGAGCGCAGGCCCCGTGGTGCGTCCGAGTCAAGGGTGAACTGCCACCACAGTTGATGGCTATAAGGAACGTCCTGATAGGCGAACAACAGCAACCAGATCGAGGCACCCAGTACGCAGACACTGGCCACCAGATATAGCGGTGAAAAGGGCAGTTCGGTCAGGCGGCTCGGGCGGTAGAAAGAGCGGCGGAACAGGCCCAGCAGGCTGGCGGTGAGAACCAGGATAGTGGCTTCCTCCCAGTCGAAGCCTTTCAGCAGGGACAGCACGGCGCCGACCAGCAACAGGATAGTGGTCAGCATCCAGGCGGCGGACAGGCGGCGGCGCAAGCCCTGGGCCAAAAGCAGGCAGAGCACGCCGATCAGGCTGGCGCCAAAGTGCGAAGCGTCGACCAGGCGATGGGGGATCAGAAAACCGATGTGTTCGAGGCGCGTGTCGATTTCCGGTGTGGCACCGGAGAACAGCAAAACCACGCCGGACATGAATACCAGCACGGCCAGTACCGGAGCGGCCAGGCCTGACGCAACCCGCAGGCTTTGGCGAGTGTGAATCAGGCGCTGAGCTTCGGTCATCAGCAGCATCAGGCAGGCAATCAGCAGCGGCAGAATCACATAGATCATGCGATACAGCAGCAGGGCTGCCGCCAATGGTGCGGCGCCGAGCTTGTCGGCGAAGGCTGCCAGCAAGATTGCCTCAAACACCCCGACACCGCCGGGGACGTGGCTGAGCACGCCGGCCGCCAGGGCCAGCAGGTAAACCAGCATAAATGCGCCGAAGGGCGGTGCTTCAGGCAACAGCAGATAGAGCACCGTGGCGGCGGCCGCGACGTCCAGAGCGGTAATGACCAGTTGCAGCAAGGTCAGGCGCGCACTTGGCAGGCGCAATGTGCGGCGCCCGGCCTTGACCAGCAGGTTATCCGGGATCGGCTGCTCGGGCAGGCGTCGGCGGTAGATTCCTATTGCCAGCAAGGCAAACAGGGCCAGCACCGCAAAAGCGATAGCACCCAATATCCAGGCCGGGATATGCAGGGCGGCGGAGGCTGCGGGCAAATTGCTCAATGTGGCCAGTGCCGCCAGCGGTGGCAGGGCGCAGCCCAGCGACAGGCTGGCAAACAGAGTCATATGGGCGACTTCTGATGCCCCCGCGCCATACCGGGCATAAAGGCGATACCGCACAGAGCCGCCGGACAGCAGCGACAGGCCGATGGCATTGCCAATGGCAAAGGCGGTAAAGCCGCCCAGTGCCAGGGTTTTGGGTGGCAGTTTTACCCCCGCATAGCGGCTGGCTGACCACTCATAACCGAGCAGGATGATAAAACCCGCGGCAGTCGCAGCCACGGCACCGAAGAGGGCGGGCTTGGGAACTTCGAGGATCGAGTCATGCAGGGCGTACAGGTCAAGTTCGCTTAACAGATGGCGACACGCAATCAGTGCTATTGCAAATAACAGCAGCGTGAGCGCGAGCCCAATGGGTTGGCGATACTTGCTCAGCAAATCCAGCCAGCGCAAACGGGTCGCGGCTATGGGGTGGGCTGCTGTAACGGCTTCTTTGGGTTCTGGCGAGTTATCGGGCATCAATCACCTCGTGGATCGTGCGCGATAGGATGGAGGCATAGGCTCAAGTTACCAATCCTTTTGGTCAAAATATTTCTAAATGTGTTCAGCCGTTTGCCTGAGGTTCAGGATTGGTCTGAGAAAAAAGGGTAATTGTTGGCGGACAGCATAGATGAACGGACTTTCAGAAATATGACGTTTAATGTCAATAAACGCTTGCCCCTGACTTTTCGAGCGCGCACAAAAAAGGCCACTCTTTCGAGTAGCCTTTTTTGATGTTTGGTTGCGGGAGCCGGATTTGAACCGACGACCTTCGGGTTATGAGCCCGACGAGCTACCAGACTGCTCCATCCCGCGTCTGTGTGGTGGATTCTACAGCGAATCGTTAAGGTGTCAACCCTTAAATCACGTAACCGCTTGAAATACCCGGTTTTAATCCATTCTCTGCATTTGGCAGGAGGAGGGTAAAAACACCCGGGCACAAAAAAGGCCACTCTTTCGAGCAGCCTTTTAATGTTTGGTTGCGGGAGCCGGATTTGAACCGACGACCTTCGGGTTATGAGCCCGACGAGCTACCAGACTGCTCCATCCCGCGTCTGTGGGGCGCACTTTACAGTGATGGGCGGGGGAGTCAACCTTTAATGTATAAATGAGTTAAATAAGATCAAAGCTGGCATTGATTTTGGATATGGGCAGTTCGGTCCGTAGCAGCTGCTACGGGGTGGGTGGCAGCACAAAACACACGCGCACAAAAAAGGCCACTCTTTCGAGTAGCCTTTTTCGATGTTTGGTTGCGGGAGCCGGATTTGAACCGACGACCTTCGGGTTATGAGCCCGACGAGCTACCAGACTGCTCCATCCCGCGTCTGTGGGGTGGATTCTACAGCGATACGCTGGGCTGTCAAATGTTAATTTAGAAAAATTCGTTATGCGTCAATTGCTTAGCTAGAAAATACAGCTATAAAAAGACCTGCAGGCCCTGTTCCGTATGGGGTGTAGCTCTATTGAGGGTAGAGATTCGATTGAAAAAAACAATTCAGCTGCGATTTTTCCCGCGTCTGTCGGGGAGAATCAAGACTACTGGTGCTATATACAGTTCGCGGTGACATACTTGCGCCGAGTATTGCCTACCTCCTTGAAGAACACCGCCTTACATGACGCAGCGCAAAATCATCCACGTCGACTGTGACTGTTTCTATGCCGCTATTGAGATGCGTGATGACCCGAGCCTGGCAAACAAGCCGATGGCTGTCGGGGGCTCGGCTGATCGGCGCGGGGTCATCTCGACCTGTAATTATGAAGCTCGGGCTTATGGCGTGCGCTCGGCAATGGCGTCCCGGCATGCGCTCAAGCTGTGCCCGGACCTGGTTATCGTCAACGGCAGGATGGATGCTTATAAAGAAGCGTCCAGAGAGATTCACGGCATCTTGCGCGACTACACCGAGCTGATTGAGCCGCTGTCTCTGGATGAAGCCTATCTGGATGTATCCGACAGCCCGCATTTTGCCGGCAGTGCCACGCGCATAGCTCAGGACATCCGCCGGCGCGTTTCCAATCAGTTGCATATCACGGTGTCGGCCGGGGTAGCCCCCAACAAGTTTCTGGCCAAAATTGCCAGTGACTGGCGCAAGCCCAACGGCTTGTTCGTGATCACCCCTGATCAGGTTGATGATTTCGTGTCTGCCTTGCCGGTCAATAAGCTGCATGGCGTGGGCAAAGTCACGGCGGACAAGCTTGGGCGCCTGGGTATCGAAACCTGCCTGCAACTGCGTGATTGGAACAAACTGGCTCTGGTGCGGGAATTCGGCAGTTTTGGTGAGCGGTTGTGGGGGTTGGCGCAGGGGATTGATGAGCGTCCGGTGCAAAGTGACAGTCGGCGTCAGTCAGTCAGCGTGGAAAACACTTACGATACTGACCTGCCAGATCTGGCCTCTTGCCTGGAGAAACTCCCGGAGTTGCTAGAGACCCTGAACCGGCGTATTGGCCGTATCGACAGCAGTTATCGCCCCGGCAAGCCGTTTGTCAAAGTGAAGTTCCATGACTTTACCCAGACCACGCTGGAGCAGTCCGGTGCCGGGCGCGACCTTGAGAGTTATCAGGGGTTGTTGAGCCAGGCGTTTGCGCGCGGTGCCAGGCCCGTGCGATTGCTCGGGCTGGGCGTGCGTTTGCATGATTTGAACAGTGGTTTTGAGCAGCTGGAGCTGTTCAAGGGGTAGGCTGGTTTGCTGGTTGGGGGAGCGGGCTTGCTCGCGATGCTGGCGTGCGGTCTGTCAGGAAAACCGCAGCGATATCATCGCGAGCAAGCCCGCTCCCACATGTCAGAGTTGCGTCAACTGACGCCGGGATCCGCTACCAGTCTCCCGGCATTTTTGGTCAAGGATTGAAGAAATTCACGTTGCAGCTCAGGATCGTTGCGCGTGAGTTCGATCAGGCTTTGTTCCAGTTCGCTGGCTTCTTCTTCCAGCCCCAGTTCCGACAGGCGTTTGACCCGATGTACCCATTGGTTGACGTCGTCACCCTCCAGGTCGTCGTAGATCAGGTTATGTGCTTCGAGCAGCTTGCCACGCAGGTGACTGCTGATCGACAGGGTCGAATCGGAATGGGTTTCGTCCTGGGCGTCTTCCACCATGATGGTCAGCTTGCCGACGTGATTGAGATCCTGTTCGGCAAAAGGGCTGTCCAGCAGGTTGAGGCGCAGCACGCCATTGCGGTCTGTGGTCAGCTCGTGGGTCTGTTTGCCAGCCTTGATCACCACCGGGCGTTCGGCCCAGGGCAGGCTTGAATATTCCAGGCGCTTGTCACGCTGAACATCATCAATCCCCGCCAGGTTCTGCTCGGCGCGGCCATGGGACTGCACGTTCATCGCCGGGTTTACCCCTGCAAAGCCGTAGTTGATCCAGTCTTTGGTCACGCTGTCAGGCAGTTGCCCGAACATGAACACATTAAGCACATTGGCACCTACCCCGGCGACAATAGCCACCGCGCCCAGCGGAATCTCGTAGACTTCGCGCCAGGGTTGGTATGGGGTGTAGCGGTCGTAATGACGTGTGACATCGAACTCGGTGACCTCGAAGGTCTTCTGTTCATTGATGCGCACACGACGTTGCGGCAGCTCAAGCACAGTTGGCGAGCCGACATCGATCTGCAGGCTGTGGGCGAGCAGTTTGCGCTCGATGCGTTCCTCGTGCTCGCTGCGTTGCGACATGTGATTGGCACAGCCGCTCAGCAGCAGGGCGCCGCACATGGCGGCGCCCCCGAGGGTCAAGGTGTTTCGAGTGAACATGGCGTCTCTATCTGGTTTCAGCGAGCGATACGGGCCTGAAGGAAGGCAAGCACATCAGCAACGGGCAGGGCTTGCGGCTCTGCTTCGGTGCGGCTCTTGTATTCCAGATTGCCTTCAGCCAGGCCACGGTCGCTGACCACGATCCGGTGCGGGATGCCGATCAGTTCCATGTCTGCGAACTTGATGCCGGGGCTGGTTTTCTTGTCGCGATCGTCCAGCAGCACTTCAAAGCCAGCTGCAGTCAGTTCGGCATAGAGCGTGTCGGTAGCTTCACGTACGGCTTCGGTTTCGTAGCGCAGCGGTACCAGGGCAACCTGGAACGGGGCCAGGGCATCGCTCCAGATAATGCCACGCTCGTCGTTGTTCTGCTCGATGGCTGCGGCAACCACGCGGGAAACACCAATGCCGTAGCAGCCCATGGCCAGGGTGACCGGCTTGCCGTTTTCGCCCAGTACCTGGCACTTCATGGCTTCGCTGTACTTGGTGCCCAGCTGGAAGATGTGACCCACTTCGATACCGCGCTTGATTTCCAGCGTGCCTTTGCCGTCCGGGCTAGGGTCGCCGGCCACCACGTTGCGCAGGTCGGCAACGGTCGGTACTGGCAGGTCGCGCTCCCAGTTCACGCCGAAATAGTGTTTGTCGTCGATATTGGCACCCACACCGAAGTCGCTCATCAGCTCGACCGAGCGATCAATGATGCATGGCAGTGGCAGGTTCAGCGGGCCCAGAGAGCCAGCGCCGGCGCCGATGGCGTCACGCAGTTCGGCATCCGAGGCCATGACCAGCGGGCTGTGCACCAGCGGATGGTTGGCAGCCTTGATTTCGTTGAGTTCGTGATCGCCACGGATCACCAGAGCGATCAGTTTGCCAGCTTCGGCGGCGTGAACGATCAGGGTCTTGACGGTTTTCTCGATTGGCAGGTCATAGCCATCAACCAATTGCGCGATGGTCTTGGCATCCGGTGTGTCGACCAGGCGCAGCTCCTGGGTGGCAGCAGGGCGCGAAGTTTCGGCGGGTACGGCTTCGGCTTTTTCGATGTTGGCCGCGTAGTCGGAACCATTGCTGAACACGATATCGTCTTCGCCGGATTCAGCCAGAACGTGGAACTCGTGGGAGCCGGCACCGCCGATGGAGCCGTTGTCGGCTTCAACTGGGCGGAAGTTCAGGCCCAGGCGGGTGAACACGTTGCAGTAGGCCTGGTGCATACGGTCATAGGTGACCTGCAGCGAAGCGGTGTCTGCGTGGAAGGAGTAGGCGTCCTTCATGATGAATTCGCGGCCGCGCATCAAGCCGAAGCGCGGGCGGATTTCGTCACGGAATTTGGTCTGGATCTGGTACAGGTTGATTGGCAGCTGTTTGTAGCTGTTCAACTCGTTGCGGCACAGGTCGGTGATCACTTCTTCGTGGGTCGGGCCCACGCAGAACTCGCGACCGTGGCGGTCTTTAAGGCGCAACAGTTCAGGGCCGTACTCTTCCCAACGGCCGGACTCCTGCCACAACTCAGCTGGCTGGATACTCGGCATCAGCACTTCCAGAGCGCCTGCAGCGTTCATTTCTTCGCGAACAATGGCTTCGGCCTTGCGCATGATCCGCAGGCCCATGGGCAGCCAGGTGTAGAGGCCCGAAGCAAGTTTGCGAATCATGCCTGCGCGCAGCATCAGCTGATGGCTGATAACGACCGCATCTGAAGGCGTTTCTTTCTGTGTGGCGAGCAAATATTGACTGGTGCGCATGGTTAGCCGGTGCCGTTGCTGATGACTAGAAATGACTCGGCATTGTACGGGCGAGATCTGCCTGCGTACAGGGCGGGCGGGGGAGGTGTGCTCCCCCTCGTGTTTATTGGGCCTTTTCCAGGTCGACAACGGGCTTTTGCCGGGCCCGGCGGCTCTCCTGATACCAGTGCAAGGCAATCAGCAGCAGCGTCGGGATGCCCATCACCGCGGTAATGATAAAGAAGTTGTGATAACCGAACTTCTCGACCATGACCCCCGAGTAACCGCCCATCAAGCGCGGTAGCAGCAGCATGATCGAGCTGAGCAGGGCGTACTGGGTGGCGGAGAATTTGAGGTTGGTCAGACTGGACAGGTAGGCTACGAATGCTGAGGTGGCGAGGCCGGAGCTGAAGTTGTCGAGGGAAATGGTGACAATCAGCATCTGCAGGTTCGGGCCCATATCGGCCAGCAACATGAACAGCAGGTTGGTGCCTGCCGATGCTGCACCACCGATCAACAGAATTGGCAAAATGCCGAAACGCACGATCAACAAGCCGCCCATGCCCGCACCGACAAGGGTCATGATCAGGCCGAAAATCTTGCTGACACCGGCAATCTGATCCTTGGTGAAACCCTGGTCGATATAGAACACGTTGGCCATTACGCCCATGACCGTGTCCGACATGCGGTAAGTGGCAATCAACCCCAGCAGTAGCAGGGCTTGCCAGCGATACCGAACGATAAAGTCATTAACCGGGGTCAGAACCGGAGCCAGGCCGCGTCGTCCGATGGATGAAAGGCACAACACGGTGAGCAGGGTGTACAGGATGGCGCGTAGAAACGCCCGGTCTTCCAGTATCAGGTTCAGCGGGCTGACCCCTTCAAACAACACGCCAGCAAAATCGGTGTTGTAGAGCTGGGTGAACATGGCCGGGACAGATACCAGCAGTACGATCAGTACAAAAACTGACGCCAGCTGATGGCCAAAGCTGTAGCGCCCGGCCGACAGCTGGGTGCGCAACGGTACCGGCGGTTCGCGCATAAACAGGGTGGTGAGCAGTGCGGGGACCATCAGCAGGCCGAACAGCACGTAGGTGCCGGTCCAGGCCGAATGTTTGTAGTTGAAGCCCGTCGAACCGAAGCCTTCGGCAAAGAACAGGGCGCCCGCCGTGGCCAGCAGGGCCGCTACGCGATAACCGGACATGTAACTGGCGGCGAGCGCGGCCTGCCGGTTGTCTTCGGCGATTTCCAGGCGATAGGCATCGACGGCAATGTCCTGGGTCGCCGAAGCGAAAGACACTACAACCGCAATGGCAATCAGCCAGGACAGATGTTTTTGCGGGTCACAAAAGCCCATGCCGATCAGGCCCAGGATAACCAGTGACTGTGACAGCACCAGCCATGAGCGACGCCGGCCAAGTTTGCCGAGTAATGGCAGGCGCCATTGGTCCAGCAGCGGCGACCACACCCATTTGAAGGCGTATGCCAGCCCGATCAGGCTGGCATAGCCAATGGTTTCGCGGGCCACACCGGCTTCGCGCAACCAGACGGAAAGGGTTGAAAACACCAGCATGTACGGCAAGCCGGCGGCAAAACCGAGCAGCAACAGCACTAGGGTCGAGGGGCTGGAATACGCAGCTAGCGCTTCGCGCCAGGTTTTACGGGGCATGGACTGGAGTCTGCCTCTGGTTGCGGAAACAAAGGGCGCACTCTAACCGCAGTGCTCTATCTGGCGCCAGCCATGGCGTCGCATATCCACGCGATTATTCATGATGCTCAAGCCTTCTGCCCGCAAACGCGCGCGCTGTTCATCACCAGACGGGCTACCTGCAGGCAGACTGATACGACCACCGGCGGCGAGCACCCGGTGCCACGGCAGGCGTGTATCGTCGGGGAGCTGGCTGAGCGTTCGCCCAACCCAGCGCGCTGCGCGACCCAGACCCGCCGCTTCGGCGAGTTGCCCGTAAGTAACCACGTAACCTGCAGGCACCATCATCAAGGTTGAATACAGCGCCGTGCGCCGAATCTCGGCGGGAGTTTGAAGAATGTCTGGCAGTGTATTCAAGGGACACTTCTGGTCAAGATGGGGGTTGTTACAGAACTATAGAATGAACTCCGGCACAATGAGTCGGTCTTTCTTCCTCAAGGGCGTATCCATCCGGATAATGCCGGCATTCTTCCGTTTTTCTGAGTTTCGCATCCGCTTATGTTGTCCAGAACCCTGTTATGCCTTGTTGTCATGTGCCTTGCTGCGCCCGTGTTTGCCGATACGGTGTGGTTGAAAAACGGCGACCGCCTGAGCGGCAAGATCAAAGTCTTTGATGGCGGCAAATTACTGATTCAGACCGAGTATGCGGGGGCCGTGCCCATTGACTGGAAGCAGGTCAAGACCCTGGAAAGTGATCAGGAATTGCTGGTCAAGCAGGATGCCTGGACCGGTGAAAAGGCCAAGTCATTGCAGGCGGCCGAAGACGGCAGCGTAACCCTGGTCAACGGTGAAGCACCGAAAACCGTAGCTCTGGCCAGTATCCAGCAACTCATCAAGCCCAAACCGCTGGTCGAAGACATGGTCTGGAAAGGCAATGTTGATGTGGCGATGGACTACAAACGGGCGGACAAGGATACCGACGACTACGATCTCGATTTCAAGACCACTGCCCGCCACGGCGCCTGGCGTCATCACGCAGAGGGTGAGTACAACCGCGAGTTTCAGAACGATGTGGTAACCACGGATAACTGGACTGCTGAGTACGCGCTGGATTACTTCATCAGCGACAAGTGGTACTGGCAAGGTCGTTTGACCTATAACCGCGACCGGGTGGAAGACATTTCCCGTCAGCGTACAGTCGGTACCGGCCCCGGCTACCAGTTCTGGGATGACGAATTGGGCGCATTCTCGCTGGGCTCACTGCTCAATCGCACTGATTACGAATACTCTGACGGTAAGAAAGACAACTTCTACTCGCTGGCCATGAAGTGGGATTACAACCGTTACCTGATGGGCAAAACAGTCTCGTTTTTCACCAATGGTGAATTGGGCAAGTCGCTGGAAGGGGAGTCGGACTACAGTCTCGATTCCGAAATCGGCTTGCGTTACAAGGTCACGGAATGGGCATCGCTGAATCTAAAGGCCGAGAAAGACCTGATTGGCAGCTCGAGTGGCTCTGATAACGCCCTCAACAAGACCCGCTATACCGTAGGGTTTGGCGTGGTCTGGTAGTAAAACCGTACGGCATGACTTGAGAGGGCGGGCTTGGATCTTGTGGGGAATCAGAAAACACCCGTTTGAATTCCAAGGATGTTGAAATTCACCAATGCCTGCCTCATTAGAGGCAGGGCTCTCCCTCAAAAACTAAGGTTCTGACCTGATATCTAGATGCAACCATCGACTTAAGGTATCAGTTGTAGGTCAGGGTAAATGTTGCCGTGCTGTTTGCCACGCCACCACTTACGCTTGCGCCGGTCTGATAATACCGGGCCGTCAGTGGGATTGAGTAGTTGCCGTCGTTCGTGACGGTCCCTACGGTAATATTAGTCGCCAGCTTTACAGGCGTACTGTTGTGAAGTAATTGTAAACCTATGCCCTTGGCCATGGTCCCGGAAGGGGTGGAGTTCAGCGCCAATACACCCTCGACGGCAGACGCATGGGGGCTGCCGTCCAGTTTGACCTGTACACGAGTGTTTGCATCGCAATTTAGCTCTATGGCGAATGGTGTTTCGGCGGCGACGCTACCGGGCCCAGTAAAAGTGCTCATCGGTATTCCATCGCCCATCGGAACGTTGATGGAAGCGCTGGTGACGGAGCAGGCAACGGGAACAATAGTATTAACGCCCACTAATGTGATGTTGGCGGTATAGAAGTTTCCAACAATGGACGCTCTGGCAATTCTTCCGGTGGTAAGAGTTCCTGCTCCTACGGCACCCGCCTTTGTTTTGATAAGTCTTACACGCATACCGCGGGGGATTGAAATATAATTGTTGGCGCCTAGGGGTTCGTCGTACGGTACGATGTAAGTGTTTGATTCATTATTTGTACTTATCCCGACCCCGTCAATATTGGTGTTGTATATTCGGTTTGCCAGGGGGCTCAGGACAGTAAATATTTCATTTGTCCAGCGGTATGTCCAACTCGTGTTGCACCCGAAAAAGGGATAGGAACTATGATATGGGCCGGTGCTTATTGTCGCCAATACGGTGCCAGCAGGACTGTCCCGCTGAACAATGATAGAACCAAAATTGATATCTTTTCTTATTTCTGAAGTGGCCCCGTTATAGAAAGAACAACTGGCTGTGGCGATGTTCGAAAAGGCAAGAATGAACAATCCGAAAGTAGCGTGACCTCTATGTTTTACGATAAGGTCACTGGCTTTATATTTGGCAAGAGTCATGGTTTTCCGCCTATTGACAGATGCTTGAAAGGGAGCTGATGGCGGGGGTGGCGTTTTGCTCTACAAGCAGCTCAGGCAAGATGAAGTGTGACGTGCATTGCTGGCCAGATTTATCCCCCCATTTTACATGCAGTGCTCCGGACTGCGGCACACCGCTGAGGTATACCTCGCCCTCCAGGCCGACAACGCCCTCATTATTAGAATGAGTTGAGTTCTCCAGCAGTGTCGCGGTAGCGCCAAAAGGTACGGGCTTGCCGCCGTGACTCAAAGAAATCAATACACGCTTGCCAACACGAGTCTTAAAGTCTGCCAATACAAGCGCACCTTTGGTAGGAATCACCGTTTTGGTATTGATCTCAATATCAACGTCGTCAGTGAGTGTTGCGGTGTCAAGCGCTACCCGGTTTTTTCGGTATGTACTGAGATAGGGCACGACAGCATAACCACGCGAGTCGGTTTTTACACCGGTAGTATTCTTTACTTTGGCACCGGCTGCGTCAGGTGCCCGAACCAAGGCCATGGTTTCACCATGTTGTTGTGAAAGCGTGACACCATAAGGGTGGGCTACAATACCGCCTTGCAAGTTGTAATTGACTTGCTGTGATCGGGTGTCGTAGTTATAACCAATCCTGGCTTCTCCATAAGTGCCTTTGTAGTTTGCGTTGGCATTACCGCTACTGCCGACACCTTGGTTTGCGTACCGCTGTTGAATACTGTAGCTCAGGTTGTTGTCTGCCAGTGCGGTGCCGCTCAGGCCTACGTCATGAGCGCTGCTGCCTTGCTTGCTGGCGTTGAAATTGTAACTGGCCCAACTGTTAGGGAGTGTCTTGCCCAAAGGGAACTGAACTTTGAAGGAAAGTTGCTGATCTTTGTTGTTGCGTCCAGTATCAAGCGGTGTCTGGGTGAAAGTATACGCCAAGCCGTAGTTGATGCTGCGGTAACTGAGGTCATAACCTGCCGTCAGGCTGCGCTCATATTTGTTTTGACGCCAGAAACTTTGTTGGTATCCATTAAGATAGAAGTTTCCTTTGTCTCCAAAAGATTGGTTGATGCTGAGCTGCGTCTTGCTGCGTTTAGTGCTGGTTCCGCGCCAATTATTGAAGTTGTCGGGGTCAATTTCGTTGGCTTCCTGAAAATCGTAGTAGCCGCTGGTGGAGTAGCGATATCCAGCCAACGTAAAGGTAGTGTCAGTGGTATTAATGGTTTTTGAATAGAGGAAGCGGTAAGACTGCCCTTGATGGCTGGACCCGTTGCGTAGTTTGGCGTGTGCCTGTGTAGCATCCACAGATACCGCCCCCCAACCTTCCAGCGTATGGCCAATACCAACAGTCGTTGCATTATATTTTCCAGATGCCAGTAAGCCACCATAGAGGGTGTAGTCATAGGGCAGTCCGTAAATCAGCGTGCTTTGCATAAAACTTGGTTTGCTGGCTGCGCTGGCGTTGGAACGATATTGTCCTGCAGTCACTGAATACTTCAGGCGCCCTTCACGTAGCATTACAGGTACCGCAGAAAATGATTGAGTTGAAAGGCGTACGGTGCCATCACTTTCGGTGATTGCAATTTCCAAGTCACCACTGGAGGACGTGGGATACAAGTCAGTGATTGTGAACGCACCCGCCGAGACATAGGTTTGATAAATAATGTAGCCATTTTGTCGCACGGTGACCTGGGCATTACTCTGGGCAATGCCTCGAACAACGGGTGCAAACCCTTTCAGACTGTCAGGGTACATGTTGTCGTCCGAATTTAATTGAATACCGCGGTATAGCACACTGTTGAAAACGTCACTGGGCGTTGAGCTGTCACCCAACGTCAGTTGCCCCTTTAGTGACTGAATATCCTTTTGCGCATAAGTGTCGAGGTTCTGCCAGTTGTTATTTCCGTTACGTGAATTATACGTAGAATAATTACGCAGCCTCCACGCGCCCAAGTTCAGGCCACTGCGTAAATTTAAATAATAGCTGTCGTTTGTCTTTGAGCGATTATTGCTATTATTATTGAGCGTGTTGGAGCCGCTGAAACTATAGTTCAACAGTGCAGCCGAAAGGCCTTGATCCCATAGCTGAGGATCCACGTAGCCATGAGCCTGGCTTGTGAGTGCGGCTTGGGGGATGCTGATATCCAGCCGCTGCAGTTTGAAATCGAACCGGCTGCTGGCATAGGGGATGTAGTCTGACAATGTACTGATTGCGCTTGTTGAGGGCAGTTGCTGCAAGGCCGGGAAAGCTTCCAGCTTGACCCCCATCTCCTGGAGTTGAGGTGAGGTCAGTTCGGGTTGAAGTGTTCCAGCGATACTCACAAAGTTTACGTCTCGATGGGCTACCCGATTATCATTTAGATATATATCGACACTGTATAGACCTGGTAGTTGCCCGCCCTGGTTGGCGAAGTACTCTAGGTCGATGGGCTTTTGTCCAGGATCACCCATTTCCAGAGCGTGGGGGTTGAAGTATTCCTGCGCAAAAGCTGAAGAGGGCTGGAAGGCGAGTTCTAATGTTGCGGGTATGCTGATCAATAAAGTCAGGTGAGTGCAGTGCAAGAGTGGCGCACGCTGGCGCACCTGGAATTTAAGGGCCTGGTAGAAAGGGGCTTTTTGCATGCGAACGACCTCGATACAACTGCAGTGAAACTCAGTCGCTATCGCTTGGCTGTGTGAAGTTTAGGGTGGCCTGGACAATAAAGTATGCAAAGTACCTGGCTACTGCAGTGCGGCACTTGCGGTGGGGGAAACTCCGCCATAATCGTTGATGGCTTGCCAGCTGACAGGTCCGGTCGCGTCGGGAGGAATCTCCCAGCTGAGCGTTTTTTGTGGGGCAACCATACCGGCATTTTGTATTTCTTTATCTCCCACGCGGACGTGAAAAAAAGAAACATGATACGGCGTTGGATTGTTAACTTTTAGCTGCCTGCCCTGGCGAGTAAAGGTCAATGCCTTGTAAGCTTCGGTCGCATCACCAGGGAGACCAGTAGGACGATAAAAAACCTTGATTCGACTTTTGACCGAAATTTGTAACTGGTTGGAATCGCTTTTCTCCGAGGCTGATATTGTTTTTACATTCACCCAGAATGCCGACTCTTTATCGGCGGGTAACTGCCCTCCCGTATGAATGATGCGCAGGGTGTTTTCTTGGTCTGCGTCAAGGCGAAAGAGGGGCGGCGTTATGATAAAGGGGGCTTTGTTGCTGTCGTGCAGGTTTTCTACCCAGGACTGAATCAGATAAGGCTCTGACGTTCCAGTATTGCTTACCGAGAAGGAAGAGTCTTTTCTTGCGGTGTCATAAATAACTCGAGTGCCTCCTATTACCACTCCCGCCGAAGCAGTATGAGTCAGGCTGGCGAGAGTTAGAGTAATACAGATGGACGTGAGCCATTGCATTGTGTGGTTTTCCTCAAGGTGCCTACCCCTTGCAAGGGGTGGGCACAGGTTGTCAGTACGCATTGAAATTACTCAATGCACGGTGAGTGGGGGCTAGTTGTAGTTGATAGTGAAGTCTGTGCTGCCGTTAGCCGGACCTGAAGTGACCGCCTTGGTAGCCATGTACTTGGCATAAAAAGTAAAGGTAGTGTCACTGGTGGTGGACAGCGTGCTGCTGGTGGAGCTTGTGCCGATCGGAATTTGTGTTGAGGCATCTTTTTCATACAGTGCGATGCCTACACCGGTCGCGACACCTGGCTCAGTCGTAAGTTTCAGGATGCTTGAGTTGTCACTGTCTGTGGGGCCGTCGAACTTTACGGTGGCCGTGCTGACGGTAGAAGGGCAACTGGTCAATACGATATCGAATTTAGTGGGTGACGAAGTAACACCGGCGGTGCTCAAGCTGCTCGTGGTGACAGAATTAAGTGGGACTGTCTGAGTGCCAGTCGCTGGCGTCACTGTGCATGCCGCGCTGAGAATAGTGCCCGTAAAGTTGATTGTTCCGTCCGCAGCATTAGCGATGCTTGCAATAGAGGAACCTGTCAGCAGTGTAAGAGCGATGATTTTAATTCGCATGCAGTTATTTCTCATGTCGTTTAGTTAAGTGTGTGGATAGTGCAATATATGAGGTGTTCCTGTTTTGCTGTTAAATTCTGTTACTCTTGTTGGGTGGAGGTTATGTCGCCTTGAATTCCTGGTTGACATCACAGTTTCTCTTTTAAGAGATACTGTGCGGTAGCTGCTTGGGTGTGTATGTTCGTTGTTTGGCTTTTAAATGCTATATGGGCATTTGCTATTGTTCTTGTAAGAGTTTTCTGAGAGGTTGCTGTGGCTAGACTATATAGCCGCTCACAGCAAAACCCCGGCATGAATGCCTGATATAACGGTCATGCCTGCGATGCCAGAGAAAAATAAGACCAATACCTGCATCGGCTACTGTATCAATCAGGTTTGCTCGAATATTCCCGGGATCAAGCCGCAGTAAAATTCCGCCTCAATCCAACAAGTGCGGGCTCGGGTATTGCGGGGCTATGAACTGCGCCTGGAGAGCGGTGGTGATAGGTGGGCAGCGCTAGTCACCCCCACCTTGAACATCGATTTAGCAAGCGTTGGGATTATCGGAGCAACGTTCAGGTCGAGCGAGAGCGTCGAGTGAAAGACCCGGTCGGCAAGGTGTTTGTTATCCGATTTTGATGTGTCGAAAGCCTGTGAATTGGCTTTCTTGGCGGTTTACCGCTTAGTCCGGCATCTCACAGCTTTGCGCTGACGCACTCCGAACGAGGTGAACGGTGAGGCCTGGATTGGGGGTCCAGGCCGTTTCATGATTGAATCCAAGCCTATCTTTGCGGGAGATGATGCCTAGATCCGCAACCCGCCATCCAGTTCCAGAATGCGCCCAGTGTAGTAGTCGTTTTCAAAAATGTACGCTGCCGAATGAGCGATTTCTTCAACCTTGCCCATGCGCTTGAGCGGAATGCCCGAGGTCATTTTTTCGAGGGCTTCGGGTTTCATGCCCAGGGTCATTTCGGTTTCGATAAAGCCCGGTGCAATCCCGGCTACTCGAATGCCGTAACGCGACAGTTCCCTGGCCCAGGTCACGGTGGCAGCAGCAACCCCGGCCTTGGCCGCCGAGTAGTTGGTCTGGCCGACATTGCCGGCACGGGAGATCGACGAGATATTGATGATCGCGCCCTCGCTGTTGAGCTCGATCATTTTCGCCGCTACCTCACGGGTGCACAGGAAAACTCCGGTCAGGTTGACATCAATTACCGCTTGCCATTGCGCCAGGCTCATCTTGGTCATAACGCCATCCTTGACCTTGAGCAGCAGGCCGTCACGCAAAATGCCGGCGTTGTTGACCAGGCCGTTGATCGCACCAAAATCTTCTGCAATTTGGCCAACGGTTTGCGTAACCTGTTCTTCGTCAGCGACGTTGCACAGGTAGGCTCGGGCCTCGACGCCGTGCGCCTGGCAGGCTGCCACCGCCAGTTCGAGTTTTTCCGGGTTGAGGTCGACCAGTGCCAGTTTGGCGCCCTTGGCTGCCAGGTACTCGGCCATGGCGCGACCCAGCCCCTGGCAGCCGCCAGTGATAATGATTACTTTGTCTTTAAGTTGCATGAGTGCCCTGATCTCGACCGTTATCTACGGATTTTTATTAAGGAGTCATAAGTTGAGCGTTGAAGCAGCCAAGCATGCCCGAGAATTACTGCTCAAGGAATACCGTGGCGCCCTGGCTACCCAGTCCAAGGCCATGCCGGGATTTCCCTTCGGCTCCGTGGTGCCTTATTGCCTGGATGAGCTGGGGAGGCCACTGATCCTGATAAGCCGCATCGCCCAGCACACCCACAACCTGCGCAAGGATCCCAAGTGTTCCCTGATGGTGGGGGAGCGGGGCGCTGAAGAGGTGCAGGCTGTTGGCCGTCTTACCGTGCTGGCTGAGGCCGTGCAATTGAGCGATCCCGCAGCCATTGAAGCCGCAGCCGAGCGTTACTACCGCTACTTTCCCGAGGCGAAGGGCTATGACACTGCCCATGATTTCGATTTCTGGGTGCTCAACCCGGTTCGTCATCGCTACATAGGCGGTTTTGGTGCCATCCACTGGCTGGACCAGGTCACGCTGGCAAACCCTTTCGCCGGGCAGGTCGAGGTGCGGATGGTCGAGCATATGAACAGCGATCACGCCAATGCCATTGAACACTACGTCAAACTGACCGGCCTGCCGCAAACAGCGCCAGCTATGCTGGTGGGCATCGACAGCGAAGGCATGCACCTGCGCATCGGCGAAGGCGTGCACTGGTTGGCTTTTCCGGAGCCTTGCAACACTTCGACACAGGTTCGCGAAGCCTTGGTTTTGCTGGCCCGTGCCAGTGAGTGGCCGAAAAAACAGATGGTCTGACCTTGAATTTGCACAGGCGCGCCGTCATCTAGTCTTGGTTGGAAGATATTCTTCCGGAGAGGAATCATTTGATGCGCGCTTTTCTATTGCTCTTTCTGTTGTTTCCAGTGCTAGAGCTGTACGTCTTTTTCAAGGTCAGCACCGCCATAGGGTTTTTCCCCGCGTTGCTGCTGATCATTGCCGGCTCCATGCTGGGTGTTCTGGTCGTTCGCGTCGCAGGCTTGGCCACGGCGCTCAAAGCGCGCGAAAGCCTGAATCGCGGCGAGCTGCCTGCTCAGCAAATGCTTGAAGGCCTGATGCTGGCGCTGGGTGGTGGACTGTTGGTTCTGCCTGGTTTTATCAGCGATGCGGCCGGTCTGTTGTTGCTGTTCCCGCCAGTTCGCCGGTTTCTGGTCAACCGCCTGCGCAAGCGTGCTGAAGAACAGGCCATTCGCCAGCGTGCGTTTGCCGAAGACTTCGAAGCCGCACGACCACGTGCCCATCAGCCTTTGGGGCGTGAGCCCAATGTGATCGAAGGCGAGTTCGAGCATCGCGATAAATAAGGCTTTGGCGTTATCAACACGGCACCTTGGGTGCCGTGTCTGTTTCAAGTGGCACGCCAGGTTAAAAATTTCGTGGGCGTGCCCTTGTAATAAGTGGATGCGCCCTTATGTAACGGACACCGCAGGGTTTTACTGGCAACAGCAAAATCCCAACCGCGAATCGCACCCGGCATTTCCGGACTTGTAAACCCAGCCGGTATTGACACCGGCCGATGAACACCTCAATTAGGAGAGATCGACAATGAAGCTTCGTCCTCTGCATGACCGCGTCGTAATCCGTCGCAGCGAAGAAGAAAAGAAAACCGCTGGTGGTATCGTTCTGCCGGGTTCTGCTGCTGAAAAAGCTAACAGCGGTGAAGTGATCGCCGTTGGTACGGGTCGCGTTCTGGACAACGGTGAAGTGCGTGCACTGGCCGTTAAAGTGGGTGACAAGGTTGTGTTCGGCCCTTACTCCGGCAGCAACACTGTAAAAGTCGACGGCGAAGACCTGTTGGTTATGGCTGAGAACGAGATTCTCGCTGTAATTGAAGGCTGATTTCCCGCTCCTTTTCCCGTTACTACAAAGTATTTAAGGAAGAACGAACATGGCTGCTAAAGAAGTTAAATTCGGCGACTCCGCCCGCAAAAAAATGTTGGCTGGTGTAAACGTCCTGGCTGACGCAGTAAAAGCGACCCTGGGCCCTAAAGGCCGTAACGTGATCATCGAGAAGAGCTTCGGCGCTCCGACCATCACCAAGGACGGCGTGTCCGTTGCAAAAGAAATCGAGCTGAAAGACCGCTTCGAAAACATGGGCGCGCAGCTGGTTAAAGACGTTGCCTCCCGTGCCAACGATGACGCTGGTGACGGTACTACCACTGCAACCGTTCTGGCTCAGTCGATCGTCAACGAAGGCCTGAAAGCCGTCGCTGCCGGCATGAACCCGATGGACCTGAAGCGCGGTATCGACAAAGCGACCATCGCTATCGTCAAAGAACTGCGTCAACTGGCCAAGCCATGCGCTGACGGCAAGGCAATTGCCCAGGTTGGTACCATTTCTGCCAACTCCGACAGCTCCATCGGCGAAATCATTGCCGAAGCCATGGAAAAAGTCGGTAAAGAAGGCGTGATCACCGTTGAAGAAGGCTCGGGCCTGGAAAACGAACTGTCTGTTGTTGAAGGCATGCAGTTCGACCGTGGCTACCTGTCCCCTTACTTCGTGAACAAGCCAGACACCATGGTGGCTGAGCTGGACGGCCCGCTGATCCTGTTGGTTGACAAAAAGATCTCCAACATCCGCGAAATGCTGCCAGTTCTGGAAGCCGTTGCAAAAGCCGGCCGTCCACTGCTGATCGTGGCTGAAGACGTTGAAGGCGAAGCCCTGGCGACTCTGGTTGTGAACAACATGCGCGGTATCGTTAAAGTCGCTGCTGTCAAAGCACCAGGCTTCGGTGACCGTCGTAAAGCAATGCTGCAGGACATCGCTGTTCTGACTGGCGGTACCGTAATCTCCGAAGAGATCGGCCTGAGCCTGGAAAGCACTACCCTGGAGCACCTGGGTAACGCCAAGCGCGTGATCCTGTCCAAAGAAAACACCACCATCATCGATGGTGCTGGCAACGATGCGGACATCCAGGCGCGTGTTACTCAGATCCGTGCTCAAGTGGCTGATACCACTTCGGACTACGACCGTGAAAAACTGCAAGAGCGTCTGGCCAAGCTGTCTGGCGGCGTTGCAGTGATCAAGGTTGGCGCTGGTTCCGAAGTAGAAATGAAAGAGAAGAAAGCCCGCGTTGAAGACGCTCTGCACGCTACTCGTGCAGCCGTTGAAGAAGGCGTGGTACCTGGCGGTGGCGTGGCACTGGTTCGCGCTCTGCAAGCCATCTCCGAACTGAAAGGCGACAACGCTGATCAGAACGTGGGTATTGCTCTGCTGCGTCGTGCTGTTGAAGCACCTCTGCGCCAGATCGTTGCCAACTCCGGTGATGAGCCAAGCGTAGTTGTCGACAAAGTGAAGCAGGGTTCGGGTAACTACGGTTACAACGCAGCCACTGGTGAATACGGCGACATGATCGAAATGGGTATCCTTGACCCGGCTAAAGTGACTCGTTCGGCTCTGCAAGCGGCTTCGTCGATTGCCAGCCTGATGATCACCACTGAGGCGATGATCGCTGAGATCCAGGAAGACAAACCAGCTGGCGGCATGCCAGACATGGGCGGCATGGGTGGTATGGGCGGCATGATGTAAGCCAGCCTTACCCCGCTACGCAAAAGCCCCGCCTGAGTAATCAGGCGGGGCTTTTTTGTAGGTCTGTTAAAAGCCCCTCACCCTAGCTCTCTCCCAGAGGGTGAGGGGATTGACCGAGGCGATGCAGGATTCAACTCAATGCATTCAGACTGTAGAGGGGCTGGGGTTTGCCCCAATCAGCCCCCTCTCCCTTTGGGAGAGGGTTGGGGTGAGGGTCGTGGGTCAATTAGCGTTCTGAAACCTGCACATGTCCCTTTTGCGCCGGCTTCCAGCCCAGCAACTGCTGCTTGAAGCCATGACTGGCACCCTGGTAGTAGGCTATTGCCCGCTCAATCAGCGGATCAGTCGCCGCTACCCGCGATTCAATACTGGTGCTCAGCGCATCATCATGGCGGCGCAGCCCCTGACGCGGGCTGAGAATGGCCAGGTCTTTGCCGTCAAACAAGCCCAGGTGCTGGTAGTTGCCCACGACCACGCGCGGCGGCAGCGGGTTGTCCTGCAACAGGTTGCGGCCAAAGAAGGTCGACTGGTAATCCAGGTTCAGCAAGCCGAGCAAGGTGGGCGCCAGGTCGATCTGGCTGGCCAGTTGCGAGTTTTCACGGGCGTCGATCAACTTGGGAGCATAGATAAACAGCGGGATCTGATAGTTGGTGATCGGCAAGTCTTCCTTGCCGGCACTGCCCGCCGTGTGGTCGGCAACGAAGACGAAAATCGTATTGTCGAACCACGGCTTTTTGCGCGCATCGTTGAGGAATTGGCCGATGGCGTAGTCGGTGTATTTCACTGCGCCGTCGCGGCCGTTACCCGATTTGATGTCGATCCGGCCCTCAGGGTAGGTGTAAGGACGGTGGTTGGAGGTCGTCATCAGTTGCAACAAAAACGGTTTTTGTTGCGCGTAATTGGCATCGGCCAGTTTCAGGGTTTCGCGGTACAAGTCTTCGTCAGCCATGCCCCACGCATTTTTGAAGTGGATATCGGCCTCATTAACGCTGCTTTGGTCGACCACGCGGTAGCCGTTACCGCTGAAGAAGGCGTTCATATTGTCGAAGTAACCGCGCCCGCCATAGACGAACACGCTGTCATAGCCCACGCCATTGAGCTGCTGGCCCAGGCTCGCAAAGCCGCTTTCACGGCCGATACGCTTGACGATTGAACGCCCGGGCGTCGGCGGAATGGCCAGGGTAATGGCTTCCAGGCCCCGGTCGGTACGCGTGCCGGTGGCATAAAAGTTGTTGAAGTACAGGCTCTCTTTACGCAGCTGATCCAGATTCGGCGTCAGGTTGCGGCCATCACCGTTGCTGCCCAGGTACTTGGCACTGAGGCTTTCGATGGTCACCAGTACGATATTGGGCTGGCGCACAGCACCCGGGTTATCGATGTTGCGGCGGATATCCAGTGGGTCCTGGCCCACAAAGGTGGCGTTGGGCTCGGTCAGTTCGGCGCGCAACTGTTTGGCCACTACATCGGTGGGCAGGCTGGCGTAAAACTGCTGGTAATCCAGCTCGTTGTTACGGAACGCAGCGAAGAACTGGTACGGGCCATTGCTCGCCAGTTCATGTTGGTAGGCGTTGCCGCCCTGGCCGCGCGGGCTGTCCTGGTCGAGCAGTTGCAGGCTCAGGCCCGCTACCAGCAGCAGGCCTGCAAAGGTGGCGATACGTCCACCCAGTGTCGGTAGCTCGGCATTCATGGCCGCATTGAACGGTTTACGCACTATCAGGCTCAATACAATGGCAGCCAGGGCGATGGCGCTGAGCAGGATGCCGATTGGATAGGATTCCAGTACGTTATTCAGCACTTCATCGGAGTAGACCAGGTAGTCCACGGCGATAAAGTTGAAACGTACGCCGAACTCATCCCAGAACAGCCACTCGGCCACGCCAGTAAAAAGCATGGCAAACAAGCTGACCGTCAGCAGGCCCTGCAGGAACCACTGGTGGCCGCGGCGACGCCACAGGGCTGGTGGGCATAACAGCAGATAGCCCCCCAGCGGCACGGCGGCATAGGCTAGAAAGCCAAGGTCGTAGAGCAAACCAATGCCAAACACGGGCAGCCAGTTGTTGCCGGCCTCTCCCAGGTGTGTAACTAGCAGAACGCCTCGGGTGATTAGAAAGGTCGCCAGCCAACAGCCAGTCAACAGCAGGAGATAGCGCATAGGCGCGGTGTGCAGCAGACGCATTAGTTGTTTTTCCTTAAACGCGGGGGTGCGAAAGTGTGCCGGCGCCACTGTATTGAGTTTGTGAACCGATAGTAAAAAAAATGTCATTTCTGTGAGAGCTATAACTAAATTGTCTGAGCGCCCTGTGGTGCTGGCCCTGCGCGGTTCTTGGCCTTAAGCTGCGCGGGCCAAGACGGCCGTAACTGTGAACGGAGAGAGTGCCCATGCGAATTCTATTGGTTGAAGACAACCGCGATATCCTCGCCAACCTTGCCGACTACCTGGGTCTCAAGGGCTATACCGTTGACTGTGCGCAAGATGGTTTGTCGGGCCTGCACCTGGCGGCCACCGAGCATTACGACCTGATTGTGCTCGATATCATGTTGCCCGGCATCGACGGCTACACCCTGTGCAAGCGCCTGCGTGAAGATGCCCGGCGCGATACCCCGGTGATTATGCTGACTGCCCGCGACCAGTTGGATGACCGCCTGCAAGGCTTCAAGTCAGGTGCCGATGACTATTTGCTAAAACCCTTTGCCCTGTCCGAGCTGGCTGCCCGCATCGAGGCGGTTTTGCGTCGTGCCCAGGGCGGCGGGCGACGAGAGTTGCAGGTCGGCGAGTTGCGTTACGACCTCGATACCCTGGAAGTGACACGCGAAGGCCGTCTGCTCAAGCTCAATCCGGTGGGCTTGAAATTGCTGGCGGTACTCATGCAGAAAAGCCCCCATGTATTGCGCCGCGAAGTGCTGGAAGAAGCCTTGTGGGGCGATGATTGCCCGGACAGCGACAGCCTGCGCAGCCACGTCCACCAATTGCGTCAGGTCATCGACAAGCCGTTCGACAAGCCTCTGTTGCACACCGTACATGGCGTGGGCTATCGCCTCGCCGAGGTTCGTGATGGAGTTTAGGCAAAGTCTTTCCCAGCGGATCATCATCGCTTTTGCATTGATGAGCGCGCTGGTGGCAGGGACATTCGCTGTGGGCATTATTGCCACCGTGCACCTGGTCGAAGAAAAACTCATATCGGCAGGGCTGGGCGGGGATTTGCAGCGCCTGTTGCTGATGGACAACGGCGCGGAGTGGAACCATCGCCCCAAGCCGAGCCAGCTGTTTTATTTCAGTGGCGGGCGTGGCGACTTTGCCCTGCCCAAGGACCTGCGTCATCTGGATCCGGGCTTTCATGAAGTGTTCCGTGACCAGTTGTCGTATCACGCGATGGTAGAAGTGGTCGATGGCCGGCGTTATGTCCTGCTGCAAGACCAGAGCGATTTTGAAGAGCGCGAGCGCGTGTTGTTTGCTGTGGTCGCCGTCGGTTTTGTCCTGGCGCTGGCGCTGGCGGTGTTCCTGGGTTGGACCCTGGCGCGGCGGGTGATGGCTCCGGTTATCCGTCTGGCACGTCAGGTTCGCCATCGCGATCAGTTACTGGGGCTGGCGCCGCCGTTGGCCCCGGATTATGCGGCCGATGAAGTGGGCGAGCTGGCAGTGGCGTTCGATGCCACGCTGGGTCGGTTGCGCGACACCCTGACCCGCGAGCGTTTGTTCACCAGTGATGTCAGTCACGAGCTGCGTACTCCGCTGATGGTGCTGGCCAGTTCCTGCGAGCTGTTGCTGGAAAGCCCGTCGCTGGATCAGCGCAGTCGTTCACAGGTCGAGCGTATTTCCCGTGCCTGTGAGGAAATGCGCGAACTGGTGCAAACCTTCCTCATGCTGGCCCGTGCCCAGCATGAGGATGCCAACATGTCGCCTACGGTGACCTTGACTACCGTGGCCGAAGGCCTGATCAGCCTGTGGCGCGAGCCAATTGAAGCTAAGGGTCTTGAGCTGATCTACGACCCCGGCAATCCGCTGGATACCCGTTATAACGCCACTTTCCTGCATGCCGTCATGGGCAACTTGTTGCGCAATGCCTTGCACTACACCGACAGCGGGTTTATCCGGCTGACCCTGGAACCCAGCGGTTTTGTGGTGGAAGACAGCGGCGTGGGCATCCCTGAAGAAAAGCGCCAGGCGATGTTTCAGCCCTTTGTGCGCGGCAGCGAAAAACGCGGTGAAGGCCTGGGGCTTGGCCTGTCACTGGTGCAGCGCATCTGCGATAGCCAGGGCTGGCGGGTCACACTGACCACCATGGAGCCAAATGGCTGCCGTTTTCGTGTCGAGCTTGGTCCGGCCGAGGTTTGAAGTCTTTTCTGCGGCCTGCGTTCTGCAGGCCGCACACCCCGAAAGTCTGGGCGTAAGTGGCCCTGCGCCAGTACTTTCAACCTGTAAAACCTTGAAATGTTTGTATGAATGGTCTGACAGAATTTTCACCTGTCCATGACCTGATGCACACGTCCCGCTGATTAAGGTAGTGCTCATTAGCTTCTGGAGCACTTGCATGAACTCGATCATCAAACTCAAATTTTCTGAAAAGTACGACCAGCATCACGCTACGCAATACCTGATCAAGCATCAGGACGGCCTGGCCCGACGTTTGTCGCACAAGCGCGATGAACAATTGGCGCGTCGCGCTTTGCAGCTGGCAGGCGAACCTCAGGTCGTTCTCGATTTGCCTTGCGGCGCGGGCCGTTTCTGGCCGTTGCTGGCACAAATGCCAAGCCGCGAGATCATCGGTGCCGACAACTCGGCGTCCATGCTGGAGGTGGCATCTTTGGCCCAACCCGCCGACGTAGTGAAACGGGTACGGCGCTTGCAGATGTCAGCTTTTGAAATAGATTTGCCTGACAACTCGGTTGACAGTGTTTTTTGCATGCGCTTGTTGCACCACATTGGCGATGCAAGCCACCGGATGGCTCTATTACGGGAGCTTCATCGCGTTAGCCGGGACAGTGTGATTATCTCGTTGTGGGTAGATGGCAATTTTAAGGCCTGGAAACGCAAGCGTCTCGAGCGTCAACGCGCTGCAGAGGCAGATCAATACGGTTACCAAAATCGTTTTGTGTTACCTGCTGCTACAGTGGAGGCGGAATTCAAAAAGGCAGGTTTCACCGTTCAGGACCATTTGGACTTTATTCCGCTCTATGCGATGTGGCGGGTTTACGTATTACGAAAGAGATAACTCATGACCGTTGATTTTGTACAGCAATCCCCCTCTGCGACTGAAGACCCATTCGAGTTTTACTGGAATCAGCAAGGCGAATGGGTTGAAGAGCCCAATCAGCGTCGTGGTGGCGAGAGTGGTGTACAACGGATTCATGATGGTGAAGGGCGCTTGCTCTACGCCAAACGACAGGTGGGGCATACCTACCGTAGCTGGCGTTACCCGCTGGGTCGCCCGACGGTGTTGCGTGAACAGGATGCGTTGCTGGCCTTGAGCGCTTTGTCGGTTGGTGTGCCGGAGCTGGTGTACTGCGGAGCGCAACAAGCAACAGACAAGCAATGGCGTGCATTGCTGGTGACCGTGGGCCTGGAAGGCTTTGTTGAAATCGATAACTGGTACGCCGCCGGTGAGCGCGAGCGCTGCGGTGAAGCGGTACATGACCGAGTGCTTGAAGCGATAGGCCATACCTTGGCTCGTATGCACCTGGGCCGTTGGCAGCACGGCTGCCTGTACGCCAAACATGTCTTTGTACGGGTGACGGGGCAGGGCGAGGGAGCCGAGGTTGACGTGGCTTTGCTGGACCTGGAAAAAAGTCGGCAACGCCTGACGGCCCAAAAAGCCGCTTCCCACGATCTTAAACAACTGCGGCGCCATTCGTCGTGGAGTGCTACAGAGTGGGACAGACTGATCTACTTTTATAAAACAGTGTTTGGCAGCGCTATCAAAGGTTTACGGTGATGAAGCGAGAAATAGCACGAAGTTTGTTTCTGCTGGGTGCCCTGGTCATTGCTGGCGTGGCGTTTGCCGCATGGGAACAGCCTGTGACTCGAGTGTTGAGCGGGGCCCAAATAGGGGCTCATTGTCCGTTGCCGCGCGTGGTCAAAGCTGCGGTAGCAACCCGGCCCGACCACGACCTGTTGCTGTTTATGTTTGGAATGAGCCAGGGGCTGAAGAAGTAATAGCCAAGTCCCTGTAGCAGTTGACGAGCCGTGCGAGGCTACGTCCGGCTGCGCAGCAGTCGTAAAACCATCCAGCGTTGGTGTATCTGATACACCGTGATCTTTGGGTTTACGACTGCTGCGCAGCCGGACGCAGCCTCTTTCCTTAGGCAGCGACTACAAGTGTTTCTGCAGCTCTACATGATATGCAAATGGTTGTCCCAAAGCCCCGAGGGTAAATCCAATGGCTTGGCTATCAGCTCGCTCTGACGGCAATCGTAGAAACGGCAACGGCCCTGGCCGGACGTAACCACAAAGCCATCCTCCACTGCACCCACCCCAGCACAATCCGGTAATGGCGCATCCAGGCGCAGCACGCCACTGTCCAGGTCCCAGATAAAGAACCGATTGCCCCGCGGAGCCGTCAGCGCAACCAGACGCAACTCGCTGTGAACCGCGACACTGGCGGTGTAATGGCCCATGGCGCGCAGTTGCTGCTCGGCCACCGGGAAGGGTTCAAATGGCTGGCCGGGACGCTTGATGGCCAACAGTTCCGACAACTCATGGGCATCCCCCATAAATTGCTGGCAAGCGACGATGGTGCCGTCACTGGCAATGCCCAAATGGCGCACACTGTTCATTTGCTGGCTCAGGGTTTCCTGGCTGATCAGGCTGCCATCACGGTGCATCAGCACCAGGCTGGGTTCCATCGCGTTCAGGTTCATTTCGACCCGGCTTTCGGCTTCGGTACGAATACCGCCGTTGGCCACCACCAGTGTTTCACCGTCAGGCATCCACGACACCTGATGCGGGCCGACGCCGTGGGTGGGAATTTCACCGCTGTGGATCAGGCGCTCGCCTTCAAAGCGATAAACCCCAAGCAAGCCACGGCCCGGATCAGTGGTGTCGTTTTCAGTGGTGTACAGCCACTCGCCGTCTTTATGGATGACCGCGTGCCCATAAAAATGCCTGTTGGGCCGGGACGTCAGGGTTTGCAGCAACTCCCCGTCTGTCAGGCTGATCAGGTAGCTTTCGGTACCGGGGCGCCGCGCCACGAACAGGGCAATGGGCAGTGTCGGATGGTTAATGATGTCATGGCAGCGCTGGCCGACCCGGGTGCTGAACACCTGAGTGCCATCCAGACGATAACCAACAGCCAGGTGATTGCCGTCTGCATCGTCGCGGGCACTCAGCAGCAACGGGCTTTGGCCTTTCTGTTTAAACAGTGACCAACCGCCCAGCGTGATTGCACTGAGCAATAAGCCACCAAGCTTGAGTGCTTGCCTGCGCATCATCGAACCTTCCTTTATCAATCGCCGTCGTTGGCGTTAAAGCCCAGCTGGATGCCCAGGGCCTTGGCCAGTTCGCCTTCGTGCAGGCGGTGAACCACGTTGAGGCTGTCGTAGATGGCGTTGAGCTGGGCGCGCCCGGCATCGTCAGCCAGCAACTCGTTGAGGGTGCGCTGGTTGTCATTGAACAGCTTGAGCGAGGTGGCGTAGGCCGCGTCGATCTTGTCAGCCAACGGCTTTTGTTCAGCGGGTAGCAGGCTGCGCAGGCCCTTGTTGTCGACACCGGCCCAAACGGTCTGGGCTGCGGCCAGGCTGGCGGCCAGGCTTTTGAGTGACGACTCGCTGCGCCATGCATCAGCCTGGAACGGTTGCGGGATGCCTTTGCTCTGGCGGCCCATTGGCGTGCCGAGTTTTTTCTTCAGGGTATCGAGTGCGGTGACCTGCACGCGCAGCACGTCAGCGATGGCTTCGTGGGAGTCGGCGTAGCGCTGGTTGGGGAACTTGCTCATTTGCGCGAGCATGCCGTCCGTGCTGTTCCAGCTGGCCAGAATCTCTTCGGCCAGTTGCTTCTGACGTTCGCCGATGGCAGTCAGCAGCGGGCAGTAACGGGCTTTTTGCGCATCGTCGGCCAGGTTGATATTGCTGTCGAACAGAATGTATTCGTAGGCAGACAGGCCTTGCACCACAACGCTGGACTTGGCCAGGGCCGCGGCATCGATCTGCGGCTGAGCGATCACCAGTTGTTCGACCTGACGGCCGACCAGGTTCTTTTTGTCCGGCCAGAACTGTACCTGCCACGAACGATTACCCTCGGCCAGCGGCCCGATCAGCAAAGGTTGCAGCTCGGCCCAGGCTTTTTGCGCATGCAGGAAGTCGGCGCGGGCCGTTTCCAGGGTTTCCTTGCCCTGGCAGTAGGCCAGTGAGCTGACGGCCAACTGGCGGTCAGCTTCAACCCAGCGGCTGTAGGTAGGCAGGATCACTTGTTTGGCGATGGCTGCCGAGGTGACGGCCTGCGGGTCTTGTGGCGAGCAGGCCGCCAGGGCGATGGCGGCAAGGCTGGTGAACAACAGCTTGGGTCGAAACATGTCGGGGTCCCCGATCTTGTAAAGCGTTAAAGAGAGTTCAGGAACGCCAGCAACGCGGCGCGTTGCTCGGCATTAAAGCGTAACACCTGCTGCCTGGCCGGTTCGGCCTCGCCGCCATGCCAGAGCACGGCTTCCAGCAGGTTGCGGGCACGACCATCGTGCAAAAACTGGGTGTGGCCACTTACCGCCTGGGTCAAGCCGATTCCCCACAACGGCGGCGTACGCCAGTCCTGGCCGCTGGCGGCGAATTCGCTGCGGTTATCGGCAAGGCCCGGGCCCATGTCGTGCAGCAGCAAGTCGCTGTAGGGGTGGATGACCTGATTGGCCAGCTCGGGCTCGGCGGCGTTGGCCGATGTGGTGAACGTTGGCGTATGACATGAGTTGCAGCCGGCCTGGTAGAACAGGTTTTTCCCGGCCAGCACCTGGGGTGCGCCGACATCACGGCGGGCGGGTACGGCCAGGTTGCGAGTGTAGAACTCCACCAGGCGCAGAATGTTGTCGCTGACCTCGGGTTCGCCATCGGGGCCATTGCCGTTGGGCGCCTCGAGGCAGGCAATTTGGGCCTTGGTGCAGTCATCGAAGGGTCTCAGGGAGGTCGTGAGCCCCATATCACCAGAAAAAGCGTGAACATTTTGTTGATTGAGGTTCGGTTGCCCGGCTTTCCAGCCAAAACGACCCAACACTGTCTTTTGTTGCGCGTCATCCCACACCCAGTTCGGGCGCCCGGCAATACCCTCACGTTTGTCGGCATTGGCCAGAATGGCTTCGTTGGGAATGGCCTCGAGCAGCCCCAGGCCGATCATCGGGGGTGCAATGCGGGCCGACATGCGGGTGTCGGGATGCATCGGGCCATAACCCAGCTGGGTAATCTGCAGGGTGGGCTTGCGCAGTTCGACTTCAGTGCCGTCCTTGAAACGCACGGTGACCGGCTCGTAATCGACCCGAACCTTGCCTTCGGGAGCTACACCGGGCACGGCCATATCCTGCAACTGGCCACCATAGACCGGCTCGGGCACGATGCCTGCCTGCTCGATCAGCGTGGCGTAAGCAGGGTCGTTGGGGATCGACAGGCGCACCAGCATCGACACCGAGTTCTTGGCGCCCGGAGCGGGAGGGTGGCCGCGACCATCCTTGATGTGGCAGTTCTGGCAGCCGTTGGTGTTGAACAACGGGCCCAGGCCATCACGGGCGGTTGTGGTGGACGGGGCTATGACCCAGGGGCTGCGAAAGAAGCTGTTGCCGACGCTGAAATCCAGGCGCCGGGTGGGCGACAAGTTGGCCGAGGGCATGGAAAACGAGTTCTGATCGGTTTTGCGCACCGTAGTAGCCCCGCCTGAGCGGGCTTCGCCGGGCTCGGGTTTGGTAAAGCGCGGGGCATTATCACAACCGCCAAGGCACAGGGCCATGAGCAGCAGAGACAGGCGAAGAGGCAACGAAGGCATCAAACGTCCAGATCAGCGAGCAAAATCGAGGGCGCAAAGTTTAGCAGGGAAGGGGAATTGAAATAAGAGGGATTAGCGTTTGCTGTGACTTGGGGCAGACAAATGACCCTGTAGAAACTCTGTTGCCGATCAAGCCCGCCTGTTGTTCGCAAATCCCTCATCCAAACCGGCCGCTCGACCGCCTCGACCGCCTCGGCAGCTTTTGATCTGGCTTTTGATTTTGATCTGCTGGCCCCATCGGCAGGCCGAGTGGAGGTTCTGCGCAGTGGGTCGACCGGCATGGATGCCGGGAGAGCCGCGATGGGCCATGGATGGCCCGTGGCGGCGTGCCCACGGAGCGGGACCGGAGCGAGGGAACCTGAGCGCAGCGAAGGCCGTACGCCAGGGGCAAGCCTTTTTGGTTACTTTTTCGGCGTCTGGAAAAAGTGACTCGCTGTAAGAGCGAAACCAATATCCCAGTTAGACATGAATGCCGGATATGTACTCAAAGTTCAAGTTAGAGCCACCAAGTACATATCCATTCGATGTGCCACGGCTCTCTACGGGTTCCGCCCTCACTCCGGCACTGTTATGGGGGCACGCCGCGACGGGCCATCCATGGCCCATCGCGGTTGGCGCGGCGTCCTGCCGCGCCACCCCCATAACAGCACCTGCGTTCGGCCTTCTGTGAGGGGCATTCACGTCGCTTGGCTAATCGAGTGGCCACAGCAAAAGCAAAGGCAAAGGCAAAGGCAAAACCTTGTCGTAGCGAGCAGGCTCGATGTTGAAGTTCTCTTGCTCGCGCCGAAGCGGCCTACAAAAAAGGCGACCCGAAGGTCGCCTTATTGTTCATTCACTCAAACGTTGCAGATCAGAAATCGTGATCGGCGTTGTCCGGGTTCAGGTCGCTGATGCCCAGCTTGCCAGCGGCTTGCTCGATGGCTCCGGTCTGCTTGACCAGGGCAGCGATGGCATCACGCACAACCTGGTTGCCCGCAGCGTTGTCAGCTGCGATCAACTGGTCGTAGTGCTCGCCCTTGTTGGCGCGGTCAACCATGACCTGGATCTTGGCTTCGGTGTCGGCCAGATCGGATTTGAGCGTGGCGTCGGTAGCCGGGTCAATGACCACCACCAGCGACGACAGGCTTGGGCCGGTCATTTTTGTGCCGTCAGCACGCACGTACTCACCCAGATACACGTTGCGAATGCCCTTGGCATCGTAGAAGTGCGAGTTGTGGGTGTTGTCGCTGAAGCAGTCCTGCTCGTCTTCAGGGGAGTTGGCTTCCAGGGACACTTTCATCCGCTCGCCGGCCAGTTCGCCCAGCGACAGGCTGCCCATGCCGAACAGCATTTTGCGCAGGCCGTTTTGTACCGGCTCGGCTTCCAGCGTAGCGCGGTAGTTGTCAGCCACGTTTGGTGCCCAGTTGCCGACCATTTCGTTGAGGTCGTTGACCAGCAGTTGGGTCACGGCTTTCAGATAGGCGCGACGACGATCGTTATGACCACCGGTGGCGCCTTCGCCTTCCAGGTAGTCCGAAGCAGGACGGTTGCCTGCACCCGGGCCCGTACCGTTGAGGTCCTGGCCCCACAGCAGGAATTCGATGGCGTGGTAGCCGGTGGCTACGTTGGCTTCGGAGCCGCCCAGTTCGTTGAGGCTGGCCAGGGTTTCCGGGGTGATTTCGGTTACGTCGACCTTGTCTTCACCAATCTGGATCTGGGGGTTGGCGATGATGTTGGCGTTGGCACCCGGGTTGCCCAGTGCGCCGGCGTAGTTGGCGTCAACGTAGTCGATCAGGCCTTCGTCCAGGGGCCAGGCATTCACCTGGCCTTCCCAGTCATCGATGATGGTGTTACCGAAGCGGAACACTTCGCTCTGCAGGTAAGGCACGCGAGCTTCAACCCAGGCGGCACGGGCAGCTTTGAGGGTCTCGTCGTTGGGCTTGGCCAGGAATGCATCGATGGCGGTTTGCAGTTTCTTGGCAGTGCTTTCGGCATCGCTGTACACGGCGTGAACCATGTCGGCGTAATGGGCAACGACGGCCTTGGCGGCAGCTTCGTCGACTTTTGCCGCCGTGATGTCAGTGGCAGGCGTCGCGGTACTGGTGGCGGCTGCTGGCGTAGGGGTTGCTGCGGTTTTTTCCTTGTCCTTGTCGCCACAGCCGGCGAGTGAGATAGCAATGGCCAGCAGACTGGCGGTAGCCAGAGGCATACGAATCATGGCGAAAATCCTGCTTCGAGAGGTGGGACAAGCGTGCGGCTGCACGCGAAACTGCCACATGATGCGAAAGATATGCATTTTCTGTAAAGGGCTACTGTTGGAAATATTTCTTATTTACTTCAGCTCTGCCCCGGGTCTTTCGTGAATCTCGAAATAAGGACTTACATAATGACGGCCTTGTTACGTCGGGCCTGCTTGAGATAAGCCACCAGCTCCCGTGCCCCAAGGGGTTTGCTGTACAGGTAGCCCTGGCCTTCATGGCAGCCCTCGGCGATCACATAGGCTTCCTGTTCGACCGTTTCGACACCTTCGGCGATGACCTGCATGCCAAGGCTTTTACCGAGCTGGATGATGGCGCGCACGATGGTGGCATCGTCACCGTCATCGATGAGGTCCTGCACAAAGCTTTTATCAATCTTGATTTTGTCCAGCGGCAGGCTTTTGAGGTAACTCAGGGATGAATAACCGGTACCGAAATCATCAATCGCAATCAATGCACCGGAGCGTCGCAGGCTCAGCAGGTGCTGGGCGGCGGTGCTGATGTCTTTCATCAGGCTGGTTTCAGTCACTTCCAGCTCAAGGCTGCGCGGGGCCAGGCGGTGGCGTTGCAGCAGGTTGTTGACCACCCGGGGCAGGTCTATGTGGTGCAACTGCACGGTGGACAGGTTGACGGCCATGCGCAATTCACTGAAACCCAGGTCGTGCCATTCGCGCAGCTGGCCGCAGGCCTGGTCCAGCGCCCATTCGCCAATGGCAATGATGCTGCCGTTTTTCTCGGCCAGCGGGATGAACAGGTCGGGCGGCACCATGCCGTGCTCCGGATGCTGCCAGCGCAGAAGGGCTTCTACGCCGACCACGCGGTGATCGCTGTAGCGGATCTGCGGTTGATAGACCAGGTAAAGCTGGTTGCACAGCAGGGCTTCGCGCAGGTCTTTTTCCAGTTCGCGCATGCGTCGCATCTCGCGGTCGACGCTGGCGATATAAAACTGATAACGGCTGCGCGAATAGCTTTTGGCCAGGGTCATGGTCTGTTCGGCTTTTTGCAGCAACTGCTCGGTGGTATCGCCGTCTTCAGGGAACAGGGTGATGCCGATGGTGGCGCGCAGGCGGATATTTTGCTGGTCAAGGCTGAACGGCGATTCGAGGTCGTCGAGAATGCTCTGGGCCAGTTCGGCAGCCTCATAGGGCTGTTCGATATGGGCCTGCACCAGGGCAAATTGATCGCCGCCCAGACGGCCAAGCGCACCGAGGCTGCCGCTGTGGGCGCGCAAACGGTCGGCCAGGGCCTGGAGCAACTGGTCGCCGGTTTGATAACCAAACTGTTCGTTGATGCCCTTGAAGTCGTCCAGGCCCACGCACAGCACGGCGACACGGCGTTGCAGGCGGCCGGCATCGGTGAGGATCTTGCCCAGTTGCCCCTGCAATTGCTGGCGGTTGGGCAGGCCGGTCAAAAAGTCGTACTGGGCCATGCGCAGCAACGAACTTTCGGCTTCGTGACGCAAACGGTTGTTGCGCTCGATCGAGGCCAGCAACTGGTTGGATGTATTGACCCACACCCCTAGCTCGTTGTGCTCGTGGCCCTTGAGCAGAGGGATCACATGTTCGCTGGGGCGATCGGGATTGATGCTGGTCAGGTGCCCGATGATTTTTGACAGCGGCTTGGTCAGCAGCCAGTGATAGACCAGATACAACACCAGCCCCATGAGCAGAGCGCGCAACAGGCCGGAAAACAGCATCACCGCCGAATCGGTCAACAGGCCCTGACCGTAAGTTGCGGTGTCGAGGGTGATGCTCAGGTCGCCGTAGTACTCGCTGTATGGGCCTTGGCCAACCAGCGGAATGCGGAACCTGTGCTCCTGACCCAGTATCAGGTCGGTCACCCAGCGGCTCGATGAGCTTTGCAACTCGCGGTTTTTTTCGGCCAGCGGCGCTTCATTGGGATGGCCGATGGCAGCCTTGCGCACCGCCGGATCCTGGAACAGACCTTCGATAACCTGCATGGCCATATCGCGATCCAGGCTGTAAAGCGCCTGGGTTGAGGGGTCGCGAAACATGTCGAGGATTCGTTCGGCATCTGCCGTAACGGCTTGTCGGACTTTGTAGGCGTCGAACACGATCTGTGCGCAGCTCAGCACGCCTCCAACGACCACTGCTGAAAGCAGCACGATGCGGAGCAACTTGAGTGACAAGCTGTTTTTGAATTGCCGCTTCAAAGCGCTATTCCCTGTTCCTGCCATTAATGCCTGTGGCCTTGTATGTGAACGATTTTTTGCCAGAGTGCAAGTGACCAATGTGCAGCGCTTGTAACGGCTACTGTGTCGGTATCTTCACCTTGAACTTGAGGCGCAGCCTGAAAAATTCCCGCCGCTTTCATACTAGCTGGCCCGGATTGGATGGGCTTTTTAGCAAGCCAAAAAAAACCCGGCAATGCCGGGTTTTTTTATCTGGAGCGAGACTTAGGCAGTGAAGGGTTTGCCTTCGAACTGCTCAGCAACGAACTTCCAGTTAACGAGGTTCCAGAACGCTTCTACATACTTCGGACGCACGTTGCGGTAGTCGATGTAGTAGGCGTGTTCCCAAACGTCGCAGGTCAGCAGCGGGGTGTCGCCGCTGGTCAGCGGGTTGCCGGCGCCGATGGTGCTGGCCAGGGCCAGGGAACCGTCAGCTTTCTTCACCAGCCAGCCCCAGCCGGAGCCGAAGGTGCCGATGGAAGTCTTGCTGAATTCTTCTTTGAACTTGTCGAACGAACCGAAGGCAGCGTTGATGGCATCAGCCAGCGCGCCAGTCGGTTGGCCGCCGGCGTTTGGCGCCAGGCAGTTCCAGTAGAAGGTGTGGTTCCAGACCTGAGCGGCGTTGTTGAAGATACCGCCCGAAGAGGTTTTGACGATCTCTTCCAGGGTTTTGCCTTCGAACTCGGTGCCTGGCACCAGGTTGTTCAGGTTCACGACGTAGGTGTTGTGGTGCTTGTCGTGGTGAAACTCCAGGGTTTCTTTGGAGATGTGCGGCTGCAGGGCATCGTGTGCGTACGGCAGCGGCGGCAATTCGAAAGCCATGATGATTCTCCTAATCAGGTCAGTTGCGATGAGCGCAAGGCCGATCACGGGCGGCCAAACACGCGCCGATGAGTTTTTACTCTTTGCGGCGCAGGGTCAGGATCATAGCACCGGGGTGACGGCATAACCACGCGACAACTGTGTGGGATAGACGTTTCAGCACATGTGGGACTATTTTTTTTTGCCTGTGGGAACAGGGTTATGCTCAGCCCGAAACAATTAACTGCAGCGCCACTGCATACATCATCACCGCTACCAGCAAGTCCAGGATGCGCCAGGTGTTTGGCCGTGCCAGCCACGGTGCAAGCCAGGCAGCACCCAGCGCCAGGGTGAAAAACCACATCAGCGAAGCACTGGCCGCGCCCACCACATAAGCGCCGGGCACGCTTTGCTGGGCGCCAAGGGAACCGATCAGCAACACTGTATCAAGGTAAACGTGGGGGTTGAGCAGGGTGACGGCCAGTGCGCTGAGCATCACTGCCTTGAGCGAGCGGGCAGTCTGGCTGGCAGAATGCTCAAGGCTCGATGTGGAAAACGCCCGGCGCAGCGCCTGGGTGCCGTACCAGAGTAAGAACACCGCCCCGCCCCAGCGCGCAACACTGAGTAATAGCGGGTTTTGCGCCAGAAGGGTCGCCAGGCCAAACACCCCGGCCGCCACCAGCAGGGCATCGCACACTACGCAAAATGCCGCCACGGGCAGGTGGTGTTCACGGCGCAGGCTTTGCGCCAGCACAAAGGCATTCTGGGTGCCGATGGCCATAATCAGGCCGAACGCGACCAACAGGCCATTAAGGTAGCTTTGCCACATAAGGATTACTCGTTGTACTGCAGGCGGGGTTGCTGCTGGCTATTCTCCTGCCCTTGGATGTATAAGAAAAACCAATATTGCTGATCGCTCATTAGGAAAACTGATGTTCGACTATAAGTTGCTCTCGGCCCTGGCCGCCGTTGTGGAACAGGCCGGTTTTGAACGGGCGGCGCAGGTGCTTGGGCTGTCCCAATCGGCCATCTCCCAGCGCATCAAATTGCTTGAAGCCCGTATCGGCCAGCCGGTGCTGGTACGCGCCACGCCGCCAAGCCCGACCGAAATCGGCCGGCGCCTGCTCAACCATGTACAGCAAGTGCGTTTGCTGGAGCGTGACTTGCAAAGTGCGGTGCCGGCGCTGGACGATGAAGGTTTGCCCGAGCGCCTGCGCATCGCCTTGAATGCCGACAGCCTGGCCACCTGGTGGGCGCCGGCCGTGGGGGATTTTTGCGCCGAGCAGCACCTGTTGCTGGACCTTGTGGTTGAGGATCAGACCGTTGGCCTCAAGCGCATGCGCGCCGGTGAAGTGGCTGCCTGCCTGTGTGCCAGTGAACGGCCGGTCGCCGGGGCCCGCAGTGTGCTGCTGGGCGCCATGCGTTACCGCGCTCTGGCCAGCCCGGCGTTTATCGCCCGGCATTTTCCGGGTGGCGTCAGCGCCGCGCAGTTGCCCAAGACCCCTGCGCTGGTGTTCGGCCCGGATGATTTTCTGCAACATCGTTACCTGGCGGCACTGGGGGTGGACGGCGGCTTCGAGCACCATTTGTGCCCATCCTCAGAAGGCTTCATTCGTTTGACCGAGGCCGGTCTTGGGTGGGGGCTGGTGCCTGAGCTGCAAGTGCGCGAACAATTGGAAAATGGCAGCCTGGTGGAGCTTTTGCCAGATAAGCCCATCGACGTGCCATTGTACTGGCATCATTGGCGCAATGGCGGACAACTGCTGGGGCAACTGACCGAACATTTATCGCGTTCGGCTAGTGCCTTTGGCCTGATAACCGGCGTTTAAAGAGCAAGCAGCACGAATTACAGCATTTGGAGTGATTGATGAAAATTCTGGTCACCGGCGCAAGCGGCTTCATTGGCGGACGCTTTGCGCGTTTTGCCCTGGAGCAGGGCTTTGACGTACGGGTCAGCGGGCGTCGGGCCGAAGGTGTCGAACACCTGGTACGACGCGGCGCTGAATTTATCCCGGGTGATTTGACCGATGGCCTGCTGGTGCGCGACTTGTGCGTGGATGTCGATGCGGTGGTGCATTGTGCGGGGCATGTGGGTGCCTGGGGGCGCTACCAGGACTTCCACCGCGACAACGTGCTGGTGACTGAAAACGTAGTTGAAGCCTGTCTGAAACAGCGGGTGCGGCGTCTGGTGCATTTGTCATCGGCAGCGTTGTACTTCGATGGTCGCAACCACACCGACCTGACCGAAGAACAGTTGCCCAAGCGCTTCAGGCACCCTTTTGCCGCCACTAAAAACCTGGCGGAGCAGAAGGTGTTCGGTGCCCAGGAGTTTGGCCTTGAAGTGATTGCGCTGCGCCCGCGTTTTGTGACGGGGGCAGGGGACATGAGCCTCTTCCCGCGATTGATCAAACAGCAGCGCAAAGGTCGTCTGGCCATTGTTGGCAACGGTCTGAACAAGGTCGATTTCACCAGTATGCAAAACCTCAACGAAGCGCTGATGAGCAGCCTGTTGAGCAGTGCAGCGGCGTTGGGCAGGGCCTACAACATCAGTAATGGCACGCCGATACCGTATTGGGATGTGGTCAATTATGTGATGCGCCAGATGAACGTGCCCCAAGTGACCCGTTATCGTGGTTACGCCACGGCCTACAGTCGTGGCGCGCTTAACGAAGCTGCCTGCAAGTTATGGCCGGGGCAGCCCGAGCCGTCACTCTCGCGTTTGGGGGTGCAGATCATGGATAAAGACTTTACCCTCGACATCAGCCGCGCCCGGCACTACCTCGACTACGATCCCAAGGTGAGTCTGTGGTCCGCGCTTGATGAATTCTGTGGTTGGTGGAAAGCTCAGGAATCCCCTTACCGCTAACCGCTTGCCGCCATTTTTAAAGGTTTACGATGCGTAACGATGCCCGCGACGACTTTGACAATGTGCCGACCCTTCGCGCCGATACCGATGACCATGACGAACCGGCGTCCAGCTTTGGTGCCCGTGAGCGCACCACGGTGTATTCGCGCAATACCCCGGTGATCAAGGTCAAGGGTCCGAGTACCGGGCCTTTGTGGGCCATGATCTGCGCCTTGCTGGTGGCCGTTGGCGGGCTGGGCTGGTGGAGCTTCCAGCAGATTTCGCTGATGGAGCAGCAGTTGGTGGCCACCCAGGAGAGCTTTGCCCGTATCAGCGAAGAGGCAGCCGGGCGCCTGCAGGCCATATCCGGCAAGGTGGTTGCCAGTGAATCGACAATCAACAATGGCAGCGAAGCCTTGAAGTTGCAGATCAAGCAGCTAGAAGAACAGCTGCTTGAGCAGAGCAAGCGTCAGCAAGGGCTGGTGGCGGGGCAGCAGGGGGATCTGGATCAGCGCTTTGAGCAAATCAATGCCGCGATGTTGATGCAAGTGACTGCCCAGAAAGAAAGCCAGGCCAGGCTCGAAGCCGATATCAAAAGTCTGGGTACTGAACTGGCCACGCTCAAGGCAGGTGTCGCCCAACAGGCCACGGATGTGGCGGCCTTGAAGAAACAGGGCAACCCGGGCGCGGCGGTGGAGCGCCTGGAGCAGGATATGATCGTGCTCAAAAGCGAACTTGAGAACCGCCCCGCACCAGCTCAAGGTGCCAATGCTGCCGAGTTCGATGTGTTCCGTGCCCAGATGACGCGCAACATCAACACCCTGCAAAGCCAGATGCAGAACCTGCAGAAGCAGATCAGCGCTCGACCTTGAGCCTGTGCTGAGGGTTTGCCCCTCACCCCGGCCCTCTCCCGCAGGGAGAGGGGGCTGATGTGTGGCGTCAGTCATACCTGCATGTGCCTGTCGGCGGATTTCCGCTTATTGCAACGCTGAAAATCAGCGGATTCCCGCCTACCCATCTCCCGCAAGCCATGTAAACCGTGGTCTCAAGCGTTGGCACAAGTTCTGCTATAGCCCAGCAAGCTCGCGTTTTGACGCGCTATAAAAAAACAATGAAAGAAGGATCCATTCAATGGATAACTCCAGCACCCTGCCTGCCGGGGCCGTGTCTGCGGCGCCTAAAGAAAAGACCACCTCCAGCCGTATCAAATCGATTTTCAGCGGTTCCGTCGGCAATATGGTCGAGTGGTACGACTGGTACGTTTACGCCGCGTTTTCGCTGTACTTCGCCAAGGCCTTCTTCCCCAAGGGCGACACCACCGCACAACTGCTCAACACCGCCGCGATCTTCGCCGTGGGCTTTTTGATGCGCCCGATCGGCGGCTGGCTAATGGGCCTGTACGCGGATCGCAAAGGCCGCAAGGCCGCGCTGATGGCTTCGGTCCTGTTGATGTGCTTCGGTTCGCTGGTAATTGCCCTGTCGCCGGGTTACGAAACCATCGGCGTGTGGGCGCCTATCCTGCTGGTCTTCGCCCGCTTGCTGCAGGGCCTGTCGGTGGGTGGCGAATACGGCACCTCGGCCACTTACCTGAGTGAAATGGCGACCAAGGAACGTCGCGGTTTCTTCTCGAGCTTCCAGTATGTAACCCTGATCTCGGGGCAGCTTATCGCTTTGGGCGTGCTGATCGTGCTGCAACAGACCCTCACCGAAGAGCAACTGTACAGCTGGGGCTGGCGCGTACCGTTCGTGATCGGCGCCCTGTGTGCCGTGGTCGCGCTGTATCTGCGTCGAGGCATGGAAGAAACCGAGTCGTTCAAAAAAACCAGGGTCAAGCCTAAAGAAAGCGCCATGCGCACCCTGCTGCGCCACCCCAAAGAGCTGATGACCGTAGTTGGCCTGACCATGGGCGGCACGCTGGCGTTCTACACCTACACCACCTATATGCAGAAGTACCTGGTGAACACGGTGGGCATGAGCATCTCGGATTCCACCACCATCTCGGCCGCCACGCTGTTTCTGTTCATGTGCATTCAGCCGCTGGTGGGCGCGCTTTCCGACAAGATCGGCCGTCGTCCGATCCTGATCGCCTTCGGTGTACTGGGTACCCTGTTTACCGTACCGATCCTGACCACCCTGCACACTATTACCACCTGGTGGGGTGCGTTCTTCCTGATCATGGCCGCGCTGATTATTGTCAGTGGCTACACCTCGATCAACGCCGTGGTGAAAGCGGAACTGTTTCCCACGGAAATTCGCGCACTGGGTGTTGGTTTGCCTTACGCACTGACCGTGTCGATCTTCGGCGGTACAGCTGAATATATCGCTCTGTGGTTCAAGAGTGCAGGTATGGAAACCGGTTACTACTGGTACGTGACAGCTTGTATTGCCTGCTCGCTGGCGGTGTACGCCACCATGAAAGACACCCGCAAGCACTCGCGCATCGAGACTGACTGACAGCCCACCCGCTCCCACAGGGGTTAGCCGATACTGCTATTTGACAGGCTGGCCAATTGGCCGGCCTGTTTGCTTTTCAGATCCGCCTCCCGGCGATCATGGCCACCAATATCCCCGCCAGTACCCGCCAAGGGCCGATGGTGCCGAAATCCAGCTCCGAATCATCCGCCAGGTAGTCACCCAAGGCAGTTCCCAAGCGGTGGCGCAAACTTTTATCACCCAAAACGCCAAGGTGAACTGAGGAAGTTCGTTCATTCCAGGCTCCAGTTCTCGAGGGGTACAAAGCCGTTTGGGTACCGGCTTTTTTGCCGGCGAAGACGGGTGCTCGCGCCGCAAAAAATGGGTAATGGACTGATGAAAGCCTGTCTGTGAGTGCGATTTATTTGAATTAATAGTCAGTTAATTCTGTTAGCCCACTATCAATCTCAGCAACACCTCTATGGCCGGCAGAACATGTGTGCCGCCCCACCGGGAGCTGGACGTCGTCAAGAGCCTGGTTCGGCGCGGGCCTACATATCGAATTAATCGATTCCTTAGTGCTATTTTTTGCGCTTTTTAATCAAATTAATCGGCGTAGTCTTAAACCCATACCCACTGAACACCCCAAACACGAAACAAGGAGCTTTATCATGAAAACCAAACTTATCCTCGCTGCTGCTTTTTCTGCCCTGGCCTTCAACGCTTTTGCCGCCGATGGTTTCGATAAAACCCATTCGTCGAGCTTTGCTGAAGATGGCTACAGCCGTACAGGTTCTGCTGCAGTTGCTGCTGACGGTTATGACCGCACAGGTTCGGCTACGTTTGCAGAGGACGGCTACGACAAAACCGGCTCGGCCACCTTTGCAGAAGACGGTTTCAGCCGTACCAAATCGGACACCTTCGCTGCTGATGGCTACGATCGCACTCACGGCGCCCACTTCAGCTAACACCTGAATCAGGCACTCCAGCCCGGCCTTGGCCGGGCTTAGTCGTTTTTGGGGGTAAGACAGTGGAGATCCAATCCTTAGCAGCCTCGTTCCTACGGCAGTTGCTACAAAACCTCGCAAGCTTTTGTAATCCCGGCAAATGCCTTGCACTATAGGCCCTCTATCTCAGCCGTTTGCGGACACTTCCCATGCATGACGATATCCATTTCTATGAACCTTCCCAGGGCCACGGCCTGCCCCATGATCCGTTCAATGCCATAGTCGGCCCGCGACCTATCGGCTGGATTTCGTCACAGGATGCCCAGGGCCGTCTGAACCTTGCGCCTTACAGTTTTTTCAACGCGTTCAACTACATCCCGCCGATCATCGGGTTTTGCAGTGTGGGCCGCAAAGACAGTCTCAATAACATTGAACAAACCGGCGAGTTTGTCTGGAACCTCGCCACCCGGCCGCTGGCCGAAGCCATGAACCAGAGCTGTGCCATGGTTGGGCCCGAGGTCAATGAGTTCGAGCTGGCCGGGCTGAGCACCGTACCGTCACGGGTGATCAGCGTGCCACGGGTGGCCGAGACGCCGGTGTCGTTCGAATGCAAGGTCACCCAGATCATTCAGTTGCAACGGGCAGACAAGGAACTGGTGCCGAGCTGGCTGATTCTGGGGGAGGTGGTGGCGGTGCATATTGCCAGGCACCTGCTCAAGGACGGGATTTACGATACCGCGGCCGCCGAACCGATCCTGCGTGGTGGCGGCCCGGCGGACTACTTCCAGCTGGGCCCTGAAGCACTGTTCAAAATGCATCGCCCACGCTGATTACCAAACCAGTTCGGCGTCATCAGTGACGCCTTGCAGGGCTTCAAGTTGCTCGGCCGCGGCGGCATCGGCGGCGGTCGCAGTCTTGAAGGTGTGCTCGGTGAGAATTTTGTGAAAGCGCGGCGCTCCACCTTCGTACAAGGCTTTGACCGCAATCGCTGCGTGATAAACGCCGGGCTCAACCGGAACTACAGCTGATACCGCTTCAAACTGTGCAAATTCTTTACGCGCCATGCTTCAACTCCCGGCCTATGGAAAAACCGGCATTCTACCTGTTCAGCCCGCCCACATCGCTGAAGGTCTGAAAATCGAGACTGTCCACCACTTGCTGGTGCACCAGCGCGCCGTATATTTCCATAAGCGATGAATTGAAATACGCGAGCATCGAGGGTTCATCCTGCCAGTAGCCCGCCACCTGCCACAGCTGCGGGTCGTTATCACAATGCTGCAAGGCAAAGTGCAGGCAGCCGGGGGTCTGGAGCGTCGGTTCGATCAACTGGCTCAGGCAAGCCTCGACCCGGGCCGAACACCCTGCGCGGGCGCGAACCAGTGTCAAATGACTGACGGCATTAAGCTGGGGCATGCAGGCCTCCACAAAGCAAAGTGGTGTTGGGGGGAGGTTCAAAGCTTAGGGGCCGGCCCCTGTACGCCGTTAGTCGATTCCTGCCCCAGGCTTGCACGATTCTGCAAAAGCGCACCGAACCGCTGCCTCATGGCATCATCGGGCAAAGGGCCAGTTCATCAGGGTTTCGAGCAAGGTCAAGCGTCTGCAACGGCTTGGGCAGGCCTGTGCCTTCAGGCAATGACAGGATCAGGCAAGACAACGACAGAAATCAGCTACCCCTTGGCCTTGCACAAACTTAAGCTGTGCCTGCCCTGTTGCTTTGATGAGGATGCAACCCATGTCACTGCTGGAACCGCCGCGACCCGCGCTCGAGCCCGCGCTTGAAAAACAGCGCGTGGAACTGGCTGACCTGATTTTTCGCCATGCCCCGCAAGACGGTTCGTTCACCACCGGTGTCGACGCGCTGTTTGTGTCGCGCCACAGTCATCCCAGCGATTTCGCTCCCAGCCTGCCAAAACCCGCGCTGTGCATCATGGCCCAGGGGCGCAAGGAGGTGCGTCTGGCGGACGAGTACTTTGCCTACGACCCGCTCAATTATCTGGTGGTGTCCGTGTCGATGCCGATCAGTGGCCGGGTGCTGGAAATCTCCCCCGAACACCCGGTACTGGCCTTGCGTCTGGATATCGATCCGGTGGAAATCACCACGTTGATCAGCGATGCCGGCCCCCTGGGCGTGCCGTCGCGACCCACCGGGCGCGGGCTGTATGTTGAGCCTATAGACCAGCCGATGCTCGACGCAGTCTTGCGTCTGACACGTCTGCTCGACACACCCAAAGACATTGCCATGCTGGCGCCATTGATTCGCCGTGAGATTCTGTATCGGTTGTTGCGCAGCCCCCAGGGCTATCGCTTGTATGAAATCGCCAGCCAGAACAGCCAGAACCATCGCGTCAGCCGAGCTATTTCCTGGCTTAACGGCAACTTTGAGCAGCCGCTTCGTATCGACAGCCTGGCGCGCGAAGCCAATCTCAGCGTGTCGACCTTGCACCACAGGTTCAAGGCCATGACCGCCATGAGCCCGTTGCAGTACCAAAAGCAGCTGCGTCTCAACGAAGCCCGGCGACTGATGCTCAGCGAGGGGCTCGATGCCTCGGCGGCGGGTTACCGTGTGGGTTACGAAAGCCCGTCGCAGTTCAGCCGCGAGTACAGCCGCCAGTTTGGCGCGCCACCTGTTCGAGACCTGGCGCGCCTGCGCATGAGCCTATAGTGTCAGCAATTCTTGCCAGCGCGCCTCGTCGATTTCAATCACGCTTGGCCCCTGGCGGTCGGCGGCACTGGCCAGGGCGGCGCGCAATTGCGCCTCGCCCTCGACCACCTGCGCGGCGCAGCCCAGCGCCTTGGCCACAGCGATAAAGTCCGGGGTGTAGATATCGACCCCCACGGGTTCGATGGCGCGATTGAGCATGTATTTTTTGATCTCACCATAGCCCTGGTTATTCCACAGCAGCACGATGATCGGGGTTTGCGCTTCCACTGCGCTGGCCAGTTCGGCGAGGGTAAATTGCAGTCCGCCATCACCTGTCAGGCACAGCACCGGGCCACCCGTTTTGCCATTGGCCCGCCGCCCCAGCCAGGCCCCCACTGCCGCGGGCAGGGCGTAGCCGAGGGTGCCGTAGCCGGTCGAGGAGTTAAACCAGCGCCGTGGCTGCTCGGGGTTAAACGTCAGGTTGCCGGTGTACACCGGCTGAGTCGAATCGCCGACGCACACGGCATCCGGTAGAACATCGAAAACCGCCTGCAAAAAACGCGTCTGGGCGCGGGTCGGGGCATCCCATTCGGTGGCCAACTGCGTCTGCAGACGGCTGACCCGCACAGCGCCCCACTGCGGATCCCGTGCTGGCAACTGCGCAAGACTTGCCACTAATGCCTCGCTCGCCAGGTTGGCATCGGCCACCAGCGCCAGGGTCGGCGGGTAATTGCGTACGGTCTGGTCCGGGTCGATATCAATACGCAGCAACGCGCCCGGGATCTCGAAGCCGCCAGCAAAAGTCACATCGTAATCGGTCTCGGCCAACTCGGTGCCGATCGCCAGCACCACATCCGCTTCGGCCACCAGCGCGCGGGTGGCGACCAGGGTTTGGGTCGAGCCGATCAACAGCGGGTGAGAGGAGGGCAGCATGCCCTTGGCGTTGATGGTCAGGGCCACCGGCGCGCCCAGTCGCTCGGCCAGTTGCAACAGGGCTGGCGCTGCATCGATGGCGCCGCCACCCGCCAGAATCAGCGGGTGTTTGGCCTGGGCCAGAAGCTGGCCCATCTGTTCAATGGCAGCAGGCGCGGCGCCGGGGCGGGCAATGCTCACCGGCAGGCTGGCGAGCAGGGCGTCGGCATTCTCCACCAGCACGTCCAGAGGTATTTCAATATGCACCGGCCGCGGTCGGCCGGCCTGAAACAGGGCAAAGGCCCGGGCCAGTACGCCTGGTAGTTCCGTCGCCGACATCAGCGTATGGGAAAACGCCGCCACCCCGGCCACCAGCGCGCTCTGGTTCGGTAGCTCGTGCAGCTTGCCGCGCCCGCCGCCCAGTTGGCTGCGCGACTGCACACTGGAAATCACCAGCATCGGGATCGAGTCGCCATAGGCCTGGCCCATTGCGGTGGTGATATTGGTCATTCCCGGCCCGGTGATGATAAAACACACCCCCGGTTTGCCGCTGGTGCGGGCATAGCCGTCGGCCATAAAGCCAGCACCCTGCTCATGACGCGGGGTGATGTGGTTGATCGTCGAACCGGCCAGCCCTCGATACAGCTCAACGGTATGCACTCCCGGAATGCCGAACACCTGTTCGACTCCGTACGCCTCCAGCAACTTGACCAATACTTCGCCGCACGTCGCCATGTGTCCTGTTCCTTTTTTGTTCTGGAAAAGACCATTGAAACGGCCGGCTGTGGTACGCACAACGCAAACGTGCTCATACTAGCCATGTCCTGGACTCATGGCTGACCATTGATGAAACGCCTTCCACCACTTCCTGCGCTGCATACGTTTTTGATCACGGCCCAGTGCTGCAACTTCACCCGTGCCGGCGAACAGTTGCATATCACCCAAGGGGCGGTGAGCCGACAAATTGCCGGGCTGGAAGAGCATCTGGGTTACCCGCTGTTCCACCGCCAGGCCCGTGGCCTGAGCCTGACCGAGCAGGGCCAGGCGCTGTACCCGCGTATCGAACAGGTATTCGACCTGATTGGCGAGGCCGTGGAGTACGCCAGCATTCGCCGTACCCCGCTGCAGATCAAGGCACCCACCTGCATGCTGCGCTGGCTGCTACCCAAATTGCTGCATTGGCAAACATTGCGCCCGGATGTGCCGGTGGAACTGACCAGTAGTGTGCAGCACGGGGTGGATTTTCGCCGTGAGGCGTTTGATGCGGCAGTGGTGTACAGCCCGCAGCCAGGGCCCAAGCGACAGGGCAGGCACCTGTTTGACGAACAACTGACCCCGGTGTGTGCCCCGCAGCTGCTGGAGGGTCGCGATGCCATCAACCAGCTGGGCGATCTGACGCAGCACACCCTGCTACATCCCAGCCGAGACCAGCAGGACTGGACCCAGTGGCTGAATGCGGCGGGGGGCGATGTGTCGGCGATCCGCAAGAGCCAGTACTTCGACACCCTGGACCTGGCCATGACCGTTGCCGCCCAGGGCAACGGTGTTGCGATAGGCGACTGGTCATTGATTGGCGACGACCTCAAGGCAGGCCGACTGGCCATGCCTTTCGATTTCAAAGTGCGTACCGGCGCCGCCTACCTGCTGGTGTGCTCACCACGCCACGAGGCGTCTGCGCCGTTGCGCGAGTTGCTGGACTGGCTGGTGGAGCAGACGCGCTGCACGGATTAACCCTGTATCGATACAGCCCATTCTCCTGGTGCGGAAAAAATCGCTGTAACAGTTTAAAGGGGGTATTTCTTGAGTAAATGGGGTAAAAACAGTCAATAAAGCCCCATTTAATCCTTTGGATTACCCTATTTAAGGACGTTTATGCACTCGCTCACCGTCGAACATCTGACCCAACTTCGCTTTGACGGCCTGCAGCTTTCAACCCTGAGGGCGCTGGGCGAGTACAGGGGCAAGCAAAAGCTGTTTGTCGCCCAATCGGCAGAAGCGCTCGCAGATCTCAAGCAGCAGGCAGTAATTGAGTCCGCAGAATCATCCAGCCGTCTGGAGGGCGTAATCGTTTCGCCCAGCCGCCTGAAATCCTTGATGATCAAAAATGCCCAGCCTAAAAGTCGCTCCGAGCAGGAAGTTGCCGGCTATCGGGATGCGCTGTCGCTGATACACGAAGCCTGCGATGCCATGCCTTTCTCGGAAGGCACGGTACGCCAGTTACATACGATTCTTTATCGATACTTGCCACAAGAGGGAGGCAGCTGGAAATCAACCAACAACGACATCATCGAGCGTCATCCTGATGGCAGTCTCAGGGTGAGATTCACACCCACTCCCGCTCATCTGACGCCGATGGCCATGAGTGATCTGCTAAGCCGCTATTACAGCGCAAATCAGCAAAAACTTGCCGATCCACTGGTTTTGGTTCCGTTGTGTGTTTTGGACTTTTTGTGTATCCACCCCTTTGCAGATGGCAACGGTCGCGTTGCACGCCTGCTGACTCTCTTGCTGCTCTATCAGTTTGATTACGTCGTAGGCCGTTTCATCAGCCTTGAGCGGATTTTTGAAGACAGCAAGGAGAGCTATTACGAAACCCTGGAGGCCAGCTCTGTTAATTGGCATTCAGGCACTCACGATGCAGGGCCTTGGCTCAATTACTTTTGGGGCGCGCTGATCAAAGCCTATAAAGAGTTTGAAGCGCGGGTTGGAACCATCGAGAAAAAGTACGGTAACAAGAGCAGCCGCGTTCGCATAGCCGTACTGAACCGTTCACTGCCTTTTTCAATCAGCGAGATTGAGCAGGCATGCCCCGGTACGAGCCGAGACACGGTGCGCCTGGTGTTACGCGCTTTGAAATCCGAAGGTTTGATTGAGTCCACCGGCAAGGGGCGAAGCGCGAAATGGCGCAATCGCCCCGTACCCTGAAACTTAATACCCCACCGTAAAGCGCTGGCGGGAATGCTTGGGCTGTTCGACCTCATCGAGCATGGCGATGGCAAAATCGGCGAAGCTGATCCAGCTTTTGCCTTCGCTGTTAATCAGCAGGCGGTCGCTGCCCAGACGGAACTTGCCCGTGCGTTCGCCTTCGACAAATTCGGCCGAGGGTGACAGGAAGCTCCAGTCCAGGTCTTTTTCGCCGCGCAAGGTGTCGAGGTAGACGCCGCCCGCCGTGGCTTCAGGCCGGTATTCGTCGGGGAAGCCCGGGCTGTCGATGACTTTGGTGTCACCCGGCAGCATCAGTGAGCCTGCACCGCCCACAAACAGCAGGCGTTTGACCCCGGCTTTTTTTACCGGCTCGATAATGGCCGAGGCCGGCAGGGTCGAGAAATGCGCGGCGCTGAGCACCACATCATGGCCAGCAACGGCGTCCTGCAAGGCCTGGGCGTTGTTGACATCGACATCCTTGACCACCACTCCCGTACGCTCACCCAGTTTTTTCGAGGCATTGCGGGCAATGGCCGTGACGCTGTGACCACGACGCAGGGCTTCTTCCAGCAGTTGGCTGCCGGCACGACCGGTAGCCCCGATGATTGCGATTTTGCTCATGATATTCTCCAGTGAGTAGGTAGTAGCGTTCACCACTGCATTTCGCCTTTGGCCACCTTGGCACTCAGTTCCAGCGAAGATTCTTCGCCCAGGTCCGGGTAGCGTTTTTTCATGGCCGCTATCAATTCGCCCGAGTTGCGGGCCTTGAGCGCCTCTTCGTCAAACGCCTTGATGTAGTCGCGGGTGAAGTACACCGCTTTCAACGAGCGGTCGCTGTCACCCAGGTAATGGCCCGGTACCACGATTTTCGGTTGCAGGCTGTCGATACGTTTAAGGGTGGCCAGCCATTGCTTGTGCGATTGCGGTGTCTGGGTGTCGGCCATCCATACGTGCAGGTTGTCGGCCACTACCACTCCGCCCACCACCGCCTTGATGGAAGGGATCCATACAAAGGTGCGGTCCGGTTGACGTCCGCTCAGGCCGACGATATCCAGTTCACGCCCTTCAAGGTCCAGGGTGTTGCCCTTGAGCACCTGCGGCACGATCAACTGTTGCGGCATATCGGCCCCCATCTGCGGGCCCCAGAACGCCAGCTTGGCATCTTTGGTCTGGTTGATATGCTCAACCACCGGCCCCGGGGCCACCACCTTGGCGTCCGGGAACGCCTGGGTCAGGGTCTCCAGGCCGAAGTAGTAGTCCGGGTCGCCGTGGCTGATATAAATGGTGGTCAAGTGTTTGCCGCTTGCGCGAATCTTGTCGACCACCTGGCGGGCCTGGGCCTTGCCAAACTGGGCATCGACCAGGATGGCGTCCTTGTCACCACTGATCAGCACCGAAGAAACCGGGAAAATCGCCGCTGCACCGGGGTTGTACACGTCAAGGGTCAAAGGCGCCGGGGCCGCCGCCGCATGGGCTGCAAAACCCAGCATTGCAGCGCTGAGGGCAAAACGGCGAAGGGTGGAAAATCCGCTCATGGGTGATTCCTGAATCAGTGGCCAGGGTTGGCGATGGACAGAGCTTAGTTGCCCGATCGCGAACTAAAAATGCGATGCTTGAACATAGTTTGTTTCAGATATCGGGCAGATCATGGATCGTCTTATTGCAATGCGGGTGTTTGTCACCGTCGTCGACCTCGGTAGCCAGTCTGCGGCAGCCGACCACCTGGATCTGTCGCGCCCCGTGGTGTCGCGTTACCTGGCCGAACTTGAAGAGTGGGTGGGCGCACGCCTGATGCACCGCACCACGCGCAAGCTGAGTCTGACGGCAGCGGGCAATGAAACCCTGCCGCGCTGCCGGCAGTTGCTGGAACTGGCCGACGACATGCAGGCCGCGGTGGATGTGCCCAGTGATGCGCCGCGGGGGCTGTTGCGGATCAGCGTCAGCACCTCGTTCGGCCAGGCGCAATTGGCGGCGGCAGTCACCGACTACGTACGGCTTTACCCCCAGGTCAGCATCGACCTGCAGATGCTCGATCGTACCGTGAACCTGGTGGATGAACGCATCGACCTGGCAATTCGTACCAGCAATGACCTGGATCCGAGCCTGATTGCCCGCAAGCTGACCGTTTGTCGCTCGGTGCTGTGCGCATCCCCGGCCTATTTACGCCAACACTCGGCGCCGCAGCAGGTCGATGACCTTAGTGGGCACAACTGCCTGACCCATTCCTACTACGGCAAGAGCATGTGGCATTTCACCTGCGAGGGTGAGGAGGTGTCGGTACCGGTGCAGGGCAATATCAGCGCCAATGAAGCCAGCACCCTGTTGAGTGCCACACTGGCTGGCGCGGGAATTTCGCTGCTGCCCAGCTATCAGGCCGGGGTGTTTGTACAGCGCGGTGAGCTGGTGCGCCTGTTGCCCGAAGCAGAACCGCGCCTGATGAACATCTACGCGGTGTACGCCTCACGTAAACATATGCCGGCCACGCTGCGCAGCATGCTCGACTTCCTCGCCGAGCGCTTTACCGACGAACCGGTGTGGGATAAATATCTATAGATACGCTGTTGCAGATCAAGCCCTATTGTGGGAACGAGCCTGCTCGCTCCCACAAGTGCAGTTTTCCCTCGCTGCAGCGGCTACAGGAATTACATGTCTAGTCCATTTGAAGGATGAAATCGGGCACGACCACTCGTACAACTGGCATGGCAAGAACCTGTGTCTGAACTAGCCTCAAAGCTGTGACGTCAAGGGAGCCAATGCCATGACTACCAAAACAAAAACAACATGTATGACTGTTTTTATCGTTTTCGCTGCCGCTGTCCTGTTTGCTAGCGCTTGCTACCGCGCCGAGCAAACCCGCCAGGCAGCCGGATTGATCGCCAGTTGCAATGGCGCGCACTGCAATGCCATGTTCAGCGCTCTGAGGTAGGATGCCCCGGAGTGTCAGGGCGGGCTGATTATGTCAGTCCGCCCGGTTCGAAAAGTACTGGGTGATGTCCCACTCAGGCGTCGGAAAAACCGCGCAAAGTACGCCGGATCTGCAAAACCCAGGCTATCAGCCACTTCGCTGATGGTCATCGGTGTATAAATCAAATGACGCTTGGCCTCCAATAACAACCGCTGGTGAATGATCTGCAACGCCGACTGTCCCGCCAGCTCGCGGCAGATGCTGTTCAAGTGCGCCACTGAAATCCCCACCTGATGTGCCAACTGCTCAACACTGGGCTGCTGGCGAAACTGCGCCTCGACCCGTTGATTGAACAGGCCCAGATACTCGTGCCCCCGTGGTAGCAACTGTCGCGCCTCACGCCGCTGGAGCACCTGGCGTGCCACCCACACCAACAGCACGCTGACCAGCGACTGCAGCAGCATTTCGCGGGCAGGGCGTACGCTGTCGTATTCGCTTTGCAGCTCACTGAACAGGTTGTTGAGGTAATCACTGTCCTTGCCTGCGGGGTAACTGGCGACCCGCTGCAACAGACTGATGTTGTCGCCCAGCTGGGCTTGCAACTGCGCCACCAACGGCGCGGCCAGGGTCAGGACAAAGCCTTCTACGTTGGGCGAAAACTCAAACCCGTGTACGCACAAAGGCGGGATAACCTGAACCGCCGATTGCTCCAGGATATGGCGCTGCCCCTCGACCTCAACCTGCGCCCGACCCTGGTGGACATAGAGCAACTGGCACAGGTCGGCGTGCCTGTGCGGGCGGATCTCCCAATCGTGGACGCGGCTGCGCAGCGATATGGTTTCGCAGTGCAGCAGATCGGGGCCAAGTCGGTCTTGCTGCTCGCCATAAAGCTTGAACACCGGGACTGAAGGAATCATTGGCGTCGTACCTGTTGTCGTATCGTCGGCCGATAATCGCACTAATTGGCGAAAAGTACCGGTAATCCCAGGGTTATCACCTTCAATTGCTGCTCTCGCAAGCGAAAAATACAGGCACTAACCTATAAGAATCTACTCACCCCGTGGGGTCGAGTCTGCGAGAGACAACAATAATGAGAACTCAAGTCGCTATTATCGGTGCCGGTCCTTCAGGGCTGCTGCTTGGCCAACTGCTGCACAACGCCGGGATTGATAACGTCATCATCGAGCGCCAGACCGGCGAATATGTCCTCGGGCGGATTCGCGCCGGGGTGCTGGAGCAGGGCATGGTCGACCTGTTGCGCCAGGCCGGTGTCAGCCAGCGCATGGACGCCGAAGGGTTGGTGCATGCGGGCTTTGAGCTGGCGCTGGATGATCGCCAGGTGCATATCGACCTCAAGGGCCTGACCGGCGGCAAGACCGTGATGGTCTATGGCCAGACCGAAGTCACCCGCGACCTGATGGACGCTCGCGAGGCCGTCGGCGCACAAACCCTTTACAGCGCCAGCAACGTCCAGCCCCACGATATGAAAACCGATACGCCTTATGTCACCTTCGATAAAGAGGGCGAAAGCTGGCGCCTGGACTGCGATTACATTGCGGGCTGCGATGGTTTTCACGGGGTGGCGCGCCAGTCGATTCCGAGTGATGTACTGAAAATTTTCGAACGGGTGTATCCCTTCGGCTGGCTCGGTGTATTGGCCGACACTCCACCGGTCAATGACGAACTGGTGTATGCCCGCCACGAGCGCGGTTTTGCCCTGTGCAGTCAGCGCTCGGCCAGCCGTAGCCGTTATTACCTGCAGGTTCCTGCTGGGGAGAAGGTCGAGGACTGGTCCGACCAGCGCTTCTGGGACGAGCTGAAAACCCGCCTGCCCACGGCCCTGGCCGAACGCCTGGTGACCGGGCCTTCCCTCGAGAAAAGTATCGCGCCGCTACGCAGTTTTGTCGTTGAACCGATGCAGTACGGGCGCCTGTTTCTGCTGGGGGATGCCGCTCATATCGTGCCGCCGACCGGGGCCAAGGGTTTGAACCTGGCGGCCAGCGATGTCAGCACCCTGTTCACTATGTTGTGCAAGGTCTACACCGAGGGCCGCACCGACTTGCTGGAGCGCTATTCCGAGGTGTGCCTGCGGCGTATCTGGAAGGCCGAGCGCTTCTCGTGGTGGATGACCTCGATGTTGCACCGTTTTCCGGACAGCGACGGCTTCAGCCAGCGCATTACTGACAGCGAGCTGGCGTATTTCGTCGACTCCGAGGCAGGCCGCACCACCATTGCAGAAAATTACGTCGGGCTCCCTTACGAAGCTATCGAATAGGATCCTATCGAGTACACTGAGGGCCATCCGATACAAGCTTCGCCTACAGGTGTTCACGTGACCAGTCTGAACCAGCCTCCCCAGGCCAAACCGGCCATTCGCAGCATTTTGATTGCCCTGATGCTGGCGATTTTTCTGGGGGCGCTGGATCAGACCATCGTCGCCGTCTCCATGCCCGCCATTTCCGCCCAGTTCAAGGATGTCAGCCAGCTGGCGTGGGTGATTTCCGGCTATATGGTGGCCATGACCGTGGCGGTGCCGATCTACGGCAAGCTCGGTGACCTGTACGGGCGCCGCCGCCTGATGCTGTTCGGCATGGGCCTGTTTACCCTGGCTTCGCTGTTTTGCGGGCTGGCACAGAACATGGAGCAGTTGGTGCTGGCGCGGATCATTCAGGGCATTGGCGCCGGCGGGATGATTTCTGTCAGCCAGGCGATCATCGGCGATATCGTCCCGCCCCGTGAACGCGGCCGCTACCAGGGGTACTTCAGCAGCATGTATGCCCTGGCCAGCGTTGCCGGGCCGGTGCTGGGCGGTTATATGACCGAGTACCTGTCATGGCGCTGGGTATTCCTGATCAACCTGCCGCTGGGGCTGGCGGCCTGGTGGATCTCCCACCGTACCCTGGTCGGCCTGCCGGTGCCGCAGCGCAAACCCGTGATTGACTACCTGGGCACTATGTTGATGATCCTGGGCCTGACTTCACTGCTGCTGAGCATCACCTTTATCGGTCAGGGCCAAAGCTGGCATGACCAACAGGTCGCAGGCTTTCTGGTGGTGGCGCTGATCGCCCTGGCGCTGTTTGTCTGGCATGAACGGCGCACGCCAGAGCCGTTGCTGCCCATGCACCTGTTTGCCAACCGCCATGCGGTGCTGTGCTGGTGCACGGTATTTTTCACCAGTTTTCAGGCTATTTCGCTGATTGTGTTGATGCCGCTGCGCTATCAGAGCATCACTGGCGCCGGTGCCGACAGCGCGGCCCTGCACCTGTTGCCGCTGGCCATCGGGTTGCCGATGGGGGCTTATTTTGCCGGTCGCATGACTTCGGTAACCGGGCGCTACAAACCGATGATCTTGAGCGGGGCGGCGCTGATGCCCCTGTCCATTTTGGGCATGGCATTCAGCCCGCCCGGCGCCGAGTTGTTGAGCGGGGTGTTTATGCTGTTCAGCGGGATAGCTTCCGGCATGCAGTTCCCGACGTCGCTGGTGGGCGCGCAGAACTCGGTGCAACAGCATGATATTGGCGTGGCGACCAGCACCACCAACCTGTTTCGTGCCCTGGGCGGGGCGATGGGGGTGGCCTTGATGTCGGCCCTGCTGCTGGCATTGCTGCATGACTCGTTACCGGTACCGGTCATGGGCCAGCCGCTGATTGGCGAAGGCAGCTCGGGCAATGTACTGCTCGACAGTCTGAGCGCGGTTCAGGGGCCGGCGCTGCAAAGCCTGAGAGCAGAACTGCTGCTGACCTTCCGTCATCTGTTGAGCATCAGTGCGGCAGTGTCATTGCTGGGGCTGGCGGCGGCGCTGGCGATGCCCGACCAGGTACTGCGCGGGCGTGAGGACAAGGCGCGCTAGGGCTGAACAAAAGCCCCGCGTCCCTCTCCCGAAAGGCCAGGGGGGTGGTTTATTCGGCACTTAAAAATGCTTCACGCGCCAACCCGTGGCGTTGCATTTTCTCATTCAGGGTACGTCGCGGCAGCTGCAGCTCATTGAGCACTGCCTTGATATCACCTTTATGCCGGGTCAGCGCCGCGCGCAGGCACTGCGCCTCGAAGGCTTCCTGTTGCGCCACCAGTGATTGCCCCGCGTCGGTGTCGGGCAATTGCGGCTCGCCCAAACCCAGCACATCCCGCTCGGCTACGTTGGCCAGCTCGCGCACATTGCCTGGCCAGGCATGGCTGAGCAGACGCGACAGCTGCGGGCCGCTCAGCACTTGTGCACTGCGCCCCAGGCGTTCAGCGGCATTGCGTGAAAAGGCGTCGTACAACAAGGGAATATCCTCGCGCCGCTCACGCAGCGGCGCCAGGCGTAATTCGGCCACGGTCAGGCGATAGGCCAGGTCTTCACGAAAGCGTCCGGCGCGGGCTTCGTCGAGCAGGTCGGGTTTGGTGGCGGCAACCACCCGCAAGTTCACGTTGATGCTCTGGTTGGAGCCCAGACGCTCGAGTTTTTGCTCCTGCAGCACTCGCAGCAGTTTGGCTTGCTGGGCCAGTGGCATGCTTTCGATTTCATCCAGAAACAAGGTGCCACCATCGGCGTACTCCAGCTTGCCGATACGCTTGCCCTGGGCGCCGGTAAAGGCGCCGCTTTCATGGCCGAACAATTCGGCTTCAAACAGTTGCTCGGGGATTGCCGAGCAGTTGAGGGCCACAAAGGGCTTGTCGGCACGTGGGCCAAAATCATGCAGGCAGCGGGCGACCAGCTCCTTGCCGCTGCCGGTCTCGCCGCGAATCAACACATTGACGGGCAGAGGCGCCAGTTCCAGGACCTGACGGCGCAAGGTCTGCAAGCTGCGCGATACCCCAAGCAGGCGCCCGTCGATCTGCTCACGCAGGCCCGCCTGCTCATGCAAGCGGCGGTTTTCCAGTACCAGTTGGCGCTTTTCCAGCGCGCGGCGCAGGCTGCTGAGCAGGGCTTCGGGGCTGAAGGGCTTTTCCAGAAAGTCGTAGGCGCCATCACGCATGGCTTCTACTGCCATGGGTACATCGCCATGGCCGGTCAGCAAGATCACCGGCAAATCCGCGTCCAGTTGCTGCAACCGGGTCAGCAGGGCCAGGCCGCCCATACCCGGCATGCGCACATCGCTGACAATCACTCCGGCAAAATGCGCAGGCAACCGGTGCAGACAGTCTTCGGCGTTGTTGAAAAGCTGCACGTCAAAGCCGCTCAAGCTCAACCACTGTTCGACGGCATTGCGAATACTGGCCTCATCATCGACCACGATCACCGAGTTGAGCATGTCTCAAGATTCCTGTGCGATGGGCAGTGTCAGCGTGAATTGCGCGCCATCAACGTGATTGCAAGCAGTCAGGCGACCACCGATTTCATGAACAATGGCGTATGACACCGCCAGGCCCAAGCCTAATCCATCGCCCACGGGTTTGGTGGTGAAGAACGGGTCGAAAATTTTACCCAAATATTCATCGGCAATTCCGCCGCCGCTGTCAGTGACGGTCAGGCGCCACAGTTGCTGGTCGGCTTCGATACGGATCTCAAGGTGTTTACGCGGTTTGTCGCCCATGGCGTCCAGGGCATTGCGCAGCAGGTTGATCAGTACCTGCTCCAGGCGAATTGCGTCGCCACGCACCCAGGCCGGACGCTGCAGATTGACGCGCAAGTCGATCTGTTCGTCCTTCAGGCGCGGCTCCAGCAGCTGCAGGGACTGATCCACCACATTAGCCAGATCCAGTTTTTCACGCAGGCCGCTGGGGCTTTGCCTGGCGTAGGTTTTCAGGTGGCCGGTGAGGGCGGCCATACGTGTGAGCATCTGCTCCAGGGGTTCCAGGGCTTTGTAGGCGTCATCGATACGACCGTGATCGAGCAACAGGCGCAAGGTCGCCAGCTGCATGCGCTGGGCGGTGAGGGGCTGGTTGATTTCATGGGCCAGCGCCGCTGACATTTGCCCCAGCGCCGCCAGTTTGGCGGATTGCACCAGGCCATCCTGGGCGGTGCGCAGATCCCGGGTACGGGCCTCGACCAGTTGTTCAAGTTCTGCCCGATTGCGCTGGCGCAAACGGGCGAGCCGCCAGCGCTGGAGTAAAAACAGCCCCAGAAATACCAGCGTCAGCCACAGGCCGATTGCCGCCAGGGCGGCATTGCGGCTGTCTTCGGCCGGTATTGCCGGGCGACGCAGCAAGTGCAGCGTCCAGCCCTCGATGTTCAGGGGTTGCGAGCCCCACAGGTAGTCAGCCTGGCCCTGCGGGCCATTGACGCGGCTCAGGTAGCTGTTGTCACCAAAACTGTGCAAGGTCTGCGAGGTCATCAGCGTTAGCGGTTGCTTGTCGTATTGTCGCGTCACGCTGATGGCGCTGCGGTCGCGGTCGTTCAGCTCGCGCAGGTGGCGATAGCGCCAGCCGGGCTGATTGGCAATAAATACAATGCCCCGGTTGTCACTGACCAGCAGCGTGTCGCTGCCGTGGCTCCACTCGCGCTCCAGTTCCGGAAACTCCAGTTTGACCACTATGGCGCCCAGAAACCGGCCGTCAGCACCCTGTACCGCGCTGGACATAAAGTAACCCGGTATGCCGCTGGTTACGCCCACGGCATAAAAGCTGCCGGTACCCTGGCTGCGTGTCTGGCTGAAATACGGGCGGAACGCGTAGTTGTGACCGACGTAACTATTGGACGTGTTCCAGTTGCTGGCGGCTACTGCCAGGCCGGTGCTGTCGAGCAACTCCAGTGTCGAAGATTGTGCTGCACCGTTGATACGTTCCAGCTTGCGGTTGAGCAGCGCCTGCACCTGTGGCGTCATGGGGTGCGCCAGTGCGTCCGACAACTCCGGGTCCAGTGCCAGTACGGCTGGCAGGGCGCGATAGCGTTCGATCACCGTGTACAGCGAATTGGCATACAGGCTCAATTGTTCAGGCCCGCGCCTGGCGCTCTCTTCCAGTGCGTGCTGTTTGGCCTGACGCATCGCCCAGCCGCCAGCCAGAATGGCTCCGGCCAGGATCAACAGGCAATACAGCGCCAGACGCAGGGCGCGAGACGTCACAGGCATGGTGGCAAACCGTTCGAACAGGGGCGCGCACGATAGCATGGCGGGCGTATCCCGCGGCCACAGGGCAACGGGGTCAGGCTTTTATCGCCACCACGCTGAGCAGTTGCCCGTCCAGCAGGCAAAACTGCGCATCCAGCTCACTGCCATGTTGCCACTCAGGTGACAAGTCGGTGAGCAGGCGCAGGCGTACATGCCCTTGGGGGGTCCAGTTCAACACTTCGGCGTGTTCAAAGTAGAAGCGTTTTTGCACCAGCGGGTATAGCGCCTTGAACAGGCTTTCCTTGACCGAAAACGTCAAGGTGACCAGCAGCGCAATCTGATCTGCAGGCCCGGCGGCCATACGCACAAGCTCATCGGGAGTAAGGATTTCCTTGGCCAGGCGCCTGGCGCGTTCGAGACTGAGCAGGGTTTCCAGGTCGATGCCCAGGGCCTGCCAGTCACGTTTAAAGGCTACCAGTGCCCCGGCGCGGCCGTTACTGTGGGTGATGGCGCCGCTGATATGGTCTGGCCACACGGGCGCGCGGTCTTCACCCAGGCCGGGAGCCACGCAAGTACCATCCAGTTGCCGCAGCGCTGCGCGGGCGCACAGGCGCCCGGCCAGAAATTCGGCTTGGCGTTTGGCCACTGAGCGTTGAATACTCGCAGGCATATCGATTGCACTGCGGGCAAAGTCGTCGTCTTCAAGCTGTGCCGGGATAAAGTCTGTGCTCAGCCACACACTGGCGGGCAGGACCTCTGGCAAGGGCCAGTCGTCACGCAATGGCGTGCAGCAGGCAGGCAGGGCGGGGAGTCGGTTCATGCCGGGCATTGTGCCGGGGCTTGGCCCGGCTGTGCAATTGTTCAGAGTATGTTCAGGGCACACAACTTACTGTGTGGCTAGGCTGTATGGGACACACGTCCTTCGAGACGCGGATTGGCTTGGGAGAGCGCGATGAAATTGCTGGTGGTTGAAGATGAGGCGTTGCTGCGCCATCACTTGCAAACCCGTCTGACAGAAAGTGGCCATGTGGTCGAAGCGGTGGCCAATGCCGAAGAGGCGCTGTACCAGACCGAACAGTTCAATCATGACCTGGCGATGATTGACCTGGGTTTGCCGGGGCTCGGTGGCCTGGAACTGATTCGCCAGTTGCGTGCCCGGGGCAAGACGTTTCCGATCCTGATTCTCACCGCCCGTGGCAATTGGCAGGACAAGGTCGAAGGGCTGGCAGCGGGCGCTGACGACTATGTGGTCAAGCCCTTTCAGTTCGAAGAGCTGGATGCGCGGCTCAATGCCTTGCTGCGCCGCTCCAGTGGCTTTACCCAGCCGACGATAGTGGCGGGGGCGCTGGTGCTCGACATCAACCGCAAGCAGGCGGTGCTCGACGGCGAGCCGCTGGCGCTGACCGCTTATGAATACCGGATTCTTGAATACCTGATGCGCCATCACCAGCAAGTGGTGGCCAAGGACCGACTGATGGAACAGCTGTACCCGGATGACGAGGAGCGTGATCCGAATGTGATCGAGGTGCTGGTCGGGCGCCTGCGACGCAAGCTGGAGGGGGCAAACGGCTTTAAGCCAATCGATACGGTGCGCGGCCTGGGGTACTTGTTTACTGAGCGCTGCCGATGATTCGTTCGCTTCGCGTTCGATTGATGCTGGCGGCAACCCTGTTGGCCGTGTTGTTTATGCTGGCGCTGTTGCCGGCGATGCAGGGAGCGTTCAGTCTGGCGCTCAAGGACGCCATAGAGCAGCGCCTGGCGTCAGATGTCACCACGCTGATTTCAGCGGCAAAGATGGAAAAGAACCGCCTCAAGATGCCGGCGTTGCTGCCCGATGAGCAGTTCGATCTGCCGGACAGTCGCCTGCTGGGTTATATCTATGACCGCGACGGGCACCTGGTGTGGCGCTCGCGGGCCACTCAGGAAGAAACCATCAATTACCGGCCGCGCTATGACGGGCGCGGCAACGAGTTTGCAAGTATTCGCGAAGATAACGGCGAAGAGTTTTTTGTCTACGACGTAGAGGTCAAGTTGCTCGGTGGCAAAAGTGCTGCCTTCAGCTTTGTCGCCCTGCAACCGATGCGCGAATACAACCGCACACTGGAAGGCCTGCGGGAAAATCTTTATCTGGGGTTCGGCGCAGCTTTGATTGTGCTGCTGGCATTGCTATGGATTGGTCTGACGTGGGGGTTACGTGCCTTGCGACGTTTGAGTCAGGAACTGGATGAAATCGAAACCGGCGAGCGCGACAGCCTCAGCGAGCAGCACCCGCGTGAGCTGCTGCGCCTGACCGGCTCGTTGAACCGCTTGCTGCAAAGCGAGCGCGAACAGCGTTCGCGTTATCGCGATTCCCTTGATGATCTGGCCCACAGCCTGAAAACCCCGCTGGCAGTTTTGCAGGGTGTGAGCGAAAGCATGGCCCAGCGCCCGGCTGACCGTGAGCAGGCCTGGGTCCTGCAAAGCCAGATCGAGCGCATGAACCAGCAAATCGGCTATCAGTTGCAGCGTGCCAGCTTGCGCAAGAGTGGTCTGGTACGTCACCAGGTCGAACTGCTGCCGGTGGTACAGAGCTTGTGCAATACGCTGGACAAGGTCTATCGCGACAAGGGGGTCAAGGTCAGCTATGACATCCCTGAGCTGAGCCATGTGCCGATTGAGCAGAATGCCTTGTTGGAATTACTGGGCAACTTGCTGGAAAACGCCTACAGGCTGTGCTTGAGCCAGGTACGTATCAGTCTGCACCGTAACGTTCACGGCATTGAGGTCTGCGTCGAAGATGACGGTCCTGGAGTGCCGCCGGATCAGCGTGCGCGCATCCTGCAGCGCGGCGAACGGCTTGACCGCCAGCATCCGGGGCAGGGCATTGGTCTGGCGGTGGTCAAGGACATCATTGAAAGCTATGACGCCACCTTGACCCTGGAAGATTCCTCGTTGGGCGGCGCGGCGTTCAGGATTTATTTCCCGGCGGGCTAATCGACGAACCCTGGTAGCTGCTACGGGAGTACGTGGGGTTCAGGCGGATATCCGCCACCTTCTGCGTTTCAACACGCCCAATGGGCGGAATTCCGCCAAACCCTGACCTGCAAAATATATAAGAATTTTCCTTCAAACTCAGGCGCCATAGGCTATTGCGCGGCATTTGCGCAATGTGGCCCACGGCTTGCAATAAGTGCGAGAGGGCTGCCGTAAGAGCAGCCCCAAAAACAAATCCCTCCAAGTACAGGAGGGTTCGCGCTTTAGGTGTCACCAGTCTCAGACGGAATGATGATTGAGTGATGCACTTGAGGAACTTTGCAATGACGACTCGTCAGCCACTGTACAAATCCCTGTATGTGCAAGTAATCGTAGCGATCGCTATCGGTATCTTGTTGGGCCATTACTACCCGGAAACCGGTGTTGCCCTCAAGCCGTTGGGTGATGGCTTTATCAAACTGATCAAGATGGTCATCGCGCCCATTATTTTCTGTACGGTGGTGAGCGGTATTGCCGGCATGCAGAGCATGAAATCGGTCGGCAAGACCGGCGGCTATGCCTTGCTCTACTTCGAAGTCGTGTCGACTATCGCGCTGTTGATCGGCCTGGTCGTGGTTAACGTGGTTCAGCCTGGCGCAGGCATGCATATTGACGTGTCGACCCTGGATGCCAGCAAAATTGCCGGTTACGTGTCGGCAGGTGCAGACCAGAGCATCGTAGGCTTTATCCTCAACGTGATCCCGTCGACCATTGTTGGCGCCTTCGCCAATGGCGATATCCTGCAAGTGCTGATGTTCTCGGTGATTTTCGGTTTCGCCCTGCATCGCCTGGGTGCCTACGGCAAGCCGGTACTGGACTTTATCGATCGCTTCGCTCACGTGATGTTCAATATCATCAACATGATCATGAAGCTGGCGCCCCTCGGTGCGCTGGGCGCGATGGCCTTCACCATCGGCGCTTACGGCGTAGGCTCGCTGGTTCAGCTGGGTCAGTTGATGATCTGCTTCTACATCACTTGCGTGCTGTTCGTGCTGATCGTGCTGGGCGGTATTGCCCGCGCTCACGGTTTCAGCGTTTTGAAGCTGATCCGCTACATCCGTGAAGAGCTGCTGATCGTACTGGGTACGTCCTCGTCGGAATCGGCCCTGCCACGCATGCTGGTGAAAATGGAGCGCCTGGGCGCGAAGAAATCGGTAGTGGGTCTGGTGATCCCGACCGGTTACTCGTTCAACCTCGACGGTACTTCGATCTACCTGACCATGGCGGCCGTGTTTATCGCCCAGGCGACTGACACCCATATGGATATCACCCATCAGATCACTCTGTTGCTGGTGCTGTTGCTGTCGTCCAAAGGTGCTGCTGGCGTCACCGGTAGTGGTTTTATCGTACTGGCGGCAACCCTGTCGGCTGTAGGGCACTTGCCGGTAGCCGGTCTGGCGCTGATCCTGGGTATCGACCGCTTCATGTCCGAAGCCCGCGCCCTGACCAACCTGATCGGTAACGCGGTAGCAACCCTGGTGGTGGCCAAGTGGGTCAAGGAACTGGACACCGACACCCTGCAAACCGAGCTGAACTCTGGCGGCCGTCCGCTGGAGGATACCCGTCCGCAAGATGATCTGGGTGTGGCTGAAGGCCCGGCCCCGGTGTTGCTCAAGTAAGTTTGAGTGCATAAAAAAACCCGTCTTCGGACGGGTTTTTTTATGCCTGCTTATTCGACCCGGGTCAGGCCGCTGAACACCAGGGGGTTACGGCAGCGTCGACACAGGTAGCCGCGGCCTTGTTTGACCAAAGCGTGACGCTGGGCCGAAAACGGGAAGTCGCTGTCAGGGCAGGGGCAACGGTAGATATAGCGGGTGGCGCTGCGACGCTTGATGGCGTAGGTATGACAGCGATTGGGCGGCAGTTCGTACACCCCGCGCATGATTAATTGCCATTCTTCGCCGTGGGGCGAGATGCGCTCGCCAAACAGTTGATGGGCAACCAGGTGCGCCACTTCATGGGGGACGGTCTGCTTGAGGAAGTCTTCGCTGTTTTCACGGTACAGCTGCGGGTTGAAGCGCAGCAGGTTTTCATGCAAATGGGCGACCCCGGCTTTTTGCCCGCGCAGTTTGAAACTGACGACGGGGCGTTTGAAGGGGCGTTTGAAAAACACTTCGGCCTGTTGGAAACAGTCTTCGACGCGGGTATTGAGCAGCTCGGGCATGCGGTTCGGTTCTCCAGAGCCGGCGATTATGCCGCAAGCGCTGGGGTTGCGAACCTGTTGGCGCCCAATGGTCTTCATGAGCCCGTGGAAGCGAGCCTGATCGCGAACAGCAATCACGAGCAGGTTCGCTTCCACGGGTTGTGGCCTAGTTGGTGTAGATCGGCCCGACGCCCAGGCCCCAGACGATCACGGTGAAGGCCATGATCGCCACCAGCACCACCAGGCCCACCGCCAGCACCGAGCTGGAAAACAGGAAGCCTTCGTCCGGGTCGATGCTCATAAAGGTAGGCAGGCCCACGTACAGCAGGTACACCGTGTAGCAAATGGCAGCGGTGCCCACCATCATGCCCAGCCACATATGCGGATACAGCGCCGCCAGCCCGCCGATAAACAGCGGGGTGGCCGTGTAGGTGGCAAAGGCCACGCATCGCGGCAGGCTGGGTTGTGCATCGTAGGTACGGGCCATCCAGTGAATGAATGCGCCCATCACGGCCACGCCCACCAGCATGGCGGCGTAGGACAGCAGGGTCATCCACAGGGCGCTGTCCAGAGTCAGCATCACCGGCGCGCGGTTACCGATTACCCAGCCGACCTGGGTAGTGCCAATAAATGCAGAAATGGCCGGAATCGCTGCCAGAATTAACGTGTGCGTGAAATACATATGGCCGATGCTTTCTTCGGCATCACCACGGATTTCGCGCCACTCTTTATCGGGGTGGGTGAAAAGGCCCACAACGTGATGGATCATGGCTGTCGCTCCTGTATAAGACGCATCGCCCCCAGTGGGACGCGTGCCGGTCGCGCAGCCAGAACGTATTGAGAAGCAGACAGGCGTGCGGCCTTGATGACAAGTATAGGAAACCTGCCGCCCCATAACCTCGGCTCCTTAGAGCTTATTGTGCTGTCAGAGGCGGTCTTATCGCATTGGCGTCTTTAGGCAGGCAAGGGGTTCGTTGACCGGGTATTTTTCGGTAAAATCCCCGGCTTTTGGTCTTAACTCGCGGAATTGAAGCGCTATGGGCACTCACTCGGTCTCTCAAATCAAACTCCAGAAACGCCTGCGTCGATTGACCGGTGAGGCAATTGCCGATTTCAACATGATCGAGCATGGCGACAAGGTGATGGTCTGCCTGTCGGGCGGCAAGGACAGCTACACCCTGCTTGATGTGTTGCTGCACCTGCAGAAAGTCGCGCCGATCCAGTTCGAGATCGTGGCCGTGAACATGGACCAGAAGCAGCCGGGTTTCCCCGAGGACGTGCTGCCGGCTTATCTAAAGTCGCTGGGTGTGGAATACCACATCGTTGAAAAAGACACTTACTCGGTGGTCAAGGAGCTGATCCCCGAAGGCAAGACCACCTGCTCGCTGTGTTCGCGCCTGCGTCGCGGCACCCTGTACACCTTTGCCGATGAAATCGGTGCGACCAAGATGGCACTTGGGCATCATCGCGATGATATCGTCGAAACCTTCTTCCTCAACATGTTCTTCAATGGCAGCCTCAAGGCGATGCCGCCCAAGCTGCGCTCCGATGACGGGCGCAATGTGGTGATTCGTCCGCTGGCGTACTGCAACGAGAAGGATATCCAGGCCTATTCCGACTGGCAGCAGTTCCCGATCATCCCGTGCAACCTCTGTGGCTCCCAGGAGAACCTGCAGCGCCAGGTGGTCAAGGACATGCTCCAGGAGTGGGACCGCAAGACGCCGGGCCGCACCGAGAGTATCTTTCGCAGCCTGCAGAACGTGATCCCGTCGCAGTTGGCGGACCGTAACCTGTTTGATTTCGCGAGCCTGAAGATCGACGAAAGCGCAACGCCGCGTTTCGTCAACCTGCTCAATCTGTAAATTGCCGAGAGGAGAGGGCATGCGCGACTACAAATGGCTGCACGAATACTGTCTGAACCGCTTTGGTTCGTCAGCCGCACTTGAAGCCCAATTGCCTGTCCCGAGAACTGCGGAACAGTTGCGCCATATCAGCGATGATCGCTACCTGTCGACCCTGGCCCTGCGGGTGTTCCGTGCCGGGCTCAAACACAGTGTGGTTGATGCCAAGTGGCCGGTATTTGAAGAGGTTTTTTTCGGTTTCGACCCGGAGAAAGTCGTGCTGATGGGCGCCGAGCATCTGGAGCGGTTGATGCAGGATGCGCGGATCATTCGCCATCTGGGCAAGCTTAAAAGCGTGCCACGCAATGCCCAGATGGTGCTCGACATTGCCCACGAGCACGGCAGTTTTGGCGCGTTTATCGCCCAGTGGCCAGTGACTGATATCGTCGGTTTGTGGAAGTACCTGGCCAAGCATGGGCATCAGTTGGGTGGTTTGTCGGCTCCACGCTTTTTACGCATGGTTGGCAAGGACACCTTTGTGCCAAGTTATGACGTGGTGGCCGCGTTGAACGCGCAGAAGCTGGTGGACAAGGCACCCACCAGCCTGCGTGACCTGGCGATTGTGCAGAACGCCTTCAACCAGTGGCACACCGAAAGTGGCCGGCCGATGTGCCAGCTGTCACAGATGCTGGCGTTTACGGTGAATCACTAAGCCGCCGAGCAACTTCAATTGTGGGAGCGAGCCTGCTCGCGAAGGCCGTTCGCGAGCAAGCCCGCTCCCACAACAGCTGCATCACTCGCCGCTCAGGCGTCGATCCAGCTGGTAGCGCCAGCGCACAAACAGCAATGCGCTGACAAATACCGCCACGCTGGCGGCGATCTCCAGCAGGCCGAACACCTGACGGTTCGGATCGAATGCCGCCAGCGCGCCCTTGATCAGGTACAGGTTGACCACATAGCAGGTGAACGAGTGCCCACGGGGGCTGCCCATCAGCATGCCGGGTACCACAAACATCAAGGGCACCAGTTCGATCAGCAGGATCACCCACGGGCGCGCGCCGTGCAGGTTGGCAAACATCAGGTAATAAACACACAGCAGGGCGATCAGGCCAAAGAAGCACGCCAGGCTCACTACCCGCATCAGCCTTACCCGCGGCTGCAGCCACTCGATGGGCGGCAGCACTTTTGGCTTTTTAGCCACGGTTGCTCTCCAGTTTGCGGGCAATGGTGGCCAAACGCTGACCCAAGGCCCGGCACAGGGCGATTTCGTGCTCGTCCAGCCCGCGCTTGCCGTCGGCACCTGCGTGATGGCTCGGGCCATAGGGCGTTCCGCCTGCCGTGGTGTGCAGCAGGGCCGATTCGCTGTAGGGCAGGCCGGTGACCAGCATGCCGTGGTGCATCAGTGGCAGCAGCATCGACAGCAAGGTACTTTCCTGGCCGCCGTGCAGGCTGGCAGTGGAGGTGAACACACCGGCCGGCTTGCCCACCAGCGCGCCGGTCAGCCACAGGTTGCTGGTGCCATCCAGGAAGTACTTGAGCGGTGCGGCCATGTTGCCGAAACGCGTCGGGCTGCCCAGGGCCAGCCCCGAGCAGTTTTTCAGGTCGTCGAGGCTGGCGTACATCGCGCCTTCGTCCGGAATGGCCGGGGCCACGGCTTCACATTCGGCAGAAATGGCCGGCACTGTGCGCAGGCGCGCCTCGAGGCCGCCCTGTTCGATGCCTCGGGCAATTTGCCGGGCCATTTCGCTGGTCGAACCGTTGCGGCTGTAGAACAGAACCAGAATATAAGGCGCACTCACGACAGGATCTCCAGGACTTTTTCCGGTGGGCGACCAATCACGGCTTTGTCGCCTGCGACCAGGATCGGCCGCTCGATCAACTTGGGATGTGCAGCCATGGCGTCGATCAGCTGCGCGTCAGTGAGACCGCTGTCTGCCAGGTTGAGGGCCTTGTACTCGTCTTCGCCGCTGCGCAGCAATTGCCGTGCGCTGATGTTCAGCTTGGCCAGCAGGTCGCGCAGTTGGGCGGCGCTCAGCGGCGTTTCGAGGTAGCGCACCACGGTAGGGGTCAGGCCGCGGGCTTCGAGGAGTTCGAGCGCACCGCGGGATTTCGAGCAGCGCGGGTTGTGATAAAGCGTCAGATCGGTCATGTGCGGGTCGCATCTTGCGTAAGGTGGCGGCTATTCTACCTGCCTGACGGGCGCGCCTGAACCGTATGCGGTAAATGGCCGCTCGCTGATGTATTTTTGTATGTATTTACCGGGAAGGATCAACGCATGTTTAAGCGACTCATGGCAGCAGTTACCGTCTGCGCCACATTATTGCTGGCCGGCTGCGGAAATGATTATGGGGTCGATCAGCACGGACAGAAGATCGCCTCGGAGCGTCTGGACAAGCAATGGAAGGTCATCAACTACTGGGCCGAGTGGTGTGGCCCGTGTCGTATCGAGATTCCTGAACTCAACTCGCTGGAAAAACAGCTGCAGGGGCAGTCGGTGGGAGTGTTCGGGGTCAACTACGATGGTTTGCAGGGCAAGGAGCTGAGCGACGCGAGTACCGCGCTGGGCATCACCTTTACCGTGCTGGCGCAGGATCCGGCGGAGGTGTTCGATTTGCCACGCAGCGAAGCCTTGCCGGTGACTTATATCCTGGATGAGAAAGGCAAGGTGCGGGCAACGTTGATGGGCGAGCAGACCGCGGCCGGTGTGTTGGCGAAGATCAAGGAATTGAGAGGGGCCTGAGTCGAAGCCATCGCGAACAAACCCGCTCCCACAGGCTGGCACCAGTCTGTGGGAGCGGGCTTGCTCGTGATTCAAGCGCCGCGGTATCAGCCTTCTTCAGGCCAAAGCCGCAGCGGCTTGCCCTGTTCAGGCCAGAATCGCACCTGCTCGATCGGCGATATGTCCCAGCGCTGTACGGTCTGCAAGGCCTCGAAGAATCGCTGCTCCTGCTCCATCAACGCCGGCGCACAGGCCTTGCGGGTGCTGCCTACGCCACCAAAGGTCAGCTTGTCGCCGTCGAGGGTGTAAGGTGCGAACCAATGGTTGCAACCGCCACTGCCATAGGCCCGACCAGCATCGTCCAGGGTGACGGTCAGGTGGCTGTTGTCGATCAGCGGTCGTTCGCCGATCCACTCCAGCACGTAGGTGTGGTTTTGCTGCAACTTCACCGGATCACCCGCACACCCCGTCAGGCTTGCGCCCAGCACGGCCAGCAGGATCAAGCGTTTCATTGCGCGGCCTTTTGGCATTGCGGGCACAGGTGCTTGCTGCCTTCAGTGCTCCAGCCCAGCTCGGCAATCCGCGCCGTGGCTGCGGGCTTTTGCGCCTTGGTGCCGAGTTTGGCGTCGACTGCGAACTCGAACTTCAGCTCTTTGGCGCAAGCATCGCAGTTGACCTGCCATTCATGAATCGCCAATTCGCCGAACACCGGCCCTTTGGTGACTGCAACCCACTGGCCACGCGGGTTGATCAGGTGGCGCACCTTGTCGACGCTCAAACGCATGGACAAGGTCTTGCTGCCCTTGAGGGACACAATCAGCACGTCACCGGCTTGAATCGAGCCGCCGTTGCCGGTGACTTGATACAGGCCCGGCGCCAGAGCGCGGCATTCAATCAGGGTGTGCTGCGGGTTAAGCAGGCTGTAGCGGAAATCGTGTTCGACCATGGGTCCTCCAAGTAAGTCGCTATGCTAGCACGCAGGCATCAAAGTCCAGACTCAACCTTCGATCAGGTTTTGCGCCGTACCGTTTCTCCAGGCTGCGATATTGCTCAAGGTCGTGCTGGCAATTGCATTCAACGCCTCGCGGGTCAGAAACGCCTGATGGGCCGTGATGATCACATTGGGGAAGGTCAGCAGCCGGGCCAGCACGTCATCCTGCAAGGGCAGGTCGGAGCGGTCCTCGAAGAACAGTTGGGCCTCTTCTTCGTACACATCCAGCCCAAGATAGCCCAATTGGCCACTTTTCAGCGCCTCAATCAGCGCCGGCGTGTCGACCAGCGCCCCCCGTCCGGTGTTGATCAGCATGGCGCCGTGCATGAGGGTGGCCAGGCTGGTGGCGTTGATCAGGTGCTTGTTGTCTGCGGTCAACGGGCAGTGCAGGGAAATGATATGCGAACCGGCCAGCAGTTCGGGCAGGCTGACGTAGCGAGCGCCCAGCGCCAGCAGTTCGGCGTTTGGATAAGGGTCGAAGCACAGCAGCTTGCAGCCGAAACCGGCCATGATCTTGCCGAATGTGGCGCCGATCTGGCCGGTGCCCACCACGCCCACGGTCTTGCCCACCAGATCGAAACCGGTCAGCCCGTGCAGAGTGAAGTCGCCTTCGCGGGTGCGGTTGTAGGCGCGGTGCAAGCGGCGGTTGAGCGCCAGGATAAGGGCCACGGCATGTTCGGCGACGGCGTGGGGGGAGTACGCGGGGACGCGCACCACACTCAGGCCCAGGCGTTTGGCGGCGGGCAGATCCACATGGTTGTAGCCGGCCGAGCGCAGGGCGATCAGGCGGGTGCGGCCAGCAGCCAGTTGCTCCAGCACCGGGGCGCTGAGGTCGTCGTTGATAAACGGACAGATCACTTCGTAGTCATGGGCCAGTGCTACGGTGTCCAGGGTCAGGCGCGCGGGCTGGAAATGCAGCTCGTTACCGTCGTCTTGTGCGGCCGCGATGAAACTGTCGCGGTCGTAGGTCTGGCTGCTGAAAAGAATCGTGCGCATGGGGTCTTCCTTGGTCTGTAACTACAAATCGGCTTTTATGGGAGCGGGCTTGCTCGCGATGGCATCACGGCGGTTTACCTGACATACCGCGCCGCCCGAATCGCGAGCAAGCCCGCTCCCACACGATGATTTTGCTATGCAGTACTGCGTGCTTCTTTGGCCAGGCGTGTGATGGCCTGATCCAGCTCGTCCAGGGCGGCGACGGCGTTGGGGCTTGCCTGCTTGAGCAGGGTCTCGCTGCGCTGGCAGGCCGCACGCAATTGCGGTACGCCGCAGTAACGGGTTGCGCCGTGCAAGCGGTGGACGCGCTCGATCAATGCGTTGTTGTCTCTGGCCTCACGGGCCTGGCGGATAGCGTCGCGGTCGGCTTCCAGCGAAGCCAGCAGCATGGCCAGCATGTCGATGGCCAGGTCCGCCTTGCCTGCCGCCAGTCGCAGCCCCTCATCGTGGTCGAGGACGAGCAATTGCGTGGTGTGACGGGTCGGTTCGTGCGAGTTTTCGCTGGCCTGATTGCGCAAGGCCAAGCCCGTCCACTTCAACACCACTTGGGCCAACTGCCGTTCGCTGATCGGTTTGGTCAGGTAGTCGTCCATGCCGCTTTGCAGCAAGGCGCGTTTTTCGTTGGCCATGGCGTGGGCTGTGAGCGCAACGATCGGCAGCGGCGTACAGTGGCGCTCGCTTTCCCACTGGCGCAGGACTTCGGTGGTCTCGCGCCCGTCCATGCCGGGCATTTGCACATCCATCAGCACCAGATCGAAATCGTGTGCCTTGACCGCATCAATGGCGGCATAACCGCTGTCCGCTGCAGTCACCTTGGCGCCCATGCCTTCAAGCAGGGTTTGCACCAGCAGCAGATTGGCCGGGTTGTCATCCACACACAGAATGCGCGGCGCGCGGCTGGCCAGCGGTTCGCCGGGTTCGCTGCGGGTTTGTCGCGGGCTGACCAGGTCGGCCAGGGCCCGACGCAGTTTGCGGGTGCAGGCGGGTTTGGCCTGGAGCTGGCTGTGGGGGTTGTCCACCACCGCGTTGAACAGGCCCTGCTCGGTGGTCGGGCACAGAACCAGTACCTTGCAACCCAGGTGCTCGAGATCCCAGATGTGCTGGTTGAGACGCTCTGGCGGGGTGTCATTGGCCGTTACGCCCAGAACTGCCAGATCAATAGCCTGGGCGGTCTGGTGAGCGCCGGTCACACAATTGGTGAGGTTTTCCAGAGTAGTGCAGGGCGTGACTTCCAGGCCGCAGTCTTCCAGTTGATGGTGCAGGGCCTGGCGGGCCAGGTCGTGTTTTTCCAGGATGGCTACGCGCCGGCCCAGCAGCGGCGCGCCGGGCAAGTCTTCGACATCATCGCGAGCCTTGGGCAGCCTGACGCTGATCCAGAACACCGAGCCTTCGCCAGGGGTGCTTTCAACGCCGATTTCGCCGCCCATCTGTTCGACCAGTCGCTTGGAAATCACCAGCCCCAACCCGGTGCCGCCGGGCTGGCGAGACAGTGAGTTGTCAGCCTGGCTGAAAGCCTGGAACAGGGCGCGGATATCCTGGGCGGTCAGGCCGATGCCGGTGTCCTGCACGCTGATGCGCAGTTGCACACTGCCGTCGGTTTCATTTTCGTCCTGGTCTTCAAGCATGGCCCGCACCGCGATGGTGCCCTCGCGGGTGAACTTGATGGCGTTGTTGATCAGGTTGGTGAGGATTTGCTTGAGCCGCAGCGGGTCGCCGATCAGCGACAGCGGGGTGTCGCGATACACCAGGCTGACCAGTTCCAGGCCTTTGTCGTGGGCCGAAGGGGCGAGGATGGTCAGGGTGTCCTGCAGCAGGTCGCGCAAATTGAACGGAATGCTGTCGAGCACCAGCTTGCCGGCTTCGATTTTCGAAAAATCGAGAATCTCGTTGATGATGCCCAGCAGGTTGTCGGCCGATTTTTCGATGGTGTTCAGGTAGTCGAACTGGCGCGGGGTCAACTCGCTTTTTTGCAGCAGGTGGGTAAACCCGAGGATACCGTTGAGCGGGGTGCGGATTTCGTGGCTCATGTTGGCCAGAAACTCGGACTTTATACGGCTGGCCTCCAGGGCTTCCTTGCGGGCCAGATCGAGTTCAAGGTTCTGGATTTCGATGGTTTCGAGATTCTGGCGCACGTCTTCGGTGGCCTGGTCGACGCTGTGCTGCAGTTCTTCCTGGGCATTGTGCAGGGTTTCGGCCATGCGGTTGATGCCCGAGGCCAGTTCGTCAAGTTCGTGGCTGCCCAGTGGCGGCAGGCGGGTTTCCAGATGCCCGTCCTTGAGCTGGGCCACGGCTTGTTTGATTTGCCCCAGCGGTGCGTTGATGGTGCGGCTCATGCGCAAGGCCAGCAGGGTGGTCAGCACCAGCCCGGTGACGATCAGCAGCAGGCTGGCAAACAGGTTGCGATAGCTGCGCAGCAGCATGCCGTTATGGGACAGCTCCAGTTCGACCCAGCCCAGCAGGCGATGGGCTTCGTTAGGGATCACATCCCCGGCCAGGTTGCGATGGCGGCCAAATACGGGCAATAAATAGCGCGTGGCATCGTTGTCGGTGCGCTGTTGCAGATGGGTACTGCTGCCCAGTGGAGCCTGATTGAGCATGATCGGCCCGGCATGGGCCAGCGGTTCGTGGTTGGCGTTGAGGAACGCCACGGCGCGCACATCCTGTTGTTCCAGAGATTCGGTGGCGATACGGGCCAGCAATGCGGTGTCGTGGCGCCCCATGGCGGGGGCCACCAGGGGGGCGAGTTGTTCGGCGATCATTTCCCCGCGCTGCAACAGTTGCGATTGCAGTTCGGACTGTTGCAGCCAGGTGAAATAGCCGCCGAGCACGCTTGCCATCAAACTGACGGGCAATAGCGTTAACAGCAATACGCGGCCTTTGATACCGAGGTTTTTAAGCACACAACTCTCCAGCCCTGCATTCTTTTAAGAGTGATCCGGGCTTCCCGCCCGGATCAGGTGGCAGTGTAGCCATATGGTGCCCGGCAAATCTTTGAAAATTTGCCATCAATTTCGGTTTATCAGACGGGGTAAAGCCCGTGCCGGTTGCCCGCAGGGGCTCAATCTTGAATAATCGCCGATTGAGAATTACTTGCAGACGCTAATGAATCCCGTAGCTGTTAGCCCCTCGCGCCTACTGACCATTGAAGACGACCCCGTTCTGGGCGCCTATCTGCACGAGCAGCTGGGGCGTTGCGGGTTTGACGTTATCTGGTGCCAGAATGGCCTGGAAGGTCTGGCCCGTGCCCGCCAGGAGCACTTTGACGTGGTGCTGATGGATATCCTGCTGCCCGGCATGAATGGCTTGCAGGTGCTGACGCAACTGCGTCAGACCCACGCTTTGCCGGTGATCCTGATGTCGGCGCTGGGTGCCGAGGCCGACCGTATCAGCGGTTTCCAGCTGGGCGCCGATGATTATTTGCCCAAGCCGTTCAGCATGGCCGAACTGCGGGTGCGCATCCAGGCCATCTTGCGTCGAGTGGCCCTGGATCGCATGCCTGGCGCCCCAACGGTGCTGGAACTGCCACCGGCCGAGAGCGGTTTGCTGTTCGACGACGAGGCGTGCGATGTGCGCCGGGGCGAGCAATGGGCCGGGTTGACCCGCAGCGAGTTCCGTCTGCTCGATACCCTGCAGCGCAATGCCGACGAAGTGTTGAGCAAGGCCTTTCTCTATCAGCAGGTCTTGCAGCGCGGCTATGCAGCCCATGACCGCAGCCTGGACATGCATATCAGCCAGATCCGGCGAAAGCTCAAAACTATCGGCTATTACCAGCATGAAGTACGCACGGTGTGGGGCAAGGGCTATGTCCTTAGTGCCAGCGATGCCCCGTAAGGTGCCCGGCAAGAATTCGGTGTTCTGGAAGCTGGCGTGTTTGCTGGTGGTTTTCTGCTTGCTGATGATCTGGCTCAGTTGGTCCTGGGGTCGCTATATGGACAAGCGCACCGGCTTTTTGTCCGAGCAGGCCCACGGCACCCTGGTGCGCTATGCCGGTGAGGCCGAGCGCGCCTGGGAGAGCGCTCAGCAAGCCGGCGTCGACCAGTGGTTGCAGGGCATGGGGCACAGGGAGCCGGGCTGGGTCGGGGTGATTGGTCAGGACCTGCAGTCGCTGAGCAGCTACCCGCTGAGTGATCGAGAAAGTGAGCGGCTGACCTTTTTGCGCGGCCTGGACTGGCCCATCAGCCATATCAAGACGGCGCGGCCATGGATAAAGGTGCCCTTTCCCCGCGACCCGTCGGCGGGCAGCCTGGTGATCGAGTTGCCGCAACGCTTTATGCCCGGGCGCTCCCAGGTGATCTGGCGGATTGTCACCAACGGCGTAATTCCTGGCTTGCTGACCCTGTTGCTGTGCGTGGGCCTGTACCGCGTGCTGATCGTGCCGCTTAACCATCTTCGCGAACAGGCCAATGCCTGGCGGGCTGATCAACTGGGGGCGCGGCTATCGAGCCAGATCACCAGCCGCCAGGACGAACTGGGTGAGCTGGCGCGGGCGTTCGATCAGATGTCCGAGCGCTTGCAGAGTACGGTCTCGCAACAGCAGCAATTGCTCCGCGACTTGTCCCATGAGCTGCGCACGCCCTTGAGCCGTTTGCGGGTAGCCTGTGACAGCGAGCAGGGGGGCGAGGCCTTGCGTGAGCGCCTGGGCCGTGAAGTCGACGGCATGCAACGGCTGGTCGAAGACACCTTGCAACTGGCCTGGCTGGATGCCGAGCGCGGGCCGCTGCCGGTGGAAGACATTCAGGTGCAGGCGCTGTGGGAGATGCTCACCGAAAACGCCCGCTTTGAAAGTGGCTGGCCGCAATCGCGACTGCCTTGTCTGGTGGATGAGCATTGCTGGGTGCGCGGGCATCTCAACAGCCTGGCTCAAGCCATGGAAAATATCCTGCGCAATGCCATTCGCCATTCACCACCCGAGGGTATCGTCAGCCTTGATGGCCGGCGCGAAGGCAATATGTGGCACCTGTGGCTCGATGACCAGGGCGCAGGTGTGGCACCTGAAGAACTGGAGCGGATCTTTGCGCCTTTTACCCGCCTTGATGGCTCGCGTCCCGGCGATGGCGGCTTTGGTCTGGGCCTGAGTATTGCGCGCAATGCCCTGCGGCTGCAGGGTGGCAGTTTGTGGGCAGAGAACCACGGCGGCGGGTTGCGGGTGCATGTTCGTTTGCTTGCCGGACATGCCGCGTAAACGCTCAGGCCGCGGCTGTACAGACATCCCTGTGGGAGCGGGCTTGCCCGCGATGGTATCAGTCCGTTTTACCTGACAGAGCGCGGCGTCAGAATCGCGGGCAAGCCCGGCTCCCACAGGAATTATTGTGATGGGTTTGCGGCGCTTATAGCCTTTAACCATAAGCACCGTACTTTGCGTGATATGGGCTGTCGGCGTTTGTCGGTATGATGTGCGGCCCCGCGGTCTGGATTGCGAATACGCCATGACATTGCAGTACCCAACTATCGCCGATTGCGTCGGCAACACTCCTCTGGTGCGCTTGCAGCGCCTGGCTGGAAACACCACCAACACCTTGTTGCTCAAGCTCGAAGGGAACAACCCTGCAGGCTCGGTCAAGGACCGTCCGGCTCTGTCGATGATTGCCCGCGCCGAAGCGCGCGGCCAGATCCAGGCTGGCGATACCCTGATTGAAGCCACCTCGGGCAATACCGGGATTGCCCTGGCCATGGCCGCGGCGATCAAGGGCTACAAGATGATCCTGATCATGCCCGACAATTCCAGCGCCGAGCGCAAGGCTGCCATGACCGCCTACGGTGCCGAGCTGATCCTGGTCAGTCAGGAAGAGGGCATGGAAGGCGCCCGCGACCTGGCCGACAAGATGCAGGCCCAGGGCCTGGGCAAGGTGCTCGACCAGTTTGCCAACGGTGACAACCCCGAGGCTCACTACACCGGTACGGGCCCGGAAATCTGGCGTCAGACCAACGGTACCATCACCCACTTCATCAGTTCGATGGGTACTACCGGTACCATCATGGGCGTGTCGCGCTACCTCAAGGAGCAAAACCCGGGCGTGCAGATCGTCGGTTTGCAGCCGATGGAAGGCGCTGCCATTCCGGGCATCCGCCGCTGGCCGACCGAGTACTTGCCCAAGATCTACCAGGCCGACCGCGTAGACCGCATCGTCGACATGGCCCAGCGCGAAGCGGAAGACGTCACCCGCCGACTGGCCCGTGAAGAAGGCATTTTCTGTGGTGTGTCCTCGGGCGGGGCGGTGGCAGCGATGCTGCGCCTGAACCAGGAAGTCGAAAACGCGGTGATGGTCGCGATCATTTGTGATCGAGGCGACCGTTATCTGTCGACCGGCATTTACGATGCGCCCAACTGATGGCCAAGCAAGAGAGAGGCCTGCGCTTCCAGCCTGCTGGCGGCACCAAGGCTGCGCAAGTGCCTGCGGGCAAGAAACAGCGTTTGAATATCGAGCGCCTGGCCAACGACGGCCGCGGTATTGCCTTTATTGAAGGGCGTACCTGGTTTGTTTCGGGGGCTCTGGCCGGTGAAGAAGTCGAAGCCCGCGTGCTGGGTGCCCATGGCAAGGTCGTTGAAGCCCGTACCGAGCGTGTTTTCAAGGCCAGCGAGATCCGTCGCCAGGCACCCTGTGCCCATGCGGGCAAGTGCGGCGGCTGCAGCGTGCAGCATTTGCCCCATGAAGAGCAGCTTGCACTGAAACAGCGCATGCTCGCCGAGCAACTGTCCCGCGTGGCCGGTGTCGAACCTCAAGAGTGGGCAGCGCCGCTGACCGGTCCCGAGTTTGGCTACCGCCGCCGGGCACGTATCGCCGTGCGCTGGGATGCGCGGGCCAAGCACCTGGACGTGGGTTTCCGTGCTGCTGGCAGCCAGGACATCGTCGCCATCGATCACTGTTTGGTTCTGGTACAGGCTTTGCAACCTATCATGACCGGGCTGCCCGCCATGTTGCGTCAACTGGGCAACCCCAAGGCACTGGGCCACGTGGAGTTGTTCAGTGGTTCGGCGATTGCGGTTTTGCTGCGCCATATGGCGCCGCTGAGCGCTGCCGACATGCAGGTCCTTGAGGCATTTTGCATTACCCATAACGCCCAATTGTGGCTGCATGGCGAAGGCGAGCCACAGCCGGTCGATTTGACCCGGGCCTTGGGCTATCGTCTGGAAACATGGGATTTGCAGCTGGCGTATCGCCCCGGGGATTTTGTCCAGGTCAATGCCGGCGTCAACGAAGCCATGGTGGCTCAAGCCATAAAGTGGCTTGCGCCACAAGCTGACGAACGGATTCTTGACTTGTTCTGTGGGCTGGGTAACTTCGCATTACCACTGGCACAAAAAGCGCGTGAAGTCGTGGCTGTTGAAGGTGTTGCGACCATGGTCGAACGCGCCGCGCAAAACGCGGTCAGTAACAGCCTGCATAATGCAGTGTTTTTTCAGGCCGACCTGTCACAGCCGCTGGTGGATGCAACCTGGGCCAAAGCCGGCTTCAGTGCCGTACTGCTTGATCCGCCTCGCGACGGCGCTTATGAAGTGGTACGAAAGTTGTCTGGCCTGGGTGCCAAACGTTTGGTGTATGTGTCGTGCAACCCGGCCACCCTGGCGCGCGACACGGTTGAACTGATTAAACAGGGTTACCGGTTAAAACGTGCCGCAATCCTCGACATGTTCCCGCAAACAGCGCATGTCGAGGCGATGGCGTTATTTGAAGCAGACTAGGATGTCTGTCTATTTCAACGGGCCCGCAACCCGCGACGCTATGCCCTGTAGCGCGCGGTTGGGATCAGGGCCTGTGATTTCGGCGCATTGAACCTGCGCTGTAGGGAAGGTAAGCAAGATGGTACAGGTCAGAGCACACCAGCCGATCAACACCGACGGCAGTCTCAACCTCGAGGCATGGCTGGATCATGCGGTGAGTGTCGATGTGGCGCTGGACCGTGAAGCCTTGAAAGAAGCGTGTGAGTTTGCACGCGAGGCCGAGCAGCAAGCCAATGCGGCGAAAAACCTGTGGGCCGAGGGCACCTCAAGCTTTCGTACCGGGTTGGAAATCGCCGAGATATTGGCCGATCTGAAACTGGATCAGGATTCCCTGGTTGCCGCGATTCTCTATCGTTGCGTGCGCGAAGGGCAGGTGCTGTTGCCTGCCGTCAGCCAGCGCTTCGGTCCGGTGGTGGCCAAACTGATTGATGGTGTACTGCGCATGGCGGCCATCAGTGCCAGCCTCAGCCCCCGTCAATCGATGGTGCTGGGCACCCAGGGCCAGGTCGAAAACCTGCGCAAGATGCTGGTTGCCATGGTTGATGACGTGCGCGTGGCACTGATCAAGCTGGCTGAACGTACCTGCGCGATTCGCGCGGTCAAAAATGCCCCGGACGAGAAGCGCAACCGCGTCGCCCGCGAGGTGTTCGATATTTATGCGCCATTGGCGCACCGCCTGGGCATCGGCCACATCAAGTGGGAGCTGGAGGACCTGTCCTTCCGCTATCTGGAGCCCGAGCAGTACAAACAGATCGCCACCTTGCTGCATGAGCGCCGCCTCGACCGAGAGCGCTTTATCAGCGATGTGATGAACCAGTTGCGTACCGAGCTGGAAGCCACCGGCGTGACCGACGCCGACATCAGCGGCCGGGCCAAGCACATCTACTCGATCTGGCGCAAAATGCAGCGCAAGGGCCTGGCCTTCAGCCAGATCTATGACGTGCGTGCCGTACGGGTACTGGTGCCGGAAATGCGCGACTGCTATACCGCGCTGGGCATCGTCCACACCCTGTGGCGACATATTCCCAAGGAGTTTGACGACTATATCGCCAACCCCAAGGAGAACGGCTACCGCTCGCTGCATACTGCCGTGATCGGGCCTGAAGGCAAGGTCCTGGAAGTGCAGATTCGCACCCATGCCATGCACGAAGAGGCCGAGCTGGGGGTTTGCGCGCACTGGCGCTACAAGGGCACTGACGTCAAGGCCGGGTCCAACCAGTACGAAGAGAAAATCTCGTGGCTGCGCCAGGTGCTGGAGTGGCACGAAGAACTGGGCGATATCGGTGGCCTGGCCGATCAGCTGCGCGTCGATATCGAGCCGGACCGGGTGTATATCTTCACCCCTGACGGGCATGCCATCGATCTGCCCAAGGGGGCGACGCCGCTGGACTTTGCCTACCGGGTTCACACCGAGATCGGCCACAACTGCCGTGGTGCCAAGATCAACGGGCGCATCGTGCCGCTCAACTACAGTCTGCAGACCGGTGAGCAGGTCGAGATCATCACCAGCAAGCACGGTACGCCGAGCCGCGACTGGCTGAACCCGAACCTGGGCTATGTCACCACCTCGCGGGCGCGGGCGAAAATCGTCCACTGGTTCAAGTTGCAGGCGCGCGATCAGAACGTCGCTGCCGGCAAAACCATGCTCGAGCGCGAACTCGGCCGTTTGGGCCTGCCGGCGGTGGATTACGAGAAGCTCGCCGACAAGGCCAACATGCGAACCGCCGAGGACATGTACGCGGCGCTCGGGGCTGGCGACTTGCGCCTGGCGCAGTTGATCAACCTGGCCCAGCAACAGGTCGAGCCTGAGCGCGGCAGCGAGCAGATGGAGCTGATCCCGCGCAAGGCCACGGGCTACAAGCCGGGCAAGCGTGGAGACATCCAGATCGAAGGCGTCGGCAACCTGCTGACCCAGATGGCCGGGTGCTGTCAGCCGCTGCCGGGGGATGCGATTGTCGGTTACATCACCCAGGGCCGTGGCGTCAGCATTCACCGCCAGGACTGCGCCTCGGTGCTGCAACTGGGCAGTCGTGAGCCGGAGCGGATGATTCAGGTCAACTGGGGGCCGATCCCGGTCTCGACCTATCCGGTGGATATCGAAATCCGCGCCTACGATCGTTCGGGCTTGTTGCGTGATGTGTCGCAGGTGTTGCTCAACGAACGGATCAACGTGCTGGCGGTCAACACCCGCTCGAACAAGGAAAACAACACCGCGTTGATGACCTTGACCATCGAGATCCCGGGGCTGGATGCGCTGGGGCGTTTACTGGGGCGGATCTCGCAACTGCCGAACATCATCGAAACCCGCCGGATCGGGCGTAGTGAGCCGCGCTGATCCTTTGTGGTAGCGGGCTTGCTTGCGATTGCATCACCTCGGTGAGTCAGCTGTACCGGGGTGTTCATATCGCGAGCAAGCCGCTCCCACAGGGTGTGGTTAGCGTGTGCCAAAGGATTACAGATGTACAACCTCGACGACCTGCTGCACCTCATGGCCCGCCTGCGTGACCCGCAGTACGGCTGCCCGTGGGATATCAAGCAAACGTACGCCACTATCGTGCCTTATACCCTCGAAGAGGCCTACGAGGTCGCTGACGCCATTGAGCAGGGTGACTTCGAGCACCTGCAGGGCGAACTCGGCGATTTGCTGTTTCAAGTGGTGTATTACAGCCAGCTGGCTCGGGAAGAAGGCCGTTTCGAGTTTGCCGGGGTGATCGACAGCATTACCCGCAAGCTGATCCGCCGTCACCCCCATGTCTTTCCCACCGGTGACCTGTATGCGCCGCTGGATGTGCCGCGCTTGAGCGAAGAACAGGTCAAGGTACGCTGGGATGAGATCAAGGCCGAGGAGCGCGCAGAAAAGTCTACCGCCCCCGAGCAGTTGTCCTTGCTTGACGATGTGCCCGTCGCCTTGCCTGCCCTGTCCCGCGCCGCCAAGCTGCAAAAGCGCGCCGCCCAGGTCGGTTTTGACTGGCCAGCGGCATTGCCGGTGCTGGACAAGGTGCGTGAAGAGCTGGATGAAGTGCTGGAGGCCATGGCCGACAACGATTCGGCGGCCATTCATGACGAAATCGGCGACCTGCTGTTTTCCGTGGTCAACCTGGCCCGTCATCTTAAAGTGGACCCGGAAACCGCCTTGCGTGGTGCCAATGCAAAATTTGATCGACGTTTCCGGTTTATCGAGCAGGCATTGCGCGATACCCTGCGTCCCATTGAAAGTTGCACCCTTGAAGACCTGGACGCCCTGTGGGGTGAAGCCAAGCGCCAGGAAAAGAATTTGCCCAGCTGCGGCTGAGTTTGCCTAAGTGAGTAAGTAGATGAGCATTTCCCTACGCGACCAGTTGCTCAAAGCCGGACTGGTCAACGAGAAGCAGGCCAAGCAGGCCGGCAAAGAAAAACAGAAACAACAGCGTCTGGCCCACAAAGGCCAGATCGAACTGGACGACACCCAGCAGCGTCTGGCTGCCGAAGCCAAGGCCGAGAAGGTCAAGCGCGACCAGGAACTGAACCGCCAGCAGCAGGAGAAGGTCGAGCAAAAAGCCCGTGCTGCGCAGATCAAGCAATTGATCGAAGTATCACGTCTGCCCAAGCTGACCACTGAGGACTACTACAACTTCGTTGATGACAAAAAGGTCAAGCGCCTGTCGGTCAACACCCTGATGCGCAACAAGCTGGCCAATGGCTCGCTGGCGATCGTGCAGCACCAGGGCGGCTACGAAGTCATCCCCCGTGAAGCTGCACTGAAGATTCAGGAGCGCGATCCGCGCCGGATCGTGCAGCTGAATATCCTGGTTGAGCCGAAAACCCCGGAAGAAGACGATCCGTACGCGGCCTATCAGATCCCTGATGACCTGATGTGGTAGTGCTGGCATAACCTGTGGGAGCGAGCCTGCTCGCGAAAGCGTTCGCTGCTCTTCGCGAGCAGGCTCGCTCCCACAGAGTGTTGCGTTGGCGCATAACAAAACAAACCCCGCTTCGGCGGGGTTTGTGTTTTTCAAGACAGTAGTTTCTTCTGCTCAGGCCTGGCGTTTCTGCGCTTCCAGCTTTTCCAGCTCAGCCTTGTAGCTGTGAGCGTCGCTTTCGCGGTGGAACATGCCTACCAGTATGTCTTCTTGATGCACATCCCATAGGTGTACACCGTGGGCTACCAGTTGGTGGAACATACGTGAATCGTCGCGCTCAGTTACTTTGATAGTCATCTGCTTGCTCCAAATTCTGATGAGGGCCTGCGGCAAGGCGTCGCAGGACTTCTTTATAGAATCTGTTAGCTTCCTAAGTAAATAGCTGATTGTCGCGCTGTCATCTTGCAGAAAATCCTTAAACCCTGCAGCCCTTTAAGCACGGGGTGTTTACGGATTTGTTTAATAGTTTTATGAAAAATGTTTCATGTTTTTGGTGTGTTACAGACCAAAAAAACCTCGCCGAAGCGAGGTTTTTTTGAGGCTTGCAGCTAAAGGCTTGTCGCTTAGTTGCCCTTGACCGTTTTGCCATCCACCGTGCCGTCCAGCAGCATGATGTTGTATTCCTTGCCGTCTTTTTCGACCTGGCGCAGTTTGACCAGCAGCGAACCCCAGTTCTTGGCGAACCACATTTCAGTGATGCGCTTGTTCTGTGTCGGGTCGCGTACGCGCTCAACCTTGATTGCGTCGACCTTGCCAGCCTTGGTTTCAACCACTTCAGGGCCGATCACGCGAAAGTCATAGGTGTCGACGTCATTGCCATCAACCACCTGGTAGCTCATGGACTTTTTGCCGGCTTCTACGTCACGCTGCAGTGCCAGCTGGTAGGTGGACTTGTCGAGCATGCCGCTGAGCAAGGGTACTTTGACAGCGTCGCCCTGATCGGTGCCGGTGACCATCTTGGCCGCCCAGTCGAAATCCAGATCGATCTTCTTGGCTTTTCCCAGGCCGCCACGTTCAAAGTGGTAGGTCAGCGGGATCAGCGTGTTTTTCTCGATTTTGAGGGTGCTTTCTTCGTTCAGGCTGGCTACCAGCATTGAAGCCTTGAAATTCAAGGTCCAGATACCATTGTCACCCTTGGTCAGGCTGCGCTCGGCAGAACCGCTCATGGGCAGCTGTTTCCAGTCTGCGGTGTAGCTGGCCTTGAAAGGCTGAAGATCGGCCGCTTGGACTGCTGGAATAGCCAGCAGGCTAAGGGCGAGAAGCAGGGCACGACGCATAAGTTCTCCTAGGTTCGTATCAAGTGGCCGCTGGCCGCAAGTAATTGACCGTCCAATAATGCGCCTCGCTCGTCAAGTGACAAGCGACCTTCGGCAAACCAGCGCACTGCATGCGGATAAATCCGGTGTTCCTGGGCGTGAACCCGTTGCGCCAGGCTATGTGGCGAGTCATCGGACTCTACCGGTATCACTGCCTGTACGACCAGAGGTCCGCCGTCGAGTTCCTCGGTCACAAAGTGCACGCTGCAGCCGTGCTCACCGTCTCCTGCTTCCAGCGCCCGCTGGTGCGTGTGCAAGCCCTTGTATTTGGGGAGCAGGGAAGGGTGGATATTCAGCAGGCGACCCTGATAGTGACGCACGAATTCTGCGCTGAGAATGCGCATGAACCCGGCCAGAACCACCAGTTTCGGTTTGAATTCGTCGATGACTTTGATCAATGCAGCATCGAAGGCCTCGCGGCCCTCGAATGCCTTGTGATCCAGTACGCGGGTATCGATACCCGCGTCTTTGGCGCGTTGCAGGCCGTAGGCATCCGCGCGGTTGGAGATCACCGCGCGGATTGTTGCCGGGCTGGCCTTGACGTCATCGCTGTCGATCAAGGCCTGCAAGTTGCTGCCGGTGCCTGAAAGCAGCACCACTACATCACAGGTATCAGGCATTAGTGCGCCTTGATGTTTTGCAGCTCAACTTGCGCAGCGCCTTCAGCGGCGGTTGCGATCTGACCGATGACCCAAGGCTGCTCGCCCGCTTCACGCAGTACGTTCAGCGCGGTTTCAACGTCAGCCTGAGCTACGCAGATGACCATGCCAACGCCGCAGTTCAGCACGCGGTGCATTTCGTGCTCGTCCACGTTGCCTTTTTCCTGCAGCCAGTCGAAGACGGCAGGGCGCTGCCAGCTGGCAACGTCAACCACCGCTTGTGCACCTTTTGGCAGTACGCGCGGGATGTTGTCGAGCAGGCCGCCACCGGTGATGTGGGCCATGGCCTTGACCACGCCGGTTTCCTTGATCAGTTTGAGCAGCGGCTTGACGTAGATGCGGGTCGGCGCCATCAGCAGGTCGGTCAGTGGCTTGCCGTCGAGCTGGATGTTTTCGATGTCGGCACCCGACACTTCGATGATCTTGCGGATCAGCGAGTAGCCGTTGGAGTGCGGGCCCGAGGACGGCAAGGCGAGCAGGGCGTCGCCGGCAGCGACCTTGGAACCGTCGATGATCTCGGATTTTTCTACAACGCCAACGCAGAAGCCGGCCAGGTCGTAGTCTTCGCCTTCGTACATGCCTGGCATTTCAGCGGTTTCGCCGCCAACCAGCGAGCAACCGGACAGTTCGCAGCCAGCGCCGATACCGGTCACCACCTGGGTCGCGGTTTCAACGTTGAGCTTGCCGGTGGCGTAGTAGTCAAGGAAGAACAGAGGCTCGGCGCCGCATACGATCAGGTCGTTGACGCACATGGCAACCAGGTCGATACCGATGCTGTCGTGCTTGTTCAGGTTCAGGGCCAGGCGCAGCTTGGTGCCGACGCCGTCAGTGCCGGAAACCAGAACAGGCTGCTTGTAGCCAGCCGGAATTTCGCAGAGGGCGCCAAAACCGCCGAGGCCGCCCATCACTTCCGGGCGTGCAGTGCGCTTGGCCACGCTCTTGATGCGTTCGACCAATGCTTCACCGGCGTCGATGTCTACACCGGCGTCTTTGTAGCTCAGGGATGGTTGCTTGCTCATAATCCAGGCCTTTAGGGGGGATTCGGGGGTATCGACCGAGTTCAGGGGGCAGGCTTGCAAGTGCTCAAGGATTGCACCAGAGCATTTGCAGGGTGCCCGGCTGTTGGCGGTCTGCGAAGGCGCGCGATTTTATCAGGCTTGAAGGGCAGCGGCCATCCTCGGGCCGACAGGCAGGGTTATATCTGGCGAAAAAAACCTTTTTTAGTCGTACTTGGGTCTGCGCACAGGCCTGTATAAGGTATAGAGAGGTTGTGTGACCGCGTGAAAACGCGAAACGGGCGTGAATGATTTGGCCGTGGCCGTGTCAGAAGTCTGTTCGAGTGTTTTTATGGCGTCCTTAATAGGCTGCTTTTTGTCATCGGGAATCTTTCATGCGTTTTAGCCAATTTTTAGCCGTGGGCTGTCTGTCTTTTTTCAGCCTGGCCAGTCATGCCGAAATCCTCACCGGTCTTTATCAGGTGCTCGAGCCAGTCACCACCCAGTCACCTGATGAGCGCACCCAGGCTACGCAAAAGGCCCTGGAAACCCTGGTGTTGCGTCTGACCGGAGATGCCGCGGCGATTAAGAGTCCGGCGCTGGAGGCGATTCGCAAAGATCCGCAGCAAATCATCAGTCGCTACGGCTATGACGCCGGCCCGCCGCAAAGCCTGCAAGTGGACTTCGATCCGGTGAGTACCGATCGTGCGTTGCATCAGGCCGGGCTGTCGCTGTGGGGCAGTAATCGCCCTGCGCTGCTGGGCTGGTGGCTGAATGACTCGGTCGAAGGTTCGAGCCTGGTGGGGGACGGTCAGTCAGTGGCCGAGCCGTTGCGTCGTGCCGCGCAGCATCGGGGTTTGCCATTGCGCTTGCCGTTGGCGGATTTGAGTGAACAGCTTGTGGGTACGGCTGAAAATCTTGAGGGCAGCAATCCTGCGCCTTTAAAAGACGCTTCCGAGCGTTATGGTGCGGACGCATTGCTGGCGGTGCATGCTCGTGAAGATGACGGGCAGTGGAGCGCCAAATGGCGTTTGTGGGTAGGTGATCAGCAGGAGCAGGGCAGCGCTCAGGCTCCTGATCAGGCAGCGCTGGCCGATGCCGTGATGCTTGCGGTCAGCCAGCGTCTGGCGCCGCGCTATGCGGTCAAGCCCGGGGTTTCTTCCGAGCAGTTGCTCGAAGTGCAAGGCATGACGTTGCAGCGTTATGCGCAGCTGGGGCATTTGCTTGAGCCTTTTGGTGCGCAACTCAAGAGCGTTGACGGTGATCGTGTTGTGTACCTGGTAAACGGCAGCGCCGAGCAGTTGCGTTCGCAATTGGGGCTGGCGCAGTTGCAGGAAGTACCGGCGGGGCAAGTGCCTGTTGCGGCTGATGGGGGGCAGGCGTCAAGTGTTGCCTCAGGCCCTGCGGCGCAGTTGCGGTTTCGCTGGTAGGTTGATGTCTTCTTTATATAAGGATGGGGTGGCTCATGGCTGATTCGCGACGGTGGGTGTGGTGGGGCGTGGCGTTGGGATTCGCCCTGTTCGTGTATTTCCTGCATCCGATACTCACGCCTTTTCTGGTCGCCATCGTCCTGGCCTATATGTTCGACCCGGTGGTCGATCGACTGGAAAGGTTCGGACTTTCAAGAACCTGGGGTGTGGTTGCGGTCTTTACCGTGTTCACTGTCATTTTGATGACATTGCTGCTGGTACTGGTGCCGCTGCTGGCCAAGCAACTGTTGAAGCTCTATCAGTTGGCACCGCAGATCCTCGACTGGCTGCAGCACACGGCAATGCCGTGGGTGCAAGCCAAGTTCGGCTTGAGTGACAGTTTCTGGAAGTTCGACAAGATCAAGGCGGCGATCACCGAGCATATGGGGCAGGCGACTGACATTGTCGGAATCGTCCTGTCCAAGGCCACGGCTTCCAGTCTGGCGCTGATCGGCTTTTTGGCCAATCTGGTGTTGATTCCGGTGGTGGCGTTCTACCTGTTGCGTGATTGGAACATCATGATGGCCAAGATTCGCGGTCTGTTGCCGCGGGCTCGGGCAGATCAGATCGTGTCACTGGCCAAAGAGTGCCACGACGTGCTCGGCGCGTTTGTGCGCGGTCAGTTGCTGGTGATGCTGGCGCTGGGGGTGATCTACTCGGCGGGCCTGATGCTGGTCGGCCTCGAGCTGGGGTTGTTGATCGGCTTGATGGCGGGTATAGCGGCCATCGTGCCGTATATGGGCTTTATTGTCGGCATCGGTGCGGCGTTGGTTGCCGGGTTATTCCAGTTTGGCGGGGATCTGTACCCGATGCTCGGCATCGTGGCGGTGTTTATGATCGGCCAAGCCCTGGAGGGCACCGTGCTTACCCCGCTGCTGGTGGGTGACAAAATCGGTATGCACCCGGTGGCGGTGATCTTTGCGATTCTGGCTGGCGGTGAGCTGTTCGGTTTTACCGGTGTATTGCTGGCCTTGCCGGTAGCGGCCGTGATCATGGTGCTGGTGCGCCATGTGCAGGATTTGTATAAGGATTCCCAGGTCTATAAAGGCAGTGAGGATCCGCAGTTGTAGAGGGTGGGTTGTGAAGCGGCGGGGTTGTCGCGAGGCGGCCCGGCCTTCTTTGTGCGTTCGAGGCGGCTCGCAGGCGCCAGAAAAAGCCCAATCAATCCAAGACCTTAACGCAAACCTTTGATTTTGCTCGTGGTCTGTTACATTGTGTGCCCGGCGACACGGGTATAAACTTTTCAAACCTTACACAGAGGCCACTAACGGTTCGCTTGAACTGTTCAGTCAGCATGAAACCGATTCAGCTGCCCCTAGGTGTGCGTCTGCGTGATGACGCTACCTTCATAAACTACTATCCAGGCGCCAATGCCGCTGCACTCGGCTATGTCGAACGTCTGTGCGAAGCCGACGCCGGCTGGACAGAAAGCCTGATTTACCTGTGGGGCAAACATGGCGTAGGGCGTACGCACCTGCTGCAGGCCGCTTGCCTGCGCTTTGAGCAGATGGGCGAACCGGCGGTTTACCTGCCGCTGGCCGAGTTGCTGGATCGCGGCATAGAAATCCTCGATAACCTTGAGCAGTACGAGCTGGTTTGCCTGGATGACCTGCAGGCGGTGGCCGGGCGTGCTGATTGGGAAGAGGCGCTGTTCCATCTGTTCAACCGGCTGCGTGACAGCGGCCGGCGCCTGTTGATTGCAGCCTCCACCTCGCCTCGAGAATTGCCGATCAAACTGGCAGACCTCAAGTCCCGCCTGACCATGGCGCTGGTTTTCCAGATGCGCCCCCTGTCCGATGAGGACAAGCTGCGGGCTTTGCAGTTGCGTGCTTCACGCCGTGGCCTGCACCTGACTGACGAAGTCGGGCATTTCATTCTCACGCGCGGTACCCGCAGCATGAGTGCCTTGTTTGATTTGCTCGAGCGGCTCGATCAAGCGTCCTTGCAGGCGCAGCGCAAGCTGACCATTCCCTTCCTGAAAGAAACCCTTGGCTGGTAGCTCAGCCCTTCAAACATAAGGGTTGTAGCCGGTTTTGACAGTTTCCAGGCGCCAAAAATCCTGCGCGGCCAAAGGGCTGTGGGCGCAAAATCTGTCGTCAGGGGTGTAAAGCCTTAGATGTCACGACGAAACCATCAAGTCACATTTAGATCGATTGAATTTGCAAATGAGGATCATAGAAGGCATAGTCGCGGCTACTTTTTCTAATAAGCCACGGTCGTGCCCATGCTAAAGCGCTTCGCACCCCTCGTGCCCCTCGCACTCGTTACCCTGTTGTTTGGTTGTGCTGCTCACACGCCAGTGTCGCAGCAAGTCGTCCAGGCTCAGGTTCAAAAGTCATCTTCGGTCTCGCAAACTTCCGCTCTTTATCAGGAAGAACTGGCAACCGAAAAAGAACTGGCTGAGTTTTCTGCCAACAGCAAGCCTTATGAATTGCCAGCTCTGGCTGACAGCATTCTAGAGCGCGGTATGTCCTTGATCGGTACCCGTTACCGTTTTGGTGGCACCTCCGAGGCAGGCTTCGATTGCAGCGGCTTTATCGGTTATCTGTTCAAGGAAGAGGCGGGCATGCAATTGCCGCGCTCAACCCGCGAAATGATCAACGTAAAAGCACCGCTGGTCGCACGGAATAATTTGAAACCGGGTGATTTGCTGTTCTTCAGCACCAATGGTCGTGGCCGTGTGAGCCATGCCGGGATTTACCTGGGTGATGACCAGTTTATTCACTCCAGCAGCCGCCGCAGCGGTGGTGTACGGATTGATAACCTGGGTGACAGCTACTGGAGCAAGACCTTTATTGAGGCCAAGCGCGCCCTGGCGATGGCCCCTGCGAGCGTCGTAGCCCGCAAGTAAAGTTAATGTGTTACTTGAAGTTCTGCAGCTAAGAGCTAGAATTAAGTCGCAATGTTAAATTTCTGAAGCCGCGAAGGTGCCCCCTCTCGCGGCTTTGGGGTTCGCGGCCTGAGTTGCCGTATCCAGAATCAGGAACATTCTGTTTATGTCGATCATGGCCCGCGTTGCTCTCCTCACTTTAGCAGCACTGCTCAGTGCCTGCGCCAGCCGCACCCCGCCAGCCCCCGTGGCACAAAAGCCGGTTGTGTTTATCACTCACCCCGAAGAAACCTCCCCGGTTGCCGCAGACGTGCTTTTTCGCGCCCTTGGCCTGGTAGGCACGCCTTATCGCTGGGGCGGCAATACCCCGGATTCGGGGTTTGATTGCAGTGGCCTGATCAAGTACGTATACAACGACGCCGCGGGTATTTCGTTGCCGCGCACCACGCGCGAGATGATCGTGATGCGTGCGCAGAGCATCGGCCAGGACAAGCTGCAAACCGGTGACCTGCTGTTCTTTGCAACCAATGGTGGCTCCCAGGTCAGTCACGCCGGGATCTACGTAGGCGAAGGGCGCTTTGTCCATGCGCCGGCCACGGGCGGTACGGTCAAGCTGGACAGCCTGAACAAGGCCTACTGGCAGAAGGCTTATCTGAATGCCAAGCGCGTGTTGCCGACCGAGCAGCATTTGGCACGTTTGCCCTAAAGCCCCTCACCCCAACCCTCTCCCGAAGGGAGAGGGAGCTTGACCGAGTTGAATCTGGATTCAGCGCAAGGTTTCCAGGCTGCCAAATATCTGAAGCAAACCCCATTCAGTCCCCTCTCCCTCCGGGGGAGGGCTAGGGTGAGGGCGGCTCTTGATTAGAAAGCCTATTTTCCCGACACCCGCCAAACCTTGTTGCCTACATCATCGGCCACCAACAAGTCCCCTTGCTTGTCGATCACCACGCCCACTGGCCGGCCCATGGCTTTTTCGTCGGCGTTAAGAAAGCCGGTCAGCACATCGATCGGCATGCCCTCCGGTTTGCCGCCGGCAAAAGGCACGAAAATCACTTTGTAACCACTGTGGGGTTTGCGGTTCCAGGAGCCGTGCTGGCCGATAAAGGCACCCTGGGTAAAGCCGGGTAAATGGCTGCCTTCGGCAAACGTCAGCCCCAAAGACGCCGTGTGTGGCCCAACGGCGTAATCCGGGGCAATGGCCTTGGCCACCAGTTCAGGGTTTTGCGGGTTGACCCGCACATCCACATGCTGGCCGTAGTAGCTGTAGGGCCAGCCATAGAAGCCGCCATCCTGGACTGATGTGATGTAGTCGGGCACCAGGTCACTGCCGATTTCGTCACGCTCATTAACTGCTGTCCAGAGCTTGCCGGAGGTGGGCTCCCAGTCCATGCCATTAGGGTTGCGCAGGCCCGACGCAAAAATGCGGTGGCTGCCGGTGGCCGGGTCGACTTCCCAGATCGCGGCACGACCTTGCTCCTTGTCCATGCCATTTTCGCCCACATTGCTGTTGGATCCGACGGTCACATATAACTTGGTGCCGTCCTTGCTGGCGATCACGTTTTTGGTCCAATGGTGGTTCAGAGGCCCGCCGGGTAAGTCCACCACCTTGACCGGTTTGGCGCTGATGCTGTTTTCACCGGCTTGATAGGGGAAGCGCAACAGCTTGTCGGCATCTGCCACATACAGATCGTTACCCACCAGCGTCATGCCAAAGGGAGAGTTCAGGTTCTCGATAAACACGGTGCGGGTTTCGGCGACGCCATCGTGGTCCGCGTCGCGCAACAGGGTAATCCGGTTTGCACTTGGCACTCCGGCCCCGGCGCGGGACATGACCTTGTCTGCGATCCAGCCCTTGATGCCCTTGCTGTCATCCGGCTTGGGCGGCGAATTGGATTCGGCCACCAGCACGTCGCCGTTGGGCAGTACATAGAGCCAGCGCGGGTGGTCGAGGTTCTGGGCGAAAGCGGCGACGTGCAAGCCGTGGGCAGCCACTGGGGTGGCATTATCGGGCCAGCCGATGGCGGGGGCGATATTGACCGTTGGAATCAGGGTTTTATTGGGTTCGGGAAGCTTGGGTGATGGGCCGGTTCCCTCACTGACTTGCAGGGTCGAGCTTTCGCCGCAAGCGACCAATCCTGCGGCAAGAACAATAACAACGGCGTGCTGGCGCTTGAGCATGTGGTTCTCCATAAGATCTTGTCTGGTAGTAGAGAAGCGTAGCTGTTTAAAGGTTCAGCCCGGGCGCCGGATAAAGCCTTTAGGCGCCGGCTTTAATTGACGCTCCACCCCCAACCCTCTAACCTTCGCGGCTTGTTTCAGGTGCTCTGTGGCCACGGGTCGACAGAGTGAAACAGGGAAGCCGGTGAGGGCGTGTTGGACCTACACAACCGCCACGATCCCGGCGCTGCCCCCGCAACGGTAAACGAGTCAAAGCCACGCTCAGTGCCACTGTGTTTTTTGCACGGGAAGGCGCGTGGACAAGGGTGCACCCTACAGGTGCCGCCCGCTTGTGAGCCCGGAGACCGGCCTGATCCATCCACCACTCTCGCGGCGGGCGATGCAGTGTGTTTTTTTAATTTCCCCCGCCTCCCGTTTGCATCATCGAACCCAACGGAGAGTTGCCATGAATGAATCCCCCGAACGCGACGAACGCCATCAGGCGCGCATGCTGCGCAAAAAAGCGGTTATGGACGAGCGCATTGCCAGCTCGCCCAATGAATGCGGACTGCTGCTGGTATTGACCGGCAATGGCAAAGGCAAGAGCAGTTCTGCGTTTGGCATGCTGGCCCGCGCCATGGGCCACGGCATGCAGTGCGGCGTGGTGCAGTTCATCAAGGGTCGCAACAGCACCGGTGAGGAGATTTTCTTCCGCCGTTTTCCCGAGCAGGTGCGCTACCACGTGATGGGTGAAGGCTTTACCTGGGAAACCCAGGACCGCCAGCGCGATATCGCCGCCGCCGAAGCCGCGTGGGAAGTGTCCCGCGAGATGCTGCGCGATCCGTCCATTGGACTGGTGGTGCTCGATGAGCTGAATATCGCGCTCAAGCACGGCTACCTCGATCTGGAACAGGTGCTCGCCGACCTGCAAGCCCGTCCGCCCATGCAGCATGTGCTGGTCACCGGCCGTGGCGCCAAACCTGAATTGATTGATCTGGCTGATACCGTGACTGAGATGGCGGTGGTCAAACACGCTTTCCAGGCCGGGATCAAAGCCCAGAAAGGCATCGAATTGTGAGTGTTGAAGTATGAGAGCGTCACGTCATTGCCCGGCGGTGCTGATCGCCGCGCCGGCTTCCGGTCAGGGCAAGACCACGGTTACAGCGGCTTTGGCCCGGTTGCATCGCAATCAGGGGCGCAAGGTGCGGGTATTCAAGTGCGGCCCGGATTTTCTCGACCCCATGATCCTGGAGCGCGCCAGCGGTGCGCCGGTGTATCAGGTGGATTTGTGGATGGTGGGCGCCGAGGAAAGCCGTCGCCTGCTGTGGGAAGCCGCCGGTGAGGCGGACCTGATTTTGATTGAAGGTGTGATGGGGCTGTTTGACGGCACGCCTTCCAGCGCCGATCTGGCACGGCATTTTGGCGTGCCGGTGTTGGGGGTGATTGATGGCACTGCCATGGCCCAAACCTTTGGTGCGCTGGCCCTTGGTTTGGCGCGCTATCAGCCGGATCTGCCGTTTGCCGGGGTGCTGGCCAATCGAGTTGGCACCGTACGACATGCACAGCTGCTCGAAGGCAGCCTGACCGAAGGCTTGCGCTGGTACGGCGCGCTGTCCCGCGAGACCGGAATCGAGCTGCCCAGTCGTCATCTGGGTTTGGTGCAGGCCAGTGAGCTGAACGATCTGGATGCGCGTCTGGATGCGGCTGCCAATGCCCTGGCCAGCACCTGTGAGGTAGCGCTGCCACCGCCGGTTGAGTTCGCTGCGCCTGAGCCGGTGGCCGTCGAGCTGCTGCTGGCAGGTGTGCGAATTGCCGTGGCCCGCGACGAAGCTTTTGCCTTCACTTATGGCGCCAGCCTCGCGTTATTACGTGATATGGGCGCCGAACTGCTGTTTTTCTCACCGATCCGTGACAGTCAGCTGCCTGAAGCAGACAGCCTGTATTTGCCCGGTGGTTACCCTGAACTGCATCACCTTGAGCTGTCGCGCAACGTGCCGATGCTCACGGCGATTCGCGCACACCACAGGGCCGGTAAACCGCTGCTGGCCGAGTGCGGTGGCATGCTTTACCTGCTCGATGCCCTGACCGATGTCGAGGGCCAGCGCGCCGAACTGGTTGGCTTGCTGGCAGGGGAGGCGACGATGCAAAAGCGCCTGGCTGCCCTGGCGCTGCAAGCTGTGGACATGCCTGAAGGGCTGTTGCGCGGCCACACCTACCACCACTCGCTGACCAGTACCGAACTTGAGCCTGTTGCTCGCGGCCTGAGCCCCAATGGCGGGCGCGGCGCCGAAGCGGTGTATCGCGAAGGGCGAATGACCGCTTCTTATGTACACTTTTACTTCCCGTCCAATCCTCAGGCCATTGCCGCGTTGTTTGCGCCATGTGCCGTGAAGGTGCCATGAGCGATAACGCATTCAGCCCGCAAGAACGCGCCGCCGTGTACCGCGCCATCGCCGAGCGTCGTGATATGCGCCACTTCAGTGGTGGCACTGTGGCACCCGAGTTGTTGTCGCGTTTGCTGGAAGCGGCGCATCAAGCCCCGAGCGTGGGCTTGATGCAGCCGTGGCGGTTTATCCGCATCACTGACCGCGAGCTGCGCGGCAAGATCCAGGGTCTGGTGGAAGAAGAGCGGGTACGCACCGCGGATGCCCTGGGCCAGCGCTCCGATGAATTCATGACGCTCAAGGTCGAAGGTATCAACGATTGCGCCGAGGTGCTGGTGGCTGCGTTGATGGATGACCGCGAAAAGCACATTTTTGGTCGCCGTACGCTGCCGGAAATGGACATGGCGTCCTTGTCCTGTGCCATTCAAAACCTGTGGCTGGCGGCCCGGGTCGAAGGGCTGGGCATGGGCTGGGTGTCATTGTTCGAACCGCAGGCACTGGCTGATCTGCTGGGGTTGCCTGCCGGGGCCAAGCCGCTCGCTGTACTGTGCCTGGGCCCGGTCGAGGCGTTTTATCCAGCGCCGATGCTGGTCCTGGAAGGGTGGGCGCAAGCGCGTCCGCTCAGTGAACTGGTGTACGAGAATTATTGGGGAGTGAGTCCATGAGTGTGGCGTTGCTGTGCGTTGCCGGGGTGGCGCTGGATGCGTTGCTCGGCGAGCCCAAACGCTGGCATCCGCTGGTTGCCTTTGGCCGTATGGCCGAGCGTATTGAGCAGCGTTTCAATTCCGGCGGCCGTGGCTGGCGCAGTCATGGTGTTACGGCCTGGGTACTGGCAGTGCTGCCGCTGACGATCCTGGCCACGGCCCTGTCCTGGCTGCCTTATATTGGCTGGCTGGTGGACATTGCGGCGCTGTATTGCGCACTGGGCATGCGCAGCCTCGGTGAGCACGTACAACCAGTAGCCGAGGCATTGCGCGCCAATAACCTGGATGAGGCGCGCACGCGGGTGGGTTATCTGGTCAGCCGTCAGACCAGTGAGCTGGATTCTACCGAAGTGGCCCGCGCCGCCACCGAGTCGGTGCTGGAAAACGGCAGCGATGCGGTATTTGCCGCGATTTTCTGGTTTGTGGTCGCGGGTGCGCCAGGGGTGGTGCTCTATCGTTTGAGTAATACCCTGGATGCCATGTGGGGCTATCGCAACGAACGCTTTGAGCGTTTTGGCTGGGCTGCGGCGCGGATCGACGATGTTCTTAACTATATTCCTGCAAGGTTGGTTGCGTTGACCTATGCCGCTTTGGGTAAAACCCGACTGGCCCTGAAGAGCTGGCGCAAGCAGGCACCGCTATGGGACAGCCCCAATGCCGGCCCGGTCATGGCTGCTGGTGCCGGAGCGCTGGGTGTTGAGTTGGGTGGCCCGGCGATTTATCACGGCGAACTGCATGAGCGCCCGCAATTGGGCGAAGGTGCACCGGCAGACGCCGAGTCGATCGGCCGTGGCTGGCAACTGGTGCAGCGTGGCGTATGGCTGTGGCTGCTGATCCTGTGTGTCTGGAGTGAATTCTATGCTTGAGCACGGTGGGCGTTTGCGCAAGGCGGCGTTGCACTACGGCATTGCCGAAGCGGACTGGCTGGACCTGTCCACCGGCCTGGCGCCCTGGCCCTTTGCTATCCCCCAGGTGCCCGAACGTGCCTGGGCGCGCTTGCCTGAGGCCGATGACGGCCTTGAGCAAGCGGCCTGCGCCTATTACGGCGCGCCGCATGTGCTGGCGGTACCGGGTTCACAGTGTGCCATTCAGTTGCTGCCGCGTTTGCGCCGTAGCGGCAAGGTTGGCGTGCTGTCGCCGTGTTACGCCGAGCATGCCCATGCGTGGCGGCGCAGCGGGCATATCGTGCGGGAAATCATGGAGCAGGAAATCGACTTCTACATCGACACACTGGATGTGCTGGTGGTGGTCAACCCCAACAATCCCACGGGCTTGAGTCTGACCCCGGAACGCCTGCTGGAGTGGCATGCGCGGCTGATGCAGCGCGGCGGCTGGCTGGTGGTGGACGAAGCCTTTATGGACAACACGCCGCAACTGAGCCTGGCCGCGCATACCCAGCGTACCGGGTTGATCGTATTGCGCTCTTTCGGCAAGTTTTTTGGCCTGGCGGGCGTTCGGCTGGGTTTTGTGCTGGCTGAACTCAAGTTACTCAAGTTGCTGGCCGAGCAAGTCGGTCCCTGGGCGGTCAGCGGCCCGACGCGGATTGTCGGCCAGGCCTGCCTGCTCGACTCCGAGGCCCAAGCTCGTCAGCGCGAACGCAGCGAACTGGCCAGCGGGCGTCTGGAACGTCTGTTGGGCTTGCATGATCTGCCGCCGCAAGGGGGCTGTGCGCTGTTCCAGTGGTTGATCACCTCCCATGCCGATAGCCTTTACGAGTTTATGGCGCACCGCGGCATTTTGCTGCGCCTGTTTACCCACAACAGCAGCGTGCGTTTTGGCCTGCCAGCCGAAGAAGCTGACTGGCTGCGCCTGGAGCAGGCTCTGGCGGCGTACACCAAGGAATCCTTATGAGTACGTTGATGGTGCAGGGCACCACGTCCGATGCCGGTAAAAGCACCCTGGTGACGGCCCTGTGCCGCTGGCTGACCCGTCAGGGCGTGGCGGTGGTGCCGTTCAAACCACAAAATATGGCGCTCAACAGTGCCGTGACGGCCGAAGGCGGTGAAATCGGTCGCGCCCAGGCAGTACAGGCGCAGGCAGCCGGGCTGGCACCGCACACGGATATGAACCCGGTGCTGCTCAAGCCCAATAGCGACACCGGAGCCCAGGTAATCATTCATGGTCGTGCTGTCACCAGCATGAATGCCGTGGCGTATCACGATTACAAGGCCATCGCCATGCAGGCCGTTCTGGCCTCGCACCAGCGTTTGAGTGCGGCGTACCCGGTGGTGATGGTAGAAGGCGCCGGTTCGCCGGCCGAGATCAATCTACGGGCCGGTGATATCGCCAACATGGGCTTTGCCGAGGCGGTGGACTGCCCGGTGGTGCTGATCGCCGATATCAATCGTGGTGGCGTGTTTGCTCATCTGGTCGGTACTCTGGAATTGCTCTCGGACACCGAGCAGGCGCGGGTCAAGGGCTTTATCATCAACCGCTTTCGCGGCGATATTGCGCTGCTCCAGCCCGGCCTCGACTGGCTGGAACAGCGCACCGGCAAACCGGTGATCGGTGTGCTGCCCTATGTGATGGACTTGCACCTTGAGGCCGAGGACGGCATCGACCAGCGCCAGACCGACAAGGCCGACCAGGTGCTCAAGGTGGTGGTGCCGGTGCTGCCGCGCATCAGCAACCACACCGACTTCGACCCGCTACGCCTGCACCCGCAAGTGGACTTGCAGTTTGTCGGGCCGGGGCAGCCCATCCCGCCTGCCGACCTGATCATCCTGCCCGGTTCCAAAAGCGTGCGCAGTGATCTGGCCTATTTACGCGCCAATGGCTGGGACACGGTCATCAGCCGTCACTTGCGCTATGGCGGCAAGCTGCTGGGCATTTGCGGCGGTTTGCAGATGCTTGGTGAGCAGGTGCACGACCCGCTGGGCCTTGAAGGCACTGCGGGCAGCAGTGCCGGGCTGGGCTTGCTGGCATTCAGTACCGAACTGGCTGCCGAAAAACAGTTACGCAATGTGCGCGGGCACCTGGCCCTGGAAAACGCCGAGGTCATGGGTTACGAAATCCACGCGGGCGTGACGACGGGGGCTGCTCTGGAGCAACCGGCAGTGCATCTGGATGACGGACGCCGTGAGGGTGCACAAAGCGCGGACAGGCAGATTCTCGGTACTTACCTGCATGGCCTGTTCGAATCCCCTGCCGCTTGCAGCGCGTTGTTGCGCTGGGCCGGTTTGCAGGATGTGCAGGCCGTGGACTACCACGCCCTGCGCGAGCGGGATATCGAGCGGCTGGCGGATCTGGTGGAAAACCACCTGGATACGGCGTACTTGCGCGAACTGTGCGGAATTTGAATCGTGTGGGAGCGAGCCTGCTCGCGAACAATGCCACTTCGCGAGCAGGCTCTCTGCCACAGTGGACTTGCCGCATTTCCAGAGGTTAATTGACATGCTGCAACTGATTTTGGGTGGCGCCCGTTCGGGCAAGAGCCGTCTGGCTGAAAAGCTCGCGGCCGAGTCTGGCTGTGCTGTTACCTATATCGCCACCAGCCAGCCGCTGGACGGCGAGATGAATGAGCGCGTGCGTCATCATCGCGAACGCCGCCCTGAACATTGGGCGCTGATTGAAGAACCGATCGAATTGGCCCGCGTACTGCGCGACAACGCGCGCGCCGATGCTTGCCTGCTGGTTGATTGCCTGACGCTATGGCTAACCAACCTGCTGATGCTTGAAGACCTTCAGCGCCTGAACGCCGAGCGTGATGCGCTGCTGGAATGCCTGGCTGAGCTGCCGGGCGAAATCCTGTTTGTCAGCAACGAAACCGGAATGGGTGTCGTACCGCTGGGCGAATTGACTCGCCGCTATGTCGATGAAGCCGGTTGGTTGCATCAAGCCCTGGCCGAGCGCTGTCAGCGAGTCGTGTTGACAGTGGCTGGCCTGCCCCTGACGTTGAAAGGAACTGCACTATGAGCACCCCCTGGTGGCTGAAGCCCTGCAAACCCGTTGATCGTGACATGCAAGCTGCTGCGGGCGAGCATCAGCAACAACTGACCAAACCCGCGGGCTCGCTAGGTCAACTTGAGGCGCTGGCAGTGCAACTGGCCGGGTTGCAAGGGCGGCTCAAGCCCCGTGTCGATCAACTTTGGATCGGCATTTTTGCCGGCGATCACGGCGTGGTTGCCGAGGGTGTCTCGGCTTATCCGCAGGCGGTGACCGGGCAAATGCTGCATAACTTTGTCAGCGGCGGCGCGGCGATCAGCGTGTTGGCCCGTCAGTTGGGTGCGCAACTGGATGTCGTGGACCTGGGCACGGTCACGCCGATGCTGGAGCTGGCCGGGGTGCGGCACCTGCAGTTGGGTGCGGGTACGGCCAATTTCGTCCAGGCCCCGGCGATGTCTGACAGCCAGGGTTTGAGAGCCCTGCAGGCCGGGCGCGACAGCGTGCTGCGGGCGCAGGCGGCAGGCAGTGAAGTGTTTATTGGCGGTGAAATGGGCATCGGCAACACGGCGTCCGCGAGTGCGGTGGCCAGTGCGTTGCTCGCTTGTCCGGCTTCGCTGTTGACCGGGCCGGGTACTGGCCTGGATGCGGCGGGAGTGAGCCACAAGGCACGGGTGATTGAGCGGGCGCTGGCGTTTCACGAGGGGCATCTCGATGATCCGCTGCAGACCCTGTTTCGTCTGGGTGGCTTTGAAATTGCAGCCCTGGTCGGTGCTTATGTGGCCTGCGCTCAAGAGGGTCTGGTGGCGGTGGTCGATGGCTTTATCTGCACCGTTGCGGCCATGGTCGCCGTGCGCCTGAATCCACAGTGTCGTGAGTGGCTGGTGTTCAGCCACCGCGGGGCAGAGCAGGGCCATCGTCATGTGCTCGAGAGCCTGCAGGCCGAGCCATTGCTTGATCTGGGATTGCGCCTGGGCGAGGGCAGCGGTGCTGCGCTGGCGGTGCCGTTGATGCGTCTGGCCTGCGACCTGCACGGGCAGATGGCGACGTTTGCCCAAGCCGCAGTGGCAGATCGCCCGGCATGACCGTACAGCTGGATTTGCTGCGTCATGGCGAAACCGAGCTGGGAGGCGGTTTGCGCGGCAGCCTGGACGACGCCTTGACGGCTCTGGGCTGGACGCAAATGCGTGATGCGGTCCAGGGCAAAGGGCCGTGGGATCGTATCGTCAGCTCGCCGTTGCAGCGTTGTGCATTGTTTGCCCGGGAGTTGAGCGTGCAGCTCGATATTCCCGTGTCTTTCGACAAAGATCTGCAAGAGCTGCATTTTGGTGCGTGGGAAGGGCGCAGTGCTGCGGCGCTGATGGAAACCGACGAGCAGGCCCTGGGCTTGTTCTGGGCTGACCCCTATGCTTTTACTCCGCCCGAGGGTGAGCCAGTGCTGGCGTTTTCGGCGCGGGTGTTGGCTGCCGTCAGCCGTTTGCAGCAACAGTTCGCCGGTGAGCGTTTGCTGGTGGTTTGCCATGGTGGGGTAATGAAACTGTTGCTGGCCCGGGCTCGTGGCTTGCCCCGTGAGCATCTGTTGCAAGTGCCTGTGGGCCACGGCGCGCTCATTGGTTTGCGGGTCGGTGCGGATGATCAGTTGCTCGAGGTTGGCGAGTGATGTTGCCGTTCTGGATTGCCCTGCAGTTTTTAAGCAGCTTGCCGATTCGCTTGCCCGGGATGCCCCAGCCTCAAGAACTGGGGCGCTCTTTGTTGTTTTACCCGCTGGTGGGATTGTTGTTCGGCCTGCTGCTGTACGGCGTTAGCGGGCTGCTGTCCGATGCGCCGTTGATGTTGCACGCCGCCTTGTTGCTGACCCTTTGGGTGTTGCTCAGTGGCGGTTTGCACCTGGACGGCCTGGCTGACAGTGCAGATGCCTGGTTAGGCGGTTTTGGTGATCGCGAACGCACCCTGACCATCATGAAAGACCCGCGCAGCGGGCCGATTGCGGTGGTTGTGTTGATTCTGGTGTTGTTGCTCAAGTTTTGCGCGCTGCTGGCGTTGCTTGAGCAGGGCAACGGTACTGCCTTGCTGATTGTCCCTTTGATCGGGCGCAGTGCTTTGCTGGCAGTATTCCTGACTACGCCCTATGTGCGCGCAGGTGGCTTGGGGCAGGCGCTGGCTGATCATCTGCCACGCAAGGCAGGCTGGTGGGTGCTGGGGCTTAGTGCCCTGGTTTGTGTACTGTTGGCCGGTTATTCGGGGTGGTGGGCGCTTGGCCTGGCAGCGCTGGGGTTCGTTTGGTTGCGCAGGGTGATGATCCGTCGTTTGGGCGGCACTACCGGTGATACTGCCGGGGCGCTGCTGGAACTGCTCGAAGTGCTGGTGCTGGTAGGATTGGCGCTGATCTGACGGTGCACGTGCCCGCTCCCACAAAAAACCGGGCGGGTGGCGTTACATAAATCTTGATTGTCTTTTATTGCGGGTATATACATACAAAATGTTACCAACCCAGTGTTTATGTACCAATCTGCGACGTGCTGCACGTGGCGTGAGCAGGCACTACGACGGCGCTCTCGATGGCTTCGGGATCAACGTCGCCCAGTATTCCTTGCTGTGCAATCTCAAGCGGCTCGATCAACCGAGCATTTCCACCCTGGCAGAAGCCATGGGGCTGGATCGCAGTACCTTGGGGCGTAATGTGCGGGTGCTTGAGGGCGCCGGGTTGCTGAAAATGACTGAGGGCGCAGACCAGCGTAACCGGCTGGTGTGCCTGACTCGGGCAGGTGAGGACTGCCTTGCGGCTGCCTTGCCGGCCTGGGAGGCCGCCCAGCAGCGCTTGATGGACCGTTTGGGCGAAACCAGGCGTGCGCAGCTGTTGCAACTGTTGGATGAGCTGGCGGGTAAAGACTGAAACTCAGTCGTTTGACTTTAAATGGGTATATACCCGCTTCCGGAGAATAATAATGACAACGGTGTGGCGCAACAGCGCTTGGGTTCTTCTTGGCAGTGCGCTCATTCTGGCATTGTCGTTGGGTGTCAGGCATGGCTTCGGGTTGTTTCTGCCGCCCATGAGCGCGCAGTTTGGCTGGGGGCGCGAGGTGTTTGCATTTGCCATCGCCCTGCAAAATCTGATCTGGGGCTTGGCACAGCCCTTTACCGGGGCGTTGGCTGATCGCTTTGGCGCGGCGAAAGTGGTGATCGTTGGCGGCGTGCTGTATGCCGTAGGGCTGTTGCTGATGGGGTTGGCAGACTCACCGCTGTCGCTGTCGTTGAGTGCGGGGTTGCTGATTGGTATCGGCCTGTCGGGCACATCGTTCTCGGTAATTCTGGGGGTGGTTGGCCGTGCCCTGCCTGCAGAAAAACGCAGCATGGGCATGGGCATCGCCAGTGCCGCAGGATCTTTCGGTCAATTTGCCATGTTACCCGGCACCCTGGGCCTTATTGGCTGGCTCGGCTGGTCGACGGCGCTTTTGGTGTTGGGCGTACTGGTAGCGATGATTGTGCCATTAGTGGGCATGCTCAAGGATCGTCCGCTGCCAAGCCTGGGCGGTGAGCAAACCCTCAGGGAGGCCCTGCGTGAGGCCTGCTCGCATTCGGGCTTCTGGCTGCTGGCGTTGGGTTTTTTTGTTTGCGGCTTTCAGGTGGTGTTTATCGGTGTCCACCTGCCAGCCTATCTGGTGGATCAGCATTTGCCGGCGACAGTTGGCACCACGGTGCTGGCGCTGATCGGTCTGTTTAATATCTTCGGTACTTACACGGCTGGCTGGCTCGGCGGGCGCATGTCCAAGCCGCGCTTGCTGACGGCCTTGTACCTGGCGCGGGCGGTAGTGATCGTATTGTTTTTGTGGGCGCCGATCACACAACTCAGCGCTTACCTGTTTGGCATGGCCATGGGCTTTTTGTGGTTGTCGACGGTACCGCTGACCAATGGCACGGTGGCGACCCTGTTTGGCGTGCGTAACCTGTCGATGCTGGGCGGGATCGTATTTCTCTTCCATCAGCTGGGGGCTTTTCTGGGCGGCTGGCTGGGTGGCGTGGTCTATGATCAGACCGGCAGCTATGATCTGATCTGGCAAGTCTCGATTTTGTTGAGCCTGTTGGCGGCTGCCTTGAACTGGCCCGTGCGCGAGCGCCCGGTGGCCCGTTTGCAGGCGCAAGGGAGTTTAGGATGAGTGCAAGCTGGATCTGGTTGGGTGCAGTCAGTGCCGGTGCCTTGTTGCTGGCTCTTGTCTGGTGGGGCTGGCATCAGGGTGGGCTGGCCTTGATGCAGTTGGGTATGGGTGCTTGCTAGTGTAGCGGCGGATGAGTAAGTTCTGAGCTTGCCTCTTTCTCAAGGACACCGATGATGCTTAAGCGCTGGATTGCGATGCCTGTATTGCTGTTGGCCTGCGCCGGTTCGGTCTGGGCGGCGGATTGCCCGCCTTTACTGGAGGGCTCGTTGCCCAAGTTGCGGGCCAAGGAATCGATTGATCTGTGCCAGCGCTTTGCCGGTAAACCGCTGTTGATCGTCAATACCGCGAGTTTTTGCGGATTTGCTCCGCAGTTCAAGGGGCTTGAGGCGTTGAACCAGCGCTACAAGGGCCAGGGGCTGGAGCTGATCGGCGTGCCTTCAGACGACTTCAAGCAAGAGGCCAAGGATGGTGAGGAGACGGCAAAGGTCTGCTACGTCAACTATGGCGTGACGTTCACCATGATCGATCCACAGCATGTGCGCGGGCCTGATGCCGCGCACCTGTTCAAGGTACTGGCCGAGCAGAGCAATGCGCCGAAGTGGAACTTCTACAAGTATGTGGTGGATCGCCAGGGCAATGTGATTGCCAGCTTCTCCAGTTTAACCAAGCCCGACAGTCCTGAATTGATCGAAGCCATCGACAAGGCCATTGCTTCAAGGCCCTGAATCGCAGCCATTAAAAAGCCCCGCCTCGGTAACGAGAGCGGGGCTTTTTTTGATTCAGCTGGCGAGGGGATTAGCCTCGCGGAGAATCAGAACTTGTAGGTTGCACCTACAGCAAAACCGTTAGCGCTGTTTTCATATTTGGAGCTGTAGTAACTACCGATCTGAGGTTTGGCGTCATCAACCTTGACGGACTCTTCCTTGAGGTAGGAATAAGCCACGTCAATGTTCAGGTTGTCATTGACGGCATAACCGGCACCCAAGCTGAAAATGGTACGGTCGCCGGTAGGGATACGTGGCGAGCGATTTTCATTGTTGGTAGGCGACTGGTCCCAGGTCAGACCGGTACGCAGTACCCACTGCTTGTTCAACTGGTACGAAGTACCGATGGCGTATGCCCAGGTATCGTGCCAGTTCTGCTCTTCCTTGATGGTGCTGAACAGTGCGGGCGATGCGGCGCCGCCGGCAGCGGCGGTTACGCCTTCGTTCTCTACGGTGATGTCTTTCAGGCGGCTCCAGCGAGTCCAGGTAGTACCTGCATAAACCTTCCACGCGTCATTGATTTCTTGTGTAACCGACAGGTCCCAGGATTCAGGGGTGTCGATTTTCAGCGAGGCGTCATAACGGTTGCTTTTCAGGCGGGCAGCCGTGAACGGGTCGCTGCTGGCCGTGACGTTAGTGTGGCCTTCGAGCTTGTATTTAACCTTGGAGTGGTAAGTCAAACCAACGCGAGTGGTATCGGTAGCCTGTACCAATACACCAACGTTAAAGCCCAGAGCGGTATCGTCGCCCTTGATTTTTACATTGCTGTCGCCTGCCCCGGCCAGTGGGTTCGGGGTCAGTCTGACTTCGGACTCGAGTGTACCGGCGATGCGGTTAATGGTCGGGCCAAAGCCGATCGATACCTTGTCGTTGAATGCATAGCTGACGGTAGGTTGCAGGGTTACAACTTTTACTTCGCTTTTGCTGCCGAAGCCGCGGCCCTGGAAGCTGCTTTCGTAGTCGGTCACAAGGCCGAACGGAGCATAAACACCGAAGCCTACGGCCCACTCGTCATTGAGCTTGTTGGTGTAAAAGCCCATAGGGACGGCAGTAAATGGAACCATGTCGCCTTTATTGGTACCCGAGATGCTGCCACGGGCATCCTTGATATCGGTCGAAGCATCAATAACAGCGATACCGCCTGTTACTTGCTGGCCGCTGAGGCGGGACATACCGGCAGGGTTACCGAAAACGGTACTTGCATCGTCGGCAGAAGATGAACGACCTGCGAAGCCGGTCCCCATACCGCTGACGCTTTGTTCGTTGAGTGCGAAGCCGCTAGCGAAAATCTGGCTGGAAGCCAAAGTGACGGCGAGGCCAAGTGTGGTCTTGAGCATTACTTTTTTCATTATTAGAACTCCTTATGATCACCGGACGAAAACTACCAACATTTTTGTGGTTGCGCTATAGGCTAAATCGAAGAAGATAGCGATGTTTTGTAGGACAATCCGACCGGTTTTAAATCATTTACACGTTGTTATAGTAGGTGGGAATCTCAAGCAATCTGGTTGAGAGGTGAGACGCAGCTGTGCCAGGCGTGGGCAAAATCGCGCAAACGTCCATGTGGTTCAAAGGCTTGGCGCCAGATCCTTGCCATGCCCAATAAATCGTCAGCCGCGGGGACAACGACTTTGTGTTGCTCTATCAACAGCCAGGCAATGGCGGTGGCGTAGCGCAAATTAACCGTGAGCTCGATATGAGGGCTGCACAAAAACGCATGCTGACTGGCCAGCCCGCGAACCAGGCTCGCCAGATCCGGGTCGTGGGCCAGGTATTGGTCCCACAGGTCCGCATGGCGTATCTCACGTATGCAATAAAGGCCGTGACCGTGGCGATCGTGCAGGGCCGAGCCCAGGTGCGACTGGCTGGCCGCAATACCTAGCAACAAAGCTTCTGCATCCGGGTTGTCTTGCCCCAGATACAGAAGCGTTGGCCGGATCACGTAATGGCTCAACTCTCTGGCAGCGATACCCATAAAGTCCTCGAGGCCTGAAAATGACCAGCGAGGCCCATGCGCTTGGCAGCAGTGGATCGGAAGGGGTCGCTGGAAGCGGATCATGCCGCTTGAGTTGAAGTGTAGTGTCAGATTCTCGCTGTAAAGTTATGTTTTTAAAACATTTAAAGCTTCGGTCAGCGGGCTATATATCCGCAAGTAATTAAACAATGCCGGATATTTCTTAAAGTGCAGGCAATAAAAAGCCCTGCTAATCAGGCAGGGCTTGATGTGTAGCGCTCAAGCTATCAGGCAATCAGGGCCTGACGGGTACGCTCGATCACAGCTTGCAGAGGTTCTGCGCTGGAATACTGGTCGGGGTACAGGCGTTCGCTGTGACGGGCAATACCGTGTTCGTTGACCAGGGTGAAACTGAAGCATCCTTTGCGAGCGGCCATAATCAGGCAGTTCATTGGGGCAAAGGCGTTGGTTAGGGTGCGAATGGCATCCTGAGTATGGATTTGAGTAGACATAGTTATTAGGTGTTCCTACAAATGACACGGAATCTGATCCGTGCTGCGTTAAAACGTTCCAGTGACGTCGAGCCATTCTTTGGCTGGACGAAGAACCTGACTGGAACAAAGCCGCCAGTTGGAGCGCATTAAGTATGTGGCGCTTGGGCTGGCAGGTAGGTACTTAGGAGGGCAGGCAGTCACAACAGGAGCTAAGGTTCCGTGCTCCGGGTGAAGATCCTGATCAATTTGCAGGTTGGTTCGGTCAGAGTAAAAGAACTTCGCGATACCCTGTGCGTTTGTGCAGAGGCCGTATCGTCGCAAGATTTACCTGGAAACCATCGAGGGGGTCGATCCCGTTTGTTCAGCTTACGTTCGCTTTTTGCGAGGTGCTGGAGGGATTTGTTCGGCCCGAATTGACTTTCAGCTTGGTACTAACGCTGCGGATACTAACGGGTTGAATTTTTAAACGCAAGTATGCTAGCAAAAATACTTTATGTGGCCATGCCGCAACCTCAGGTTGGCGTGTGGCGCTGACTAGTACATTTCAGCGGTTTCGCCAGTAGCGCCGTGTGTGTGTTCTGTCGGCAACAAGCCCCTTGAATGAAGCGCCGCAGCGGTGCGTCAGCGTGCAAGCCGTGCCCGGTAAAGGCCCGATTTTTTGCTCTGAATGTGAGCTTGTGCACATTAACAGTGCTGGTGGCAAAATCAGCGCAGATACCCGTGTTTTGCTCTTGCTAGCCTGCCTTGTAAATTTAAGTCAATGAAAAACATCGTTTTTTTTAATTGGTGAAAAAATCGACAGTTTGACCTGAGGCCGCGCGGGGTGGGCGTTTGCGGGGGTTAAAGCAAGGTTGTCCACTGACTTATCCACAGGATCTGTGGATTGTCCAAAGCGCTTGCTCTAGATCAAGGGTATCGACTTTTTTGGGCTTTACCCGGACGAAAAAAGGAGTAGAGTGGCGCGCCTTCTGTTCTGCCCTACAGTGTCGTATGAAGTTCCGCACCGCTACTTCCTCTGTTGCTCGTCCCAATACATCCACTGAAGCACCCAAACGCTTTTCTTTGCGGGTCGCGATCTGGCTGCTGGATAACCCGCGCCTGAGCGCCAGCCCCAGCGTCAAACACGTGGCCGGTCATTTGCTCAAGCAACCTGCCCGCCAGGGTGTGGTGCTGGCGCAAAGCCGTTTGGGCCAGTTGATGTGCCGTGAATGCGGCAGCGCCCGCGATCAGCGCATTGGCCACGAACTGTTGCGTCAGGCCGCTCGCGCCGGTGATCGTCTGGCCCAGCAGGAATTGAACAAGACCCAAGACTGAGCTGTCTTCGGCGCGGCCTGTTGGTTAACCTTGTTCTTTTACCTCGTGCGGAGGGTTTATGGCCCTGGATCTAAGCAGCCTGTTGCTTGGCCTGGCAGTAGCGGGCGTGCCGTTGCTGGCGTTAATCTGGCAGTTGCAACGCAAACTCGGCAGCCATCCCGCTGAGCTGGCGTTGCTCAACGAGCGTTTGAATACGGCGCAGTTGGCCCAGGAAGGTCTGGGCGCCCAGCTGGATGCCTGTCGCGACGAGGTCAGTGACCTGGGTCAGGCCAATGCCGCCAAGCAGGCCGAGCTGGCAGCATTGAGCCGCGAAGTAGAGCTCTTGCAGGTGGAGCGCGACAATGGGCGCGACGCCGCCCATGCCTGGAACCTGGAGCGCAACCAGAAAGAAGTCGAACTGCGGCGCCTGGATGCTCATGCGTCTGGGCTGGCTGCAGAGTTGCGTGAACAGCAAGACAGCCATCAGCAACGACTGAACGACCTGCAGGGTTCCCGGGACGAGCTGCGGGCCCAGTTTGCCGAGCTGGCGGGCAAGATCTTTGATGAGCGCGAGCAGCGTTTCGCCGAAACCAGCAATGAGCGCCTCGGGCAGTTGCTCGATCCGCTTAAAGAACGCATTCAGTCGTTTGAAAAGCGCGTCGAAGAAAGCTATCAGCAGGAATCGCGGGAGCGCTTTTCCCTCGGCAAAGAACTGGAGCGCCTGCAACAGTTGAATTTGCGCCTGAGCGATGAGGCGACCAACCTGACTCGCGCCCTCAAAGGCCAGAAGACCCAGGGTAACTGGGGTGAGTTGATTCTGGAGCGGGTGCTGGAGCACGCGGGGCTTGAGAAGGGCCGCGAGTACCAGACTCAGGTCAGCCTCAAGGGGCCGGACGGAGAGCGTTTCCAGCCAGACGTGTTGATCATGTTGCCCGGTGACAAGCAGGTGGTGGTCGACTCCAAGGTCAGCCTGACGGCTTATCAGCAATATGTGGGGGCTGACGACGACGTGATCGGGCAGGCGGCGCTCAAGCAGCATGTGCTATCGCTGCGCAATCATGTGAAAGGGTTGGCCAGCAAGGACTACAAGCGTCTGGAGGGGTTGCACAGCCTGGATTTCGTGTTGTTGTTCGTGCCCATCGAAGCGGCTTTTTCGGCGGCGTTGCAGGCCGAGCCCAACTTGTTTCAGGAAGCATTTGACCGTCATATCGTGATCGTCAGCCCAACCACGCTGCTGGCCACCTTGCGGGTAATCGACAGCCTCTGGAAACAAGAGCGCCAAGGCCAGAACGCCCGCGAAATTGCCGAGCGTGCCGGTTGGCTGTACGACAAGTTTGTTTTGTTTATTCAGGATCTGGATGAAGTGGGCAATCGCCTGCAGCAGCTGGACAAGGCCTACAGCTCAGCTCGCAATAAGCTGACGGAAGGCCGCGGCAATCTGGTCAGCCGCAGCGAACAGCTCAAGCTGCTGGGGGCCCGGGCCAGCAAGAGCCTGCCAGCCGACCTGCTGGAGCGGGCCATGACCGACGAAGAGGGTGTCGCCCACCCGGCGGAATAAGCGGTGTGCATGGCTTTGTGGGGGGGGGGGCTTGCTGCGATGGCATCAACCAGGCTCTGCAAGTAAACCGAGTTGGCACTATCGCGAGCAAGCCCGCTCCCACAAGGGCGCTCAGCTAGAGCGGCACATGCCTGCTCAGCAGCGCCCGCAGCACGGCGGGCTTGACCGGCTTGGGCAGATACTCAAGACCGGCCGCATGCACCTCGGCGATCATCTCGGGGCGGCCATCGGCGCTGATGACCACGCCCGGTACAGGCTCGCCCAACTGGGCTCTTAGCCAGCGCATCAGCTCTGTCCCGACCTCGCCATCATCCAGATGGTAATCAACCAGTACCAACTGCGGCCGCACGCCTTCATTAAGCAACGCCGCGCATTCTTCGCGGTTGCGCGCTGTCCAGACCTGGCAGCCCCAGCGTGTCAGCAGGCTTTGCATGCCGATCAGGATGCTGTCTTCATTGTCGATACACAGCACTCGGGCGCCTGTTAGCGGTTGGCCATTCTGCTCGGCGACCACCGGCTGCGGTGCGGCCTGGCTCTTTGCCATCGGCACGCGCACGCTGAATACGCTGCCAAAGCCGGGCCATGAGCGCACTTGCAGGCTGTGCCCAAGTACGTGGCACAAGCCGTCGGCGATGGCCAGGCCCAGGCCCAGGCCTTTTTCGGCGCGGGTCTGGTGGCTGTCGAGGCGTTTGAATTCTTCAAAAATGACCTGCAGTTTGTCTTCCGGGATGCCCGGGCCACGGTCCCACACCTCAAGGCATAGCTCACTGCCGCGTCGGCGTACGCCCAGCAATACCGGGCCCTTGGCGTAGCGGAAGGCATTGGTGAGGAAATTTTGCAGGATCCGGCGCAGCAGTTTGATATCACTGTTGACCCGCACGCGGCTACCGTGAACCCGGAAGCTCAGGCCCTGTTCCTGGGCCTGTGCAGTGAACTCATTGCCCAGGGTTTCGAACAGGTCATTTATGGCAAAAGGCTTGATGTCGGGCGTGATCTTGCCGTTTTCCAGGCGGGAAATATCCAGCAGGTCGCTGATCAGGTCTTCAGCCGAACGCAGTGAGCTGTCCAGATGCTGCACCAGCTTGCGGGCTTCGGCGCTCAAGCCTTCCTCTTGATGAGAAAGAGCAGACGAGAACAGGCGTGCCGCGTTCATGGGCTGCATCAGGTCATGGCTGACTGCTGCCAGAAAACGGGTTTTCGACTGGCTGGCTGTTTCAGCCACGCCTTTGGCTTCGGTTAACGCCTGATTCAACTGCGACAGTTCAAAGGTGCGCTCGGCAACACGTTGCTCCAGGCCTTCATTGGCTTCGGTCAGGGCCTGTTCAGCTTCGCGGAACGCGGTGATGTCGGTGAAGCTCATGACGAAACCGCCGCCGGGCATCGGATTGCCGATCAGCTCGATGACGCGGCCATTGGGGAACAGGCGCTCGGAGGTATGCGCCCGACCCTGGCGCATCCAGTGCAGGCGCCGGGCCACATGCACTTCGGCTTCGCCGGGGCCGCACAGGCCGCGTTCAGCGTTGTGGCGGATAATGTCAGCAATCGGGCGCCCCACGCTGATCAACCCCTCCGGGTAGTCGAACAATTCCAGATAACGTCGGTTCCAGGCCACCAGCTTAAGTGACTGGTCGACCACGCTGATGCCCTGGGTGATGTTTTCAATGGCGCCCTGGAGCAAGGCGCGGTTGAACTGCAGTACTTCGGACGCTTCGTCGGCAATCCGCACCACGTCTTCCAGCTGCATTTCCCGGCCTTCAATCGCCGCTTTTACTACCGCACGGGTAGAGGACGCGCCGAGCACACCGGCCAGTAGCCGTTCGGTGTGGGCGATCCATTCGCCATTGGCGTTCTGGTTAGGGTTAAAGCCCTTGCCCTGACGGTAGGCGAAGCGAATAAAGCTCTGGTGCGCGCGTTCTTCGCCGACAAAGCGTGCGGCGAGGGCCAGCAGGTCATTGATCTGTACCGACAGCATCGAACGACCGCTGGGGTGGCTGCTCAGCTCCTGGCCGATAAAACGTCCGGCCTGCCAGTGTTCTGACACGCGGGTTCGCGACAGCACCGAAACCCAGGCAAACAGGGTGAAGTTGCCTGCCAGTGACAGCACTACACCCTGTGTCAGCGGGGTGATCGAAAGGCCCAGCGGGTTACTGTGCAGCCACGCCAGCCCAGGGAAGTGGCTCAGGTGCCAGCCAAAGCTGTGGGCGATGATCGGCAGTACCAGGGTGTAAAACCAGATAAAGGTGCCTGTCGCCAGTCCGGCGAAAACCCCCCGGCGGTTGGCCTGCTTCCAGTACAGGGCGCCGAGCATGGCCGGCGCCAGTTGGGTGACGGCAGCGAAGGCAATCTGGCCAATGGTGGCCAGGCTGGCGGTCGAGCCCAGCAGGCGGTAGCTGACATAGGCCAGCAGCAGAATCACCACAATCGACACGCGCCGCACCGAAAGCATCCAGTGGCGGAACACCTCGAACGGGCGCTCGGCGTTTTTGTGGCGCAACAGCCATGGCAGCAGCATGTCGTTGGAAACCATGGTCGACAGCGCCACGCTGGCCACGATGACCATGCCGGTGGCCGCCGATGCACCGCCGATAAAAGCCAGCAAGGCCAGCGCCGGGTGGGCCTGGGCCAGGGGCAGGCTGATCACGAATGAATCCGGTAATACCGAGCTTGGCAGCAACATTTGCCCGGCCAGGGCGATAGGCACTACAAACAGCCCGGCCAGAATCAGATAGGCCGGGAACACCCATTTGGCCAGTTGCAAGTCCTGGGGTTCGATGTTTTCCACCACGGTAACGTGGAACTGACGGGGCAGGCAGATAATCGCCATCATGGCCACGCCAGTCTGGACGATCATCGAGGGCCAATTGACGGTTTCTTTCCAGTACTCCTCAAGCCGCGGTGCGAGCATGGCTTGATTGAACAGATCGTCGAAGCCGTCATACAGCCCATAGGTTACGAAAGCGCCGACGGCGAGAAAGGCGAACAGCTTGACCAGCGACTCAAAGGCAATCGCCAGCACCATGCCGCGGTGGTGCTCGGTGGCATCGAGGTTGCGGGTGCCGAAGAGGATGGTGAACAGCGCCAGCACCAGGGTCACGATCAGCGCCGTGTCCTCGACCCTCGAGCCGGTTGCATCGGCGCCGGCGCCGATCAGCAGGTTGACCCCCAGCACAATGCCTTTGAGCTGCAGGGCGATATAGGGCAGTACGCCCACCAAGCAGATCAATGCCACCACAATGGCCAATGACTGGGACTTGCCGTAGCGGGCGGCAATAAAGTCGGCAATCGAGGTGATGTTCTCCTGTTTGCTGATCATCACCATCTTTTGCAGCACCCAGGGCGCGCATACCAGCAGCAGTACCGGCCCCAGGTAAATCGGCAGGAATGCCCAGAGTTGTTCGGCGGCCTGACCAACGGCGCCGAAGAACGTCCAACTGGTGCAGTACACCGCCAGCGACAGGCTATACACCCACGCGCGAACCCGCGGCGGCAGTGGTTTGCTGCGCCGGTCACCATAAAAGGCAATGGCAAACATAATGGCCATATAGGCCAGGGCAACGGCGGCAATCAGCCCGCTGGACAACGACATGGACGCTCCTGAAGGTATAAGGCCGCAAGCAATCCCGCTTGAGACAGCTAGTCTCGCATGATGTTCGGAGCGCGTCAGTGTCGACCATGGTCTGAGCGCGGCCTGGTGTCGCAGGGTTTGAAGTTGGTCGATATGATCTTATATAGGTGTAGTAGATAACAGTTAGAGAAATTACCCGTTATATAGATATTCGATTTGGTTCTACTCTAATTGCACCTCAAACGAGGCTCAGGAGGAACCCATGACTTGCCCAAACAAAGCCAAAGCCGCTTTTCGGCCATTTAGCCACTTGCAGCACCCCCGCGAAGTGATCCGCCAGTTCACCCCGAACTGGTTTGCCGCGACCATGGGTACGGGGGTTTTGGCCTTGGCACTGGCTCAATTACCGATGCATATTCCCGGTGTACATGCCTTTGCCGAAGGGTTGTGGTTGTTCAATATCGGTCTGTTTATTCTATTCAGCGTGCTTTATGGCGCGCGCTGGATGTTGTATTTCGACGAGGCGCAGCGCATTTTCGGGCACTCCACGGTGTCGATGTTTTTTGGCACCATTCCCATGGGCCTGGCGACCATCATCAACGGCTTTCTGGTGTTCGGCGTGCCGCGCTGGGGCGAAGGCATGGTGCAGGTGGCCGAAGTGCTGTGGTGGATCGATGTGGCCATGGCGCTGGGCTGTGGCGTGCTGATCCCCTACCTGATGTTTACCCGTCAGGATCACAGCATCGACCAAATGACTGCTGTCTGGCTGCTGCCGGTGGTGGCCGCTGAGGTTGCGGCAGCCAGTGGCGGTCTCTTGGCACCGTATCTGAGCGATACCGTCACGCAGTTTCATGTGCTGATTACCAGCTATGTACTGTGGGCGTTTTCGGTGCCGGTGGCATTCAGCATCCTGACCATTTTGATCCTGCGCATGGCGCTGCATAAACTGCCCCACGAGAGCATGGCTGCATCCAGCTGGCTGGCGTTAGGCCCTATCGGTACGGGTGCACTGGGCCTGCTGTTGCTGGGTGCCGATGCCCCGGAAATTTTTGCGGCCAATGGTCTGGCACGAATCGGTGAGATTGTCGAAGGCCTGGGCCTGATCAGCGGGGTGATTCTGTGGGGTGTGGGCTTGTGGTGGATTGTGATGGCGGCATTGATCACTATTCGCTACTTCCGCTCGGGCATCCCGTTCAACCTGGGCTGGTGGGGCTTCACCTTCCCGCTGGGGGTGTACTCGCTGGCCACCCTGCGCCTGGGCAGCATGCTGCACCTGAGCTTCTTTGATGTAGCCGGTTGCATCCTGGTGCTGGCACTGGCGCTGATGTGGCTGTTGGTCGGCAAGCGCACCGTGCAAGGGGCTTATCGCGGCGAGTTGTTTGTCTCGCCCTGCATTGCCGGGTTGAAGAAGTAAAACGTACCCTCGGGTTCTGTGCGCCTTTGCACAGAACCCGAGCAAGGTTGTGCCCTGAGTGTTACAACGGCCCTCCAAAGAAAAAGCCCTTCAGCGCAACGTGAGTACATGGATGATGAGTCACCCCTCGCAATTCAGCTTGCTAGGCAAGCGCCGCTTCCTGCCTTTTTTCGTGACCCAGGCCCTGGGCGCGCTCAATGACAACCTGTTCAAGCAATCGCTGATTCTGGCCATCCTTTATAAGCTCAATATCGAAGGTGACCGGGGTATCTGGGTCAATCTGTGCGCGTTGCTGTTTATCGTGCCTTTTTTCCTGTTCTCGGCCCTGGCCGGTCAGTTTGGTGAAAAGTACGCCAAGGACCGTCTGATTCGTCTGATTAAGCTGGGCGAAATCGCCATCATGGTGGTTGCAGCCATTGGCTTTGCATTCGACCACCTGGCATTGATGCTGGTCGCATTGTTCGCGATGGGCACCCATTCGGCGCTGTTCGGCCCGGTCAAGTACTCGATACTGCCGCAGACCCTGCGGCCAGAAGAGCTGGTGGGTGGTAATGGCCTGGTGGAAATGGGCACTTTTCTGGCGATTCTGGCGGGCACCATTGGCGCCGGGATCATGCTGTCCTCCGGCAATTACACGGTTATCGTTTCGCTGGTGATTATCGCGGTCGCAGTGCTGGGGTACCTGGCCAGTCGCGCCATTCCGTCTGCGCCGGCAGATACGCCGCAGTTGCGGCTGAACTGGAATATTTTCAGCGAATCCTGGGCCACTCTGCGCCTGGGTCTGAATCAGACGCCTGCGGTATCCCGTTCCGTGGTGGGCAATTCGTGGTTCTGGTTTGTTGGTGCGATCTACCTGACGCAGATCCCGGCCTACGCCAAGGACTGGCTGTCTGGCGACGAGACCGTTGTGACGTTGATCCTTACAGTGTTCTCAGTGGGTATCGCACTGGGGTCGTTGTTGTGCGAGAAACTGTCGGGGCGCAAGGTCGAAATTGGGCTGGTGCCCTTTGGTTCGTTTGGCCTGACCGTATTTGGCCTGTTGCTGTGGTGGCATTCGGGGCAGATGCCGCAAAACATCCAGGCCAACGACTGGCTGGGCGTGCTGGGTTTCAGCCAGGCCTGGTGGGTGCTGCTGGATATTCTTGGGCTCGGCGTGTTTGGCGGCTTCTATATAGTGCCGTTGTATGCGCTGATCCAGTCGCGCACCTCGGAGAGCGAGCGGGCGCGGGTGATCGCGGCCAACAATATCCTCAATGCGCTGTTTATGGTGGTGTCGGCACTGGTCACCATCCTGTTGCTCAGCGTGGCCGGGCTGACGATCCCCGAGTTGTTTCTGGTGGTGTCGTTGATGAATATTGCGGTCAACGCCTACATCTTCAAAATCGTGCCTGAATTCAGCATGCGCTTCTTGATCTGGCTGCTGGGCCATTCCATGTACCGCGTGCAGCACAAGCACCTGGAGCTGATCCCGGATGAGGGTGCGGCGTTGCTGGTGTGTAACCATGTGTCGTATGTCGATGCGCTGTTGATAGGCGGCGCAGTGCGTCGTCCGATTCGCTTTGTCATGTATTACAAAATTTACGATTTGCCGGTTCTGAACTTTATCTTCCGTACTGCGGGGACTATTCCCATTGCCGGTCGGGGGGAAGATGAAGCAATCCATGATCAGGCATTCGACAGGATTGCTCGCTATCTGGCTGACGGCGAACTGGTGTGCATCTTCCCTGAGGGCAAGCTCACCACGGACGGACAGATCGACGAGTTCAAGGCGGGGGTGATGCGGATTCTGGAGCGCACGCCGGTGCCGGTGATTCCGATGGCGTTGCAGGGGCTGTGGGGCAGTTTTTTCAGTCGCGATCCGCACAAGGGCTTTTTCCATCGCCTATGGTCGCGGGTGACGCTGGTTGCCGGTGCGCCGATAGCGGCTGATGAGGCTACGCAAAAGCTGTTGCGTGAGCGGGTGATGGCGTTGCGCGGGGCTGTGCAGTAAATCAAAGACACTGTGGGAGCGAGCCTGCTCGCGAAGGGGGACTTGAATACCAGGTCGGCCCAATCGCGAGCAAGCCCGCTCCCACAGTTTTTCGTGCTATGTGCTGACTTTAAGGCCCACCAGGCCGGCAATGATCAGTGCAACACTGGCCAGCCGGAACAACGCCATGGATTCACCAAACAGGATGATCCCGGCAATCACAGTGCCCACCGCGCCAACGCCCGTCCAGATTGCGTAGGCAGTGCCCAGCGGCAGTTCTTTCATGGCCAGACCCAGCAAGCCAAGGCTGATGATCATGGCGCCTACAGTCAGGGCCGTCGGCAACGGGCGGCTGAAACCGTCGGTGTACTTAAGGCCTACAGCCCAGCCAACTTCAAACAGGCCGGCGAAAAACAGAATGATCCAGGACATGGTCTTCTCCATCAACTGATGGGGTCGTCCCCGGAATAATCACTCGATGAGTCGCGAGGTCGTCCTCGCAGTGCGCAGTATATTGCACATGATTATTCCCACAGGCAACCCCGATTTTTCACTCAATAGCAGCCTTGGCTGCTGCCAGGCGATCTTCTTTTTCGCTCATGCGCCGGAAATAGGTCGACAGCAGCGCCCCCGAAATATTGTGCCAAACGCTGAACAGCGCACTGGGCACGGCCGCCAACGGCGAGAAGTGGGCGCTGGCCAGAGCCGCGCCCAGCCCCGAGTTCTGCATGCCGACTTCCAGGGCCAGGGATTTACGCTGGGCCAGGGGCAATTTGAACAGACGGCCGGTAAAGTAACCGAGCAAATAGCCGAAACTATTATGCAGTATCACCACGGCCATAATCAGCAAGCCGGACTTGGCGATTTGCGCCTGACTGGCCGCCACCACGGCGGCGACGATAATCACGATGCTGACCACTGACACCAGCGGCAGCACATCGACGGCAAAGCGCACCCGTGCGCCAAGCAGGCGCTGGGCCAGTACGCCGAGCACAATCGGTAGCAACACAACCTGCAGGATCGACCAGAACAGCTCCATAAACGAAACCGGCAGCCAGGCCGACGCCAGCAGCCAGATCAGGGCCGGGGTCAACAAGGGGGCGAGGAGGGTGGTCACGGCGGCAATCGCCACCGACAGCGCCAGATCGCCCCGGGCCAGCCAGGTCATGACATTGGACGAGGTACCGCTTGGGCAGCAACCGACCAGGATCACCCCAACGGCGATTTCCGGTGGCAGGTGGAACACCTGGCAAAGCAACCACGCCACGCCGGGCATGATCACGAAATGTGCAACCACACCCAGCGCCACACGCCAGGGGTGACGGGCGACTTCGGCGAAGTCATCGAGTTTGAGGGTCAGGCCCATGCCGAACATCACCACGCCAAGCAGCGGCACGATGTAGCCTTTAAGGCCAACAAACCAGGCTGGCTCAAGAAACGCCAGCACGGCAAAAATCAGAACCCAGTAAGCAAAGGTATTACCGACAAAGCGGCTTAAGGCAGCAAGTGCGCGCATGGTGGTCCTTATTGTGGTTGTTCTGGTGGATATGATTGTGGGAGCGAGCCTGCTCGCGAAGATCTCGTGAGCGCCGTGGCGCTAGTTTCGCGAGCAGGCTCGCTCCCACAAAAAAACGATTGCAGCGGGTGTTTAGATGCCCTGTGGGATCTCTTCGCCGCCCAGTGCTTCAAACAGCTGTGGCAAGAACTCGCCGAAGGTCAGCATCATCAGGGTGAAGCTGGCGTCCTGCTGGCCCAGATCGTCATCACCGCCGTCCTGTTCGGCCTGGTCTTGCAGCAGGTCTTCGAACTTCAGGCGTTTGACCACCAGTTTGTCGTCCAGTACGAACGACAGTTTGTCCTGCCAGGCCAGCGACAGCTGGGTTACGACTTTGCCAGTGCTCAAGTGCAGCTGGATTTCGTCGCTGGTCAGGTCCTGGCGCTTGCAGCGGATGATGCCGCCATCTTCATGGGTGTCGCGCAGCTCGCATTCGTCGAGGACAAAGAAGTTGTCGGCGGCTTTCTGGGTCTTGACCCATTCCGTCATCACCGCACTTGGTGCAACCTTGACTGCCAGTGGGCGAACCGGCAGCGAGCCGATCACTTCACGCAGGGTGGACAGTAAATCCTCGGCGCGTTTCGGGCTGGAGGCGTTAACCAGGATCAGGCCCTGTTTTGGCGCGATGGCGGCAAAGGTGGCGGAGCGGCGGATAAAGGCGCGGGGCAGAAACGCCTGGATGATTTCATCCTTGAGCTGATCGCGTTCCTTTTTGTAGACCTTGCGCATTTGCTCGGCCTCGATCTCTTCGACCTTCTCCTTTAATGCATCACGCACCACGCTGCTCGGCAGGATGCGCTCTTCTTTGCGGGCGGCAATCAGCAGGAAGTCCTGGCTGACGTGAACCAGCGGGGCGTCTTCGCCTTTGCCGAACGGGGCAACGAAACCGTAGGTGGCTACTTCCTGGCTTGAACACGGGCGGGCCAGTTTGGTGGCCAGTGCAGTTTCCAGCACCTGTGCATCAAATGGCAGATCTTGGGTCAGGCGATAGATAAGCAGGTTTTTGAACCACATGGGGTGAATCACTCCTATATACAAAGACGCATTATTCGCTTGATAACCTTAATAGGCCAACCCTGCGCTAAGCCTTTGTAGTGCTTGGGAAAATTATTTTAAAAAGTACTTGCCAGACTATAAGTCGCTCCGTAGAATGCGCGCCACACCGAGAGTGAAAGGGTGATTAGCTCAGCTGGGAGAGCATCTGCCTTACAAGCAGAGGGTCGGCGGTTCGATCCCGTCATCACCCACCATTCGCTCACAGTGTTACGCGCAGCGGTAGTTCAGTCGGTTAGAATACCGGCCTGTCACGCCGGGGGTCGCGGGTTCGAGTCCCGTCCGCTGCGCCATTTTTGTTGCCATAAGCCCCTTGAACGCTTGTGGTTGGGATAAGCCTGATAAATGCAGGTTTACCCGAAAGGCTTCGGTTTGGCAGTTCGCTGCGAAATCAAAGATGCAGGGCGATGGAAACGGATGTTTTTACAAGGCTTTGAAAAAAGCCAAATAAAAACAACCACTTACACAAATAGTGTGAGAGAATGCGCCCCGCAACGAAAGCGAAGTACAAGGGTGATTAGCTCAGCTGGGAGAGCATCTGCCTTACAAGCAGAGGGTCGGCGGTTCGATCCCGTCATCACCCACCACTTGCTTTCAATGTTACGCGCAGCGGTAGTTCAGTCGGTTAGAATACCGGC